>CAZWIO010000022.1:0-1851 GCA_964634195.1 uncultured Methyloceanibacter sp. | reverse complement strand
TGGGTGATGAAGGATTCGAACCTTCGACCCGCTGATTAAGAGTCGCTACAGAATCTAATGATTTCAGCACAGTTTACCATTCCAGAGACTTCAATACGTGCAGGATTCTTCGCGCTATTTCAATGGGGGTCAACGGTCAGTGGTAAAATTTAGGGTCGCTTCCGGGTCGTCCTTCGGTGCGCCGCCTCGAGCTTCAGGATCGCCGCCTTGGCCATCCGCTTCTGATCGGCTTCTCGCGTGTAGTGTTCCACCATTTCGATGGTTGCGTGCAGGGTGATCGCTGCAATCTCGTGCGGTGTCGCGCCGGCCTCGGCGAGGGCGGCGGAGGTGGTCTTGCGCAGCCCGTGAAAATGGAGGTCACGCAATTCGAGCCCGTCGAGCCAAGCCCGGAACTCCTCCGAGAACATGCGCTCCGTCCAGCGCGTTCCATCCGCTTTGGTCACGAAGAGCACCCCCGTCTTTGGCTGCTTGTCGAGGTAGCGGCGTAGCTTCGAGAATGCCGGGATGTATCCTGAGCGCTTGGTCTTCCTGCGCTGTGCCGCGAAGCCTTGCCCGTCGTACACCGTGCGCGCCAGACGCAGCACGTCACCGAGGCTCTGCGCCGTGTAGAGGCCGATCATATACGCGGTCATCAGGTGCGCGGGCGGGCTCGACGCCTCGAAGGCGGCGCGCGCCTCGGCGGACCAGCGCTTGAATTCGTCGGCTTCGTTGATGCGGTCGATCTTCTCGGCCGGATTGACGTCGACATAGTCGAGGTCCATCCCGATCCGGAAGCAACGGCTGACGACTGACACCCAGAAATCGGCTGCTCGCGTGCCGCGGCTGGCAATTTTGTTGCGCAGCCTAATGATTGCGGCGCGTTTGATGGATCGAGCCGGGAACCGGCCGAGAGCTTGGTCCAGGTGCTCGAGCGCGCGTCCATAGTCGCGCTGGGTCTTTGGAGCGAGGCCGAGGAATTCGGGTGAAGCCTTGAAGTCGACGACCATGGCGGCAACCGATCCGTCGATCAGGCGCTTGCGCGAGGGCGGCTTTTGCGTGCCTTCGAGGAGGGCCGCGTAGGCTGCGAAAAACTCGGGGCTCGCCGGGTCGGACGGCAATCGCGCGTAGGTGCCGCGAAACCGGAAATAGTAGTAGGTCGCGCCGTTGCGCAGGATCGCCTTGACATACTTCGGCAGCTCACACGGCATACTCATCGATCGCCTTGTCGATCTCGTCGCTGTAATCCGGCCCCGACACGGGTGGCGCGCCCTCGCCGGTGGCGAGCCGCAACTGAGCAATCGACCAGAGCCGGCGGCGGCTGGCAAGGGGCAGCGGCGGCGGCAGCCGCCCGGCGGCGACCTCCTTCCGGAACGTGTTGGGAGATACGCCCACGAATGCGGCGCTGTCGGCGAGCGGCAGCGTGCCTGGCTGGATGCCGCGCCGGCTCAATGTTTCTCGCCGGTCAAGCGTCGTTGCCATGGGTGTCCTCCGGTGCGCTGGGGGCGCCTAGCTCGAGCTGCGCGCTCACGGTTTCCTCGAATAGCTCCCACCAGTCTCCACCCGGGCCGTTCCAGGCAGGCCCGTCGCGCTCGTCTGCCGGGCGAGCGCGATCAACCTGCGCGGCGGAGTCTGACATGATTGTCAGAAGCCGATCGCGCGTGAGGCGCTCCCGCGCCTGTTCCAGCTCTGCGCGGAGGCGGGTGATCTCGTCGGCGGCGGATAGCAGGATATCGGCGCCTTCTGGCAGCCCCTCGCTCGGAGGATTGTTCCACGCTGCGTAAGTCGCGCGCAGCCGTTCCATCACGTCTCTCTCTGCCGTAGGGGTGTCAGTGCTCATGCGTCACCTGCGTTTGCGAGCTTGAGGGCGCGGCT
>CAZWIO010000021.1:0-2061 GCA_964634195.1 uncultured Methyloceanibacter sp. | reverse complement strand
CGGTGACGCCGAAGGGGTCGAGGACGTGGACCGGGCCGAAGGTCTGGCGGGCGCGGCCGGCAATCCTGGCATTTTCGCCCTTGGGGTCGATGCAGATCACGGAGCGGTCGGCCGTGAGCAGGTTGGGGATGATGGTTCCCACGCCTTTGCCGGTTCTGGTCGGGGCCATCGTCAGCAGATGGGCCGGTCCGTCATAGCGGAGCAGCTTTCCGGTTTTGCCGTCGCGGCCGATCAGCAGGCCGGAATCGGCGCGGGCGAGGGCGGCCGTTTCCTTGTTGGTGGCGAAGCGGGCCGAGCCGTGGGTTTCGCCGTCCATATCCCCGAAATGGACAATCAGCGGATTGGTGATGAAGCGGAAGGCAAGGGCGGCCAGCACCAGCAGCGTAACGAGATCGAGCGCGATAAAAGGGACCGAGCCGGGACCGAAGCCCATTTGTTCGAGGAAGAAGCGCCCGCCGAAGCCGATCACGAACAGCGCGGCGATGAGGATGAACAGGACGCCGAGCAGAGGTTTCCAGACCCGGAAAGGTGCGGCGATCAGCGAGACAAAGGCCCACAGGGGATCTCGCGCGGCCGCCCGCAGCAGGTTCTTGAGCGCGGCCCATGCAAGTTTTGCCTGACTCATGCGTCTGTCCCTCCGGCCGCTGGCGGCTTGAGCAGATCGGCAAACAGTTCCTTGTCGCCGTCGCGCGTCAGGAAGCCGGGCAGCTCACGACGCAGCCAGTCGGGCAGGGCGCACGAGATTTCATCCTTGCCGGCTTCGAGACGATGCAGGACGAGCGCCCCGAGCAGCACCTTGCGACGCGTATCGTTGGCACGTTCCTGCTTTGAGAGCCGAGCCTTGAGGGTGGCGCGTTGTGCGTCCAGTTGAGCTAGTCTCTCTTCGATGGACTTTCGCGCCATGCTGCAATCTCCTTTTCCGGTCGTTCAGCAAGACTACCATTCCCGGCCGTGATTTCCAGTCGTTTGCCCGTTGAGCTTGAAACATCGGCGGTTTTGCAGCACAATCCGGCCTCGACTTCATTGCATCAACCTTGCCGCAAGCACGACACCGGGCAGCGAAAGAGCGAAGCGATTAAGTCGGTAAGGGCGCACTTACGAGTTGCTACACAACTCAGCCCGCTACCGGCTCGGAGGCTGGCGGAGAAAGCGGAAACGGGATCGAGGAAACAGGTTGGCGATCTACCATTTTAGCATGAAGCCAGTTTCGCGGGCGAAGGGCCGTAGCGCCGTTGCTTCTATGGCTTATCGTGCCGGTGAGAAGCTGACCAACGAGCGTGACGGCATCACACACGACTACACGGCAAAACAAGGCGTCGATCATGCCGAGATCGTCTTGCCCGAGGGCGTCAACGCCGATTGGGCGCGGGATCGGTCGGACTTGTGGAACGCCGCCGAATTTGCCGAGAAGCGGAAGGACGCTCGCGTTGCGCGGGAGTTCGAGATTGCCTTGCCGCATGAGCTTTCGGCCGAGCAGCGGCTAGAGGCGGCGCGGGAGATGGCGCAGGAGCTGGCCGACCGCTACGGCGCGGCCGTGGACTTCGCCATTCATGCGCCGCACGAGGCGAGCGACGTTCGCAATCACCATGCCCACATTCTTATGACCACGCGGCAGGTGACGGAGAACGGGCTAGGCGACAAGACCTATCTTGAGCGCGAAAACAAATGGCTGTTGGCGCACGACCTGCCGACGACCGATATGCAGCTCCGCGACCTTCGCCAGAGGTGGGAGGGGATCGCCAACGAGCGCCTGGCGATGGCCGGGCTAGATATTCGGATCGACCATCGTTCGCACATGGAGCGCGGGCTAGAGATCGCGCCGACCGAGCATATGGGCGTCCATGCCACGCAGATGGAGCGGCGCGGCCTCGACGTGTCGCGGGCGCGGCTGGACGAGGATGCGGCCCGGCGCAATGCCGAGCTGATCCGGGAGAAGCCCGAGCAGGTTCTAACCCTCATCACCGGGGAAAAGAGCGTGTTCGACCGGCACGACGTTGCGCGGGCGCTGCATCGCTACATCAACGACGACCCGCAGGAGTTCCAGAGCGCCTTTGCGAAGGT
>CAZWIO010000020.1:0-2330 GCA_964634195.1 uncultured Methyloceanibacter sp. | reverse complement strand
GTAAGCATGAAGCAGAACACGGAAAAGATTCGGAAGGACGTTGCCGCCCATCGGGCGAGGCAGGCGGCCGCCGGCCGTGTGGCGCTGAATACCTACGTTCCGGGTGATCTGGTCGAAGCACTCGACCAGATCAAGGAACGCCGAGGCGTGCCGGGTCGTGCGCCGCTTATCGAAGAAGCATTGAGGTTGCTCATCGAGAAGGAAATGAGGGCATAACGAAAAACCCCTCGCCGGTGGCACGGCAAGGGGTTTTGGATTTCGGAACGACTTTGTTGAAGCGCCATAACGTCAGCGCCCAACATAGTCGAGCAGCGTTCGACTCGCAAGATTGATTCTTGCGAGAACGGGAAGCTGTGTCCGCCGTCCACATCGTCATGCCCTCCTGAACGGAGGGACGAAGGACAAATGTTGAGGACGCAAATCGCGGCCGCGATCGGCTGCGCGCGTGCGAACGCGCTTGATGAAATCATGCGGGAGGTCTGGACGCACTACAGCGCCGGCCAGCTCTCCGAGGAAGACGCCGGCCAGCTCTCCGCACTCGCCCAGGAACGCCGGGCCGCGTGGCAGGGATCGGGGCAGGTGGCGCTTGCCCTGGTGTTCCCTCCCCCGGCTGCACGCTGCCCGACGCCCGTTCGCCGGCGCAGCCATTTCAAGGGGCGGTCGGAAGGTCGTATCTGGCGGCCGACGACGCGCAAGGACGTGCAGCAGGTGCTTGAGGCCGCTAAGAAATACGAGCGCGCCGAGCGCCAGAAGGGCGAGCGCTATGGGCCGCTCGGATCGGTCGCGATCGAGGTGCTAGAGTATTTCGTCAACCTCGTGGATTTCAGGACCGGCCGGCTAGAGCCGTCTATCGTCACGATCATGAGCCGGGTGAAGCGCTCGCGCAACGCCGTGGTGCAGGCGTTGAAGGCATTGCGCCAGCATGGGTTTCTGGACTGGCTGCGGCGCTACGAGCCGACCGGGAACGAGGGGCGCGGCCCCCAGGTGCAGCAGGCCAGCAACGCCTATCGGCTGTCCCTGCCGGAAAAGGCCCGCCAGCTCCTTGGCTGGTTCGGCAAAGCCCCTCCCCCGCCTGCGGATCATGGACAGGATCAGCGGGCCTGGGCCGAGGCAATCGACGCCTACAAGAAGACCTTGCCCCTCGATGAGCGGACGCAGATCGACGCCGGCGACGGGCCGCTCGGGAAAGCCCTTGTGAACCTGGCAAAGAGCTTCGTCAAACGTGAGTCTTTCAGGGAGACTGAATCCCCATCTGATCTTTGTCTAAGTATGAAAACATAAGCGGTCGCCGCTGTTCGGGCCGCTTACGCGGCCCTGCGGCGGAACCGGACCGCGCAATAGGCGGTCCGGTTCGGCACCCTCAGAGCAAAATCACCAAACGCCTCGCCTGCGGCTACCGTCCTATGGGCTATCGAGAGGGAGCAAGCGGCAAGGGTAGTGCCTTGATTGTGCAGGTGTGCACAATTACAAGAGCCGTCAGGTGCACAGTTTTTCCCATTGACCGCAAGCCGAACGGCGTGGCATTGTTCGGCCCTGCAATTGTGCACAAAGGAGCGTTTGCAAAAATGCGGTATTGCACATGAAGACCATAGCTATCGCCATGCAAAAGGGCGGCGTCGGAAAATCGACGCTCGCGAAGGCCCTTGGCGTTGCCGGCGCGCGAGCCGGCCTCAATGTCCTCGTGCTGGACATGGACTCGCAGCAATCGACCACCCAATGGGCCGAGCGCCGCAAGGATGCCCTCCCCGTTGTGCGATTCGCGACCGAGATCGACTTGCCGAAGCTCTTGAGCCAGGCCGAGGAAGCCGGATGCGACCTTGTTGTCATCGACACCCCGCCCGCCAGGAGCACCGAGGCCCCGGCCGCCGTCGAATATTGCGATTTGGTGCTTGTGCCATGTGCGCCTGACATCGAGGCGTATGAACAGCTTCCCAGGACCGCGCGCCTCGCGCGGACGAGCGAGAAGCCGGCCGCCGCCGTGCTGACGATGGCGCAGCCGAACAGCCGGGCCGAGGAAGACATTGCCCGCCAGGTCTTCGAGACGGTCAAGCTGCTAATGGTCCCGGCCGTGATCCACCGATTCAAGGTGCATCGGGACGCGAGCCGGGAAGGCGTGACCGCATGCGAACTGGAGCCGGACGGGAAGGCGGCCGCCGAGCTTGAGGCTCTTTGGGATTGGGTAAGTGCAGAATTGCAGTTGAACACAAGTGCAGCCGTGCACAAAAGAGCGTGAGGAACGACATGGCGAAGACGAAGGCAACCGCGCAGGATTTCCTGTCGAAAATGAAGCTCCCCGAGCAGGAGCGCGAGGAATCCGCCCCGATCGCGGC
>CAZWIO010000019.1:0-3836 GCA_964634195.1 uncultured Methyloceanibacter sp. | reverse complement strand
CTACGAATCTGGGGGTCAGGAGTTCGAATCTCTTCGGGCGCGCCATTTCAGAACAGAACTCTGAACACCGACTACGCCGGATTTCCCGCCTGAAGCGGCGACCAGGGTGCGCAGCAGTTCTGATTTCGACCCCATGATGCGGACCTCTTTGTCCGCCACCTCGATACGCTGGGCCAGCGCCCGCAGGTGATCGCGGCGGTAGCCGCCGCCTTCCAGCCGGATGCGCTGGCGGGCCGTGCGAGCGAAGGCCCTGACCATAGCGGGGCTGACAGCCTGATTGCCGGAATGGTCGAGGGCGGCCTGGGCGCGCTCGGCGTCGGCGCTGGCCTGTTCTCGAATCGCCTTGAGACCGGCGATGCGCTCTTTCAGGCCGGGGGCGTCGAGATCGGCGACTCCGGACTCGATGGCGTCAAAGAGCCGGTTGAGGCGTTGATCGGTCTCGGCGATACGCTTGTGGAGTTCGGCCAGATGCTCGCGGCGGCGTGCGGTGCGCTCCTGGCGACGGTCGAGGACGCTGGCGAGGATGGTTTCCAGCCGCTCTGGCTGAAGCAGGCGTTCCTCCAGGTGGCCCGCGACGAGTTGATCGAGCCGGTCCATCGGGATCGAGCGGCCCTCGCAGCCGGTCTTGCCCTGCCGGGCCTTGGTCGAGCAGGTGTAATAGCGATATGTCCCGCCCGCGCTGCCCTTGCCGGTCCTGAGCGTCATCGCGCCCCCACATTTGGCGCAGAAGCAGATGCCGGTAAGGAGTGTGGGGCCGCTGGTGACGCGGGCCGGCGTCATGCGGGGATCGCGGGACTTGAGGCGGGCCTGCACCGTGTCGAACGTCTCGCGGTCGATCAGGGGTGGCACCGCCATGATCGCGACCTCGCTCTCGGGCTTCTTCTCCCGGTCCTTATGCGAGCGGGTATTGAACCTGTGTTCGCCGATGTAGGTGGTTCGGGTGAGAATCTGATGGATCGAAGCCAGCCCCCAGCGCCCACCGTCACGGGTAAAGATGCGCCGTTCGTTGAGGTAGCAGGTGATGGCCTTGACGCCCATCGGGCCGGATGTGCCATCTCCTTCAAGGAACAGGCGGTAGATCAGCCGCACCGTGTCGGCGTGCAACGGGTCGATCTCCAGCTTCTTCTTCGTCTTCGATCCTCGCTGCTCGGCGGCGACTATGCGATAACCGATCGGCGGCAAGGCGCCGTTCCAAAAGCCTTGTCGAGCGTTTTCGTTCATTGCCCGCAGGACGTGCTTGGCGTTTTCCTTCGACTGGTATTCGTCGAACAGTGCCATGATCTGCCTCATCATGACGTGCATGGGATCGTCGCCCATCTCCTGGGTGATCGAAACCAGCTTCACGCCGTTCTTGGCGAGCTTCCTGACGTAGAATTCCATATCGAAGGCGTCGCGGAAAAAGCGGCTGAACGAATGGACGATCACAATGTCGAATGGTGCGGGCTTCGACGTGCCCGCCTCGATCATCCGTTGGAACTCCGGGCGGCGGTCATTGGTGGCGGTTGCGCCCGGTTCGATGAAGGTCTCGACCAGTTGCAGTCCGCGCGCCTCGCAATAGGCTTCGCCTTGCCGCTTCTGGTCGGGGATGGAGACATCGTGCTCGGCCTGCCGCGCCGTCGAGACGCGCAAGTAGAGGGCGGCGCGCAACGGCACGGTCATGGCGTATGTCTCCTTCTCACCTCATTGGCACGGCCCGAACAGCTCATCGAAGAGATCGGCGAACCATGCCTCGAACACGTCCACCTCGGCCTCCGTGACCGGGATATGCTCTGGCCAGTCGTCAGCGACGGTCCAGGTCGAGAGGTCGTGCTTCGGCGGTCGGCCCGGAAACGGCCAAGGATAGCCGAGCAATGCTTCAAGCTGCTCGGATGCGGTCGGCGGTCGTTCCTTGCGAGGTCTGGCCATTGCGCCAGAATCGCCCAATGAGGCCGTTGAAAGAATAGCCTTTTTCTACGCCGCGAACCTCCACGCACCGTGACGCAAAAATACTTGCGCACGGCGGCGTGGGACGGAAATGGCGTAGGGGTTGAGGCGATCATCACGCGGCCTGTAAAGCCTTCTGGACAGCCTTGGGTGCGCGCTCGATCACCAGAAGATAGGCACGAGTTGGCCCCTCCGGCTGCCGCGAACCTTGCTCCCAATGGCGCAGCGTGTTGACGCTGAAGCCGAAGCGGCCCGCAAACTCCTCCTGCGTCATATTCAAGCGCGTGCGGATCGCCTTCACATCGATCTTCTCCGGCACATGGATACGAAAGGCGCTCTCGTCTGCCTTGCCTTCGGCGTAGGCCACGGCTTCCTTGAGGCCGCGCCGAATGCTGTCAGCAACCTTGCTCATGGCTTTCTCCTCTTGAATGCTGCGACCAGCAGCGTGGTCAACTGCCGGAAGTCATTGCGATCCTGCTGGCTCAAATCAGCCCGCTCATTCTTGGCGAAGGCGGTCAGCGCGAACAGCGGCATGCCGGCATCATGATGGAAATAGATCACCCGCGCGCCACCACGCTTGCCCCGGCCCTCCAATCCCCATCGCAGCTTCCGCACGCCACCCGTTCCGGGAATCAGATCGCCAGCCGTTGGGTTGTAGGCGAGATAATCCACCAGCAGCGCCCGTTCTTCATCACTCATGAGCTTGCGGGTTGCCGACAGAAATTCCGGCGTTTCCACAACGCTGATCGGAACCGTTCGAGCCATAATGGATACTACTCCAATGGATTAGTTCGTGCAATCGAAAAAGTGATCCAATGGGTCAGGTGATCGGCTGCCACCTTCCCGGCGGCATTGGAGTGCTTCCGCACTCCCAATCAGCCTTATCTGCTTGGCAAGCCCCTGCCGGGCGGGCGACAGCCGGTCAAGGCTGGCGCGGCACGCGCCACCGCGAAGCGGCTGCGGCCTTGACGGGCTGGCTCCGGTCCGGCCTTCTGACTGCGAGCAGACAAGACTCACAGCCCCAATCCCCGCTGGCGGCCGAAGGACCAGTCCACGCCGCCATCCGGCATGGCAATGCCGGAGATATGCTGGCCAAGCCGTTTCTCCAGCGCCGGCTGCCAGGGCACGAGGCTGAAGCCGAGCCCATCGTCGATCATGGCGAACCGGCCGCTGGCAAGCCGGGTCGAGCCGACGAGCTGGCCCATGACGTAGTTACCGGGAACGGCGGGCTGCCATTGCCGGCCACGCTCGGCGGCAAGTGCCTTGCCGGTGCTCTCCATGTCCATCTTCTCCAACCGCTGGATCAGGTCGCGCGGCGCGCGGAACTGGCCTTCGCCCATATCCGTCGCGAGCCCCATGTCGGCCAGGACAGGTTTGCGCTGCTCCCACGCAGACCGCACGTCCGCGCCGAAACCGTGCTGGGCAATGGTGTCCCGCTGGCCGATCATGGTCCGGTCCAGCCAGGTTGCGCCTTCATGGCCGACCTGCCGCTCCAGCCCTATCGGTGAGAGCGTGTTCACGCGAGCGTCCGCGCCATCACGAGCAAGATCGTGGGCAAGGCCGCGTTCGAGAAGATCGTCGGGCACGCGCCAGTGATCCGCGTCGATCCGTTCGACGATCCCGGCCCGGCGCAGCGCCTCCAACCGCCGAACGTGCATCTTCACGAAAGTATCGGGATCGGCGCGGATATGCTCCGCCTGATCGCGCGCTACCTGCAAATGCTCCGAGGGGCGATAGACTCCGTTCTCGTCCGTGACGGAGAGGATGTTGCGGTCGGCGGGGCGAGGCTTGCCCGGCGCGGGTGCCACCTCGACGATCATGCCCCTGCCGATGTCCCCGGCGCGGGAAGCATCGAGCTCGACGTGGTGGACGCGACCGTCCACCCCGTCGATCACCAGATGCACCCGCTCGCC
>CAZWIO010000018.1:0-4907 GCA_964634195.1 uncultured Methyloceanibacter sp. | reverse complement strand
GCACGAACGGGAGCTTGTTGATCGAGTCGGTCAGCGTGACGAAGCTGAAGGCGTCGCTGCTGAACACGTCGAGAATGGGTTCCATGGTCAGTTCTGTCCTGTTCTGCGGTTCAGCCTTCAGCGGACGACGACGCCGGCCGCACGCAGCTGATTCCACTTGCCCGATTTCTTGGCGTCGTCGTCGACGGTCGGGTCGTAAAAGAGGCCGTAGCGATTGACCTCGGCATGCCGGGTGACGGCGACCGCGACCGCGTCGGCGCTGGTGGCGTCGACGCTGCCCACCAGAACAGCGACCGCGGTCTCCGACCCGTTGGCGCCCGCATCCGGCGAGGGAACGAACTTGCCGCTGGCGGTCAGTTTCCCGAGCACGGTTCCGGGCTGCAGCCGGCCGGCCCCTGAGGCGATAATGATTTTGTCGCGCGACAGCCGGCCTTCATCGTCTTCCGACAGGATGAAGTTGCCGTCGCGCGGGTTTTCGTCGAGCACGGTCATAAAGCTCTCCTGCTCGCCGCATCGGAGATGCGGGTGCTGATGTTCGATGCAAAAATGTCAGAGGTTAGCGTTGCGAGACGGCCGCCACCGCCGCGCGGCGGCGCGCATAGACCTCTTCGGTGCTGATCATGCGCGGCGACTCGTTAGATGCGCGCTCACCGCCGACGCCGAGCTTGGGCTGCGCCTCCCGCGCCATCACGGTGTCAAGATTACTCTTGGCCGCAGGCGACTTCGCGAGAGCCGACAGCACCGTTTCAGCTGCGAGGTCGGTATCGAAGGCAAAGTAATGCGCCAGTTCCTCGCGCCCCTTCGCCTGTTCACTCGTAATGATCGACTTGATGCGGGCGCGTTCGCCGACGCTGCCATGCTTGATTCCTTCGGCCTCGCCTGCCGTTCGGGCGGCGGCTTCACGCGCCGCATTTTCACCCGCGGCTGCAAGCCGCGGCGCTTCCAATGCAGACACAGCGGCCTCGTCAGCGGCCGCACCGGCGGCCGCCAGGATTACGTCTCGCATTGCTGTCTCCTCAGCAAGTTTCGGTTGGTTACCCCTTAGGTGGCCAGGGATGCCTCAGCTTTTTGGTGCCGGCCAAAAGCCATGGCATTTGCTTGCGAATTTGTGCCAGGAACAAACTCCCAACACTAACAATTGGATCGATGCGCCTCTGCCGCGAAACAACGCTCTGAAGGCCAGCCTTGAAAAGGAGGACGCCATGTCGAGCCAAGGCACGATGCACCACCCTCCATCCGACGTCTGGGCGGCCGGCGACGCGTATGAGCGATACGTGGGGCGCTGGAGCAGACCGGTGGCGCAGGAATTCATCTCATGGCTTACGCTGAAGCGGAACCAACGCTGGGTGGACGTGGGTTGTGGTACGGGCGCACTGACCATGACAATCCTCGCGGCGGCCGCTCCACGCGAGGTGGTGGGTGTCGATCCCTCGGACGGGTTCATCTCACATGCGCGTCGGCACATACAGAACCCGCGCGCCACGTTTCGATCAGGAGACGCTCAGAATCTTCCGTTCGAGGACAACGAGTTCGGTGTCGCGGTTTCCGGGCTGGTGCTGAACTTCGTGCCCGATCCGGCAAGGGCGGCCTCGGAGATGGTGCGCGTGACCCGTCCGGGCGGCACGATTGCCGCGTATGTTTGGGACTATGCCGAAGGCATGCAGTTGATGCGCTATTTTTGGGATGCAGCCGTAGCGCTTAATCCGGCTGCACGAGAACTCGATGAAGGCCGGCGCTTTCCGCTCTGCCGGCCGGACGCCTTGCTTACGCTCCTCGACGATGCCGGTCTGGAGCAAACAGAGGTGCACACGATCGAAGTGCCGACCGTGTTTAAGGATTTCGACGACTACTGGTCACCATTCCTGGGCGGCCAGGGCCCGGCGCCCAGCTATTGCGCCGCACTCACGGAGGACAAACGCGCCGAGCTCAAAGATCGCCTTAGAGTCACTTTGCCAGTTCAATCCGACGGCCACATTCGGCTGATGGCGCGCGCTCTCGCCGTTCGCGGTGGAAAAACGAAGTAACGACATTCCGCCGACCTGCTTAGTTTAGTTCTTGCCGTTGATCGCCTTGACGAAGCTGTCGAAGGCCTCGAGCGCATGCCCCACCGCGTCCGCAAGGCCGAGCGCAACGGCCTCACCCCCGCGGTAGTCTTGCGCCTCTGTCGCCAACGCCGCTTGCGCAGTGAAGCGGTTGCCGCGGTAGCGCCCGACGCTCTCGGCAAAGGTGGTGCGCGCCGCTTCCAGGTCTCCCAGTAGCCGCTTGATCGTGTCATCGGCCAGCGGCTCGAATGGATTGGCCGATATCTTCTGTGCGCCCGCGCGCAGCACCGTCACCTTGATGCCTCGCTGCTCGAGCGCGCCCGACAAGTCGGCATGCAGGGTCACTACACCTATTGACCCGGCACGCCCATGCTCAGGGATGATGATCTGCCGGGCCGCCGACGCGAGCAGATAGCCGGCCGACAAGGCATGATCGGTCAGGATCGCCAGCGTCGGCTTCTCGGCCGAAAGCCGGGCGATCAGGTCCGCTGTCTCGAAAGCGCCGGCGAGTTCGCCGCCGAAGCTGTCGACTTCGAACACCACACCCTTGATCGCCGGATTGCGCATGGCACGCAGCACCTGCGCCTGCAGTCCCTCGTAGGAGGTTCTCCCCGAATAGGCCCCGACATAGCCGCCCTTGTGCACCAGCGTTCCCTCGATCGGAATAAGGGCGATGCCATCGATGATCGCAAAGGGCTGCCGGCCGCTGTCGTCTAGAATCCGACCGGCCTTGTCGCCGATGCGACCGGCGACCGGCCGGCCGCGCTCGAACGCGACGTGATCGATGCGGTCGCCGGCACCATGCACGACGACTCGACCCTCGACGATCCGCTCGCCGATGCCGGCCAGCACTGGATCGAGCTTACCGGGATGCATCAGCAGCGGCGTATTGAATATGCGGGCCGCGATTCCGGGGCGCAAAACCATGCGAGTGTTTTCACTCCAAACGGTTGCTGGCGTCCGCCCATAAAAAAAGCCGGACCTCTTGGCCCGGCGCAGTTGTGTCGATCTCTTGGAGCGACAACCCTTAAGGAGGAACAGTCGGCTACGCAGAAATCCAGCCAACTGCCACTGGAATTATGGACTACATTCAAGCCATTACAAGGGGATTGTCTTTATCGTGCCTCCGGTGCCAAGGTAGTCCGGTCATCGAACCGCTATCAACAGTCAACGCTGCATCAAGCATTTGTCCGAGGCTGGTCATTACCACCGTCGGACGGCGCCGATCGGCGATCAGGCATGGCGTCGGGATCGAGGCCAAGGGCAAACATCTCCTTGCGCTCGCGCGCCCGCTGCTGGATCGTCTCGAGGTAGTCCTCCCCCTGCTCCGCACATTCGCGCTCGAGCGTGGACAGACCGGCGGCCAATCGCTCGGTCGCAGCCGTCGCCTCCTTGTGCGGATCGACCCAACCGCGGCCGGGTCCAATCCACTTGGCCGAGCAATAAGCGGCCTTGGCCTCGGCAAAATCTGGCGCGCCCTGGGGCAACGTGATGATCCCGCGGTCGATCGCCTCTTCCAGCCAGGCGGCATAGATCGGCGCCATGAACGCCTGGGCGAAGTGTTCCTTGCGGGCGGTAAACCCGCGCCACACCTCGAGCAGGGCGGCGCGCGCGGAGGAATAGTTCACCTGGCCCCAATCCATCGACAGCTGCTCATAGGTCATGCCCATCGCGGAGGCGATATTGCGCAGGCTCGCCCGCTCGAACGCCTCGAACACGCTGTTGGGATGGCTCGGCTTAGTCAGCGTGACCTTCTCGCCCGGGAAGGTGAAGGCGATCTTCGCTCCCCCTACATTGATGGGCGCGGCCTGGTAGTAGTCGAGACGCTGCTGCTGATAGGCCGACAGCTCCTCGCCGCCGCCGAGCGCCGAGGCAAATTGGTCGTGATCGAAGGGGCTCTCGACGAAGGCGGCCATCACGGCATTGAGCACAGCCGCCTGCAGTTCCGCTTCGTCATAGCGCCCGAGCATTCTGAGCCGCTTGATGATCGGGGCCAGCACCGAGACGCCGCGGTACTGCCCGGCGCGGCCCGGCTCGAAGGCATGCACCACCATGCGGCGGCCGAAGCTCGTCTCCCGCGGAATCCGCTCCCAGGTCCAGAACATGGGGTTGTATACGTTCTGGTCGCCCGGATGCGAGCGCCGGATATGGTAGGCGAGCGGCTCGCCGTGCTCGCCCAGCTCGATCCCCTGCCGGCGCCAGTAGGTGTCGATGCCGTTATACGGATTTGACAGGCGGTCCGGATCGATCACCTGCACCGCGGTGGCGTACCTCCCGCCGCGCGGCAGCCACAGGATGACGGCGAGCGCCTCGCCGTCCATCAGCCGGTGCCGGAACGCGAGCGCCAGGAGCCCGCCCATGCTCAGCCGCCGGCCAGCGTCGCACCAGCAGTCGGGGTCATCGGCGAAATCCTTCCAGGCCGCTTCGATGTCGGAGGCGAGATCGGAGGCGACATCCGGATCGATCTTGAGCGATCGCGCATTCGGCTTCGACGACAGCCGCCAGCCCGCGCCGATCACCGCGTCGACCTGCCGGGTGACCCCACCTGAGGCCCAGCCATCGTTGCGGGCGAGATCGTGGATGCGGGCGGCCAGCACCGGACGGTCCGGCGACAGCGCTGTCTGCGCCGACCACAGTGGCGGACGCCATTGCGCGAGGTCGGGATCGGTGACCGAGGCGCCGGCATAGCCGGCGGCCAGGATGCGGGACGCGCCGCGCAACGCGGGAAGCTTCACCGGACTGCCGTCCGGTCCGAGCAGGCTCGCCATCAGAAGCTCACCCGCCGTGCCGCGCCGCGACCGGGCAGACCAAGCCGGCCGCGCAGTTCAGCGATATAGGCGCGCAGCGTCCCGACATCCTGTGCGT
>CAZWIO010000017.1:0-7813 GCA_964634195.1 uncultured Methyloceanibacter sp. | reverse complement strand
TGTCGGGCGGCTCCGGGTTGGTCGTCGGCAGACCGATAGTGCGCGTATAGATCGTGCCGTCCCGGTTGGAGCCGGGCATTGTGAGGAACTGGCGGCCATCAGGGCCAGAAAAGACCCGCGGCTCGCCGAGGCGGGCCATGTCGATGATGGCTTTGGCGTCGCTGGTAATGGGGTCAGCCAACATTTACCTCCTTCGGCTTCTCCGCGTCGCCGGTCGGGACGGAACGGAGTTCGAGATTGCCCTGGCGCGGATCGGTACGCAGCAGGTTGCCGCCGGCGTCGGTGAAGAAGATCGCCTCAGTGCGCGGCGGCTCCGGCACCTTGGCCTTGATATCGTGCGACAGGCGCACGCTGTTCTCGCCGTTCGGCGAGAGCTTGATCTTCAAGGTCAGCTCCCCGACCTTGCGCTCCCGCATCACCGCCTCGGTGACCTCGTGGAGCTGGGCGGTAAGCTCGTCATAGACGCCCCCAGGAATCTCCCGGAGGACATCTGCGAACTGACGCATGTTCAGGTTCCTCTCTTGCTGTCAGCCGCCCCAGGCAACTGGCCCCACAAAGCCGGCGGGGCGGTGAAACCGGCCTTGCGCAACGCCTGCGACATGTGAAGGAAGTGCCGCGACGGCATGATGCCGCGCTCCCTCCATTTCCCGACAGCCTGACGGGACACGCCGCAAAGCGCCGCTACCTCTGTGCCGCCGCCGAGAGCGGTGACGACATCCTCAACGCTAGTGAGTTGTGCCAACTGTCCTGTCATCCTAATGTTGACAAATCGGTCAACCCGAGGTTTACTTTGAACGTGCCCGACGCAAAGCGCAAGGGCATCCCGGCTACCGGCGGTCGATAACTGGCTTTTCAGCCAAAACCGCCCCCCAGCTTTGGCACCACCGGCCGGTATCGGCTGTTCGGTGGCCGGGCCTTGATCTGGCCCCACATGGAGGAGAACCCGACGCGATGACGACGAATGACGTTTGGGCCTATTGGCGCGCCGCCCTCAAGGGTGAAGCAGCGCCGCCCGTCCTGAACCAGCCGCAGATTGGCTATTGGATGCAGCGCATTGGCCGTGAGCGCATCGCCGTCAGCCTCTATCCTCATCCCAAGCGCCCCGGTGAGCTGCTGTGCAAGCTGCTGCGCTCCGGGGGTGAAATGACAAACGGTGTTGCCATTGAGATTTGGCCTGGCTGCTGCCGGTCGCCGATCGAGTATGCGACATGGACTCACCTGTACCAGCACAAGCGCTGGCCGGATGAGCCACTGCCTCTGCCGGATGCGCCGGCTGATCTTGAGGATATTCCCGCCTTCACGGAAGGCATGCCGGCGGCCGATGCGGCGCCGGAAGATGTTGGGGGAGGCGGCGAGCCGGCAACAGAGGGGAGGAATGGTTCTCGCGGGAGTGAGGACGTTGCTCCCGCGGACCGCAGCCCGCCGCCCATCGGGCACAATAATCCACCAACCTCATTAACGGAAGGTGCCGACGACCCGATTTTCGCCGACATCGCCCAGCGCGGCGCGCACTTCGCGTCTCAGATTGAGGCGGCCACCAAGATCACCGATAAGGTCAGCGCCGACCTCGCCGCCAACCTGATCAACACATTCAAGGGTTTGGAGAAGGAAGCCGACGCGGCGCGCCGGGCCGAAAAAAAGCCCTTCGACGAAGCTGCCAAGGCGGTCCAGGCAAAATGGACGCCGCTGATCGACAGGCTCGGCACCGTCGTCGCGCCGCTCCAGAGGGCTATTACCGCCTACCTCAAAGCGGAGAACGCCAAGCGCAACGCCGAAGCGGCCGCGGCCATCGCCGCTGGCGCAGCGCCAGCAGAAGCAGCAAAGCCGAAGGCGAAGGCTGGCTCCGCCGGCAGTCGCGCCGTTTCTTTGCGCACCGTAAAATTCGCGGTGGTCGATGACTGGAACGCCCTCATGGTTTCGCTCCATGACAACCCCACCATCCGGGCAGAGGCGCAGCGCCTCGCCGACGCGGCGGCGCGCTCCGGCGTCTCGCTGCCCGGCTGCCGGATTGATACGCGGCAGGAGGCCGTCTGATGGCTGATGATGCAAAGCCGAAGCTGCCGGCCTTGACCGCCGGCGGTCAGGTGAAGGCGATCGTCCCGCAGTCCTTCGAGGACATGTACCGCGTGGCGCGTATCACCTACTCGTCGGGCATGGTGCCGCGTGGCTACAAGACGGTTGAGAGCGTCATGGTCGCCATGATGCACGGCGCCGAGGTCGGCCTGACGCCCATGATGGCGCTTCAGACCATCGGCGTCATCAACGGCATGCCGGTGATCTATGGCGATGGCGCCGTGGCGCTGATCGAGGCTGCTGGCGTGCTCGACGACATGGACGAGCACTTCGAGGGCAAGCCATACGACGACGATTACAAGGCCGTCTGCATCGTCCGGCGCGTCGGACGGAAGCGTGTCGTCACCAGCGAGTTCTCTGTGCTCGACGCCAAGGAAGCCGGGCTGTGGGACAATCGGAAGACGGTACGTCGCCAGATCAAGGGCGAATGGCGCGAGGTCGATAACGACGCCCCCTGGTTCCGCTACAAGAAGCGGATGCTCAAGATGCGGGCTCGCGGCTTTGCGTTGCGCGATGCCTTTGCTGACATCCTCAAGGGCCTCCGCCTTCGCGAGGAGGTAGAGGACTATGCGCAGGGCGACGACGGCGTATATCGCCAGACCGACGCCGGCACCGCGCCAAGCGCTGAGGATGTCAGCCTCATGCCGCCGGCGCCTCCACCCGAAGCCGAGGCAGATTCCTCCGGCCCGGTCATGGGTGAGGCGCCGGCGGACATTGAGGACGCAGAGATTGTCGAAGACGATGGAGACCTTGGGCCGCCGCCGCCACCGCCCGATGAAGGCGCGGTCGATGGCATCAACGTCAATGACCTGCCGGAAGCGCCGCCGCTCGACCCGGAAGCCTTCCTCAAGGGGCTCGACAAGAGCCTGGGCGAGATGACTGCCGACGATGAGAGCGTCAACGACACCATCCAGACCATCATCGATATGGTGGCCGACAAGGTGGAAACGGGTGAACTGCTCCCGCCGGACGGCCAAGCCGCCATGCGCATCATCGAGCGGCACGCCAAGCTGCTTGGGGTGACCTTGGAATGAGCGACCTCGACGGCAGGGTCTTCGTCAAGGATGGCAATGTGCTGCGTCCGGCCGATGTTCATGCCGACGAGTTCATGCGGGAGATTCCACAAGGGAAGCGGGTGCTGCTGTCGTTTCGCAAGCCCCGCAACCCCGACCATCATCGGTTCTTCTTCGCGATGCTCAAGCGGGTATGCGAGGCTACGGGCCGTTGGGATGACCCTGAAAGCCTTCTGGAAGTGCTCAAGCTGTCGGTCGGGCATGTTTCGCCAGTGCAGCGCCTCAATGGCGAGACGCTGCTGCTGCCGAAGTCGATCGCCTTCGCATCAATGGACCAGGAAGCGTTCCGCCGCTTTGTCGATCGCTGTGTCTATGTCCTGGCTGACCAGCTCGGGATCGATGCCAAGCGGATGATGGATGAGGTTGATCAGGAACAGGGGGGGGTCTGGACCCGCCTGCGGAAGAAGACAGGAGGAAATGATGAGCAAGGCAGAACGGTGGCGCCGGCGGGCAGAGGCGCTTCGCGGTGATCAACAGGCCGCACGAGCCACCCAAAGGCTTTCGGGTGGCTATTCCGCGCCGGGTAGCGCTGGCGGTGTTGGAGCGTCAGAACAGCTTATGCGCGGCGTGCAGCCGCCCCCTGTTGGTCTCGATGGATGGGCAGGGGCGGCCAGCGTCGTGGCGGGGGGTAGAACTGGATCATCGGCCGGCGCTGACGGCACGGCAGTGGGACCCGATCAGATGCACGACGATCCCGGAGCCGAACGACCCAGCCTTTCTCGAGGCTTTGCACAGCGCGTGTCACAGAAACCGGACGATCCAGGACATCAAGGTGCGCGCCAAGACGATCCGCCGGCAAAAGGCACAGGACGCATTCGACAGCGCAATGATGGAGAAGGAGCCGGGGCGGAAGCGGCCGCGCAAGGGAACGATCCGCAGCCGAAACACGCTGCGGCGCCGGGGAGAAAGCTCATGAAGATGAGGCTCGATCCAAGCGCAACCACCACCGCAGATGGCCGCCAGTGGTCCATTGGAACTCTGGTGCGCGACGCAGTTCAGGAAATCGTCATGGTTGGCGAGACCTTCACGGCGAAAGACCTGGTGCCTGTGCTCAACATCAGGCCCTACCCGGAAGCGCGGCATATCAACAACGCCCTATACCGTATGGGAATGGAAGGTGTTCTGGAAAAGATCGGCGGCGCCGGCACGAGCACCATCTATTGCAAGGTGAGTGACCGGATGCCCAATGTTCAGCGGCGCGGCATTGTGCGGTCGCACAAAAAGACGCGGCTGCCTGCCCCCCCCGCGCCGAAGATGATGGTGACGCGATGGGGGAAAGGCGCATGGAGGCTGCGCCCCCGGATGTGAACATCACGGCCCCTCAGATTGTTCTCATGCACGATGGCACCGGGATGGGCCGGGAGATGGCAGAGGCGTTGGACGCTTTCGTCACCATCGTGCGGCGTGATGCACTGCACTCGGCGAGCAAGGAAGACCTGATCGCCGAGCTGACGCGACGGATGGGGGAGTGACACTGTGCTGGTGCTGGTGGACGCCAACAACATCTTCATGCGGGCCTTTTTCAGCCGTGGGAGCCTGTCCCGCTCAGACGGACACCCGGTCGGCGCGCTCTACGGCTCCGCTATGATGCTGTGGGATCATTTCCGCTGGCACCAGCCCTCGCACGCCGTCTTCGCCCACGAGCGCCGGTCCGGGCTCAAGCGCATCGCCGCTTATCCGCAATACAAGGCGCAGCGCAGCGCCGAGCGGCCGGCCGAGCTGACGAAGCAATATGGTCCCTATCGTGACCTGTGCTCCTGCTTCGGCCTCAATGTCGAGATCGACGGCGCCGAGGCCGATGACGTGATCGCCAGCTATGCCCGGCACGCATCGAACAATGGCAGCGACGTGCAGATCGTGTCGAACGACAAAGACCTGCTGGCGCTGGTGCGCCCAGGCGTTGAGGTCGTCTCCCGCGAGAAGAAGGGGGATCGCTTCGTCAACAAGGTGTTCCGGGAGGCATCCGATGTCGTTGAGGTTTGGGGGGTTGAGCCGTGGCAGGTATCGACCCTCCTGGCCCTCGCTGGGGACAGCGCGGACAACATCCCTGGGGTTCCTGGGATCGGCGTGGGGCGCGCCGCCAAGCTCCTGCGCGACTATGGCGACATCGACGGCATCCTGCGCAACGCCGATCGCATCCATCCTCCATCGGTCCGCGAGGCCATCCGCCAGCACGGCGCCAAGGCGCGCGAGACCCATGAAACCCTGACTCGGCTGGACTGGACGCTGGCCGTCCCGCCCATGCCCAAGGTTCCCGCCGACTGGCGGGAAAGGCTGCACGCATATGCGACGGAATGGGAGTTCCCGAGCCTGCTGCGGCAGATCGAAGAAGCTGCAAACCTGACGGAGAGCACATGAAACGGATGATTTTTGTCGCCGGCATCGCGCTGGCGACCCTCAACGCCCCGGCCCTCGCCATCGACATCACGGTGTCGCCGGAGGAAATCTGCACCAACTATCCGGCCTTGCGC
Source organism: uncultured Methyloceanibacter sp. (assembly GCA_964634195.1). Classification (GTDB taxonomy): domain Bacteria; phylum Pseudomonadota; class Alphaproteobacteria; order Rhizobiales; family Methyloligellaceae; genus Methyloceanibacter. Next base: position 2,196 of record CAZWIO010000017.1, on the reverse strand, counting down.
GCCAAGGTCGGGAACGGCGGCATCCTCGTCGACCGCGGCAAGGATGTTGTGGCCAATTACACCCTCGCCGAAATCCGCAAGGCGTGGGCGCAGAACGGCCTTCCGAACGCAGCCTGGCTGGTGACGGCACGGTCGAACATCCCCGGCTGGGGATTCATCATCTGGCTGCCGAGCGACTATCTGGCGACCGGCCAGCCTGCCGACAGCCCGGCCGCCCGGCGCTGCGTCGCCATGATCGAGCGCGAGGCCGGCTATATCCGGCGCGGCCGGCAGTCCGACCCTGGCACGATCATCATGGACAACCGCAACTGGCTGCCGGACCCGCACGCCGGCGAAACGTGGGGGCGCCGGTGAAGAAGGGATACGCCATCACTCAACCGAAGGACCGGCCTTCGGCGACGAAGATGACGCTGGCGCGCGCCAATGCGCCAACCAAGCGACCAAAATACGGGCCGGAGCCGGCTCGCCCGACAATCACCCTGCCGCATCTGAAATGGATGGAAGCGGCGAACAAGGAGGAAGCGGAATGAACCTTGAGGAACTATTGAGCGCCAAGATTGCACAGCATATGGCGGATGAGACATCGGAGACCAGCACGATCATCCCCGAGGCGGCTATCGCCACGCTGCGGGAGTTGGCCGCCATCTACACGGCGCCGTGCGCCTTCAAGGTCGGCGACATCGTGACGCCGCGGAGAGCGTCTGGAATGCGCGGCATCGGGCAGCCGCATATCGTGATTGAGGTATTTCCTGAGCCAATCCGGGCTTTGGATGCCGATCTTATCGGGGCGGATGACATCACGCACCGCAACTTTGCGGCCAAGATCGACATGCGTGTTCTGACCATCCATAGGGGAGAAATTGTCGCATGGGCGAGCGAGAGCTTCTTTTACGAGCCCTATAACCATTCAGATGCGATACAGGAAGTATCCGAGCCGCCGGAAACGTCGGCGTAAAGGGGACAAACGTCTTCCTGTATTCACGGGCGCTACTGATTTTACCTTTTACAGTAGCGCCTATCTTCTTCAATGACCGGAGTACCTGACATGGGCGGTGATATCTACAAGGCGGCCAAGGCGGCATATGATTTTCTGGCGGAACTCCATGCGATTGGGCGCGATTACGAGGAATCGCTGAGGGCGAGCGATATTCTCCGGGCATTCAGCCATGCCACCTTCGGCTAAGCTCGCGTCATTCGATGCAAAGCTTGACCGTCTGCTGGTGCGCGCCGACGCCTCCCTGGAGGCTAACCGCGAGGCACGCGATGCGGCGAAGGATGCCGGCCATCAGGCAACGGAAGCCAAGCGCGCCGCCTCGGCGGTCGGCTGGAACATCTTGTTCGCGTTCCTCGGCGCGGCGGCGCTGATCGTGGGCGCGACGGCCTCCATTGTTGGTGCCATTACGGCGCCCCCGGCCATCACCGTGATCGACGGTGACACGATCAAGGTCGGCGACGAGCATATTCGTCTCATGGGGTTCGACGCGCCGGAGCTGCATGGCCCGCGCTGCCCCGCAGAGGCTCGCCTGGCCGCGCAGGCAAAGCAGGTCATGGAGATATTGGTGAAACAGCCAATGCGGCTGGAGCGCCTTGGCAATGACAAATATGGCCGCACGCTGGCCCGCGGGTTCATCGGCCGAGACGACATCGGCGCCTTGATGATCGGTGCCGGTCTTGCCAGGCCCTATGATGGAGGGCGGCGCGAGCCGTGGTGCCCATGAGAGACCCGAGCAAGGCTGCCATGAGGAACCATGCCTTCTGGCTCTCCACCCTGTGCCCCGATCTTCTCGCCTGCCGGCATGAGTGGCGGCCGGCGAAATGCGTCATTTTCGATATCGACGGCACGCTGGCGGACCTGTCGCATCGGCTGCACCTGATCAAGCGTGACGAGCCGGATTGGGATGCCTTCCATGCCCAATGTGTGCAGGATCACCCGATCTTTCCTATGCGGGATATCGTGACGGCGCTGTGCCTCTCCGGGCACCGGATCGTCTTCTGCACCAGCCGCATGGAGCGGAATCGTGAGAACACCGTCGATTGGCTGCGCACCAACGGCTTCACCACCTATCTGGTCAACGGTGGCCGCGGCCCGGTCATGCTTATGCGCCATGATGGCGACCGGCGGGACGATACGATCGTCAAGCAGGAACAGCTACGGGCGCTTCGGCAATTCGGCTTTGAGCCGACACTTGTCTTTGA
>CAZWIO010000016.1:0-12583 GCA_964634195.1 uncultured Methyloceanibacter sp. | reverse complement strand
ATCGAGAATCCACCCGTCCGCTTTCGCCGCGCGTCCGGCATGAAGCCGATGCCGACCGCCTCGGAGCTTCTGGGCGCCCTTGCCGAAACGGCCGGCGAGCGCGTCGCCAAGGCGAAGACTTGGCCCGATAGTCCTCGGGCGCTGGCGGGCCGGCTGCGCCGGGCGGCGACCTTCCTGCGCAAGATCGGCATCGACATCGGCTTCGAGCGCGAAGGCCGCGCGCGCACGCGGATCATCCGCATCACCACCGGGCCATCATCCGCGCCAGAATCCGGAGGGGCGCAATCGTCCGCATCGTCCGCACCGCCCGCCGATCGGCCGAAGGTCAGTTCCGGCAAGGACTTCGCCTCACCAAGCCTACGGACGGTCGGCCCCGTCGCGGACGGTTCAGCGGGCGAGCGCGGCGCAACCGTCCGCGCCAACCCGTTGATTTCCGATGGCGAGACCGATGCGGACGGTGCGGACGCAAGCCGCCCGCCCCAATCCGCGCAGGAAAACACGGGCTGGAGGGTGCGGCTATGAGCGCCGTCCAAGCCCTCAAGGCGGCGCGCGATGCCGGCGTTCGCATCGGCGTCGATGGGGATGCCCTCACGCTGGACGCCGCCACCGCGCCGCCGTCCGCTGTGCTGGACCTGCTTTCGCGCCACAAGGCGCAGGTGCTCGCGCTGCTGCGCACCGGCAACGACGGCTGGTCGGGCGAGGACTGGCGGGCCTTCTTCGATGAACGGGCGGGCATTGCCGAGTTCGACGGCGGCTTGCCGCGCGATCAAGCCGAGGCCCGCGCCTTCGCCTGCTGCAGCACCGAATGGCTGAACCGCAATCCGGTGCGCTCGCCGCCCGGCCGCTGCCTCGGCTGCGGTGGAAGCGACCATGCCCACGACGCGCTGCTGCCGTTCGGCACCGAACCGACCGGCCATGCTTGGCTGCATTCGCGCTGCTGGGACGCATGGCACGCTGGCCGTAAGGCCGAAGCGGTCGCCGCCCTCTCAACCTTTGGAATCCCGATGAGGACATCGCCATGAGCGCCAAGAAGCCCACCGCCAACCCGCCGAAGACCGTGGTCGCCGACGATCCCGACGATCGCAAGGGCCGGCTGAAGAACATCGGCGGATCGCAATCGGATCACTGGAACAACATTCTTGCCAATCAGGCGGTGCAGGCGCTGTGGCTGAAGAACTCAAGCCCGGAGGAGCGCGACAAGCAGTTGAGCGCCACGGTCGCCGCGCTGATCGGCATCGCACCAAAGGACGAACTTGAAGGCATGATGGCGGCGCAACTGGTCGCCGCCCACAACGCCGCAATGGAATGCTACCGGCGCGCCATGATCGGCGAACAGACCTTCGAGGGGCGGCGCGAGAACCTTGCGCAGGCGAACAAGCTGTCGCGCACCTATGCGGCGCTGCTCGAAGCCCTCAACCGCCATCGCGGCAAGGGCCAGCAAAAGGTCACGGTCGAACACGTCCACGTCCATGCGGGCGGGCAAGCGGTGGTCGGCATGGTCGCCGCACCCCGTCAACCGGGGGGTGGGGACGCCAGCAAAATCGAGGAACAACCCTATGCAAAGCAGATTGCCGGCCAGATTGCCCATGCACCTGAGCCCGCGTTGCCACGCCCGGACGCGGGCCGGGACGCCGTGCCAGTCGCCCGCGATGGCGAACGGGCGCTGCCGGATGCACGGCGGCAAGGCCAAGGGCGCGCCGAAGGGCAATAGCCACGCCCTCAAGCATGGACGTTACACCGCCGAGGCCATCGCCGAACGGCGGCACCTGATCGCGCTGTTGCGCGGCATGAAGGGCCTTATCGAACAGGTGGATGGCGAGGAATAGGCCGGTGGGCGTCTTTTCCCGATGCGGGCGGGCCTTTAGGTTCTTTCCGGCGCCTGTCCTGTGCGGGCGGCAAAGGCGCGATCCGCCGCCAGCGGCAGGGGTGCGAACCGGGTGCGCACCCTCAAGTTCGCGGGTTCGCACCCGGATGCAAACGGTGCGCATCCGTGCCAATACTCAATTTTGACTTGAACGATTGAAGGATTCGCCTGCGAGAATGGATAAACGGAGCCTCACCGAACGCGATATCTGCACGAAATTCATCCTGCCGGCCGTCAAGCGGGCCGGCTGGGACGAGATGGTGCAGGTTCGGGAGGAGGTCTATTTCACCAAGGGCCGGATCATCGTGCGCGGCAAGATGACCTATCGCGGCAAGGCGAAGAAGGCCGACTTCGTTCTCTACTACAAGCCGAACATCCCGATCGCGCTGATCGAGGCCAAGGACAATACGCACAGCGTCGGCCACGGCATCCAGCAGGGCCTCGACTACGCCGCGACGCTGGACATCCCCTTCGTGTTCTCCTCGAACGGCGACGGCTTCGTGTTCCATGACCGCACCGGCCGAAGCGTTCCGGTAGAGACGAATCTCGGGCTCGACGCATTCCCGTCGCCAGCCGATCTGTGGGCGCGCTATCGCGCCTGGAAGGGCCTCGACGCCGAAGCCGAGCAGATCGTGCTTCAGGACTATTTCGACGACGGCAGCGGCAAGGCCCCGCGCTACTATCAGGTGAACGCCGTCAACGCCGCGATCGAGGCCATCGCGAGAGGCCGCGACCGCGTGCTGCTGGTGATGGCGACCGGCACCGGCAAGACCTACACCGCATTTCAGATCATCTGGCGGCTGTGGAAGGCGGGCCGCAAGAAGCGCATCCTGTTCCTCGCCGACCGCAACGTGCTGATCGACCAGACGATGGTCAACGATTTCCGCCCATTCGGTGCGGCGATGGCGAAGCTTTCCACCCACGCCAAGACGATCGAACGGCAGGACGGCACCACGGTCGATCTGCCGCTGGCGCTTGACCGGAAGCGGCGCATCGACACCGCCTTCGAGGTCTATCTCGGGCTCTATCAGGCGATCACCGGCCCCGAGGAGCGGCAGAAGCTCTATCGCGAGTTCTCGCCCGGTTTCTTCGACCTGATCGTGATCGACGAATGCCATCGCGGCAGCGCGGCCGAGGATTCGGCCTGGCGGGAAATCCTGACGCATTTTTCCGGCGCGACGCAGATCGGCCTCACCGCCACGCCGAAGGAAACCGAATACGTCTCCAACACCGATTATTTCGGCGAGCCGGTTTTCACCTATTCGCTGAAGCAGGGAATCAGCGACGGCTTCCTCGCGCCCTACAAGGTCATCAAGGTTCACATCGACCGCGACGTGGAAGGCTATCGCCCCGAACTCGGGCAACTGGACCGGGACGGCAACGAGGTCGAGGACCGCATTTACAACACCAAGGATTTCGACCGGCACATCGTGCTCGACGACCGCACGGTGCTGACCGCGAGAAAGATCAGCGAGTTCCTGAAGGAAAGCGGTGACCGCTTCCAGAAGACCATCGTGTTCTGCGTCGATGAGGAACACGCGGCGCGGATGCGGCAGGCGCTGGTCAACGAGAACGCCGATCTGGTCGCGGAGAACCAGCGCTATGTCATGCGCATCACCGGCAGCGACAAGGAAGGCCAGGACCAGCTCGGCAACTTCATCGACCCGGAATCGAAATATCCGGTGCTGGTGACAACCTCGCGGCTGCTCTCGACCGGCGTCGATGCGCAGACCTGCCGGCTGATCGTGCTCGACCGCGCGGTGGGCTCGATGACCGAGTTCAAGCAGATCGTCGGGCGTGGCACTCGCGTGCACGAAGACACCAAGAAGTTCTATTTCACGCTGATCGACTTTCGTGGCGCGACCAGCCATTTCGCCGACCCGGATTTCGACGGCGATCCGGTGCAGATTTACGAGCCGGGCGAAGGCGACCCGATCACGCCGCCCGACGACGCGCCGCAAGGCGACGACACCATCCCGCCCGAACCCGGCGACGATGAAACGGTGGTCGATCAGCCGGGCCTGCCGCTGCCGCCCGGTGGCCCGATCCGAAAGATTTATGTCGATGGCGTCGGCGCTCGCATCCTCGCCGAGCGCGTCGAATATCTCGACGAGAACGGCAAGCTTGTCACCGAATCCCTGCGCGATTTCACCAAGACGGCGCTGAAGAAGCGCTTCGCCAGCCTCGACGATTTCCTCAAGCGCTGGAAATCGGCGGAACGCAAGCAGGCGATCATCGAGGAACTGGAGGCCGAGGGCCTGGCGCTCGACGCCGTGGCCGACGAACTCGGCAAGAACCTCGATCCCTTCGATCTGATCTGCCACGTCGCCTTCGACAGACAACCGCTCACCCGCCGCGAGCGGGCCGAGAACGTCAGGAAGCGCGACGTGTTCACGAAGTATGGGCCGCAGGCCCGCGCCGTGCTCGATGCGCTGCTGGAAAAGTATCGCGACGAGGGCGTGCTCAATCTCGACGACGCCAACGTGCTGAAGGTGACGCCCTTCACCGCCATGGGCACGCCCTTGCAACTCATCAAGGCGTTCGGCGGCAAGGAGGGTTTCGAAAAGGCCGTCCACGAGATGCAGGACGCGCTCTATCAGGAGACCGCTTGAGCCATGATCGTCCGCACCACCGTCAAATCCATTCAGGACATCATGCGCCAGGACGTGGGCGTGGATGGCGATGCGCAGCGCATCAGTCAGCTCACCTGGCTGTTCTTCCTCAAGATCATCGACGATCAGGATCAGGAACTCGAAATCACCAAGGACGGCTATCGCTCGCCGATCCCCGAGCGTTTCCAGTGGCGCAACTGGGCGGCGGACCCGGAAGGCATCACCGGGCAAGCGTTGCTCGATTTCGTCAACGACGAGCTGTTTCCGGCGCTGAAGGGATTGCAGGTTTCCGCCAAGCCGGGCGACCGCCGCCGCGTGGTGCGCGACGTGTTCGAGGACGCCTACAACTACATGAAATCCGGCCAGTTGCTGCGGCAGGTGGTGAACAAGATCAATCAGGTCGATTTCAACAATCTCGACGAGCGGCGGCACTTCGGCGAGTTCTACGAGCAGTTGCTCAACGACCTGCAATCGGCCGGGAATGCCGGCGAGTACTATACGCCGCGCGCCGTGACCGCCTTCATGGTCGATCGCATCGATCCGCATCCCGGCGAAATCCTGTTCGATCCCGCCTGCGGCACGGGCGGGTTTCTCACCTGCGCCATCCGCCACATGGAAGCCAAGGGCTATGTCCGCACGCCGAAGCAGCGCGAGACCATGCAGGCGAGCCTGCGCGCGGTGGAGAAGAAGCAGCTTCCGCACATGCTGTGCGTCACCAATATGCTGCTGCACGGCATCGAGGACCCCAGCTTCGTGCGCCACGACAACACGCTGGCCCGGCCGCTCATTTCTTGGAGCAAGGACGAACGCGTCGATATCGTCGTCACCAATCCGCCCTTCGGCGGCAAGGAAGAGGACGGCATCGAGAACAATTTCCCGACCTTCCGCACCAAGGAAACCGCCGACCTGTTCCTGGCGCTGATCGTGCGCCTGCTCAAGACCGGTGGCCGCGCCGCCGTGGTGCTGCCGGACGGCACGTTGTTCGGAGAGGGCGTCAAGACGCGGCTCAAGGAACATCTGATGGAGGAGTGCAACCTGCACACCATCGTGCGCCTGCCCAATTCGGTGTTCAAGCCCTATGCCTCGATCGGCACCAACCTCCTGTTCTTCGAGAAGGGCGCGCCGACGCGCGACATCTGGTTCTACGAGCACCGCGTGCCCAAGGGCCAGAAAGCCTATTCGATGACCAGGCCGATCCGGCTGGAGCATTTTCAAGGCTGCATCGACTGGTGGGGTGGCAAGGAGCGCAAGGGCCGCGAGGAAGGGCCGCAGGCGTGGCGCGTCAGCGCTGACGAAGTGAAGGCGCGCGGCTACAATCTCGACTTCAAGAATCCGCATATGCAGGCCGACGATCACGGCGACCCGGAGGCGCTGCTGGCCGATCTTGCCCGCGCCGAGGCCGAGACGGTAACCTATCGCGACCAGTTGAAGGCAATCCTCGCCGAGGCGCTGCTGCGATGAGCGACGGCCCGATGAACGCGGAACGCCTGCTCAGGCATTACGAGAAGATCGTCGACGCGCCGGACGCCATCGCGCGGCTGCGCCGCTTCGTGCTCGATCTGGCGGTGCGCGGCAAGCTCGTGCCGCAGGATGCAAACGACGAACCGGCCGAGGAATTGCTGAAGCGCATCGCGAAGGAAAAGGCGCGGCTGGTGAAGGCGGGCGAGATCAGGAAGCCGCGTGACCTTGATGGGGGCGATAACCTGAACGAGCCTTTCCCGGTTCCGCCGACATGGAGATGGGTGAGGCTTGATGCGGTCGGCGCGATTGTCGGTGGTGGGACACCACCGGCCGCCGACCCCGGCAACTTCACTGAACCCGGCGAGGGCATTCCATGGCTGACGCCTGCCGACCTTGGCGGATATTCAGATCTATACATCTCGCGAGGTTCCCGAGACCTAACGGAGAAGGGATCACGGGCTTCATCGGCAACGGTGATGCCGAAGGGCACGGTGCTGTTCACTAGCCGGGCACCCATCGGTTACGTTGCCATCGCTGCCAATCCGATTTCGACCAACCAGGGCTTCAAGTCGATCGTTCCCTACATCCTGGATTGCTCGCACTTCATCGCCACCGCGATGAAAGCATTTGCGCCGGAGATCGACGCCAAAGCACCGGGAACCACGTTCAAGGAAGTCTCAGGCAAGATCGTCGCCGGAATTTCCTTTCCCCTCCCACCGCTCGACGAGCAGCGTCGCATCGTCGCCAAGGTTGATGAATTGATGGGCCTGTGCGACCGGCTGGAGGCGGCGCGGGCGGGCCGCGAGGCGGTGCGCGACCGGCTGGCGGCGGCGAGCCTCGCCCGCCTCAACGCGCCCAATCCAGAAACTTTCGAGGCCGACGCCCGCTTCGCCCTCGACGCGCTGCCGGCGCTCACCACACGCCCCGACCAGATCAAGCGCCTGCGCCAGACCATCCTCAACCTCGCCGTGCTTGGCAGGTTGGTGCCGCAGGACGCGAAGGACGAACCGGCGTCGGAACTGCTGAAGCGGATCGCGAAGGAGCGCGCCAAGCTGCTCAAAGCGGGATACCCGAACCCGGACGAGGCTCGGACACAAATCAAGAAGCTGGCCGAGCAGGTGGTTCCAGAAGATTTGGAGGCATTGCCCACGGGGTGGGCCTGGGCAACCCTGCTCCAGTGTTCCGCGCTAGTCATCGACTGCAAGAACAAGACCGCACCCTATGCCAGTTCAGGGATTCGCTTGATTCGAACAACGAATGTTCGCGATGGGCGGATGAACCTGAACGATCAGAAGTATGTCGATCAGAAGACATACCAAATCTGGAGCGCCCGCTGTACGCCTGAGCCTGGCGACATTCTCATCACACGCGAAGCACCTATGGGTGAGGTCTGCCTCATTCCACCGGGCGAACAAATCTGCCTCGGTCAACGCATGATGCTTGCGCGCTTGGTCCCCGACACGATTGATAGCAACTTCATGATCTACTCGCTTCGCGATCCGAGGCTGATGGATCGCGTTCAGGACAAGCCTATCGGCGCCACAGTGCAGCACTTGCGCGTGGGCGGCGTCGAGACCTTACTTGTTCCCCTCCCCCCGCTCGCCGAACAGCACCGCATCGTGGCCAAGGTCGATGCGCTGATGGCGCTCTGCGACCGGCTGGAGGCGAGCCTCACCACCACTGTCGCCACCCGCCGCCGCCTGCTCGACGCGCTGCTCGCCGAGGCGCTGACGCCGGCCGAAGCCCGTGGACTGGAGGCGGCGGAATGATGGAAGGAAACCCCAGGCCATGAACCGCTATGTCTCGCTGATCCTGTTCCTCGTACTCGTGCTCGGCGGCGGCCTCGCGCTCGGCGGGCTGACCGTGCCGGGCGGCTGGTATGCCGGGCTCGTCAAGCCGTCCTTCAACCCGCCCGCCTGGCTGTTCGGGCCGGTGTGGACGGTGCTCTATGTCCTTATCGCCATCGCCGGCTGGCGTGTCTGGCAGCGCGACCGTTCCGGCTGGCCGATGAAGCTGTGGTGGGCGCAGATGGCGCTGAACTTCCTGTGGACGCCGGTGTTCTTCGGCGCTCACCAACTCGGGCTCGCGCTCGTCGTCATCCTGCTGATGCTCGCCGCCATTCTCGCCTTCATCGCCACCGCCTGGCGGAGGGATCGCGTGGCGGCTTGGCTGTTCGTTCCTTATGCCGCCTGGGTGGCCTTCGCCTCGCTGCTGAACGGCTCGATCTGGATGTTGAACTGAGGTGGCGCAGACCCGAGCAACGGAAGCAGCGCCGGTTCAGCCGCAATTGACGGCCGGGGAGGCCTATCGGCGCTTCGCGCCGCGCTTGCTCGTGGGTATCGCGCTGCTCGGCCTCGCGATCGGCGGCTGGTTCTGGTGGCGCGGCGATGCCGCATCATCCCATCTCGCCTGGACGCTCGGGACGCTGCCGGTTCTGCTCGCTCTGTTCGGCCAGATCGTCGCATCGTTGCGCCGTGGCGATGTCGGGCTGGATGTCGTCGCAGCGCTGTCGATGTCGGCGGCCCTCATCTTTGGCGAAAGCCTCGCCGGCAACGTCGTGGCGCTGATGTACGCGGGCGGCCAGTTGCTCGAATCCTTCGCGGAAGGACGGGCACGCCGCGAAATGAAGGCGCTGCTCGGGCGCGTCGCATTCACCGCCATGCGCTACCGCGAACATACGCTTGAAGAAGTGCCGATCGCGACCATCCGCCAGGGCGACCGGCTGCTGATTCGGCAGGGCGATGTCGTTCCGGTGGATGGCCACGTCGCAGACGGTGTTGCGGTGCTCGACCTTTCGGCGCTTACCGGCGAATCGATCCCGAAGAGCCTGTCTCATGGCGGCGCGGTCATGAGCGGCTCCACGCTGGTGGGTGCCCCCTTCGATCTGATCGCCAGCCGGCCCGCTGCCGAAAGCACTTATGCAGGGATCGTTCGACTTGTGGAGGCGGCGCAGGCAAGCAAGGCGCCGATGGCGCGTCTCGCCGACCGATACGCAATGGGATTCCTGGCGCTCACGGTTTCGCTGGCTGCTGCCGCATGGCTCCTCAGCGGTGATCCGATCCGTGCATTGGCGGTGCTCGTCGTCGCGACGCCGTGCCCGCTGATCCTGGCCGTTCCCGTTGCGATCATTTCCGGAATCTCCAGGACGGCGAGGTCAGGAGCGCTAGTGAAGGACGGTGCGGCGCTTGAAGCGCTGGCGCACGTGCGAACTGCGATCCTGGACAAGACGGGCACGCTGACACAGGGACGCCCCACGATCACCGCAATCAGAACGGGCGAAGGGTTTACCGAGCATGACGTGCTCGGCGTGGCCGCCAGTCTCGATCAAGCGTCGGCGCATGTCATGGCGACATCGCTGATTCAGGCGGCGACCAACGCGGGCCTCGCGCTTCTGCCGCCCTCGGACATCGCCGAACTTCCCGGTAAGGGCATCGAGGGAACTGTGGGCGGGCGGCGCGTCGCGATTGGTGGCGACACTTATGTGCGCAATCGAAGCAACGACGGCCACGCGCTGCTCCAGAAGCTGGATGATCATGACGGCGTGCAGTCTGTCGCGGTGGCCGTGGATGGCGCGGTCGCGGGCGTCATCTTGCTTCAGGATCAGTTGCGGAAGGATGCGCGCACAACACTGGATGCGCTCCGGGCGGCGGGAATTGAGCGGATCGTGCTGGCTTCCGGGGACATGGACCACATTGCCCAAACGGTCGGTCGGTCCCTTGGTGTGGACGAAACCCTCGGTGATCTTACACCGGAAGGCAAAGTGGTCGCCGTGCGTCGGGAAGCGGCAACACAGCCCGTCATGATGGTGGGCGACGGCGTCAATGATGCGCCAGCGCTTGCCGCCGCCGACGTTGGCGTTGCCATGGGCGCGCGTGGCGCGGCGGCGTCTTCCGAAGCCGCAAGCGTCGTGCTTCTGGTGGATGAACTCTATCCCCTCGCTACCGCGCTCAATATCGCCCGGCGAACACGAGCCATCGCACTTCAAAGCGTGTTCATCGGCCTGGGACTTTCCATCGCCGGCATGATCGTCGCGGCGTTCGGCTATTTGCCGCCTGTGCAGGGGGCGCTCCTACAAGAAGCAATCGACGTGGCGGTGATCCTTAACGCCCTGAGGGCGCTGAGGTATGCCGCGCCAAGCGATCCCCAAGTTTGATGGAAGGCGGCACGAGGCGCCGCTGTTTCACCGCGGCGATCAAACACGGTTGCCGCATCCTGCGCGGCCGCCGGCTAGCGGACGACTAGCACAGGGACTTCAGAACGAGCCAGCACCTCACTGGTCTGACTGCCCAGAATCCACTGCCGGAAACCACGGTTGCCATGAGAGGCCATAACGATGAGATCAGCCTCGACTTTGGCACTTGTTTGAAGAATAGCATCAGCAGGGTAAGTTCCTGTCACGAGTTCTGTTCGGCAGGTCACGCCTTCCGCCGCAGCCATCAGCACGCAGTCGTCGAGCATTAGTCGGGCTGCCTCGCTTCGCGCCCGCAGCTCCTGTTGTGCCGGGTTATTGTCCGAGCCCAATGTTGCTGCGACGTTGAACAGGACGATCACCGGCTCGATCGCTATCACTACGCCGAGGCGTGCCCCGAGATGTGACGCAAGTTGAAGGCCGTGGCGAAACGCCTTTCGGCCCAAGGTGGACCCGTCGTTTGCAACGAGAATGCTGGAATACATCAGGGCTCCTCCGGGGGCATCTTGTCCCACACCGCCGCGCCGAACGCGCCTGCACGAAACATACGTCTTCCGCGTCGTCAGTAAGTCAACATAGTAGGTTCCGAACGGGTAAGGGCTGTCCAACACGACAGGGGCATTAAGCGGCTGCCCGGCTGAACGTGGTGGACGTGTTTGGCCCGTTGGAAGCACGGCGTGTTGCGAGTCGACTATCGTGAAAGTGCATGCGCCTTTTTTTGTTTCGTGTCCCCGGCGCGGACAAACAGATCACCCCGTGGTCATGTGATCTGATTGCAGGTCGTCGCGGTTCGCAATTTCCGCGCCGCCGGACGCTTGCGGTCCGAGTGTGTTTAGCTTACACTAAACATCATGAAAAGAGCCGCTAAACCTGTAGTTGCCGATCCCGCCCGCAGGCAAGCGGTGATTTATGCCCGCGTCTCCTCCAAGGAGCAGGAGAAGGAAGGTTTCTCGATTCCGGCGCAGTTGAAGCTGCTCAAGGAATACGCGGCGGCGAATGGTCTTGGAGTGGCGCAGGAATACATTGACGTTGAGACCGCTAAGCAAACCGGCCGCGCTGCCTTCGGCGAGATGGTTGCCTATCTCAGGGCGCACCCGGCTGTCCGGGTGATGCTGGTCGAGAAGACTGACCGGCTTTACCGTAACCTCAAGGACTGGGTGACGGTCGATGAGCTCGACGTCGAAATGCACTTTCCGAAGGAAGGCGTGGTGCTGTCGCATGAATCGCGTTCCTCGGAAAAGTTCATGCACGGCATCAAGGTGCTGATGGCGAAGAACTATATCGACAATCTGTCCGAGGAAGCTCGCAAGGGCATGCAGGAAAAGGCCGAGCAGGGCATCTGGCCGACCAAGACACCGCTTGGCTATCGCAACATCACCGGCCCTGATGGAAAGAAGGTCATCGCGGTCGATCCGGGCTTCGCGCCGCTGATCGCCAACCTGTTCGAATGGTATGCGCGCGGTGACATCTCTCTAAAGGAAGCAACGCGAAGGGTCCATGCGGCTGGGCTGGCCTATCCCAAGAGCGGCGCCAGAGTGCCGGTGAGCACAGTTCACACGATCCTGCGCAATCGGCTCTATACGGGCTGGTTCGAGTGGAAAGGCAAGCTCATTCAGGGCAAGCACGAGGCGCTGGTGCCGGTTGAGCTTTGGAAGCGGGTGCAGGACGTGCTCGACGGCCGCTTTGCCAAGAAGGCCAAGCGTGGCCGACATGACTTCGCGTTCTCGGGCCTGATCGCCTGCTATACCTGCGGCTGCGCCGTTGTCGGCGAGATAAAGAAGCAGCGCTACGTCTATTATCATTGCACCGGCTACGCCGACAAATGTCAGGGTAACCCTGCTTCCTGTCGCCGCAAGCATGTCCGCGAGGAAGCGCTCGAAGCGCAATTCGCGGAACTCCTCGGGCGGCTTCGCTTCGACAACGAGGTGCTGGAATGGGTGCGCGACGCGCTGCATGCCAGCCACGCCGACGAGCGGACGGAACACGAGGAGGCGATCAAGCGCCATCAGGCCGAACATAAGCGTCTTCAGGACCGAATCGACGCTATGTATGTCGACAAGCTCGACGGGCTTGTTGATACGGCCTTCTTTCAAAAAATGTCGAGCCAATGGCGCGAGGAACAGAACCGTTGCCAGCGAGAGATCGAACGGCATCAGAACGCTGACAAATCGTATAAGGACGAGGGCCTTGCGCTCTTGGATCTCGCCCGAAATGCGCAAAGGCTGTTCGCGAATCAAGAACCGCGCGAAAAACGCCGCCTGCTGAACTTCGTGCTATCGAACTGCACCTGGGAGGATGGCAACGTGGTCGCGACCTTCCGCCAACCATTTGACATGCTTGCGGAAACCGTAGCCGCAGCCGCCAGCATCGAGGCGGTCGAGCTGGCGCAATCGGCGAAAAGTGAGATTTGGCTGGGGGACCTGGATTCGAACCAAGACTAGCGGAGTCAGAGTCCGC
>CAZWIO010000015.1:0-15309 GCA_964634195.1 uncultured Methyloceanibacter sp. | reverse complement strand
GCCATGCCGCGCTTGATGCCGTCGATGATTTCAAGCTCGCGCTCGACATAGGCGGAAACGGCCTCCGCCGCGAGGAACGATTTGCTGCGCCGGGTGTCGGCCGCGATCCGTTCCAGCTTCGACTTGGTTTCGGGGGAAACCCGAATGGTCATGGTGGTGCTTGCTGTCATGGTGAAAGCCCTGTGCTGAATTGTGTACATAATAGCAGGGCAAGCGAAGCACGGCAACGGAATTGTGCATCGGTGCAGTTGTGCACAACTGCACAATTTACGCACGACCTATCCACCTGCTTTCATCGAAAGCCCATAGCAACGCTTCCGCAAGCTCGACATTGCGGGTTTTCTCTGTGGGTGCCGCTTGCCGGCCCGCAGTTTGCGCGGGCCGGAACCGCCGCAGGGCTGCGTTAGCAGCCCGAACAGCGGCGACCGCTTATGTTTTCCCTATAGGTATAAACCTAGATAGGGATTCAGTCTGGTTATCGGACTCACGTTTCATGAAGGTCTTTGCCATCTTCACAAGGGCCTGCCCGAGCGGACTATCGCCGGCGTCGAGCTGCGTCCGCTCATCCAGGGGCAGGGTCTTCTTGTAGGCGTCGATTGCCTCGCTCCATGCCTGCTGATCCTGTCCATGATCCGCAGGCAGGGGAGGGGCCTTGCCGAACCGGCCAAGGAACTGCCGGGCCTTTTCCGGCAGGGACAGGCGATAGGCGTTGCTCGCCTGCTGGACCTGTGGGCCGCGCCCCTCGTTGCCGGTCGGCTCGTAGCGGCGCAGCCAGTCGATGAAGCCATGCGCCCGCAGGTTCTTCAGCGCCCGCACGATCGTATCGCGCGAGCGGCCCAAGCGGTCCATGATCGTGGTGATAGACGGCTCTAGCCGGCCGGTGCGGAAGTCGATGAGATTGACGAACAGCCGCAACACGTCGAGCGCCACCGATCCAAGCGGGCCGCTGCGCTCGCCCTTCTCGTGCAAACCGGCCTCGTTGTAGATTTCGGCCGCCTTCAAGATCGCCTGCACGTCCTTGCGGTTCGTCGGCCGCCATATGCGGCCCTCCGATCGCCCTTTGAAATGGCTGTGCCGGCGAACTGGCGTCGGGCACTTCTCGGCCGGGGGAGGGAAGACCAGGCCGAGGCCGATCTGTCCCGATCCCCGGAAGGCGTTCCGGCGCTCCTGGGCGAGCGTAGAGAGCTGTCCGGCGTGGTCCTCGGAGAGCTGACCCGCGCCATAGAGGGACCAGACTTCTCGCATGATTTCTTCAAGCGCGTGCCCGCGCGCGCAGCCAATCGCGGCCGCGATTTGCGTCCTCAACA
This sequence comes from uncultured Methyloceanibacter sp., assembly GCA_964634195.1. Lineage (GTDB taxonomy): Bacteria > Pseudomonadota > Alphaproteobacteria > Rhizobiales > Methyloligellaceae > Methyloceanibacter. The sequence continues at coordinate 14,002 of CAZWIO010000015.1, read as the reverse complement.
TCTTTCCTTCGTCCTCCGTTCTCGGAGGCATGGCGGCTGTGGACGGCGGACACGGATTCTCGGTCTCGCAAGAATCAATCTTGCGAGTTGGAGTGCTCTAGCGTAGATAAGGGGAGAGTTAGCGGACCCCTGACCTACAGTGTGTCTGACGGCCTACAAAAACGCTCGATCGGTGGCACGATCGGGCGTTTTGCCGTTATGCCCCTTGCTGCTTCGCGATAAGTAACCTCACGGCTTCCTCGATGATCGGCGCGCGTGACTGCTCGCCGCGTTCTTCCTTGATCCGATCGATTTCCGCGATCAGCTCGTTTGGAAGGTCTGTGTACAGGTGAGCACGGCCCGACGCCCGCACACGCTCGCGCTGTGCGGCAACTCGATCTCTGACGGGAATAGCGGCTCGACTCATACGTTACAAGGAACGTCGATTCCTTTGATTCTGCAACCCCAAGAATCTAAACCCTTGGCAGAGCGTGCATTTTTATGACTGTCATACGCCATTTATGACCGTCATCCTCCATTTTTAGCCGACTCACTCCCGGTTCAGCGGCGTTTTCCGATTTGCACAAATGCACTTGTGCACAACTGCAAGCGCATATTTTGTATCGTACGAAACAATTTTATTGACTAGCGCGCGGCGCGACGATAATGTTTTGTATCGTACGAAACAACGCGAGGCCGCCATGATCTCCGACAATCCCACCGCCAAAACCTATGACGGCCTGAACCGGGCTTATGCCTTCTTCAACGATCGGCTGTTCGCTGGCGAGCTGCCGGCCTGCCTCATCACCATGCAGCGCGCCAAGAAGGCTTACGGCTATTTCGCCGGGGGCCGCTTCGGCTCCAAGGACGGCAAAACCGTCACTGACGAAATCGCGCTCAACCCCTCTCATTTCCGCGCCCGCACCACGGAACAGAGCCTTTCAACGCTCGTGCATGAGATGGTCCACCTCTGGCAGCACCATCTCGGCAAGCCATCGCGCTCTGGCTATCACAACAAGGAATGGGCCGCGAAAATGCACACGGTCGGCCTGATACCCTCCGATACCGGCCAGCCTGGCGGCAAGGAAACCGGCCAGCAGATGACGCACTACATTGCGCCGGCCGGGGCCTACCAGACGGCTTTCGCCGATCTCGACGCGGGCGGCTTCGACGCCCTCTATGTCGAGCTGTGGGACGATGCGGAGAGCCGCAAGAAGCGCAAGGCGAAGTCCGCGAGCAAAACCCGCTACACCTGCCCCTCGTGCGGCCTGCACGCCTGGGCGAAGCCCGACGCGCGGCTGATGTGCGGCGATTGTGAAATCCTGATGGAAGCCCCTGAATCCGAAGGGGAGGCCGAGGACCAGGCGGAAGCGGCCTGACGATCGCCGGCCATTGCGTCCGGTCCAGGCCAGCCCTTTGTTCGACGCGCCGCAGGCGTGGAGAACCCCGGAGCGGAGCGAAGGGCGGGACGCCCTTCGTCCCGACAGGTTCAGGATTCCATAGGGGCGCAGGCTGCGTCAAAAGCGGCCGTAGGCCGGGATCGGAGCCACGCACAGCGGGCGAGGCCCGCGAGCATGGCGAGAACCCACCTTTTGACGAAGCCGAGCACTATGGTTGCCCTATTGCCTCGCCTAACGCCCTGTAGAGGGTCGCGCGGTGCACCTTCAAGAGCCGGGCGACTTCGGCAACCGGCTTGCTCTCCTGCTCGATGAGTTGGCGCGCGTGCGTGATCTGCTCGGCCGACAGGGCAGGGGAGGGGCCGAACCGCACGCCCCGCGCCTTCGCCGCGATCCGGCCGGCGCTGGTGCGCTCCGCGATCAAGGACCGCTCGAAATCCGCGATGCCCGCGAACACGGTCAGCACCATGCGCCCGGCCGGCGACGTCGTGTCGGCCCACGGTTCGGCCAGGGAACGCAAGCCGGCCTTGGCCTCCCTGATCCGCTCGGCGATGTCGAGAAGATCGCGCGTCGATCGAGCGAGGCGGTCAAGCCTTGTGATCGTCATCACGTCGCCGGCACGCAGATGGTCAAGCATCCGCACCAGCTCGGGCCGGTCGCGCTTCGCGCCTGAAACCTTTTCCTCAAAGATGCGGACGCAGCCGGCGGCGTTGAGCGCGGTGCGCTGCTGGTCGAGGTCCTGGCCCTGGGTGGACACGCGGGCATAGCCGATCATCATGGGCGGCGGATTCCTGTCGCAAATCATGTCGCAAGTTTTCTACCACTTGCGACAAAGACATGCGACACGAAAACTCCTGATTTTCCGGGGGGCGGCCGATCTGTCGCCGGTTTTAGGAGTTACGCAACACGACAGCCAGAGGCTCGCCTCGTGGGAAGCTGATAACCTGCTTTGGCAAAGGCCAGTCCGTTACAGTTTCCGGCTCCCCTTCCTCGTCAACATCAGCGCTTTTGAGGCGCGAAGCGAGCTGGTCGATCGTTGTCCGCGCCTGCTGCGACCATTCGGTTGAAACGCGGGAAAGATTCTCCGATAGACCCCAGTAATCCCACGGTTTCAGTTCCAGCTTGCGCAAGGCTGCAATTTCTCGAAACAGGCTTCCCGCGACGAACCACTCCCCGCCAAGATCGAGGCTCGACACACCAAATCGGGAAGCGATCTCCGGCTCGTCTTTGATCCGAAACCATGCCTCGCTTGCCGTTAGAAACCGCTCACGCGGCACATCCAATGCGTTGAAGGAAGTTCCCCCGATAGCCGCAAACTCCACATCGAGCCGTTTCCAACGCTCGCCATCATGCCATTCGCAAAGCCAATGATCTTCCCAATGGTCAGGCACCAGATAGTCGGCAAACCCGACGCGAAGGCGAGCCGGAGTGCCGCGCTCGCGAAATCTACTGACAGCCAGTATCGCAAAATCCCGGCACACGCCGCCAACCTTGGGCGGTGCGGCATCGCCTTCAAGCAAATTGCGCTCGACGGCGACAGACAGAATCTCGGCCACGGAACGAAGCTCCAAATCGGCGGCCTGTTCAGGTGTGAAGCCCTGTGATTTGGATTCGGCCCCGCGAGGATGCTGCATGAATGAGGCAATCCACCGGGCAACCAACGCCGGCTCGCTGTCACCGCGCATCAAGGTTGCACGATACGGGCCGGGTTCCGAATAGCTGCTGTGGGAAGCATAGAAGGTTTTGCGCATTGTCGTCTCTTTCCAGTTGAGGATTGAGACACGACAAGGAGGGCAAATTTTCAAAAATTGTCAATCGGGTGCTTGTCGCGAAAATCCAGAAACCTGCAACAACTCTACGTCATCGCGCCGGCACTGACACGGTGACGGTGCAGCTCTGGTCCTTCTTTGCCTTCGCAGCCGCCTCGGCGCAGCGCGTGAGCGCGTCCGTGTTGGCGCGCACAAGGTTGCTGGCATCGACAATGCTTCGCCACCCTCCGGGGCTTCCCGACTGCATGAGCGCGGTTCCGGCGTTCCAACGGTCGGCGTTCATGGCGGTTGCTGCAACAGCCATATCAACCGATCCGGGCAGCACGCGCGGAAGGAATAGCGTCAACAGCACGCCGGCGACCAGGCCGGCCGCTCCCGCGCCCCAAACCCACCAATCTTGTTCCCGACGAAGGCGGGCGGTCCTGACGAACTCGCGAAGATCGCCGGTCACGCGCTCGAGGACTTGTCCTCGAGCTTCGATCGTGCGGCCGGCATTCTCCGAAACCCGATCGCCGGCGCTTTCGAGCGCGCGGGCGTAGTGATCGGGGCCATTCCTGAGCGCCGGCAATTTTTGCAGGGCTTCAAGCGCCTGTCCAACAACGGCGACCTGTTTGACGATGCGGCCAAGCTCCGGGCCGTAATCGGGCGGCTGCTGGAATTTCTCGAACTCCTCGAACGCCGCTTCCACCCCTTTGCGAATGACGGTCATTTCGCCGCCAACATCGCGCGCCAGCTTCTCCACCGATCGCCGCAACGCATCGAAAGCCTGGGCTGGGTCGTTGCCTGCGTCCTGCTCGTCTGGTTCGAATCCCTCGTTCTCGTCCGTCATGGCGTCTCCTATCGTTCCATCCCGAGGCTCTGGCTCCGGCCGCGTGCAAGGCTCTGCTCCATGTCGCGAGCGAGGCTTTCGCTCTGCCGCACATGACCGATTCCGAGGTCTTGTTTCCGGTTGCGCAGAACGGATTCAACCTGGGGATCGCGCTCAAGGCTCTGGGCCATGCCGCGCATTTGTCCCTCGACCTTCCCGCGCGCCTCGTCGTGCTGCCAGCCGCGAAGCTCCTGGCGCTGCTCCTGTAGCTCCTGCCAGCGATTGACGAAGCGTTCGGCCCTGACGTTCGGGTCCGCCAATGCGGCGCGCTCGCGGTCCATGCCGGCGATGAGCTGCCCGGTACGCTCGCGGCCGGAAAGCTCGGTCATCGCCTGCCGCGTCTCCGGGTCGTGCTGCAATGCCGATACCATGAGCGCCGACGATCCCGGCCGGGCCTGGTCGAGCTGCTGCCCCGCAAGGCGCACCTCCTGTTTCTGCGCTTCGAGTACGGGCAAACCCTCGCGGACATTCCTGTCGGCTGCATCGAAAGCCCGCGCATACCGTTCCACGGCTCGTTCCATGTCGTTCGGCCGCCGCAAGCGGTCTGCCTGCCGGTCCTGCGCCGGCGCCTCCCGCGCGCGCTCCCCTCTTTCCGGCTGTTCCTGAGCGGCTGAGGCGGCATTGAGTTTCAAGCCGTCGAACATACCGCGCCGCCGCGTCTCGGCCCTCTCTGGCCGTTCCTGGACCGGCTCGGCGCGGTCCTGCTGCGGCCCTTCGGCCGCTGCTCCGCGCCCGAGTTTCAGGCCCTCGAACGGATTGCGGCGCTGCCGTTGCTGCCGACCGTCACCGCGATCCTGGGCGAGATCCTCGGCGCGGGAAACCCGCGCGAGATCCTCGCCCACTTTTTCGGCCTCGATGCTCGGCCGCTGCGAATGTCGCTCGGCCCGGGTTTGCTCGTGCGTCGACTCCCTGTCCGGACGTAGCTCGATCTCGCTCCGGACGCCCATTTGCTCCGCGATCCCGCGCCGCTCGGCAAAATCGCGGGTGTAATCGAGCGTCGTTTCCTTCACGCCCGACCGACTGAGCCGGCTTTCAAGCTGCCGGTAGGCCAGCTCGCCGCCTTCATGCACCTTCCACGAATTGCGCTCGGCCGTGGTCCCGTCTGGAAGGCGAACCGTTTCCGATCCGCGATGCTCAAGGCCGATCTTATCCCCGATCTCCGGCGCGGCCTCCTTCATGGCCCGCTCAAGGTCCACACCCCAAATCGTGTGTTTCTGGCCGCGATCGTTTTCCAACGTCACGAAATAGCTGTCGCGGTTCTTCGGGTCGTTCTGATAGGGCGCGGTCCCATGCTCGACCAGGCGGCCGGCGTTGCGGTCGGCAAACTCATCCATGCCGGCGTAGAGCTGCGCGCCGTCGCGATGCCGCGTCATGGCGACATAGGTTAGATGCCGGTCCATCGTGCCCGACGCCATCACATAGGCGCGGTCGACCGTCGCGCCCTGGTTCTTGTGAATCGTCGTCGCATAGCCGTGGTCGATCGCCTGATAGTCGCCCATCGGCACGCTGACGCTATCGCCGCCCCGGCCGTCGAGCTGCGCGACGATCCGGCCGGCCTCGACATGCTCGACGGTGCCAAGCATCCCGTTTTTCACGCCAAGGTCGCGGTTGTTCTCAAGGAACACGATGCGGTCGCCCGGTGCGAACTCGCGCTTGCCGTCATTGGTCTGGAAGGTCAGCGCGCCGGCGTCCTCGCCCTGCGCCAGCTCGCCCCGGTCCTGTAGCTCGGCCCGGATCGCGTCGTTGATGGCGCGAACATCGGCCCGGCGATGCGCCATCGCTACGCGGGTGCCGTCCGGGCGCTCGTCGCGGTCGGCAAGATAATCGCGCACGATCTGGCCGCGCGCGTCCTCGCCCGTCTCGGCAAAGCTGATATTGCCATGATCCCGATAGGCTGCCAGCCCCTCGGCCGTCCGGTGCGTGGCGAAGTCAACCGACGCCTCCCGCTGCCAGTCCACGCGCTGCCGGCGTATCTCGGAAAGCTCGGCATGGCCGATTTCCTCCGTGATCGCCCGGAACGGTGCGCCGGCCCCGATCGCCTGCAACTGCTCATGGTCGCCTACAAGGACGATCTTCGCCCCGCGCGCCTCGGCCTCGCCAACGAAGCGGGCGAGCTGGCGGCTCCCGACCATGCCCGCCTCGTCGATCACGAACACGTCGCCGCGGCCGAGTGTGCCGCGGTCGTTCTGCCAGCGATATTCGTACGACGCGAGCGTGCGGCTCTGGATGCCGGAAGATTCCTCCAACCCCTCGGCCGCCTTGCCTGACAACGCCGCGCCGTGAACCGTGTAGCCCTGCGCCTCCCATGCCTCGCGCGCCGCTGCGAGCATGGTGGACTTGCCCGCGCCGGCGTAACCGACAACCGCCGCGATCTGCTCCGGCCCGGTGATATGCTCGACCGCCCGCCGCTGCTCGTCGGAAAGCCGCGCGGAAGCATCGCCGGCACTTTGTCGAATGGCCTCGTCCTGGCGGCCGATCGCGCGTTCCACATGCCGCCGATCGACGCCATAGCCGCGCGCCTCATCCATCCGCTCGGCCGATGCCGCCATGCCGGATTCGATCTCGACCATTTCCCGCGTCGAATAACGGGCAAGCTCGATCTCCCCTGTCTCGGGGTTCGATCGCTCGCCCTGCAACTCGACCAAGGACGGCGAGGCCATGACCGTCGCAAAGGCGTTCTGGAATGCCTGCGCGTCGTCGTTGATGTAGCGATGCAAGGTGCGCGCAATGTCGTGCCGATCGAACACGCTCTTTTCGTTCGTGACTATCGAAAGAACCTGCTCCGGCTTCTCGCGGATCAGCTCGGCATTCCGTTGCGCCGCTTCCTCGGAAAGCCGCGCCCGATCAACGTCCATACCCTTGCGCTGCATCTGCGTGGCGTGGACGCCCATGTGCTCGGTCGGCTCGATCTCAAGCCCGCGTTCCTGATGCGAGCGATGATCGATCCGAATATCCAGCCCGGCCGCTGCCAGATGCTCGTTGGCGTGCTGCTCCCACGCCTGCCGAATATCGCGGAGCTGCATTTGCGTGGTCGGCATGTCGTTGGACAGCAGCCATTTGTTCTCCCGCTCGATATAGGTTTTCTCGCCTAGCCCTTCCTCCGTGACCTGCCGCGTCGTCATCAAAAGATGCGCGTGGTGGTTCCGAACGTCGCTCGCATCATGCGGCTGATGAATGGCGAAATCGACCGCGCCGCCATAGCGGTTCGCCAAGTCCTGGGCGAACTCCCGCGTCAGCTCAAGCCGCTGTTCGGCCGTCAGCTCGTGCGGTAGCGCGATTTCAAACTCGCGGGCGACACGCGCGTCTTTCCGGTTTTCGGCCGCCTCTGCCGCATTCCACAACGCCGAACGATCTTTCGCCCATTCGGCATCCGCGCGCTCGGGCAAGACGATTTCGGCGTGCTCGACGCCCTGCTTGCGGGTGAAGTCATGCGTGATGCCGTCGCGTTCGTTCGTTAGGCGCTCGCCGGCACGATAAGCGGCAGAGGCAACGGCGCTTCGACCGCCTGCCCGCGAAACCGGCTTCATGCTTGCATGATAGATCGCCAAACGCCGTTCTGCCTTTCCCGATCTGCGATCGGCGCATCTGAGTTGCGAAGCAACTCGTAAGTGCGCCCTTCGTAATTCGATCGCTCCGCTCTCTCATGCCTCCGGTGTCGCGCTGCGGCACGGTCAATGCGAAACAATGAAAGGTGTATTTGCAGCACAAACCGGCGCATTTTTCAACCGGAGAAGAGGACAGACGGTGCAACGGCTGGAAAAACGATCGCTTTTGAGTAAGATTGCAAGCGGATCAAACGAGGAAGCGACGACATGGCCCGGAAGTCCATTGAGGAACGCCTTGCACAGCTAGAAGCACAGAGAAAATCGCTCAAGTCCCGGTTGGGAAAGGTCGAGCGCGCCAAGGATACCCGCCGCAAGGTTCTACTCGGGGCGCTTGTTCTGCACCGTCTGGAGAGCGGCAAGGACGAATTTTCGCGGGACCTGGCCAACTGGCTTCGGCGTGAGCTGCCGGCCTTCCTCACGCGCGATGGTGACAAGGAGCTGTTTGACGATCTCCTGAAGCCAAGGGCGGCGAACAATGCGGAGGCCGCCTCATGAATCAGGCGACGCTTGCATGGGCCGCTTTCAAGAACATGCTCCGGCGAGCGGGTCGTGATCCAGTATGGGCAATCATCAATATCGCTTTCGCTCCGTTCCGTATCGTCCATTACGCTTGGCAAGTCGGAATCGGCTTCGTCATCGTCGCGACTATTCTCTACCTGATCCCATTTTTGACGATCCCTGAAACCTGGGTCGTGGCTCGCTGGATCGCCGCTCTAGCAGTTACGGCGGTCCTCCTGATTTTCGCCTTTCGGCTTCTCACCAATCCGATGATTCAGCACTTCGGGGATTTGGACGATGCGACCCACGGCACGGCCCGCTTTGCCAGCAACAAGGAAGTCGCGCCCCTCACTCGGAACGGCTCGGGCCTGCTGATCGGCCGCGATGGAAAAACAGGAAAGCTGCTACGCTATGACGGGCCGGCCCATCTGCTGACGATGGCCCCGACACGCACCGGCAAGGGCGTGGGAACCATCATCCCGAATCTGCTGACGGCTGACCGCTCGGTGATCTGCATCGATCCCAAGGGCGAGAATGCGAGGATCGCCGGCCGCGCTCGTCGCGCCTTCGGCCCGGTCCACGTCCTCGACCCCTTCGGCGCGACGGCCGAACCGCTGGCGGCATTCAACCCCCTCGACCAGCTCGACCCGAACGGCCTCGATGTGGCGGAAGATGCGAGCACCCTTGCCGATGCTCTCGTGTTCGATGAGCCCGGCATGGCCGGCGAGGCGCATTGGAACGAGGAAGCAAAGGCGCTGATCGGCGGCATGATCCTTCATATCGCCGCCCACGAGCCTGCCAGCCGGCGAACGCTTATCACCCTGCGGGAAAACCTCACGCTCGCCCCTGAAGCGTTCTCCGGCCTCCTGAAGGACATGCAGGACTCGACGGCGGCCGGCGGCCTGGTCGCCCGCGCCGCCAACCGCCACCTCGGCAAGTCCGATCGCGAGGCGGCCGGCGTCCTCTCGGCCGCGCAACGCCATACCCATTTCCTCGACAGTCCCCGCATGGCCCGCGTGCTCGGCCGATCCGATTTCCGGTTTGCCGATCTTAAGAGCCGCAACGCGACGGTGTTCCTCGTCCTGCCGCCCGATCGCCTCTCGACCTATTCGCGCTGGCTGCGCCTACTCATCACGCAAAGCCTGCTCGAAATGGCCCGCACGCCCGGCAAGCCGGCCGTGCCGGTCCTCTATCTGCTCGATGAGTTCGCCGCCCTCGGGCACCTGGCTCCCGTTGAACGTGCTATGGGCCTCATGGCCGGCTACGGCGTCCAGCTCTGGCCGATCCTGCAAGATGTTCACCAGCTCCGCGCCACCTATGGGCAGCGCGCCGGCACCTTCCTGTCGAACGCCGGCGTTCTACAGGTCTTCGGCGTCAACGATCATGAGAGCGCCCGCCTCGTCTCCGACATGCTCGGGCAATCCACGGTCGTCTTTGAAAGCATGGGCCGCGCCCTCGATTCCGAAAAAACGGGGATCTCCTATGGTGAACAGCATGTCGCCCGCCCGCTGCTGACCCCTGATGAGGTCCGCAACCTGCACGAAAATATCGAGCTGCTGTTCCTGGCCGGGCAACGCCCGGTCGTCGCCGGCAAGCTGCGCTATTATGCCGACGGCGAGTTCAAAGGGCTGTTCGATGCAGGTTAGCGGTCTCGATCGCCTGCCGGCACGCAAGCGCCGCGAGCTCGAACGGGTCGCCGGCATCCTGTTCGATGAATTTGACGATGCCCTGAAAACCAAGCTCTCCGAGAAGGGAAAGCGCGGGCGCATCCTCAAGCTGATCCTGTTCGGAAGCTATGCGCGCGGCGATTGGGTCGAGGACCGCAAGAGCGGCTATCGCTCCGACTATGACGTGCTCGTCGTCGTCAATTACGACAGCTTTGCGGAGCAACATGAAGCCTGGGAAAAGGCCGCCGAACGGTTCCTGCAAGAGCTGACCGTGACAAAGCATCTGGCAACGCCGGTCAACTTCATCGTGCACACCATCATGGACGTGAACGACCAGCTTCGGCGCGGCCGGCCCTTCTTCGTGGACATAGCCCGCGACGGCGTTGTGATTTACGAGGTTCCCGGCCATCCCCTCGCCTCTCCGATGAATCTTGCACCGGAGGAAGCACGCGCCGAAGCGAGGCGGCATTTCGAGCACTGGTTCCCGAACGCAGGCCGCCGCTTTGATCTGGCGCAGGAAGCCATTAGGCGGGGCTACGACAAGGAAGCCGCTTTCGATCTGCATCAGACCGTCGAACGGCTCTATCATTGCGTCCTGCTCGTCGTGGCGCTCTACAGCCCGAAATCGCATCGTCTGTCCGTGCTGCGCTCCCACGCCGAGCGGCTTGCGCCGCAGCTCATCAACGTGTGGCCGCGCGATACCCGTTTCGCCAAACGCAGCTTCACCCGGCTCGATCGCGCCTATGTCGGCGCGCGCTATTCGCCCGCCTACGAGATCACCGGCGAGGAACTGGCCTGGCTGGTCGATCGCGTGACGGCGCTGCAAGAAACCGTCGCCACGATCTGCGCCGAACGCCTCGACGGCACCGATTCCAGCCCCGCAGAGGCATGAGAAGCGGACCCGGCGCTTTGCGCCGGGACTTTGGCACGAACGGCCCTCCGGCTCTCTACGGCGCTAGATGGGAGCGCGTTCGCCTCCGGGCCGGCGCGGCTGTCGCCGCGTCCTGCACCCTCGCCACAGCATCAATTCAGCGCCGTCTTTCCCGGCTCCGGCAGCTCGCGCACAGCTCCCTTGATGATCTTCCGAAGTTGTCGCCAGCCGGGAAGGTCCCGCTCGGCCACGCGCTCTTGAATCGCGGTCAGTATCCAGCCGGCCGCCGCAAGGTCATCGGCGGCCTTGTAGGCATTGAAGCGCTCAAAACAGGCGGTGATACGCGGTCGCGCCGAACCTTCATCGTCTAGGCCGATCGTCGCCACAAGCGAGCGCGCATCCTGATAGGCGTTCGCGATCCGCTGCTTGCCCTCAACATCGCTCTGAGTGATCACCTTGACTGTAAACATAAGGGTGTCGAGCAAATCGGCGGTTTCGTGAAACTGCGTCCTCATCCCTCCCCTCACGCCTCGATGACATGGCGCACATGGGGAACGATGCTCGGCGCTGTGATCTGGCGCATTTCCGAAGGAACCGCCGTCGCGATCGTGACGGCGTTCCGGCCGCCATGCTTCGATGCATACATGAGCCGATCGGCCGCTTGCATCAGCTCGTCGCAGGCAAAGCGGCTGCCGGCCGGAACGATTAAAGCACCCATGCTGCATGTCACGGCATGGCCCGACGACGCCAGCGCTGCCGTAAAACGCTGGTGCAAGCTCTCGGCCAAAGCCTGGGCCTCGTCGCCTGAGTCCACGACCAGGGCAACTGCAAATTCATCGCCGCCAAGGCGGCCAAAACAATCATCGCGCCGAAGCGCACGCGCAGCGCCGGCCGCAAAAGCCTGCAACACCTCGTCACCGACATGGTGGCCGTGCTGATCGTTCACGCCCTTGAAACCGTCGATGTCGAGATAGAGCAAGAGCACAGTGCGCCTTGCGGCCTGGGCCATGTCGAGGATGCCCACAGTTCGCTCGTGGAAGCTCTGTTTGTTCAACGCGCCTGTCATCCGATCGCGGCGGGCCGCAAGTCGGGCGTGGTCATAGCTGCGCCGGATCGCGAGCATAATAGCCGTGAGAAGCGCGAAGGCGAGTGCCCGCGACGTGCCGTTATAGATCGTCGTGAATACGCTCGGCTCGGTGTGCAGCAACGGATATTTCAGGAAGGCGATGAACGTCACCAGGGCAGTGATGCCGATCGCGGCGCGCGGCCGAAACATCCAAGCGGCAAGGCAGATTGGCACTATGTAGAGCGTGGCAATACACAGCTCAAAAGCATGGGTCGAGAAATCGAGTGCGGCGACAAGCGCCATGGAAACCAGCACCAGGCCCCAAGCCTCCACGGCGCTGCGCCGATCCAGCCACGCCGCAACGTGGTCTATCTCACTGGCGGCAAATTCTACCCTTGGCTCCTCATCGATATCACGCACGGCGGCTCCCTTCTGAGCAGGTGGCCGCTTTGCTCGTCATCTATCGGCCCGTAAACTGGCCGGTGTGCGTCGGAACCGGGTGTTGGAAATCCCAAGGTTAGTTGGGCACAGACGCCTTTAGCGCGAGCCTGGACATGCGCGTCCGTCACCTGGTCGCCGTCGACTCCGTGCATTACCTCTAACCTTGCGAGGTTTCCACGCCCCGGCCCGCGTCTCCACAGGCGACGCGAGCTTAATCGAGAAAACCTAATTTTTCGCCGGGGTATTCAGTAAAAATCGCATTAACCGGGGCAAGCTGTGCAACTGTGCAACTGTGCACCCTTGCACTACCGATCGCCGAATTTCCGGGCCGCCCCTTCCCTGCTGTAAAGCTCGTCAATCGCGCGTTTGATGAGCTGCGAATTGTCGAGGTCGAGGCGTGCCCTGAGAACGGCCACCTTCTCCACGGTGTCCCGGTCGAAATAGCCGCCGATATGCTTGAGGCCGGTTCGGCTTGCAGCTCGCCCCCGATCCACAGCGGCCGGCGCGCTGGTCGCGGCCGGAGCCGGCTGCTCGTCCTGCTGCTCGGGCAGGTTCATTTTCGACAGGAAATCCTGCGCGGTTGCTTTCGTCTTCGCCATAACCTTCCTCACGCTTTCTTGTGCACAGGTGCAATTGTGCTCAATTGCAATTCTGCCGCTACCCATTGCCAAAGGGCTTGAAGCTCGGCGGCTGCTTTGCCCTCCGGCTCCATCTCGAAGGCCGTCATGCCCTCCCGGCTCGCGTCTCGATGCACCTTGAAGCGGTGAATGACGGCCGGAACCATGGGAAGCTTGACCGTCTCGAACACTTGGCGGGCTATGTCTTCCTCGGCGCGGCTATTCGGCTGCGCCATCGTCAGCACGGCGGCGGCCGGCTTCTCCGTCGATCGCGCAAGGCGCGCGGTCCTGGGAAGCTGCTCATAGGCTTCTATGTCGGGCGAGCACGGCACAAGCACGAGGTCGCAGGATTCGACAGCGGCCGGCGCTTCGGTGCTCCTGGCGGGCGGGGTGTCGATGACAACCAGGTCGCAGCCCGCTTCCTCGGCCTGCCGCAACAATTTCGGCAACTCGATCTCGGTCGCGAAGCGCACAACGGGGAGCGGGTCTTTTCGACGCTCGGCCCATTGGCCGGTCGATTGCTGCGTATCCATGTCCAGAACGAGGACGTTCAAGCCGGCTTTCGCGCCGGCAACGCCAAGCGCTTTCGCGAGCGTCGATTTGCCGACGCCGCCTTTCTGCATGGCGATAGCTATGGTTTTCATGTGCAACACCGCATTTTTGCAAAAGCTCCGTTGTGCACAATTGCAGTATCGAACAATGTCAGCCGGGTGGCTTTCAGTCAATAACGCTTTTGTGCAATTGATCGACTGTGCACAGTTGCACAGCTAGTTCGGCCATTCCTCGGCCGGCCAATCCCGCGCCGTATGGATGACGCGCAAGACAGCTATAACCTCCTGTCCGCCCTGACTCGTCAGCTCATACGCGATGATATAGGGCAGGCGGGGGACCGATTTTTCATACATGCCAGTGACACGGCCTGGTCTTCCGGTCGCGAACTCGCCAAGCCCATTTCCGGCGCGCTCGATCGCGTCCGCGACCCTTTCGGCCGCGTCCGGATTGTCGTCTGCTATGTATTGCAGAATGTCGAGGTAATCGCGCCGGGCGTCGGCCGACCAGATGACTCGCCTCATCCCTGCGCGGCTTTCTTCCGCCTCGCATCCGCGATGATCTGGCGCGCGTCAGCCATCACATCTTCATGGGGCACGACGCGGCCGGCCGCCACGTCAGCCATGCCGCGCTTGATGCCGTCGATGATTTCAAGCTCGCGCTCGACATAGGCGG
>CAZWIO010000014.1:0-44240 GCA_964634195.1 uncultured Methyloceanibacter sp. | reverse complement strand
GAGAACACGCCCTCGTTCGGCCGGTCCTGGTCGGGCAGGAACTTGCCGAGCGCGTCGGAATATTCGATCGCCGGCGTGTCGAGCGGCTCGAAGCCGTAGCGCTCGAAGACGCCGCGGATCGTGCCGAGCATGTCCTCGGTGGCGCGGATCTCCTGCGCCGAAATGTCGTTCAGCCCCTTAGGCAGGCGGGGCTCGGGGCGGACGCTCGCGTCTTTCTTGCTCATGGAAGTGCGGCTTGGTTGATGCGGCTCCGGCCGCCCGCTTCTAACGCATGATCGCCGGCCAGTCACCCATTCAGTCGTCCAGGAATAGCGTCAAACCGGCAGCTGGCTCCAATCCCTCCCCTTGATGGGGAGGGCAGCTCGGCCGAAGGCCGAGTGGGTGGGGTGAGTATCCCGGCGCTCGGCAGAACGCCCCCCACCCCGACGCCGCGCCTTGCGCGTCGTCGGACCTCCCCACAAGGGGGAGGTATGAGTCAGTGCAAACGGGAAAATGGCTAAGGCGCGTGGGCGGCTTCCTTGGCCATCTCGACCAGCGCCTCGATCGGGTGGCCCTGGTCGCGCAGCCCCACCAGCGCGGGCGGGATCGGCCCACCGGTCGCCCAGTCGAGCAGCTCGACGATATGCACGAAGGGCACGCCGGCCCCCGCCTCGAGCTGCATCACGCAGCCGATATTGCTGGTCACCACCGCATCGGGCTTGACGGAAGCGATGTTGCGCAGCTTCCGCTCGCGCAGTTCGCCGGCGATCTTGGTCTCGATCATGTTGTAGGCGCCGGCCGAGCCGCAGCAGAGATGGCCTTCGGGAACCTCGACGATGTTGAAGCCCATCTGGTCGAGCAGGTCGCGCGGCAGGGTGTCGAGCTTCTGCCCGTGCTGCAGCGAGCACGGCGCGTGATAGGCGAAGCGGAGGCCCGTCCACATCATCGGCGGCAGGAGATCGAGACCGGCGACGAACTCGGTGATGTCGCGGGCGAGCGCCGAGACATAGGTCGCGCGCTCGGCATAGCCGCGGTCGCGCGCGAGCAAGTTGCCGTAATCCTTGACCATGGTGCCGCAGCCGGAGGTCGTAATCACGATGGCGTCGAGCAGCTTCTCGCGCATCGTCGCGGTCCAGGCGTCGATATTGCGGCGAGCGGCGTCGCGCGCATCGTCTTCACGGCCGATATGATGCACGAGGGCGCCGCAGCAGCCCTCCTCCTTGACCACGATCACGTCGACGCCGTGCCGCCTGAGCAGGCGGATCGCGGCGCGGTTGATCTGCGAGGCAAGGACCTGCTGCACGCAGCCCGACATCAGCGCCACGCGCTTCGCCTCAGGATCGGTGCCGAGCGCCGATTTCGGGCGGCTCACTTTCAGCTTCGGCGCGCCCGGCGGCACGAGGTCGATCGCCGCCGCCGTGCGCTCGAAGCCCATGCGCTCGAGCAAGCCGCGGAACGGCCGCGCCGCCCAGCCGAGCAGCATGGCGAGGCGGAAACGGGCGGGATAAGGCAGCACCTTGGCGAGCAGCCAGCGCATGGCGCGCTCGGACGCCGTGCGGTGGCCTTTCTGCTCGATGCGGGCGCGGGCGATATCGAGCAGATGCATGTAGTCCACGCCGCTCGGGCAGGTGGTCATGCAGGAGAAGCAGGAGAGGCAGCGGTCGATGTGATAGCTCGTCGAGGCCGAAACTTCGCGGTCCTCGATCATCTGCTTCATCAGGTAGATGCGGCCGCGCGGGCTGTCGCGCTCGTCGCCGGTCAGCACATAGGTCGGGCAGGTCGCGGTGCAGAGCCCGCAATGCACGCAGCGCCGGATGATGGAGTCGGCGCGCGCGATGGTCGGGTCGGCGAGCTGCACGGCATTGAAATTGGTCTGCATGGTCGCCGCCTATAGCCCTTCATACATGCGGCCTGGGTTCAAAATCCCGACCGGATCGAACGCGCGCTTCAAATTCGCCGTGAGCGCCATCAGCGGCGGGTCGAGCGGCTGGAACACATCGATCACCGCCCGTGCCTCGGCCTCGGCCCGGACCAGTGTGGCATGCCCGCCGATTTCGGCAAGGGTGCGGCGGATCTCCACCGCGCCTGCATCGGTCAGCGGCGGGGTTTCCAGCCAGATCAGCCCGCCGGACCAGTCATAGAGCGGCTTGACTTCGATCTTGCGCGCGATCGCGCCGATCAGCTTGGCGGCGTCCGAGGGGGTGGTGGAGATGCGCCACAGCGGCAGCCCCGAGCGGCGGAAGGGCTGAAGCGTGCGGACCTCATGCCAGAAAAAGCGGCTCTGCTCGGTGTCGAGCTCGAGCGCCGGTGCATAAGGGAGCAGCATCTGGCGGAGCCGGTTGGCGCGATAGCGGACAGAGGCGCTGAAATTCTCCAACCTGATGGCGGTGACCGGCGCGTTCTGGCTCACGATCGCCTCGTCGCTGAAGCGCTTGGCGAGATCGGCATGGATGTGCACGCTGCCGGAGACCTCGAAGGGCGTGCCGTGCGCGATGCAGAGCGCCTCGATCGCGGTGTGGTCGGTCAGCCCCAAGCAGATAATGGTGCGCACGTCGCGCTGCGCCGGCAGGACCTTGACCGCAACCTCGGTCATGATCGCGAGCGTGCCCCAGGAGCCACAGAGCGACCGGGCAAGATCGTAGCCCGTGACGTTCTTCATCACGCGGCCGCCGGACTTGATGATCTCGCCGCGCCCGTTCACCGCCGTCGCGCCGAGCAGATGGTCGCGGGCCGAGCCGCGCAGGATGCGCCTGCTGCCGGAGAGATTGGCGGCGAACACGCCGCCGAACGTGCCCTGCCCCGGATCGAAGCCGAACAGCACGCCGAGATCGACCGGCTCGAAGGGGAGCTCCTGGTCGTTCTCGGCAAGCAGCTGCTCGATCTGCGCGAGTGGCGTGCCGGCCTGCGCGACCAGCACCAGCTCGCTCGGCTCGTAGAGAGAGATGCCGGAGAGGGCTTCGGTCGAGACGATGCTGCCGCCCTGCCCCGGCCGGCCTATTTCGCGCTTGGTACCGCGCCCCATCACCTCGATGGCGTTCCGCGTATCGGCGGCCTCGGCGACGAGATAGGCGAGCTCCTCCACCGTGTCGGGAGCATGGAAGCCGAGACGCATCGGGCCGGTCACTGGACTTCGTACCCCCCGAGAGGAAACACCTTGCCCGGATTGAGCAGCCAGTCCGGATCGAAGGCCTGCTTGACCGCGATCTGCTGGCCGATGTCGGTGTCGGAGAACTGCACGGTCATCAGCTCGCGCTTCTCGATGCCGACGCCGTGCTCGCCGGTGAGGCAGCCGCCGAGCTCGACGCAGAGCTTCAGGATCTCCGCGCCGCACAGCTCCGCGCGCTCGAGCTGCAGCGGGTCGTTGGCGTTGTAGAGAATGAGCGGATGCAGATTGCCATCGCCGGCGTGGAAAATGTTGGCGACGTCGAAGCGGTATTTGCGGCAGATCCAGCCAACCTCGTCGAGCGCCTTGGGCAGCTTCGACAGCGGAATGACGCCGTCCATGCACAGATAGTCGGAGATCTGGCCGATGGCCCCGAACGCGGCCTTGCGGCCCTTCCAGATCAGCGCGCTCTCCTCGGCGCTGGCGCTGCGGCGGAGCGAGGTCGGGGCGAAGTCCTGGGCGATGTCGCCGATCTTCTCCAGAAGAGCGTCGATCTCGTCCTCCGAGCCCTCGACCTCGACGATCAGCAGCGCTTCCGCGTCGAGCGGGTAGCCCGCCTCGACGAAATGCTCGCAGACATGGATGGCCGGCCGGTCCATGAACTCGATGGCGACGGGCACGATGCCCGAGGCGATGATCGCGCCGACGCAAGCCGCCGCCGACTCCGTCGAATCGAAACCGATCAGGATCGGGCGCGTGCCCTCAGGGGCCTTGAGCAGCCGCACGGTCGCCTCGGTGACGACGCCGAGCTGGCCTTCCGAGCCATTGATCAGCGCGAGGAAATCGTAGCCAGGCGCATCGAGCCAGGCGCCGCCGATATCGACGATCTCGCCGTTCATCAGCACTATGCGCACGCCGAGCACGTTGTTGGTGGTGACGCCGTATTTCAGGCAATGCGCGCCGCCGGAATTGGTGGCGATGTTGCCGCCGATGGTGCAGGCGATCTGGCTCGACGGGTCGGGCGCATAGAAGAACCCCTCGCCTGCCGCCGCATTGGTGATGCCGATATTGGTGACGCCGGCCTCGACGCGCGCAACGCGGTTGACGGTGTCGATCTCGAGCACCTTGGTCATGCGCGAGAGACAGAGCACAATCGAATCTTCGAGCGGCAGCGCGCCACCCGTAAGCGAAGTGCCGGCCCCGCGCGGCACCACCTTGATCTGGTTCTCGTGGCAGAAGCGCAGAACCTTGCTCACCTCCTCGGTGGAACTCGGCAGGACAACGGCGAGCGGCAGGCAGCGATAGGCGGTGAGCGCGTCGGTCTCGAAGGTGCGGCGGCCTTCCTTGTCGGTGATCAGGCTCGCCTCGGGCACCAGCCGCTTGAGCTGCCGCACGATATCGGCCCGCCGCGACAGGATGGCGGGATTGGGTGCAGGCAGGGTGATCTGCGACATGGGTGCTCCCAGCGCGCCCCATGCCACACGCGCACGAGGCTTAACCCTAGTCTTTCGCACGTGCCGGGTTTGCGGGCAATACAGGCAACCCGGCCTCTTGGACCCGAGTTATCGTGTCGCAAGGCGGCGGATTTGAGGGGGTCGCGACCTCTGATAAAATCTCCGCAACAACAGCAAGAAGACGAGGAAACGCTGGGCACTTGTCCGGGCCGGCTGGGCGGCTCGCGCTCGGACATTTCAAGGAGGTTGAGATGAGGACTTTTGCTCTGTTCGGTCTTGGGATTTCGTTCGCCTTGGCTATGAGCGCGCCTGCGCTTGCCGCGGATGCCGCGAAGGGCAAGGAGCTGTTCGGCGCGCAATGCGGCATCTGCCATCAGGTTGGTCCAAGCGCGGCCAACACGGTGGGCCCCCAGCTTAACGGCATCGCGGGACGCAAGGCCGCTGGCGTGGCCGACTATGCCATGTACTCGGCCGGCATGAAGAAGCTCGGCGAGGAAGGCTTCACCTGGACGGACGAGCATCTCGACAAGTGGATTGCCGATCCGAAAGCGATGATCCCGACCTCACCGATGTCGCTCGCCTTTGGCGGCATCGCCGATGCAGGCGAGCGGGCCGACATCATCGCCTATCTGAAGACGGCGCAGTAGAGGACTCCCTCTCCCCGTTGGGGAGAGGGCTTCGCGCCGCGATCTTGCGCGTGGGGTGAGCCCGAGCCGCCCTCAAGTAGCGCAGCGGTAGCGCGTGAAAGAATGCGCGCAAGTCGCATGGCGTGAAGGGTGAGGGGGTGCGAACCGACTTTACGGGCTGGTTCCCCCTCACCCGCGCCGAAGCAAGCTTCGGCGCGACCTCTCCCCGCCGGGGAGAGGTGAGCGCCTACTGCGCGGACTTGCGGAACTTCTCGATGTCGTCGATCACCGTCTTGAAGAAATAGTCGCGCGCGCTGTCTTCGTGCTCGACCTCGCGCCAGGCCTCGCGCAAGGCGGCGAGCACGGGCTCGGGGAACGGCGTGACCGTGACCCCCGCTTGGCCGAGCTCGGCAAGCGCATCGGCCTGCAGTTTCGCGCTGTCCTCAAGCGTCGCCTCGAGCGTATCCTTGCAAGCGTCCTCGATAATCTTGCGCTGCTCGTCGCTCAGCCCGTTCCAGCGGTCCTGGTTGATCAGAAGCTCGAGCACGGTCTCGGGCTGGTGCCAGCCGGGCGCATAGATGCGCTTCACCTTGTCCTTCAGCGGCTGCTTCGCATCGACCGCGGGCGTGTAGAGCTCCGCGGCATCGATCTCCTTCCGCTCGAACGCCTTGATGAGGGCGCTGCCCGGCAGCAACACGGTGGCGGCGCCTGCCCGCGACATGACCCGCGCGCCGAGACCGAAGATGCGCATGCGCAGGCGCTTGAGGCTGTCTTTGTCCTTGACCTCCTGCGCGAACCAGCCGCCGGCCTCGGCACCCCCGAAGGCGCAAGGGATCACGCGCACCTTCACGCCGGCATGGTCGTACATTTCCTGGTAGAGCTTCCGGCCGTTGCCCTGCTCGAACCAGGCGAGATAGGTCTTGCCGTCAGGGCCGAAGGGGTAACCTGCGAACAAAGCCGCCGCTGGGATCTTCGCTGCCCAGAAGCTTGGCGTGGCGAAGCCGGCATCGACCTTCCCGCTCGCCACCGCATCGAGGATCTCGTGCGGCTTCGTGCCGTCGCCAGGCTCCTTCAGGTCGAGCTCGAGCGTGCCTTTGGCGCGCTCGGCAATTGTCTTGGACAGGCGCAGAGCCGGCTCGCCGAGGCCCGGCAGATGCGTGCCATAAGCCACGGGCATGACGAGCTTGGTTGGATCGGCCTGAGCGGTCCCCACCCACAGGGCCAAGACCAAGAGCGCCGCAAGAACTTCGCGAACCGGCATGCCGCCTGGATACTGCATGACGGCGCGCGCGGCCAGGATTGGGCGCGCGACCCCTCATGCTGGCTGCTTCCGTTCACATCGACCATCGGCTATGTTCCCGGCTCAACCCGCGCTGAAATCGGCCTATTTTCGCGAGTTCTACGGGAGCCGGCGCCAGAACCGGCTTGGGGTGGCCTAGAATGCGTCTTGCCAAATGGCTGATCGAGCGTCCCCGCTGGTTCAAGCGGACCCTCCTCGTCCTCAACGACGTCGTCCTGTTGAGCTTCGCCATCTGGGCCGCCTATACGCTGCGCCTCAGCCGCCCCTATTGGCCGGACAGCACCGAAATGCTCATGCTGGTGGCGGCGGCGCCCGCGATCGGCGTCGCGGTGTTCTATGTGCGCGGGCTTTACCGGCTGGTCACGCGGTTCATCGGGCCGGAAGGCACGACCCGCATCTATATCGCCGTGTTCATCGCCAGCGTGCTCTGGGCACTCGCGGTGCTGATGAGCGGCATCCAGGGCAATCCGCGCTCCGTGGTGGTGATCTACGGCCTGCTTGCCGCCGGGCTTATTCGCTTGAGCCGGCAATGGGCCGCGGCGATCCTCACCCGCGCGCTCCCGCGGCAACAGGCTTTGAGCTCGCAGGAGCGCAAGCCCGTCATCATCTATGGCGCCGGTACGGTCGGCATCCAGCTCTTACGCGCACTGAACGACACGGGCCAATACGAGACGGTCGCCTTCATCGACGAGACCCCCACGCTCGCGGGCCAGATGGTGCACGGCGTGAAGGTGCTGCGGCCGGAGAAGATCGGCCGCGCGATCGCCGAGCACGGCGTGAAGGAAGTGATGCTCGCCATGCCGTCGGCGCTGCGTAGCGAGCGGCGGCTCGCCATCAAATCGCTCGAGCCCTATCCCGTCGTCGTGAAGACGCTGCCGGCGCTCGAGGAGATCGCGTCAGGCCGCGTCGAGGTTTCCGACCTGAGGCCAATCGACGTCGAGGATCTGCTCGGTCGCGATCCCGTGAGCCCAGACAGCGAGCTGCTCGCGGCCAAGGTGCGCGACAAGGTGGTGATGATCACCGGCGCCGGAGGTTCTATCGGCTCGGAGCTGACGCGGCAGTTGCTCGCACTCGGACCTAAGACGCTTGTGCTGCTCGAGCTGTCGGAGGCGGCGCTGTACGAGATTACCGCCGAGATCGAGGACCTGAAACGGCGGCGGCGCAAGGACGCCGAGACCGCGGGCCAGCCCGACACGGCGCTCGAGACCGTGCTCGGCTCGGCGCTCGACCGGAAGCTCGTCGCGCGCACCATCGAGGCGTATGGCGTCGAGGTGATCTATCACGCGGCAGCCTATAAGCACGTGCCGATCGTCGAGGCCAATCCGTTCGCGGGCCTATTGAATAATACTTTCGGCACGCTGGCGGTCGCCGAGACGGCCAGGGACCTCGGCGTCGAGCGCTTCGTGCTGGTCTCGACCGACAAGGCGGTGCGCCCGACCAACATCATGGGCGCGAGCAAGCGGCTCGCCGAGCTGATCCTGCAGGCCATGGCCGGGCAGCGCGAGGCGCGCACCGTGTTCACGATGGTGCGCTTCGGCAACGTGCTCGATTCATCGGGCTCGGTGGTGCGCCGCTTCCGCAAGCAGATCCACGAAGGCGGCCCGGTCACCGTCACCCATCCGGACATCATCCGGTATTTCATGTCGATCCCGGAAGCGGCCCAGCTCGTGATCCAGGCCGGCGCCATGGCGAGCGGCGGCGAGGTGTTCGTGCTGGAGATGGGTACGCCCGTGAAGATCGACGATCTCGCCCGCACCATGATCCGCCTTTCCGGGCTCGAAGTGCGCGACGACAAGAACCCGGACGGCGACATCGCCATCCAGTATGTCGGCCTGCGCCAAGGCGAGAAGCTCTACGAGGAGCTTCTGATCGGCGAGAACACCACCGGCACGAACCACCCCCGCATCTTCAAGAACTCCGAGCCGTTCCTCACCTATGAGGCGCTCGCGGCGGCGCTTGCCGGGCTCGAGAACGCGATCGCCCGGCATGACGAGGGCGCGCTGCAGGAGCTGCTGAGGGCCACGGTCGAGGGCTACGCGCCGGCCGGCGCGCCGGTCGCGGCCAAGGACTGGCAGCCGGTCTCGCGCACGCTCCATTGACGTGACTGCGCACGATCACCCCGGCTTCTGGATTGTCATCGTGGCGAGCGCCGCGGCGCTCAGCGCGTTGTCGCTGCTGCTGCTGAAGCCGCTGCTCGACCGCTATTTTCTCGCCGAGCCGAATTCCCGCTCGTCGCATCGCGTGGCGATACCGCAAGGCGCGGGGCTCGCGGTGATGCTCTCGGTGCTTGTCGTGTGCCTGTCGGCGCTCTTGCTCAACCCGCCGTGGCAGCCGCCGAGCCTGCTGCCCGTGCTGGGGGGCGCCGTCTTCCTCACCGTGCTCGGCGCCTTCGACGACGTGCATGGGCTTGCCGTGTCGTGGCGCTTCGCTGCGCAGTTCCTGGCGGTGGCGGCTGTCGTCTTCTTGCTGCCGCAGGACGTTCAGCTTTTCCCGGAGGTCCTGCCGCCCCTTGTCGAGCGTGCGCTGATCGTGCTCGGCGTCGTCTGGTTTACCAACGCCGTCAATTTCCTCGACGGGCTCGACTGGATGATGGTGGCGCAGGTCGTTCCCATGACGCTCGGCATCCTCGCGCTCGAGGCGTTCGACCAGGTCTCGGACAGCATCGCGCTGCTGGCGCTGGCGCTGCTCGGCGCCATGCTGGGCTTCGCGCCGTTCAACAAGCATCCGGCGAAGGTATTTCTCGGCGATGCCGGCAGCCTGCCGATCGGGCTGTGTCTCGCCTTTATGCTGATCTTCGTGGCCGATACGCATGTCGTGTCGGCACTGCTGCTCGCGCTCTACACGCTTGCCGACGCCACCCTGACGCTGTTCCGCCGCATCGCCCACCGCGCGCAAATCCTCTCCGCGCACCGGACACATTATTATCAGCGCGCTACCGCGCAGGGCCTAGCCGTTCCGCAAGTGACCCGGCGGGTCTTCTCGCTTGGGATGTTGTTGGCCGTGCTGGCCGTCGTGGCCGCGGTGGTGGATACGGTGCCGATGGACCTCATCTGTCTCGCCATTGGCGTGGGGCTGACAGGCGTCGTGTTGAGGGGGTTCGCGAGGGGGACGACGTGACGCGGACCGTGCTCGTCACCGGCGCTTCTGGCTTCATCGGCAAGCGGCTGGTGGCGGCGCTGGCGCAACAGGGCTGGCGCGTGCGCGCCGCCGCGCGCGATCCGGCCGCTCTGCCCGAGGCGCCTAGCATCGCGCGCGTGGCAATGCCGGATCTCGCCCAGCCCGCCGACTGGTCGCCGCTGCTGGAGGGTGCAAGCCATGTGGTGCATCTCGCCGGCATCGCGCACGCGCCGGGAAACATTCCCGATGCGCTCTATATGCGCATCAATGCCGCCTCGGCCGGCGAGCTTGCGGAGCAGGCGCGCGGGCGCGTCGAGCGGCTGGTGCTCGTCTCGTCGGTTCGCGCGCAGGCCGGGCTGACCGCCGAGCATGTCATCACCGAGGCTGACCCGCCCGCGCCGACCGACGCGTACGGCCAGAGCAAGCTCGAGGCCGAGCGGCTGGTCGCGGCGAGCGGCGTGCCCTTCACCGTGCTCCGGCCGGCCGTGCTCTACGGTCCCGGCGTGAAGGGCAACATCGCCTCGCTCGCGACCTTGGCGAAGACCGCCATGCCGCTGCCGTTCGGCGGGCTCGACAACCGCCGCTCGCTGCTCGCGCTCGAAAATTTCGCCTCGGCCGTCGCCTGCGTGCTTCGTTCCAAGCAAGCGGAGAACGAGACCTATCTCGTGGCCGACGCCGAGCCGATCAGCGTCGCGGACCTCGTCACCGCCATGCGCGAGGGCTTAAGCCGTGCGCCGCATCTGATGCGCGTGCCGCAAGGCGCGGTGAAGCGCATCCTCAAGACGGTCGGCAAGGAAGCGGAATGGGAGCGGCTCTCGGGCAGCTTCGCGATCTCGCCCACAAAATTGATGGGGATCGGTTGGCGTCCAACGGTCGCCACGCGCGACGGCATCATCGAGATGATGCGGGCCGAGCGCTGATCAGCTCTTCATAGATCGCGACGATGTGCTGGCCGACCTTTTCGGCGGAGAATTTCTCCTCGACCAGCGCGCGCGCCGCCTTGCCGAAGCGCTCACGCAACGCCGCATCGCCCGCGAGCTTCGCCATGGCGTCGGCGAGCGCCTTCAGGTCGCCGACGGGCACGGTGAGCCCGGTCACACCGTCGACCACGATGTCGCGCGAGCCCGGCACGTCGGTCGCCACCATGGCGCGGCCGCAAGCAGCAGCCTCGAGCAGGCTCATCGGCACCCCTTCCCCGCCCCGCGACGCGAGCACCGCGAAATGCGCGCGGGCCCAGACCTCCCTGATGTCGGCGACATGGCCGATCCAGTTGATGCCGTAGAGATTGGCGAACTCGCAAAGCTGCTCGGGCGCGAGCGAGCCCGGATTCTCCCGGTCGCAATCGCCGGCAAGCAGCAATTGCAGCGCGACGTCGCGCTCGGCGAGCTGGGAGTAGGCCTCAATCAGCTCGGCCACGCCCTTGATCGCCAGCATGCGCCCGGCGAAGGCGGCAGCGACCGGCGGCGGCGGGTCGGGGAGCGGCACGAGCTTCTCGGTATCGACGCCAGACCCCGGCACCACGACGATCGCCTCGGCCGGCGCGCCGAGCGAAATCAGAAATTCGCGGTCATCGGCATTCTCGACCGTGGTCTTGCTGCGCTGCCGCGCCAAGAGCAGCCGCAGCGCAAAGCCCGTGGCCTGCCGCGTCGGCCCGCCGCGCGATTCGTCAGCGAACAGGGTGCCGCGCCCGGTAACGGTGTTGACCACGGCGACCTGCGGCAGGCCGAGGCTCGCCGTGCCGCCGAGCAGCACCGGCTTCAGCGAGACGTTGTGCAAAATTTCAGGCGCGAGCTCTTTCAACAGCCGCCTGATCTCGAACACCGCCGAAGCGTTGCCGAGCGGCGAAAGGCTGCCCCGGCTCCAGCCGAGCGCATGCGGCACGAAGCCTTCCTTCTCGATGGCCGCCTTGCCGTCCTTGAGCCTGGTCGCGACATGCACCTCATAGCCGGCGGCCTTTGCCGCGCGCGCCATGGGCAGGCGGTGGGCGAGGAAATACCAGTCCTCGGTGACCAGGAAGAGTAGGCGCCGTGGCATTGGCCGGGCTTGTATCAGCGCACCGGGCTTGGCGGAAGGAGCCTAAGCCCGGGGCGCGGGAGCGCGGTCAATTGTACGCTTGCGGACGCGGCTTGCCCAAATTTCGTGCCCTTCTTGATATGGCATCCGCCCGCGAGACAGGTTATGATCTGCTTCGCCTTTCGAGGGGAATCTGGGGGTATTGCAATGAAACGGCTCGGTCTTGTTCTCGTGCTTTGCGGCGTGGCGTCTTTCGCCCTGCTGCCCGGCAGCGCGGGCGCGTTCGAGATTCAAGGCGCGAAGCCTGACCAGGCGGACCCCTCCGCGCAGTTCACGCAGCCTCAATTGGTCCAGCCGGGCTCGATGTTCATGAACCCGGACTTCAAGGGCTACTCGCTGGCGACACCCTATTCGAGCGGCTCGGACAGCCCGTTCGTCTCGGATTACGGCAACTCCATCTCGATCCCGGCGCCCGGCGTAAGCCAGCCGACACCGGCCTGGGCCCTGTCGCCGGCCTTCCGCTAAAGCTTTGCTTTAAGGAACGTCGTACCGGCGAAGCGTGATAGCGCTCCTCGCACCGGCGTTGATGCACCGACTTACGTAGGCGGCCTCATTGAGCCTCGAGCTTCGGCAGCCGTTTCGTCGCGGGCACCAATCACCACCCGAAATCTTTCAGCCCAGGAAGAGCGGTGAAACTGCTCCAATGGTTGGGATTCCGTTCTCCCCTCTCAGCGACACAGCCCCAAAGAAGCCAATCTGGTGTTGTCCACGATGGCTCGTGCTCGGCTTGGTACACAATTCGAAATCCCTCACCGGTCAGGACGGAGGTCAAGAAGGAGACGGTCATCCCCCAAAGCCAACATCCATGGTTTACGCTCGATGCGTCAAACACTAGGAAGTCAGGGCTTTCTTGAGCAACGGGGTACAAATCCTTGTTGGGATTTCCCGGTAAGTAAATCAAGGCGTTCGCTAGCGGTTGCTCGCGCAGCATCGGCTGCACAATGCAAATTCTACTCTCGATCTTGCTCAGTATCAGATGAAGCGTTCCGATCAGCGGCGCCTGGTGGAGCAGGACGTCATAGACAATGCCGATATCAAAACGGCGCTGGAAGCTCGCCATGAATTGGGGGTTGGCAAAGTCACCCTTGTAAAAATCAAGCCGGGGGTTCTCCAGTCTCGTCTTCTGCCAATTCGGTGTCTCTACGGAATCGATGAGAAGCACGTCCTCGCACCCAAGCTCCAGGCACTTCCGTGCATAGCCCCCTTCGACAATATACATGTCGCCAAACACGATCGCTGATTGAGCTGGAAGAGCCCTTTTCAGGATGTCTAGCTTAAACTGTACGTAGGGATCCTCTTCACAGAGCACCTCTTACCCCCCGAGCATTTCTCTCGTTATGGCCGCGCGGTATGTGCATGTCTCTGATCGCAGCCTGAGCTGCTCGGTTGTGGCGTGAGATTTGGCGTTGTCGAGGTCCTGGATAAGGCTGGTACCGCCGGGTGAATTCGAATCACCGACCTCTTGATCCACAGTCAAGCGCTCTAACCAACTGAGCTACGGCGGCATATCCTTGCCTTGGCCGGGAACCTAAGCGCAGGCGCTCACCCTTGCAAGCGCGCGGGCGCAACGGCGCAACGAAAAGGCCCGGGTCGAAACCCGGGCCTCACTGACCCGCTTAACGCGCGGGCTGTCCCCTCTTCCCTCGACGCGCAGGCGCTCATGCGAGCGCCCGTGTAACGCCGGATATTACGGACTTTACGCGGAAGGCTGGACTTTACGCACGGCCTCGAACGAGCGCGTCACCTGGTGCTTGATCGGCTCGGATGCGTCGGCGACGATCTTGGTGGTAAGCGCCCTGATCTCGTTCGCCTGGCTGCCGAGCACCTCGAACTGGTGACGGAAATAGCTCGACTGCAGCTCGAAGAACTCCGCGGCCGTCTTGGCGCCGGCGAGGTTCTTGGCGAGATCGAACGCCGAATTCACGTTGCGCTGAGAAATGTCGAGGAGCTTGCGGTTGAAGGCCGCGGCACCCTGGCCCGCGGCGTCGAACGAACGCTCGAGCGCGTCGACCGCCTCTTCGAGCACGTCCTTGCCGCGCTCATAGGCATCGCGGGTCTGGGTCACCGTCTTCTCGGCGAGCGCACGCACGCTCTCCGGTACGGTGCCGTCGAACTTCACCGACTTCATGTCCTTCTCGAACTCGCGCGCGGCCTTACTGAAAGACTCGCGGACCTGCTCGGCAACGGCTTGGGGGGAATATGCTTCGCTCATGATTGCACCTCTGCTTGGACTTCGTTGGCCTCGGGATATCGCGGAAGCTTCGCGCCCTGCCCGGCTGCGGCTTCGCGTCGTTGTAACGGTTCGCATCGTTGTATCTGTATGCTGCACTGCAATATAAATGGTGCGATGCGAAACGACAAGAGGTCGCAGGCGTCGGGCAGAACTTTTTTTGCCCTGTGGATGAACTCCTTGCTTTCGCCCTTGCAACGTGGCGAATTCGCCTAAATTTGAAGGATGAGTCGAGCAAATGCCTGGTTGATAGGGCATTCGCGCGGCCGAGCCGAGCAACCCGCGTTGGCGGGGCGCTGTCTCCCGTCGCTCATTGGGGCCCGCATGGCCGAGCTCAGACCGCAAAGACGCGCCGAAGATCCAGAGGGCGACCGCGAGGCGCTAGAGCATATCGCCCGTGCGCTCGAAGGCCGCGTGTTGCTTGGGCCGGGCGCGGTTGCTGTCGATCCGCCCGCCGCTGACGAATCCCTCTCGCTTGGCCCACGCAGCATCGACCTGCTGCTCGAAGCGACGCCAGAAGCCGTCGCGCTCGTCGCCAAGGGTGCGCTCATCAAAGCCAACGCCGCCTTCGCCTATGCCTTCGGCTTCCGCTCGCTCGATGAACTGATCGAGGCCGGCGGGCTCGAGGCTGTGCTGCCAGGCAGCGCGGCTCTGTTCAGCCATGTCGAAGGACCGGAGCGTACGCCGCCGATCGAGGCCGTGACGCGCTCGCGCCGCAGATTGAAGGTCGCGCTCGCGCTCAATCCGCTCGACGACGAGGCCGAGCTCGTGCTGCTGCGGCTGATCGGCCAGACCAGCCTCGAGGCGGAGGCGCCTCACGAGACGGAAGAGCACGCTGAAGCCGAGCCTGCCGCCGAGGAGACACCGGCCCCGCGCGACGACGCGTCGGGCCGTCTCGATTTCCTGGCCAAAGTGAGCCACGAGGTGCGCACACCGCTCAATTCGATCCTGGGCTTCACCGAGCTGATGCTGCAGGAACGGCTCGGCCCGATCGGCAATCCGCGCTATCGCGGCTATATCGAGGACATCCACCAGAGCGGCCAATACGCGCTCAGCCTGCTCAACGACCTGCTCGACATTTCGAAAATCGAGGCGGGCAAGTTCGAGCTCGACTTCACCGCGGTCGATGTGCCGGAGCTCGTCGAGGATTGCGCGGCGAGCCTGCAGCCGCTCGCCAAGCGCGCGCGCATCCTGCTCAGGACCTCGCTCGCGCCGGACCTGCCGCTCGTCGTAGCCGACCCACGCCGGCTGAAGCAGGTCCTGCTCAACCTGCTCACCAACGCCATCAAGTTCACCAAGGAAGGCGGACAGGTGATCGTATCCGGCACGATGGTCGACGGCGAACTTCGCCTGCGCGTACGCGACACGGGCGTCGGCATGTCCGACGACGAGATCGCCTACGCGATGCAACCTTTCAATCAGCTCGATACCGCGCCCCGCGCGCAGCCCGGCACCGGGCTTGGCCTGCCGCTCACCAAGGCGCTGGTCGATGCGAACCGCGCGCGCCTCGAGCTGTCGAGCGAGAAGGGCGCCGGCACCTCGGCCGACGTGCTGTTTCCGCCCGAGCGGCTGTTCTCGGCTTAGGCTTGGTCGATCGTAGGAGAGTTCGTCATTGCCGGGCTTGACCCGCCTGCGGGCCGAAGCCTCGCTTCGCTCAAACCGCTGTCGCTATTTGGCTTCGGCGGGCGAAGGCGCGGCAATCCATTCCATTGGCCTTCCCTGTGGCACGTAACGGCATGGATGCCCGATCAGAGCCCGTCCCGGACTTGATCCAGGGTCCGGGCATGACGATCCGGATAAGACTGGTTTCCCGTATTGTGCATTTGCGAATTATCAGCAAGGTTGCAGTCTTTACTGCAGTATTATTCTAATTATACCTGGCCATATGCGCATGTCATCCTACGTTCATCTATAGATACAAAGCTTAGAAGCCTTCTAAAGTTGGTTTTAGTACAATATTCTTGTTGACCTGGCCAAAACCTGATCGTAAGCGGAGGAATGCGCCTTTTCCCGAGCGGGAACGGGCAAAGCCATAGTCCGATCCCGGGGCCTTGACCCCCGGCCATTGGAGGTCTTGATGCGAATCCGTTTCGCGCACGCCTGCGCGCTTGCGCTTTTCCCTGTCATCGCGAGCCCGTCCGTCCACGCCGCCGACGCCGGCGAGGTCAATGTCTATTCCTACCGGCAACCCTATCTCATCGACCCCCTGCTCAAGGAGTTCACCGATGAGACCGGCGTGAAGGTCAATGTGATCTACGCCCAGAAGGGCCTGATCGAGCGCATCGAGGCCGAGGGCCAGAACAGCCCGGCAGACGTGCTGCTCACCGTCGATATCGGCAATCTCAGCCAAGCGGTCTCTTCGGGCATCGCCCAGCCGGTCAAATCCGACGCGCTCGAGGCCGCGATCCCTCCCGCCTATCGCGCCGCGGACGGACAGTGGGTCGGCCTGACCAAGCGCGCGCGTGTCGTCTACGCCTCGAAGGACCGGGTGAAGCAGGACGCGATCACCTATGAGGAGCTGTCGGACCCGAAATGGAAGGGCAAGATCTGCACGCGCTCGGGCCAGCATCAATACAATGTCGCGCTGATCGCCTCGATGATCGCTCATCACGGCGAGGAGTGGACCGAGGAATGGCTCAAGGGCGTGAAGGCCAATCTCGCGCGCAAGCCCGCGGGCAATGACCGGCTGCAGGTCAAGGGCGTCTATGCCGGCGAATGCGACATCGCGCTCGGCAACACCTACTACATGGGCGCGATGATGACCGACGAGAAAGAGCCCGAGCAGAAGCAATGGGCCGACTCGGTGCGCATCCTGTTTCCCAACACCGCCGACCGCGGCACGCATGTGAATGTCTCCGGCGCGGTCGTCGCGAAGAACGCGCCGAACCGCGACAACGCGGTCAAGCTGCTCGAATTCCTCGCCTCCGATAAGGGGCAGAAGATGTATGCCGAGGGAAACTACGAGTACCCGGTGAAAGACGGCGTGCCCTGGTCAGAGATCGTTGAGGCGTGGGGCACATTCAAAGCCGATCCTATCCAGCTCGACGAGGTCGCAAAGCTCCGCAAGAAGGCGAGCGAGCTCGTGGACAAGGTCGGCTTCGACGACGGACCAAGCTCATAAAGGGGATCTGAGATGAGCTTTCACAAGAAGATCGACAGGCTGGGCGGCCTCACGGATGCTCCGCGCGTGTCGCGGCCGCAGACTGGCGCGGAATGGTTGGTTGGCGTCGGCTTCCGATGCTGGCTCGCGGGCTACGACACCGGCGACATCACCTGCTGGGAGAATGGCTGGAACGAGTATTCGCGGGTGCTCGGCACCGAACGGGCCAAGCGCGCGGTGACCGAGCTTGCCTGCTGGGTCCGGGCGGTGCGTGCGCATGCGGCGCGCAAGATCGAATACTACCCGGTCGGTTGTCCCGGCTTCTGCGCCGACGAATGCATGGCGATCTCGCTGATAGCGGCCTCGCAGCATCATCGTTGTCCGGCCATGCGCGCTTGCGCGCTGGCGCTGACGGGCTCCGAGCTGGTCGAGCCGGTGATCGATGCCGCCAATGCCTTCGCCGACGCGCTGCACGAGGCCGACCAGCGGCTCTCTCAGACCGTGGTGGCTTCGCTGATGCTCGACCGCAAGGGTGGCGGCGCCGGCCTCACCGGACGGCACTGAGCGCGTGACGCTGGCGCGTGACGGCGGCAGAGCGGCCCCGCGCCGTGGTGCATTCGCGCGGCTGACGAAGGGCGACGGCTTCGCCTGGTCGGCGGCGGCGCTGCTGATCACGCTGATCGCGCTCCTGCCGATCCTGTCCATCGGCCTCCTCGCGCTCAAGCCGAGCGGCGATACCTGGCCGCATCTCGTCGCCAATGTGCTGCCGGGCTCGGTGCGCACCACGCTGCTGCTGCTGCTAGGCGTCGGCATCATCACCCTGGTGATGGGCACGGGTACCGCCTGGCTCGTGACCATGTACCGCTTTCCGGGCCGCCGCTATCTGCAATGGCTGCTGCTGCTGCCGCTCGCCATCCCGACCTATATCGCCGCCTACACCTATATGGAGCTGCTCGATTATTCGGGCGCGGTGCAGAGCTTCTTGCGCGCGACATTCGGCTGGAGCAGCGCGCGCGACTATTGGTTCCCGGACATCAGAAGCCTCGGTGGGGCGATCTTCGTGATGAGCGCGGTGCTCTACCCTTACGTCTACATCACGGCGCGGGCGAGCTTCGTTGCGCAGTCGGTCTGCGTGCTGGAAGCGAGCCGCACGCTCGGCCGGACGGCCGCCGAGACCTTCCGCCAGATCGCGCTCCCGCTTGCGCGACCCGCGCTTGCGGCCGGCGTGGCACTGGCGCTGATGGAGACGCTGAACGACATCGGCGCCGTCGAGTTTCTCGGCGTGCGCACGCTCACGGTCGCCATCTACGACACCTGGCTCGAACGCAATAGTCTTGCCGGCGCGGCGCAGATCGCCTGCGTGTTGCTGCTGTTCGTGTTCGCGCTGCTGCTGCTCGAGCGGGCGCTCCGAGCAGGCCGCAGGTTCCACCACACCACGGGCAAGTATCGCGACCTGCCCGAGGAGAGGCTCACCGGCGCCAAGGGCGCGCTTGCCACGCTCGCTTGCGTGCTGCCGGTGCTGATCGGCTTCGCCGTGCCGGCGGGCGTGCTGGTGCATGACGCGCTCTCGCATCTCGCCGTCGGGCTCGCGCCCGCGTTCTGGAAGGCCGCCTTCAACAGCTTCTCGCTGTCGGCGATCGCCGCAGCCCTTGCGGTGGCCGTCGCCGTGGTGCTCGCCTATGCGCGCCGGCAGACCCGCTCGAAGATCGTGCAGACCGCGAGCCTCGTGCCGGCCATCTCCTATGCCGTGCCCGGCACCGTGCTTGCCATCGGCCTCTTGATCCCGCTCGCGGGGCTCGACAACAGCATCGACGCGATGATGCGCTCGCTGTTCGGCGTCTCGACCGGGCTTCTGCTGTCAGGCACCGCATTCGCCATCGTGCTCGCCTATACGATCCGCTTCCTCGCCGCCTCGCTCGGCGCTGTCGAGGGCGGCCTCTCCCGCATCTCGCGCCATATCGACGACGCCTCGCGCACGCTCGGCGCTTCGCTCGGCGAGACCTTGCGCCGCGTGCATCT
Source organism: uncultured Methyloceanibacter sp. (assembly GCA_964634195.1). Taxonomy (GTDB): domain Bacteria; phylum Pseudomonadota; class Alphaproteobacteria; order Rhizobiales; family Methyloligellaceae; genus Methyloceanibacter. The sequence continues at coordinate 25,239 of CAZWIO010000014.1, read as the reverse complement.
GCCGATGCTGCGACCGGCGCTCGGTGCCGCGGCGCTGCTCGTGTTCGTCGATTCGATGAAGGAGCTGCCGGCGACGCTCCTGCTCAGGCCCTTCAACTTCGATACGCTGGCCACGCAGGTCTTCACCCTCGTCTCGCTCTACCGCTTCGAGGAGGCTGGGGTCGCGGCGCTCACCATCGTCGCGGTCTCGCTCGCTCCGGTCCTCCTGCTGCACGGGATCATCGCCGGCAGCCGGCCGGGCGCCTCGCCGCTCAAGCCGCAAGCGGCTCCCGCAGGCCCGAATCTCGCGCTCGGTAGGTCTTGATAAGCCAGGAAATTTGGCCTGCCGCTCTCGCCATTTGCGGGGCGCCGGGCTAGAAATACGGGGTATCAGCTTCCATCGAAAAACGGCGCCGGCTCGAGGCTCGAAGCCCGCGCCGGAACGGGCGGGTCAAGTCGGCATGACGCCAAGCCAACTGAACTGGAAATGGCTTCTGGCAGGCTTCGCCGCCCTCGTCCTTGCCGTCGTCTTGATCTTCCCCCGGCTTGCCGGCGACTCGGCCGACCTGCAGCGCCGCGCGATCGACGCGCTCTCGGAATGGGCCGGCGGCGAGGTGAAACTGACGGGTCCGCTCACCGTCCACTATTTCCCCGACGTCGCCATCAAGGGCGGCATCGAGCTGCGCAATCCCGCGCGCCTGCCGCTCGTCGCGTCGATCGTCAGCGAGGACGCCAAGCTCACGCTCGATCTTCCCGCGCTCCTCGCCGGCCGTATCAGCGTCGATGCCTTGCGGCTGAACGATGTCGAGATCGTGCTGAAGGACGCAGCACCGGCCGGGGCGGCGACGGAAACGCAGGCCGCGCGTATCGCCAATCTGTTCGCCGGCACCAACGTGCGTACCTTGCGCATCCGCGACGGCGAGATCAGACTGCCGCCGTCGTTCGGCGGCGGGACGCTGGAGAAGGTGCAAGCGAGGGTCGACGCAAGCGCGGGCACCGGCGCGATGTCGAGCTTCGGCTCGTTCGATTTCCGGGGCGAGACCGTGCGCTTCGCACTCGACAGCTCAAGGCCGGCCGCCACCGCCGAGGGCGCCACGGTGCCGGTCGGGCTCACACTCAACTCCGCGCCGCTCGTGCTGAAATTCGCCGGCAGCGCGACGTTCGACGCTGGGCTGAAACTCGACGGCCAGACGCAGACCGAGAGCGCTGACGTGCGCCGGCTGCTGCGCTGGGCCGGCGTCACCCTGCCCGAGGGCAAGAGCCTGAAGGGGCTGACCGCCTCGGGCATGGCCCATCTCGCCGGCACGACGCTCAGCTTCGACCATGGCGTCTTCACCCTCGACGGCAACACCGCCGACGGCGTGCTGTCCGTCGTCATGGGCGAGCGGCCGCGGCTCGAAGGCACGCTCGCCTTCGAGCGGCTCGCGCTCGACCCCTATCTCGGCGGGACCGACTCGAGCTCGAGCGAGACAGCGCCGCCGGAAGGCGTGGGTCTCGACCGCGCGCTGCTGAACTTCTTCGATGCCGATCTGCGCGTCTCCGCGGCTGAGATCGCGGCGCAGGACCTGAAGCTCGGCCGGGCCGCGTTCACAGTGAACGCCAAAGGCGGGGTGCTTGCGAGCGAGATCGGCGAGGTTGAGCTTTGCGGCGGCGAAGGCACCGGCCGTATCGGCGCGGACCTCACTCAAGAAAAGCCGAAGGGCAATTTCGCGGCGACGCTTTCGAATGTCAGCCTCGAGACGTGCCTGAAGCCTCTAGGCTTGGCGGCTCCTTTCAAGGGCACCGGCAGGCTCAAGATCGAAGCCGCGACCGAGGGCAATGTGTGGGAAGAGGCCGTCAGGCGGCTCTTCGGCGAGCTCAAGCTCGAGGCGCAGAACGGCTTTGTGCCGGTCGACCTGCCGCGTCTCCTGGGCGCGGCCATCCCGCCCGACGGCGAAGGCTGGGTCAAAGGCACTGGCACCGCGTTCGACAAGCTCACGGCAGAATGCCGCCTCGCTGTCGGCCATATTTGGTGCCAAGCCTTCGACATGCTGACCCAAGGGCGCCAGCTCTCTGGCCGGGGTGACGTGGATCTGATGCGGCAAACGCTCGACTGGAGCTTGACGGCGGCCGATCCCGCGGACGCTGCCGGTGCGCCGGATGCGGCCAGCGCGAACACGCCGCGCATTTCGATACGCGGGCCGCTGGCCGAGCCGATGATCGCGCGGGCCGACCGGCCGTCATTCGGCGACGGATCGGGCCCACTGCCGAGCCCGGTTTCGCCGCGCTGAGCCTCGAGAAGCGAGATCGCAGCCGTGTCCCGCACCAATAACCGAAGCCTCCGAGCCTCAAGCGGGTGGCTCGCCATCGGCGCGATGCTCGCGCTTTCCTGGGCCGCCGGCCTTGCCGCTTCGGCAGTCGGCGCCGACGAGACGCTCAAGGTCGCCACCTGGGGCGGCGCCTACGGGCAAGCGCAGGAGGCCGCCTATTTCGAACCCTTCGCCAAGGAGACCGGCGTCCGGGTGTCGGCTCAGACCTATGACGGCTCGCTCGCCGCGGCGCGCCAGATGATCGGCACGGGCGACTCCCCCATCGACGTGATCGACGCCTCCGCCTTGACGCTTGGCGCGCTCTGCAAGGAGGGCCTGCTCGAGCCGATCGATGCCGGAAGCCTCGGACTTGTCGCCGCCGCTGACGACTTCCATGCGGGCGGGATTTCGATGTGCGGTATCGCGAGCGTCGCCTGGTCGACCGCGATCGTCTATGACCGCCAGGCCTTCTCCAAGGAGCAACCCTCCAACGTCGCGGCCCTGCTCGACTTGAAGCGCTTTCCGGGCAAGCGCGCTCTGCCCGCCTCGGCGCGCCGCACGGTCGAGCTGGCATTGCTCGCCGACGGTGTCGAGCCCGCCAATGTCTATACCGATCTCGCCACACCAGAGGGCGTCGACCGGGCCTTCGCCGCGCTCGACCGCATCCGGAACGACATCTTCCTGTGGGACGACCCGCAAGAGCCGATCACCTGGCTGCTCGAGAAGCACGTGTCCATGGCGGCTGGCTATACGGGCCGCATCTTCCGCGCCGCGGTGGGTGACAAGCGCATCGGCATCATCTTCGACGGCCAAGTCTACGATCTCGATCTGTGGGCGATCCCCAAAGGCGCAAAGAACAAGGACGTGGCGGGCCGCTTCATCGCCTTCGCCTCGGAGCCCCAGCGCATCGCCAAGCAGGCCGAGCTCACCGCCTACGGCCCGATGCGCAAATCGGCGGTCGATCTCGTCGGCAAGCATCCGGTGATCGGCGCCGACATGAAGCCATTCCTGCCGACCGCGCCGCAGAACTTCCAGAAGCCGCTGCGCTTCGACGAGGCCTGGTGGAACACGAACGGCGCTGAGATCGAGAAGCGCTTCGCGGCCTGGAACGCGACGCTCATGGCCGAGGCCGCGGCGCGCGAGGCCGCCGAGAAGGCCAAGGAAGCCGAAGCCAAGGCAAAGGAGCAGGCCGCGCAGCCGAAAGCCGCGCCGTAGACACGCGGCCGATGCGCGCGGCAAGACTTGCGCATAAGCGACAACTCCCGTTTGCCTCGGCGCGCGCGGTCATGCCATGCTTGCCGCCGGAGAGGGTCATGCGAGACCTTGCATGCCGTCTCTCCTGCACGGGACGCGACGACGATCAGCACTGCCGGAGCGGGGCCGGCAGTGCATTTCCCGGAGAGTCACTCAGAACGCGCGGTAGAGGCCGAGGCTCACGTAGCCGCTCGGCTCGTCTTCGAGATAGCTCCCGGTGAAACCTCCGGAGAGCGTCACCTCGACGCTGCGGAAATGCCCACGCACGAAGCCGCCCCCGCGGCCCGCGTCATATTCCTGGTTGCCGAGCGCGCCGCCTTCGATGCCGAGCGATAGCTTCGGGCTAACGCGATGGCCGAGCCGGGCCAGCACGCAATAGGCCTCGAACGCCGTGCCGTAGGAGGCATCGGCCGAGACATAGAGCCGCTCCGAGATGTCGTACCAGCCCTCCGCTTGTAGCCGAAGGCCCCACTCGCTCCCCTGCACCGAATTGTTCGGATCGCGCGGCGAGATGACCTGGCTCTCGAGCTCGATGCCGGCGAAGAGCTTGACGATCACGCTTCCAGGGTGGAACTGATAACCGACCAGCGCCGAGCCGAAATAGTTCTCGCCGTCGAACTCGGTGGGCACATAGGTGCCGTCTGCCACCTGACGCGTGCCGTCATAGCGGTATTGGCCGTAGGCACCGGTCGAGCGCAGGCGCCAGCCGGGCTCGTAAAGTCCCTTGCCGAAGGCATAGCCGCCGCCCAAATACACACTGGCGTAGTTGTCGCTCGCCTCGAAGCCGGTGAAGATTTCGTTGTTGGGCGTAGCGGGAGCCTCGGGCTCTGCGGCGGCTTTGGGCGCCGCGGCGCCAAGCGCGAGCAAGGCAAGCACGACGGCTCCGCTTGCGCGGAACCGCGCGCCGACGTCCCAGGCGACATCCCCCCTCAAGGCGCCTTCCCGCCCGCCGCATCGGGATGACTATGCGGCAACTGCGTCGCTCGGCTTACCAACCTTGCGGCGTGCAACTGGGTACACTTCAATCTTGCGGCGAAGTTTGGCGCCAAATCCGTGATTTGTTCTACACAGGCATCGGCAAATGCGTCCTGAGCAGTTCGAGACCTGGCTGACCGTGGATGCGCGCGGCCTCTATTGCCGGCCCGGCGGGTTCCATATCGACCCCCATGCCGGGGCGAAGCGCGCGGTCGTCACGCACGGCCATTCCGATCATGCGCGGCCTGGGCACGCGCATGTGCTTGCCACACGCGAGACGCTGGCCGTGATGCAGGGGCGGCTCGGGGCGGGCGCACCGCGCAGCACGCAGGCCGTCGCCTATGGCGAGACGGTACGGATCGGCGAGGTCGACGTGACGCTGCTGCCGGCCGGCCACGTGTTCGGCAGCGCGCAAGTGCTGCTCGCGTGGAGAGGCGTGCGCGTGGTCGTCTCCGGCGACTACAAGCGAAGCGCCGACCCGACCTGCCTTGGCTTCGAGGTCGTGCCCTGCGATCTCTTCGTCACCGAGGCGACCTTCGCGCTGCCGGTGTTCCAGCACGGCGATGCGCGGGACGAGGTTGCGAAGCTGCTCAAGTCTCGCGCGCGTTTCCCGGACCGCGCGCATGTGGTCGGCGCCTACGGGCTCGGCAAATGCCAGCGCGTGATCGCACTCCTGCGCGAGGCGGGCTACGACCGGCCGATCTATCTGCACGGCGCGCTGATCGAGTGCTGCAAGCTCTACGAAGAGTTCGGGGTGAAGCTCGGCGCATTGAGGCAGGCGACCGGGGCCAAGCGCGAGGACATGAAGGGCGAGATCGTGCTTGCGCCGCCTTCCGCGATCGCCGACCGCTGGTCGCGGCGTCTGCCCGATCCTGTCACCGCGTTCGCCTCCGGTTGGATGCGCGTGCGGGCGCGGGCGCGGCAGCAGGGCGTCGAGCTGCCGCTCGTCATTTCAGATCACGCCGACTGGCGCGAGCTGGTCGAAACCATCGAGGAGACCGGCGCGCGCGAGGTCTGGGTGACGCATGGACGCGAGGACGCGCTCTTGCATCACATCCAATCGACGGGGCGGCGCGGGCGCGCGCTCGCGCTGATCGGCCGGGAGGACGAGGACCAGTGAAGGCCTTCGCCGAACTGCTCGACCGGCTCGCCTATACGCCGTCGCGCAACGACAAGCTCAAGCTGCTCGCCGACTATTTCGCGACGACGACCGATCCTGATCGCGGCTACGCGCTTGCAGCGCTGACCGACGGGCTGTTCTTCCGCCTGCCGCTTCGCCGCATCCTGACCGAGCTGGTCGCGGCACGCGTCGATCCGGTGCTGTTCGACCTGTCGCGTGACTATGTCGGCGATACCGCCGAGACCATCGCCCTGATCTGGCCCGCCGCCGACAAGAGGCAAGAGCCGCCGCGTCTCGCCGAGGTTGTTGAGACTCTGCAATCGGTGCTCGCCATGGAGGTGCCCGGCCTGCTCGCGAAATGGCTCGACCGGCTCGACGCCGCCGAGCGCTGGGCGCTGCTGAAGCTGCTCACCGGCGCGCTCAGGGTCGGCGTGTCGGCGCGGCTCGCCAAGACCGCGCTCGCCGACTGGTCCGGCAAGCCGCTCGCCGACATCGAGGAAGTCTGGCATTGCGTTGCGCCGCCCTACCCCGAGCTGTTCGCCTGGCTGTCCGGTGAAGGTCCTCGGCCCGAGACCGGGACACGCGCGACCTTCAGGCCGTTGATGCTGTCGCATCAGATCGAGGATCGCGAGCTTGCCCTGATCGAGCCAAAGGATTTCGTCGCCGAATGGAAATGGGACGGCATCCGCGTGCAAGCGGCCCATCAAGGCGGCGAGAAGCGGCTCTTCTCACGCACCGGCGACGACATCTCCGCTGCCTTCCCCGACGTGGTCGAGGCGCTGCCCGAGGGCGTGGTGCTCGACGGCGAACTGCTCGTGATGCGCGGCGACGAGGTGGCGCCGTTCAACGATCTGCAACAGCGGCTGAACCGCAAGAGCGTGACGCCTGCCATGCTCAAGTCGCATCCGGCGCATATCAGGCTCTACGACATGCTGTTCGAGGGCGATGAAGACTTGCGTGCGCTGCCATTCGTCGAGCGGCGCGCGCGGCTCGAGGACTGGCACGGCCGCCACGCACCCGCTCGGACCGACGTCTCGTCGATCATCGATTTCGACTCGGTCGCCGAGCTCGAAGCCTTGTGGGCCGGCGCGCGCGAGACCGGTATCGAAGGGCTGATGCTGAAGCGGCGCGACAGCCCCTACCTCGCCGGGCGCCTCAAGGGCCATTGGTTCAAGTGGAAGCGCGCGCCGCTCCTCATCGACGCGGTGCTGATGTACGCCCAGCGTGGCAGTGGCAAGCGCTCGTCTTATTATTCCGACTACACGTTTGGCGCCTGGCGCGACGGTAAAACGGGCGCGCCTGAGCTCGTGCCGGTCGGCAAGTCCTATTTCGGCTTCACCGACGAGGAGCTGCGTCAGCTCGACGCCTTCGTGCGCAACAATACGGTCGATGCGTTCGGCCCGGTCAGGCAGGTCGAGCCGAAACTCGTGTTCGAGGTGGCGTTCGACTCGGTGCACCGCTCATCGCGGCACAAATCCGGCGTCGCCATGCGCTTTCCCCGCATCCACCGCATCCGCTGGGACAAGCCGGCCGAGGAGGCCGATCGCCTCGAAACGCTGACCAAGATGATTGTGGAGTGACACGTAGGGCGGGCAAAGGCGCATCGCGCCGTGCCCACCGTTGCCCACCCTACGCGACGCGCCCGTGATCGGCGGCGGCGCGTGCTTTCAGTGCGGCGCGGTCCACCTTGCCGGTGGCGTTCACCGGCATCTTGTCGAGCACCACGATCTCCTCTGGCGCCTTGTAGCCGACGCGCTCGCGGGCAAAGGCGATCAGCTCGGCAGCGGTGGGCGCGGGGACGCCAAGCTTCAGCTCGACATAGGCGCGCACATTCTCGCCGTGCAGCAGGTCGTCCACGCCAACGACGCCCGCGCCCTCGACCGACGGATGATCGAGCAGCGCGTCTTCGACCTCCTGCGGGCAAATATTCGAGCCATCATGCACGATGATCTGCTTCTGCCGCCCGGCGAACCAGAGATAGCCGTCGGCATCGGCGCGCATCACGTCGCCGGTGTCGAACCAGCCGTCGCGCACCACCTCCGCGCTCGCCTGCGGGTCATTCCAATAGCCGGCGGACTGGCTCTTGGTCCGGATGAACACGCGCCCTTCGCTATCGCCCGCCACCTCATCCCCGTCCTCGCCGCGGAGCGAGAAGACGAAGCCCGGATTGGGCAGGCCGATCGAGCCGAGCTTGTCGAACCCGGCCGGCGGGTTGTTGGCACAGATGCCGAGCTCCGTCATGCCGTAGCCTTCGTGGATCTTGTGCCCGGTCAGCCCCTCGAATTCCTTTTCCAGCTCCGCGGGCACCTTGTCGCCGCCTGAACGCACCATCCTGAGCGAAGCGAAGTCCTGCACCGTGGTGTCGGGCTCGCGGATGAGATGCAGGAGCGAGGCGGGGAGCATGGTCATGAAGGTCGGGCGCGCAGCGCGCATCAGGGGTCCGAGCTCGGTGTGGTCGAACGCGCGCGCGATGGCCACGGGCGCGCCGGCCGAAAGCGCGCCGAAGGCAAAGGAAAAGCCGCCGAGATGCGAGCAGGACGAGGCCGGCAGCATGACGTCCGCGGGAGTCAACGCATAGCCCTTGGCGACGCTCGCGAACATCCAGCCGAGCGAGCCGACGGTATGGGTCACGCCTTTTGCCGGTCCCGTGCTGCCCGAAGTGAAGAAGATCGCGGCGGGCGCGTCGAGGGCTGGCGTGGGCAGCGCGACGGCCGGTGGCGCGGCCGCAAGGAGCTGCTCGAAGCTTGGCGTCTGGTCGCTTCCGCCGCCAAACCAGATGACGCCGAGCGGCAGGCTGCCGGCCTTGCTCGCGGCGATGTCGGCCGCGCGCTCGGTATGGGCCAGGATGATACGCGCGCCGCTCACCTCGAGCGCGTGGTCGATCTCGGGCGGCATGTAGCGGTAGTTGAGCGGCGTCGCGACGAGGCCAGCCTTGAAGCAGGCTAGATAATGCGCGATCAGCGCCGAGCGGTTCGGCATCAGCGAAGCGACGCGGTCGCCGGGCTTAAGGCCAAGCGCGAGGTAGTGCACTGCAAGCCTGCTGGTGCGCTCCTCCAGCTCACGCCAGGTCCATGAGTCCTCCAGCGAGACGAGCGCCGGCGCGTCGGGCCGCTCTCTCAGGCCGGTAGCGAGCAACCGCGTGATGTCCACTGGCGCGTCTAACGCGGGTCCCTCGAGACTCATTGTCCCATACCCCTCGGTGTCATGCCCGCGAAAGCGGGCACCCAGTAATCTGGGAGGTTCGCGTCTACTGGGTTGCCCGGTCAAGCCGGGCAATGACAAGACGGATTGTCTCACCGATCGTAGCGGTAGATGCGGTAGAAGCCGGTCGGGTCGCGGAACAGCTCACGCGCGTCCGCGAACCCCGCCTCGCGACCGAGGGCAAGCCAGGTCGCGGCCGTCTCCGGCAGGTCGCAGGTCGAGACGTGGTGGTAGATCTGTTCCCATTCCTCATCGCTCAGGAACGGCCAGGCGGGCCGGTTCACGCGGGCGAAGCGCGCGAGATATTCGTCGCGCGTCTCGCCGTCGTCGAGCGTCGGCTCGTAGATCATGACGAAGTCGTTGGTCGAGCCGCGCAGCGCCTCAAGCAGGCGGCGCTTGCCGTCGGTAGTGAGATGATGGATCGAGAGCCCGCACCAGGCGGCGTCGGCGGGCTCGGGACGCTTGGTCACCGCCTCGACAAAATCGCCGCAATCGAGCGCGACCTCGAAGGGCTCGGCGGCGAGGTTCTTGGCGGCAAGCTCGAGCGCGGGCTCTGACAGGTCGAGCCCATGATAGTGCCGGACCTTGGTGCCGGCGAGCGCGGCCGGCATCTGGCCCGCATCCCCGCAGGCGATGTCGAGCAACGTGAAGGGCTCGGGCAAGGTCGCAAGGTTCTGGTGCAGGATGGCGCCGACCGCCTTGTGCGACAGCGCATCGGTATCGACCAGCTTCTGGTAGGTCGCCCATTGCTTCTGGAACTGCTCGAGCGCGGCCGCGTCGTCGACCTCCTCGCCCGCCTCGAAACGGTGGATCAGGATATTCATCGGCCGCGAGCTCCCATGCGTTCCTGGGCGGGTTCTGGCCAGCTTAGCAGCCGAGCGCGAGGCGTGGGGAGCGTTAAGGCCGGACGCTTGGAAAGGACGTTTGACGGCAACGCTCGCCAAACTGCGCCGGGACGTGATAGGGGGCGATAACCGTTCGCGTTATCCCCCTGCCCCATCGGGACCGCCCGCGCATGTTAGATTTGCTCGTCAGAAACGCTCTATGGGCGGCGTGGTGGCCGGTGAGCGCGTGGCTGCTCACGCTGGAGAAGGCGGCGGCCAAGCAGCGCCAAGCGGCGCCGGACCCTTCGCCGGCTGCGCGGGCGGACATTAGGGAGCAAGTCGCGCAACAGGAGCCTAGCATGGCCAACGAGTTCATGAAGCCGGAGGTGCCGGACGCGGTCACGGACCTCGTCAAGCTCTCGATCGAACAGGCGAAGCGGGCCTTCGACACCTTCGTCGCGACCAGCGAGAAGAACTTGAAGGCGTTCGAGGCCGCCTCGCAGTCGGCGCGCTCGTCCCTGCATGAGCTCAACGCCAAGATCGCCGAGATCACGCGCGAGAACACGGAAGCGAATTTCGCTCTCGCCATGCGGCTCGCCGAGAGCAAGGACTTCAAGCAGGCGCTCGAATTGCAGAGCGAGCACGCCAAGAAGCAGATGGAGACCTTCGCCCGGCAGTTGGAGCAGATGCGCGATCTCGCGGCGCAGCTCATCGAGAACGCCAAGCAGGCTGCGACGTCCGCGGAGGCGAAGAGCCCCACTTATGCGGGCGAGACCCCGTCTTATCGCCGATCGGGCTCAAGCTTCACGCCGCGCGGCGGATCGAGCTGGTAGAAATTGTCATTCCCGCGAATGCGGGAACCCAGTAAGCGCCACGCCTCGAAGGACGGCGCTTGCACCTCACCATGACGGGCGCCCCGAGTACTGGGTTGCCCGGTCAAGCCGGGCAATGACAATGCGTCGTTGGCGCTTCCCGGTCACAAGCCCCAATCGGGATCGGGCACGTTCTCCTTGAAGGCCTTATGCAGCGCGCCGCCCCATGAATCGCGGATGGCGGTGAGATAAGGGTCGGTGCCTTCGAGCCTGAGCGAAAGGTCTGGCTTGAGCTTGTCGCGCCGGTAGACGAGGAGATCAATCGGCGGCCCGACCGACACGTTTGACCGCATGGTCGAATCGAAGGAGATCAGCGCGCATTTCACCGCATCGGTCAGGCTCGTGCGGCGCTCGACAATGCGGTCGAGGATCGGCTTGCCGTATTTCACCTCGCCGATCTGGAAATAGCTGGTCTCGCCGAGCGCCTCGATGAAATTGCCCGCGTCGTAGATCAGGAACAGCCGCAAGGGGCCGCCCCTGATCTGCCCGGCCAGGATCAGGGACGCGCTGAAATCCACGTCGTGCTGCTGCAGATAGCCGCCGTCGATCTTGTGCACCTCGCGCAAGGCCTGGCCCACGATGCGCGCGGCACCGAACATGGAATGCGTGGCGAACAGGTCCTGCTCCGGATTGTCGTTGTTGAGCCACTCGCCGAGCAGGCTGACCACGCCTTGGGTGAGCGAGAGGTTGCCGGCGGTCAGCAGCGCGAAGAAGCGCTCGTCGGGCTTCTCGAAGGTGAACATCTTGCGGAAGGTTGAGACGCGATCGATGCCCGCATTGGTGCGCGAGTCCGACGCAAGCACCGCGCCTTCATCCAGAAGGATGCCAATGCAGTAGGTCAATTGTCCCCTCCCCCATCATTGTGCTTGTTGTTGCTGGCTCGGGAAATTCACCCGCGCCGTCATGGTTTCCGTGCCGCCGCCCGAGCGCACGCCGCGCACCGGGCCGGCCTCAGCATAGTCCAACCCGACCGCCGTGCGGATATAGGCTTCGGTGGCGCAGGCGCGGTTGGTGGGATCGAAGCCGACCCAGCCGAGATCGTCGATCAGGGCCTCGGCCCAGGCGTGGCTCGCGGCATGCGCCGCGTGGCCTGGTCCTTGGGTCATGTAGCCGCTGACATAGCGGGCCGGCACGCCGAGCGTCCGGCACACGGCGCAGAAAATATGCGCGTGGTCCTGGCAGACGCCGCTCCCCTGCTCGAGCGCCTCGGCGCCCGTCGTGTGCACATGCGTATCGCCCGGCCGGTAGGCGACCGCGTCGGCGATGGCGAGCATAATCTCGTGCAAGGTGGCGATCACGTCCTTCGCGAGCTTCGGCTTGAACGGCGCGGTGAACTCGCGGATCGGCTCGGAGGCGACGGTGTAAGGCGTCTCGCGCAGATAGATGCCGGCGGGCAATTCCTGCGGCGCCACGCCGACGACGCCGCCCGTGTCGCGCGTGCGCACGAGCCCCGACACCCTGATCTCGAGCTCCGAGGTGGGCAGCGCAACGGTCAGCGTGTGGCAGAGATTGCCGTATTGGTCCTGCCAGGAGGTGGTGGCGGCGCCCGGGCAGACGACGCGCCAGCTCTCGACCGCCTGGGTGCGGCCGGAGAGCGGGGTCATGCGCAGATATTGCGTGCTGGCGACCAGCGGCTCGGAATAGCGGTAGGCGGTCTTGTGCTCGACGCGGATCAGCATGGCGGTCAGGCCGCTCCTGCCATCGGCGTCGGGATCATCAGGAAGTCTTCTTGAATTTGCGAGCCGAGCTGGTTGTTGGCGGCGATGAAATCAGTGAGGAACTCGTGCAGGCCGCCGCCGAAGATCTTGTCGATGCGGCCATAGCGCAGCCGCGCATAGGTCTGGCCTGCGAGCCTCCGGCATTCGAGCTGCTTCTTGCCGGCAAGCTCGTCGAGCGTGCCGATCAGCACCTCATAGCAATGATGCAGCGAGCGCGGCATGTCGGCGCGCAGGATGAGCAGCTCGGCGATGCGCCAGGGATAGACCGTGTCGTGATAGACGCGGCGATAGGCGCGGAAGGCGCCGACCGAGCGCAGCAGCGCGCCCCATTGGTAGTAATCGACATAGCCGCCGACCTGCTCGGTCTCCGGCAGCAGCACGTGATACTTCACGTCGAGAATGCGCGCTGTGTTGTCGGCCCGCTCGATGAAGGTGCCGAGCCTGATGAAGCGGAAGGCGTCGTCATGCAGCATGGTGCCGAACACCACGCCGCGGAAGAGATGCGAGCGCTCCTTCACCCAGTCGAAGAAGTCGCGATAGCCCCAGTGCCGCAAGCCCTCGAAGTCGAGATTTTGCACCGTGAGCCAAGTGGAGTTCAGGCTTTCCCAGGCTTCGCTCGAAATTGCCGAGCGCTGGGCGCGCGCGTTCTCGCGCGCGAGCTTGATCAGCGACCAGATCGAACCGGCATTCGCTGGCTCGAGCGCGACGTAGCGGATGATGTTGTCGTGGGTCAGCTCGCCGTAGAGCTCGTCGAACGAGCCCGAGCCCGGCGCAATCGCCAGGATCGGCTCGAAATGCAGCGCCTTGGTATCGAGCGTCGAGGGGAGCAGCGACATGCGGAACGACACGTCAAGCATGCGCGCGGTGTTCTCGGCACGCTCCATATTGCGCGCCATCCAGAACAGGTTCTCTGCGGTCCGGCTCAGCATGATTCGGCATCCAGAAGTGACGCGTCATGCCCGGCCCCCGGATCGAGTCCGGGGCAGGCTTTGAGCCGGGCATCCAGGGGCGGCTTGCACAGAGCCGGTTGCCCCTGGATTGCCGGGTCAAGCCCGGCAATGATGTGGTTGTTGGGGTGCCGAAAATCCATCAAGGCCGTCGCTCCAGAACCCAGGTGTCCTTGGTGCCGCCGCCTTGGCTCGAATTCACCACCAGCGAGCCTTTGCGCAGCGCGACGCGCGTGAGCCCGCCGGGGATCACGCTCGTGTCCTTGCCCGACAGCACGAACGGCCTGAGGTCGACATGGCGCGGCACGATCTCGCCGTCGATCAGCGTCGGCGCGGTGGAGAGCGCAAGCGTCGGCTGGGCGATGTAATTGTCGGGATTCTGCATGACGAGCGCTTTGTATGCCTCGCGCTCCGCGGCGGTGGAGGCCGGACCGATCAGCATGCCGTAACCGCCCGAGCCCTGCACCTCCTTGACGACGAGATTGTGCAGGTTCTCGAACACATGCTGGCGCTGCTTCGGGTCGCGCAGCATGTAAGTGTGCACATTGTTCAGGATCGCATGCTCGCCGAGATAGAACTCGATCATGCGCGGGACGTAGGTATACATCGCCTTGTCGTCGGCGACGCCGGTGCCGAGCGCATTCGCGAGCGCCACCCTCCCCGAGCGCACCACCGACAGCAGCCCCGGCACGGCAAGCACCGAGTCTCGCTGGAAGGCGAGCGGGTCCATATAGGCGTCGTCGATGCGCCGATAGATGACGTCGACCTTCACCGGGCCTTCGGTGGTGCGCATCCAGACATAGCCGTCGCGCACGAACAGATCGCCGCCCTCGACCAGCTCGATGCCCATCTGCTCGGCGAGGAACACATGCTCGAAATAGGCGCTGTTGTAGCGGCCGGGCGTGAGCAGAACGACCACCGGGTCGTCCGCCGCGCCCGGCGCCACCGCGCGGAGGTTCTCGAGCAGCCGCTCCGGATAGTTGCCGACCGGCGAGATGCTCTGCCCGTCGAACGCATCCGGGAACAGCCGCATCATGATCTCGCGGTTCTCGAGCACGTAGGACACGCCGGAGGGCGTCCGCACATTGTCCTCGAGCACGAAGAAGTCTCGCTCGCCGGTGCGGATCAGGTCGATGCCGGCGACATGCGCATAGACGTTGCGCGGCGGCTCGACATTCATCATCTCGGGACGGAAGGCGGGGTTGAGCAGCACCAACTCCTCAGGGATAAGCCCCGCCTTGATGATCTCCTGGTCGTGATAGATGTCGTAGAGGAAGACGTTGATCGCCTTGACCCGCTGGATGCAGCCGCGCTCGATCAGGTCCCATTCGGGCCGGTCGATGATGCGGGGCATCAGGTCGAAGGGGATCAGCCGCTCGGTGGAGGCGCCCTCCGAATAGACGGCGAAGGTGATGCCGAGGCGGCGGAACAACTCTTCGGCCGCATTCTGCTTGGTGACGAGCGAGTCGATCGAGAGATTGTCGAGGAGGCCCGCGAGCGCGGCATAGGCCGGGCGCACCGTGCCGTCCGGCTCGCGCATCTCGTCGAAGAACCTGGGAGGCAGCGCAGGCGGGGCCTCGGCCTCAACCTCGACGTCTATCCTCTCTGCACTTTGCGGCAATCGCGCCCGTCCTGACCATTGTCTAGCTCCTGCTTGCCTAACTCAGGCGCGCGCTCCCGGTATCCTTATGTTTTGGGCATCATAGGCCTATGCCGCTCGATTAGGCAACGCTCTTGGCCGCCTGTTTTTTGTTCAGTCTTGCGCGTCCTTAGGCATCAGGCCCATCCGCTGAAGGCGAAGCTCTATGGCGCGAACCGAGCGCTTCTGGGTGCGGGCGATGGCCTCCAGACTGTCGCCGGCCTGGTAGCGGCGGGCGATCTCCTGCTCCTCGTCCTTTGTCCAGGGGGCAAAGGCCTGTGGGTTTCGCGTCCGCGCCTTGGCGACCAGAGCCTCGCGCTCTTCCTCGGAGGGTCTCGACCCCGGTGCGGCGGGGGCGGCTGAAGGCGGCGCCGTCCTGAGCGGGAGCTGCGCCGACGCCTCCCTGGGCGGAAGCTGGCGCGCGGCCGCGCGCGGCGGCTCGGGCTCGACCGTGCCGAGCGAGGCCATGATCCGGCGCAGGCCTTTGAAGAAGGCGCGCAGCTCCTCGGGATCGGAGAGCGTGATGGCGCAGCTCTGCTTCGGTCCCTTGCCGCCCGGCCCTTCGCGCTCCTGGCGGATGACGAGCTTGCCGTCCTCCGAATCGGCGCTGAAGATGACCACATTGTCCTTGCCGCGGACGCGGACCTCGTGGCGCTCGGCGAGTTCAGCCATGACGCGTCTCCTCGAATGAAAAGGTCTCAGGCTTGTTCGCGCCGCGCAATCGCCCTGTCCAGAAAAATGTTAGGCGCCCTAGTTGTTGACCTGCCGAGCAACGGCTCGTCATGGCCGGGCTTGTCCCGGCCATCCACGATTTCTTTCTAGCGACTGCACCAAAATCGTGGATGCCCGGCACTTCGGCCGGGCATGACGGTTGAGAGACTGTGGTGTAGGAACGGGCATGCTCGAAACCGCGCTCACGGCCTTCACCACCTTCTTCGCGGTCATCGGCCCGATCGATACCGCGGTGCTGCTTGCCGCGCTCACGCCGAACATGACGCGCGCCGAGCGCCGCGCCATCTCGATGAAGGCGGTGCTGATCGCCACACTGATCATCTTGGCGTTCGTGCTGGTCGGCGAGCCGGTGCTGCGGCAGCTCGGCGTGTCGCTCGCGGCGCTGCAGACGGCAGGCGGCATCATCCTGTTCATCATCGCGCTGGACATGACCTTGTCGAAGCGGCCGGCCCCGGCGGCGCTTACCGTCAAGGAGAGCGAGGAGGCCGAGGACAAGGCCGAACGCCATGCCGAGATCGCGGTCTTCCCGCTGGCGACGCCCTTGCTGGCGGGGCCGGGCGCGATGACGAGCGCCATCGTGCTCGCGGCAAACACCAAGGGTGACCCGGCGCTGCTTGCCGCTGTGGTCGGCGCCATGCTCGCGGTGATGGCCATCACGCTCGCGCTGTTGCTCGTCGCGCAGGAAGTGAATCAGTTCATCGGCATCACCGCGCGCAAGGTAGTGGTGCGCGTGTTCGGCGTGCTGCTTGCCGCGCTCGCGGTGCAGTCGATCTTCAACGGCCTCGGCGCCGCGCAGATCTTCGGGTGAGGTCTGCCCTCGACCCCGGCAAAGCGCATCCCCTCCCCCCCTTGAGGGGGAGGGTTAGGGAGGGGGTTCAAACGCAAAGACCGCTGAATGGCTCACTCCCCTCCGCGCGCCGAAAGGGGCGCGCGTGCTCCCCCTCAAGGGGGGAGCGGGGTGCATGCGGCGCTGCTCAGCCTATTCAGCCGGGGCGTAGCGCGGCGGTTCTTGGTGCTCGCGCGGCTTCCGCGCGAATTTGCGCACCACCACGTAGAATACCGGGGTGAAGATCAGGCCGAACGCCGTCACCCCGATCATGCCGTAGAACACGGCGGTGCCGAGCGACTGGCGCATCTCGGCGCCCGCGCCGGTCGCGATCACGAGCGGCAGCACGCCGAGGATGAAGGCGAAGGACGTCATCAGAATCGGCCGGAGCCGCACGCGCGCGGCTTCGGTCGCCGCCTGGAACCGGTCCTCGCCGCGCTCCTCGTTCTGTCGCGCGAACTCGACGATCAGGATCGCGTTCTTGGCCGCCAAGCCGATCAGCACGACGAAGCCGATCTGCGCCAGGATGTTCACGTCCATGCCGCGCAAGAGCAGCCCGCTCACCGCGGCGAGCAGACACATCGGCACGATCAGGATCACCGCGAGCGGCAGCGCCCAGCTCTCATATTGCGCGGCGAGCAGCAGGAAGACGAACACGACCGAGGCGATGAACACGTAGATCGCCGTGTCGCCCGCGGCCTTCTCCTGATAGGCGAGCTCGGTCCAGGCGAACGAATAGCCCTCGGGAAGAAGCTCGCGCGCGATGCTCTCCATTGTTTCGATGCCGTAGCCGCTCGAAAAACCGGGCAGCGTGCCACCCTGCACCGCGGCGGACGGGAACAGGTTGAAATGCTCGACGCGATAGGGCCCGGTGATGTCGCGGAACGAGGCGACCGAGCCGAGCGGCACCATCTCGCCACTGGCATTGCGGGTCTTGAGCTGCGAGATCGCGTGCAGGTCCTGGCGGAAATTGCCATCGGCCTGCGCGGTGACCCGGTAGGTCCGGCCAAGGAAATTGAAGTCGTTGACATATTGCGAGCCGAGATAGACCTCGAGCGTCTGGAACACGTCGTCGACATTGACGCCCAGCATCTCCGCGCGCACCCGGTCGATATCGGCATAGATCTTTGGCGTGCGCGTCTCGAAAGTGGTGAACACGCCGACCAAGCCCGGCGTCTGGTTGGCCTTCTGCACCACGGTTTGCGCCACGCCTTCGAGCTGGGCGAGATCGCCGCCGCGCACGTCCTGTACCTCCATCTTGAAACCGCCCGTGGTGCCGATGCCGCGCACCGGCGGCGGCGACACGCCGATCACGAACGCATCCTGGATGGCGGCGAATTTCTTGTTCAGCTCGGCGAGGATCATGTTGGCGCTCAGCCCCTGCTCGGCGCGTTCCTTGAAGTCGAGCAGCGGCGCGAACACGACGGCAGCGTTCGGCGCCGAGGTGAAGGTGGCGCCGTCAAGCCCGATGATCGGCACCGCATGGGCGACGCCGGGCTGATCGAGCACGATGCGGGTGACATGCTTGGTGACCTCGTCGGTGCGGGCAAGCGAGGCGCCGGGCGGGAGTTGCACGATGTTGATCAGATAGCCGAGATCCTGCTGCGGGATGAAGCCCGTCGGCGCGGCACGGAACTGGACCACGGTGAGCGCGATCAGGCCGGCATAGACCAAGAGCACGATGCCCGAGATGCGCACGAGCCGCGCGGTCAGTGCGCCATAGCGCGACGACACCCAGTCGAAGCCGCGATTGAAGCCGCGGAAGAACGCATTGATCATGCGCGAGAAGATGTTCGTCGGCTGCGCGTGCGCGTCATGCGGCTTGAACAGCAGCGCGCAGAGCGCCGGGCTCAAGGTCAGCGAGACGACCAGCGAGATGGCGGTGGCGGTGGCGATGGTCACGGCGAACTGACGGAAGAACTGGCCGAGAATGCCGGACAGGAACACCGAGGGAATGAACACCGCCGTCAGCACGAGTGCGATGGCGATCAGCGCGCCGCCAACCTCGTCCATGGTCTTGTAGGCGGCCTCGCGTGGGGAGAGGCCCTCGCGGATGTTGCGTTCGACGTTCTCCACCACGACGATCGCGTCGTCCACCACGATGCCGATGGCGAGCACCAACCCGAACAGCGACAGGTTGTTGAGCGAGTAACCGAGCGCCGCCAGCATGGCGAAGGTGCCGATCAGCGAGACGGGGATGGCGATGATCGGCACGATCGACGCGCGCCAGGTCTGGAGAAACAGGATGATCACGATCACGACGAGGATCACCGCCTCGATGATCGTCTCGAGCACCGCATCGACCGACTGCGAGATGAAGACGGTCGGGTTGTAGACGATGTCGTAGCGGACGCCCGCGGGGAAGGACTTGGACAGCTCTTCCATGGCGGCGATGACCTGGTCGGCGGTCTGCAACGCGTTGGAGCCCGGACGCTGGAAGATGCCCATCGGTATCGCCACGCGGTCGTCTAGATAGCCGCTGCGGTTATAGTCGGCGGCGCCGAGCTCGACGCGGCCGATGTCGCTGATGCGCACCACGCGGCCGTCGCCTTCGGACTTCACGATGATATTGGCGAAGGCCTGCGGATCGACCAGCCGGCCTTGCGTCTCGACGTTGAGCTGGAAGGCGCCCGGCTGGGGCACCGGCGGCTGATTGATGACACCGGCTGCCACCTGCACGTTCTGGCCGCGCAAGGCGTTCACCACGTCACCGGCGGTCAGGTTGCGCGCGGCAAGCTTCTCGGGGTCGAGCCAAACGCGCATCGAGTAGTCGCGCGCCCCGAAGATCGTGACATTGCCGACACCGTCGATCCGGGACAGCACGTCCCTGACATGCAGGGTCGCATAGTTGGAAATATAGAGCAGGTCGCGCGAGGCGTCGGGCGAGCTCAGATGGATCACCATCATGAGGTCGGGCGACTGCTTGTTGACCGTCACGCCGATGGCGCGCACCTCCTCCGGCAGGCGCGGCTGGGCGATGGCGACGCGGTTCTGCACCAGGACCTGCGCGATATCGAGGTCGGTGCCGAGCGCGAAGGTGACGGTCAGCGCCATGGCGCCGTCGCTGGTCGATTGCGAGGTCATGTAGAGCATGTTGTCCACGCCGTTGACCTCCTGCTCGATCGGCGTGGCGACGGTCTTGGCCACGATGTCGGCCGAGGCGCCGGGATATTGCGCATTGACCGAGATCGAGGGCGGCGCGATGTCGGGATATTGCGCCACGGGCAGCGCGAAATAGGCCACGCCCCCGATCAGCGTGATCAGGATCGAGATGACGGCCGCGAAGATCGGCCGGTCGATGAAGAAGTGCGAAAGATTCATCGGCTTTATTCCGACGACGCCGGCTGGACGGCGGGCGCGGCCGGCGCGGCCTGCGGGCGAACTGTGCCCTGCTCGGGCGTCACCTTCTGACCGGGACGCGCGCGCAGAAGGCCGCTGATGATGATTTGGTCGTCGGCGGTGACGCCTTCGCGGATAATACGGAGATTGTCGTCGGTAACGGCGCCGAGCTCGACCGGCTTCGGCACCACGGTGCCGTCGGGCGCCACCGTGAACAGCAGCTTGACCGACTGATCCGTGACGACCGCCGCGTCAGGCACAAGCAGCGTCGGCTGGAGCTGCGACATCGGCACGCGGACGCGCCCGAACTGGCCAGGCGTGATGAACAGGTCCGGATTATTGAAGGCTGCGCGCACGCGGATCGTGCCGGAAGTGCGGGCGTATTGGTTGTCGACGAAGTCGATCTTGCCCTTCAGCGTCCACTCTTTCTCGTCCATGAGCTGGCCTTGCACCTCGATCGCGTTGTCGCGGGGCGACTTGAGCTCGCCGCGCTGCACGAGGCGCTTATAGGTCATGCCGTCGCCCTCGCTGACATTGAAGGTCAGCCAGATCGGATCGAGCGAGACGATGGTGGTGAGCAGCGTGGTATTGCCGCTGGTGCCGCCCATGACGAGATTGCCGATGCTCACCTCGTGCCGGCCCATGCGGCCCGCGACCGGCGCGAGTACGCGCGTATAGTCGAGATTGAGCTGCGCCTGGTTGACGGCGGCCTTCGCCGCATCGAGCGAGGCCTTGTTGATGTTCAGTTCGGCGACCCGCTCGTCATAGGTCTCCTGCGTCGCGTATTTGTTCTTGAGGAGCTGCGCCGTGCGGGCAAGCTGCACCTCGGAGAGCTGGACCTGCGCCTCGGCCTGGGCGACGCGCGTCTTGGCGTTGTCGAGCTCGATCTCGTAGGGCCGCGGCTCGATGACGAAGAGAAGGTCGCCCTTCTGCACGAGCTGGCCATCGGTGAAGTTGATCGATTCCAGATAGCCGCTAACGCGCGCGCGGATCTCGACCGACTCGCGGGCCTCGAACTGGCCGGTGAAGTCGCTCCATTCGCGGAGCTCCTCGACGAGCGGCTTGGCGACGGTGACCGCGGGAGGAGGCGGCGGCGCCGCGGCGACCGGCGCACCCTGCCAGAAACCCCAATAGCGATAGAGCAGCGCGCCGGCGGCGATCAGCAACAGCAGCACCAGGAGGTTCGCCAAGCGGCGACCCCAGGACGGGCGCGGCGATGCCGGCACGGGCGCCGTTTCCGGCGTGGTCCGCGCTGGCACTTTTGGCGCCTCGGCCTTCAGCGCGTCGGACCCCTCCGCCGGGGCCGGCGCATCGGCCTCGATGACTTGTGCCTCGCGCCGCTCACGGCGGGCGCCTTCTTTTCGGATCTGCTTCTGCATCACGGCCGCAAGGTTCGAGGGCTGACGCTGCCGCCAATCTGTGGTGCGCGCCAGCGCGTTGCAAGGCCCAGTCCAAGATCACGCTACCCTAAACGCATCAACCCGCGAAGAGGCAGCATCTCGCCAAGGCACCCGGCAAGCGCGGCAAAATTGCGGATTCCGGTTGGTTTCTTGCTCAATCACGTCCATTTGAGGGCGTTCGCGTTGCTGCCCTGAGACAGCGTCTATGCCAATGTGGGCGGAACAGCGCGACTTTGCTTAACAAGCAGGCAGATTCTGGCGTGACATCAGGCTCTTCGAATCGCTGGCAGCTCCGCGGGAGCGAGCGCATCGTCCCCGGCAACGAGGGCCTGCTCGGGCGCAAGCACGCAATCGTCGGAATCACGCGGCTCCGCAACGAGGCGCTGATCCTGCCCGACACGCTCGATCATCTCGCGGGCCAGGTCGACGCGATCGTGGCGTACGACGATGCGAGCACCGACGAGACGGTCGAGATCCTGCGCGCGCACCCTTCCGTTGCTTTCGTGATCGCCAACGGCGAATGGGAGCAGGACATCGATGCCCGCAAGCTTGCCGAAGGGCGCCATCGCGGCCTGCTGCTCGAGCTTGCCCGGGAGCAGATGCAGTTCGACTGGACCTTCTGCTTCGATCCCGATGAGCGCGTCACCGAGAACTTGCGCGACTTCGTCACAGATTTTCGCGATGCCGAAACGGACGCCGTGCGGGTCAGGCTGTTCGACGCCTATATGACGCCGGACGATCACGCGCCGTTCGTGCCGGGCTGCAACCTGCTCGACTTCCGCCGCTACTACGGGCCCGAGGAGCGCAACATTCTCATGCTGTGGCGCAACGCGCCCTCGATCCATTTCGCCGCGCATCACGGCCGCGAGCCCGGCGGCTTCGGGCGCGTCGCAACCGATCTCCATTGCCAGCATTACGGCAAGTCGCTCTCGGTCGAGCACTGGGAAGAGACCTGCGACTACTACATCAAGCACTTCCCATACGAGACCTACGGCCGGAAATGGACCGATCGCAAAGGCAAAGCGATCCACACAGAGTCGGATTTCGGCCGGCCGCTCTATGAATGGGGCGAGACGCTGTTCGCCAACGCCGTAATGCTCGAGCGCGAGCCCAAGTAGGTCGCGGCACGCACAGGCGCTATTCGGGCGGCAGGTCGTAGGCGTCGTCTTGCGGCGCCATCTCGGCCTGGCCTTGCGGAGCATTCTGGCCTTCCGGAGCCGTCTCAGCCCCCTCCCCGCAGCGCTCGATCCTCATGCCGGCTTCTCCACCCGCACCAGGTTCAACCTCGATACATCCCTTACCCTTGATAGCCGACCAGCGCGGAGATGCCTGCCATCCGGGCGCCGTTCCACCTGCCGCCGCACCCGGTGCCGATGGAGGCGGCGCAGCAGCGTAGTCCCCAAGCGGCGCGAGCGGCGCGCGTGTGACCGGTGCCGGACTTTCATAGCCGAGCGAGCCGGTCGTGGCTGGCTGCTCAGAGCACGCGACCAAGGCGATGCTGGCGCATGTGGCCATGGCGAGTGATGAGAGTGTCTTCAACGCAAAATTCCCCTCGTCAGCGCCCCAGGCGGAAACCTAGAGCCGAGGGGTTACCAGAACGTCACGATGGAGCTGATACCACCGGCCACGCGACGGCTAGCGCCCGCGGTAGCGCCGCGCGGCGGGATCGCAGGTCGGCCGCAACACGTTCTGGGCAAGCGCGTTGGGATCATTGCCGCCAGGCGAATAGCGGCAGACCCAATAGGTGCCCTGTGCGCCGCCGATATTGCACGTGGCCTTGGCGCAGCCGAGCTGCTGCGATGCCCTCCAGACCACTTGCGTGAAATGGCCGTTCACCGGCGGGTCGCAGGCGTTCTTGAAGCCGCCCACGAGCGCCGGGCGATCGAAATTGTAGTGCGCGACCTCGCAGTACCATGAATTTTGGAAGGCGAAGCGGTCGCTCTGCCCGGGCGGCCAAAAGAACGCGAGATTCTCGCCCTGCCCTGGGCCGGGGTTGTGCGTGTTGGTGCATTGATTGGCCCATTGCTGGGCCTGCGCGGCAAGCTGCGGCGACCAGGTGAGCGGCGGCACGCAATGCAGCCGGCGCCTCTCGTTGTGCGCGGCGAGCATGTCGGCCCATTCCGGCGGTACCGAGGCCGCGGCGGGAGGAGGCGCGGCGGACGGCGCGGCGGCCGCTATCGGACCGCAGGTCAGCCCGAGCTTGTCGATCGCCGTACCGGCACGTCCGTAGATGCCGGTAGCCATCTCTCCCGGCGGGCAGATGAAACGCTTGTTCCGGGTGGCGTGGCCGACCGAGCGCGGCGGGTGATTGCTGTTGGTGGCGTTTCGCGCGGTCCAGCAGGTGAAGCCGACGCCGCTGACGAGCGGCGTTCTGTCTGCGAACACATGCAGGATCGTCAGGACACCGCCGGGCGGACATACGACGTGCTGGCGCTGTCCGATCCTTTGGCCCGCGGTGGGCATGCCGTAGGTGCCGCCGCGCCGCGTGCTGCCGCAGATCGGGGCGATCATCTGCACCACGTGGGTCGCCCAGATGTCGAAGCCAACGACGGGATCTCCAGGCTCGCAAGCGATCCGGAATGCGCCGCCGCCGGATCCGCCCAAAGCACCTATGTCGCGCGCGTGTCCCGCCTCGGGGGCGCCGACCAGCAGACCGATCAGCAGGATGGGCCAGGCGATTTTTCGGGGAGCGACATGCGAACAGGCAAGGCGCGCGCGACGGTGAAGGGGCTCGGCGTCGTGTTCCCCGACGCCACGCCCACTACCGCCCGGACGCTCGCCAATCGTGGCCACACCCAATCATACCACACAACCGGGTCGCCAAGCCAAACTTGACAAAAAAAGTCATGTTTTTATTGTCCGGACCAAAGCCATAGCGAAAATTTGGGCCGGCTGAGGTCGGGAGGACGAAGTGCGCGCATTGCGATCTCAGCTATTCTTGACGCTTTTCCTGGCGGCAAGCGTCGCCGCTAGTCCGCTGATGGTCGGGCCGAGGGCGCAGGAGACCCCGCAAACGCTGCCAAGCGTGGGCGAAACGCCCGCCGCGGGCGAGACATCGGTCCCGCGCTCTTCCGATACGCCACAGCCGCCCGATCAGAGCATCCAAGCGCCCGTAACTCCCCTCGATGCAACGACCGGCCAGCCTGCCGCGACCCCAGCAACCGGACAGCCCGCTTCAGAGGGCGCAGCCGATGCTGCCGGGGGCACTTCGGCAACCGAAGCACAGGCGCCGGCCGAGGATGCGTCCGAGGCGACCGAGCTGCCTGGCGGTCTCGACGTCGGCCCCGACGGCGGCGCCATCGGTACCCTGCCGCACGACCTGTCGCCCTGGGGCATGTTCATGGCGGCGGACATCGTGGTCCAGGCCGTCATTGTCGGCCTCGTGATCGCCTCGATCGTCACCTGGACGGTGTGGCTTGCGAAGACCATCGAGCTTTGGACGGCAAAGCTCAGGACGCGGCGCGCGCTTGCCGCGCTCGAGGCGGAGCCTTCGCTCGCGGACGCGGCGCGGCGTCTCGGCAAGAGGCGCGGCGTGGTGCCCGCGCTGGTCGATGCGGCGCTCATAGAGCTTCGCGCGTCAGACGGCCTTGTCGACAAGGCCGCGCTGAAGGAACGCGTCGCCTCAAGGCTCGAAGGCATCCAGATCGCCGCGGCGCGTCAGATCAATGTCGGCACCGGCCTGCTCGCCACGATCGGCGCGACCGCGCCCTTCGTCGGCCTGTTCGGAACGGTGTGGGGCATCATGAACAGCTTCATCGGCATCTCGAAGACGCAGACCACCAATCTTGCCGTGGTCGCGCCAGGCATCGCCGAAGCGCTGCTCGCCACCGCGCTCGGCCTCGTCGCGGCCATCCCCGCCGTGATCATCTACAATCATTTCGCCCGCTCCATCGGCGGCTATCGCGCCCTCGTCGGCGACGCTGCCGCCGAGGTGATGCGCCAATTGTCGCGCGAACTCGATACGGGCACGGCGGGACGAAAGCGTCCAATAGCAAGAGCAGCGGAGTAGAAGATGGCTGGGCGGCTGAGCAAAGAAGGCGAGGATCTCGTCGAGACTCACGAAATCAATGTCACGCCGTTCATCGACGTGATGCTGGTGCTGCTGATCATCTTCATGGTGGCGGC
>CAZWIO010000013.1:46392-52691 GCA_964634195.1 uncultured Methyloceanibacter sp. | reverse complement strand
CCTGAAATAACTATTGGTATTTTCTCCGTCACCAAGGAAGTGTCGCGGCCATTCGTCTCGCAGGTCAAAGAGGAGTTGGAGGGTAATGAGCTCCTGACGGCGATCTTTGAGGATGTCTTCTGGTCAAACCCGCGGCGCGAGGCGCCGTCGTGGTCGGTCGATGGCGGCCTCGTCGTCAAGCGGAAGGGCAACCCGAAGGAGGCGACGGTCGAGGGCCACGGCCTGATCGACGCCATGCCGACCGGCCGGCACTTCCGGCTGCGTGTCTATGACGACGTGATCAACGAGAAATACACGTCGCCGGACATGATCAAGAAGTCGATGCAGCGGTTCGAGCTGTCCACCAACCTGGGCGGCGGCGAGCGGCGGTCCCAAATCGTCGGAACGCGCTATCACTTCGGTGATTCCTATGGGATCATGATGGAGCGCGGCATCGTCAAGGTGCGCATCTATCCGGCGACCGACAATGGAAAGCTGAACGGCAAGCCGGTCTTCCTGTCGCCCGAAGATTGGGAGAAGCGCAAACGGGAGCAGCGCGGCACCATCGCGGCGCAGATGCTCCAGAACCCCCTTGCCGGCGAGGCCAACAGCTTCGACGGCCGCTGGCTGCGCCCCTACTATGTGCGGCCGGCCCGAATGAACGTCTACATCATGGTTGATCCGTCGAAGGGCCGCTCGGCCACATCGGACCGGACCGCCATCGCGGTGATAGGCATCGACGCCAATGACAATCGCTATCTGCTGGACGGATATTGCCACCGCATGAAGCTTTCGGAGCGCTGGGAAGCGCTCAAGCAGCTCTGGCGGAAATGGTCCAAGGCCATTGGCGTCGTCACCTGCAACATCGGCTATGAGCAATATGGTCTTCTGACCGACATCGAATATTTTGAGGAAAGGAACCTCGCCGAGAAGACGGATATGCCGGCCTTCATCGAGTTGAACTGGTCGCGCGATGCGCAGACGCAATCGAAGAAGGACCGGGTAGAGCGCTTGGAGCCATACTTCCGAAATTCCAAGTTCTGGATTCCAGCACGTCTCTACGACACAGGGATGGGTGGGCTCTGCACATGGGAGTGGCATGAGCAGCAGTCGCGCATCATCAGCATCAAGGCGCCGGAGCCGAGCGCCGACAACCCTTACGTTCATCTGACGCGCGAGGAACGGGCAGCGCTGGCCCGCGGCGAGCCGTGGCGCCTTATGGAGCCGATCCGCCGCACCGACGAGGACCGGGCACCCTATGACGTACTCAAGGTCTTCTTCGAGGAGTTCCAATTTTTCCCTTTCTCGCCGCGGGACGACTTCATCGACGCCCTCTCTCGCGTGCAGGACATGGAGCCGACAGGCCCAATGAGCTACGATGCCAAGCTGTTGCAGCCGATGGAGCATGCTGAATGACCTTGGCCGATTCCCCCTACCGCAACCTCATCCCCATTCTGCGCGACTGGTTGACTTCATGGACGACGGAGCGCGGCTTCGCCGAAATGGCCCGCCAGGAGGCGCAGGAACGCCGTCGCCGTGAGCGCTCGGGGGATGGCGATCCACGCGAACACGATGAGGTTGCCGGCATCAGCATCAACGAATGGAAGGCCGCCCTCGGCGAGGCAGTGAAGCTGGGCTACGTCGAGCGTGACGCAACGGCGTCGGCCGGCGGTGTGCGGGTTCTCTACCGGCGCCGGGGATGATATCTTGCGGCCCGGCCTGACCCTCTCTATCCGCAGGGAACCGCTATGGCTATTGAGCCTCCCGTTCGCCGCACCACGGCGATCCCCGTTGCCCTCGTCGATCCCGCCACCGGCGAGCCCATCCCTGGCGCGCTGCCGATTACTGCCCCTTCGGTCGATGCTTGGAGCGTGGCGTCCAAGAACGCCAACACGTCGTCTCAGACGATCGCCGCGGCGAATGCCGATCGCAAGGGCTGCATCATCACCAACAACGCCAACGGCATCCTCTATCTGCGGATGACCGGCGACGGCGCCGCCGCCACCACAAATTCCGGCGGCTACAACATTGCCGTCGCTCCCGGCTCGACGTGGACGATGGATGCCCCGATCTACACCGGAGAGATCACAGGTATTTGGCCCAGCGGCGGCGCGACCGGCACCGCCAACGTTTCGGAGGCATAGAACGATGGGAATCTACGATCCACCGAAGCGCTGGTATTCCCGCTTCTTTACCGCCACGATCAGCTTCACGGTTCCGGCCGATGTCTCGGTTCTGCACATAGTTTCCAAGCAAGGCGGCGGCGGCGGTGGTGGCGGCGGGCAGGCATCGGCCAACACGGCCGGCGGTGGTGGTGGGGGCGGCGGCGGCGAATGCGGAGACTATGAGCTGCAGGTCACGCCTGGCGGCTCCATCACGGTGACGATCGGCGCCGGGGGGACAGCTGGGGGAATCGGCGCACCGGGCGGCCAGGGCGGCACCACGTCGATCACTGGAGCCGGCCTTCTCACCCCTGATAATGTCTATGGCTTCGGCGGCAATGGAGGCTCGCCAGGCGGGTCTGGCAATGGTGGTGCTGGTGGTTCGGGCGGCGGCTGGGGCGGTGGCAGTGGCGGGGCGGCCAGTGGCGGCAACGGCGGCAATGGCACCAGCACGATTCGCACGCAGGCCGGCGGTGGTGGTGGGGGCGGCGGTGACACAGGCGGCGCAGCTGGCCTGGGCGGCGCGACGCCAAGCCGGTTCTCTAATTCGGCCGGCTCCGGTAATGGAGCAGGTGGCGGCGGGGGGTCTTCGGTGAACGGCAGCGGCGGCACTGGCGGCACCGCTGACGGCGCAACGCCGGTGGTGGGTGGCACAAATTACGGTGCGGGCGGTGGCGGCGGTGGCGCAAACCATGCTGGCGCGGCTGGTGTGGGGGGCTGCTGCCTCATCCGCATTTTTACAGCTCTGCCGCCGGTGAACTTCATCTAGCCGGCGACAACCTGGAGACCAACGGGCCACGGCTCGAAGGCCACCCACATCATGAGCAGGGCGATGATGACGACGGCCGCGGCGCCCACCGCGGCCGTCAGCGCTTTACGCACCATCGGTCGGACCAAGATTGATGCCAATGACGATCCCGGCGATCAGAAGGCCGATGGCGCCGGCGACATAGAGCGGCCACCATGATCCCAGCCGCAACCGCTCCTCGTCGCGAATCGGGCTGGTGGTGATCAGCGCTAAGCCGACAATGAGGGCGATCGACATGAGGCCGATGATGCGGCTGTTGACGCCGGACGGCGGCCAGAAGTTATAGCGGTAGAACATGCCGTAGACGGCCCTACCAGCCAGCGCCACGGCAGCGAGGCAGATTCCGAAGGCGAGGGAATTGACGCCGTTGAAGGCACCGTGGCGCAAGGCCCGCACTCCCGCCGCCCCCCACACGCCAATCAGCGAGACGGTCATGGCTACCGTCATGGGCATGATCACCAGATCATAGGAGACCCGAGGCGGCCAGATCACCCATGAAGCAATGTAGAGAAGCAGGCACGCCGCCACAAAGACGAGCAGCGGATTACTCAGCAGGCGTTTTCGCATTTCGGCCCCCCCGAACAAATTCAAGGGTGTCGGCCATCACCCGGTCGATATCATCGCTTGCGCAACGCACCGCCTCAGTGTGCTCCCTGACGGTCCTGCGCAAATCGTTGAGGGCGATTTTCTTCACCGTCTCGGAAAGCGCAAGGTCTTCCCGAAGCTTTCGCCGTTTCGCTGCCGCGTCGCGCCACATGGTCGATACCACCTTCAAGGGATACCACATTGGCTCACCCGGCCGCACCGCGACCGCCTCTCGGGGTCCGGGGACTTCGACCAAGGGAACGCTCGAATCGCTCCATCCGCTCATCCTGGCGAACGGAAAGCTCCTTCAACTCGGCCAGATTGGCCCGGAACTCGGCGATCACCGCAAGGCCAGCGGTGATCTTCTCCAGAAAAGCCTTGTTGTCGGATACGGCAGAATTGAGGGTGATCGTCGCCTGGATGATCTCTCGGTTCTCGGAAAGGCGTTCCCTTACCCCATCATTGACCTGGGACCATAGGCGCCAGATGACGATGCCGAGCACAACGATGATGGCGCCCGGGACGCCCCATGCCGTGATCAGGGTATTGACGATCGGCTCCGACACGCTCGGCTCCATCACAACCCTCAGCGCCGCGCGGCGGCGGCCAGGCCCGACCTCTGGTCATTATAGAAGCTCACCGCGTCATCGGCGCGCCGGCGCTCGCATTTGCCCCAGGCGCGATTGCGCGCCAGCTCCAGCCGGGCATCCTTGCCGGCTCGCACGCCGGGATCGGCGCAGCGCGTGGAGAGGTTGGTCGGGATGGGCACGAGCTGCGGCGCGGCCAGCGTCGGCGCCAACCCCTGCGAGCTATTGCAGGCTGTCAGCGTCGCGGGGAGAGAGAATGCAAGCAGCAGCATCGGTGCGTGTCGCCAGCTCGGCCTCATAGTCATCCACCTGCTTTTGCAAATCGGCGACCATCCCGGCCGCCTGGTCGGCGCGGCGCTGGGCCGCCTCGAGATTCTGGTTCTGGACACGCGCCTGGCGCGCCAGCTCCTCGGTGAGTTTCTGCTGGGCCTCCAGTCGCATGGCGGCCTTCTGGCCCTCGCACAGTTCACGCGCATCGTGGCGCCCCTTGATATAGGCGCCAGCGACGATGGCCAGCAGCAGGACGCCAAGGCCCCCGATGACCCACGGATTGGCGATGAGGCGGCCGATCATGGTCCTACAGCCCCAACAGGTCCCAAGAGACGCGCTTGCCGGACTTCCAGTCGATCTTGCCAGCCGAATTAGCCGTGTAGACCGTAGCTCCCGACCCGAAGGAATAGGAGCCGGCGGCAAACAGCGCCTTCTCCTTGTCGCGGCGGCCAATGATCTCCGGCGGCTTGTGCCACATATCGAAAGCGTCCGCGGCGCCCGGCCGATCGCCGGCATTCAGCCGCTTGACGATGGAGCAGGTGGAAATAGCGCCGGTGTTGAAGTGAAAGCTCACCAGTGCATCGAACTCGTGCTGATGCACGGCGACCAGCACGGCCCGGTTCACTCCGGCCACATATTTGCGCAGGTCGCGGCGGAAGATATCCATAACATCGGCCAGCGGGATCGCCACGCCCTTGGGCATCACGTCGGGGTTTGGTGCGCCGGCGGACTTGGTGTGTCCGACACCCAAGGTCCAGATGCCCTTGCTGTCCTTGTATGGCATGGGCACGATCGCCTCATGCGAGACGATCTCCTTGAAGCCCTTCTCGCTCAGCGTCATTTCGCGGTCCATGCCCCGTCCCTCCTATGACAGGCAGACGCGGGCGACGCCGCGCTGCAGGATGCCAAGCTTTGCCGCGGCGGCCCTGGAAAGGTCTATGACGCGTCCTTTGACGAAAGGGCCACGGTCATTCACCCGGCAGGTGATTTCTCTGCCAGTGCGGCTGTCCGTGACAGCAATCCGCGTCCCGAAGCGGGCCGTCCGGTGAGCGCAGGTCATGGCGTGCATGTTGAAGCGCTCGCCGCTGGCGGTCTTCCGGCCGTGAAACTTGGCACCGTAGAAGCTGGCTATGCCGCATTGGGCGGCCAGCGCCGGCGTCGCAGCCATCAGGATGGCGAGGAAGATGGCCGCGCGCATGATCACCCGCCGAAGATGGAGGACACGAAGGAGCCGAAGCTGCCGCCACCAGGCGATGCCGGGCCGGAGAAGCCGAAGTCGCCGGGGTCCATGCCGGCATAGTTCGGCGCCGAGCCGGGGTTGCTGTAGAAGCTGTAAACGTCACCGCTGCTGTTGGCATAGCTGGTGACGGGCGCGCCTCCCGGATCGACGCCGGTAACATAGCCATAGTTCGGGCCACCGGACGGGCCGGGCGCCGCTGGCGGTGTGTAGACCGGGTTGGACAGGTAGGATGGCGTCCATGAGGGGACGGTCGGCGCCGCCGGCGCCGGGATGATCGACGGCGCGACCATATTGCCGACTCGCTGAACGCCACGGCCGATAGCGCTCCCCACGCGGGCAGCGTTGGAGCCGAAGGTCGCCGCGGCGCGTAGGTTGTTCGCCGCCTGAATCTTTGCCCCAAGACCGGGGATTTGCATGACGCCAGCGCGCAACGCATCGGTTAAATTTGGAAACTGGATCGCCGGGATAGTCGTGCGGCCGCCGCCTTGGGTGGTCTCCTCCTCGTCTTCGGTCGAGGCAGGCGGCTTGGACCAGCCAAGCATGTCGGTGACAGCACTGCGGGCCGGGATTGTGGGCTGCGAGCTGATCGGCGGCGCCGTGGTGGCGCCGGTGGTCGTCGGCGCCCCCTTCGCCGGCAGGCCCATCATGTCCAGCACGTCGATGGGCTG
>CAZWIO010000013.1:0-46292 GCA_964634195.1 uncultured Methyloceanibacter sp. | reverse complement strand
TCGTCGGCGCCCCCTTCGCCGGCAGGCCCATCATGTCCAGCACGTCGATGGGCTGGTTGATGATGTTGGCGTAATCGTAATCGAAGCTGCCGTAGCGACCGCCCTGCTGCGCGTTGGTCGCCGTCTGGCCGGGGAGCGCCGGCAGGTTCGGCGCGGCGAGCTGCGCCGTCTGCGGGCCGGCTGGCGACGCCTTGCCGACATTGGCGCCGGCGGCGGAGCCAGACATGGTATCGTTGATGCGACCGACGAGCGGGTCGCTGCCAATGCTCAGATAGGAGCCTTGGGCATCCCCTTTGGAATCGAGCCCCTTGCCGCTGCTGACGATCGGCGGCACCGCCGGCGACGGGCCGACGACATAATCGAAATCGCCGCGGCTCGGCACCGCCGAAGGCGTTGCCTTGCTGAACTCGCTGTCACCCTTCTGATCGTTATAGCTGATCGGCGAAGGGACATAGGGCGGCGCCCCAGGCTCCGGGGTCGGGCCAAAGAGCATGTCGAACGTGCTGCGGCTCATGTCCGCGTCCGTGGTTCCCGGTGTGGGAACGAAGCCGCGGTCGCTGGTGGGCTGCTGCGCCCCGCCGCGATCAATGAGGGTTGGGATACCCGGCGACGACGGCTGCGCGGTGAGCGCGCCGAGGATGCCGCCCGGACTGGCCAGGCTGGTCGGCGCGGCCGGGACCGAAATGGGCGGCGCCACGGCGGTCGGCGAACCGAGCGTTGGGATCGCCGACACGGCGTCGAGGCCGCTGATGCCATTGACCGGATCGAGGCTGCGCGCCACATCCGCCGGGTTCGCCGGCTGGAACCCGAGGTCCACACCCCGGCTCTGGACTTCGTTGAAAACCATTTCCGCGGCGACCGGATCAATGCCCGGCGGTGGCTGCACTGCCGGAACCGGCACGCTGCCCGGATTGGTGGCATTGGCCTCATAGCCGGGCCACATGCCCTGCTCTTGGTAGGTCGCGATAACGCGATCGGCCGCATAGTCGCGCAGCGCCTCGGCGCGAGCCATCTCGACATTGCCAGCCCGGCCGCCTTCCATCGTGCCGTCCGGGTCGCGCATCGGCGGCGTCGGAGCATAGGGAGTCTGGCCGGCCGGCGTCCCAACCTGGGTGTAAGCGGCAGCGGATTGGTTGATATTTCTGGAGCTGAGGCTGGGGTCTCCAGGTATCCCACCGAGGCGACCGATCAGGTCGCTCGTCGTCATGGCGCTATCCGGGTCGCGCATTGCCGGCGAATACGGGCCGGCGCCCACGGAAGTCATTCCGGTAGGCGGGATGGCGCTACGCTCCACCTGCCCAACAGGAGCCGGCGTCAGTGGTGACGCCATCGTGCCGGCCGGCATGATCTGCGGCGCCGCCGAGGGCTTCGCCACCGGAACTGGCGTGCGGGCGAGGTCAACGACACTCTGCGCCAGCGCGTCGCGCGTCGCCGGGCCGACGATTCCGTCAGCCTTGAGCCCGTTGGCCGCTTGGAAAGCCTTTACCGCCTGTTCGGTCTGGCGGCCAAATTTCCCATCGACTTCCAGACCAGCATTCATGGTGCGGTTCAGCATCGACTGGACCGCCTGCACTTGGCCGTCTTCGTTGCTACGACCACGGCCAACGATGGAACCACGGCCGGTGTCGCCGCGCGCCTCATCGCTTAGGACGCCCGGGCGAGAGATGGCATCCCGCTGCATGGTGGCGAAGCGGTCTCCCTCACTCGGCTTCGCCCGCGGCAGGTCATAGGGACGCGCGCCGGCTTTCAGGTCGGCGACGATATCGTCGGCCGTGCGGATCGGCGGCGTGACAGCGGTGGGGGTGCGCCCCGCCGCATAGGCAGCGGCCGTTTCATCTTCGGTGAAGTCGCCACGGCCAAATAAGCTGGGGAGCTGTGAAACGCGACCATCCGGCGTCATGATCGGGGGGGGGCCAAGCTCATCGCCAGGGCGTGCGAGAGCCGGCACCGCCATTGCATTAAAAAGCTCCTCCTGCTGCAACAGCGTGTCGATCTGCTGCTGCGCCGGGGTCCTCCCGTCCTCATCCTGCAAGGCGAGGGCCGTGCCCCCCTGTCCCGGGATAAGGCCAGGAGGAAGTGTGCCAGCATAGGAATTGAGAGCCGCCAGCGTTTGCGGGCCGACGATTCCGTCGATTTTTCCGGCGTAGAGTCCAGCATCCTTGAGGATTTGCTGGACCTGCATCGCTTGGTCCTTGCCCATCGCCTGCGGGGTGATGGGGCCGGTCCGATTCTGCGCTTGGATGTGCGGATAATCGCCTCGGCCGAGGTTCTGGAGCCCATAGGGCGTCAGGAATCCTCTCTCGTGCAGCTTGTCGAGCACGACTCCAGACTGCCCTTGCCGGCTGATATCGACGGCACGGCCGATCTCATGGCGCGACAGGCCGGGGCGTGCCGCAGCGAACAGCGTACCGCCTTTGCTACGCGCCCAAATCTCGGCCTGCTGGGCATTGCTCCGATTGGTGCTGATGATGTTGGCGCGGCCGCCCGTCTGCGCCTCGGCGTCGCGCACAGCCATCGCCAGCGCCACCGCGAACTGCGGATCAAGCATATTGACGCGATCGGATGCGTTGCCGCTGGCGGTGCGGTCAGCGAGAAATGCGTAGGCATCCTCCGGCGACATCGGGCCTGAGGCAAGCGCAGCGTTCAGGATGGCCTGCTGCTCGGCAGAGATAAGCTGCGCCATTAGATAGCCCCCCGGCTAGAACGTCAGTGTCACCCTACTGGTTTATGGCGTCTTCGTAAATCTTGAGCGCCCGGGCAAGCACGTCTTTCTCCTGCACCAGAAGGGCATCAAGCCGCTGGCGCCGCTCTCGATTGGAAAGCGAACGGTCATTTTGGATGGCGTCGCGCTGGCGGCGGAAGTTGCGCACCTGCTTATAGGCGCCGTTCATCTGGCCGTAGATAGCCAGAAGTCTGGCATCTTGCTGCTGGACCTCCGCGGCGCGCCGGCTGTTGCCGTCCTTCTGAACCTCGCGCAGGTAGTGGCGTGTTCCGGCGACCTCATCCCATGCCTGATAGAAGGCCGAGCGCATCGCCGTTCCGGTGTTGGTCGAGCCATAGAAACGGCGGAACACCGGGATATCTTCCGGCGCGATCTCGTCGCCGGTCCACAGGTTCCCCATGACCGATACCATCCGTGTCGCCGTGCGCATGGTGCCGCCGCCGGCGAACTCCACGACGTGCTGGATATCGTCGGGGCTGATATCGATGAGGCCAGGCGAATGCTCGTCGCCGCCGGTGGCGCTGTTGAGGATGCGCGCCACATCCTTCGCCCACCACGGCGCGTTGGCGAAATAGAGCGACGAATTGGGGTCGTATCGGTCGTATTTCTCCGGGTGGATCGGATAGCCGGAAAAGCTCTTGTTCTCGCCAAGCTGCACCACCGGGTCGAGGAACGTCGGCGCGAGGAACTGGCTGAACGTCGGCGACTGGCCCATCGGGTTGAAGGCGTCGAGGCCCGCGAGGAGCGTCGCCGGCAGTGCCTCACCAACCGTTTTGCCGCGGCCCATCTTCATGGAGTGCCGCATCAGAGCCGACGCATTTGCCCCGGCGTTGAAGAAGAAATTATATCCGTATGCCATTGGGATTGATACGTAATTCCCCCAAGGCATCATGATGACAATATTTCTATTCTTTACAAAGTCAGGTACAGAGTCCCACCTATTGTTGTTGTCATCGTCGTCACCGCCAACAAGATAGTTCAGCATATCCATGAGGAAGCCGAACGCTGTGATGGCGATGACCGCGCGCCGCGCGGACCGGACGCTCCGCAACGCCTTGAGCATTCTGGCGCTGCCCTGCATCGACGCATTGAAGAACATGTAGAAGGCGTTGATCCCAGCGGACCATTCGCCCTTGCGGTTGAAGTTGACGGTGAGGTCTTTGGCGACCTGGGCGGCGCGGTCCTTGGTGAAGCCGTTCTTGCGCAGGTGGATATAGACCGACAAGCGAACGCCGTTCTCGACGGCGCCGTTCATGTCGTCGATCAGGTCGATGGCATACTCGCCGACGCGGCGCAGCTTTCCGGCGTTGAGGGCGCTGTTCAGCTTGCGGCGGATTTGGTCGATGCTGTTGAGGTCGAGATAGGAGGTCATGCCGCCGGCCGAACGGTATTCCTCGAACCACGTCTCGTATTCGCCGGGGCCGCCGGGGTTGCGCAGCGCCTTGAACACCTTGCGCACCGCCTTGATGGTGATGGCATCCTTGACGATGGCGGCGTGGGTGCCTTTGGGCGGCGGCTTGCCCTCGGTGTCGAGCACATTGACCAGCGCCGTCTGGATGTCCCGGAACCAGTTCGGGGCGATGAAGTCGGGGTTCCAGCGCGTCTGGAGGCTGGCGTAGAAGCGCGTCGCCTTCTGCATGGCGGCGATGAACTCGCTCTGCGGCCCCATGTTGGAGGTCGATTTTAGGGCGCGCAGGAGGTCCGGGTCACGGATTTCGATATAGGACTGCTTGCCGCCCACCTTCACGCCGATCAGGTTCTCATCGTTGCCGGTGAAGCCGGCCGGCACCCACCTGCGGATGACGAGGCCATCGCCGGTGAGGGGGTCGCGGCTGAGAACGCGCTTGTACTCGCCCTTGTAGATGCGCCAGGCCGGCGACGGAACGCCCTGCACCAGCCGAAGGAGGGTCTGGTTAACCCTGTTCTTCTCCGACCGGACGATGGCGCGCTGCGCCTGCAGGATCAGATAGAGGGCCGGGTTGTCAGCGCGGCTGCGGCGGCCAAGCGCTGCCCTCGATTCCCGCCCACGGACATCGAATCCCCGGCCGATACCGAGCGATGCCCCATCATCCTGCTCGGCCTCGAAGCCGCGCAACGGCACATAGTTTTGGTATTTGGCCTTCCATTCGTCGGCTTCCTGCCTGGACAGGAGGCCGGATCGGACCTGCATATCGAGCGTCCAGTCCCGGATCGCATACATACGATCGGCAAAGCCTTGGAGCACTGCAGCGCGCTCTGGCGACAGGCCGTCGAGGTAATCCTGCGCCTCTCTGTCGGACATGCCGGAGAGGTCTGGTTCGCCATTGTTGATGGCTGCCATTTCGCGATTCCGCTCCGGCGCGTGCTTGGCGTAGAGGAAGCCGCCCAGCTCGTCGAGGCTGACGCCGGCGGCACGCATGTCATCGAGGAGCGGATCAAGGTGCTTGTAACGCAGGTCTTCCAGTCGCGTGCCGGCGCGACCCGGAAACAAGGTCTCGGCGCCATAAACATCCATGCTGCTGGGCAGGCGATGACCGGTCTCGGATTCGACCATTTCGCCGATCCGGCGCCAATAAAGCATCGAGTCCTGCGTCTTCACGCGCCACCAATCGATGTCTTTCTTGCTGGTGCGCAGGGCGATATTGGCGAGGCCGCGGCCGAACATGGTCTGCTGGCTGGGCATTCCGGTCGCCGCGAAGGTCGAATTGCCGGTGAGCGGCGGCTGGGTGTGGATGGTCTGCGAAACCGATTTGACATTGGAAGGGATGGCCGATCCCGGCTCGGCCATCCGCACCGAGGCGTAGGAACCCGGCGTCGCGACACGGGTGCGCTGATACACGCCGCGGTTCGCCTTCTCGAAGATGTCGCGATAGTCCTGATTGCTGGTCATGAGCCGGTACATGCGGGCCATGAAATCCAGCATGCGCTGAAACGCCCGGCGAATGCCGGCATGCAGCCCAGGCGTTGATTGCCCCCCCATGCGCATCCGGCGCCACAGGGCAAAGGCGTCGGCAACGACCTCATAATCCGGCGCTGTCTGCGCATCCGCTTCCGAATGCACCCCATTGGCCACCAGCCATTGCCGCAGCGCCGGGATGGACGCCGCTACAAGATCACGCTCGGCATCGCGTAGAAGATTAAACCAGACCTCATGGAATGCTTCATGGGCACCCGTGAAGATGGCGTCGGAATTGTACATCGTACCAACGGTGATCGTTGATTCGGCGCCAATTTTATTGTCCCAAACGTACCTTCCAACCGTTCGGAGCGACCCGCCATTTGCTACTCGGCGCGCGTCCCACCGTTCATAGTCCGACGCTAAACTTCCATCATCTTCAATTTCATCGACAATATCGACATCCTTGCCGGAAATCTGGCGGACAACATCACGGATTTCGGCGCGCAGGCGCGCCCGCGCCGCCGGCGGCATGTCATCGAGAAGCGGCGGCCGGACCTCCTGCGCTACGGTGGTGCCGCGGTCTCCGATTGATCTCGGCCGCACGGTGCCAGGCTGCCGTTGCGCAATCGTTCGCTGGCCAACGGGGGTGTTCTTGACGACATCGGCGGCAATGTCCTGCTCTTTGTTGGTCTCGAACTTCGCGCCAAGTTCGATGAGGCGCTGGGCGGCGGCCTCTACCTGCCGCGGCGACAGCGACGGCGACGACATGCCGACTTTTTTCTTGGTGAACTCGCCGACGATGTTGCGCAGCGTCGGATCGAGGAAATATCGGCCGCCTTTGGCGCGCGCCGCATTGGTGATGATCTGGCTTGGGCTGATCTCGACATAGCCATCGCTCGACGAGAGCGACCCGCTGGTGCGCTCGACAAAGGCGCGCACCTGCGCTCCGGTGGTAAACCGCACCACCTTCATCTTCTGGAAATCAGCCATCTTGAAGCCGCGCGGCATCAAAATGCCGGGCCGCTGTGTGCCGTCTTCCATCGTGAAGTTGATGATTTGGCCCTTGCCGCGCACAGCGTCATAGCCGGCGAGGACGTTGCCGGTGATGATAGTGCGATCCTCGCGGCCATCCTTATTGGCCTCGACAAAGGCTGATTCCACCGCCTCGGCCGGGGTGCGGGACGGCACAACGCCGATGCCCTCACTGTCGGGCTTCCCGGTGCTGTTCGGATAGATTTGCGAGAAAGGCACCACGAAGCGGTTGGCCGAAGTTGGTACGGCAAATGTCGCATACCAGGTCGAGGGCGCCAGCGGGTTCTCGGTGCGGCTGTTGCGGGTGACGGCGATGACGACCGCCTCCAGCGTCGCATCATCGCCGATGTCGAGAGTGACGCGGGCGCCGGGCTTGAGCACCTGCATGATCGCGCTGAATTTGCTGCGCTGGCTCTCGTGCTTCGCTTGGCGCTTGGCGCGGGCGTCGCCCTTCTTGACCGTGGCGATGTCCTCCTTCGCCCACGCCTCATGGGCGGCAACGGAGGAGCGGATCAGATTGACGTGGGCCTGCTGGCCGTGACTCTCAATTTGGCGAAGGCGCTGACCAAAGGTGCCTGTCAGTGTTGTCGCATCAAGGCCGATCGCCTCAGCCGTCTTGGAGACAACCTCCTCCGGCTTCATCGCCCGGCCGGGCGATTTGATCGACATGCGCTCCAGATAGGCCGGCTCCTCAAAGACGGAATCGCCCTTTGACGGGACGATTTCGTTCTTCTCCGCCGAGCGGGCCTGGAACGGCAGCGTCTTGGCCTCAAGCGCATTTTCGCCGCGGGCGTCAAGCTGCTCGATCAGGTTCTTATAGGCGTCCTGTAACTGGTCGAGAAGTTCCTGCTGGTCTTTCGGCAGGAGCAACGTCAGGGCACCGGTGACACGCTTGGCGAGGTCTTCCTTGTTGATCTCTCCCGTCTGGTGATTCATGCCCGGATAGCCGAGGGCGGCATACCATTCCGGACTGTCCTCCATCATCTGCGCGACGACAAGATCGCCATAGGGGTTGATGAAGTCGATGGCGTCGGCCGACAGCGCCGATTTCCGGGAGGCGGTCGTATTGGCGTTGAGCGACGCCATCTTCTTCATCAGCACCGCGGCCGGTCGCGCCTCGGCCGGGATGTCGGCAATCATCTGCGTAAAGCGCGGCTTGTTGACTTGGCCGGTGCGGTTCGGGCGGCCAAGCGTCTGCATATGCGTGTCGATATTCGGCGCCGCCTGCACGATGATCATGTGCCGCTGGCGCTGGTCCTTGAACTCCGGCGCGCTGTGCATCGAAATGCCGGTCGATCCAGATGCGTTCAGGATCACCGCGTCCAGGGTGCCGTTGTTGAATTTCCGCACCGTCTGGCGAGCGCCATTGGCGCCGCGCTCTGATGCCGGCCGGCGCGCCACCTTCGGCTGGTAGCCGCTATAGTCGATCATGGTGGAGCGGCCAGTGACCTCCGCCACCGAATAGCCGGCATCCTCGATCCCTTGGCGGATAGCGTCGATCGGCGACACCGGCAGCGCATCGACATTGGCGCCATCAACCTCGGCCATCGCCTTCTGGTACATGGTGCGGAAAGGCTCCGGCACCCGTTCCAGCGGGATATAACGATGCACCTTATCGCCGCCCGGCAACTTCACGGTGAAGCGCAGGGTGCGCTCCAAATAGCGCCGCATGACATTTCGGAAGGTGAGGTCGATATCGTCCCCGACGCCAAGGCCGCGGTCGGCCATGTAATCGGTCAGGAATGACTCCATCGTGTAATAGAGCGTGATGATTGGCTTCTGGTCGGCCTTGAGTGCCGCGATAGCCTGGTCCGCCGCCTGCCGCGCCTTGATAGCCAGAATCATCTGGTTGATCAGGTTGTGCATGATCGACGAGAACTCGGTGCTGCTGGCGGCCGCGTCCCCTAGCGACGGGTCGGCGGCGACGCCGGCGAACTCGGCCGCCGTGATCTCGCTGGCGATATCCTGGCGCGTGTCGCTGAATGCTCTGTCGAAGCTGTAGATGGCGCGGAGTGCGCTGGTGAAATCCTCATAGGCTCCGCCATCCACTGGCACTGCTTCGAGATTGTAGGGGATGCCCTCGAAGGAGCGTTCGCGACGCAGATATTGGCCGGCACGGGTGAGCATGCCGGCGAGCACCTGCTGGAGCGGCACGCCGCCACGCAGCACCAGCCGCGGCAGGTCTTCCGGGGAGTCCACCCCCTTCATCATGTCGGTGCGGCTGTAGAGGTCCATGACGTTGGGCGTCTTGGCGTAGGTGGCCGACGAGTACATAACGGCCGCCGCATTCTTCACCAGCTCGCGCACGAAGGCTGCGCGGTTCGGCGTGGCTCCCTTGGCCTCCCGATCCTGCGTCTGCACGCCCTGCCCGGCGGCATTGTGGGTCTCATCGAGGATGAACATGGCGCGCGGCGCGATGCTGCGCAGCAAGGAACGCCGCTTAGGCTCGTCGCCCTTGACGGTGTTGACCTGGCTGTATGTGGTGAAGATAACGTCTGGCTTGTCGTCGCCAGACATGATCCGATCCATAGCCCGGAGGCTTTCCGGCCGGCTCAGACTCTTGAGGAAGATGGCATCTTCCGGCATAGGCGGCGGCTTGGCGCCGGCCGCTTCCGCTGCCTTGACCTCCTCCTGCCAGTCCAGCGCGGCCTCGTTGGCGGCGATCGTTTCGCCGACATTGGTCATGAAGACGTTCTGGTTCTTCATGCCGATAGCCGCCATATCGCGGCCGAGCATGTCTCCATAGAGGCCGGGCTTCTCGGTGAAGAACACCGGCGTCAGGCCATTGCGCTGTGCCCAGCGGATCATGCCGGCGGCGACACGGCCTTTGCCAATGCCGGTCTGGTCGCCGAGGATGAGGGCGCTTCCCTGTTTCACATTGTCGATGGCAAGCGCCAGCGCATCGACCTGCTCCGCTGAAAAGTGATCGCTCAGTTCCTTGACCGGATAGCCAAGCTCCTTGGCGACAAACTCGTCCACATCGCCGCGGCGCTGCTGC
This sequence comes from uncultured Methyloceanibacter sp., assembly GCA_964634195.1. Taxonomy (GTDB): domain Bacteria; phylum Pseudomonadota; class Alphaproteobacteria; order Rhizobiales; family Methyloligellaceae; genus Methyloceanibacter. Next base: position 36,662 of record CAZWIO010000013.1, on the reverse strand, counting down.
ACGCCGGCCAGCGCATTGTCGATATCCTGCGCCATATTCCCCGGAACGAGGGTGTTGACGTTCCGGGTCTTAGATGCCGGCCGATAGGGGGCCTGATTGGCCTCGTTTACGCTGATGTCCCGGCGGGGAGTAGGTGCAGGACCAGTTCCTCGAATGTCTCCACCGCGATCGGTGAAAGGCCCGGGTGCCAATTCTGGCTCGGGTTCATTGGGTTTTCCCTGATCACGAGGTCCACCCACTGGCTCGGGTTCTTGGCTGACTCCGTGCTGCCCAGCCACAGGCCCTCGTCCGCCAGGCGTCTCTCCGCCCAGGCCATTTCGCTGTCCGGGGCCTGGCTCCGCTGCAATAGCGTCACTGCCCGGTCGGCGATCTGGTCTCTCACCGGGCCTCTGTTCAGATTCACCACCTTCGCCACTGATCTTCTCCTTGAGGCTGAACCACGAGTTCAGCACCGGGGGCGGCTCTATCCCCGGTGCCGGTCGCTTCGTCGTGCCGCGGCCTTCGATGACGATGACATCGACCGGCCAGCCCGCCCCCTGGCGCGCATATAGTTCACCGCTGACGGTGAACAAATCTGTGACATTGTAATTCTTGAACAGCGCATGGAAGAATTTGCGCTTGGCGCTCGACCTATACCCGTCCTTACGATCGCTTCGCGGGTTTACACTACCGACGATAAGAACCGCTCGGCCATCTTTCTTCAATCCCTCCAGCGCCTTCATAGCGATAGCGTAATCGACATTGCTGGTGGTATAATTGCCGATGGTCCAAGTCTTCGACTTCCCCCCTTCCCGAACCGCACCGAACGGCGGATTCGCGATGACGACATCGTATGACGGCTCAAGATCAATCTCCGTCGCGTCCTTCTGCGTGACGGAGAAGCCCTGCCGACGCAGAGCTGCAGCGCGGTCCGGGTTGATCTCGTTGGCGCGGACGCGGAAGGTGACGTTGCCAACCGATCCATTCTGCGGCGCCTCGATCAGCAGGGCGCCATTACCTGCCGCCGGTTCGTATATTGTCTCGGCATAGTCCACGCCAGCGAGGCGGCTGGCGACATAGGCCAGCGGAACCGGCGTCGAGTATGCCTGGTCGGCCATGCTCTGGCTGGTGCGCTGCGTCAGCTTCGGCTGGCGATTGTAGAGGTCCACAAGGTCATCAAAAATCGCTGCCGGATCGCCGATGACGCCGCCGTGGCCGCCAGCGACGCCGCCCTTACCGTCAATGATCGCACGCGCCGCCAGCACGACAGCTTCCTCAATCGCCTCGTCGGCGGCCTTCTCGGTGCCGTCGAACCCGTGCTCATTGAGGAAGCGGCGCGCCTCGGTGATGGTCTTGAAGCCGTTCCCGGCGAGGAAGTTATCGCGGACCGCCTCGACCGGCGTCAGGCCGGGCCGCGGCCGCTCCACTGGAGCCGGCGCTGCACCGCTGCTATCCGGTGCGCGCTCTCCAGCAGGTGCTGCTTCTGCGCCGGCGGGGCGCTCCTCGCCAGCCTTAGCTGGAACAGCACCGCCCTCTCGTACTCCGCCATTGTCGGCGGCCGGCCGCATATCGGCAGCAGACCGGGCAGCTTGGCTACGTTCATCATGCAGCTTCTCCAGTTCCGCCATAGCGGTCGGGTGCTGCGCCATGAAGAAGGCGTAAGCGAACCCGTCCGGCGTCTTAGAACGCTCGACCTTCTGCTTGCTCGAAAGCTTGCTCTGGATTTTCGAGCCTTCGACCGGATCAACGTTGGCGGTCGGCAGGTTGGTCTTGAAGGTGCCGTAGAGGCTGGTGCGCTTGGTGTAGGGGTCGCCGTAATTGCTCGGGTCGAAGCGCAACGCCGGCGGCGGCAGGCCCGTCTCACGCTCGATGCGTCCAATCGGGTTCTCCAGCACATGGAAGCCGGTTGGATTGGCGAGCTCGATGACCGCCTCAGTGGCGTGTTCGAGCGCCCGATTCACTTCGACCGGGCTTTCGTAGATCTCGGGCACCCACGGGCCAAAGACCTTCTCAACGGCCTCGCGGCTGTTCTTGTCGTGCAGGGATTCCCACCAACGGGCGCCGCTCCCGGCGAATGTGGTGCAGGGGCACGCCGACATGACGCCGACGATCTCGAAGCCGGCATCCTTCATTTCCGAGATTTCGCTGGACGGGAAATGCTGCAGGATATCGTCGTAGCGCTCGTCGCCCGGCTCGTAATCCGGTCTGTCCTTGGCGAATTGGATGTCGTACTGCGCCACCTGGTAGCCGGCGTCGCGGAACGGCTGGCTCCATGCGCCGGTGTAATCGAATAGTGAAATGATGACCTTGTTGGAGTTGTCCTCGGATTTGCCGAGGCGTTTGGCGACCTCCTTCCAATCGGCCACGCGCGCGTCGGCGGTCGCTTGGCTGATATACTCCTTGCCAACATCATTCGCGACGCGGACCGTCTTATCCGGCTTCGGGAAGATGTCCTCGGCCGGCATGGTCTCATGCGGCCACTTGCCTTCGGGCAAGGAAGCAGTCTCCGCAGCCTCGCTGGACCGCACCGCATCAACAAGGTCCATCTGATCGGCGCTGTCGCCGAATAGGCCGTCTACCCCCTGCTGGGGAACGGACGGACGGAGCGGGGCTTCGGCGCCGCGCTGGGCGCGCTCTTTGTCGCCGATCCGCTCGGCGCCGGGGATGACGGTCTGTTCTCCGACGGGAGTGATGTCGGTGGTGTTGCTGGGGCTGCGCTGGCCTTCGCCGCCACGCGAAGGCGCTTGGCCGCCCTCTGCGCCGCCGCCTGCTGGGGGCTCCCCTCCGGCATCGTCCGAGCTGCCCTCTCCAACCTCTGCACTGCCGGGCCGTACAGGCTCCGTTTCGGGAGCGGCGGCAGACCAGATTTCGTCGGGGATTTCATCGTGAAGCTCCTGCTGCAGGTCAGGCTCGGTGTCGGCGAGGCGGATGGCGACGCGCTCGATGGCCTCATCAATCGTCAGGCCAAACTCGTTCCAGAGAAGATCGACAGTACCAGCGACCAATTCGGTGTCGCTGGTGTCGATATCGTTCGCCTCCATGAAGGCGACGACATCCTCCTCAAGCCGGATGCGGGCACCTTCCTCGGCGGAGGCGCGCGCCTGCTCCTCGCGCTCTCGAAAGCGCTTGGTGCGCGATGAGTCCGGCGCATTCGGCGGCCGGATTTCCTCGCCGCGAAGGGCGCGGTCAAGCAGATCGAGAAGGTCGCTTATGCGCGTCTCAGCTACCGCCCGATCGGTCGGAACGCCAAGATACCCAGCCTCGGCGGCAGCCTCGCGCATACGGTCAAGGTCCCAGCCACCCTTGCGGACGATGCGTCCATAGCCGGGCAACATGGCCGCGTCGAGGCCGATAGCCGTCAGTTCCGGGTTTGGCGCCAGGCCACGGCTTCCGACGAAGGTGAGAAGGTCATCGCCGGTCGCCTTGCCGCCGCGCGGCTTGTAGAGCTTCGGCCGGTCGCTTTCCGGCACCTGTGGTCGATCGACCGAGGTAATCTCGGGGCCGATGCGGGCGCCGGTGTAATGCTGGCGGCCGTCTGGTCCAGGCTGCTGTTGCAGGCCGGAGAGTTCGAGCGGGACAAGCCCCACCTGCGGTTCGCCGAAGAAGCGCGTTTCGCCGGTGGCACGGCCACCTTCGCCCGGGAAGGCAATATTGCCAAGCCTGCCGTTGACGAGAACGCCTCGATTCACCTGATCGGCGATGCGCTTGGCGTCTTCTGGCCGAAGATAGACCGTCCTCTCGGATTTCTGCCCATCCGGGCGCACGATGCTGATATCGTCGAGCGTCAAACCGGCGTTTGGCGACCCGTGGATGACGTTCAGATCGGTCTCTGGAACGACCACGGTCGTTCCATCCGTGCGCGGCTGTGTCGATCCTTCCTTTCCATCCCCTACGGCCTCATCAGCCGCCGCCGCGATCTGCTCTGGTGTCGGCGCGTTGGTGGTCGCAGCCTGTTCCGGCAAGGCGGATGGCGACGCGCCGCCAATTCGCATGGCGGCAGCTTCGTCCGGCGTGATGCCGTGGCGCTGGACAAAATCCTCGATGATCTGGCCTGTCTGCCGAGGATTGGCGGCGATGGCATCGCGAAGTTCCCGCCCGAGCCGGGCGACCTCCTCCGGCGAGCGCTGCGCCGCGCCGGCGGCGGCAGACGTTGGCGCGCCAGGCGTACCGAAATCCGCTACCGGCCCTTCCTCCAGCGGCTCAGGCGCGGTGCCCTCGACGATTCCCGGCTCCTCGCCGAGAACGTCGATGGTATCAAGCTGGATCGGCGGCTCGCGCATGACGGGCGGCCCGCCCGGGACCGGCTGCACACCCTGATCAAGCGCGTCCTGGACGAGGTTGGCGCGCTCCTCGTCGTCCATGCTGGCGATCTGCTCATCAAGCCAGCCGGCGCCGCGCAGGATAGCTACATCGTCCGGCGGTACGGCCCCCTGCGTTGCACCTTGGCCGGCAGGTTCTTGTCCTGCCACTTCCGCTTCGGCGTCGGCGGGCTGTGCTGGGGCCTGAACGGGGGCGGGCTGACCAGGAGCGACGGGTTCGGCGGCGGTGGGGGCAGCAGGTTGCGGCGCAGCATTTTCTCCGCCGGGCTGTCCTTGCGCGCCTGGCGCAGCGCCGGGCTGCGCCGGGTTCTGATTCCCTGCTCGACCACGGCGCACAAGACCAACGCCGCCAGCACCAGCACCCATAATGCCGCCAAGGACCGCTCCTATCGAACTGTTGAGAAGGACACCTTCACCAAGGTCTCGCTCGGTATCATAGACCGCCTGCGCGATGGCATTGTAGCCGAGCTGTGTTCCGCCTTCCTGGATCGCTTCCTCGATCGCCTGCCCTTTGACCTGCGACACGAACTGGCGGAATTTGTTCGGGCCGACGATGGCCCCCAGGCGCCCGAAGAAATGGGCAATCGGGATGGCTTCGGTGGTGCCAAGGCCGGCGTTGCCGATGAGGGCATAAATCTTCTCGATCGGCTCGGCGCCGTGCTGAACGGCATCGTCCCACCCGGACTCACCCTGCACCCCCGCTCCGGCGCCGGCTACCGCTGCCGCTCCGGCTGCGGGGCCGCCGACAAGCGATGCAATGCCGCCGATTGCCACGAATGTCGCCGCCGAGCCAGCGCCCTGTGCAAAGGCCGTCAGGATTTCGTCATTACGGGCAGGATCGCCGGGGAACGCGGCATTGATCCGCTTCTCCATCGCCTCGCCCCAGCGAACGATGGCGCTGGCTTCGGCGCGCTTGACCGCCTCCTCCGCTGACGGCCACCGCGGCGAACCGGCACCAGGCGTCGCAATGCCCGGAGCCATGATGGCTGGGCCGCTGATTGCGGCGAAGCGACCAAGGCCCTGCACGCCGGTTGCGGCGGTGCCAAGCACGCCCTTAACGGAACTGTCGAGGAAGTTGCGGAATTTGGTCTGCGTGTAGGGCGGCGCCTCGCCGGTGGCGCGGGCGCGATTGAGGCTTTGCGCTTCACGCGCGGCCTCGAACGCCTTGTCGGCCGCTGCAATCTCTGGTGACGGCTGGATCGGCGGCACGCGCTCGAACGGCGCGTCGCCGCGCTGCCGCGCCAATTCATTGGCAATCCTGATGCCAGCCGCCTCGCCGGGGCTGGCGTCGGGCCGAACCGGGATGCCCTCCGGAGCCGGGTGCGGGTCGATGCTGGGGATGACGGCCTGCTCGTTCAGCAGGTTCGGGTGCGTCTCCAGGATGCGCTGATTGGTGTCAGCCTGGCGGGCCGATTCCTCGCGCCTCTGGCGGGCCAGCGCAGCCTGTTCGCGGCGCGCCTGGAGCGCTGCTTGGAACGCCGCCATCGTGGCGTCGGAGCGCTCCTCCATCTGCTCACGCGCGACGCGGCGCCCTTCCGGCTTGGAAAGGTGTCCGAAGCCATAGTCCGGCCTCACGTCTTTGCGGGTGGCGACCCTGTTGACCTTCTCCTGGAGAGAGGTCATTGAGCGCGGCGAGCGCATCTGCGGCGGGGAGGCGGGTTCCTTCGGAGAAGGCTCCGCCGCTCGCTCCGGCTCGGGCCGGGGCTTCGGCGGGCTGCCGGGCAGCCCCATTTCGTCAGCCGTCTCGTCGCCTACGAGTTGCCGCAGGCGAAGCAGCGTGGGGTTGGCTGCCAACTGGCGCCCCCTCTATCAGTTCTTCTGGTACAGCTCGCCGCCGTACAGGAACCATTGGCCGCTCGGGATCGCGTCAAGCTGGCGCTCGTCCGTGATTCCATCGAACGGTTCGTCTTCTGTGCCATTGCCGCTGAGCGGCGGCAAGTCCCCAATGGGCACTTCCTGCGGGATTTGCCCTTCATCGGCCGCAGCATCGTCGAGATTGCGCGCCGGCGCGCCGGCACCACCGCCACCTTTGCCGCGGCGCTGCGCGTCGAGGCGTTCGAGCTGCGCCTTCACATCCTGATCGGCGCGGAACATCAGCTCGCGGCGGCGCGTAATCTCATCATCGGTAAGGGTCCCATAATCGGGTGCCTTATCGAGGCCGTAGACCTTGTAGATTTGCTCCTGCACGCGCAGGGCCTCGCCATAGGAGAGGCCGCCGTTGGAATTGGCGCCGGTGCTGCCATGCTTGGCGCGATACCACGCTGCGGCAGCGTTGGTCGCCGCGGCGAAATCCCTGACCTCGGCCGATGCCGACTCGCGCGCCTCGCGACGCTCGGCCAGATCATCGCGTCGAGCATTGCGGCGATCTTCGGTCACATCGCGGCCGCGGTTGTAATCACGCTCATCGAGCTTGTACTGGCGCTCGAAGGCTCGGTCTTCGGCAGCGATCGCGGCCGCTGCCTCGGCGCGGCGCCGCTCCACCCTCGCCTGTACCGATCCGGCGAATCCTTGCGCAAAGGCCGTCATGGGATCGACGTTGGCCTGATAGGAACCCATGCCGCCGGCGATATCGGAGAGCATCCCGCCAATCCTGCTCGGCGGCTTGATGCTTGGCGCCGCGGCCCGCGGCGCGCCGCCCTGCGGAGCGCCGGGCGATCCCGGCGCTGCAAGCGCTCCTGTGCCGGGCTTGGCCGGCATCTGGATCGGTGGCCCGGCGTTGCCGTTGGCGGCCGGGCCGACCGACGACCGCAGCGGGTTCGGCCGCGGAATCGGGATGATGGAGCCGACGCCGCCATTGGGCCGCGTTGCATTGATGGCAGCGCCGATATCCGGCGAGAAGATGACAGGTGGGGCTTGGCGGGCGACTCCGGGAGGCATGGGCTTAGAACCCTCCGAGCATGCCGCCGAGCACCGAGCCGATGATGCCCCACGGTCCGGCGCTAGGCTGCGTCTGTGTCGTCTGACGGTTGTAGGGCACGCCGCTGATCGCCGAGACGAAGGCCGCCAGGCGGTCGTAGGGGTCCTGTTCCTTGCGCAGATAGGCGTCATAGGCGGCGTCATAGCGCGCCTGCTGGTTTTCCTGCGTGATGTTGCCGGCCGAGAACATGCCCGACAGGGCATTCATGAGGCTCTGCTGGCCGCTCTCATAGGCTTTGCCATAGGTCTCGGCGGTGATGTCGCCGATGCGGTTCATGCGCTCTGAATTGAGCTGCACGTCATTGATGCCGTGGCGGGCATCATTATAGCCGCCGGAGAACTGAGCGCTGGCCTGATTGCCAAGCAGTTCGGTATCAGCCGCCTTGTTGATCTCCCGGATGGCCGGCTGGAGTGCCGAATCCACATAGGGGTTCATGAAGCGCTCGACCTGCGAGCCTGGGTTCTGCAAATAGTTGCGCAGGCCGGACAGGGCCGTGTTGGTGTCGGCCGACAGCCCGGCGACACGCTCCCCTGTGTAAGGGACATAGGGCTTCTTATAGAACTCCTGCGCGGAAGATGTGGCTTCCTGCGCGGCGCTTTTAAGCCAAGGCGGAATGACCTCTTGGGTCGTCGTCTTCCTGCTGCTGGACACCCTCTAGCCCCCCGGCCGGATTGTGGATCACGATGGCCTTCCCCATAGGGATGAAGCCCATGACGCCCGCGTAGAGACCTAGCCCGGCCGCATGCCGCCCCGGGTTGAGCCTGGTCAACAGTACCACGCGACCGCGCTGGATTCCAAGATTGCGCGCCGCCGTGATGAGCGCCTTGCCCGCGCCGCGCCCTTCCTCCTCTGCGGTGACGCAGAACCATTTGTCGCGGATGAAAGGAACGTCTGAATACATTGGCGTGTCTTCGTAAAGACACAAAGTCCCAACTATATCTCCCTGTCGTCTGGCAATATAGCATATGCCTCCGGATAGCCCCGTCCAAATCTCATGATAGACGACCATTGGGTTTATCGGGACAAGAGCAAAGGCTGGCAGGATTGGTAATTGCCATTGGAAGATTTCATCGCAGTATTCTCGCGTCGGCTGCGCGATTTCTATTTCAAGATCGTCAGGCTCTTCCGTCACGAATATTGACCTCCTGCGTTGGTCGCGCCGGCAGAGGACCCCGGGAAGCGGGTGGCGCTGCCGGTGTTGATGATGGCGCCATTCATCGACACGGCATAGCGAGTCCCGGTGACGGTGCCGCCGGTGTAGGTGGCGCCGTTGGCGTCCATCTTGCCGGCGATGCACCCTGCGAAGGCATTGGCAAAGGAAAAGGTGCCGGAGAGCGTCACGGCGACGTTGCGCATGGTGATGAGGCCGTCAAGCGTCGCGGAATAGTGAGTCCAGGCGCCGCCGGTGATCCGGTATGCAGCGCTGATCCAGACATTGCCGCCGTCCTCGGCGGCGATCTGGTGATGGGCACAGGCGCCATATTCCATGTTCCCGTCGATGCGCAGGAAGCCGCGCTTGATGACGGAAATGCCGCTGCCGGCGGTCGTCGTCTGGACCTTGAAGCCGCGGACCGACCAATCGGTTGCGCCGAAGGTAACGATGGCATTGTCATTGGTCGCGGAGATTACGCAGTTGGCCGGCGTGGTGACGTTGCCGATCAGCGCCGGCGGCGTGCCATAGAACATGCATGGCCGCAGGATGACGGGACCATAGGTGCCATCGGCCACCTGGATTTGCAGGGTATATTGGCCGATATCGAGGCTCGCCGCGGTGTTCACCGCCTTGTTTATCGTCGCGAAGGCGGTGCCGGTCGAGAGTCCGTCGTTGCTGTCGCTGCCGGTCGAGGCATTGACGTAATAGGTTCGGTTGGCGGTCAGCTTATCCCGGTGTGGCGGGATCGTCGGGATTCCGGCGATGATGTCGGCGAGATAGTCAGGCAGCGGCACCGGCTTGCCGGTGTTCGGGTCGGTGATGACCACCTGCTCAGCAGCATCCGGCTCCTGGCTCGCCTGCGCTAGCCCGCGCAACGCGGCGCGCAGGGCTTCGGGGCCAATGTCGCCGTTCCAAGCCCAAGGACGCATCAGCGCAACCCGCCGCCGCCGGTCTCAAGGAATGGCGTGCCCAGCTTCAGGTCGCCGCCGGCGCTGTTGGTGGTGATCTTCATTTCCAGATGGCGGCCGGTGATCTGGAAGTCAGCCTCATATTCGGTGTCGAGGATCGTGGCCGTGTGCGTTTCCAGCACCGGGCTGCGATAGTCGGGGCGCTGCCGCGTGGCGAGAAACAGGTCAACCGGTCCCTTCTGCCGCTCATGATCGACGACATAGCGCCAGACCTCGATATCCTGAATCCCACCTTGCAGGGCCAGCAGGCCGGCATGGATATAGGCTTCGATGGCGCCGCCATCGGCATCATCCAGCCCGACCTCGTGGTCATAGATGAGGCTGTCGGCGCCACCCATGACGACGCCGGAAGTTGGGTTGGGATAATAGCCCATGACGGTGCGACGCAGCTTGGTTGGCGTCCAGGAGAAGTCGGCGAGATTGAGGATGACAATATCGTTCGGCTCGATATCGCCGTCAGCGCAATAGCCGAACCAGATTTCGTTCTTTGTCGGGTGGAAACTGGCCCAAGTCTTCGACGCCTGTGTGCGGAACAGGCGGCCATAGACCCACTCACGGACTTCCTCCTGCCGCGGCACATCGCCGATCGAGCCGTCGTACATCATGAATTTTGTCGGGCTCATCCAGAAGCAGCGACCGCCGGCAGTGGCGAAAGCGCCTGGCCCGAGAAGCCCGGCGTTGAGCGAAGCGATGCGGGTCGAATACATCGCCGATGACGGCGCGCCAGTATACTGGTGGAAATAGACTGCCGTATCGCTCCAGATGAGGTTCTGCGCGTCTCCTACAGCCGTCCCGGCGATAAGCACATTGCCGGCCTGCAGGCCGCGGATATTGGCATCGTTGCCGACTGCCGGCGTCCAGACCGTTGGATCGTCGCGCGTCGGCCAGCGGATTTCCATGTTGTTTCCCTCGGTGCCGAGGGCGACAATATAATTCTCTGCAGTCACAAACATGCCGAGGGCGGACGGACTATTTGTCAGCAATTCGGCTCGCGGGTCGCCGTTGCTCTGGTCCCAATAGTAGATGCGGCCGCCAGACGGCAGCACCATGATGTTGGTGTTGTACTTCTGGATGAACCAGTAACGCAGCGAGAGGACGATCCCTTCGGTGCGCGGCGTGCCCCAGGTACCTTCCGACCATGACCCGGCGCCCCAGCCGAGGCCAAGCGTCTGCGAAGTCAGGCCGGGGTTGATCTCGTACTCATAGGCGACGGCGCCGCCGCCGGTGGCGCTGTCGGTCGATGTTGGCACGGCCGGTGAAATGTCGATGGTATAGGCGTTCGGGCCAAGCACCTCGACGACGGTGTAGGTGCCGTCGATGGTGACGCCACCGCCTGCTGTGGCGCCGGAGAAATGGACGATGGCATCCTTGATCAGCCCATGGTTGCTGTCGGTGACGGTGACGATGGGGTCGTCTTCGGTGACGGCAAAGGGATCGGTGGCGAGGGTGCCGCTCTCCCGAAAGGGCGTGATATCGGCGAGGGAGCCACCGAGCAGCGTGTAGAGCTTGCGCCATGTGCCGATCGTGAACGCAAGCTGGCCGGAATAGGTCATCCAGCCGAGGCCGCCACGCGCCACGCCGTCCATGAAGTCCTCGCTGGCCCGCTTCCAGCCGCCAATCTTGGCGGGCTTGCCGCCCTCAAAGCGCATATGCTGCGCGTCGATCCAGCGGTCCTGCACGCTGTGCGGCGTCGTGGTCTTGACGACGCCGGTCTGGACGGTGACGGCAAGAGGAGTCTTCGGCGCCACGGATCAATACCCCCAACCGACGATGGAGAGCTTGGCGACCGCGGATGCGCCACCCACGAAGTAGCCGATGCGCTGCAAGGTGCTCATGACAATGCGCCCCGGGCCGAAGAAGACATTGCGGCCTTGGGCGAGCATGGCATAGCCGTAAGGGAAGCTCGATCCGCTGGCATGCGCGGCGATGGTGATGGCGCTCGACGGATTGGGGCCGATCTGTCCTGCGACCTCGACGGTGCGGGCCGTGGTCGGCACCCATTCCTCGATGTTGATCCCGGTTCCGGTCTGCGCGGTGAGGTTGGTGAAGCTGTATTGGCCGTTGGCGGGGCCGCTCGTAACCTGCGTTCCCGACTGGATGAGGCCGCGCAGGACGCTATTGTCTTGGTTCCAGACGGCGCCGCAATAGCCCTTCCAGTCGTATCCGGCCGGTAGCGTCGGCGAATCCTCGGAGAGCGACGCAAGGCCATCGACGGTGCCATCGTCCTTGCCGATCGCCCAAATATGATACCACTTGCTCGGGCTCTCGACGCCAGTGTCGCGCCCATTGGCGCCGGTGGTCACCATGTTGATGATGGAGGAGAGGCCGTTGAAGCGCCGATAGAGGCTGCCCTTGCGCAACAGGATTGCGTCAGCGTTCAGCAGGATGTTCGGATCGGCTGTGGCGATGACCAGCTTCTCAGCCGGCGCCAGAACACCGATATTCACATTGGTCATGCCGGCGGCATAGGCGATGTCGGTGCCGTCGAAGAAGACGATGGTGGTGTTGCCCTGCGGCACGCCAACGCCGCCCTGGCCGGAGACTTTGCAGGTGACGGTGTAGGAGCCACTGGTCTCATTGCGGATGATCCAGGTCCCGCCGCGGCCGGAGAAGACGACATCGACATTGCCGGACATGGCTCCGGTGATGATGATGGCGTTGACCCGCTCCTGCGTGTCGGAGAGCGTGACCGTGCCGCTGGTGACGGAGAGCGTTGTGACATCGCCGATCTTCTCGTCGATGACATCGAAATTCTCGTTGGCATAGGCTCCCCAATCGGAATCGTGGGAGCCTTCCTCCATGAGGGTGAGCAGGAGGTTGGTGCTGATGTCGTCGGCCATTGGTGCCCCTTACCTGATCTGGCCGCGGCGGCCGGCGTCTTCCTGCTGGTTCACGACCGAGCACTCGTTCTCGGCGGCGGCGAACTCGGCGTTGGCCTCATCATAGCGTTTGAGCCACTTATAGGCATATGCTTGGCAGACTTGGAGCAGGAGCGCTGGATAGCGGTCGGTGAGATAGTTCGAAATGTTGGTGGTGGCATTAAGGAGCGGCGGCCGGGCATAATACCAGAGGTCGCCGGAGCGGTCCTCGTCGAACTGCACGTCGAAGACACCGCGGTTGCCCATGACGGTCCAGTATGCCGGCCAGCCTTCGGGTAGCGTACCGTCCTGATCCCGGCTGATGCGGAAGAGCTGTTCGTCGAGGAATTTCACATCAGCGGCCTGGCCGTCGATGTAGAGGTTGATGGGCTCTATAAAATCTCCTGGCAGCACCAGTTCCTCAACGCCGGCGAGCACAGTCCAGCGATAACGGGTGCGCATGTCGCGTGTGCGGATGCGCGAATAAATCCAGGGCTGGGCCTGATTCAGGATGGTGGCCGAAGGCAGGGCGGCATGGCTGCACCAATTGCGGATGGAGCCGTCCACATCCTTGCCAGCGACAAGCTCGGTATAGTTCATGGACGGCGCCCCGCTCTAGTCGCGATACTTGGCCGCCAGCTCGCCCATCAGAACGACCTTGTTGTCGATCAGGACCTTGATGGCGTCGGACTCGTTCATGACCATCGTGGAGAAGCGCTCCTCAATGGCCTTGCGGACCTTCTGGAAGGGATAGAGGGCAGCGCCCTGCGCCCACAGGGTCAGGTTGACTTCGCCGTCATCGGCCTCCGGCGGTGCCGGCGGCTGGCCCTCGTCGTCGGCATCATCGGCCGGCGAGGGAGCCTTGGCCTTGGGCGGCCGTCCTGGCTTCTTGGCGGTGGCAACTTTGGTGCCGGCAGACTTGGGCGGCCGGCCGGGCTTGGCGCGCGGCGGGGCGGTGGCGATGGTGGTGGTGGGGCCGGCGGCGCCACGCACGTCATCATCATTGTGGTCGCCGTAGATGGGCATATAGACGCGGCGGCCCTGCGCATCAAAAAAGCGCTCACGGCCGTACTGCGTCTGCGAGAATGAAGCCTTGCCGCCACTGCCGTGGATTTCGGCGTAGGGCTTGGACTTGTCGAGGATAAGCTTCGTCATAAGGGTGGTTCTCCCTGTTGGATTGATGAAAGGGCGCAGGCGGTCTGGCCGAACACCTGCGCCCTTCTCAACCCCTGGCGCGGGGAACCTGACGAAGAAACCCGCGCCGGGGTCGATCTCGTCAGTCGGTCTTGGACTTGCGCCCCGAGGGCGGCGTATTGCCGCCGGTGGTCGAGGACAGGTCGTTGGGGCCTCCGGCGAAGCCGGACGGCATGGCCTTGTTCATGTTCGGGACGGCCTTCTCGCGGTCGGGGCCGGTCTGCTGGACCAGCTTGCCGCCGCCGTCCACCTTGGTCGTATCGGCGTTTCGCATAGGAGTTTCCTCAGTAAATGAAATACTCATCATCGTCGCCGATGATGCCCGGCGGTGAGCGATCGGGATTGCGCCGCTGGTAGACCTCATAGCCGTCCGTGTCCATGCGGGGCTCGCCGATCGGCGAGGGGGCCGGGCCGGAAACGTTGCAGGGCGCGTTCATGTCCTGATCTCCAAAGAGATTCCGGTATGCGGCCTGCCGGTTGGGGTTCCTTGCCATTGGCACAATCCTTCTCGGGTTCAGATCACAGGCGGGAGGGCCTTTAGTCCTCCCACTGAATATCGCAGAACGGCTGTCCCTGACCAGTGAGGCCGGAGCCGGTGGCGGCGAGGCATTTGAGGATGACGACGGTGCCGGCCGGGATGACGACGGGGGCGCCGCCATCCTGCACGACCAGCGCCTTGAATCCGGCCTCGGTGGGGGCATACTTCGACCGCACCGAGACGGCGGTGTTGATGGCGTTATCCATCGCCATCGGGGCGCCGTAAGCATCCTCATCGGTGGCGGTGCCGACTTCGATGCGGGGCATGAGGGTGCCGCCGTTCATGGCCTCGCTGATGCCCATGACGCCATAGTCATAGAGGCGGCCGCGCTTTCCCTTCGGCCCGACGATGGCGAGGGACACATCCACACCGCCGCCGAAATCCACGCTGGCGAACTGGTAGCGGGTGGGCGGGAGACGATCGTAAGACATGTTCTTGTGCTCCTGTCTCTCGGCGCCGGCTCAGGTGGCCGACGCCCAGCGGACGATACGGGCCTGCGCCGGGTCGCTGTGAACCCGCTTGACGCCGCCGAGGTAGTACCAGGCGATGCCGCGCGAACGGCCATAGTCGCCGGGCAGCTTGCCGCGGATTTCCTCCGGGATGACAATCCCTTCGGTGACGGTATCGCCACCGCAGAAGAATGCCCAGGAGGACTTGCCGTTGGTCCAGGGATCGCCGGTCTTCGTGTAGGGGTCGAAGGTCGTCGAGTTCTCCGGGCCGCCCTTCGGAATATTGGTCTGCTCGATGAACCGGAACCCCTCGTAGCGTCCCTTTTCACCAGAGTAAACCATACCCTGGCCTTCCGGAGTATACTGGTGAACATCCTCCAACTCATTGGCGATCGGCCGGAAAGTCGAGGGATGCGAGATGGCGATATAATCGTCATTGGCAGTGTATGCGGGAATATTGCGTTCCCGCATCATGTCACCGATGGCCTTCACGTGGCCGGTGCCCAGCGCCACATCGTTGGTGGTGGCGGTGGTGCCGTTGGTGGAGAGGGTGACGGCATCGGGGTCGGTGCCGCCGGTCGGGGCGACGACGAGCGGCGTACCGCGGAACTCCAGGAAGCTGATGATGTCGAACAGCTTCGCGGCGTCATTCTTGAGCGCCTTGTCGATGATGTTGACGACCTGGAACTTCGCCATCGACTGCAGCTTGCCGGTGAAGGGCACCGAGTTGCCGTACTCGGTGACGGTCATGGAGCCCTGCGTAATGGTGAAGCCGGTTTCGGGCATCACCTGCAGTTCATCCAGCTCGCGGCCCTGCGTGCCGACATCGCTGACGATATCCCAATGGAACTGGTCGCCCTTGTTCAGCCCCTTCTGCGTGCCATCGACGGCATCGCAAAGCTGGCGGAAGCGCTGGATCGGCTGGAGCGCATTGCGAAGAATGTCGCTCAGCTCGTCGCTGTAGAGGTAGCCGCCTTCCGAGGCGACTGCCCAAATCTGTCCGGCCATCCCCTATTCTCCCAGGGTTGACCGACCTTTTCGAGACCTAGGCGACGGGCTGGCCGCGCGATCGTCGCATGTCTTTGACGACCTGTGAGGGGTCCCGCGGCTGCGGCGCCCCCTGCGGCTGAACCCGACCGCCGCCCCCCGGCAAGGTCGATTTCGGTTGCGTTACAAGGCCCTCCTTCACTGCCTCCCGCGCGGAGCGGTTGACGGCGACGGTTGGAGCCGGCTGCTGCGGAGTCGCCCCCCGCGGGCTCTGCTGCTGCCGATACGACCGATCCGGCGCCGGCAGCTTGAACTTCTGCGCCACCCTGTCGGCCGCTCGATCGGCGAGCACCTGGTAGGGAGGCAGCCTGGCGCCCGTCTCCGGGTTGGTCCATCCGGTGCGAAGCAGGTTCGCATAGTTGAGGCGGATGGCTTCCGGGCTACGGGACAGCATTGCCATATCTTCTGGCGTGGTGCCGAGGCGTTCCAGCTCGCGAAGCGCTTCCTCGATCAGGCCGTGAGTGAACAGGCGCTGATAATCGGGGTCCTTCACCGAGTCGCCGTAATCACGGGCGATGTTTGCCACGGCCTCGCCGAGGGCTCGCTCGTCTTCTTCCTGCGCCCGCTGGCTTTCCAGCGTTTGCGGGATGATTTCGGCTGTTTCGGTGCGAAGCTGGGTGCGCAGAAGGTCGGCAAGCTGTTCGACAGCCTGGAGTCCTTCTTCATCACCGCCAAGGAGAAGCTGGTCACGGATTTCCGCCAGCTTTTCGCGCGGCAGGCCGGAACTGGTTTGTCCCGGCGCCTGCGTCTCCTTCTTGGCCCCTTCCGGCTGGCGGCCCTGGTTTTGGGCCGGCTGCTGGCCGGTGGCGCCGGCGACGCGCTGGGCATCCTGAATGATGCGGGCTGCGTCGGCCTTGGCTCGCTCCAACCGTTCTTCGGCGGCGAGCGTGAGTTGCGCTGCGGCGATACCGCCGAATGCGTCAACCTCTGCCTTGGGCTTATACACGGTCTTGCCATTGACGGTCAACTTGACCATCGGCACCGTCTCGCCCTCGGCGGCGACCTGCCCATCGGCGGCCTGCGGCTGCCCGGCAGCGGGCTTGGCTGCGTCTCCCTGCCCGTCGCCATCGGCCGGCTTGGCGAACACGCCATGCATGGCCTGGCGCTGCTCAGGGGTCATGAAGTCTTCCAGCCGCTCCTCGGCGCCATCGTCGTCACGCTTGTCGCGGGCGGCGCGGGCATTGGCATAGATGTCGGACCGGCTGGTCTTGGTGATCTTCGGCTTCGGGTCTTCCTTGACGATCTTGCCGTCCGCCTCGACGGTCGGCTCATTGCCGCCGGTGACGATGCCGCTATCGTCGGCGGCAGGCCCCGGGTTGGGCTCACGGTTGTTGGCGTCGGCGAGCGGCGGTTTCGTCTGCTCGGCGCCGCGGAACCCATCGAGATTGTCGCTGGCCGGGCTGGACAGGACTTCGGCGTCGGACGGGGCGATCTTGGTCTCAGGCATCAAACTGTTCCTCGTCAGGGTTCATGGGGTCTCCTTCATCATCCCCCTCATCACGGGTTCGGCCGAAGGATTCGAGCCACGACATGAAGCCGTAGAAGGCTTTGAGGGTGGCATGGAGGCGATAGGCGAGCTGCAAATCGCCGGGGTCGGCTTCGGCATAGGTGCGGGCGACGGCATCGACGCTGTTCCGCAGGCTTTGCCAGTAGTGCATGATGGGGCCGCCCTGGGCGACCTCCTGGAGCACGCGCATCTGGAGATACGCCTGCATTTCCTCCGGGTCGAGCCTGACGCGCTGCAGTGTGGCATCTGCCACGCTGCGGAAGATCAGGTCATCGACATCGCCGAGGAAGGTCCGGTTAGCATCTTCCGATGCTGGCATGGTGATTTTTGGTGGCAAGGTCGTCAGCCTCGGGTTGGCCGCGGCACTCCGGTCTGCACCTGCTGTTGGCGCATCTGACGATCGGCAGCGGCTTGTCGCTCGCGGAAACCGCGTTCCTGGTTACGGTCACTCTGGTCGGCGGCGGTCTTGGCAACGCCGATCAGGTCACGGCGTTTGTCGCGCCGTTCCTGGCTCAGGCGAGCCGCCTCCTGCTGGCGCATGCGGCCGCCCTCGAGCCGGGCCTGGTGCTGCTGGGCGGCGGCGGCGCCGCGCTCGCTCATATAGCCTTGGAGGAGCTGCTGGAGGGTGTCCATCCTCGCCTGCAGGCCGGCGATCTGGAGCTTGGTCTGGTTGTTCTCGTGCGCGATGGCCTGGCGGGATTCGTTGTCCTGCTTGGTCTTTTCCAGCGTCGTCTGCGCGCGAATTTCTTCCGGTGTCGGCTGCGGCTCCGGCGGCTCGTCCTGGATATCGAAGAAGCGCATGCCGTCCTTGTAGCCGGCGGCGCCCATGACCTCCTTGATGAACTCCTCGGTCTTTATCTTGGCGGGCTTGTCGGCGAAGGCGGCGACCTGGCCGAGCATCTGCATCGCCATGCCGAGCTTGCCGATGCGCTGCATGGGGTCGGCCGAGCCGATGCCTACATTGACGCGCAGGTTGCACTCATAGGCCAGCAGGTCATCGGTGATCTGCGAGACGCCGAAGCGCTGGAGCTGGGCACGCGATCCCGCCACCTGGAGCACGACAGCATCGGACTCGAACGCCTGGAGGCACAGGAGCACCTGGCGCAGGGCCGGCTCTACCCATGTCTCCACCCACACACGCAGATCGTATTCGGTGAGGGCATTGGCAGAACCGGACAGCAAGCGCAGGCCGCCTACGGTCTCGTTGAGGCTGCGGTTCGTCTGCACGGACGATCCCGAGAATGTCCCTGACAGGTCGTCGAAGTCGGCGTTGAGGAAGTTCATTTCCTGATAGGCGCCGATGCCGGCATCGGGCCAGCGGTCGAACTCCAGGTCGTCCATGCTGCGCACGGTGATGGTGGCGCCGGGCGCGCCGCGGTTGCGCAGGGCGCCGACATCGAAGATGGAGCCCTGCTTGACCTTGGCGATCGGTTCGACCGCCTGCTTGGCGGCGTCGAGGCGCAGGTTCACAAGGTCGTTGATTTCGGTCTGGATCGGCTGCCACGTCCCGACAGGGGATTGAGGGATAGGCGTGTGCGGGTCGATGGTGGCGACGCCCACGACATAGGGCCGCTGGCCGAACATGTGCGGGTAGACGTCGATGGTTGGCTTGACGGTCGAGGCGAAGGCGCGGCTGCCGATGGACCAGAAGTGCAGGTCCACGCCATTGACCCTGACGAAATTCTCCTGCGGCCAGATGGTATTGAGCTTCTTCGACGCGCCGGCGCCGCCCTGCACATTGGGCGCCTTGGCGTCCTGCCGGCCATCACGGGCGAAGCGGACGCCCTTGGCGTCATAGTCCTCGGCGGCGCTGCGCAGCACGTCGTCGGAAAGGTCGAGGAACTGGACCTGATTTTTGCCGCTGTTCTGGCGCGTCATGGAGCGCCAGTCTTCGATCGACATGGGGTGCCGGACGCAGAAATACCCGCCGCCCTGCACGATGTCGTACCACGGCGCGGCGATATCGAAGATGACGTTCTCGAACGGCACGAGATAGATCATCGGCCGGTCCTTGGCGACGTAGGTGCGCGGCTCCTGGACCGTCTCGATTGCCGGTTGTCCGGTCATGGGATCGACGATGGGCTGACCCATCTGGTCGAGCATGGGGCGCCGGCTCTCGGCCATGCCGGGCAGCGTGACCTTCTCGAACTCCCACACCTGCTTGGAACAGCAGAGGCCCATGATCTGCGCGTCCTTGTTGGCTCCCATCGCGATCTGGAACCAGGGGATGCCGGCGCGGGTCGATGTGCGGTCGAGGCGATAGTTCAGGACGTGGTTGTTGACGCTGGCGCCGGCGAGAGCTTCCGGATCATCCTCATATTCGGCCGACACCTGCACGACATCGTTGGTCGAGAACAGCGCCGCAGCCGCCGTGGCGAGGTTCTTGCGAATAGAGGATGCCGTCTTCGGCCTGAACAGCTTGGAGCGGGCTTTCCAGTGGGTGGATTTGTACTTGCTTTGCTCGCTGTGCTCGTTCCGCGCCGCCTGCAGGTTGCGCTCCCAAATCGGGCGCAGTTCGGCGACGTAGGTTTCGTGGGTGGATTCTATAGTGGCGAGGTATTCCAGCAGGTCTTTGCCCTGGAGCAGTTCCGCCACGTCGGCGTCCACCGCCTGCATGGCCTGCATGCCGGTGGCTGGGGCCAGTCCCAGGCTATTCTCGCGGTCGGGGCCGGTCTCGTTGCGGATTTCAGGCATGGATGACCGGACCGGGCTTGGGCGGCTGGCGCTTGGCGATCAGGCGGGGGTCCTGGCCGGCGCGGATCGGGCCGCCGAGGGGGATGGTATTCTTGGCGGCTATCCAGTCGGCGGCGGAGAACTGGCTGCGCGGCAGCCCTTTGCTCTCCAGCAACTCGCCGCAGCCGCGGATAATGGACTTCATGCCCGGGTCGATTTTGCTGATGTGGCAGTAATAGCCCCAATTCCCGAACAGGATGGGGATAGTAATCTTCACTATCCCGCGCTTGTGGCTGACTTCGACGTACCAGAGCCAGCCCGGGTAGTGGTGGCCTATGACGCGGGCGATTTCGCGGGTGAGTGCCATATCGGCGCCTGCGGCAGGATCATTGCCGTCTTCTGGCATATAGCCGAGACGGAGTCCGCCCCGATGATCCTGCCGCATTTGCCTGACCGCCCCCCGGCGCGAAGAAGTGATGGTTACGTCTTTGCCGTTACATCATTTTCGGCAACGGCGCCAGCCGGGCGCAGCCGGCGACGCACAGCCGCCATAGCCTTGCGCTCGGTGGTGTTGTCCCAATTCACAGCGATTTCGCTGATGAGGGAAGCCCTTGGCGCCGAGGCGGGGCGCTTGCGCTTGGAAAGCTTGTGCAGGGTTTCCCGGTCGAGGCAGCCGAGGATACGGCGGCGCATGACCACGATGTCATAGCGGCTTGTCACGATTCGTCGGGCTCGATTGGCGGCCTGTTATAGGGCCAGCGCTTTGCGGTATCGGCCGTGAACTTACGGCCGCTGGAAAATTCATACTCGACGACGCGCCGGCGCTCGGCCTGAAAATCAGGGTCGGCCTGCACGATAAGCTGGATGAGGGAGAAGGTCCGGCTCCCCGGGTCGGCGGGCATTGACGCTTCTCCCTCTGCTGGCGGGCCGGATTACGGCCCGACGCTCTCGATGATGGCGCCCTGCAGGGCGACGTCGGTGGATGCGCCCGTGGTGCCGGTGAGCAGCAGGTAGAGGCTTTCTCCGGCGGCCATCGTGTGCGGCGTGCCGAGTTCCTTGCGGGCATTGCTCTCGCCGATGACGGTATCGGCCGACACGTCGAGCTGGGTCATTGCAGCCAGGCTGGCGTCGCTGACATCGGCGGCTTCGGCGGTCATGAGGCGCAGATCGGCGTCGAGGGTGACGGAGTTTCCGCCGCTTTCAATCTGGCCGACGAGGCTGAATGCGGTGATCGTCTCGCCGATGGCGACCGGGATTGGGATGACCAGCTTTCCGGCAGTCTGGCTGGCAGCCATCGTGGCGGTAAGGCCGGTGTTGACGGTGCCGCCGCCAACGGTCCAGCCGGCGGTTCCGCCAACCTTGCTGTAGCCGCTGACGAGGCGCTTTCGCGCGGCGCCCACGGTTCCCATGATGGCGCCATCGACGACGACGCGCAGGGCTGCGCCAACCTTCTCGATGAACGTCTTTTTTGCACCGTCGAAATAGATGCGGCTGTGCTGTCGCAGTCCCATGCTGATCCCCCAGCGTTGGCCGGGCTCGCCTGCCCACTGGCACCCGGGCGGCCGGCTGCTGGCATTATGGCCTAAAGCGTGGCGGCAAAAAAGAGGCCGACGCTCGTTAAAGCGCCGGCCAAGGGAGGAGGAAAAGAGGCCGCCGGAGCATGGCCCTCCGGCGGCCCTGGCTGCCACTAGCCGGTTTACAAGGCCGGCAGCGACGATATTCCCTCGGACCTCAACCTTTGGTCGGCGCCGGCGGGCTGTTCCCGAACCGCCGGCGCCTTCCAGCGGCCTGCAGGGCAAGTGCCTGTTGGAGGCGACGTGACGCTACAACATCCAATGGCGGCCCGTCCAGAGGGTTGGATGGCGCTTTCGGCGGGTTGTGACCGAGCTGGCCCCTCTGGACGGGCGTGTGGTTCCCCAGGGCGGCGGGAACCTTTGGAGAGGCGATCGCGTGGGAATGAGGCTGAGCACGCGACCCACCCCGCCGCCCCGGGGATTCAGGAAAGAGCGCCGCTCATGCGCAGCAGGCGGGCGTAGAGCCTGTCGTAGAGCGGCAGCGCCGTGGCCTCGTCCTGGAGCTGCCGCTGCACATAGGGCACGTGGTCGCGCTGGACGTGCAGGAGGGCGATGACCGGCAATGGGGAGGCATGCGTCTGGTTATTGATGTCGAACTCGCTATACCCATCCTGCATAGGGGCGATCATATAGCGTTCGGGGGGCGGCGGCGGATTGCCTTCGGGCGTGTGCAGGAGAGCCCATATCGCGACGTGATTGTTGAGGACCGGGATTCGGTTGTGGCCGGCCTGCACCGGCGTAATCTGCGTGATGAAGCTGTCCACGGTGCGGCCGGCCTCGACGAGAGCGTTACTCTTGGCGATGAGCCCGGCAACAATACCGGCCGGCGTCGTTCCCCAATCCGGGATTATCTCCTGATTGATGCAATCCAGCATCCGCTTGTTGATTTCGTGGATGAACGTCCGCGCCTCGGCGCGACTGTCGCAGACGTGCCTGACGATATAGGCGGCGAGAATCGCGACGCAGGCGGGCATGTCGAGGCCAACGGGCGCCAGTTCCCGCCGCATATACTCGGTGATGCCGTTCATGACAGATTCGATGTGGTTGGCTGCCTCGGGCGGCGGCAGCGCGGTGTCTTCGTTGTCCATCGTGGGACCCTCCAAAGGTTGACGGGCCGAACCTGCAAGGCCCGGCCCATCTTGTCAACCTCCTGTCGGCAGGAATGCCAGAACGGCGGCGATGCCGAGCAGGGTGAGGAGCATGACGACGACATGTCGATAGGCGCGGGCTGCAGCCCGCGCGTCGAGCCGATCCTGGAGCGTCATATAGGTGCCGTGGCCGCGGCCGGAGCGGTGCTCCCACAGCACAGCCATGAAGCTGGCGTAGATCAGCGCCACGGCGAGGAGGGCGCTAATTGGGCCGAGCATTGCCTAACCTCACCAGCTCGACGTTGCCGCTAACCTCGCCGGTCTCGAGAAACCGCTGGACCGAATCCAGCCCCATCCGGATATCCCCGACGATGGCGTCGATGGCGCGCTCCTGCGCCTCCTTGCTGGTGCCGGCCCGGGCGGCGATCAGGTGTACGATGAGCGTGACGGCGATGACGGCAGCGGCTTGTCCACCTAGCAGATGGGTGCTGGCGATCGTATCGACCACCCTGCGGTTGGTCTCATCGTCAAGCATCATCACAGCCTCGTCCAGGTGAGCACCGGGCCGGAGGGCAGCGGCGCATAGGTGCCATCGGCGAGGCGCTGGCGCGGCACGGGCGTGCCGTTGCCGCCGTCGAGAAACGCATAGTTGTTGGCCGGATCGACCGCCTTGCTCATATCGACGGTGATCGGCGCCGGCCCCTGATACCAGCGGATCGCGTTGTGGCGCGGGAACAGCGTCGGATAGGCGGAGCCGTTGAACAGGATGCCGCTACCGGCGTCGGTCGTCGCCATGCGATGCGCCTGCACGCTGCTGATCACGAGGCTGTCACAGTTATCCATGCGGATGCCGTGGCCGGTGCGGTGGAGAAGCTGGAGTGATCCCCAATCGCACAGGCTGACATTGGCGGCTCGGTACGGCCCATCGGGCGGCGTGCTGTCACCCATGATAAGGATGCAGGTCGCCGTCGCCATGGGCGACGACCAGCAATCGACGAACACGTCGTCGAGGATAAGGCGCTGGCTGTCGCGCGGCTCGGTGGGGCTGTCCAGTTGCCCGGGCGGCACGACGCCGAGGGCGATGCCAAATTGCGACGGGCCGATCACGGCGAGGCGCTGCAGGCGGGTGTGGCGCGCCGTCATGATGCGGATGCCGTGAGCGGCGCCGCGGGCGTCGAGGGCGATATCCGTGATGCCCCCGCCCTGTACCGGGATGCCGCCAGGCGTCGCCAGACCCTCGGGCGTCGACTCCATCGCCGGGACGGTGCGCAGCTCGACCATCGCACCGGCATTGGTGCCGACCTGATCCCACAGCGTGCCGCCGGAGCGCAACCAGTAGTCCCCGGCCAGGAACGCATTGGAGAACCCGCCCGGGCCGGCGCCCTGGTGCAGCACGCCGTGCTGCGTGTGCCAGATGCTACCGGCGATCTGGTAGCGCCCGGGCTCGTAGAGGATCGTCCCGCCGCCGGCAGCGCCGACCGTGCGAACGAGGGCGTTGATTGCCGCAGTGTTGGCGACGGCGGCGCCAGGATCGTCAGGCGCGTCGATCGGGCTGGTGACGATGCCGTGATCGGCGGCGTTGTAGTACTGAGGCATGGGGATCGTGCTCCTACCAGAGGGTGCCTTCGTGGTGCAGCGTGTCGGCATTGGCCGCGCGCTGCGTGGCGTGGTCGATCCGCCGGTCGAGCCAGTCGAGGCCGGTCAGCGTCAGGTAGAGGGCAGCCGAGGCCGCCAGCATAGTCATTGCGATGCGCATGGGCGCTCTCCGTCAGGTTTTTTGGCGCCCCGCGATCTGCAGGGCGGTGGGGATCATATCACAGCCGAGGTTGCGGTGTCCCTAATCCTGCCTCAACCCCCACCGAGCCTCGGCAGCCCGGCGAGCGCGCGCTTGGCGCTGTTCGGCGGTCATGCTGGCGGCGGCGGCGGTGCCCCCTCTCGATTGCGGCGACGGCTGGTCGGGCGCCGATCGACCTGCAGCAGGCAGCGCCCAATCGGCCGACCACGGCGGCGCGCCGAGCGCGAGGGCGGTGAGAGCGAGCCGGTCACGGTGGGTAAGCAGCACCTCACCACTGCGCCAGCGGCCGATAGTATCCGGCGTGACGCCGAGTAGCGCCGCGGCGCTGGCCTGGCCGCCATGCCGGTCGAGCGACATGCGGCTCTCCCATGACAGGTATACCTCGCGGCTCTCATCATGCTCACTCATGTGGTCAAATCCTTGCATGTGCCGTCTCCACCCCGCTACGATAGCCGCATACGCAAGCATACTCATATGAGCATTAAGGGCTGCCTGCAGCCTCTCCCGTCTGCAGGCAGCCCCACGGCGGGCGCCGGCCCCTGCTATGGGGCGCCGCCAACCCCGCAAAAACCCTGCAAATCCATTTCCTGCCACGCACAGCCCCGTACAGAGGTTTTTTGCCCGGCAGGTGAAATGACACAGGCGACTCTCGATTTGGCCGTCAGCGGGCTCCTGTGTGACCCGACAATCAGGTCTCACCGTCGTCTGCGTCGTCGATCTGCCGCCGCATCTGCCTCACACGGTCCGCCAGCAGGTCCCGGACGTTTTCGGCCGCCGGCTGGTGCTGGACCGCCGCCCGGTCGGCATTGACCGCCTGCAGATAGCCGGGGTCGTCCCGAGGCAGCAGGCCAAGCGCCTCCAGCCGCAGCGCCTCCTGCGCCAGCAGCTCCAGCGCTTTGTTGGCGACCGCTCCATCGCGCTCGATCGCCTCGACCAGGATCGACTTGACTTGCACACTGCCGTCAGGGCGCCGGATTTTGAGGATTTCGGCCGTGCGTGTCGGCATCTCGCCGAGCGCAATCATGGCGTTGCGCATCAGCCGCTCCCTGATCCAGGGCCTCCCAAACTGGCTGGTGTCGATCGGCTCCGGCGGCAATACCTCGCCCTCCAGAGCCACGTAATCCGTAGGGTCTATAGGCGGTGGGGGCGGTGGGGAGGATGAGCCGTCCTTGCGCGGCCTGCCTCGCTTTCGGGGCTGGCGCCAATCACCCTCGACCTGTTCGACGGTTGCGCCGTCAGCGATAGCCGGCACCGAGACAGGATGGCGGCGCACAGCCTGGCCGGATTGGCGGCGGCGCTCGATTTCCGCGGCGATGCTGGGCCGCGCCAGCAATCTCGGCCCGCTGATGGTGGGCTTGCGGTAGCCGAGCTGCCTCGCCGCCTCGATCGCATCACCGCAATCGAGAAAGCGGAGCACAAATTGCAGCTCGACTGGAGAAATATTTTCTCTTTTAGGTGCCAAAACAGAACTATTTTTTTCCTGCTGTCAACATAGAGTTGACAGGCGTCTGGAACGTCGCTATAGAGGGGGTGCAACTGAGCACAGGAGGATAGCTCACATGGCAAGGATCGACCCGAGAGGCAACGGGCACCTGGCGCTGCTGCTGGACCTGCTGAAAGCACGAGGCGTTGAGCACACAGTGCTGTGGGAGGCAAACAGGTTTGGCTCTCGGCGTGAACCGCCGGACGTCTATTTTATCCGGCTGACGCCGCCCGAGTATGAGGGGATGAGGAGCGCCACGGCCATTGTGATCGATTACGGGCCGGGCAACGGCTACGGGCTGTACGTCGAGAGCGGCGGCGCGAAGGTGTCGGCCGACGTCAAGAATCTGATCGGGCCGCAGCCCGGCGAGGTCTCCATGCAGGCAGCAGTGGAGCGTGAAATTCCCTCGCCGTAGGGCATTGCACAGGGCGGCGCTTCGGCGCCGCCTCATGGAATGCCTGAACCTGACGGAGGTATGACAATGACCAATCACCCCAATCGCAGCCGGTCCGCTCGCAAGGTCGCCGAGGCGGCCGGCTACTATATCCGCGAGGGATCGTACTACGGCACCACGGACGATCGCATCGGGCGCTGGTATGTCGGCCACCGGGAGGACAACGGTTTCCGGCCGTGGGGCGCCGGCCACCGCACACGGCGCGAAGCGTGGGACGCGGCAGCCGAGCTTGCCCAACGCGACCGCTGAGAGGGAGAGACGGAAATGCCAAGCCGACTCAAGACGACGGACCGCATGAGCAACACGGGCTACCACGCGAACGGCAAGCCGACCTGGTGGGCGCGTATAGACACTGACGACGGAGCGCAGTTCGTGAAGATACCCTTCACGCGCGGCGACAGCTATCTCGACGCGATCGTTGATCTGCCGCCCGGCACCGAGGTCCACTGCGGCGCCGGCAAGGGCAGCTACAAGACGGTGCGCCAGACGGTCATCACGACGGAGGTGGAGTGATCGTTTCGCAGGGCGCCCGACAATTACCGGGCGCCTCACGAAGCGATTAGCTTCGACGGAGGATGCAACATGGCAAATTATATGATCTGCGACGCAGACGGTAACTCCCTGGCACAGGGGCTCCCTGAGCATACCGCACGCGCATCGGCGCAGCGACAGGCGGATGAGCGCGGCGAGAGCGTCTGGCTCTACCTGGAGCGGCCGGTCAATGCCGACGAAGAGTGGGTGGACGATATCGAGGGGGAGGAGTTCGCGCCGTCTGAGGAGACGGAGCCGGCCAGCCGCAACTATCCTCGGCCGGTGAATATCGCCGTGATTGACCAATGGGCGCAGGAGCGCTCGACCGACATTGAGATAGCGCAGGCTATCAACGCGCTTTGCGTGATCGACGGAGACGCCCGGACGCCCGACGAACTGTGGGAGGAGCCGACGCAGGACGATGAGAACCGCATCCGCGACATCCTGGTCGAGTGGACGAAGCGCGGCGATATCCCAGGCACCGTCAACGGCGTCTACCGCTGGGGCGATAGCCGATTCAGGGTGCCGCGCTTGGCGATTTGACCGTTGCGCAGGGCGCCGCCACGCGCGGCGCCTCACGGAATGGCCAGAAACCTTGGAGAACCTGACATGGCAACCCTGACGATCATTCTCAACCTTGACAACGACGCCTTCGGCCCGACGCTGGAGGATCGCAACAATGAGATAGCGCGCACCCTGGGGCAGATGACCAAAAGCATGCGCGAGTCGGCCTCTTGCGTGCCGCCGACCGAATTTTTCTCGCACCTGATGATAGACATCAACGGCAACACGGTCGGTATCTGCGAAATCACGCGCGAAGACGTGCCGTGGGAAAAGCCGGCGCCGTGGCCGCGGCCGGTGCGTGACCCGCAGACGGGCGAGACAATCGGCACCATCGCCAAGTAGCGGCAACGGATCGACCATCAACCCTGCTGGAGGAAAGATACCCATGACCGCAGCATCCTACCACGGCCCGGCCGTTCCCGCATCCGACATCCCCGCCTGCAGGGCGATGACGCAGGCACTTTGCACCGAGTACCTGACCGCCATCGTGCGCCGGCAGGATAGCGCATCATGAATGCCGCGCGGCGCAAGGAAATCAGGGCCATCATTGATATTCTGGAGGAACAGAAGGTTGCAATAGAGGAGGCTCGGGACGCGGAAGACGAGGCGTTCAGTAACCTCCCCGAAGCGCTCCAAGATACCGAAAAGGGCATTATCATGATGGACAACGTTGACCAGCTCAACGAAGCTATTGATGGCATTGAAATCGCCATTGATGCACTTCTTGGCGCAACAGGTACGTAACCATGACCAATCGTTATGCCGTGGTCTACTATCAGGATGAGGCTCGATACTCATTCCAGCGCGCCGAAGTCTGCCGTCTAGGATTCCAGCGTGCGCAAGCTTATGGCGATGCCCCCTCTATGGAAAACTGGCGCCGATCCTACAGGTTTTGGGCCGCCGAGCACAGCCACTACGCCGCAATGGCGATGGCGGCGAGAAATGATCTCATCAGCGAAAGAGGGGGCTTGACAATGGGCTGACCGCTGCACAGGGCCGGCGGCGCTGGAGGGCTCGCCGGCCTCATGGAGCGATCGTGCTCTACAACCTGACGAAAGGATTAATCATGGGCGACCGTGGCAATATCGTGGTGAGGCATGAACAGGCTGGCGTGCGTCTCGATGGCACCACCCCGATCGAAACACCAGAAATCTGGCTCTACACGCACTGGAGCGGCAGCGAAATCAAGACGCTGGCGCAGAATGGGCTGCGCCGCGCCGTGTTGGATCATCGGGAGGACGATCCCCCCTACCTGACGCGCATAATTTTCCAGACTCTCCTCGACGGCGACACCAGCACACGCGGCTACGGCATTTCCGCCGCTATGGGCGACAATGAGCACCCTATCGTCGTTGTGGATGTTGCTGCCAAAACCGTCTCTCTCATGTCGGAGCCGGACGACGGCAAACCGGCGGGGACGCTGGCGTCACTATCGTTCGACGATTTCCTTGCGCTGAGCAAGGAGGAACTGGAGGCGTGGGGGCGCACTGCCTGATCTTCATTCCCGGCGCCGGGTGGACCCTGGCGCCAAACCCCTTTTTGGAAGGAACCTGACGATGGAACAACCTAACCCCATCAAGATGCTGCCGTCGATGCTACGGCGTGTGGAGCAGGAACGCGCCGACGATCGCCAATTCACATCATCCCGGTCGGACCGGCGCAATCATTGGCGCCGGTCGCGTGCGCTGCATGCCACCTTCGGCGCTCTCGACCAGCTTTGTCTCGCCATAGAACTGGCGGAGCTGGAAGGATGGAAGCCGGAGCACCTGGCGCGCATCGTCGCCATGCGCAACGATATCCAGAACACCACCTTGCGAGTGGTCGGCGTCTTCTTGCGCAACACGCCGGAGCCAACCAACGCCACAACGCCGGCAACGGCCCAAGAGATAGCCGAGGAAGCCGCCGAGATGGAGGCTGCGGCCGACTATCGGCAGCACATGGAAGACATGACGAGCGATGGAGGGGACGATGCCCGCTGACATCGACACTGCGGCGCTGCGGGAGCAAATGGCCGCAGCGATGTATGGCAAGGGCTGGAACAGCGCTGACCCTGAGAAGCGCCCCGGCGAGAAGATGAAGGATGTTTGGCGCGACTATGCGGCTCGGGCCATCAAGGCAATGTCCGACCAGGGCTTCGCAGAGAAGGCAGAGGCCGCCCGGCTAGCATATACGTCGCGTGACGGGGAGGTCGCCCGTCTGGAGGCGCAGGTAGCGGAGCGGGATGCCGAGATCGCGCGGCTGCGGGTGCTGGCTGACTGGCTGATCACCGCACTTACCGAGGCGCGGGATGATGTGGACTGCTGGGCCGCCTACGCAAGCGAGTATCTCCGCGAGAAGCACGATCTTGCCGGCGACCTTGCGCGCATCGACGGTCAGATAGACGCGGCCCGCGCCGCCCTCTCCCCGCCTCAGCAGGCCGGGAGCGAGACGAGGGAACGGTCGTTCCCCGTTCTGCGCGACGTGTGGCACCGCAAGCGCGGCGCACATGAGCGCGTGGTGTTCGAGGAGGGCGAGTTGCAGTCGGCCGGGCCGATCAGCGAGGGCGCTCGCCTCGTCACCTACGTCGGTGACGACGGCAAGGTCTGGCACCGGCCTGTTGACGAGTTCAACGATGGCCGGTTCGCAGGCGAGCCGCCACAGCAGGCCGGGAGCGAGACGCAACTGTCGAAGGCCGCGCTGGACGTGCTGGCGGAGAGGCGTCGGCAGGTGGCCAGCGAGGGGTTCGACGCGCAGCACGATGACCTGCACACCGAGGGACAGTTGGCGGAAGCCGCCTGCAACTACGCCGGCGCCGCCGCCGTGACAACGAAGTTGGGGGGAGAACTCTATACCGCGAGGCCGCCGTTCAATAACTGGACTTGTCCTACGTGGCCGTGGGACCACGCATGGTGGAAGCCCGGCGAGACGCGCCGGATGCTGGTAAAGGCCGGGGCTCTTATCATCGCCGAGATTGAACGGCTCGATCGTGCGTCCGCCCTCTCCGGCACCCATGAGGATGCGGAACGTGGCTGACGATCCGCATAACCTCATTCTGATAGAGCAGTATTGGCCGGACTTGGCGGGCGCCGCCAAAGAAGCGCTTCTCCGGGCTGCGGGCAAGATGATGGGGCCGCGCACCGCTCGGGCTGCTTTGGACGCCGCCCTGGAACCCTTTGGCGGCTTCGAGGCTGCGATTGAAAGGCTGGCCGGGGGCGAGACGGAGGCGCCGAAGACCCATGACTGCCAGTAGCGCCTTCGGCCGCGTCGATAATCGTGGCAGGGGAACCGTCCGCGGCCCGGAACCGATGTCGGCCGACGAATTTCGGGACTCTCTGGCAATCCTCGGCCTCGATATCAGCGCGACGGCGCCGCTGATCCACCGCTCTCGCGTCATGACCAGCTACTATTACAACGGGCGCCGGGCTATCCCCAATGATCTAGCACTCCTCATCCGAACTTGGGTGGCTGTAGGCACCGTCGTCAAACCGACACGCCAGAAATCCCCATAGGAAGACCGTACAGCGCGTTTTGGTGCCGGTTGGTGTTGGGACACCAACCGGCACTGTTTTAGCCGCCAGCCTCCTCCTGTGTGGCGGAGAACAAAGGTAAGCCACCTTGGTTGTCTTGCCGATTCCGTTTCCGCTTGGTGTGCGGTCCTTCCCATTGCTCGGCAATCCTGGCGGCTGCCATCTGCGCATAGCTCTCGTTCAACTCGATGAGGATGGCGTTGCGGCCCATCCTCGATGCGACAAGGCCGGTCGTCCCGGCGCCACCGAACGGATCGAGCACGATAGCCCGAGCGGACGGCCACGCCGAGGGCGCCGCCGCTGGCGACTGGCGGCAGCGATCTATGCGGCCAGGCCACGCGGCGCGCTGGGCGCGCTTCCTCGGCCGCCGCGGCTCCGGCATGGCTGCAAGCTGCGCGTCGTAGCAGCGGCATACCGGCAGGAGACCAACTACCTGCTTATCGGTCGAGCCTCGCGATGAGCCGGCCCAGCGCGATGAAGCGTCGGTCTGGTCAGCGGAGCGTTTGCCGCGCTCCTGCGACACGTCCTGCTGCGGCACGAAGGCCGACCTGGAGACGATTCGCCACGGAGCGCCGCAGCTCTGACACACGCGCGTCGGGCAGCCGGCCGTGATGGCCCGCTCGACAAGCTCCGGTGGGAACGTCGCGAAATGAGCGCCTTTGAACGGCCGCGTGCCGATGTTCCAGACTTCCAGCGGCGCCGGCTCATAGTTGCGCAGGTTGCGAGTGTGGCCGCGCGGCCAAGCGCCATCGCGAGGATTGGCGGCTTTGGCTTTCAGCCAATTCTCATTCAGCGAGCTGATGCGCCGGTTGGTGTACTCGCTCTGCTTGCCGGCGGCGATGCGCGCGGCTCGCGGGCCACCAACTGCCTTGAGGGTTTTGGTGCCGCCGTGTGCTTGCGGCGATCCCGCCTGCGCCTCGACGTTCTCGGCCCAGCGCCGCTCGCTTGAGCCGGCCGCCGGCAGGCGCGAACCGACAGCATCCCACCAATAGCGCTCGGCCTTCGTCAGCAGAAATATTTTCTCATGAGACGTGGCCGGCCGGTCCAGCACGCTTTCCGGCATCGGGTTCGGCTTCGCCCAAATGATCTCGCTGCGCACCCACCAGCCATCCTCCTGCAGGGCGATGGCGAGGCGGTTGGGGATCATCGCCAAATCCTTCGGCTTGAGCGCACCTCCGACCGTCGAGAACGGCTTGTCGCGGAAGGTCCGATCATCGCCGCCGGCGGCCTTGGTGTCGGCCGCGCTGCGGCCATTTGGCGTCGTCGCATAGCAGTCGCCATAGTTCAGCCAGACCGTCCCTGTTGGCTTGAGGACGCGGCGCACATGCCGAAATACATCCACCATTGCTGCAAGATGTTCGGCCAATGTCGGCTCCATGCCGATCTGCCCGGCGACGCCATAGTCCCGAAGCCCCCAATAGGGGGGCGAGGTCACGACGCAATCAACACTGTCATCAGGCAGGGTTTCCAGCGCCGCGCGGACATCGGCGACAAGGATTTCAACCCGGTTTTCTGCAATGACGATATGCTTCACCATTCTACCCTGGCGCCGGTAAAAATCATAGCCGTGGAGGTTTGTCAGCAGGCGTCGGAGTGGTATGCGGGGAGAGACTGTCGCTAGAGGCTACGATCTGCACGGGCGGCGCCTCCGCCAACTCAACGCGCAACCGCAGATCACGCATGTCGCCGGCTAAGGCGAGCCTCGCGGCGCGGAGCCAACTGTCTTGGATGATCCGCACCCGCTTGGCAGCCCATGCCCGCCAAAAATCACGCTCTGACATAGTGGATTTGCCGCTCACTCCCCCACCTCCTTCCCGGCCAGCGTCGGAGTGGTATGCGGGGAGGCCCAAAGCGGAGCGGCCCGCGCCTGCGCAATGGACAGAGCCGCCTGCACCATGTGCGGGACACGATCCAGCATCGTCTGATTGAGGGTGGCGTCTACGATGCGCAGAGCCGCAGCGTAGCCGTCTGCATAGCCGCGCTGGTATTCTTCCTTCCCGGCCAGACGCTCGATGAGCGAGGCGGCGCGGCGATCCAACTCGGCATCGACGTCGAGGATGTAGAGCGTCCGGCCAGTGGAGGCAGATGCACGCCGGCGCAACTCCTGCACCGTCTCCGCCACCTCCGTGGCAGTGGGGCTGGATGGGGCGGAGGTGTAGAGCGGCTGAACGAGGTTGCCGGCGCCCTCGGCGGCGAGGCGCCGCGCCTCGTCCTCGGTGCGGCACAGTATCCAGCCGTCTGCGAAGTCCTTCACGCGCCAAGCGACAGGATCAGCCACGATCCACCTCCTCATGGGCGCCGGAGAGAGCGGCGCGGCGCATCAGATCGACCAGATCGCGGTGATCAAGGATGCCAAGCAGGTCGTTGACGACGGAAAGCGCGCTGATGCCGGAGTCAGGGGCGATGTACTGGGCCAGCACTGCCTGTGAGGCGGTGATCGCCTCCAGCAGCCGCGCATTCTCGGCAGCGAGATCGCGCGCCGGGGCGAGGTTGGCGCGACGTGCGTCATCCTCGGCTTCGACATCGGCGATGATCGCCAAGACAGCTCGGTCGAAATCATCCCGCGGCGGGGTCGCCAATTCGACAGCGCGGTCTCGCATTTGCCGTGTCGATCGTTTGGGCCTCGTCAGCCAGCTTTCCCGCCATTGTGTGAGTTCCGTAATGATCCGTCGCGCCCGCTCGATCTCGGAAAAACGTTCGTTGCTCTGCTCCCGCAGCCGCGCATTCTCGGCAGCGGGATCGCGCGCCGGGGCGAGGTTGGCGCCGGGGTAGTCGAGCCCGTAGAGAGCGATGTCCAGTTGATGGCGGAGCGTCCACGCATCGGAGCCCGGATCGTCAGCCGCAGGAACCGTCTCCAGATACTCCTTGGCGGCATGTATAGCCTCCAGCAGCCGCGCATTCTCGGCATCCCGCTCTGCTACCTGCGCCCGAAGAATGGCGATCTGCTGTAGAAGTTCGGGAGACAGCGTAGTGTCTGCTCTCATCCGCAGAGCTTCATTCTCGGTCGTCAATTGCGTGATGCGGCCAATCATCCGCGCTTCGGGGTCGGTCACTTCGTTTCCTCCTTGAAGGCGCGGTCCCACCGCCGGATTTCGGCCAGCAGCTCCGCTACCCGCGCCTCGGCGGCAGCAAGAGCCATCCCACGGTCAATAGCCGCGCGGGCGTTCTCGGCCAGTGCTTCTTCCAACTCCGCTACCCGCGCCTCGGCCTTAGTTAGGGCGAATAAAGCATTACGAACATGATCGTCGATATACGCAGAGACTGGAACCTTGTGCTCATATAGCAGGTTACGAATAGCCACAACAACGGCGCCACCCATCCCGTCGTTATTCTCCCATTTGGTCCTGCGATCCTCCAACTCCGCTACCTGCGCCTCGGCGGCCTGCGCCCGCATATTGGCGTCGTTGCCGCGCTGTTCAGCGGCGTTCACAAGTCCTTGTAGCTCCGCTACCTGCGCCTCGGCTGCTTCGGCGCGCTTGAGGTCTTTGACGGCGTAGCCCTGTATTTCAATGGCTTCGCGCTTCCATGAGTCGGCGCGATTTTCAACAAGCTTCCGCTCTTCCGCCTGCCTGTCGATCTGGTCGAGGAGGGAGAGGAGCGCCTGGGGCGGTATTTGACACATAACGACCGGCCTGATCCCCGTGTCTGGTTTCAGGACTCGGACTTGAACCGCCGCATCAGGTGTGGACGTTGCTATCTCCGCCAGCTCCCGCAGCGCTGCAGTGTCGATGTCAGCGGGCATCGGTGGGGTCCTCGGACCGAACATGCTCGATTGCCTGATCGGGCGACATGGTGCGCCAGTCGGGCCAGAGGCGACCTTCGTTCTTGGCCTGCTTGGCGATGATCG
The DNA here is from genome assembly GCA_964634195.1 of uncultured Methyloceanibacter sp. Lineage (GTDB taxonomy): Bacteria > Pseudomonadota > Alphaproteobacteria > Rhizobiales > Methyloligellaceae > Methyloceanibacter. The sequence continues at coordinate 2,218 of CAZWIO010000013.1, read as the reverse complement.
CCGCGACGATATCGGCGGGCTCCCAGCCGGCGCGCCACGCGCCGTCGAAGGCGAGAATGATCACGTCCACCCACTCGGTGATGTCGTCCGGCGCGGCCTCGATCTCGGCCAATTCTTTCCGGATGTGATCGATGACACCCTTTGTCCGGGCGCCGGGGCCGAACGTCCTGGCGCTGAACTCCCGCTGGCGCAGCAGGTGGGCCACGAGGTCAAAATTTCGCACGTCACCGGCCATCATGGCCTCCTGTCTCGGTGGATGGGGTGGGGAGGGAGGCGCGGTCGAGAAGCGCCTTGGCGGCGTTCAGCCGCTCCATCTGGTGCTTGCCGAGGCCGGCCGTGTAGCGGACAGCCTCCAGCACGCGGACGAGCCCGCGCAGCGCATCGACCAGCTCCTGTGTCGTCGGGACGCCCATCTACGCCTCCACCTCGGAGAGAGGGGCGGGGGATTTCTCCGCCGCTGCGGCTTTGGCCCGCTGCGCCGCCTCGTTGGCGATGCGCGCCTGGTGCGGCTTGAGACGGCGCCAAGCCTGCCCACGGGTGCGCCAATAGGCGATGCCGGCACCGAGTGCGGCGCTGGCTATGATGCCGCTGAGCGCCCCCAGCATGCCGATGACGCTGGCGAGCGCCATCATGACGCCCGCCAGCAGGCCGACGAGCGAGACGGCGCCCACGGCACACAGAATGCCGATGACGGCGCCCTTGATTATCTCCGCACCACGGTCGCTCATGCCAGCTTCTCCGTGTCGATGTAGGCGACGCCGATGCGTTCGGTGCCGGCGTATAGGTCTGCCTCTTCGCGGGTGGGATATAAGTGGCCAACCTCCCGGTTGGGGTAGATATTCGCATATCCCGTCAGGCGCTCGGGGACGTTGATGAGGTCCCAATCGCTCTCGGAGAAATTCAAAAAGCGGCCATTTGTCCGGTAGTCTGCGGCGTACTCAACCCCATCCTGCTCCGTCACCAGGGCAACGATCGGTTCTACGCCATGTAGCCTGTCCGTGCAGATGATGCGCGCCTTGCGCCCGTCCCGCGTCTGTACGGGCTTGGTCAGATCGAGGGGCGTCATGCCTTCTCCTTTTCGGTGACGGTCGCCAGCAAGGCCGGTGATGGCGCCAACGGATCGGTGGGGACATCCAGCCCAGCCCGGGCGAACTCTCGCCGTCGAAGTTCCGCATTGGCGGCCCGAAGACGCTCCGATGCTCTACTCTTGGCCTGCTTTGTCGCTTCGTCCTCCTCAACGCCAAGGCCAAAATTCGGGCCAAGATCGGCTTCGAGCCTTGCAATAACATCGCTGGGATTCGCGCGTGTCTCCAGCGCTTTCCTCTCTGCCGCTTCGGCGTTGTCGAGATAGCGGCGGATATCGTGCAGCTCGTCACGCAGCGGCTGAACCTCACCATCGACGGCCGCGAAAAATTCAGCAATCGACGGCGCAAACCGACGCGGCTGGCCATTAGGATCGCGGCTGGTGATCAGCGCCTTGGCAGCCATCTGGACTGCCCAGGACGGCATTCCGCGCACTGCCTCAACGTAGGCCATAATCGTCGCCACAACGCCAGACGGGTCGTTGTGCTCGGCCCGGAAGCCGCGCAGCATGTCAACGATGGCGTTCGCCAGCATGTCCCGGTCTCGGCCTGGGAATGGCCGCAGGCCGCTTTCGATCTCTCGGAGCCGTTCGGCCAGCACCATGCGATCCGTGACCGTCAGCGGCCTCCCGGATGCCGCTATAGCCTCAAGATCGTGAAGGTCCCGGGAACGGTAGGCCGGGCGCTGGCTCGGCGGCGAGTTCGAGGTATTCGCTACTGTCGTCAGGTTGTCCATGAAGTCGTTCCTTGAGCGCCCTCGATACAATTTCGAGGGATGATGGCTGATGGCGGAAATTCACCGGCGGTGGGGCTCGGCCATTGGGGGGCGTGACCTGTTGTGCTGGCTGGTCCCGGTAGCGCTCGGCGTTGAGGAATGTGGCTGGGTTAAGCCACGGTCGGTCGCCGATATTGTGGATATACTTGAACAATCCGGCCATAATTTCGGAGTGCGATACCGGTTGGCGCGGTGGCTTTCCCCTCGCCGATTTCCCCTCCCGAGCCTTCACATAGGCCGTGAAGGCGTCTGGCCTTCCAACCTTGTTCGGGAAAGCTTGGTAGAACGCCTCGAAGTCAGCGGCGAAATCGACCGCGCCTCGCGCGGGCGGTGGGGTGGAGGGGGGATTAAGGGGGGTGGA
>CAZWIO010000012.1:0-60717 GCA_964634195.1 uncultured Methyloceanibacter sp. | reverse complement strand
CGCGCGGTCGGGTTCTCGGTGCCGTCGACAAAGCCGAGAAGGTCGCGGTCGTCGAAATAGCGAAAGCCGTGCACCTCGTCGACCACCGAGACCGCATCGCCGAGCTTGATCATGATCTGCTTCGCCAGCTCGAAACAGAGGTCCATGCGCTTGGAGCGGATATGAAACAGAAGATCGCCGGGCGTGGCGGCCGCGTGCCGCGTGCCTGACCTGATCTCGCGAAAGGGATGCAGCTCCGCTGGCCGAGGCCGGCCGAACACCCTGTCCCACGCCTCCGAGCCGATGCCCATCACGCAGGAGAGGTCGCCTTCGATGTCGCGAAAGCCGACGGCGCGCAGCAGCCCTGGCAGATCGCCGCAGATCGCCCGGACGGCCTCGCGGCCGCCGGGATTGATGGTGGCCACGAGAAACATCGCGGCCTTCGTCAATGGCCGAACGATCTCTTGCGGCGTTGGCGGCAACGCGGACGGTGAATTGGGCCCAGTCAAGGAAGCTGCTCCGGCGGGAGGCGCATGGTCCTCCGCGCACCTATATGAGGGAGGACGCTGCCTGCCAAGAGCGCATACGACACGCCGATGAACGATGGTCCCGCCGACAAGGAGAAGAACCGGCTCAGCGCCCGGGCGAAACGCTATGCCGCGGTGGGCGCCAATGTCGGCGGCGTCGCGGCGCGGATCGCCGCGGCGCGGCTGTTCGGCTTCGACCCCGAGCGCGAGAAGGAGGCGGCCTCGCTCGCCGCGGCGCTCGGCGGGCTGAAGGGCCCCATCATGAAGGTGGCGCAGTTGCTCGCCACCATCCCCGAGGCACTGCCCGCCGAATATGCCGCCGAGCTCGGCCAGCTGCAGAGCCAGGCCCCGCCGATGGGCTGGCCGTTCGTCAGGCGGCGGATGGCCGCCGAGCTTGGCCCCGAGTGGGAAGCGAAATTCGCGAGCTTCGAGCGGGAGGCCGCGGCCTCGGCTTCGCTCGGCCAGGTGCATCGCGCGACAAGCCATGAGGCCCAAGCGCTTGCGGTGAAACTGCAATATCCGGACATGCAGTCAGCGGTCGAAGCGGACCTCGCGCAGCTCGGCGTGCTGTTCTCGCTCCATCGCCGCATGCGCCCGGCGGTCGACACCTCGGAGGTGCTGAAGGAGATCTCGGCGCGTCTACGCGAGGAACTGGACTACGGCCTCGAGGCACGGCACATGCGCCTTTACGGCCTCATCTTCGAGCGTGATCCGTTGATCCGCGTGCCTGAGGTGCTGCCTGAGCTTTCCACCGGGCGGCTGCTGTCGATGACCTGGCTCGATGGCGGCAGGCTGCTCGACTACAAGACGCGCCCGCTCGAGGAGCGCAATCAGATCGCGCGGGCCATGTTCCGCGCCTGGTGGTATCCGTTCAGCCATTACGGCGTGATCCACGGCGACCCGCATCTCGGCAACTACACCGTGTTCGAGGACGCAGACGACAGGGCGGCCGGCATCAACCTGCTCGATTATGGCTGCATGCGGAGCTTTGCGCCGCGTTTCATCCAGGGCGTGATCGACCTCTATCGCGGGCTCCTGCACAACGACCGTGCGCTGACCGTGCACGCCTATGAGACCTGGGGCTTCACCGGCCTCTCCAACGAGCTGATCGACATCCTTAACATCTGGGCGAATTTCATCTACGGGCCGATGCTCGAAGACCGCGTGCGCACAATCGCCGACAAGACGAGCCCCGGCATGTATGGGCGGCGCGAGGCGTTCCGCGTGCATCAGGGCCTGCGCGAGAAGGGCCCGGTCACGGTGCCGCGCGAGTTCGTGTTCATGGACCGCGCGGCGATAGGGCTCGGCGGCGTGTTCCTGCATCTCGACGCCGAGCTGAACTACTACCGGCTGTTCAACGACACGATCTCGGGCTCCGACCTCGCCGAGGTCGCTGAGCGCCAGCGCGCGGCCTTCACGCAAGCCGGTGTGCCGCTACCTGAAAGATAGTTCCTCTCCCCTGGGGGAGAGGGCTTCCCGCCGCGATCTTGCGGCGAAGCCGCAAGTCGCATGGCGGGACGGGTGAGGGGTGCAACGCTTGGACGCGGCACAGCCGCTTCCCCCTCACCGCGCGCCAAGCGGCGCGCGTGCTCTCCCCCAAGGGGAGAGCCGGAGCCAATGGCGCCGCTCCGCATCGGCTATGCGAACACAGAGGCTAGCGGCACCCGGATGCCGTCCCCGCGGTCGCCGATTTCCAGGCATTTCAGGCATTTGGCGGCATCGCATTGCACCTCGGGAGTCGGTGCGTAGACGGCGAGGCCCGGCCCAGACGAGACTGCCACCAACAACGCAACGATTGGCAGGCACGCTTGGGTAGAGAAGGGCGCGCTGCCGTACCCGTTTTATGGGGTTCGGTGGCCGATTATTGCCGGGCGCCGCGGCTTTGTGGTATGGCCGAGACAGAGCGACAATCAGAAGGACGAAGGGGAGCGGAATGCATATCGATCCGGCCGAATGCCATCCGGCGATGGACTATCACGAGCACAAGAAGACCTACAGCCTGTTCCTCAAAGGGACGATCTACCTGACCATCGGCGTGGTCGCGATCCTGGCCTTCCTGTATCTGTTCGTGGTCTAGCCGCGCGCGGCTTTCCGGTCTCACGCTAGCGACCGGCCTCTGAGCCTGCATGGGGGCATGCAAGCGGCTCGGACTTGACTGACCGTTGGGGGATTTATGATCGCCATTGGCGTGCCTGCCGAAGGAGACGAGGAACCGCGCATCGGGTTGACGCCCGAGACGGTGAAGAAGCTCGTCAAGGCGGGAGCTGACGTCACGGTCAAGTCCGGCGCGGGCGCCAGGTCGCATGTCTCCGACGACGACTACAAGGCTGCCGGCGCCAAGATCGCCAAGACCGACGAGGAGGCCGTGCGCGACGCCGATGTCGTGCTGACAGTGCGGCGTCCTTCTCTTGCGCTCGCCAAGGCTATGAAAAAGGGCGCGGCGCTCATCGGCATGCTCGATCCGTTCTCCGATGCGGAAGGGCTCGACGCGCTCGCCAAGACCGGCGTCGCACTGTTCGCCATGGAATTGATGCCGCGCATCACCCGCGCGCAGAGCATGGACGTGCTCTCCTCGCAGTCGAACCTTGCCGGCTACAAGGCGGTGGTCGATGCGGCGGCTGCCTTCGAGCGCGCGCTGCCGATGATGATGACGGCGGCGGGCACCGTGCCTGCCGCGAAAGTCTTCGTCATGGGCGTGGGCGTCGCGGGCTTGCAGGCGATCGCTACGGCGCGCCGGCTCGGCGCCATCGTCACCGCGACCGACGTACGTCCGGCGGTCAAGGAGCAGGTGGCTTCGCTCGGCGCGAAGTTCATCGCGGTCGAGGACGAGGAATTCAAGCAGGCCGAGACTTCCGGCGGCTACGCCAAGGAGATGTCCGACGCTTATAAAAAGAAGCAGGCCGAGCTCATCGCCGAGCACGTCAAGGGCCAGGACATCGTCATCACCACGGCGCTGATCCCCGGGCGGCCCGCGCCGATCCTTATCACCAAAGAGATGATCGAGAGCATGAAGCCGGGCTCCATCATCGTCGACCTCGCCGTCGAGCGCGGCGGCAATGCGGCGCTCGCCAAGCCGGGCGAGATCGTCGAGCACAAAGGCGTGCGCATCTTCGGCAAGCTCAATCTGCCGGGGCTCGTGCCGGTCAACGCCTCGAACCTCTATGCGCGGAACCTGCAAGCCTTCGTCGAGCCGCTGATCGACAAGGAGAAGAAGGCGCTCGCGGTGAATTGGGACGACGAGCTGGTCACAGGCACGCTGATCGCGCGCGACGGCGCCATCGTCAATGCGAGCGTCGCCGAGCGTCTCGGCGGCAAGGCCGCGCCTGCCGCAGCCGGCAACGGCACCAAGGCGGCCGTAAAGAAGCCGGCAGCCAAGCGCACCCCTAAAGGAGACAAGTCATGAGGCGTGAAAGGCTAGGCGCTCTGTTTGCCGCGCTCGCCGTCGCGGCGCTCGCGGGGTGCGCGCTCACCGGCACTGCATCCGCGCAGGAGGCGGCCGCTGCCGAGCACGGGCACGACTTCGTCGCGCAATTCTCGATCTTCGTACTCGCGGTGTTCGTCGGCTACTACGTGGTGTGGAGCGTCACGCCGGCCCTGCACACACCGCTGATGTCCGTCACCAACGCCATCTCCTCGGTGATCGTGGTCGGTGCGCTGCTCGCGGTCGCGGTGGAGGGCGCCGATGCCGTGGCCGGCTCGGGCCATTGGCTCGCCAAGCTGCTCGGGCTCGCGGCACTGATCATGGCGAGCATCAACGTCTTCGGCGGCTTCCTCGTCACCCAGCGCATGCTCAGCATGTACCAGAAGAAGAAATGAACCCGGATCTCGTCGGCCTGCTCTATCTGCTTTCGGGCGCGCTGTTCATCTTGGCGCTGCGCGGCCTGTCCTCGCCTGAGACCTCGCGGCGCGGCAACTATCTCGGCATGGTGGGCATGGCGATTGCCGTGCTGACGACGCTCGCTGTCGCGCGGCCCGAGACGCCGCTCAGCTGGGCCATGATCATCGTCGGCATTGCGGTCGGCGGCGGCATCGGCGCGGTGATCGCCCGGCGCATCCCGATGACGGCGATGCCGGAGCTGGTCGCGGGCTTCCACTCGCTGGTCGGCATGGCCGCGGTGCTGGTGGCGGCGGCCGCATTCTATGCGCCGGAAGCTTTCGGCATCGGCACGCCCGGTGCCATCAAGACCGCGACCCTGATCGAGATGTCGCTCGGCGCGGCCATCGGCGCCATCACCTTCACCGGCTCGGTCATCGCCTTTCTCAAATTGTCGGGCCGCATGTCCGGCAAGCCGATCCTCTTGCCCGCGCGCCACCTCATCAACATCGCGCTCGCGCTCGCGCTGGTCGCCTGCATCGTGATGTTCTGCCGCGAGCAGGCCGCGCTCTATTTCTGGGCGATCGTCGCGCTCTCCTTCCTGCTGGGCGTGCTGATCATCGTGCCGATCGGCGGCGCGGACATGCCGGTCGTGATCTCGATGCTCAACTCCTATTCGGGATGGGCGGCCGCCGGCATCGGCTTCACGCTCGCCAATACCGCGCTGATCATCACCGGCGCGCTGGTCGGATCGTCGGGCGCGATCCTCTCCTACATCATGTGCAAGGGGATGAACCGCTCCTTCATCAGCGTGATCCTTGGCGGCTTCGGCGGCGAGGTCGCAGGGCCCGCCGGCGGCGCCGAGCAGAAGCCGGTCAAGCTCGGCTCGGCCGAGGACGCGGCCTTCCTGATGAAGAACGCGAGCCGCGTCATCATCGTGCCGGGCTACGGCATGGCGGTGGCGCAGGCGCAGCACGCGCTCCGCGAGATGGCCGACGGCCTGAAGAAGGCCGGCGTCGAGGTGAAATACGCGATCCACCCGGTCGCAGGGCGCATGCCCGGCCACATGAACGTGCTGCTCGCCGAGGCCAACGTGCCTTATGACGAAGTGTTCGAACTCGAGGACATCAATTCCGAGTTCCCGCAGAACGACGTGGTCTATGTGATCGGGGCCAACGACGTGGTCAATCCGGTGGCGTTGGACGACCCGTCATCGCCGATCTACGGCATGCCGGTGCTCGAGGTGTGGAAGTCCGGCACGGTGCTGTTCAACAAGCGGTCGCTCGCGAGCGGTTACGCGGGCATCGACAACCCGCTCTTCTACCGCGACAACACCATGATGGTGCTCGGCGACGCCAAGAAGATGACCGAGGAAATCGCCAAGGCGCTGTAATCGGTCGAATAATCGCCTTGAAGACAGCCAAGAATCGCCCAACTCCGGCTCAATTGCCTGCTTAACCCCGCGCCGTCGCCACGGCCCGGCATGCGGCTTGCATCCAGGGCGTCGTGCCTTTGCGCAGCGCCCCCCTTGGTGCGGAGCGCAATCGTCCCCACCTTTCGCGCTAGGGCTTGAGGCGTAGACGATGCGTTAGGGCAATGGCGCTATGGGGCGCGGCCCGGTCGTTCGAAACCAACCGAAGGGAATTCAGTTGGATAGTAACGAGAAAAAGGAGAGTATCCGCGCGGGCGGAAGCCACAGCCCGCAACCGGTTGCAAGACCGGCCTACGTCTTGGTTATTTCATCCTTAGCGGCGGCAGGTTGAACCAAAACCTTTCCTGGAGCGTCTCCCTGTCATTCAGGGGCCGTTCACCAGGTATAGGTTAGTGGACTCGTGACTTCGTACTAAACAGCTTAAAGGTTATTGCTGCGCCCATGTTGAACCTCGTCCTCTCGCTCATCGGTATCTTCGCGCTTATCGTCGCCGTCGGCCGGCTGATGCACCGCTATTTCGTCTACATCCCCGACAAGACCAGGGTCGCCCCCAAGGACGTGGGCCTGCCCGGCGTGCAGGAGGTGACGTTCAAGGGCACCGGCGGCGTGACGCTCATCGCCTGGTATCTGCCGGCGCGTCCCGGCAAGCCGACGCTGCTCTATTTCACCGGCAATGCCGGCAACGTCTCCTATCGAGCCGGCAAGATCGCCGCCATGGCCAATGACGGCTACGGCGTGTTCATGCTCAACTATCGCCGCTATGGCGGGTCGGGCGGCCGGCCGAGCGAGAAGAAGATCGCGGCTGACGCGATGCTCGCTTACGACTGCTTGCGCGCGCAAGGCGTGAGCCCGGACAAGATCGTGGCTTACGGCGAGTCGCTTGGCACCGCGGTCGCGACGCGGCTTTCCCTGCACCGCGAGGTGCAGGGGCTGGTGCTCGAGGCGCCGTTCACCTCGACCGTCGACGTCGGCAAGCTGCTTTGGCCAGGCTTTCCGCTCGGGATCATCATGGTCGATCAGTACCGGACCATCGACCGGATCGGTCAGGTGCGTGTGCCGCTCTTCATCCTGCACGGCGGGCGCGACAACGTGATTCCGCTCGACCAGGCACGCCACGTGTTCCACGCGGCGAACGAGCCGAAGAGCCTCGTGGTGGTGCCGCGCGCTGGACACAACGACGTGTTCGAGTTGGGCGGCTGGGTGAAGGTGCGCGCATTCCTCGAGAGCCTCGAAAGCGCCGAGACCGTGGAGGTCGTGGAGGCCAAGCCCGTGGAGCGGAAGCGCGTCGCGCGTGCCGGCCGCCGGGTCGAGGCCACGGCAGCAGCCAGCCTCGAGAACCGTTAGCCACTTACCGTTCAATCGCACTGTGTCATGCCCGCGTAGGCGGGCATCCAGTATCCAGGTGGGCGCGCCAATCGGGCGCCGCGCCTCGAATACTGGGTTGCCCGGCCTTCGCCCGGCGAAGCCCTGGCGTCACGGCGACGTTTCTCAAGAAGCTTCGGCCGGCGTAGCCGGGTCAAGCCGGGCAATGACACTAAGGATTTTAGCTCAGGAAATTAGCGGCGGCCGCGCGGCTTGGCAGCAGCGCGGGCACTGCCGCCGCCACCGCCGCCTTCGCGCTGCGCCTTCTTGCGCGCGAGCTTGCGCGCGCGGCGGATGGCCTCGGCCTTCTCGCGGGCGCGCTTCTCCGACGGCTTCTCGTAATAGTTACGGAGCTTCATCTCGCGGAAGATGCCTTCGCGCTGCATTTTCTTCTTCAGGGCCCTGAGGGCCTGATCGACATTGTTATCGCGAACGACGACTTGCACGCGTCTAAGCTCTCCGATTGGCCTTGGGTTTGGGAATGGTGCGGGGGCCAAATGAAACCCGACCGGAAACCGGCCAAGGTCCCGCATCCGGCGGCTGATCTAACAGAAGGTTCGCGTCTTGTCCAGACCGGGCCGCGCCTGCATCTGGCCGCAGTCTCAAACCTCCCCCTCGTGGGGAGGTCGGCGCACGCGGTGCGCCGGGTGGGGGGCAGGCGCCGCGCGATCCAAGCCCTGGAATCTTCACCCCACCCGCTCGGCCGCGGGCCGAGCGGCCTCCCCATCAAGGGGAGGCTTGAGACCGTGCCGGGTGAAGGGGTCTCAGCTCTTCGGATAGAGCCTCGTGTAGTGGCCCATCTTGCGGCCCGGACGGGCTTCAGCCTTGCCGTAGAGATGCACCGCGGTGCCGGGCTCGGCCGCGAGCGCGGGCCATTGCTCAACATCGGCGCCGATCAGGTTGGTCATGACCGCGTCGCTATGGCGGGCCGTGTCGCCGAGCGGCCAGCCGGCAATCGCCCGCACATGGTTCTCGAACTGGCTGACCACGCAGGCATCGAGCGTCCAGTGGCCGGAATTGTGCACGCGCGGGGCGAACTCATTGACCAGCAGCCCGCCGTCTTCGCGCTCGAACATCTCGACCGCGATCACGCCGACATGGCCTAGCGCCTCGGCGATCGCACAGGCGATGCGCCGCGCCTCGTGCGTGGTCGTGTCCGAGATCGCCGCCGGCACGCGGCTCGTGGCGAGGATGCCGCCCTTGTGCACGTTCTCCACGGGGTCGTAGAAGGCGAGCCTGCCGTCGCGACCGCGCGCGGCGATCACCGACACCTCGCGCTCGAACAGCACCAAGCCTTCCAGCACCGATGGCACGCGGCCGATGGCGTCCCACGCGGCTTCCGTGTCGCCCGCATCGCGGACCGGCACCTGGCCCTTGCCGTCATAGCCGAGCCGCCGCGTCTTCAGAAGCGCGGGCGCCCCGATGCGGGCAAGCGCCTCGCGGAGCTGATCGAGCGTGTTGATCTCGGCATAGGGCGCGACGCCGATGCCAAGCCCCGATACGAAATCCTTCTCGGCGAGCCGGTCCTGCGCCACCGCGAAGGATCTCGGCCCCGGGGAGACCGGCGCCTCGCGCGCGGCGGTCTCGAGCGCTGCCGCCGGCACGTTCTCGAACTCGCAGGTGACGACGTCGACGCTCTCGGCAAACTGCCTGAGCGCGGTCTGGTCCGCATAGGCGCCGACGGTCGCTGCCGCCGCGACGTCGAAAGCGGGCGCGTCCTTCTCGTCGGAATAGATATGCGTCTTGAGCCCGAGCCGGCTCGCCGCCACGGCCAGCATGCGGCCGAGCTGGCCGCCGCCGAGAATGCCGATCGTGCTCCCCGGCAGGAGCGGGGCGTCAGGCATCATCCGCGACCGTCTCGGGTATCGACGCAGTCTGCGCCGCGCGCCAGGCTGCGACGCGTGCCGCAAGCCGCGCATCGTCGAGCGCGAGGATCTGCGCCGCGAGCAGTCCGGCATTCGTCGCGCCCGATGCGCCGATAGCGAGCGTGCCGACCGGCACACCCGCCGGCATCTGCGCGATGGAGAGGAGACTGTCGAGGCCCTTGAGCGCCTTGCTCTCGATCGGCACGCCGAGCACCGGAAGCTCGGTCATCGAGGCGGTCATGCCGGGGAGATGCGCGGCACCGCCGGCGCCCGCAATGATCACCTTGAGACCGCGCTCGCGCGCGCCCGCTGCATAATCGTAGAGGCGTTTCGGCGTGCGGTGCGCGGAGACGACGCGCGTCTCGTAGGGCACTTTCAGCGTGTCGAGGACGGAGGCCGCTTCCTTCAGCGTCGGCCAGTCCGAGCGGCTGCCCATGATGATGCCGACAACAGGCTTCGCATCGCTCATGCTCGCTTCTCTTCGGGCCGATCGCGTTCCGCGGAAGCGCGGGAATTATAGGGTTCCGCGAGGCTTGGCAAGGCGCGTTTCGTGCGGCTCGGATTGCTTCGCGGCCCCGGATGGCGCAAGAGTCGCGCCATGGCAAAGGACCCTAACCAGCCGCGCGACAGCCTATTGATGAAGGTGTTCCTGCTGGGCGCTGTCGTGATCGTCACGCCGATCGCGCTGAGCTATGGGCTCGACCCCGCGGGCGTCCTGCCGCGCGTTCTCGACATCGAGGTCAAGGGCAACGACCAGACGCAGATCTTCCGGGCCATGATGTTTCTCTATCTCGGCGCCGTCGCATTCTGGGCGGTCGCCGCCTTCACGCCGGCCTGGCAGCGCGTGGCGACGATCTGGGCGGTGATCTTCTCGCTGTCGCTGGCGGCAGGACGGATCGTGAGCCTGATCGTCGATGGGCCCGCCAGCCGGCTGCTCGGCATCTATCTCGCGGTCGAGCTCGCTGCCGGCCTGCTCGGGATCGCGATCCTCGCTTACGAAAGGCGGCGCGGGCTCAAGCGATGATGTCGGGGAGGAGCTGATCCTCGATGCGCGCGATCTCGTCTTTCAGCGCCAATTTCTTCTTCTTGAGCCGCTTCAATTGCAGGGGATCGGCGCGGCCCGATTCGTCCAGCGCGTTGATGGCGCTGTCCAGGTCGCGATGCTCCTGCTTGAGCCTGAGCAGCGTCGCCCGGAGCTCGCGAATCTCCTCGCTCTCCATGACGTCCCCCGCTCCTTCGCTTCCCCCGGAATAAGTCCCTCTGGGACTTGTCCCTCCGGGCTCAGCCAAACTATCGCGGCGACGCTTCGGCCCGCAAGGGCCGCTCACCTCACGGAAATGTGCGCCAACTGATTCGCTTTCGCGCCCGCCGGAAAAGGCGCCAGGAACGCGGGGAACCTGGGCCGGCATTAGACAAATCTTTGCCGATTTGTCACAATGCTTAGTCCGACCCACTTCTGAAGGAGGTCCGATATGGCGCTTGACGCACATCTCGTGGAGTTGTCGGAGAAACACCGCTCCCTGGATCGCAAAATCGAAGAAGAAGAAGCACGGCCGGCGGCCGATCCGCTCAAGATCGCGGAGTGGAAGCGTCAAAAACTGCGTCTCAAGGACGAGATTGAACGGCTCAAGCACGAGGTCAGCCACTAGGCGCTTCGCGCTTCAGGTGAGACCGGGCGAGGTCAAACGCCCGGACTGAGACGTCCCGATACGCGCGCACCGCGCGCGGCGATGAGATTTTGGCGAGGCCGCGGATCGGCACCGATCCTGCGGCCTTTCCTTTGCCAGCGTGTTGGGCTAAGCCGCAAAGAAAAGGGAGACGGGCGATGCTGGGCAAGGCTGCGCTTGGTCTGAGATGTGCGTTTTCGATTGCGGCGCTCTCAGCGTTCGCGCTCGCCGCGCCGGGGCTGGCGGCACCAGCCTTGGCGGCCGACAAGGACCAGACCAACAGAGGCGAGGCGCTGGTCAAGGAGCATTGCGGGCGCTGTCACGCCATCGGCAAGGAGGGCAAGAGCCCGCACGAGGAGGCGCCGCCCTTCCGCACGCTGTCGTCGAAATACCCGGTCGGGGACCTCGCCGAATCGCTCGCCGAGGGCATCGTCGCGGGTCACCCGGACATGCCGATCTTCGTGTTCGAGCCGCAGGACGTAGCGGCGATCATCGACTATCTGGAAACGATCCAGGACGTGCCGTCGGCGCCTTCGGGCGAGGTCGAAGCGCCCGCCGAGGCTCCGGCCGGAGCCGGGGAACAGTAAGCGGGGCAGGGCAGTGGCTGCGGCATCGCGGCCGCAAAAGATTCATGCCGGATTAAGCCTAACGCCGTTATAATTCTGTTCCAAAGCCACGCTGTTGCCGCCTTTAGCCAGGATTAATGGCGGCACGCTCAGAGGGAGTTACGGCCATAGGCAGGCTGCTCTTTTCGCTGGTCGGCATCTCCGGCATCGCGCTCGCCGCCGCCTACATGGTGTTTTCGGCATCGCCCGTCGCCACGCCGAGCAAGGTCGAGCGGGTGACGCGCACGCTGCCCTATGAGCGCGCGATCTCCGATCCTTCGGCGGCCGGTGAGGAGGCTGACGTCACGCCCGAGGCCGAGCCCAAGACGCCGCCGCTGCCTGCGGAAGCCGAGGCCAAGCCCGAGACACCGCCCGTTCCCACGCCGAAGCCGAAGCAGGCAGCGAAGCCGCCGCAGATGGACCTGCCGCCCGATGACGGCGAGCAACCGGCCGACACGGCTGCCATGCCGCCTGACGGACAAGGCGAATATTCGGGTGGCGGAGCCGAGCCTCTGCCCTGGCAGACCGACGGCCATACCGCAGCCATGCCGAACAACGGCGATCTTCCCGATGAATATCCGGCTTACGACCCGCAGGCCGAAGCGCAGGGCTATGGCCAGGAGCCGCAGGGCTACAGCCAGGAGCCCTACGATCCGTCAGGCCCTTACGGTCAGGGCCAGGACGCCTTCGACCAGGCTTATGCCGATCAGAATGGCGGGCCGCCGCCGGGCGCCTATGGCCAGCAGCCTTATGGGCAACCGGCGCCTGGACAGTATGGGCAACCGGCGCCGGGCCAATACGGCCAGGAGGCCTATGGCCAACCGGCACCGGGCCAACATGGGCAGCAGCCTGCCGATCCTTACAGCGACCCCTATGCGCGGCCGCCGGCGAACACCTATGGCCAGCCTGGCGCGCAGGCTTACGGTCAGCCGGGCGCGGCAGGCGAGGAGTGGGTGCAGGTGACGGTCTCTGGCACGGGCATGCGGTCGACGGCCTCCGAGGATGCGCCGATGCTGTTCGCCTTCCCCTATGGCCGCAATCTGCGCGTCGTGTCGCGCCACAACGACTGGGTCGAGGTGGCCGATCCGCAAAGCTCCGCGACCGGCTGGATGAAGGCCGAGATGCTCGGCCCCGGCGTGCCGCCTGGGCAGCAGGCCTATCAGCAGAACGAGGCCTATTACGAGCAGCCGGTCGAAGAGCGCCGCCGCCGACCGATCGGCCAGGGCGGCTTCGCCGACATGATCAACCGCGCCTTCGGCGGCGGCCGGTAGCCGGTTTCATTCCTTCACAGCAACGGATTCGTCATGCCCGGCCGAAGCGCCGGGCATCCACGAATTTCGGCCGTGCCGCCGGCAAATCGTGGATGGCGGGACAAGCCCGGCCATGACAGTCCTTAGTTTGTAGGCACTAAAGGCGCGTTCGTTCGCGCCGTCAGACGGCGGGCGGAGCGGCTTCGGGCCGGGGCGCGTCGTGGTCCTGGACCTGCCCGGCTTCGGCATTGCCATTGGCCGGCGCGCCATTGCCATTGCCATTGCCGTGCGCGCTCGCGCCGTTGGTGGCGCGCCCGTTCGCGATCAGCACCGCCGCGCCATTGCCGCTCGCCTTCGGGGCCGTGACGCCGGCCACGCGGCGCTCGCGCTCGACCGCGACACGCGCGGCCTCGTTCTGCGTATAGAGCTCCATATGCTCCGAATCTTCCTCGGCGACCGGCGTCATCGCCTCGTCGGTGTAGAACTTGGCCTTCGGGTCGGCCTCGATCTTTTTCACGATGCGCTTCAACGCACGCCAGCGTTTGGCGAGCACGGCAGCCTTCCAGGCGATGTTGGCGGCATAGCGCGCATAAAAGGTGATCGGCGATTCGATCGGCAGTCCCGAGCGGCGGTCGCGCCGATGCTTGATGCGGAAGATGCCCCATTGCAGCGGGTGCAGGTTTTCCACCGCCACGGCGCTCGAGAAAATGAACAGCACCGGCATCAGCGAGCGGATATTGATGCCGCAGGCATAGGCGCGGCGCAGCACGGTCTCAAGATGCTCGTGCGAATAGAAAATCTCCCAGGCAGTGCGGTAGGCCTCCTGCCACTCGTCCTTGGACATCTTCGGGTGCGCGGTGACGACGTGCTCCAGCTCGTATTTGTTCATGTCCGGGTCCATCCATACGCCCTTGGCGGAGAGCACCTGATGGTCCTCCGAGCCCGGCAGCGGCGTCAGGATGAAGAACTCCAACATGTCGAGCGGGAGCTCGCGCTTGATGATTTCGAGGTCGTGCTTGATCGTCTCGGGCGTGTCGTTGGGGAAGCCGAGGATATAGCCGGCGAACGTCATGATGCCCGCCGCCTTCCAGGCGAGCAGCATCTTGCGGTACTCGGTGATCTTGTTCTGCCGCTTCTTGGCGGCGATCAGGTTCGCGGGGTTGATGTTCTCGAGCCCGATGAAACAGCGGGTGACGCCGGCGCGGCGCGACTTCTCGATGAAGTTCGGGATCCTGTGGCAGAGCGTGTCGACCTGGATCATGAAGCGGACGTCCATGCCGTCCTCTTCGCGCAGCTTGATGATGCGGTCGTAGATCGCTTCCCAGTCCTTGTTGCGCGCGAAATTGTCGTCGGTGATGAAGAAGCGGTTGACGCCCTGCTCCCAGTTCATGCGCAGGATGTGCTCCACGCTGTCGGGCGTGCGGTAGCGCGACTTGCGGCCCTGCACGTTGATGATGGTGCAGAACGAGCATTGGAACGGGCAGCCGCGGCCGGCATCGAAGCTCGTCACGTTGCCGATGGTCCGCTGCACGAAGTCGTAGGGCAGGAACGGGGGCGCCGGCACGTTGGCGAGGCCCGGCAGGTCTTTCATGTGGCGGTAGATCGGCTTCAGCGTGCCCGCCGCCGCGTCCTTCACCACCGTGTCCATATGCTCCTCGACCTCGCCCGCGAAGATCGAGACGCCGAGCGCCTGCGCTTCCTTGATGTCGTCGGGAAGCTCGGGAAGCATCGACAGGCAGCCCGAGACGTGGAAGCCGCCGATCATCACCTGCACGCCTTCCTTGATGAAGGCGCGGGCAATGTCCACGGCGCGCGGAAACTCGTTCGACTGCACGCCGACGATGCCGACGAGGCCGAGCCCGCCATTGTCGGCGATCCGCTTGGCGAGCACCTTCGGCTTAACGCGCGTGTTGGTCTCGTCGATGGCGAGCACGTCGATGGGAAGGTCGGGGCCGAGCACCTGACGGTCGGCCGCGCCGCGCGCGAGGCTATAGACGGCGGCGAGCGAGTTCGACGGCATGGTCGAACGCAGCCACTGCACGACGTAGCCATCCGCGTCGTAGTGCGAGGGCTTGATCAGGACGAACTGGAAGCGCCGTCCAGCCGCTTGTGATTTGCCGCTCATCCCCCTCGTCCCAGGAGAGGCACCGACTGCCGCGAAGCTCGCGCTTGCCGTCTTGGCCTCTTGCGGACGCTCCCGGCCTCTATAAGCGTCCAATCCCCGAAAAACGCCGGTCCGGCGCGAGCGCCAACCCCGCCCAAAGGGCGCCGCTCCTAGTGCCCGCCAATCAACCACATTCGCGGGCGGCGGTCCAATGAATAGGCGGCAAAAGCGTTACAATTTCGGCGGTTTATGGCGTATTTTGGCCAGATTGCCGGGCGGCGTCGAAGGCCGCGATGTCCTTGGCGAGGAAGTAGTTCAGCATGGTGCGGATGGTGGCGATCACCGCAAGCTTGGCGATGTCCTCCCAGGTGGGCGCCACCGCCGTGCGCAGAAGGTCCGCGGCAAGCGCGAATTCGAGCCCAAGCAGGATCCAGGTGGCGAATTTCAGCCAGATCTCGCGGCCGGTCATCTCGTCGGCTGCGCGGCGGAAAATCGCCACGAGCACGCTCGAGATTGCCTGGAGCGCGCCGAAGCTCACGACGAACACCGCGCCGCACTCGATGAGGAGCGCGATATAGCTCGCGATCTCGTTGAATTGCTGCTCGAGCGTGATGGCTCGATCCCCCCTTTGACCCCGCGCAAGATGGCGCGAAGGGGTGCCGGCGCGCAAGTCGTCTATTCGGGGCTCATCCGCCGTCTAGACGCTTGTCATGCCCGCGAAGGCGGGCACCCAGTAGTCACCGATCTCACCCATTCTGCACGATCTTGGATTACTGGGTTGCCCGGTCAAGCCGGGCAATGACAACTGTGGTATAGTCGTACGAGGAGGACAGCACTATGCGGTTCCCATCTCTACTTGCGATGATGATCCTTGCCGCGTTTGGCACCATTGGGACGAGCGACTCCGCCTTCGCCGAGTCGGGCGTGTTGATGCCGCGCGGACCGACCTTCAGCATGAACGACCCGATCTTCAGGGGTCTGCTGCTCAGCCCCGGCTTCAGCAAGTGCAAGGAGCTACGCGGGCGCACTTATGAGTGGAAATGCACCTATGGCGACGTGCCGGCGGATCCTAATGGGCGGCTCGGCAAGAAGCCGAAGCAGCCGGGCGCGGCGAAATCCGCCAAGCGCTAGCGCTGGCGGTGCGCGCAAGACGGTTCGGGAGGACCCATGCGGCTGAGGCTGCTCATGACAGCGGTTGCCGCGCTTAGCTTGCTCGCGCTTGGCGGGGCCGCGCGGGCCGAGCCCGGCGGCGTGCTCGTGCCGGCAAACCACGGGTTCGGCTGGAACGCCTATCCGCCGTCGATCTTGACGAGCCCGTCCAATCGCACCTGCCGGCAGGTCTCGAAGCCGAACTCCGGCTGGCTGTGCTCCTTCGAGAAGCCGCCCTTCATTGCCAAGCCGTATGACGACGAACAGCAAGACGTGCGCGCGAAGCCCGCCAAGAAGAAGCAAGCAAAACGGCTGAAGCGGCCAGCGGGCTAAAGCTCGCCGGTGAGGAACTGCGCGCGGCCGAGCCCGAACGACCAGTCCTCGTCGCCATTCTCGACGATCGAGACCATCACGTCAGACGGTTTGATGCCGCAGGACTTTTCCAGCTCCTCGGTGAGCAGCTTGTAGAGCGCTTCCTTCTTCTCGCGTGTGCGCTTGCGGCTGATCACCTGCACCACCACGACCTTGTCGCTCCGGTCGATGCCGAGCCCTGTGTCCTCGACGATCATGCGCGTAGGCGGATGCTCCTGCAGAATCTGATAACGGTCCCGCTCCGGCACCTGGAAGGCAGCGACCATGGCGCGGTGCGCCGCATCGAGCAGCGTCTTGATCTCGGCCTCGCTGCGGCCCTCGATCACGTCGAACTTCATCAGCGGCATGGCATCTCCTCCGCGCGCGAACGCACTTGTCTTCATGGCGCCGAGGCTCAGAGCGAGCAGGGCGCTTGCTTGGATGAAACCGCGGCGCGATGTGGCGATGGTGCTCACACCTCTTTCGCCAATTCGCGCAGCTTGAATTTCTGGATCTTGCCGGTCGAGGTCTTGGGCAGCTCGACGAACACGACATGGCGCGGGCATTTATAGCGGGCGAGGTTCTCCTTGCACCAGGCGATGATCTCGTCCTCGCTCACCTCGGCGCCCGGCCGCGTCTCGACGAAGGCGCAGGGCGTCTCGCCCCATTTCGCGTCTTCCTTGGCGACGACCGCCGCGGCCGCCACGGCGGGATGCTTGTAGAGCACATCCTCCACCTCGATGGACGAGATGTTCTCGCCGCCCGAGATGATGATGTCCTTCGAGCGGTCCTTGAGCTGGACATAGCCGTCGGGGTGCAGCACGCCGAGGTCGCCGGAATGGAACCAGCCGCCAGCGAAGGCATCCTGGGTGGCCTTCTCGTTCTTGAGATAGCCCTTCATCACGATATTGCCGCGGAACATGACCTCGCCGAGCGTCTCGCCATCGGCTTCCACGGGCAGCATGGTCTCCGGGTCCATCACGGTGAGGTCTTCCAGCGCGTGGTAGCGCACGCCCTGGCGGATGCGCTTGCGTAACCGCTCTTCGTGCGGAAGCTCGTCCCAGGCCGTGTGCCACTCGTTGAGCACGGCTGGCCCATAGGTCTCGGTGAGACCGTAGAGATGGGTCAGCTCGAAGCCGGCCTCATCCATCTTGGCAAGCACCGCGCCCGGCGGGGGTGCGGCGGCATGAGAGAAAGCAACCCGTTGCGAGAAGCTCCGCCGCTCGTCGTCCGTCGCGCTGAGCAGCGCCGCCATCACGAAGGGCGCGCCGGAGAGATGCGTCACGCCGTGCTCGGCGATCGCGTCGTACATCGGCTTGGCACGTACCGCACGCAGGCAGACATGCGTGCCGGAGAGCAGCGAGATGGTCCAGGGGAAGCACCAGCCGTTGCAGTGGAACATCGGCAGGGTCCAGAGATAGACCGGGTGCTGGCCCATGCCGGTGGCGAGCACGTTCGCGTAGCACATCAGCGCCGCGCCGCGATGATGGTAGACCACGCCTTTCGGGTTGCCGGTCGTGCCGCTCGTATAGTTCAGCGAGATCGCGTCCCACTCATCCGCCGGCCTGACCCAGGCGAACTCCGGATCGCCGCTCGCGACGAACGCCTCGTAGTCGAGCTTGCCGAGCCGGTTGCCCTCGATCGCGCAAGCGAGATCGTTGTAGTCGATCACGAGCGGCTTGACCTTCGCGTGCTGCAGCGCCTCGCGCATCACGGAGGCGAACTCCGTGTCGCAGACGACGACCTTGGCATCGGCGTGATCGAGCATGAAGGCGATGGCGCTCGCATCGAGCCGCGTGTTGATCGCATGCAGCACGGCGCCGGTCATCGGCACGCCGTAATGGGCTTCGAGCATCGCCGGGGTGTTGGCGAGCATCACCGAGACCGTGTCGCCGACACCGATCCCGCGCGCAGCGAGTGCCGAAGCGAGCTGGCGCGTGCGCGCGTAGAGCTTGGCGTAGGTGGTACGCGCGTTGCCGTGGATGACGGCGGTGTGGTCGGGATGCACGCTCGCCGCCCGCTCGAGGAACACGAGCGGGGTCAGCGGCTGGTAGTTGGCCGGCGTCTTGTCGAGGCCGGTGTCGTAAGGGTTGGCCATGGTCTCGGGTGCGTTTCCTCGCTGCACCCTAACCAAGCTCAACCCTTCCGATCAATTGCCCTCTGGCAACTGCGCCGGAAAAACTATTGCGTGGGCGTCAGCCGCGCGGTCAGGCGGCTTTGGCGTAGCCTTCGCCTGCGCTCTTTGCCGGGCGCCGCGCATCGCGCAGTTCCTCGACCGCGCGGGCCTTGCGCATCCGGGCGTCCTGGCTGGCGAAATAGGCGAGCGAACCCGCGAAGCCGACCAACCCGACCAGCACCAGAACGAGATAGAAAACGTCGACGGAGCTCATGGCAGCACCTCTCGTTGATTCCGGTGCATCACCATGGCGCGGGCCGCGCAGAGCGGCCTTGATCCGGGTCAAAAAAATGAGTGGACGAACTCCTGAGCGAGTCCACTCGCTCCATCCCTCCCCTTGATGGGGAGGGAGTCGCGCGTAGCGCGACGGGTGGGGTGAGTATCCCTGCGGTCCAGAATTGTCCTGAGAGTGAGCCCCCCACTCCGACGCCACGCATGCGTGGCGTCGCACCTCCCCACGAGGGGGAGGTACTAGGCTGCGGACAACGGCCAACCTACTCCGAGGTGACGTCGTCGCGCTTGAAGTCCTTCAGCTTGGCGAAGACGGAATCGGCGTCGGGCGCCTCCTCCTCTTCCTCGGGCGCGGCCATGGCGGCGCGCGCTTCGCCCGCAAGCGATGTGCCGAGCTCGGGCTCGCGCTCAGGTGCCGCCTCGGGCTCGGGCGCCGTCGTCTCCTCGGTGGGGAGCAGCGTTCCGGCCTTGGCCGGCTCCGAGGCTGCCGTCTCCTTGCGCTCGCGCGCGAGCCGGGCCGCAGCCTTCTTCACCTCGGCGTCGAGATCGATCTGCGAGCAGAGCCCAAGCGTCACCGGATCCTGCGCCACGAGATTCGGAGAGTTCCAATGCGAGCGCTCCTTGATGGCGATGATGGTCGGCTTGGTCGTGCCGACCAGCCGCATGATCTGCGAGTCCTTGAGCTCGGGATGGTTCTTGAGCAGCCAGAGGATGGCGTTCGGCCGGTCCTGGCGGCGCGACACGGGCGTGTAGCGCGGGCCCTTCTTGGTCTTGACCTCGGGCACCTCGACCTTCGGCTCGGAGAGCTTCAGATGGCGTTGCGGGTTGCGCTCGGCCTCGGCGATCTCCTCGCGGGAGAGCTGGCCGGAGGAGATCGGGTCCATGCCCTTGATGCCGTGCGCCACGTCGCCGTCGGCGATGCCCTTCACCTCGAGCACGTGCAGCCCGCAGAACTCGGCGATCTGGTCGAAGGTGAGCGAGGTGTTGTCGACCAGCCAGACGGCGGTCGCTTTCGGCATCAGGGGGATGCGGTCCATGGGGTCTCGATCCTCAAGGGTGTAGCGGCGCCCTTCCGCCCCCTCCGGCGAAAGAGCCAATCCAACAAATGAAGGGGAATGCGCTCTATATAGTTGCTGGCGTGATTTTGCGCAAACCATTCTCCGCGCCAAACCTCCCCCTCGTGGGGAGGTCCGACTTCACTTTTGGTGAAGTCGGGGTGGGGGGAATTTTCTGAATCGCAGGCATACTCACCCCACCCGTCGCGCGCCAGGCGCGCGACTCTCTCCCCATCAAGGGGAGGGTTGAGGCTACGGACGCGGTAAGGATCTGCGTTATGTCACCAGCACGATCTTGCCGATATGCTCGGGATCGTCGATGCGGCGATGGGCGCCGACCGCGTCTTCCAGCTTGAAGGTGGAATCGATCACCGGCTTGAGCCGGCCGTCGGCGTAGAGCGGCCAGACGAGGTGCTCGATGGCCTTTGCCATGCGGGCCTTGGCTTCGGCCGGCTGCGCGCGGAGCGTCGAGCCGGTGAGCGTCAGCCGGCGCATCATCAGGCGCATCAGGTCCAGCTCGACCTTGGAGCCCTTGAGGAAGGCGATCTGCACGATGCGGCCTTCGAGCGCCGCCGCGCGCAAGTTCCGCTCGATATAGTCGCCGCCAACCATGTCGAGGATCACGTCGGCGCCGTGGCCGCCGGTCGTCTCGCGCACCACCTCGACGAAATCCTCCTCGCGGTAGTTGATCGCGCGGACGGCGCCGAGCGCCTCGCAGTCGCGCACCTTGGCGGCGCTGCCGACGGTGGTAATCACCTTGGCGCCGAGCGCGCTTGCGATCTGGATCGCGGTCGTACCGATGCCGCCGCCGCCGCCATGCACGAGCAGCCACTCGCCGGGCTTGAGGTTGCCGCGCTCGAAAATGTTGTTCCAGACGGTGAACACGGTCTCGGGCAGTGATGCAGCCTCCTCCATGGAAAGGCCGCCCGGGATGGGGAGGGTCGTCGCCTCTGGCGCGGTGACGAACTGCGCATAGCCGCCGCCATTCACCAGCGCGCAGACCGCATCGCCGATCTTGTAGCGCTCCGCACCGGGCCCGAGGGCTGCGATGTGCCCGGCGACCTCGAGACCGAGAAGGTCGGAGGCGCCCTTGGGCGGGGGATAGAGCCCCTGGCGCTGGATCACGTCCGGGCGGTTGACGCCGGCCGCCCTCACCTTGATCAGCACTTCGCCGTGTCCCGGCTCGGGCACGGGCCGTTCGGCAACGGCAAGCACCTCAGGCCCGCCGGCCTCGCGCGCCTCGATGACGGTCATGGTCTTTGGCAGCATGTGTGTTGCACCACCTGTTTGGTGTCATGCCCGCGAAGGCGGGCATCCAGTAGCCACAGTTCTATCAATCTGGTCCCTGTTTGTGGGTACTGGGTTGCCCGGTCAAGCCGGGCAATGACAATGAGGAGGGCGTATCGTGCGATGGCGACCTTTTCCCGTAGGGAAGAGGAGTTTGATACAATGGCCCATGGACATCGAGGACCTCGTACCGAAAAAGCCGAAGGGCCACGAAGTCGGCGCCGATCTCACCAAGCTCTCGGTCGGCGAGCTTCAAGAGCTGATCGAGACGCTGAAGACCGAGATCGCCCGCGTGGAGCAGGCGCTCGCCGCCAAGCAATCGTCGAAAAGTGCTGCGGAGTCGGTCTTCAAGCGTTAACGCGCAGGCCGCTTTCGCACGCTATTTGGTAAACCCGGGCTTAGTCTTAACCGGTTGTTAGGACCTTCGCGCTAAGGTTTGCGTCATCCAGTCCTCTGGATCTGAGTGGCCAGCCCACTCTGTTTGACGCCTCCCTGTTAACTTCCTGAGCCGCCGCATGGCGGCTCTTTTTTTGCCGGATTCAGGGCGTTTAACCTTTTGAACCGGTAGGCGACGACACGCTGACCGCATGTCATACTATGCCGCCGGCTAGAGCGTAACGGGGAGTAGCCGATGGCGGGGCGTTCGAGGAGCGGCGACCGTAAAGACGGCGTCACGATCTCGTTCGGCGCAAAGTTCGCGCGTTCGGATCAGTTCAAGACGGTTTTCCGAGAAGGCATGGCGCTGGTCGAGGCGGCCGCAACCTATCTCGACGGCGATGGCCGCAAGGAGGCGCGGAAGCTCAAGCCGCCCCATTCGCTGGCCTACGCCACCGAGAGCATGCGGCTCACCACGCGGCTGATGCAGCTCGCCTCATGGCTCTTGATCAGGCGGGCGGTGAGCGAGGGCGAGTTGACCCCCGAGCAGGCGGTCGAGGAGCAGCGCAAGATCAAGCTGCCGGTGGCCGGCGATCAGCCCGCGCGGGATTTGAGCGCGCTGCCCGCGCGGCTCCGCGAGCTGATCGAGCAGAGCGTCAAATTGCAGGAGCGGGTGATCCGGCTCGATCAGATGCTCGACATGCGGGAGTTGCCGTCTGCGGGCGCAGACCATCCGCTGAAGACGCAGCTTTCGCGGCTCCGCGAGGCCTTCGGCCGCGAGGCGGAGTAGGGGCTACTTCAGGAAGCCTTCGTATTTCCGTTTGAACCGGCTCAGGCGGCCGCCGCGGTCGATCAGCTGATGACCGCCACCGGTCCAGGCAGGGTGGGTCTTCGGATCGATGTCGAGCTTGAGCGTTTCGCCCTCGGCCCCGTAGGTCGAATAGGTGAAGAACTCGGTGCCGTCGGTCATCACCACCTTGATGCGGTGATAATCCGGGTGAATGTCCTTTTTCATGGCTCTTTCGCTCGCAATAGGCGGTTTGTGCGTTGGGCGGAGCCTATAAAGGAACTCACCCTAAGAAACAAGCCTGCGCCGGAAAGGCGCGGCATCTAGCCCTTCCCGCGCGGCGCCTTGGCCCTTAAAGTCTGCCTGCTGATTCATCAGGCTGGGCCCCTGTTGTGCAAATTGTGACTTCGAAGCCGAACGGTCGGGATCGCGAGGACCTGACCCCTGCGACCCCCGTTGCCGCGGAAGAGACACCGCGCGCCTCGCTTCGCCCGCTGCTCGGGCTCAAGCCCTATCTTTTCCGGCACAAGGGCGTGCTTGCCGCCGCGCTCGTGGCCCTGATCGTCGCGGCTGCCGCCACGCTGACCGTACCGCTCGCCGTGCGCCGCATGATCGATCTCGGCTTCTCGGGGATCGATCCCGACCTGATGGATAAATATTTCCTGACGCTGGTCGGCGTCGGCGCGATCCTCGCGCTGGCGAGCGCCGCGCGCTTCTATTGCGTGAACTGGCTCGGTGAGCGCGTGGTCGCCGATATCCGCCGCGACGTGTTCAAACATCTCACGAGCCTGAGCCCCGCCTTCTACGAGGTATCGCATTCGGGCGAGGTGATGTCGCGGCTCACCGCCGACACGACGCAGATGAAGGCCGCGGCAAGCACCGTCATCTCGCAGGCGCTGCGCAACGTGCTGCTCTTGATCGGCGCCACCGTGATGATGGTGGTGACGAGCCCGAAGCTCTCCCTCGCGGTGCTGTTGATGATCCCGCTGATCATGCTGCCGCTCGTGGCTTACGGCCGCTCGGTGCGCGCGCTGTCACGCGAGGCGCAGGATACGCTGGCACATGCCTCGGCTTACGCGAGCGAGAGCCTCGCTCAGGTGCGCGTGCTGCAGGCCTTCACGCATGAGAAGGCGGCCTCCGCGCGCTATGGTGAGGCGGTCGAGCGCTCCTTCGAGGCAGCGAAGACGCGTGCCACCGCACGCGCGGGGCTGACGGCGATCGCCATCTTCCTCGTGTTCGCGAGCGTGGTAGGGGTGCTGTGGTACGGCGCGCAAGACGTGCTGTCCGGCGCGATGACCGGCGGCACGCTCGGCCAGTTCGTGCTCTATGCGGTGTTCGCCGCCATGGCGGTCGGCGGCTTGAGCGAGGTGTGGGGCGAGATCGCGCAGTCTGCCGGCGCCGCCGAGAGCCTGAGCGAGCTGTTGCAGGTCCAGTCCAAGATCAAGTCGCCGGCGCATCCGGTGAAGCTGCCTGAGCCCGCGCGCGGCGAGATCGCCTTCCGCAACGTCACCTTCGCCTATCCGCTGCGGCCCGAGACGAACGCGCTCGAGCATGTGAGCTTCGAGGTGAAACCCGGCGAGCGCATCGCCATCGTCGGCCCGTCTGGCGCCGGCAAGACCACGATCTTCGCGCTGCTGCTCCGCTTCTATGATCCGGACTCCGGCCGCGTCGAGGTCGACGGGGTGCAGGTGAACCAGGCCGAGCTCACCGACCTCCGCAAGCGCTTCGCCATCGTGCCGCAGGAGCCGGCTCTGTTCGCCGACACCATCGCCGCGAATATCGCCTATGGCGACGAGCGGGCCTCGCGCGGGTCGATCGAGGCGGCGGCGCGGGCGGCCTACGCGCATGATTTCATCGCCGCGCTGCCTAAAGGGTACGACACGCTGGTGGGCGAGGGGGGCGTCACGCTCTCCGCTGGCCAGCGCCAGCGCATCGCCATTGCTCGCGCGGTGCTGCGCGATGCGCCGATCCTCTTGCTGGACGAAGCGACCAGCGCGCTCGACTCCGAGAGCGAGACCTTGGTGCAGCGGGCGCTCGACAAGATCATGGAAGGGCGCACGACGCTCGTGATCGCGCACCGGCTCACCACCGTCATGCGCGCCGACCGCATCCTCGTGCTGGAACACGGGCGGCTGGTCGAGGAGGGCACGCATGGCAGCCTCGCCGGCAATGGCGGGGTCTATGCGCGGCTCGCCAAGCTGCAATTCGCGCCTGACGCCGCGGAGTAGGCCCCGGCCGCGGCTTTCCGATTTGCTGAGCGCTGCCTCTCGCTCCCAACCCTCCCCTTGATGGGGAGGGAGTCGCGCGCCTTGGCGCGCGGCGGGTGGGGTGAGTATCCCTGCGATCAGAGACAATCCTGAGAGTCAGCCCCCCACCCCGACTTCGCTCATGGCGAAGTCGGACCTCCCCACGAGGGGGAGGTATGAGGCCGTGCGACTACCGCTCGGTCAGCTTGAGCTCGATGCGGCGGTTCTTGCGGAGCGCCTCGGGGCTGGTCGCGGCATCGACCGGCTGGAACTCGCCGAAGCCCGCGGCGACCAGCCGCTCCGGCTTGATCCCCTGCGCCATCAGATAGCGCACCACCGAGATCGCGCGCGCGCTCGACAGTTCCCAGTTCGAGGGGAATTGCGCGGTGGCGATCGGCTTGATGTCGGTATGGCCGTCGACGCGCATCACCCAGGCGATGTCGGACGGGATTTTGCCTTCCAGCTCCTTGAGCGCCGCGGCGAGTTTGCCGAGCTGCTCGCTCGCCTCGGGGCGCAGCACGTCGGAGCCTGAGTCGAACAGCACGTCGGATGGGAAGATGAAACGGTCGCCGGAGATCTGGAAATCGGCGCGGCCGCCGAGTGCATCCTTCAACTGGCCGAAGAAGTCGGAGCGGTAGCGCGCAAGCTCCTGCACCTTCTTGGCGAGCGCCACGTTCAGCCGCTGGCCGAGATCGGCGATTTTGTCCTGGCTCTCCTTGTCCTTGGCCTCGGAGGCTTCGAGCGCCTCTTGCAGCGCGGCAAGTTGGAGCCGCATCGCCGCAAGCTGCTGGTTCAGCATCTCGACCTTGGCGAGGGCATCGTTGGTGATCTGCTTCTGCTCGTCGAGCTGGGTGGTGAGCGAGCTGGCGCGGCCCTCAGCGCCCTGCATGGCGCCGTCCTGCTGGCCGAGCAGCCCGGTCAGGCGCGTGTTCTCCTTTTCCTTGTCGAGGAGCGTGGCCTGGAGCGCGGCGAGGCTGTCCTCGACCGACTGCTTCTTCGACTTCTCGAGCGCGAGAAGCTCGGTGAGCTCGGAGAGTTGGCGGTTGAGGCGCGACAGCATGGTGTCCTTGCCGCTCGCGGCCTGGGTGATGATGTAGTTGGTCAGCATGAACAGCGCCATCAGGAACGTCACCACCAGCAGCAAGGTCGACAGCATGTCGACGTAGCCCGGCCAGTAATTGGCGGCGTAGCGCTCGCGGCGGGCACGGACCAGGGCCATCTCTATTTGCCCTCGCGCGCGGACACTTTGGACTTGTCGGTGATCTGCTTGAGCACAGCGGCTAGCTCATGCTGCTGCTGCGCCTGCTCGTCGGCCCATTCGCGCACGACCTTCTGCTCGGCGCGCATCTGCCTGATCAGCTTGTCGACGCCTTGCGCGAGGTCCTTCACCGCGGCGCCGGTCGGGTCGTTGATCAGCTTCAGCTCGACCTTGTCGCTCAGATCGGTGATCGAGCGCTGCATCTCGATCAGCGCGAAGCGGAGCTGCGGCGGGACGCTCGCGCCGGCAGTGTCGGCGGACTGCAGCTCGGTGATGCCCGAGAGCCAGTCTTCGAGCTCGTTATAGAAGCGGCTCTGCGCGTGCCCCGCTTGCAGATCGAGGAAGCCCAGGATCAGCGAGCCGGCGAGCCCGAACATCGACGACGAGAAGGCCGTGCCCATGCCCTTGAGCGGACCGGCGAGGCCTTCTTTCAGTTGGTCGAACAGCATCACGTTCTCGCCGCCGCTCGTGTCGAGCGCGCCGATCGTCCCGCCGACCGAGGTCACGGTCTGCAACAGGCCCCAGAATGTGCCGAGCAGGCCGAGGAAGATGAGGAGGCCGACGAGATAGCGCGTGGTCTCGCGCTGCTCGTCGAGGCGCGAGGCAACCGAGTCGAGCAGCGAGCGCATCGAGCCGGTGGCGAGCGCGAGATGGCCGGTGCGGTCGCGCAGCATGGTCGCCATCGGCGCCAGCAGCACTGGCGCCTTCTCCACCGTGAGTCCCGGATCGGCGATGCGGAAATTATTCACCCAGTTGATCTCGGGATAGAGATTGATCACCTGGCGAAAGGCATAGACGATGCCGATCAAGAGCACGCCGATGATCAGCGCGTTGAGGCCGGGGTTGGCCATGAAGCTCGCGCGCAACTGCCCGGTCTGGCCGTCGAGGATGATCGCGAGCAGGGTGGCGAGGACGAGAAAGACCAGCATGCGCCAGAGAAAGACTTGAGGGCGCGTGAGCTTAGCCTTGTAGGTTGGCGGTGCCATCTTGTGCCGTCGGGGTGAGTTCGAAAGGAATGCCGGGCCGAGATTAGCCGAATAGTTGTCCCGTCAAAACGGCAACCTAAGGGCAGAGAAGTTCCTTACGGCTTCCATGAAAACGACAACACGTCATCGCCGGGCTTGACCCGGCGATCCAGGGGCCACTTGCTCCGTGCCGGTTGCCCCTGGATGCCCGGCTCAAGGCCGGGCATGACGAGGCGCTTGGACACTTGACGCTTAACCTTCTCCAGCAGTCTTAACCAGCTTCAGGAGGGCGCGGTGGATCGGCTCGTTGCCGGCGACGATGCTGCCGGTCTCCAGCATCTTGTCCTTGCCGTCGGTGTCGGTGACGAAGCCGCCCGCCTCTCGTAGGATGATGATGCCGGCAGCGATGTCCCAGGCCCGCAGGTTCCGCTCCCAGAAGCCGTCGAGGCGGCCCGCGGCGGTCCAGGCGAGATCGAGCGAGGCGGCGCCGAAGCGTCTCACGCCCGCGGCAGCATCCATCACGGCGGGCAGCTCCTTCAGGAACAGCTCATGCTCCGGCCGGCCGGCATGCGGGATGCCGGTGCCGATCACCGACGCGGCGAGCTCGGTCCTGGCCGCGACCCGCAGACGCCGGCGCTCGTTGAGATAGGCGCCCTTGCCCCGCTCGGCCGCGAAGGTCTCCTGGCTGACCGGATTATAGATCAGCCCCGCGACCAGCTCGCCTTCGCGCTCGAGCGCGATCGAGATGGCGAAAACGGGGATCGCGTGCAGGAAATTGGTGGTGCCGTCGAGCGGATCGATGATCCAGCGATGGGTGCGGTCGGCGCCGATCTCCTCGCCGCGCTCCTCCATCAGGAAGCCGTAGCCGGGGCGTGCGCGGGTGAGTTCCGCGTGCAGAATTTCCTCGGCGCGATGGTCAGCGGCGCTGACGAAATTGGCAGGACCCTTGAGCGAGACCTGGAGTTGCTCGACCTCGCCGAAATCGCGCGCGAGGCTGCGCCCCGCCTTGCGGGCGGCGCCGAGCATGACATTCATCAGCGCCGATGCGGCCATGTTTGCGTGAACCTCTCCGGTGTCATTGCCCGGCTTGGCCGGGCAAACCAGTAATCGGCGCGCTTCGAAACTTATGCAAGTCCGTGAGTACTGGGTGCCCGCCTACGCGGGCATGACAATGACAGAGGCGTTCAATCAGTCCGCGCGGCGGACGTAAGTCAGCTCGTTGGTATCGACCACGACGCGCTCGCCGGCCGAGACGAAAGGCGGCACCAGGATGCGCACGCCGTTCTCGAGCTTGGCGGGCTTGTAGGACGAGGCGGCGGTCTGGCCCTTCACCACCGGGTCGGCCTCGACCACTTCGAGCGTCACCTGACCGGGCAGCGCTACGCCGATGGGCCGGCCTTCGAAGCTCTCGACCGTCACGGTCATGCCGTCCTGCAGGAAGGCGGCGCGGTCTTCAAGGAGATCGCGCGCGATCTGGATCTGGTCGTAGGTGTCGGTGTCCATGAAGGTCAGCATGTCGCCTTCGGCATAGAGGAACTGATAGTCCTTCTGCTCCAGCCGCACGCGCTCGACCGTCTCCGAGGCGCGGAAGCGCTCGTTGAGCTTGGTGCCGTCGATGGCGTTCTTGAGCTCGACCTGCGCATAGGCAGGGCCCTTGCCTGGCTTGACCGCCTGCGCCTTGACCGCGACCCAGAGCGCGCCCTTGTGCTGGATGACGTTGCCGGGCCTGATCTCGTTGCCGTTGATCTTCATGGAATGCCTTGCGCTGAAATGAGGTTGGCCGCCTTTAAGGCGCGCGGGCCACGTGATGTCAAGGGGCGCTACCCTTGCCTCAGCGCTCGACGAAGGCGCGCAACCTCGACAAAGCGCCCCGCCATTGCGCGGCGACTTGGTCGAGATAAGTCCGCGCATCTTCGATGCGTTCGGGGCGGAGGATGAATTGACTCTCGCGGCCGACGCGGGCGCTCTTAACGATCCCCGCTCGCTCCAGCACACGCAGATGCTTAGTGATCGCCTGTCGCGTCAGGCGCGTGTCGGCGGAGAGGCTCGTGATCGACTGCGCCTTGCCGTCGATGAGCTTTGCGAGCAGCGCCAGCCGCGTGCGGTCGCCGAGTGCGGCAAAGACCGGCGCGGGGTCCGGCGCGCGGGCACGGGCGCGCAGCCGCGGCTCAGGCATCGAGATGAGTCTGGATGTTCTGCATCTGACCGGCCCAGCCAGCGCTGTTCATGCGAAACGCTTCGGCGCGGCGGTAGCTCGGCACGTTTTCGAAGCCCGATTCGACGACCGTCACGCGCGTGCCGCCGCCGGGGATCTCCTCGAGGCGGAACTCCACCAGCGTCGGCGTCTCCTGCGAATAGTCGATGTCGGGATCTATGGCGTAAGGGTGCCAGCGGAACGAAAAGTAGTGCGGTGGCTCCAGCTGCTCGATCTTGGCGCGCCATTTGACGTGCTCGTAGCCGGGATGGGTGATGTGGCCGGTGCTGAGCTCTCCCGGCACGAACGGTCCGTCGAGCTTCACGCGGAACCACGTGCCGAACTCCTCGTGATCCGTTAGCGCCCGCCAGACGCGCTCGATCGGTGCCTTTAGGTCAATGCTCTCCTCGATACGATCGGTCATCGTGCAACCTCCAGGTTGCCTATACATGGGGCTTGGCGGCAGGCTTGGCAACCCGAAAGTTGCACATTTCCTGTTGTTCGTATTGGGAGCCAGCTAGTCGGTGAGCTTGCCGTTGCGCCAGTCCTCGACCGCCTTCTCGGCCTCGGCGCGCTCTGCCGCGCTGAGCTTCGAGAGCATGATGTCGAGCGAGAAGTCGCTCACCCCGGCATTGCGCGCCAGCAGATGCCATTTGGCGGCCTGCACCTGGTCGGCCTTCACGGCGACGCCGTTCGCATAGAGCCGGGCGAGCCGGTTCTGCGCCACGGGGTTGCCCTGTTCGGCGGCAAGCCGGAAGAGCTTCGCCCCGCGCGCCTCGTCCTGAGCCACGCCCGCGCCCTTGAACAGCATCACCGCATATTCGACCTGCGCCTCGGCGAGGCCCGCGTCGGCTGCACGCGCGGTCCATTCCGCGGCCTTGGCCTTGTCGATCGGCACGCCGCGGCCGAACTGGTAGAAGGCGCCGAGGTCGTATTGCGCCCGCGCGTTACCCTGCTCGGCGGCCTTCTTCATCCACTCGATGGCCTTCGCCTCGTCCGCCGGACGGCCCTGGCCGTGCAGATAGATGAGGGCGAGATTGTATTGCCCCGCCGGGTTGCCGGCATTCGCCGCGCTCTCGAACAAATTCGCGGCGATGCGCCAGTCCTTCTTCACGCCGAGCCCCTCGGCGACCAAGGTGCCGAGCTGGAACTGCGCGTTCGCGTCGCCGAGGTCGGCGGCCTGGGCATAGGCGTCGGCGGCTTTCTCGAAGTCCTGCGGAACGCCCAGGCCCTCCATGTAGATTTCGCCCATCAGGGTGAAGGCCTCCTTCGAGCCTTCCTGCGCCTCCTGCTCGGCGAGCTTCAGGGCGGTGAGGTACTGGCCTTGCGCGTAGGCGGTGAAGGAGGGGCTTTCGGCGGCAAGCGCCGCGCCCTGCATGGCCGTCAGCGCCACGAGCGCCGCAGCGAGAGAGCGAAGGGTGTGTGCTCGCCTCACGCCGCTCTCCTCGCCTCGCCGATCGCCCCGCCAAGAGCGGCGATACGGGCGACCGGATCGTCCTCCTGCCAGATGCGGGCGGGCGGCGCGATGAAATCGGCCCCAGCGGCGGCGAGCTGCCGGGCGGCTTCGACATCGTCGATGTTCCAGGCGACGCAAGGCACGACAAAGATCTCCGACCACCAGGCGACCAGCGCCTCGCATTCCTCGAGCGCGTCGCCCAAACTGCCGGCCACCTGGCCGAAGGCGATATAATCGGCGCCAAGTTCAGCGAGCCGCATGGCATCGTGCCGGCCGAGCCCGCAGAAGGCACCGATATTTGCATCCTTGCCGAGCCGCGCTCTTGCCGTCTCGTAAGCGTGGGCGTCGGCATCGACATGGACGCCATCAGCACCGAGCCGCGCGGCAAGCTCGACATCCTGCTCGACGAGGCAGGCTATCCCGTGGCGTTGCACAAGTTCAACGAGAGAGGCGGCGCGGGCTTCGTCGGCCGGCGCCTCGTCGGTGCCGAGCAGCACGCAAGCCACGTCGGCGGCGGCCAGCGCCTCGGCCAGTTGCGCTTCGAGCGCGGCTCCAGGCCGTGCCGGCAGCTTGAGGTAGAGCCGGCACCTCGACTTCGCTTCGGATGCAGTCACGGGGGGTGCTGCTCCTCGCATGTTGACGGGTCGTTAACAGCGCCCGTCTCAAATCACACGGCTTGCTTCGCTGTCAATCGCCAGCGGCGCCGCTGCGGATCACGTGGCCGGAACCAAAGGGGGACGCTCACAGTTGTTGAATGCCGAAGGGGCGTTAGGCACTTTTTTTCTCAATCCGCTTGCGCAAACAGCTAAACTCCATCGGCTGAGACGAAGCGGCGTGCCTGAGCGGGGAGGGGCAGGAGCGCGATGACTCAAGCTGATGCTCTGCAGCAGGCCACGAAGCGCCTGGATAGGGCGCTCGACCAGCTCGAAATCTATCTTCGCGAGGTCTTCAACGAACGCGAAGGCGGCATCTCCGTCGCCACGCTCAAGGAGCAGGTGCGCTTTCTCACCGAAGAACGCGACCAGTTGCTCAGCGACCTCAATGCCGAGCGCAACCGGGCGCGGCGCCTCGCGGCCGCCAATGACGAGGTCTCGGACCGGCTCGAGGCGGTGGTGACGACGATCAAGGATTTGATGCCGGCGTCGCCCGGCTAGGCGCGCGCGGGAACGGAGCTTCCATGGGACAGGTCAGCGTGACGTTGAACGGCCGGACCTACCGGCTCGAATGCGGCTCGGGCGAGGAGGCGCATCTCACCGAGCTTTCCGAATATCTCGGCGCCCATGTCGATACGATGAAGCGCAAGTTCGGCCAGGTCGGCGACGACCGGCTGATCCTGATGGCGGCGCTGATGGTCACGGACGAGCTTTGGGAGGCGCGGCGCCACATCGAGGAGATGAAGACCGCGCTCGCGCTCGAAAAGCGCGACAAGTCGACCGCCGACGAGACGGCGCGCTCGGTACAGGCCGAGCTCTCCGCGCGCATGAATGCCGCGGCCCAGAGGCTCGAGCTGCTGAACGAGCACTTCGCGGCGCAAGGGGCCGGGGCGCGGCCTGCAACGCGGCGTTAGTCGCAAATTCAGTGCGGCTTCGCTATATTGCGTCTTGGCGGGCTGCGAGGTGCGTTAGGAGCACGTTTCCCAGGGCCCTATAAGATCCTATGGGAGCCGACCCTGACGGGGACCGTGGTCTCCGTCACTTGGCGCCCACCTACTTTAGTAGGGACACCCGGGATCTCAGCTCCGACGGCCATCGTGGCCCCGCCGCTTCCTTCATCACGCCTCCCGCGCAAGCTTCCGCTCGACCCAGCTACCCTGTATTGACGCGCTAATCGTTGCGGCAATGCGGATCGGCTCACATCCATGCGCCTGCTTTTCCTGGGAGATTTGGTCGGCCGTGCGGGACGCGCGGCGGCGATCGAGGCGCTGCCGGGCTTACGCGAGCGCTATCGCGCCGATTTCGTCGTGGTGAATGGCGAGAACGCCGCCGGCGGTTTCGGCATCACCGAGGTGATCCTTACCGAGCTGCTCGACGCCGGCGCCGACGTTGTGACCACCGGCAACCACGTGTTCGACCAGCGCGAGGCGCTCGTCTTCATCGAGCGCTACGACCGCCTGCTGCGGCCGATCAATTATCCTCCGGGCACGCCGGGGCGCGGCGCGGGTCTCTTCAAAGCCGCGAACGGCGCCGAGGTGCTGATGATCAACGCGCAGGGGCGCGTGTTCATGCCCGACCTCGACGATCCGTTCCGTGCCGTAGACCGTGAGCTCGAAGCCTGCCCGCTCAAGACTGGGGCTGACGTCATTCTCATCGACTTCCACGCCGAGGCGACCTCCGAGAAGGAGGCGCTCGCGCATTATGTTGATGGGCGTGCGAGCGCGGTGATCGGCACGCATACCCATGTGCCGACCGCCGACGAGCAGATCCTCGCTCGCGGCACGGCTTACATCAGCGATGTCGGCATGTGCGGCGATTTCGATTCGGTGCTCGGCATGGAAAAGGAGGAGCCGATCCAGCGCTTCCTCACCAAGGTGCCGAGCGCGCGCTTCCAGCCCGCGCAGGGCGAAGCGACGATTTGCGGGGTGGGCGTCGATATCGACGATGCTACCGGTCTCGCGCGAGCGATCGCGCCGGTCAGGCTCGGCGGCCGCCTGTCGCAGGCCGAACCCGCGTTCTGGCTGACGGAAAATTAGCCTGAGCCTCAGCAACAAGCTCCAACCCTCCCCTTGATGGGGAGGGAGTCGCGCGCTTCGCGCGCGACGGGTGGGGTGAATATCCCTGTGCTGAAAATTTATCCTGGGAGTGAGCCCCCACCCCGACGCCGCGCACGCGCGCCGTCGGACCTCCCCACAAGGGGGAGGTTTGAGGTCTGTAGCGGGAATGGGCGGTGGCTAAGCCGGGCGGGCTTTGGCGCCGTTCACGCCAAGGGGGCGGCCGGCGGCAAGCATGCGCTTCAGGCAGAAGATCGCCTCGTCGAGATGGGCAAGCGCAGGCTCGGCGTCGGTCGTCTCGTCGAACAGGGAGACGCGGGCGCGGGCGATATGATCGGCGGCCTCGCTGCAAAGCTCGGAGAGGGTCGCGGCCGGCATGACGCTGTCCTGTCCCCTGGTCGCGGTCGCTTTAGTTCTCTGCGTCATGGTTCCCCCTTCCGCACTCCGCCCAGGCCGAGCGGTGTTCCCCCAAGCCTCGAACTGTCCGGCGAGTAGGGTTAAGGCTTCCCTAAGCCCCGCATCTCTTTCTATAAGTCGCACCGAATCCCGATCCTCCAAGCTTACCCAGAGGCGCGCTTAGCCCATGGCCGGCCATTCCAAATTCAAGAACATCCAGTTCCGCAAAGGGGCGCAGGACAAGAAGCGGTCCAAGCTCTTCTCAAAGCTCGCCCGCGAGATCACCGCGGCAGCCAAGATGGGCATGCCCGACCCCGCCATGAATGCCCGGCTCAGGACCGCGGTTGCCACGGCGCGCGCGCAGAACATGCCGAAGGACAATATCGAGCGCGCCATCAAGAAGAGCCAGGAGGCGGGCGGCGCCAACTATGAGGAGGTGCGCTACGAGGGCTTCGGCGCCGGCGGAGTCGGCGTGATCGTCGAGGCGCTCACCGACAACCGCAACCGCACCGCAAGCGAGGTGCGCTCCATCTTCTCGAAGTTCGGCGGCAATCTCGGCGAGACTGGCGCGGTGTCGTTCAATTTCGATAAGCTCGGCGCCATCGAGTTCGAGGCGGCCAAGGCGACCGCCGACCAGATGCTCGAAGCGGCGATCGATGCGGGCGCCGACGACGTCGAATCGAGCGAGGAGGGGCACGTGATCTATTGCGACCCCGATCGGCTGCACCAGGTCGTCAAGGCGCTCGAAGGCCGCTTCGGCGAGCCGCGCGCGGCGCGCATCCTGTGGCGGCCGAAGACCGCGGTGCCGGTGGAAGAAGAGCCGGGGCAGAAGCTGATCCGCATGCTCGACGGGCTCGAAGACCTCGACGACGTGCAGAACGTCTATGCCAATTTCGAGATGTCCGACGAGGTTCTGGAGCGGCTCAGCGCCTGAGCGCGGCCTGCGGCGCTACTTCTTTTTCTTCTTGTTCGGGTTCCCAGGCTTCCGTGTGTTCGACTTGATGAAGCTCATGTCGCCGCACGCTTCCTGGATCGAGACCGACTTCACCGGGTCGGCATAGGCGTTGAGGCCACCCGACAGGTCGACGCCCTTGGTCAGTTGCCGATTGCCGCAGACCGCCGCGGCATTGCCTTGCGCATTGATCAGCCTGATGGGCGTGTTGCCCTCGAACACGTTGCCGCGCATCTCGATATTCGAGACCTGCTCGGTATGCGCCGAGGCGATGATGCCGGCACCTGCATTGTTGATGAACTTCGAATCGATGATGCGCACGTTGCGGATCTTCTGGCCGGGCGCGGACGGCTCCAGATCGATGCCGGCGCTCGGCTTCGTGCCGCGCGTGTTCTTGAACACGGAGTTCGCGATCAGCACGCCGTCGGCCTTGATGATCGACATGCCCTGACGGCGATTGGCGTCGGCCGTGACAGAGCAGAACCGCACATCCTCCGCGTTGAAGACGTGGAATCCGTCGGCCCACATCTTCTTGGCCGTCACCCCGATGACCGTGACGTGCTTGGTGACGGGCCCTTCGCCGCGGCCGCCCACGCGGATGCCGTAGCCGTATTGGCCGCCTTTGCCCTTGTGCTTGTCGCGCTCGCCGTAGAACGTGCCGCCGACCACCCACACATTCGACGCCTCCTTGATCCACAGCATGACGTAGTGCGGCTTGTTTGTGGGGATCGCCTTGATGGTCGCGCCGGAGTCTAGCTTCAGCGTCATGTCGCTCTTGAGCCTTAGCGCTTTCGGGTAGTCGACATCGACCATGTAGGTGCCGGCCGGCACCAGCACGGTGCTGTGCTTGGTTTCGGCGGCCGCGTCGATCGCGGCCTGGATCGCCTTGGTGTCGTCCGTTTTGCCGTCGCCCTTGGCGCCCTTATCCTTGACGTTGACGACGAGCTTCGAGGGCGGGGGCGGCGCGCAACGGTCGGGGGCGGCGGCGCGCGCCGGCGCCTCCGCAAGCAGCAGCGCCACCGCCAGCGTCGCGGCCGGCAACGCGGCGAGCCGTCCGGTCTTCCCGATCATGTCGCCATCCCTTGCGTGGCTCGGCACCACCACGTTTGCCTGACAGACGGATGCGGCTTTTTGAGGTCCCGCGGCGGTGCCCGAAGATTGTCAGGTGCCGTACCGAATTTCATCCCTACCCCTCTGCCGAATCTTCCCGCGAGACCTTATCCATCGTCTGGGAGGAGGCTCAACCCAAGGAGGATGAGACAATGCGCCAATACGTGATCGCGGGATTTTTGACTGTGGCCTTGGCCTCTCCGGCGTTGGCCGCGAACAGCTATTTCGTCGTGGTCGACACCGTCAAGAATTGCTCCGTGATCGAGGGCAATCCAAGCGCCGGCTTGACGCCGATCGCCAATAAAGACGGCTACGAGTCGAAAGAGGCCGCGCAGGAGGCTCTCAAGGGCGTCCGCGACGACGCAGCGCAATGCGCGGGCGTGGTGGAGTAGCCGAGATCTCCGGGGCTGGGCGTCGCGCCCGGCCCCTTCTCCTCACGCGGCCTAAGCTTCGGCGACGAGGCACCAAAGAAAGGGCAGGGCGAATAGGGGGAGCGATTTCTTCTGCTGCTGTTGTTGCAGAGGCCGCTCCTGCTCGCGCCTGATGATGCCGTAGCAGCGGCAGGTGATCGCCTCCAGCCGCGCGCGGTCCTTGATCCTGATCAGGCCGCGCAAGCGCGCGAGCACGCCCTTCCGCTCGAACGACTTGATGGCTTCCGACACGGTCGCGCGGCGCACGCCGAGCGTTCTGGCGAGCAGCTCCTGGGTGACGGCAAGCTCGTCGCTGCCGGTGCGGTCCTGCGCCGTGAGCAGCCAGCGCGCCAGCCGCTGCCGGAAGGGATGCCGTAGTCCGCATGCCGCCGATTGCGAGCTCTGCATCAGTGCGACATGCAGATAAGCGAGCAGCATGGCGCGTAGCGCCGGGATCTCGGCGATCGCCGCGCTCAGGTCACTCACCGCAATGCGATAGGCGCTGCCGCCGACCCGCACGACGTGCCGCAGCGGAGAGGCGCTCACGCCGAGCACCGCGAGGCTGCCAACCACGCCCTCGCGGCCGATCAGCCAGACCTCGACCGCGCATTCCTCGTCCGTGCTCGCCTGCACCGAGACGAGACCCTCCTCGACGAAATAGAGATGCTCGACCGGGACCTTGGCGTGTTGCAGCACGCGCTTCGGCACCAGCGTCACGCGCTCGAGATAGGGTGCGAGGCGCGCGAACTCGGTTTGCGGCATGGCCCGCAACAGCTGGTTCTGGGGACTGACAAAATCGCTTCGCACCGTTCGCAACCCCTCGGTCGTGATGCGCCAATGGCTCTCAGCCGACGCATTGGGCGTGGGCGGGAAGTAGGATATGGTGACTTTAGCATCTTTCAAGGGCGCGCGAACCGGGCCTGCGCCGAGGAACCTTGCCGCCGTTTCGCGCATTCGTTGGCATCGGGCGATGGCTGGGCGCCCCATAGGGAGGGTATCCCCATGAACGTGACCGAAATCCGCGACTATTCGCGCCGCATGCTCGGCGCACACGGCGAAAAGGCCGAGCTCGAGGCGGCCCAGAGGGCCGTGGCTTGCGAGCGGCAGGGCGAGCGCGACCAGGCCCGCGTCTGGCGCCGTATCCAGGCGACGCTCAAGGAGATGCGCGGGCCGCATGTGAGCTGAGCGCCGGCTTACCGGCCGAGCGGGGGGCCGATGACGCTCATTGGCTAAGGGCGTCCATGCTACGATTTGCGCATGGCGCAGGCGATTCGCATTATCGGCATCGACCCTGGCCTCAGGCGCACCGGCTGGGGGGTCATCGAGAGCGACGGCGTAAGGCTCGCTTTCGTGGCTTGCGGGTGTGTCGTTTCCGACGACGGCGAGAGCCTGGCCGCCAGGCTGCGTCAACTCTATGACGGGCTCTCCGAGGTGCTCGCCGCGCTTGCGCCCGCGGAAGCTGCCGTCGAGCAGACCTTCGTCAATCGCGACGCTGCGGCGACCTTGAAGCTCGGCCAGGCGCGCGGCATCGCGTTGCTCGTGCCGGCGCTGCTCGGCCTGCCGATCGCCGAATATGCGCCGAACGCGGTGAAGAAGACCGTGGTCGGTGCTGGCCATGGCGACAAGGGCCAGATCCGCGCCATGGTGAAATGCCTGTTGCCGCGCGCGGCGTTCGACAGCACCGATGCGGCCGACGCACTCGCCATCGCCATTACACACGCGCATACGCGGGGCTCGCGCACGCTCGAAGCGACCGTGCGGCTCGCGGGCGTGAGGGCCGCGCCATGATCGGCAAGCTTACGGGTAAGCTCGATCACGTCTCGCCGCATGCGGCGATCGTCGATGTCGGCGGCGTCGGCTACGAGGTGACGCTCGGCTCGCGCACGCTCGGCGGGCTGCCGCCGGTCGGCGAGACCGTGACCTTCGCCATCGAGACTTACGTGCGCGAGGACGAGATCAGGCTGTTCGGTTTCGCCAGCGAGCATGAGCGCGCCTGGTTCAGGGCGCTGCAAAGCGTGCAGGGCGTCGGCGCGAAGGTCGCGCTCGCGGTGCTCGGCACGCTCTCCGCCGCCGATCTCGCCAATGCCGTGGCGCTGCAGGACAAGGGCTCGGTCGCGCGCGCGCCGGGGGTCGGGCCGAAGGTCGCCGCGCGCATCGTCGCGGAGCTGAAGGACCGCATGCCGCAGCTCGCACCGGCGCTCAGGCCTGGCGGGGGGTTGGCGCCCGTCGCCGTGCCGCCTGAGGGGCTCGCCGCGCGCGATGCGGTCTCGGCGCTCACCAATCTCGGCTATGCGCATGGCGAGGCGGCCTCTGCCGTCTCGGCGGCGATCGGCAAGGCCGGACGCGACGCGCGGCCCGAGGAGCTGATCCGTCTCGGGTTGAAGGAATTGGCGCAATGACGGCTGTGTTCCTGAGCGCCTCCGCTTGCACGTGCTCCCCCCTTGAGGGGGAGCACGCGCGCCTTTGGCGCGCGGAGGGGGGTGAGTATCTGACTTTTGATCAGATGCTCCAATCATGTACCCCCCTCCCTAACCCTCCCCCTCAAGGGAGGAGGGGACTGGCCCCGTCGCTGACGAGGGGTGCGTGATGGCTGAGCGGATGCTGGCGGCGGTCAAGCGCGAGGAGGACCAGGGCGAGACCTCGCTCAGGCCGCAGAGCCTCACCGAGTTCAT
The DNA here is from genome assembly GCA_964634195.1 of uncultured Methyloceanibacter sp. Classification (GTDB taxonomy): domain Bacteria; phylum Pseudomonadota; class Alphaproteobacteria; order Rhizobiales; family Methyloligellaceae; genus Methyloceanibacter. The sequence goes on along the minus strand of CAZWIO010000012.1, from coordinate 22,335 downwards.
CGGCCAGGCGAAAGTCTGCGCCAATCTCCGCGTGTTCATCGAGGCGGCCCGCGCCCGGCGCGAGGCGCTCGACCATGTGTTGTTCGCCGGGCCCCCAGGCCTCGGCAAGACCACGCTCGCGCAGATCGTCGCCCGCGAGCTCGGCGTGAATTTCCGCGCGACCTCGGGGCCGGTGATCGCCAAGGCCGGAGACCTTGCGGCGCTCCTCACCAATCTCGAAGACCGCGACGTGCTGTTCATCGACGAAATCCACCGGCTCAATCCGGCAGTCGAGGAAATTCTCTATCCGGCGATGGAGGACTTCCAGCTCGACCTGATCATCGGCGAAGGGCCTGCGGCGCGCTCGGTGCGCATCGACCTGGCGCGCTTCACGCTTGTAGGCGCCACCACGCGCACCGGGCTGCTCACCACGCCGCTCCGCGAGCGCTTCGGCATTCCGATCAGGCTCGAGTTCTACGAGGTCGCCGACCTCGAGGAGATCGTGCGGCGCGGCGCGCGGCTGCTCTCGCTGCCGCTTACCGCCGAAGGCGCGCATGAGATTGCACGGCGCGCCAGGGGCACGCCGCGTGTCGCGGGCCGGCTGCTCCGCCGGGTGCGCGATTTCGCCAGCGCCGATGGCGCGGGTGCGGTCGATGCCAAGCTCGCCGACAAGGCTCTGTCCCAGCTCGAAGTCGACAATCGCGGCCTCGATGCGCTCGACCACCGCTATCTCCGGCTGATCGCGCTGAACTATGGCGGCGGGCCAGTCGGGATCGACACCATCGCCGCCGGGCTCTCGGAGCCGCGCGACGCCATCGAGGAGATCATCGAGCCCTACCTTCTGCAGCAGGGCTTCATCGCGCGCACGCCGCGCGGGCGTGTGCTGACCGCGCATGCCTTTGCCCATCTCGGGATGCCCGCGCCGGCGCAGCAAGCCGGACAATTTCCGTTGTTCAACGGCAGTGACGAATGACGCGCGGCCTCGTCGCTTGGAACACCTCTCCCCAGCGGGGAGAGGTCGGCGCGCACAGCGCGCCGGGTGAGGGGGGACTCACGTCAGGAATTTCTTATGTCTAAACCCCCTCACCCCAACCCTCTCCCCACAGGGGAGAGGGAGCCTTGGCCGGACCTTGCGGGGCGGATCGACGGTGAGACGCATGTCTTGCCGGTGCGTGTCTATTTCGAGGACACCGACTGCGCGGGCCTCGTCTACCACACCAATTTCCTCAAATATTGCGAGCGCGGGCGGTCCGACTTCATCAGGCTGCTCGGCATCGACCAGACCGGGCTCGCCAATCCGGAGAAGGGCGAGCCGGCGGTGTTCGTCGTGCGCCGCATCGAGATCGACTATCTCAAGCCCGGCCGCATGGACGACGTGCTCGAGGTCGTCACAAGCTGCGCGGAGATAGGCTCGGCGAGCCTGGTGCTCGACCAGGAGGTCAGGCGCGGCGAAACGGCGCTGGTTCGCGCCAAGGTGCTGGTCGTTCTGGTCGGGGCCTCGGGCAAGCCGCAGCGGCTCGGACCGCTCGTCCGTGGCGCGCTTCAACGATTCGTTAACCAGCCGCGTGAAACCTAGCTAACGCCGGTAAAGCCTGCCGCGGGGGGCAGTTCGTGCGTTCGCGCGCCCGCGAAGCCTTGCGTTGCCCTGCGGCAGCCGCCCGGGCGAGGCAATTTTGAGCGCATGGACGAGGCCGTCATGAACCCGCCAGATGCCGTCGATCTTTCGATCCTCTCGCTGTTCTGGCAGGCCCATATCGTCGTCAAGATCGTCATCATCGGGCTGGTTCTCGCCTCGATCTGGAGCTGGGCCATCATCATCGAGAAGGTCTTCCTGTTCGCGCGGACGCGGAAGGAGACCGACAAGTTCGAGCAGGTGTTCTGGTCGGGCCAGTCGCTGGAGGAACTCTACCAGGCGCTGGCGCCGCGCCGGAACACCGGCATGGCGGCTCTGTTCGTGGCGGCGATGCGCGAGTGGAAGCGCTCGACCGAGCGCGAAGGCGGCGACCGCGGCACGCGGCCCATGCCCGGCGTGCAGCTCCGCGTGGAGAAGGTCATGGACGTGACCATTTCGCGCGAGGTGGAGCGGCTGGAGCGGCGGCTGACATTCCTGGCGACGGTCGGCTCGACCGCGCCCTTCATCGGCCTGTTCGGCACGGTATGGGGCATCATGACCAGCTTCCAGTCGATCGCCGTGAGCAAGAACACGAGCCTCGCCGTGGTGGCACCCGGCATCGCCGAGGCGCTGTTCGCCACCGCGCTCGGCCTGCTCGCCGCCATCCCGGCGGTGATCTTCTACAATCGCTTCAACAGCGACGTGGCGCGGCATGCGGCGCGGCTCGAAGGCTTCGCCGACGAGTTCTCCGCCATCCTGTCGCGGCAGATCGACAAGAGCATCTGAGGCGCGGGCGATGGGCGCAGGGCTGCAACTCGGAGGGTCGCTGGGAAGCCGCAGGGCGCGGCGCCGCTCGGCGCGGCCGATGAGCGAGATCAACGTCACGCCGTTCGTCGACGTGATGCTCGTGCTGCTCATCATTTTCATGGTGACGGCACCGCTGCTCACCGTGGGCGTCGACATCGACTCAAAGGCCGGGCTGCCCGAGGTCGAGCTGCCGGAGACGGAAGCCGGGCCGGTCAATCCTGAGAAGCCGCCGCTCAACATCACCGTCGATCCGGCGGGACGCATCTTCCTGCAGAACACCGAGATCGGTTTTGACGAGCTGATGGGGAAGCTCGCAGCGATCAAGGAAGCAGGCGGGGCCGAGCAGGTCTGGGTGCGCGGCGACAAGGCGGCCGCCTACGGCCAGGTTGCGCGCGTGCTGGTCAGGATCAAGGAGGCGGGCCTGCCCGTCACGCTGGTGACCGACCAGGTCGAGCAGCGCTGAGGGATTCGAAGAGCGTAATGCGTCATGGGTAAGAGCACTTTCATCTCGACCGCGCTGCATGTGGCGCTCCTGCTGTTCATGCTTGTCTCGATCCCGTCCTCGTCGAGCATGACGCCGCTCGTCGCGGTGCCGGTCGATCTCGCCACGCCGGGCGACATCACCAAGCTGAAGGCCGGCATGAAGGACGCCAAGGACGACGCGCCGCTTGCGGGCAAGCCCAAAGAGCAGAAGCAAGAGGCGGTGAAGGAGAAAGCCACCAAGGAGAAGGAGACGCCGCCCGAGCCTCAGCCCAAGGAGGTTGAGAAGAAGCCCAAGCCCGAACCGAAGCCCAAGAAGGAAGAACCCAAGAAAGAGGAGGCGAAGACCGCCGCCGAGAAGCCGAAGGAGAAGCAGGCCGAGAAGCCCAAGCCGAAGCCTAAGGAGAAGCAGGCCGAGAAGCCGAAGCCCAAAGCTGAGCCCAAGCCGAAGCCCGACGTCGCCAAGAAGAAGGCTTCCGATTTCGACACCGACAGGATCGCGGCGCTGCTCAACAAGGTCCCGGACGCCACCAACGAGCCCGTACCGAACGAGATCGCCGAGGAGACCAAGCCCGTGAAGGGGCAGACCAGCGGTCGCGAAATGTCATTATCCGTCAATGACATAGACGCGCTACGGGCGCGCATTGCGCAATGCTGGTCGCCGCCGCCAGGCGGGCTCGGCGCGGGCGACATCATCGTCAAGGTGCGGCTCAAGCTGAACGAGGACGGCACCTTGGTCGGCTATCCGACGGTCGCCAATAGCGGCTCCTCGCCCTTCTTCCAGGCCGCCGCCGACAGCGCGGTGCGCGCGGTCTATCAGTGCCAGCCTTACGCCCTGCCGTCGGACAAATATGCGCAGTGGCGCGACATGATCCTCAATTTCGACCCAAGCGATATGTATCGCAGCGGCTGATGCGGAGAGGCGATTCGCAAATGACCGGACCGACACAGCTCACCTCTCTCTGGCTTGCCGTTCTGCTCGCGGGCGCCACCGCGCTCGCCGCACCGCAAGCATACGCCGCGCTCGAGCTCGACATCACGCAAGGCACCATCCAGCCGCTGCCGATCGCCATCCCGGATTTCGCCAGCGACGGTTCGATCGAGCCGAAGGTCGCGCGCGAGATCTCCGAGGTGGTGGCGAACGACCTCCGCTCCTCGGGCCTGTTCATTCCTCTCGATCAGGCCGCCTTCATCGAGCGCAATATCGGCGTCGACCGCGTGCCGGCTTTCGAGGATTGGCGCGTGGTCAATGCCCAGGCGCTCGCGGTCGGGCGCATCGGCCAGGCCGACGGCAAGCTCAGGGCCGAGTTCAGGCTGTGGGACATCTATTCGGGCCAGCAGCTCGTGGGCGAGCAGTTCTACACGCGCCCGCGCGATGCCCGCCGCATCGGCCACCTGATTGCGGATGCGATCTACGAGCGCATCACCGGCGAGAAGGGCTATTTCGACACGCGCATCGTGTTCGTCGACGAGTCCGGCCCCAAGGACAAGCGCGTCAAGCGGCTCGCCATCATGGACCAGGACGGGTTCAACGTCAGGCTGCTCACCACCGGCAACGACCTCGTGCTCACGCCGCGCTTCAGCCCCTCGACGCAGGAGATCACCTATATGTCCTTCGCGGGCGAGGCGCCGAAGGTCTACCTGCTCAATATCGAGACGGGGCAGAAGGAGACGGTCGGCGCCTTCCCGGGCATGACCTTCGCGCCGCGCTTCTCGCCAGACGGGCAGCGCATCGTCATGAGCCTCGAGCAGGGCGGCAACTCCAACATCTTCGCCATGGATTTGCGCAGCCGCCGCACGATGCAGCTCACCAACACCAATTCCATCGACACCTCGCCCTGTTATTCCGCCGACGGATCGCAGATCGTGTTCGAGAGCGACCGCGACGGCTCTCAGCAGATCTACGCGATGAACGCCGACGGGACGGGCCAGCACCGGATCTCGAGCGGGAAGGGGAGCTACTCCACCCCCGTCTGGTCGCCGCGGGGCGACATGATCGCCTTCACCAAGCGGGTCGGCGGGCATTTCCTGATCGGGGTGATGAAGCCTGACGGGTCCGGCGAGCGCATCCTGACGGAGGGCTTCCACAACGAGGGTCCCACCTGGGCGCCTAACGGCAGGGTCTTGATGTTCTTCAGGGAATCGCCGGGCTCCGGCGGCGGGCCCAAGCTCTATACGATCGACCTCACGGGCTATAACGAGCGGCAGGTGGCGACGCCCGCCTTCGGCTCGGACCCGGCCTGGTCGCCGCTCATAAATTAGCCAATTCCCACAGCCTCAAAGCGAGTCTGAGGCTATTCTGCAACAGGCTTCGGCCGTTTGCGGTCAGGGGCGGTTTTGGCCGTTAACCATGCTTGATCGGCCGGTTTCGGGGGGCTAGCGTGACCCTGCTGGAGGTTGAGATTCGGCGTGGCATTTTGGCACCAATCGCCGAAAAACAGATTAGGGGCGCCAGTCGGTTCTTGATCTGTCACCGCCACGCCGGTACATGCAAAGACGGCTTTTGCCGATTTAACCAAAGGAGAGAAGACCATGCAGGGTTTGAAGGGCGTTATCGTCGTCGCCACGATCGTGGCCGCCACCGTTGCTCTCGGTGGTTGCTTCGGCCATCACGAGAAGGCGGTTGTGTCCGAGCCCCTGAAGCTCGGTTCAGCCGACGTCGTGGTCGAGCAGGTTGTTCGCGTCTAAGCTTTTAAGGCTTGGGAACAAGACGGAAGCTCAAGCTTCCGCGAGACAGGATACGGATGCCGGGACGTTGCGAGCGTGATGCCGCGACGCCCCAGGCATCCTTTCCTTTTTTAAGGCCAGGCGTAGGGTGGGCAAACGGCCTTGTCGTTGCCCACGCGGACCATGGTGGGCAGGCTGCGCTTTGTAGGCTTTTGCCTACTTGCGGGGTTGGTGGGCACGCTGCGCTTTGCCCACCCTATGTTGCCACCCACACGCGTTAACCATTTAACCAAGCGCTCCTGAAATCACCTGCTTTTCAACACCTTCCCGCCGCCCCTGGGTAGGGGATCGTTAAGGCTTAGGCCCCTACGATTTTCCTCAAAATCGGGGTAGTGGGAGTATTGCGTTATGCGTTGGAGTGGCCGGTTCGGCCAGGCCGCCAGAGTGGCGGGCGTGGTCCTTTTTGCCTTAACGATTGCAGCCTGCTCCAAGCCCAACGCGGCCCAGCAATACGGGCTCGGCGGCGAAGGGCCGATCTCTCCCGGCACGGCGCGGGATTTCGCGGTCAATGTCGGGGACGTGGTGCATTTCACGGTGGACAGCACCTCGCTCACCGGCCAGGCGCAAGGCATCCTGCGCCAGCAGGCCCGCTGGCTGAACCAATATCCGAGCTATGCGGTCACCATCGAAGGCCATGCCGACGAGCGTGGCACGCGCGAATACAACCTCGCCCTCGGCGCCCGCCGCGCCATGGCGGTCAAGCAGTACCTCGTGCAGTCGGGCGTGAGCGCAGGGCGCATCAAGACCATCTCCTACGGCAAGGAGCGGCCGGTTGCGACCTGCGACGACATCTCCTGCTGGTCGCAGAACCGCCGCGCCCAGACCGTGCTGAACACAGGGGCCGTCGCGCGGGGGTATTAAGTCTGCGCCGCTCGGATTCGCTCGGGACCTTGCCGCCGCCTGGGCTTCATCCCTCCCCTTGATGGGGAGGGAGTCGCGCCTCTTGGCGCGACGGGTGGGGTGAGTATCCCTGCCGCGCAGGATTGTCTTGAGAGTGGCCTCCCACCCCGAAGCCACGCATGCGTGGCTTCATACCTCCCCACGAGGGGGAGGTATGACGATCCCGCGGCAAATGCATTATGTTCGGTGTGATTTGGCGGTGCCCGCGAAGGCGCCGCCGCCGACCGCAATGTAGGTCCACGTGCCCCTGGCCCATTCCATCCGATGCAAGGCGTCGCGCTCGATCTGCGTGGCGTTCGCCGCCGCGCTGATTGGGCTATCGTCCGCGCAGGCGCAGCAAGAGAGCGAGCCCGTCGAAGCCCGCGTCGGCAAGCTCGAAAGCCAGATCTCGGACCTGCAGGTCATGATCGGCACGCTGGAATCGCTGTTGCGCCAGAAGCCGGGCGCCACGTTGCAGCACGAAACGCCGTCCGCCGACAGCGGGCTTGCGCCACGCGTCGAGGCGCTCGAGACCCAGATCGGCACGCTCGTGAGCGAGCTCCAGCGGATCGGCAAGCAGCTCACCGCGATCGAGGCGAAGCTCGACGCCGCGCCACCGCCGCCGCAGGGCGATGAGAGCCGCGCAGGTATCGGCTGGGACGGGCCGTCGCCAGACGAAAGCGCGCCTCGGGAAGAGGTCGCGGCAGGTTCGGAGGACGACGCGGCCGCTCTCTACCGCAAGGCCTATGGCGAGCTCTTGAGCGAGAACTACAAGGCGGCGGAAGCCGCCTTCCGGCAGTTCCTCGCGCTCCATCCGCGCGACGCGTTCGCCGGCAACGCGCAATTCTGGCTCGGCGAGGCGCAGTACGCGCGCGGCAATTATCGGGGCGCGGTCGACACCTATCGCGAAAGCTACAAGACTTACGGGAAGAGCGAGCGGGCGCCCGACGCGCTGCTCAAGCTCGCCATGTCGCTGGCTGCGCTCGGCGAAAGCCGAGAGGCCTGCTCGACCTTCGGCGAGCTCGAGGCGAAATATCCGGATGCGCCGCACGCCCTGCGCGATCAGGCGAAAGCCGAGCGCGCCAAGGCCGGCTGCTGAGATGGACGCTCTGCCAATCACGCGCGAAGAGGCGGCTCTGCTGCTCGCGCCGCTCGCGCGCTACGCCCACGTTGCGCTCGCGGTCTCGGGCGGGCCCGACAGCCTCGCGCTCCTGCATCTCGCCGCGCGCTGGCGCGCGGAGCGCGCCGGGAGACCGGAGATCATTGTGCTCACGGTGGACCACGCTCTGCGCGCAGGCTCGCGAGACGAGGCCGAGATGGTCTCTCGCACGGCCGAGGCGCTCGGCCTGCCGCACGCGATCCTGACCTGGGAGCATGAGGACATTGCCGACACCGGCTTGCAGGAGAAGGCGCGCGCCGCGCGCTACGAGCTGATGGCAGCTTATGCGCGCGCGCACGGCATCGAGGCGATCGTGACGGCGCATCATCTTGACGACCAGGCCGAGACCTTCCTCATGCGGCTCAAGCGCGGCAGCGGGCTCGACGGGCTCGCCGCTATGCCTGAGCGAAGCACGTGGGCTGGCGTCGCCATCCTGCGGCCTCTGCTCGATGTGCCGAAGGCCCGCCTCGTCGCCACGCTCGAGGAGCAGGGCATCGCCTACGCGTCCGACCCGAGCAATGTCGATCCGCGCTTCGAGCGCGCCCGCATGCGCGCCGTGTGGAAAGCGCTGGACAGTCTGGGACTTAGCCCGGAGATGCTTGCGCTGACGGCGCGCCGCTTGCGCCGCGCGCGCGCGGCGCTCGATCATGCAACCGACGCATTTCTCGCCGATCATGCCGAGATGCATGCCGGTTCCGCCGCCATCGACCGCGCCGCGCTGCTCGCCGCGCCCGAGGAGATCGCGCTCCGCGCGCTCGCCCGCGTCATCGAGGCGGTTGGCGGGAGCGAGGAGCCGGTGCGGCTTGCCAAGCTCGAGGCGCTGCTTGCGGCGCTCGCGGAGCATCCCGATAAGGCACAGACGCTCGGCCATTGCGTGATCGAGCCGAAGCGTGGGCGGCTCAACATCGTCCGGGAGGTGAGGGGCAAGGCGAGCCAGGCGCGCTGCACTCCCGCAAAGCGTGCGGCGCGGCGCTAAACCGTTGAGGAAGCGTGCACCTCTTTGCGTTAGCTTTACTTGGCAAGAAAGCTGCAGGTTCCTATGTTACGAGGGCCTCAGCGTTAATCTCTTGCCTTAGAATGGGGCAGGGCGGTTCAGGCGCCGCCTGCCGCGCATCCATCATCCGACAGGGTCAGTCTCAGGTCAGTCCATGAACTCGAATTTCCGCAACTTCGCCATCTGGGTCTTCATCGCGCTGCTGCTCGTGGCGCTGTTCAATCTGTTTCAGAGCCCTGGCGTGACCGTGCGCGGCAACGAGATCAGCTTCTCGCAGCTTCTCTCCGAGGTTGAGAGCGGGAGCGTCCAGGACGTGACCATCGCCGGCAATCAGATCACCGGACATTTCACCGACGGCCGCAATTTCCAGACCTATGCGCCGAACGATCCGAACCTGGTCGACAAGCTGAACCAGAAGGGCGTGAAGATCACCGCCAAGCCGTCCGACGAGGACGTGCCGTCGCTGCTCGGCGTGCTGGTGTCGTGGTTCCCCATGCTGCTCTTGATCGCCGTGTGGATCTTCTTCATGCGGCAGATGCAGTCGGGCGGCGGGCGCGCCATGGGCTTCGGCAAGTCCAAGGCCAAGCTTCTCACCGAGCGCCATGGCCGTGTGACCTTCGACGACGTTGCGGGCGTTGACGAGGCCAAGGAGGACTTGCAGGAGATCGTCGAGTTCCTGCGCGATCCGCAGAAATTCCAGAAGCTCGGCGGGCGCATCCCGCGCGGCGCGCTGCTGGTTGGCCCTCCCGGCACCGGCAAGACGCTTCTGGCGCGCGCCATCGCCGGCGAAGCGAACGTGCCGTTCTTCACCATCTCGGGCTCCGACTTCGTCGAGATGTTCGTGGGCGTCGGCGCCAGCCGCGTGCGCGACATGTTCGAGCAGGCCAAGAAGAACGCGCCCTGCATCATCTTCATCGACGAGATCGACGCGGTCGGCCGTCATCGCGGCGCCGGTCTCGGCGGCGGCAATGACGAGCGCGAGCAGACGCTCAACCAGTTGCTGGTCGAGATGGATGGCTTCGAGGCCAATGAAGGCATCATCCTGATCGCCGCGACCAACCGTCCCGACGTGCTCGACCCCGCGCTGCTTCGTCCTGGCCGTTTCGACCGGCAGGTCGTGGTGCCGCGCCCCGACATCATCGGGCGCGAGAAGATCCTGAAGGTCCATGTGCGCAAGGTGCCGCTCGCGCCCGATGTCGACCTCCGCGTAATCGCGCGCGGTACGCCCGGCTTCTCGGGCGCCGACCTCGCCAATCTCGTCAACGAGGCGGCGCTGCTTGCCGCGCGCCGCTCGAAGCGCCTCGTCACGCAGCTCGAGTTCGAGGACGCGAAGGACAAGGTGCTGATGGGCGCCGAGCGCCGCTCCATGGTGATGACCGAGGAGGAGAAGACGCTGACCGCCTATCACGAGGGCGGGCATGCGCTGGTCGCGCTGCATCTGCCGGCATCCGACCCGGTGCACAAGGCAACCATCATTCCGCGCGGCCGCGCGCTCGGCATGGTCATGCGGCTGCCCGAGCGCGATCAGCTCTCGCATACGCGCGCCAAGCTCAAGGCCGACATTGCCGTCGCTATGGGTGGGCGCGTCGCGGAGGAGCTGGTGTTCGGCCACGACAAGGTGACCTCAGGCGCGTCCTCCGACATCAAGATGGCGACCCAGCTCGCACGTGCCATGGTCACGCAGTTCGGCATGTCCGACAAGCTCGGGCCGCTGGCCTATGGCGACAACGAGGAGGAAGTGTTCCTCGGGCACTCGATCGCGCGGCAGCAGAACCTCTCCGACGAGACGCAGACGCGCGTCGACGAGGAAATCCACCGCATCGTCGATGAGGGTTTCGAGCTCTCGCGCAAGATCCTGACGGAGAATCTCGACGACCTGCACACGGTCGCGCGCGGGCTGCTCGAATACGAGACGCTGTCGGGCGATGAGATCAAGGACCTGCTCAAGGGCAAGCCGCCGGTGCGCGAGTTCGCCGCCGAGGTGACCACGAGGCCCGCGCCCGCTTCCGCCGTGCCGACGACCGGGCGCGGCAAGAAGGCGCCGCCAGAGCCGGAGCCCGATACGGGCGGCATGGCCCCCGAGCCGACTTAGGCACGGTGGGCACGGCCGGGGGCGGCTAATCGTCCTAGGGAATTGGCATGTAAGGGCGTCGGCTTAGGCCGACGTCCTTACGCTGCCGACTTATTGGCCCGGCGGCGGCCCGTCAGGATAGACCGGCTGCGGCCAGTTCGGATTGGGCTCTTCCCCGGCCGACGGTGCGGGCGTCTCCTCAGCGGCAGGCGCCGGCTCCTCAGCGGCGGGAGCAGGTTCCTCTGCAGCCGCGGGCTCCTCAGCGGCAGGCGCGGGCGCGGGTTCCTCTGCGGCTGCGGGCTCCTCCGCGGCAGGCGCGGGCGCAGGTTCCTCGGCTGCCGCCGGCTTCTCGGCTTCGGCGGCAGGCGGTGTTTCGGCAGGCGGCGCGGCCTCAACGGGGGTTGTGGCTTCCCCGGCGTCCGGCGTGGATGACGATTTCTCTGCCTGGTCGCACGCCAGGAGAAAGAGTCCAGCGAAAGCTATGAGCGCAATTGCACTAGGACGTCCCATCGTAGTTCCCCCTCCCCGAGGGTCCGTTATCGCGGGAAAGAACGCTAGGGCATATCCAGTCTTAGAGGTGCTGGCAAGAATATCCGCGCGTTGCGCACGTCTTGCGCGCGTCGCCGACGCTAGCCGTCCCGGGGTCCATGCCGTGAAAAGAGTGGTGGGCGCGACTGGGATCGAACCAGTGACCCCTGCGATGTCAACGCAGTGCTCATACCGCTGAGCTACGCGCCCGTTCCGTTGGGGAATGCCACTCTATATCGGGTCGTCCCCTACGAAGGCAACCCACTGCCGCTTGTCATTGCCCGGCTTGACCGGGCAACCCAGCAACCACCGCACACGCAAATGAATGCGAGGGCCACGGGCTACTGGATGCCCGCCTGCGCGGGCATGACAGCGGAGATGTGGTTCAACGAATATTACCGTCAAGCCGCCAGCAGCCGCTCTACCTGGTCGACCAGGTCGCGCAGATGGAACGGCTTCGACAGAATCTTGACGTCCTTCGGCGCGTGGTTGTCGGGATTAAGCGCCACCGCGGCAAAGCCGGTGATGAACATGATCTTGAGCTCGGGATCGAGCTCGCTCGCTTTCCGCGCGAGCTCAATACCGTCCATCTCCGGCATGACGATGTCGGTCAGGAGCAGCGTGAAGGGCTCCTCCTTCAGCCGGTCGTAAGCTTCGAGCCCGTTGCCGAACGACACGACGTCGTAGCCAGCCTTCTCCAGCGCCTTCACCAGAAAGCGCCGCATGTCCTCGTCGTCCTCGGCCAGAAGTATGCGCTGGACGCTGCGCGCCCGCGGATCGTTCGCCTCCATCCCTCGTCCCCCTACTCTCGCCCTTGGGGCGTACACGAACTTGGTAAATGACAGCTTGTGATTGACGCATTCTCCCATGGGGCCGGGAGGGCCTCGCGTGCGGCACGCCTCCCCGTTCCCCAATGCCGCAAATCATCGCGTCTATTTTGTCCGCGCACAAGCCAGATCATGGTCTAGACAGGCTCAATGCGCATTGGCACAGTTTCCGCCAGCGATTCCCGGCGTGCGGGGCGGGCCGCCGGCGCAAGCTTGAAGGTCAGCTATGAGCCCAGATGAGGCCGAAGCGATAGAAAGCGAGCTCAACCCACCTTTTACCGTGGCGCGGCCGCCCCAGTTTAGAGTGCCTCTCATCTTCAATTCGCCGCATAGCGGGCGGGTCTATCCGCGCGCCTTCCTGGCGGCGTCCAGGCTCGATCCGCTCGCGCTCAGGCGCTCGGAAGACGCCTATGTCGAGCAGCTTTTCGCCTGCGTGACGGAGGTCGGGGCGCCGCTGCTCTACGCGCATTTCCCGCGCGCTTATCTCGACGTGAACCGCGAGCCCTACGAGCTCGATCCCGCGCTGTTCCGCGACGGCCTGCCCCATTACGCCAACACCCAGTCGGTGCGGGTGGTCGGCGGGCTCGGCACCATCGCGCGCATCGTCTCGGAGTCCGACGAGATCTATCGCGAGCCGCTGGCGGTCGGGGCCGCGCTCGAGCGTATCAACCGGCTCTATACGCCCTATCACGAGACACTGCGGGCGCTGCTCAACGAGGCGCAGCGGGAGTTCGGGCTCGCGGTCTTGATCGATTGCCATTCGATGCCGTCGCACCCGATCAGCGAGCAGGGGAGCGGGCGGCCCGATTTCGTGCTCGGCGACAGGTTCGGCACCTCGTGCAGTCCCGAGCTGACGCGGCTCGCCGCGAGCCAGCTCAAGGCGCTCGGCTATGTCGTGGCGCTGAACAAGCCTTATGCCGGCGGCTACATCACCGAGCATTACGGGCGCCCGCAAAAGGGGCAGCACGCGCTGCAGATCGAGATCAACCGCGCGCTCTATATGGACGAGACGAGCTTTGAGAAGTCGGCAGGCTTCGAGCGGCTGCGCGCCGACGTTGAGACCGTGGTGCAGGCACTTTGCGCGAGCGTGCCCTCGCTTGCCGCGCCGCGCGCCGCGGCAGAATAGAACAAGCCGAAACGCATAAAAAATGGGCCGTCCGATTGAACGAACGGCCCAAGTCTAGGGAGGAAACGCCCAAGGAGGGCAGCGGCGTGGCCTGGAGAGCCATGCCGCGTTGCAACAATATGTCATTGCGGCGCACAAAAAGCAAGGGCGGCAGCCAATATCCCGCGGCATTTTCGGAACAGTGGTGCAGAACTGTCACGGGGTTTGCCGGGCCGGCGCCGTGCGCGGCGGAAATCCGGTCTCGCCGCCCGCTACGCCTTGACTCTTAAGGGCAAAGCCCGGCACAGCTCGGCCCGTGAGCGCGCCCCGAGATCATGACTTTGCGGTCCTGCTGGCCACCGCCAATAAGCTCGCCGACCGGGCCGGCGCGGTCATATTGCCGCATTTCCGGACAGGCTTCGCGATTGACCATAAAGGAGGCGGTCTCTTCGATCCCGTCACCATCGCCGACCGCGAGGCCGAAGCCGCGATCCGCGCCGGGATCGAACAGGCCTATCCCGGCCACGGCATCCTGGGAGAGGAGTTCGGCCCGCATAACGCGCAGGCCGAATATTGCTGGGTGATCGATCCGATCGACGGCACGCGTTCCTTCGTCATCGGCCTGCCTATCTGGGGCACGCTGATCGGGCTCACGCGCGGCGGCATGCCGCTGCTCGGGCTGATGGATCAGCCTTTCACGGGCGAGCGGTTTTTCGGCGGCCCTGGCGGGGCCTATTTGCGTCATGCGGGCGTCGAGCGGCGCCTGCAGGCGCGGGAATGCGCCTCGCTTGCGGATGCGCTGCTCGCCACCACCAGCACGGATTATTTCGAGAGCGCGGACGAGCACCGCCGCTTCGACGAGCTCGCAAGCCGCGTGAAGCTCAGGCGCTTCGGCGGGGATTGCTACAATTACTGCATGCTCGCCTTCGGCCAGATCGACCTCGTGGTCGAGGCAGGGCTCAAGCCTTACGACATCCTGCCGCTGATCCCGATCATCGAGGGTGCGGGCGGCATCGTCACCACCTGGGAGGGTGGCGACCCGCGCGAAGGCGGCAGCGTCATCGCCGCCGGTGACGCCCGCATGCACGAAGCCGCGATGAAGCTGCTGTCAGGCTAAGTTGGCCAACCCACAGCGTGTCATTCCCGCGAATGCGGGAAGCCAGTAGTCACCGCCGGTTCAAAACTTTCGCAAGCCTAGTCTACTGGGTGCCCGCCTACGCGGGCATGACAACCGCGTAGGTTTGAGAAGGAGCCTGCTAGCTCGCTTTGCTCAGCGTGGCGCCGGGCACGAAGGCATCGAACGCCGCCCAGAACTGCTCGCGGATCGTATCGCGCTCCTGCATGATCTCGTGGCGGGCGCCGCGCAGCACGATCTGCGAGCCCGCCTTGAGCCGCGCGGCAAGCTGCTCGGTGGCGGAGGTCGACACGATCAGGTCGTCGCTCGCCGAGACCATCAGCACGGGCACGCGGATGCGCGGCGGGAAGGCGTCGGTGGCGAGCGGCGCCATCGCCTCGAGCGCCGCCTTGAGCCAGCCGATGGTCGGCGGGCCGACGGCGAGGTCAGGCGCGGTCTTGAGCACGGACTGGTTGCGCAGGAAGCGCTCGCGGTCCGAGGTCAGCGGATTGCCTTCGAAGGCCTCGCTCAGCCAATAGTCCTGGCGGCTCGGCACCGGGCGCTTGCCGAAGCCCGCGATGCACAGCCCGTCTGCCACATGGCGGCAGAGTCTGTGCGACAGCGGCAGGCCCATGACCTCAACCATCGGCGCGGTCAGAACCATGCGGTTGAACCAGCAGCCGCGCCGGGTCGCCGCCCTGAACAATATGGGCGCCGCCATCGAATGGCCGAGCGCGAAATAGGGCGTCGGACAGTCGGGCAGGACCACGCCCTTCATGAAATGGGTGATGTCTTCTTCGTAGTCGGCGAAGTCGCCGACATGGCCCTTCTGGCCGCGCGAGAGGCGGCTCGATCCGCCTTGTCCGCGCCAGTCGAGAATGGCCACGGCGAAGCCGCGCCGGCGCAATTCGCCGACCACCTCGAAATATTTCTCGATGAACTCGTTGCGTCCGGGGAAGATGCAGACCGTGCCGCGCCGGTCCTTCAGCGCCGAGCGCCAGCTCGCATAGCGGAGCCGCAAGCCTTTGCGAATGTCGAGGAAGCCCGTCTGCGCGCCGAGCGGGATCGGGTTCTTGGGTGTCGCGACGAGAGTCATAGCGAGATCGTTATAGCAGCCGCTCGCGGCATCGACAGCGCTCCCGCGCAAAAATGTCGCTGTCCGAGCATGGGGGAAGGGGGTTGGCCTAAGTGGTGACCCCCCTTAACCGCTCCACCTCGTCACGGTCGGGCTTGTCCCGGCCATCCACGATTTTTTTCGCGCCGCTTGCCAATCGTGGATGCCCGGCACAAGGCCGGGCATGACGGTGGAGAGGGTTGGACGGAACCTGCCAGTCGGTCCGCGTGGGCAACGGTGGTGCGTGGTTCGAGGCAAGCGCCGTCATCCTGAGGTGCGAGGGCGAAGCCCGAGCCTCGAAGGACGGCGCTTGCACCTCACCATGACGGAGTTTCAGACTACCAAGCCACCCGCATACCGGCTTTGCCGCCGACGCCTGAGACGTCGTCGCCGAAGGTGACGTCGACCTTGGCGAACACGGTGGTGCCGGTGCCGAAGTTGAAGAAGTTCACCCCCGCGGAGACCTCGCCCCAGACGTCGTCGAGCTGGTCCTTGAGGACGAACGCGGTGCCGGACGAAGTGAGCGTGGCGGTGTTGGTGTCGCCCGAGAGGTTGCCCCACACGCTGCCGATCACGAACGGCTCCATCTTCACCTCAGGCGTCACGTCGTAGCTGGTGCCGACCCTGAGGCCCAGTCTGCCCCTGACATTGGCGTCGTCGTCGAAGCTGACCGTATTGCCGCCCACGCTGAAGCCGTCGAGATCGGCCCAGGTGACGGCAATCGTGGCGAGCGGCTCGATGAAGGCCCCGCCGGTGAACGAGCCGAAGCGGTAGCCGGCATCGCTACGCAAGCCGATGGTGGTGGCGTCGAGCGATTTGGGGAAGCCGAGCACAGGGGTGTCGACCTCCAGGAAGTGCACGTTGAGCAGGGTGTCGACGAACAGCCCGCCGTTCAGATAGGTGGCATAGCCGCCGACCTGACCGCCTGAGAGGTCGAAGCCTCTGGCGATCTGCTCGTAGTCGAGATTGGCATGCACGAAGCCGCCGAGCGCCCCGAACACCAGGATATCGCCTGAGCCCAGCACATCGCGGGTGCCGAGATCTAGCCCGACCTGGAAGTCGAAGGTCTCGAGCTCGCGGTCGAGGTTGTATTGATAGGTCCGGCCGTGGGCTCTCACTGTCTCGCTGTCGTCGCGGTCGAGCCAGGAGCCTGCGCCCCGCATCCACACCGCCGGCACCGCCCCTGGCGCCTGCACGCCATCGCCGAGCTTGCTGCCGGTCGGGGCATAGGCGCTTGGTCCCGCGCCACCTGCCAGCAGCACCCGGAGGTCGGCGGTGCGGTCGAACCAGGTCGAGGCACCGGCATGCCAGAGATCCTGCGCCGCGGTGGTGAGCTGCGGCAGCACGAAGGCGCCTGCCCCTAAGAAGCCCCGCAACTCGAAGATGCCGCTGCCGGTCGGCCGGAAGAACAGGTCGTAGTTGAAGAAGCCGGTGTCGATCGGCTGTTCCAAAAAGAAGGCGTCGGGCTTCACGTCGCCATTGGCATAGACCACCGGGATGCCCTGCGCGTTGAAGGCGCCGGGACCGGGATTGGTGTTGTTCACCTTGAGTTCGGTCTTGCCGGTGATGTTGCCGTTGATGACGAGATTATCCGCCGTGGAGCCAGGCCCGCCCAGGAAGGCATCCACCGCCAAGGTCGAATTGCCCGAGGCCGCGAAGGCGAGGTCCCGCTGACCCACCGTATTGGAGATCTCAAACACGTCACCGACCTGGCCGTCCTGCAGCGAGATCAGTCCCGCGTTCTCGAACCGCTCCAGATTGACGAAAGCGCTACGCTCGCTTCTGCCAGGATCGGTTGCCGCCAGCACCGTGCCGCCGCCCTGGTTCTGGAACAGGTCCGAGCCGCCGCCGAAATCGCTCGTGAGCTTCGTCTCGAACACGCCACCTGACTGGTTCAAGAACCGATCGGGATTGTCAGTGAGATCGACAAAGCCGGTAATCACGCCACCGCTTCGGTTCACGATGGTCGTGCTCGCGCCTTCAGTGTCGATGGCGCGATCGCTCAGCGCCCCGATCGAGCCGGTGTTGGTAATCGTGGTTGCGGTGACGCTTGTCGCTAGGACGGCGACCGTGTCGGCGAAGATCGAACCGCTGTTTAAGATGCTAACCGGGCTGTTGGGGCCGAGCGCCACCGCCCTGATGCCGATGGCAGGATCGATGTTGCCGCTGTTGACGATCGTGATTGCGCTGTTGGCGCCAAATCCCGACGGGTTGAAAATAGGCGGACCGTATTCGCAGCCGCATATGTAGGTCGCAATGCCGGTTGCGGCATAGATGCCAACCTCGTCTGCATTGACCTTGCCAGCATTGATGACGGTAACGGGGGCGTTGTCGCCAGCGGAAGCAGCCACGATGCCTGCAAGCGAGCCCGTGACCGGACCTGTATTGGCGATGAAAAGGCTTCCGCCCTGGCCGAATGGCGCGTTGGAACTAAAAAAATTAAGGCTGGTAATGCCCAAGATACCGATTTCGCCGGCACTGACCGGACCCGCGTTCGTGATCATGACAGGGCCATAGGAAAATGGAGAGCCGCCGGCATGAATGCCATGAACGCCAGCCTGAATCGATGCGGCATTCGAGACCTTGATGGCGCCGCCAGCAAAGGCATAGGCGTAAATGCCGTCAATGCCCGCCCCGATGGAAGCGGCATTGGCGATCGAGACGTTGCCAAAGAGATTTAGCGCGCGGATGCCGAATTCGCCGGCCTCGACGTCACCGTCGTTGATGATGACGATTTCCGTGAAGCTACAGCAGGCGCCGCCGAAACTCAAAGCCGAGATGCCATCGGTCGGAGCCTTCACTGTTCCGGCATTGGTGATAGTAATGTCGCCTCCCGCGAACGCGTCAATTCCGTATCCCTCAGCGGCCGTTACCGTAACGTCGCCGTGGTTTTCTATCGTGACATCGCCGCCGGCAGCGCCCGCGTAGATGCCGCGTGCCGAGTCGCCCGCCGCCGCGACAACATCGGCGCGGTTCTTGATCGTGACTGCACCGTAGTAGCTGCGGGCGCTGATGCCGACAGCCGACGTGGCGGGCACGGAAAGCGCTCGCGCGGTGACATCGCCGCGATTGTCGATATAAACGTCAAGAGCCGCGGTCGTCCGTATGCCGTCGGCGCCAGCGAAATTGCCAGTTCCCCCCGCAATGGCTGTAATGTCCGCGCGATTGACGATCGTCACGCCGGAGTCGTTCGCATCGACATAAATGCCTTTGGCGAAGGCTTGACCCGTAGCTGTAGCGCGAGCTTCGATGGCGCTGAAGTTTTTGACGACGATGTCGCTCTGGTAACCTATCGAAACAGAATGGATGCCTGCGATGCGCACGTCATAGCCGGTTGCAGCGATCTCTATGGCACCGGCGTTGGTGATATCGATGTAGCTGCCTATTCCGTTTGTATAAGCGAAGATACCAAACACATCCGGGCTGGCGAACCCGGTCAGTTCGCCGGTGTTGTTGAGACGGATGAAATTGCCGTCAAAGTAGGTGTTGAGGCTGATGGCTGCGAGGTTGGCCCCATTGTCGCGATCGACAGCGTTGTTGCAAATTATGTCGTCGTTGACCGGCACACCGCCGAGGCCAATCTCGATTGGCGTTCCAAGCGGGAACTGGCCAAGTGTGCAAGTCTGCACGGCGTTTGCTTCAAAGGGCCCGACGACCACGCCGAGCAGCAGCGTCGAGGCGAGCGCGGTGCCGAGCAGCAGCGATTTCGGATCGGCGCTGCGGAGCTTGGGGAGATGGATCGTCCGGCGCGGTTGAGCCGCAGGCGCGCGTCCGGCACGCCGCAAAGCGCGCGCAGAAGAGCCACGTTCGCGGCTGCCCCGGTGCCCCACTGGACTCCCCGATTGCGGCGTCCCGCCGTCTTTCGATTGCAAGCTTAGGTGGCCGGTCCGGCGGTTGCCTAGTGCACCGCGGCAACAGTCCGCGTGTTCTGTCAGGTTATCGACAGTTGGATGGCGACGCGGTAGGCTCGATTATCTTATATATTTCAGTGCAGTAGCCGACTTGACGGGCCGCGGATCGCTTACCATATCCGCCCTTGGCGCAAGGTCATCGCGGCTTGCGCTGCAATGCCCGGCTCCGTCCCAAGGAGCGGGCAAACCGGCATATCGCTTCTCAAGGAGGATGTGACATGAGAGCTTTCGATCTGACCCCGCTTTACCGCTCAACCATCGGCTTCGACCGTCTCGGCTCGCTGCTCGACACGCTCGGCACCTTCGACACCGATGCGCCGAGCTACCCGCCCTACAATATCGAGCGCGTCGGCGAGAACGAGTACCGCATCTCGATGGCGGTCGCCGGCTTCGGCGAGGGCGACCTCGATATCGGCGTGCGGGAGAACACGCTGACCATCCGCGGCGCGAAGACGGCCGAGCAGGATGACACGACCTATCTCCATCGCGGCATCGCCGCGCGCAGCTTCGAGCGGCGCTTCCAGCTTGCCGATCATGTCGAGGTGACGGGTGCCGTGCTCGAGAACGGGCTGTTGCACGTCGATCTCAAGCGCGAGCTGCCGGAGGCCATGAAGCCGCGCAGCATCAAGATCACGACCAAGGCCGACAAGCCCGAGGGGCCTAAGGTGATCGACAGCAGGGCGGCTTAAGGTTGCCCGAGCGGCGCTCTGCCGCAGACAACAAGAAGGGCGCTCTCACGGGCCGAGGGCGCCCTTCATTTGTTCGCGGCGTGTCTAGGGAGAGGACCCCGCTGCAAACGCCCCGCCGACGCAAAACCTGATGGCGGGAAGGTTCAGCCTAGCAGCAGCAACTTGCGCGAGCCTTAACGCCGCCCCGCGCGGGTAGGGTTTCGTTAAGGGATGGGCTTCACGCAGCGTGCCGCTTCTCGGCGTCATACCTCCCCCTCGTGGGGAGGTATGACGCCACGCCAGCGTGGTCGGGGTGGGGGGCATTCTGCGGACACTGGGACACTCACCCCACCCGTCGCGCGCAGCGCGCGACTCCCTCCCCATCAAGGGGAGGGATGGAGCCTGGTGCGGCGGCTTAGGAATAGTGGGAAGGGCACCCCGAGCCCTGAATCCCTGCTTGTAAGCCCGTTGGAAATCTGTCATTCATAGGGCGAATAGGACAGGCTTGCTGACCTTTGTCCTGGAGGCTGCGGCGCAAGACTTTAAGGCTCCCTGGCTCGCCAGGGAACTTCGGTCGCGCCCCGGCATTCGCCGACAAAGGGTTGAGCCGTCCTGGGAGCCGGGCGCTTAGACTATCCGCCAATTGCTGAACGTCCGGTCCGTGGCCGAAGCTTTTGCTGGCCCCGCTCTCGCTTGGGGCGAGAGGCAGGGCCGAGGTCCAAGTGACGATGAAAGTCCGTGCGTTTCCAACCGGTCCTATCGATGCGGCGTGGCCCCACCCGCCGCAAGCGCAAGGACTCTACGATCCGCGCAACGAGCACGATGCGTGCGGCGTGGGCTTCGTCGCCGACCTGAAGGGACGGCAGAGCCACGCGATCGTCGAGTACGGGCTGCAGATCCTCGACAACCTCACCCATCGCGGCGCGGTTGGCGCCGACCCGCTCGCCGGCGATGGCGCCGGCATGCTGGTGCAGATCCCCCACGAGTTCCTGAAAGAGGTGACCAAGCCGCTCGGCATCAAGCTGCCGGAGCCCGGCCAATACGCGGTCGGCCACGTCTTCATGCCGAAGAACCGCGCGCAGCGCATTTATTGCGAGTCCGTGGTCGCGCGCGTGGTCGAGGCCGAGGGGCTGGAGCTGCTCGGCTGGCGCGACGTGCCGTCCAACAATTCCTGTCTCTCCGCGCCGGTGATCGAGACCGAGCCGCATCATCGCCAGGTGTTCATCGGCCGCGGGCGCGCCGACATCGCCGACGACACCGAGTTCGAGCGCAAGCTCTACGTGCTGCGTAAGGTGATCTCCAACACGATCAACGGCGAGAATGGCGGCCGCGACATCGGCTTCTATACCGTGTCGCTCTCCTGCCGCACGCTGGTCTACAAGGGCATGTTCCTCGCCTACCAGCTCGGCGCCTATTACAGCGACCTGCATCATCCGAAATTCGCTTCGGCGCTCGCGCTGGTGCATCAGCGCTTCTCGACCAACACCTTCCCGTCCTGGAAGCTCGCGCATCCCTATCGCATGGTCGCGCATAACGGCGAAATCAACACGCTCCGCGGCAACGTGAACTGGATGGCGGCGCGCCAGGCGACGGTGTCGTCGCCGCTCTTCGGCGAGGATATCGAGAAGCTCTGGCCGATCTCCTATGAAGGCCAGTCCGACACGGCCTGCTTCGACAACGCGCTGGAATTTCTGGTGCAGGGCGGCTACTCGCTCGCGCATGCGGCGATGATGCTGATCCCCGAGGCCTGGGCCGGCAACCCGCTGATGGATGCGAAGCGCCGCGCCTTCTACGAGTATCACGCCTGTTTGATGGAGCCGTGGGACGGACCCGCCGCCATGGCCTTCACCGACGGGCGGCAGATCGGTGCCACGCTCGACCGCAACGGCCTCCGGCCTGCGCGCTATTTCGTGACGCGCGATGGGCTGGTCGTCATGGCGTCGGAGACGGGCGTTTTGCCGATGCCCGAGGACCAGATCGTCGAGAAATGGCGGCTGCAGCCTGGCAAGATGCTGCTGATCGATTTGGAGAAAGGCCGCATCGTCTCCGACGAGGAGATCAAGGCCGAGCTTGCGGGCGCGCATCCTTATCAGCAATGGCTCGACCGCACACAGATCCGCGTGCACGAGCTGCCCGGCACGTCGGCGTCCGCGCCGCGCACCAATGTCAGCCTGCTCGATCGTCAGCAGGCCTTCGGCTACACGCAGGAGAGCATCAAGTTCCTGATGCAGCCGATGGCGGAGTCCGGCCAGGAGGCGATCGGCTCGATGGGCACGGACACACCGCTCTCGGCGCTGTCAGACCGGCCGAAGCTGCTGCACACCTACTTCAAGCAGAACTTCGCACAGGTGACCAACCCG
>CAZWIO010000011.1:0-97164 GCA_964634195.1 uncultured Methyloceanibacter sp. | reverse complement strand
AACCCGACCGCGCGAGCGGCGGACGACGCCGTCTATATCGGCGACGAAGATCCTCTCTTCGCCGGCGGCAGTTACGTGATCGTGCAGAAATACCTGCACGATCTCACCGCCTGGAACGCGATCACCGTCGAGACTCAGGAGCTGATCATCGGCCGCAAGAAGCTTTCCGACATCGAACTCGATGACAACGTGAAGCCGACCTACGCCCACAACGCGCTCACCACCATCGTTGAGGACGGCAAGGAGGTTAAGATCGTCCGCGACAACATGCCGTTCGGCAATGTCGGCGAGAAAGAGTTCGGCACCTATTTCATCGGCTATGCGCGCTCGCCCCGGACTACCGAGCAGATGCTGGAGAACATGTTCGTGGGGCGCCCGCCGGGCAATTACGACCGGCTGCTCGATTTCAGCGTCGCCAAGACCGGCTGCCTGTTTTTCGTTCCGTCCGCGACGTTCCTCGATAGTGTCGGGGACGACACGGCCCCGGCCGACCAACCGCCTGCGGCGCAAGCTGTCGCATCACCGCAACCGGCATTGAAACGCGATGGTTCGCTCGGTATCGGTTCCCTGAAAGGAGACACGGCGCATGAATAATCTCCACCGCGAGCTTGCCCCGATCTCGGATGCGGCCTGGTCTCAGATCGAGCAGGAAACCACGCGCACGATCAAACGCTACCTTGCCGGCCGGCGCGTGGTCGACATGCAGGGTCCGGGCGGCACGGCCCTGTCGGCAATCGGCACCGGTCATTTGCGAAAAGTGGCCGCGCCGGGCGACGGCATCATCGCGCATCAGCGCGACGTGAAGGCGCTCGTCGAGCTTCGCGTGCCCTTCGAGCTCGATCGCCAGCAGATCGACGACGTGGATCGCGGCGCCAACGATGCGGATTGGCAGCCGGCCAAGGATGCCGCGCGGCTGCTCGCCTTCGCCGAGGACCGGACGATCTTTCAAGGCTATCCCGATGCGGGCATTACCGGCATCCGCGCCGCGACGAGCAATCCCGTGCTGAAGCTTCCGGCCGACATCCGGAGCTATCCAGACGCGATCGCCCAGGCGCTCAGCCAATTGCGGCTGGTCGGGGTCAACGGTCCCTACTCGGTCGTGCTCAGCAGCGCCGCCTATACCGGCCTGAGCGAGACGAGCGACCATGGCTATCCCGTCCTGGAGCATGTCAGGCGCATGATCGACGGCGACATCATCTGGGCGCCGGCGATTGCCGATTCCTTCGTGCTCACGACGCGCGGCGGCGATTTCGCGCTCTATATCGGCGAGGACGCGTCGATCGGCTATCTCAGCCATGACGACCGAAAGGTGCGGCTCTATCTTGAGGAGACGCTGACCTTCCTCGTCCTCACGACCGAGGCTTCCGTTGCGCTGACCCCGCCCAAGGCTGGGCGCTCTTAAGTCGCGATTTGCGGCGGCGCGGAGCGGCGAGGCACGACATATGACCTCCTGGCTTAGAATGCTGATCGTGGCGGGGCTCGCGATCGGCATCGTGCTGACCGGGCTTGCCTGGCTCGGACGCTTTCTCCCGCGCTTCGACGTGTTCAACAATGGCATTCCCCTGATCGCCGCCGGCGCCTTGGGTCTGTTCGTCCTTGCGCTCGCTGCGCGGAACATGCGGCTCATCCTCGCGACCGGCGCGCTTGCGGCGATCAATGCCGCGTTCTTCCTTGCGGGCCTACAGGGCGCGGCGGCAGACGCGGAACCTGGCGCCGAGCGCTTCCTGCGCGTGGTCACGCTGAACGTGCGGCACGGAAACGACCGCATTGACAACGCCATCGCCTTCCTCGACCGCACCGACGCGGATGTCGTCGTGCTGCAGGAGATGGCGCGCCCGCACACCGAGGCGATGCGCCGCGCTCTCGGGCAGCGTTATCCATACGCGGCCGGAGAGTTCGGGGTCGTGATCCTCTCCAAGTTCCCGATCAAGGCGGAGGGGCGCCTCGACCGGGCCGGATACCCTGAGTGGATGTCGCCCTTCGCGCGCTGGATCGAGATCGACGTGAAGGGAACTCCGGTCGAGCTCGTCGGCGCGCATTTCGCGCGGCCCTTCTATACGGACTTGCAGCAGGTGGACGCGACGACGCTCGCCCAATTCGTGAAAACGCGGAGCCTCCCGCTGATCGTCGCGGGCGATTTCAACCTGACACCATGGGCCGAGCGGCTGAAAGCATTCATGCAGGCGACGGGGCTCGAGCGCTACAATACGTTGCATCCGACCTGGCCGATGCGCTGGCGCAAATATCCGTTCCTGCCGCTCTTCCCCATCGACCATGTGTTCGCCTCGGACCGCTTCGCCAAGATCGCGACGGTCGGCGGCCCGCGCATCGGCTCCGATCACCGGCCTGTGATCGCCGACATCGCGCTTCAGAAAGAATGAGCTGACAGACAAAGGTTCGTCATGGCCGGGCTTGACCCGGCCATCCACGATTTTGGTATTGCCGCATGCCCAATCGTGGATGCCCGGTACAAGGCCGGGCATGACGAGTTCGTGATTGAGGTCACTCAG
Source organism: uncultured Methyloceanibacter sp. (assembly GCA_964634195.1). Classification (GTDB taxonomy): domain Bacteria; phylum Pseudomonadota; class Alphaproteobacteria; order Rhizobiales; family Methyloligellaceae; genus Methyloceanibacter. Next base: position 94,654 of record CAZWIO010000011.1, on the reverse strand, counting down.
AAATTGCCCAGACCAATCAGACGAGGCATTCTCCCGGCAAGGAGGACTGGCCATGCGCGTGCTGCTTGCGGTTTGCGTTGCGTTGCTGTTGACGGCGCCGGCCTCTGCCGAGGGGACGCCGTCCGTCGAGGTGTGGAAGTCGCCGAATTGCGGCTGCTGCATCGACTGGGTCGAGCATCTTCAGGAGAACGGCTTCACGGTGAAGACTAACGACACCGAGCAGAGCACGCTCGACCAGATCAAGCGCATGGCGGGCATTACCGACAAGCTGTCGTCCTGCCATACCGGCAAGATCGACGGCTATGTGCTCGAAGGCCATGTGCCGGCTTCCGACGTGAAGCGCCTGCTCGCCGAGCGTCCCGACGCCAAGGGCCTCACCGTTCCCGGCATGCCGATCGGCTCTCCCGGCATGGAGGTCGATGGCCAGCCGGCCGAGCCCTTCGACGTGCTGCTGGTCAAGAAAGACGGCACGACCGAGGTGTTCGCGAAACACTGAGCGGTCTTCCCGGTGGCTACGGATTCGTCATCGCCGGGCTTGACCCGGCGATCCATTCCGTCGACGCGAAGCCCATGGACCGGGCACGGCATGGATGCCCGGATCAAGTCTGGGCATGACGGTTGGCTAGGGTTGGTGGGCCCCTACTCCCGCCCGAGATTGTCGAGCGCCTGCCGGTAATCCTTGAGCGCCTTGCGCGCGACTTCGATCTCCGCTTCGAGCGCGAGGGAGGCGGGCGACTTCGGCCGCGCCTCCCGCGCTGCGAGGATCAAGAGCACGATGATGGCGATCGGCGTGAGGAAGTCAGTGAACAGGATCGGCCCCGCATTGCCGGCGGCGAGGTTGCCGGTCTGCACGATCTCCCTGATGTGCCCGATCCAGGCGCCAAGCAGGAAAGAAGCGGCGACGAGCGCGGCCGCAACTCGCGCACGGAAGCTCGAGAACGCCGCGTAGATGCTGGCGAGCCCAAGCCCGAGATTGGCGACGCCCACCTCATACTGGAACGGACTATCGGCCCAGCCGATCGCCGCCGCGGATTTCTCGGGGAAGAACACGTGGCCGACAAAGCCCCACAGGCTCATGATGCCGAGCGGGAACAGGAAGATGTAGCGCAGCAGCCGGTCGATCACGAATTCGCGCCGGATCGGCCGGGGCCCCCGTGCGATCGCTATGCCCGCGAAGGCAAGCGTCGCAACCCACATGAGGATCGGCATCAGCCAAGTCTGTAGCGTCACACTGTCCATGGTGGTGCGCCTTACGTCTCAGGCCAGTTGTCGCGAATCCAGCGCGCGAGACTCTCTTCGCCTACCTCGCCCGCGGCAACGGCCAGCATGATAACAACCGCGTCGCTCTCAGGCACAAGGAAGTCGATGTCGTTGAGACCGAGGAAGGTCACGATGGCGAGAAAAGCAATGCGCTTATTGCCGTCGACGAAGGCATGGTTCCGGGCCAGGCCGAAGCCATACGCCGCGGCAAGCTCCGCGAGGTCGTCGCTGCCATAGGCGTATTTGTTCTGCGCCCGCGCGAGCGCAGACTCGAGCAGGCCCTCGTCACGAATCCCGGGCGGCCCGCCGAAGGTGCGGAGCTGCTCGTCGTGGATGGCGATTACGAGGTCCTTCGGGAGCCAAATGGGCTCCGTCACTTGGCCAGCTCGCGCAGCGCGTTGCGGTAGGTCCGCATGGCCTTGCGCGCGATCTCCATGCCCTTCTCGAAGGTCGGGTCGTGCGGCACGAGCTTGATGCCTCCCTCCGCGAGCTCCGTTACGAAGAGGCTGTCGCCCTGCTTGAGCTCAAGCTTAGCGAGCAGCTCCTTGGGCAGGATCAGACCTGTGGAATTACCGATCTTCTTGATCTCGATTTTCATGGCATCGCTCCGTTATACGGACTGTATAACATAGTTATACGGTATGTATAACGTCAACGGTTTCCCAAATCCATCAACCTCGTCATGGCCGCGCTTGACCCGGCCATCCACGATTTGCGGCCATGCTGCTTGCCTAATCGTGGATGCCCGGCACAAGGGCCGGGCATGACGAATGGCGGTGGGGTTCGTGCTCCTAGCGTTCTAGGCTGGGCCAAGCCCGGCCATGTCGAGCCGTCCAGGTTATAGAGGCTAGCTCTCCAGCGCCTCGAGCTCGTCGATCAGGCCCTCGATCACGGAAAGGCCGCGCTGCCAGAACTCGGGATCGCGCGCGTCCAGCCCGAACGGCTTGAGCAGCTCGGAATGGTGCTTGGTGCCGCCGGCCGCCAGCATGTCGAGATAGCGCTCGGCGAAGCCCTTCTCCGCCTTCTCGTAGACGGCATAGAGCGAGTTCACCAGACAATCGCCGAACGCATACGCATAGACGTAGAACGGCGAGTGGATGAAATGCGGGATGTAGGCCCAGAAGGACTCGTAGCCGGGCTTTAGCTCGATCGCCGGGCCCAAGCTCTCGCGCTGCACCTCCATCCAGATCTCGCCGAGCCGGTCGCTCGTCAATTCGCCGTCGCGCCGCTCGGTGTGCACCGCGCGCTCGAAATTGTAGAACGCGATCTGCCGCACCACCGTGTTGATCATGTCCTCGACCTTCGAGGCGAGCATCGCCTTCCGCTCGCGCTTCGACGGCGCCTGGTCGAGCAGCGCGCGGAAGGTGAGCATCTCGCCGAACACGCTCGCCGTCTCCGCAAGCGTCAGCGGCGTCGGCGCCATCAGCGGGCCCTGCTTGTTGGCGAGCACCTGATGCACGCCATGGCCGAGCTCATGCGCGAGCGTCATCACGTCGCGCGGCTTGCCCTGATAGTTGAGCAGGATGTAGGGATGCGCGCTCGGCACGGTCGGATGCGAGAAGGCGCCCGGCGACTTGCCTTCGCGCACCGGCGCATCGATCCAGCCTTTGGCGAAGAAATCGCCGGCGATGCCGGCCATGCGCGGCGAGAAATCGCCGTAGGCGCGGAGCACCGTCTCGCGCGCATCGTCCCAGCCGATCACCCGCTTGGGCTCCTCGGGCAGCGGCGCGTTGCGATCCCAATGCGCGAGCTTCTTCTGGCCGAGCCAGCCCGCCTTCATCGCGTAATAGCGATGCGAGATGCGCGGGTACGCTTCGCGCACGGATGAGACGAGTGCGTCGACCACCTCCTTCTCCACGCGGTTCGATAGGTGGCGCGCGTCCGCCACATCGGCGAAGCCGCGCCAGCGGTCGGAGATCTCCTTGTCCTTGGCGAGCGTGTTGGTGATCAGCGTGAAGAGCCTGATGTTCTCCTTGAACACCTTGGCGAGCGCCTCGGACGCCTTGCGGCGCTTCTTACCATCCTGGTCGAGCAGGCGGTTGAGCGTCGGCTCCAGGCTCAGCTTCTCACCGTCGATGGAGAAGCGAAGCGCGGTCATCGTCTCGTTGAACAACCGGTCCCAGGCGCCACGCGCGGTCACGGCCTTCTCATGGAAGAGCTGCTCGATCTTGTCATCGAGCTGGTAGGGCTTCTCCTTGCGGAGGTCCTCGATCCAGGGCCGGTAATGGCCGAGCTCAGAGTTCGCCATCGCCGCCTCAAGCGCCGCGTCGTCCAGCCGGTTCAGCTCAAGCCCGAAGAACAAGAGCTTCGAGGAGATGGCGGTGATCTTCTCCTGGATGTCGCCGTAAAATTTCTGCCGCTTCGGGTCCGACGTGTCGGCGGCATAAAGCAGCCCCGCATAGGAGACGATGCGGCCGAGCACGTCGTTCAGCCGCTCGAACTCACGCACCGCTTCCGCGAGCGCCGCGCCGCCTTTGCCGCTGTCGAGCAGCGCCGCGAGCTTGCCCGCATAGCGGCTCTGCATCGCATCCGCGGCCTGCTCGGATTGGGCAAGGTCGGTCTTAAGCTGGTCGGCGTCCGGCGCCTCGTAGAGGTCGGCGAGCCGCCACTCGGGCAGATCGCCGAGCTTCTTCGCCTGCATCGCCGAACCGTTGCGGCGCTTGGGTCCAGTCTTACTCTTTCCGGCTCCGGCAGCCGCGTACACCTGCAGCACCGGCCAGTCTGTCATCTTCGGAAGCATCGTTCAGGTAAACCTCGTTAGCACGCGAATCCGAGACCTAGTGTGGGAAGCGAGACCGAGGCAAGCAAGGCCCAAACGACCGCTTTCGGCCAGTGTTCGCGCCGCACCTCACCAAAATCGAACTGCGATAAAGGGGATATTTACCCTTACGGTGCACGATTTTGGCACAGGGGCAGCCTGAGAGGCGCGTCATAAGCGCGCCGCGCAAGGCAGCCCCCAAGTATTCGCTGCGTCCTTAAGTATCGTGAGTGTTGCGTCCATGCCCAAGCGCGTCCTCGTGGTCGACGACGACCCCGCCCAACGTCGTATCCTGGAAGAGATCATCAAGCGGTTCGGCTATAGCGTCGCCACCGCCGACAGCGGCGAGAAGGCGCTCGTGGCGCTCAAATCCGACCCGGGCGGCGACATCGCCCTCGTCCTGCTCGACCTCGTCATGCCTGGCGCCGGCGGCATGGAGGTGCTCTCAGCCATGCGCTCTTTGCCGCGCAAACCGCCGGTCATCGTGCAGACCGCGCACGGCTCGATCGATACGGCGATCTCGGCGATGCGCGCGGGCGCGGTCGATTTCGTGGTCAAGCCGCTGAGCCCGGAGCGGCTCGAGGTCTCCATCAAGAACGCACTCAAGATCGAGGCGCTCGCCGGCGAGCTTGGCCGCATCAAAGCCAAGGCCAAAGGCGAGCTCGGCTTCGCCGATCTGATCGCCGGCAGCGAGGCGATGGCCCGCGTGGTCGAGCTCGGCAAGCGCGCGGCAAACTCGTCCATCCCCGTGCTGATCGAAGGCGAGTCGGGCGTCGGCAAGGAGCTGATCGCCCGCGCCATCCAGGGCGAGAGCGCCCGCGCCGGCAAGCCCTTCGTCACCGTCAATTGCGGGGCGATCCCCGAGAACCTGGTCGAGAGTATCCTGTTCGGCCACGAGAAGGGCTCCTTCACCGGCGCTTCCGAGAAGCGCATCGGCAAGTTCGTCGAAGCCGACCAGGGCACGCTGTTCCTCGATGAGATCGGCGAGCTGCCGCTCGACGCGCAGGTGAAGCTGCTCCGGGCGCTGCAGGACGGCGAGATCGATTCCGTAGGCGGCAAGCAGCCGGTCAAGGTCGATTTCCGCCTCATCTCGGCGACCAACCAGAACCTGATCGAGCTCGTGAACCAGGGCCGCTTCCGCGAGGACCTCTATTACCGCCTGAACGTCTTCCCGATCTGGGTGCCGCCTCTGCGCGAGCGCCTTGAGGACGTGCCGGAGCTCGTCCGCCATTTCATCGCGCGCTTCGATGCCGAGGAAGGCAAGCGCATCGACGGCATCGATGCGGAGGCAAGCGCGATGCTCAGGCGCTATAGCTGGCCCGGCAATATCCGCCAGCTCGAGAACGCCGTGTTCCGCGCCGTGGTGCTGGCCGACACGCCGGTGCTCGCCGTGGACGAGTTCCCGCAGATCGCTGCCCATGTCGAGGGCTACGAGGTGACGGTGCCGCCCGCGCCGGCGCCCAAAGACCCCGCCCCCCGTATCGAGGGCCCGGTGATGCTCGGCGAGTCCGCCGACGTGCCGGCCACCATCCATCTCCCGCAGGCGAACGGCAAAGATGCGATCGGCATCCCCGCGCTCGGCGATTCCGGCGAGATCCGCTCGCTCGAGGCGGTCGAGGCCGACATGATCCGGCTCGCCTTCGGACGCTATCGCGGGCGCATGACGGAGATCGCGAAAAGGCTCGGTATCGGACGTTCCACGCTCTACCGGAAGATGCGCGAGATCGGCCTCGAAGCCCGCATGCACTGAGCGCTAACCGATTGGTCCAGCTAGCAGATTGGTAAAAAAGTCACACCGGGAGGAAAAAGCGCAGGTAAGGAACTTTTGGTTCCGTGCTGGTATGGCCAAATACGAGGAGCAGCGGCTAGGTTTTTGAACCTGCCGAACCGTGCCGATTCGGCTTCTAGGGGGTGATATGCGGCCAATCCATCGTATTGCGTTAGTCCTGGCGCTTGCCGGGCCTCTGAGCGTGCCAGCCTTCGCCGTTGAGCCCGACGCGCCGGCCGCGCTCGTCACCGGTGCCGAGGCCATCCGCATCGCCGTCCAGAACCGCCTCTCCGCGAAGTTCAAGGAGGTGAGCGAGCACAAGACCGACGAGCAGGGCGCGCTGGTCGAATATTATTCCGTCCCCAACCAGAAGCTCCTCTGGGTCGACGAGAACGGCGTGACCGCGCGCGGCAAGGCCGTCATCAACGAGGTCCGCCAGGCCGACGATTGGGGTCTGCGCGCCTCGGACTACAAGCTGCCGGACGCCGCGAGCTTCGACGCAGGCGCAGCCGACGCGACCACCTGGCTCGCCGATGCCGAGATCAAGATCAGCTTCGCCGCGCTCGACTACGCGCATGATGCGCGCGGCGGCCGCATCAATCCGCAGCGCATCTCGCGCAATCTCGACCCGACGCTCGCGCTTCCCAATCCGACCGAGGTGATCGAGTCGATCGCCATCCGCTCAGATCCCGCATCCTATCTCCGCAGCTTCCATCCCCAGCAGCCGCAATTCGAGGCGCTCCGGCAGAAGCTGATCGAGCTGCGCGGCGGACCGAGCAAGCCCGAGCCTGAGCCCAAGGTCGCGGTCAAGCTGCCCGAAGGCCCGGCACTGAAATACGGCCTCAAGCATCCGCAGGTCGCGCTGCTGCGCACGCGCCTGGAAGTGCCCTCGGAAAGCGCGACCGACGCCGAGATGTTCGACGACGCGGTGCTCGCGGCGGTGAAAGAGTTCCAGGCCGCGCACGGCTCGCACGCCGACGGCGTGGTCGGCCCCGGCACGCGTCGCCTCATGAACGACCCGAACAAGCGCCAGGCGAAGGGCGGCGCGGTCAGCATCCGGACCGTACTCCTCAACATGGAGCGCTGGCGCTGGCTGCCGCACGACCTCGGCGCCTACTACGTCACCGTCAACATCCCCGAGTTCGTGCTGCGCGTCGTCAAGGACGACGAGACGGTCCACTCGACCCGCGTCATCGTCGGCAAGCCGAAGACGCAGACGCCGGTCTTCTCCAACGAGATGCGGACCGTCGTGTTCGGGCCCTATTGGCATGTCCCGAACTCGATCAAGGTCGACGAGATCAGGCCCTATCTCCGCCAGGAGGCTTCCTGGTTCTTCGGCGGCGGCGGTTGGAACACGCAGGTGCTGAACCGCTACGGCCTCCGCGTCCGCCAGGCCGGCCGGGAGATCGATCCCCGCGCGCTTGACTGGAACCGGGTCGATATTCGCAGCCTCGAGCTGTATCAGCCGCCTGGACCGCGCAACGTGCTCGGCCAGGTTAAGTTCATGTTCCCCAACAAGCATGACGTGTATATGCACGACACGAACCAGAAGCATCTGTTTGCCCGGGGGGCGCGGGCCGAGAGCCACGGCTGCATGCGGGTTCAGAACCCCGACCAGTTGGCGGCCATCATCCTGGGCAACGACCAGGGGTGGAGCCGGGCGCGCACCGTTTCGGCCATGAACGACAGCTACGACCGGCAGGTGGCGCTCAGGCAGACCATCCCCGTGCACATCACCTATTTCACCGCCAAGGTGAATGATGACGGCTCGGTGACAACCTTTGGCGACCTATACGGTCACGACGCCAGAATGGCTTCTGCGCTCGGGTTCTAAGTCGAAACAGGCTGGGGAAAACCTGTTAACTCTGGCGCGAGATTCCCGGTCTCGTTAACCCGATTGCCTTGCTTTGCCCCCAATTTGGCTAATACACTTGCTTAACGCCCGCGGCATGGGACGGATGCCGGGCGCTGGTGTTTGGGTCTGAGGGGACCCGGCACCCACGGGGAAAGCCGGCATAAAGTGCCGGTGCGAGGGAAGGCACAGGGATGCGTAAACGGGGGAATGCCGCGCGCTGCGCCGTGCTTGGCGCCGGCCTGTTGCTCCTGATATTCGCCTCTTGGTCCTCGGTTCAGCACGCGAGCGCGCGCGGCGAGACGCGTACGCTGCACATGTACAACATCAACACCAAAGAGACGATCTCCGTCACCTTCAAGCGCGACGGGAGATTCGACGACGCCGGCCTGAAGAAGCTCAACGCCTTCATGCGCGACTGGCGCGCCGAAGAAGAGACCAAGATGGATCCCGAGCTGATCGATCTCATCTGGACTCTGCATCGTGAGCTTGGCTCGAAATCGCCCGTCCATCTCATCAGCGGCTATCGCTCTCCCAAGACCAACGCCAAGCTCCGGCGCACCCGTGGCGGCCAGGCGAAGCGCAGCCAGCACATCCAGGGCAAGGCCGCCGACATCCATTTCCCCGACGTCGCCATCAAGACGCTGCGCAACTCCGCGCTGGTGCATGAGGTCGGCGGCGTGGGCTATTACCCCACCTCCGGCATCCCCTTCGTGCATGTCGACACCGGCAATGTGCGCATGTGGCCGCGCATCCCGCGGCTCGAGCTCGCCGCGCTCTTCCCCGACGGCGAGACGAAATATCTGCCGAAGGACGGCAAGCCCATCACCAAGGCGGACTACAAGCTCGCGCTGGCGAAGGGCATGGTCCCGAGCCGGACCATGGTCGCCTCGGCCACCCCCGCCATGAAGCCCACGCTCGTGGCGGCGCCCGCCCCTGCGAAGCCCGTCCTCGCCTCGTTCACGCCCTCATCCATCCCGGCCGAACCCAAGGTCACGGCTGATGCGCGTCAGCCGCCCTCGCCCGGCAAGCTATTCGCTTATGCGAGCGCCGGCGGCGTTCCGTTCGCGCGGCCGAGCATCCGCCCGAAGGCCGAAGGCGCCGCGGCCGCCGGCACCTTCCCGCTCTATACCGACGCCGAAGTGGTGAGCGCGCCCGCGGTCGACGACGACCATCCCGATGAAGCGAGCTACGTGCCGTTCGAGATCGCGACGCTGATGAGCGACGAGTCGATCAGCTATAGCCGCACCGTCGCGCCGCTGGTCCATCCCACGCAGGACAATCTCGACCACGTGTTCAACGAGATGGGCAAGCCGAGCAACTTCCAGCTCCGCAAGACCTCGGGCTATACGGGTCTCGCCTCGGCGCAGCAATTCTCCGGTCAGGCGGTCAAGAGCCTCTACGCCGAGATGGCGCCGCCGAATTCCGGCCCGACCCGCCTCGCCTCAAAGCACTAGCAGGAGCTTCTTCCCTCCCCTTGATAGGGAGGGAGTCGCGCGCTTTTGCGCGCGGCGGGTGGGGTGAAGATTCCAGAGCTTCGCCGCGCTTTCGAACAGCCCCCCACCCCGAGTTCGCCAAAGGCGAACTCGGACCTCCCCACGAGGGGGAGGTAGGAAGCCGTGCAAGTCGGAGACATCTAGCGGCGGCGTTTGGGTTTCGGTTTGGGGTCGCCGGTAGACGGATTCGGCGTCATTCGCTCGAACCAGCCGACCGCGACCAGGAGCACGAGCGCCAGCCCAAGCGCCACGCCCGAGATCACCCAGGCGCCGAGCCCGCAAGCGATGCCGAGCGCGGCGGTCACCCAAACGGTCGCCGCCGTGGTCAGGCCTTCAACGGTCTTCCGGTCCCGGTCGCGCAGGATCACGCCCGCGCCGATGAAGCTGATCCCGGCCATGATGCCCTGGATCGCGCCCTGCACGACGCGGCTCAGCGCGTCGGGATGATCGGCGAGGTCCTTGACTTCCACCACCGCGAGCGTGGCAAGCGCCGCGCCCAGCGCGACAAGCCCAAGCGTGCGCATGCCGATCGGCTTGTCCGCCATGTCGCGGTTGAGCCCGATCAGCATGCCAGCGACTGTCGCCGCCCCGAGGCGAAGAGCGATTTCGAGCGTGTCGAGGTCGCCGTTCAAGGTTTACGCGGCTTCCGCCTCGGCCATGCCGAGCGCATGGAGATAGGTCGTAAGCACGGCCTCAGCCTCGCGCCGCTTGTTCTCGTCCTGCTTGCGGATGCGGATCACCGACTTGAGCGCCTTGACGTCGAAGCCGTTGCCCTTGGCCTCGGCATAAACCTCGCGCAGATCCGCGGCGAGCGCCGCCTTCTCCTCCTCAAGCCGCTCGATGCGGGCGACGATGGTGCGGAGCTGGTCCTTGGCTGATGACTGTAACGGCACGGCTGACCCCTGCTTTTTTTGCGATTCGATGACGGAAGCTTAGGGGCCGCGTTTCGGCTGCATCAAGGCGGGTCCGGCGCTTATCCCGCTTATCCAAAGGCCGCCGCCGGTGTCGGCACTACGCTCGACCCCGGCCGTCGGTATGGGAGCCGTGCAGCTCGATGGCGTGCAGCGCCTCGCCTGAACGCATCACCTCGCCGAGCGCCCGCGCGAGCCGCCCGCCCCACTCCGCCTGGCCGTCTTCGTCGAGGATCAGATCCTGCCGCACCTCGACCAGCGCGTGCGCGAGCCCGCGGGCGGTCGCGTGGCTATAGAGCGTGTCGCCCTTGAGCTGCCCGGAATAGGGCACGTTGTCACCGGCCTCGATATCGGGGAAACACCGCAGGGCCTCGAGCAGCGGCAGAGCGAGCCGCGGGTCCTTGTCCCACAAGACGCCGACATGCCAGGGCCTAGGGTTCCCCTTCCAGGCTTGCGTGAAGCTGTGCACCGACAGCACGACCGGCGGCTTGCCGGCGGCGATGCCGGCCTCGATCGCGCGCTCGACGGCGCGATGATAGGGCAGATAATAGTGACGCAGCCGCTCGGCGATCTCGGCTTCGCCCAAGCTCACATTGCCCGGCACGACGAGGCCGTCGGAGATCTGCATGATCAGGGTCGGGTCGTCGAGCCCGCGATTGGGATCGATCAGGAGCCGGGAGAAGCGGGTGAACAGCGCCGGCGCCTTAAGCGCGCGGGCGAGATGCTCGGCCACCCCAGCCGCGCCAAGATCGTAGGCGATATGGCGGTGCAGGTCTTCCGGGCGCAGCCCCAACGTGCCGTAGGCTTCGGGCAGCGTGTTCTCGGCATGGTCGCAGAGGATCAGAAGCCCGCTGCTTACGTCCCCGTCGATGCGCCGGTAAGGCTTGGACCGCCCCTCCTCGGCAATCAATCCGTCCAGACTTTGCTCCACGCCGGCCCACCCTTGCGCCGGTTTAACTTGCGCTAGGCCCCTTCAGGCGGCAAGAAAAAAGCTGAAAGATGGCCAAGGTTGCGACGCATTTGCCCGCGAAGTTGCGCGCGGCCCGGCAGGCATCCTCCTGCCTCCCGTTTCGGAGAGACGGGTTGAGCAACGGAAGCCGATCGGTGCTATCTTACGAAAGCGTTAACCTAGTTCCGGACTACTAAGCCTCGATGCTCGCTGCCAATTCGACCAGGCCGGGAAGGCAAACCGCGGCCGCCCGGGGCCTTAGGACCTGCGGCGCCACGGGCGCGCTCGCGCTTGCGCTTCTGCTTGGCCTCGGCGCGGAGCACGCGCACGCCGACCTCAAGCTCTGCAACACCACCTCGAGCCGGGTCGGGGTCGCGATCGGCTACAAGGATACCGAGGGCTGGGCGACCGAGGGCTGGTGGAACATCGCCTCGCATACTTGCGAGACGCTGCTGAAGGGCGTCTTGATCGGCCGCTTCTATTACATCCATGCGGTGGATTACGATCGCGGCGGCGAGTGGGCCGGCTCGCTCAACATGTGCACCGACGACAAGTCCTTCACCATCCGCGACACCAAGGACTGCTCGAAGCGGGGCTACAAACGCACCGGGTTCTTCGAGGTCGATACGGGCGAGGAGCGGGACTGGACCGTCCGGCTCACCGACCCCGAGGACGAAGCGAAGTCCCAATGAGGCGCGATCGCCGGGTCAAGATCGTCGCCACGCTCGGTCCTGCCTCCAACAATGAAGAGACGATGCGCCGCCTGTTCGACGCGGGCGCCGACGTGTTCCGCGTGAATATGAGCCACGCGACACATGAGGGCTTGCGCGAGATCCACGGCATCGTCCGCAAGCTCGAGATCGAGGCTTCGCGGCCGATCGGCATCCTGGTCGACCTGCAGGGACCGAAGCTCCGCATCGGCAAGTTCGAGTCGGGCGCCATCCGCCTGACCGAGGGCGATATCCTGAGCTTCGTCCGCCGCGAGGCGATCGGCGGCCTTGGACGCGTGCAGCTCCCGCATCCGGAGATCTTCGAAGCGGTCAAGCAGGGCCATACGCTGTTGCTCGACGACGGCAAGTTCAGGCTGCGCGTGGTCGAGGCGAGCGACGTGCGCATCGACGCAGAGGTCCTGACCTCGGGCCTCCTCGCCAGCCGCAAGGGCATCAGCCTGCCCGACACGGTGCTGCCGTTGCGCGCGCTCACCGACAAGGACCTGGCGGATGTCGACTTCGCGCTGTCGCTCGGCGTCTCCTGGATCGCGCTGTCCTTCGTGCAGCGCGCCGAGGACATCGCCGAGGCGAAGAAGCTCGCGCGCGGCCGCGCCAACGTCATGGCCAAGATCGAGAAGCCCTCGGCGCTGACCGACCTCAAGCGCATCATCGAGCTGTCGGACGGTATCATGGTCGCGCGCGGCGATCTCGGCGTCGAGCTGCCGGTCGAGAAAGTGCCCGGCTTCCAGAAGCAGATCATCCGCGCGGCGCGTAATGCCGGCAAGCCCGTGGTCATCGCCACGCAGATGCTGGAGTCGATGATCTATTCGCCGGTGCCGACCCGCGCCGAGGTCTCCGACGTCGCCACCGCCGTTTTCGAAGGCGCCGACGCGGTGATGCTGTCGGCCGAATCGGCCGTCGGCAAATATCCGGTGGCGGCAGTCGAGACCATGGACAGCGTCGCCATCGAGGTCGAGCGCGATCCGCTCTACGAGACCATCATCCACGCCCAGCGCATCGACCCGCAGGCGACCGGCGCCGACGCCATCTCGGCGGCCGCCCGCACCATCGCCGAGACGCTGAACCTCGCGGCGATCGTCTGCTACACGGCTTCAGGGGCCACGGCGCTCCGGGCCGCGCGCGAGCGCCCGTCGCAGCCGATCATCGCGCTGACACCGATCCCCGCCACCGGGCGCAAGCTCGCGATCGTCTGGGGGCAGCATTGCGTGCTGACCGACGACCCGAGCGACCTCGACGACATGGTCGCCAAGGCTTGCCGCATCGCCGATCGCGAGGGCTTCGCCAAACCGGGGGACCGCGTGATCATCTCGGCTGGCGTTCCGCTCGGCACGCCGGGCGCGACCAACCTGCTGCGCATCGCTGAAGTCGGCGAGGACAGCTACGAAGGCGTGTAGCGGAGCCTAGAGCTCCTTGCCCTCGACCTCGCGCTCGAGCAACTCGACCTCGCGCTTCGCCTGGTCGAGGAACGGGTTCACAGCCACCGCCCTGCGGAAGCTCTCGAGCGCCTCTTTGCTTTGGCCAAGCTCGAACTGCGCGATGCCGAGATCGTTCAGCGCCTTGTAGTGCTTCGGATCACGCTCGACCGCGAGCTTGAGGTCGGGCAGCGCACCGCCCCAATCGCGCTGCTCGAACTTCATCCGCGCGCGCATGTAATAAGGCTCGGCTACCTCCGGCGCCACGTCGATGGTGGCGTCGAGGATCTTCAGCGCAAGCTCGGGATCGTTCTCTTTGAGCAGTTTGCGGGCGCGGCCCATCAGGAGATTGGCGGTATCGCTCTCGGAGGCCCGCCAGACCTCCTCGATGGTCCGCATCAGGCCCTGCGCCTCGCCGACATCGGCCGCCTTGGGCAGCCTCTCATAGAGCTGCGCAAGGAGCGTCGCGCGGTCGACCGGCTGCGGCGGCTGCTCGGGCGTGTCGGCCTGCTCGCGGCCGAGTCGCTCCCGGCCGAGCCGGTCCTGCTTGGTCTCGCCCGCGGAAAGCGGCGCGGCGTCGTCGGCGTCAGGCTTGAGCTCCAAGCCGCCCGCGGGCGGCGCCAAGTCCCCAGGGCCGAATTCGAGATTGAGCTCCGGCTCTTCCGACTCCTCGACCGGCGCATCGAAGGCCGGCAGGTCGGTATCGCTTTGGGCAAGGCGCACGGCCTCGGCGCGCGAGGCGCTAGCGAGCAGCAGCGCGAGGATGAGAGCCGGCAGACGGAACTTTGCCGCTCCGCCCATGGCGCCTAGCCCTGGCGCGCCTTAAAGCGCCGGTTGGTCTTGTTGATGACGTAGAGGCGTCCGCGCCGCCGCACCACGCGGTTGTTGCGATGGCGCTTGCGGAGCGCGCGGAGCGAGTTCTTGATCTTCATGGCAAAGCATCCATCGCTTGCGGGAAATAGGGCCGGGCGGGCAATGCCGCGCCTTCAGGCTGGCGGACCATAATAAAGGCCAGCCCGCCCTGTCAACGCCGCCGGGCCGGGCGCCTGCCGCGAAAGGCCGCGTGGGCAACGGCTCCCGCCGCTGCCCACCTTGCGCCTAGTCTTCTTTGACCTTCTTGGTGATGTTGTAGTCCTTGTCGAGATAAACGTCGTATTGGCCGTCCTTGCAGATGACGTCGTCAGCCTCGTAGCCCGCGCCTTCGGCCTCGATATTGGTGTCCTCGACGGTACAGCCTTCGGCCATGCCCCTGATCGCGTTCTGGACGCCCTCGATCTGCTGCTCGGTCAGGGCCTCGGAAGCCGCATAGGCCGTGGTCGCCGCGGCCATCATCAGGATAGTGGCTGCCGTGAAAATCCTCATGACTTCTCCTCCGGATGCCAACGTTGGGGGGTGAATGGGTAACGAGAACATGTCCGCTGTTGGCGGCGGGCACATTACTACCTGCCGTTGATAAATCATTCCGTGATCTGAGACAAACTTCCCGGGAATCTTCTCGGCGCGGCTTGACAGCGCATGCCGCATTCCTATACTTAACCATATGGTTAAGTATCAGGACCAGCCGCTCGACCGCACTTTCGCGGCCCTTGCAGACCCCACCAGGCGGGCGCTGCTCGCGCAACTCGATCAGCACGAAAGCGTTTCAGTCAGCGAGCTTGCCCGGCCGTTTCCGGTATCGCTGCCGGCGATCATGAAGCATCTCGACGTGCTGTCGGATGCCGGCCTGATCGAGCGGACCAAGACCGGGCGGACCGTGTCCTGCCGTCTGGTGGGCGCGCCGATGCAGGAGGCTGTCGACTGGCTCAACCGCTATCAGCGCTTCTGGTCGGAGCGGCTCGACCGCCTTGCCGCATTTCTTGAGGAGGAGCAGTCATGTCCATCGAAACCGGCGTCCTCATCGAGCCGAGCCTCACCCTCAAACGGCGGCTCAAAGCCCCACCGCAAGCCGTCTACGCCGCCTGGACGGACCCCGCGAAAATCGTGAAATGGTTCGGCCCCGACGCGGGGCCGGTCGAGCACGCCGAGACTGATGTCAGGCCCGGCGGGCGCTATGCCGTCGCCTTCTCGACGCTCGACGGCGAGAAGCACCACGTGAGCGGCACCTATAAGGAAGTCGTGCCGAACGAGAAGCTGGTCTTCACCTGGCAGTGGATCACCATGCCTGAGCGCCAGTCGCTCGTGACCGTGCTGATCAAGCCCGACGGCGCGGGCTCGCTGCTCACCTTGATGCACGAGAAGTTCTTCGACGAGAAGGCGCGCGACGGCCACCTCTATGGCTGGACCGGCTGCCTCGACAAGCTCGCCGTCTACATGGCCGAACAGGAGGCGGCGTGACATGGCCCAAGCTGCACGCGTTGAACAGAGCACGGATTGCGGCGGAGCTGCTGCGCCGACACATGGCACATTCTGCTGGAACGAGCTGATGACCCGCGACGTGGAACGCGCCAAGCGCTTCTACGCCGACACGATCGGCTGGACCTTCGCACCGTTCGACATGCCTGACGGGCGCATCTATTGGATCGCCTCGCAGGACGGCAAACCGGTGGCCGGTCTCTTTCCTATCGATGCGCCTGAGTTCGCCGGCGTGCCCGAGGGTTGGATGTCCTATCTCGCCGTCGACAACGTCGATGGGCGCGCCGCGAAGGCGGTCAAGGCCGGCGCCAAACTGATGAAGCCGGCCTTCGACGTACCGCGCGTCGGCCGTATCGCCATCCTGATGGAACCCGGCGGTGCTGCCATCGGCTGGATGACGCCAACGCCACCGGCCTCGTAACAAGGAGTTCCCCCATGCTTCCCTCCCGCAATACCAAGGCGCTTCCCAAGATCGTCTCGCAGGCCGAATGGCAGGCCGCGCGCGATGCCCTCCTCGTCAAGGAGAAGGCGCTCACCAAGGCACATGACGCTCTGGCAGCGGAACGCCGCCGCCTGCCGATGGTCGAGGTCGACAAGGACTACGTATTCGACGGTCCGAACGGAAAGGTGACGCTGCTCGACCTGTTCGAGGGCCGCAAGCAGCTCCTGCTCTATCATTTCATGTTCGGGCCCAATGCCGACGCAGGCTGCGACGGCTGCTCGATGGTCGCAGACCACCTACCTCACCTCGCCCATCTCAAGGCGCGCGATGTGTCCGTCGCCTTCGTGTCGCGCGCGCCGCTCGAGAAGCTCGAAGCCTACAAGAAGCGCATGGGCTGGACCTTCCCGTGGTTCTCCTCGTTCGGGACCGACTTCAGCTACGATCTCGGCGTCGGACCTAAGGAGCCGAAGCCCGGCGAATACCAGGACGGCGAGGAGCATGGCTGGGGCGTGCTGCTGCGCGACGGCGATAAAGTCTACCGCACCTATTTCACCACCCAGCGCGGCGGGGAGCTGCTCGGCACCACTTTCGGCTTCCTCGACATCGTGCCCTATGGCCGGCAGGAAAACTGGGAAGACTCGCCGGAAGGCTGGCCGCAGGGCGCGCCTTATGAATGGTGGCGCCGCCACGACGAGTATGACGCGGCCGAGACCCACGCCTGCTGCGGCGGCGCACGAGACGCAAGCGCCGCCTGATCCGTTCGACAGCCAAAGGAGCAAGTCATGGCGATTGCGCCTCACAAGATCACGCCTTGTCTTTGGTTCGACACCGAGGCCGAGGACGCCGCGAAGTTCTACTGCTCGGTGTTCAAGGACGCGCGCATCAAGGACGTCACCCGCTACGGCAACGAGGGCCAGGACGTCCACGGCAAGGAGGCGGGCACGGTCATGGTCGTCACCTTCGAGCTCAACGGCCTCCCCTTCGTCGCGCTGAACGGCGGCCCGCATTTCAAGTTCGACGAGGCGATCTCGTTCCAGGTCCATTGCCAGACCCAGGACGAGATCGACTATTACTGGTCGAAGCTCGGCGAAGGCGGTCAGGAAGGCCCGTGCGGCTGGCTGAAGGACAAGTTCGGCCTGTCCTGGCAGGTGGTGCCGATCGCGCTCACCGAGATGCTTGCGCGCGGCGAGCCAGAGAAGGCGAACCGCGTGACCAAGGCCTTCCTGCAGATGAAGAAATTCGACATCGCCGCGCTCGAGCGCGCTTATGCGGGAGAAGCGGCATGAACGAGATCAAGGCCAAGCCGCTCGCGGCCAAGCCGGGCGACGGTTTCGAGTTCATCATCAGGCGAACCTACGACGCGCCGCTCGACCGCATGTGGAAGGCTTGGTCGGACGCCGAACGCCTCGCGCAATGGTGGGGTCCGAAGGGCGCCGAGACCGAGATCGTCAGGCTCGATTTCCGCCCAGGCGGCATCTGCCACTATCGCATGGACTTCGAAGGCCAGGAGATGTGGGGCAAGCTGCTCTATCGCGAGATCGAGCCCAAGAAGCGCCTCGTCTTTATCGTCTCATTCTCCGACGCGCACGAGGCCATCACCATCCACCCGATGAACCCGGGCTGGCCGCGGCAGATCCTGTCGACGATCACCTTCTCCGAGACGGACGGCAAGACCACCGTCACGGTGCGCTGGGTGCCCTACGAGGCGACCGACGAGGAGCGCGCCGTGTTCGAGGCCGGCCGTAACGACATGCAGGCCGGCTGGACCGGAACGCTCGACCGGCTCGAGGCCGATCTGGCGACGGCGTAGCAAGCGAAAGGAACGGCGCGATGCAGATTTTAGCCTATCTCAGCTTCGACGGCGATTGCGAGGAAGCCATGCGGCGCTACGCCGAGGTGCTCCGCGGCGAGCTCGTCGCCATGCAGCCGCATGAAGGTACGCCCGCCGCCGAATACGTGCCGCCGGACTGGCGCAACAAGATCATGCATGCCCGCCTCCAAGTCGGCGACGCCGTGCTGATGGCCTCGGATTCGCCGCCGGGCATGCAGGAGAAGATGCGGGGCATCTCCGTCGCGCTGGTCCTCAAGGACCCGGCCGAGAGCGAGCGTATCTTCAACGCGCTCGCCGAGGGCGGCACGGTGACCATGCCGCTCGCCGAGACCTTCTGGTCGCCGAGATTCGGCATGCTGACCGACCGGTACGGCACGCCCTGGATGATCAATTGCGAACCGAACGGGCAAAGTTAGGAGGACGCCATGAAGGATGACGTTGCGAAGGAACATCTCTGGCTGCAGAAGCTCGTGGGCGATTGGGACTTCGAAGCCGAGTGCATGATGGGCCCCGATGAGCCGCCGACCAAGACCCGCAGCAGCAACACGGCGCGCTCGCTCGGCGGGCTCTGGACCCTGGTCGAGGGCGAAGGCGAGAGCCCCGAGGGCACGCTGGTCAAAAGCATCATCACGCTCGGCTACGACCCGGCGAAGAAGCGCTTCGTCGGCTCGTTCGTCGCCTCGTGCATGACGCATCTTTGGACCTATGACGGACAGCTCGACGAGAGCGGCAAGGTGTTGACGCTCGACACCGAAGGCCCGAGCTTCTCGGGCGACGGCTCGATGGTCAAATATCAGGACATCGTCGAGATCGTCGACGACAACCACTGGATCCTCCGCTCGCGCGCGCTTGGCGCGGACGGCAAGTGGGTCCAGTTCATGGAAGGGCATTATCGCCGCGTGTGAAAAAAGGTTTGTCATTGCCCGGCTTGGCCGGGCAACCCAGTAACCCTAGGCGCTCGCATTTGCTGGGATCGTCGGTTACTGGATTCCCGCCTTCGCGGGAATGACAACGTCCAAGGAGCAACCCATGGCCTATGTCGACGGTTTCATCGTGCCTGTGCCGAAGAAGAACGTGGAGGCCTATCGCCGGCTGGCCCGCAAGGCCGGCAAGATCTGGCGCGAATACGGCGCGCTCGAATTCAAGGAATGCGTCGCCGACGACGTGAAGGTCGGCAAGTGGACCTCCTTCCCGCGCAGCGTCAAGCGGAAGCCGAACGAGACGGTGATGTTCTCCTGGATCACCTACAAGTCGAAGCGCGACCGCGACAAGATCAACGCCAAGGTGATGCAGGACCCGCGGCTGGAGAAGATGATGGACGGGTCGGGCGTGCCCTTCGACGGGAAGCGCATGATCTATGGCGGGTTCAAGGTGATCGTCGACGCGTGAGGCGCGCCGGCCGGCAGCCTAGTTGGCTGGCCAGGCGTAGTCGTCGGCGCGGCCTGATTTCGCCTTGAGCTGCTCGCCCTTGATCAGCACCCGGTAATAGGGACGCTGCGACAGCGGCAGGCGGGGCCGCGACGAGGAGAGCGACAGGTCGGTCGCCACCGATAGGGTCGCGACCGCGGTCAGGCCCCCGGGCAGCGCGCTCACGATGGTCTCGGCCTCCTGCATGCCGGTCGCTCCGGCGCTCTGCGCGGCTCGCAGCGAGGAATCCGATATCGTCGGCCGCAGCACGCTCACGTCGCCCACCTGCACTTCCTGCATGGCGGGCGCCGGCGTGGGCTGCTCCTCGCCAGGTGCCGCGCTCGGCCCCGCATAGCTCGGCGAGGGCGTCGCCTGGGCTTGCGCCGCGGGCGCCGACCCAACGGGCGGGGTCTTGCCCGAGACTTTCGCCTGTTCCTCCTCGTTACCGGCGAGCGGCACGTTACGCTCCTGCTTGGCGGCGTTCAGATCCTTGCGCAGTTCCTTCTCGACGAAATGCGCGAGCTTGACGTTGCCGCGCGAGGTGAAATGCATGCCGTCGTCGGCCCGCATGCGCCGCGCCTGCCCATCGAGATCGGGACCGTAGGGGCTGAAGCGCCCGCCTTCGTCGGCGAAGCCGTTCCACACATCGATGAACTTGGCGCCGTTGATGAAGGCCTTCTCGCGGAACACCTCGTTCATCGCCTCGGCGTCCTCGGTCTGGCCGGGGCTGCGCATGATGGGCAGCCCCACCCAATAGGCCGCGATCTTCGCCGCACGGAGCTGCTTGATGAAATCCTCGACGCGCTTGCCGTAGACCTCGCGCCAGACCTCGCTGCCGACCTTGTGCCAGGTGCCGTCCTTCTTGACGGCCTGCGCGTCATTGGCGCCGAACATCACCACGGCGACCTGGTAATTCTCGTCCTTCAGCATCTTGGCGAG
Source organism: uncultured Methyloceanibacter sp. (assembly GCA_964634195.1). Lineage (GTDB taxonomy): Bacteria > Pseudomonadota > Alphaproteobacteria > Rhizobiales > Methyloligellaceae > Methyloceanibacter. Next base: position 74,546 of record CAZWIO010000011.1, on the reverse strand, counting down.
GTCGGTATGCGCGTCCTCGCGGAACAGGCTGCCCTTCTGCTTGGCGCGGTTGACGAACTCCAGCGTCGCGTCCGACTCCATGGCGCGATAGAGGCCCGACCACAGGCCGTCGCCGAGCGAGTCGCCGAGCACGACGATGCGGTAGCGGTCGCCGGCCGGGAAGGCCTCGATATAGCTGCGTTGAACGTCCGCGCCCTGCGCCAGCGCGCCCGAGACGGCGAGCGCCAGCAACAGGCCCACGGCCACCGGCAGGGCCGCGATAAGCCGTGCCGCCCGGATCAGGCGCGGAAAGTGGTCACTCATGGGCATGATCGCCCCGATAGAAGCAGTCTAGCCCTCGGCGCGCAAGGCCTTGAGAACGGTGAGCGTCGGGAAGCCGTCAACGGGCATGTTCTTGCTGCGCTGGAAGGTTTTCACCGCTTCGAGCGTCATCGGCCCGATCACCCCGTCGGGTTCGCCTTCCAGCAGCCCCCGCACCACCAGAAGCTGCTGCAGCTCCTTGCGCTGGTCGAGCGAGAGGCGGTTCTCGTCGCTCGGCCAGGGATGCACGAACGGCGCTCCCCCGCGCAGGCGGTCCGACAGATGGCCCACCGCGAGCGCATAGGAGGTGGCGTTGTTGTAGCGGAGCAGCGAGCGGAAATTATTGGTCACCAGGAATTTCGGCCCGCCATTGCCTTCCGGCGCGAATAGCCCGGCTTGATCGGCCGGCCGCGGGAACGGCTTACCGTCCACCCGCGTGAAGCCCGCCTTCTGCCAGGCGTCGAGCGAGCGCAGCTTCTTCTCGCTGACGCCCTTCGCGTTGAAGCCCTTGGGCGTCCGCACCTCGTAACCCCAGGTCGCCCCCGGCTGCCACTTGGACACTTTGAGATAGCTCGCGGTCGAGGCGAGCGCGTCGGGAATATTGCCCCAGATGTCGCGCTTGCCGTCGCCGTCATAATCTACGGCATAGGCGGAATAGGTGGTCGGGATGAACTGCGTGTGGCCCATCGCGCCCGCCCACGAGCCGTTCATCGCCTCGAACGAGATGTCGCCGCGTTGCAGGATCTTCAGCGCCGAGACGAATTGCGGCCGCGCGAATTTCGACTTGGTGCCCGAGCAGATCAAGGTGGCGAGCGACTCGATCACATTCATGTCGCCGGGCTGGGTGCCGTAATTCGACTCCATCCCCCAGATCGCGACCAGCACGTGCCGGTCGACGCCGTATTTCTTTTCGATCGCGTCGAGCAGCGCCTTGTTCTCGGCCAGCATCAGCGTGCCGGTGGCGAGCCGCTTATCCGAGACGGCGCGATCAATATATTCGCCGACCGGCCGCTTGTATTCGGGCTGGTAGGTCGCCTGCTCGATGACCTTCGCGTTGTGCGTGATGCTCTTCGTGGCGCGGTCGAACGTGGCGCGCGTGACGCCCGCCGCCTTGGCCGACGGCCAGAGCCCCTGCACGCAAGCTTGGAACTTGCTGGCGTGAGCCTCCTGCGGTTGACAGAAAACCAGCGCCGCGGCGCTGGCGGTGAGCACGGAAAGTGTGGATTTTCGGACGATTCGCATGGGCCGGAATTTACCAAGACTGACGGACAAAACCTAGGGCATGAGGCGCTGTGAAATGGCCGCTAGCGGCCATTGTAGGCTGGGCAAGACCCTCGCAACCTGTCATTCCCGCGAAAGCGGGAACCCAGTAGTCAGCACCGAGCTTCGTTCTGATAGACTCCGATTACTGGGTGCCCGCCTACGCGGGCATGACACCGTGAGGTCGGTGACAAGGTCGGCACCCTCCTACATCCCTAGTTCTGCGCGGCCTTCAGCACGCGGTCGATCAGCGCGGCGTTCGGATAGCAGGTGAGCGGCAGGCCGAGCCGCGCCTCCTCGGCGCCGATGGTCCGGCGCGTCTTGAAGCCGGCGAGCCCATCGACCTTCCCAACATCGTGGCCCTGCGCCACCATGATCTCCTGGAAGCGCTGGATGCGGTCGCGCGGGAAGCGCTCGACCGGCTGCCACTTGCCGACGAACTCAACCGGCGCGCCGCCGATCATGTCGGCAACATGGCCCACGAAAATCGCGTAGACGTCGGAGTTGTTATAAAGCTTCAGCACCGAGAAATTGTTGGTGGCGAGGAAGGCGGGCCCCTTCAATCCCGCGGGCAGCACGAGGAAGGTCTCGTCATTGAGCCGCGCCTCGGGGAACGGCCGGTCCTTCACGCGCGCGACGCCGAGCTCCATCCAGGCCGAGATCGGGCGCGCCAGGTCGGGCCCCTGCTGCGTGCAGTCGAAGCCCTTGGGCAGCTTCACCTCATAGGCCCAGGTCTGCGCCCCGTCCCAGCCCTGGCTATGCAGCGCGTTGCCGGCAGAAGCGAGCGCGTCGGGCACCGAGCCCCAAATGTCGCGCTTGCCGTCGCCGTCGTGATCGACCGCATGCTTCTCGAAATCGCCCGGCAGAAACTGGGTATGGCCCATCGCGCCCGCCCATGAGCTCTTCATCTCGGAGCGCTTGGCGTGCCCCTCTTCGATGATCTTGAGCGCACCGACGAGCTGCGGGCGGAACTCGTCCGGCCTGCGGCCCATGAAGGCCTGGGTGGCGATCGCGGTCAGCGCGTCATAGGGCAGCGCCGCCTTGCCGAACCCGGTCTCGCGCCCCCAGATCGAGACGATGATGCTCGCCGGCACCTGATAGCGCTTCTGGATCGCGGTCAGTTCCGGGCCGTATTGCTTCATCATGGTGCGGCCGGTCGCGGCGAGCGAGGTGAGCGCCGACTTGCTGAAATATTTCTCCGGGATGTCGAACTCAGCCTGGTGGCGCGGCTTCGGCACGAGCGCCTGCGGCAGCGCGGGGCCGCCTGGCACGGCCGGGTTCGGCAGCACGAGATGCGGCAGCGACCAGTCGAGTTTCACCGACTTGAGCTCGCGGTCGAAGGTCTTGCGCGAGATGCCGGCGGCCTCGGCCTCAGGCCAGAGATCCTGCAGCCATTTGGCAAAGCTCTGCTCGACCGCGCGCTTATAGGCCGCGACCGCCGGGTCAGCCTGCGCCAATGCTTCCGGCGCGGGTGCGCAAACGGCAAGCGCAATCAAGAGAGCGGAAAGCCAGGCGGCAACAGCCCGCATGAGAGGACCCCGTCAGCCACGATTCGGCGGGGATTGTGGCTGCGGCTTGCGGCGCTGAAAAGGCAGAAAAGTTACGACGCGGCGCGGAAATCCGTCAGCCGCTTCTCCCAGGCGAGCGCATGGCCGACGATGGTGTCGAGGTCGTCGAGCTTCGGCGCCCAGCCGAGCACCTGCTCGATCCGCTGTGGTGCGGCGACCAGCGCCGCCGGGTCGCCTGGCCTCGGCGGCACCTCGCGCACCGCGAAGTCGCTGCCCGACACCTTCTTGACCGAGGAAATCACCTCGCGCACCGAGAAACCGCGCCCATAGCCGCAGTTCAGCACCTCGCTCGCGCCCCCTGCCCGGAGATGCCGCAGCGCCTCGAGATGCGCAGCGGTCAGGTCGCTCACATGGATATAGTCGCGGATGCAAGTGCCGTCCGGCGTCGGATAGTCGGTGCCGTAGAGCTCGAGGAAGGGGCGCTGGCCGAGCGCGGTCTCCGACGCGACCTTGATGAGATGGGTGGCGCGCGGCGTCGACTGGCCGCTGCGGCCTTTGGGGTCGGCGCCCGCGACATTGAAATAGCGGAGCGCCACGTAGCGCAGGTCCGTCGCGACCGCCGTGTCGCGCAGCATGGTCTCGGTCATCAGCTTGGATGAGCCGTAGGGCGAGATCGGCAGAAGCCGCGCCTCCTCGGTGACCGGGTTCACCTCCGGCATGCCGTAGACCGCGGCGGTCGAGGAGAAGATGAAATGCGGGACCTTCGCTTCGACCGCGGCGGCGATCAGGGTGCGCGACTTGCAGGTGTTGTTGAGATAGTAGCCGAGCGGATCGGCGATCGACTCAGGTACGACGATCGAGCCGGCGAAATGGATGATCGCCTCGATGGGAGAGCGCAGGAACAGCCGGCGCAAGAGATCGCGGTCGCCGACATCGCCCTCGACGAAGGTGGCCGCGTCCGGCACGGCCCAGCGGAAGCCGGTCGAGAGGTTGTCGAGCACGACCACGTCCTCGCCCGCATCGAGCAGGTCGAGCACCATGTGGCTGCCGATATAGCCCGCTCCGCCTGTGACCAGCACCGTCATGTTCGTTCCCGCACGCTCGCCTAAAATTCACCGCTTGCTATCGGAAAGATGTTGAGGGACTTCTAACCCGCTTCGCGCGTTGAGCGCACGTCAATCTTAACCCTAACGGGGGCGCTTCATGGCGGCACGCGTCCGCAAGGCCGTGTTTCCGGTGGCGGGGCTCGGCACCCGCTTCCTGCCGGCCACCAAGGCCATGCCGAAGGAGATGCTGACGGTGGTCGACCGACCGCTGGTCCAGCACGTGGTCGACGAGGCGCGCGCGGCGGGCATCGAGCATTTCATCTTCGTCACCGGCCGCAACAAGGGCGCGATCGAGGACCATTTCGACCGCGCCTACGAGCTCGAGGCGACGCTTGCCGAGCGCGGCAAGACGAGCGAACTCGAGGCGCTGCTCGCCGACCTGCCGCCGGCGGGAGCCGCGAGCTTCGTCCGTCAGCAGGAGCCGCTCGGCTTGGGCCACGCCGTGTGGTGCGCGCGCGAGCTGGTCGGCGACGAGGCCTTCGCGTTGCTGCTGCCCGACGTGCTGGTCAAAACGCAAGGCAAGAGCTGCACGGCGCAACTGCTCGACGCGCACGCGCGGCTCGGCGGCAATCTCATCGCGGTCGAGCCCGTGCCCGAGGAGCGCGTGCAGAGCTATGGCGTGGTCGCCGTGGGCGACGGCGACGGCGTCGTGTTCCCACTCACCGGCATGGTCGAGAAACCGAAACCCGGCACCGCGCCGTCGAACCTCGCCATTCTCGGCCGCTACGTCCTGCAGCCCGATATTTTCGCCTATCTGGCGCAGCAGGAGAAAGGTGCCGGCGGCGAGATCCAGCTCACCGACGCGATGCTCGGGCTGATGCTCAAGCGCCTGCCCTTCTACGCGGTGAAGACCGAGGGCCGCGTGTTCGATTGCGGCGCGAAGGCAGGCTTCATCGCCGCCAATATCGCCTATGCGCTCGACCGCCCCGACCTGCGCGAGGTGGTGATTTCGGAAATGGAGAACATTTCCCAGTCCAACTAGCCCGTCATGGCCGGGCTTGTCCCGGCCATCCACGATTTCCACCCTGCCACTCGCCCAATCGTGGATGGCCGGCACAAGGCCGGGCATGACGAACGCGATTGGGTTCAGTTCCGGACGCGCACGCCGAGGCGGACCTCGTTCTCCTTGAACTCGTTGGCGGCGATGGTCGACATGAGGTCGCTGTGCTCGTAGCGCGCATAGACCGAGAAGTGCTCGTTGAAATAATACTCGCCGGTCAGGCCCAGCCGCACCCGCTCATCGACCTGCGGCACGTCGACATAGTCGGCGACCTCGTAGGAGACATAGGTGCCGAGCACGAGATAGCGGTAGAAGGCGTGCTGCAGCGAGAGCTCGTAGAAGCGGTCGACCGCGCCGACCGACTCGGCGAGCGTTGCCGGCGAGATGTCCGAGCGCGCCAGGAACTCGACCTTGGTCATCGGCGTCGGCATCCAGATCAGGTCGGCATTGAGCAGGAAGCCTTCGACCGGCGAGAAGAAATCGTCGATCGGCTGCTGCTCGCCCCAGCCGATGCCGATCTCGCCGGTGAGCCTGCCCGGTAGCCCGAAGATCAGGCCCGTCTGCACGTCGAAGCCCGACGTGTCGTGCCTGAAGCCCGGCACCGCGAGCGGCTCATTATAGTCCCGGTCGCTGATCCCGCCTTCGACGAACACCGAAAGCTCGGGCTTCAGCTCGTAGGTGCCGCGCAGCTTCAGCTCGCGCTCGCGATAGTCATTGACGTCCTGGAAGGGGATGGGACCGATGTCGTCAGTACCGGAGAGGTCCTGGTAGTCGTAGTCGGCCACCGCGCCGGTGAGTTTGAGGGTCAGGCGGTTGAACCGATGCTGCGCGGTAGCGGCGATATGCTCCTCCTCGACGCCGGTCTCGGGGCCGACGATATCGGTGAGGTTGACCGAGTTCGGGCCGCCTTCCGTCTGCGACTTGCCGAGCTCGAGCCCGAGATTGGTGCGGCTCGTCACGTCGATCCGGCCGCGCAGGACGGCGTTGTAGTTCTTGTCGTCGACGCTGGGGTAGTCCTTGTACCAGCTCCGGTCCGCGTTGAAATACGCGCCGAAGAAATGCCGCCCCCAATCCGATTCGAGCCGAACGTCAGGGGCGAACTCGAAGGCCGCGTCCGAGTGGGTGTCGAACCGCGTGGCGAGCACGTTGTCGGTCAGGATCGCGCCGATCTCCGCCTCGGTATAGAGCAGGAAGCTGCCGAGCCGCGTACCGATCGGCACGTAAGGATCGAGATCGTGCCGGGTCGGCGGGAACGGCGTGAATTGCGACAACGTCTGCGTGCCGGGGGTCGAGCGCCAGGTCTCGTCGCCAACGGGCCGCAAGCCGAAACGCGGAACCTCGGGCCGCTCCTCGGCCTCGGAGGGCTCATCGCCCATCCCGCCAAGCGCGGTGCTGTCGGTCTGCGTGGTCGTCCCCTCGTCGCCCATGCCGCCGAGCGCTCCGCTGCTCTCGGCCCCGGCACCGGCCTCGCTGGTGCCCACCTCGGCGGTCTCGGCCGGAAGATAGGGATCGGACGTACTGACAAGGCCGTCCGCCTCCTGCGCGCCGCAAGGAGCGGCGGCGGCAAGCAGCAAGGCGGCAGCGAGCGCGCCCGCTGCGCTGTTGGTGAGGCGACGCGGCAAGGGACGCACCTTCGGGAACCGTTGAACGGGCAAGCCTAGGGGCAATAGAGTTAACGGGGCGTTTAGCCCTGTGCCGAAATGGGCTGGAAAGGGCCGATCCTGACCCGCCCGCGCCACAATCCGTGCTAGAATCGCCGTGGCTAAGCGGCTAAGACGCGCCAAGACGGGGGAGCACATGCCGGCCGGCCTGAAGCATAATCGTTCGCCGCAAGCCGCAGGCAGCGAAGCCATACTGTCCGCGACCCGCACCCTTCAGCTCGAGACCGAGGGTCTCAACGCGCTGAAAGCCGCGCTCGCGAGCGAGCTGATCGACAGCTTCGCCAAGGCGGTGCGGACTTTGCGCGACTGCCGTGGCCGCGTGATCGTCACCGGCATGGGCAAGAGCGGCCATGTCGGCCTGAAGGTCGCTGCCACCCTCTCCTCTACCGGCACGCCCGCTTATTTCGTGCATCCGAGTGAGGCGAGCCACGGCGATCTCGGTATGATCACCCCCGACGACGCGGTCATCGCCTTCTCCTGGTCCGGCGAGACGGTCGAGCTCTCCAACATCGTCTCGCATTCGCGCCGGTTCGCCGTGCCGCTGATCGCGGTGACCTCGAACCCGCAATCGACGCTGGCCCAGGCCGCCGAGATCGTGCTCGCGCTGCCGCAGGCGAAAGAGGCATGCCCGCACGGGCTCGCTCCCACCACCTCGACCATCATGCAGCTTGCCCTTGGCGACTGCCTCGCGCTCGCACTGCTCGAGAGCAAGGGCTTCACCGCCGTCGATTTCAAGGCGCTGCATCCCGGCGGGCAGCTCGGCGCGCGGCTGAAATTCGTCGGCGACCTGATGCACAAGGAAGACCGCCTGCCGCTGGTCCCGACCGACGCGCCGATGGCCGAGGCCCTCGTGGTGATGACCGAGAAGGCGCTCGGCTGCCTGGGCGTGGTCGATGCTGCGGGGAAGCTCGTCGGCATCATCACCGACGGCGATCTCAGGCGTCACATGGGCGACGGGCTGCTCGCGCGCGCGACCGCCGACATCATGACGCCGGGGCCCAAGACCGTGGCGCCCGACCTGCTCGCCTCCGCCGCGCTCGAGCTGATCAATGCCTCGAAGATCACGGCGCTGTTCGTGGTCGAGGCGGACCGCCCGGTCGGCATTATCCATATCCACGACCTGCTCCGCGCGGGCGTGGTCTGACCTCCCATTTCCAGTAGCCCAGCCCTATATTACGGCCATGAGTACCCAGCCCAACAAACGCCTGCTGAACAGCGAGGACAAGCTCGACATGAGCGCGGCTAGGGCCAGCTACGGCTCGATGCCGTCCTGGCAGCGCTTCGCGATCTGGTTCGTGCTCGGCGCGATCCTGCTCGGCATCCTCGGCGATCTCTTGTTGTAAGGCCTATTCCGCTGGCACGGGCCGTAACCTCCCCCTCGTGGGGAGGTCGGCCGGCGTAGCCGGTCGGGTGGGGGGCTCACTCTCAGGATAGTTTTCTGCCGCCGGGATACTCACCCCACCCGTCGCGCGCAAAAGCGCGCGACTCCCTCCCCATCAAGGGGAGGGATGAGGCCGTGCCTGGTGACCGCTAAGCGACCTCGCGCTGCTTCTCAGCTACGCGTTCCTTGACGACCGCGGGCTGCTTCGCGACCGCCTGCCGCGGTTTGAGCCGAGAGAAGGACCGCCCGGCGTTCGGCATGGTGCCGTCCGGACCCTTGGCCTGGCCGAGCGCCTTGGTCAGGTTCGCGAAGTGGTAATGCATCGCCACCTTGATCGTGTAGACGAACAGGATATGCGGCTCGCGCCAGCGCAGGCGGGCGACGCGCTTGAGCTGCTGCCGGTAGCGTGCGCGCAACCCCTCGTCCTCGACCCGGCGCAGCAACCGCGAGGCGACGACGCTGGCCCGCACATAGTTCAGGGCGCAGCGCTTGATCCAGCCCATACGATGGTCCCGCCAATACGGCAGCTGGTGCATCGTGTATTTGAAATTGCGGTCGAGGAAGAGCGCATCCAGACGCTCGAAATAGGCCTCGGGCGTGTAGGATCGCTGCATCACCTCGACGAAACCCTGGCTTAGCTGCTCGCGCGTCATGCCGAGCGGGATGACGTTGGTGCCGTAACGCTCCTCGCCCTCGTCGTCGTTGAGCCGGCCTTCCTTCTTCAGCCGGTCGTAGAGCGGCGTGGTCGGGATCGCGTGCAGCATGCCGATCAGCGCGGCAGAGATGCGTGCCTCCGAGAGGAAGCCCGGCATGATCTTGAAGATCGACGGATCGTCGTGATCGAAGCCGACGATCATGCCGCACCACACGTCGATGCCGTGGCTCTGGATGCGATGCACGCGCTCGAGCAGCGTTCCCGCGTTCGGCCGCACGTTCTGCAGCTTCTTGGTCTCGCGCAGCGATTCCTCGTTCGGCGTCTCGATGCCGATGAACACGCTCTGGAAATTGGCGAGCCCCATCAGCTCCATCAGCTCCTCGTCCTCGGCAAGGTCCAGCGAAGCCTCGGTGAACAGCGTGAGCGGATATTCGTTCGCCTGCTGCCAGGCGATGATGTCGCGCAGCACCGGCTTGATCGCCTTCTTGTTGCCGATGAGATTGTCGTCCACCACGAACACGATCTTGAGCCCGGCCTTGTTGAAAGACTCAAGCTCGGCGACGACCTGCTCGCTCGTCTTCAATCGCGGCTTGCGGCCGAAGGTCACGATGATGTCGCAAAACTCGCAGGTGAACGGACAGCCGCGCGAGATCTGCATGCTGCCGAACATGTAGCGGTCGGACTTGAGCAGCTCGACGCGCGGCAGCGGCAGCGTGGTGACGTCGGTCTTCTCCTTCTGCTCGTAGCGGCGCTGCCAGGTGCCGTTCTCCCAGTCGCTTAGGAATTGCGGCCAGGTCTCATCGGCCTCGCCCACGAACAGCACGTCCGCCAGGTCTTCGAGCTGGCCGGGCTCGACCGTCGCCATCGGGCCGCCGACCGCGACCATGACGCCGCGCGCCTTCACCTCCTCGATGATCTCGCCCATGCGCCGCCCCTGGATGCTCATGCCGGTCAGGCAGACGAGGTCTGCTTCGCAGATCTTGTCGAAATCGATGTCCTCGACATTCTCATCGACCAGGGTCACGTCGTGATGGTCGGGCACCAGCGCGGCGAGCAGAGCAAGGCAGGCAACCGGCAAGTTGGCGCGCTTGCCGAGCAGGCCCATGCAATTCTCCATGCCCCAGAACGACGTGTCGAAACGCGGATTGATGATGACAATACTGGCCATGAGTCCCTCTTGTTCGAACGACGCGCGAGCTTAGCCGTTGATATGTCGCCAAATGTGGCGAGGGTGCGCTTGCGTGCTAGGATTAAACACGCGGCGCGTGCCGTGGTTTCGCCGCACGCATGGCTCGTGCCGCGCGACTGTTGCAATCGAGGAGAGAGATGGCTTTTTTCACGGTGCGCAAAGACCGGCGCTATCGCGCGACGATCAAGCTGAATTGGCCTGAGCGTCTTGCGGGCAATGAGAGAATTGCCAGGTACCTCCGCGAGGCCGGGTTCACGGATGTGGAAGTGTCGGGCAAGGGCGGCACGCGGAACGCCACCGCGCTCTGGCCGCATGCCGACAGGGCGGGCGAGATCCCGACTCAGATCGCCGTGATCGACGAGATCGAGACCTAGGGGATCGTTCCTCTCCGCAAAACGCTCCGGCAATTGCTGAGCGATGCAACACGCTTCCATCCCTCCCCTTGATGGGGAGGGAGTCGCGCTCGCGCGCAAGCGCGACGGGTGGGGTGAGTACCCCTGGGTTTAAGACTATTCTGCGCATGAGCCCCCCACCCCGACGCCACGCATACGTGGCGTCGGACCTCCCCACGAGGGGGAGGTATGGCGCTGTGCAATCGGGTGCGCGACGGCGCGCCGTTGCCCGCCCCACAAGCTAAGCCGGCACGACCTTGAGCAGGGTGCCGTCGACGTCGACGACCATGATGCGCGTGCCCTGCGGCAGCTCGGGACCTTCGACGCGCCAGACCGTGTCGCCGGCCTTGATGCTGCCGCGGCCGTTGACGATCGGGTCGACGAGATCGAAGGACTGGCCGACGAGCTGCAGCGCGCGCTCGTTGAGCAGCGGACGCTCGCTTTGGAGCGGATTGCGCCTGAGATATTTCGCGGCGAACAGTACCGCGATGAGCGACAGCCCGCCGAAGGTGAGCATCTGCCACTGCCAGCCGATGTCATAGCGGAACACGATGAGCCCGGTGACGGCCGCCGCCATGCCGAACCACATCAGGAAGATGCCGGGCGATATCAGCTCGAGCACGAACAGGACAGCCGCCAGGATCATCCAGAACCAGGGGCCGAGCGACACAATGGTTTCCATCGTGCGCGCCTCCTAGACGCTGGGGACGGCGCCGCCGGGACGCCCGACCCGCGCCTCGGTCCGCGGCTTCGGCGGCGTCGCGGAGTTGCCGCCGTCGCCGAACGCCTCGCGTGCGATCTCGCCGACACCGGCGATGGCGCCGATCACCGACGACGCCTCGAGCGGCATCAGCAGCACCTTCTGGTTCTTGGCGGTGGCGAGCGCCTTCAGCGCATCGACATAGTTGTTGGCGACGAAATAGTTGATGGCCTGCACGTTGCCGGCGGCGATGGCGTCGCTGACCATGGTGGTGGCCTTGGCCTCGGCTTCGGCCTCGCGCTCGCGCGCCTCGGCGTCGCGATAGGCGGCCTCGCGGCGGCCTTCGGCGGCGAGGATCTGCGCCTGTTTCTCGCCTTCGGCGGTGAGGATGGCCGAGGCCCGCTCGCCCTCGGCGACCAGGATCGCGGCGCGCTTGTCGCGCTCGGCCTTCATCTGCCGCGCCATGGCGTCAATCAGGTCGCGCGGCGGGGCGATGTCCTTGATCTCGATGCGGGTGACCTTGACGCCCCAATTATGGGTGGCGTCGTCGACCACCTTGAGCAGGCGGTGGTTGATCTCGTCGCGCTCCGACAAGAGCTTGTCGAGGTCCATCGAGCCCATGACCGTGCGGATATTGGTCATGGTGAGATTGAGGATGGCGACGTTGAGGTTGCTAACCTCGTAGCTTGCCTGCGCCGCGTCGAGCACCTGGAAGAACACCACGCCGTCGACCCTGACCATGGCGTTGTCCTTGGTGATGACCTCCTGGCTCGGCACGTCGACCACCTGCTCCATCATGTTGATCTTGCGGCCGACGCGGTCGATGAAGGGGATGATCAGCGTGAGCCCCGGACGGAGCGTGCGCGTATAGCGGCCGAAGCGCTCGACCGTATAGTTGTAGCCCTGCGGCACGATCTTGACGCCGGCCATGACGACCAGGACGATCAAGACGAAGAGGGCAAGCACGAAGATATCGAAGCCGAACATTGGCACCCCTCCCAAGGGTCGTGGCTAGACCGGGTTCTTGTTTACTTTAGTCTGCTAGCCGCATTTCCGGCGACTGATAAATAGTGCCGGCCGCCGCGAATATAAGGGCCTGTACTGCCCGCCGCGAAAGATCGTTAGCGCGGCCGGAGCATCGCGGCGATGTCGGCGGCGGCGGCTTCGGCCGCCGCGTCTGCGGCCGGTCCCCAGCGCTTGTCGAGCGAGCCTTTGCGGATGTCGCGCTCCTGGCGTACCACGCCGAGCTGCTGGCCGTCCGGGCCGAGCACCACCCAGACGATCGTGACGGCCTCCTTGTTCTTGCCGGCGGGCGCGACTTTGACGGTGCCCTGCACCTCATAGACATTGTTCGCCTGGAAGGCGGTCGCCGGCGCGAGCCCGATCCGCGCCAGCCTGCGGCTGAGCGAAGCGGCGAGTGCCTCCTCGCCATCGCCCGGCGCGCCCGCCACCGTGACATAGGCGAAGCGCTCCGCCTCGTCTGCGGCGTGGACGTGGGGCAAGAGCAAGAGCATGCAGACGGCGAAGGCGAAAGCGACCCGAGCCATTAGTGTTCTTGCCTCCCCGCTTGTCATCGCCCTCCCCGGACTTGATCCGGGGATTGACCGGGCGACCCAGTAAGCACCGCCCAACAACAATTTGAAGGCCTGTGTTTACTGGGTGCCCGCCTACGCGGGCATGACAATTGATGGGTCACGGAATGACGGCGCTACACCCAGCCCTTGAGCTCGCGCTCGATCAGGTGCGTCAGCACCGCGACCCCGTCAGCGCTGTCGTTGAGGCAGGGGATATAGGCGAAGCGCTCGCCGCCATGCTCGAGGAAGATTTCCTTGTTCTCGTCGGCGATCTCTTCGAGCGTCTCGACGCAATCGGCGGCGAAGCCCGGCGTGAGAACCGCAATCCCCTTCACGCCGCTCTCGGCGAGCTCCTTCACCGTCGCGTCGGTGTAGGGCTTGATCCACTCGGCGCGGCCGAAGCGCGACTGGAAGGTGAGCTTGAGCTTCGGCCCGAGCTCAGGCCCGAGCGCCGCGCGCAGCGCCTCGGTGGTCTCCACGCATTGCGCGCGGTACGGATCGCCCTTGTCGACATAGTCCTGCGGCAGGCCGTGGAACGAGGCGAGGATCGCTTCCGGCGCGAAATCGAGCCCGGCGAGATGCGCCCTGATCGAATCCGCGAGCGCCTCGATATAGACGGGATCGGCGGGGTATGGCGGCACGGTGCGGAGCGCAGGCTGCGCGCGCAGCTTCATCAGCGCCTCGAACACTTTGTCGTTGGCGGTCGCCGTGGTCGCCGCGGCATATTGCGGATAGAGCGGAAAGGCGAGGATGCGGTCGCAGCCTTGCTCCGCCAGTGCCGCGACACGCGACGCAATCGACGGATTGCCGTAGCGCATCGCCCAATCGACCACGATCTCCGGCCGCCCCGCGAAGGCTTCCGCGACCTTCTCGGCCTGGGCGCGCGTGATGGTGCGGAGCGGCGACTCGTCTAGGTCCTCGTTCCAGATCGAGCGGTATTTCGCGCCGCTCGACACCGGACGCTTCACCAGCACCACGCCGTTCAGGATCAGCCACCACAGCGCCCGGTTCGTCTCGATGACGCGTCGGTCGGACAGAAACTCGTTGAGATAGCGCCGCATCGGCCAATAGGTCGTGCCGTCGGGCGTACCGAGATTGATCAGCAGCACGCCGATCTTGCCGGCGCCGGCGGGCGCGGGCTTGGCGTCGAAATCCTTGGCGCGTGGGGTCTTGTTCATGGGCGATTAGATAGAGCATTCGCGGCGCGCGAGCAAAGGAGCGAACACGCCGCAGCGCCTAACCTCCCCCTCGTGGGGAGGTCGGCGCGCTAAAAGCGCGCCGGGTGGGGGGCATTCCTGAGCCGCAGGGATACTCACCCCACCCGTCGCGCGCTAGAGCGCGCGACTCCCTCCCCATCAAGGGGAGGGATTGGAGCCAGTTGAAGCGCTCAGCAGAGCCTCAGCATCCGCCAGGACCTGCGCGTGGTCGAACGCGAGCGTCTCGTTGCGCCAATCCGCGACCCACTCCGCACCGGCGGCATCGGACCCCGCACGCGGCTCGACCTCGCCGGCGAGCTCTGTGAGATACACCACGCTGACCGTGTGGCCGCGCGGGTCGCGCGCGGGATCGGAATAGACGCCCACAAGCCTGAGTGCGCCGGCTTTAAGCCCCGTCTCTTCCAGAAGCTCGCGGCGGCAGGCGGCCTCGACCGTCTCGCCGATATCGACGAAGCCGCCGGGCAGCGCGTAGGCGCCCTTGAACGGCTCGTTCCTGCGGCGGATGAGCAGCACGCGGCCGCGCGGATCGACCACCACGCAATCGACCGTCAGCGCAGGAGTCTTGGGGAGCGGCATGAGGGGTCTCTACCAACCACGCCCTATTGTCATTGCCCGGCGTGACCGGGCAACCCAGTAATCGGGGCCAACCAAGCCTGGCAAATGCCAGTGTTTACTGGGTGCCCGCCTTCGCGGGCATGACAATCACAAAGATCCGGGCGCGATCCTACCCCTTCGGCTGCGGCACGATGCGGATATAGGGCCGCGGCGCCTTCCAGCCGTCGGGATAGATCGTCTTCGCCTCCTCGTCGGAGACGGAGCCCGCGATGATCACGTCGCCGCCCTCGGTCCAGTTCGCCGGCGTCGCCACGCGATGCTTGGCGGTGAGCTGCAGCGAGTCGATCACCCGCAGCACCTCGTCGAAATTGCGGCCCGTGGTCATCGGGTAGACCAGGATCAGCTTGATCTTCTTGTCCGGGCCGATGACGAATACGTTGCGCACCGTCTGATTGTCGGCGGCGGTGCGGCCGTCGCAGGTGGCGTCGAGCTCGGCCGGCAGCATGCCGTAGGCCTTGGAGATCTTCAGCTCCGGATCGCCGATCATCGGGAAGTTCGGCGCGGTGCCTTGCGTCTCCTTGATGTCCTCCGCCCATTTCGCGTGGCTGGTGACCGGATCGACGCTGAGCCCGATGATCTTCACGCCGCGCTTGTCGAACTCGGGCTTGATGCGCGCCATGTAGCCGAGCTCGGTGGTGCAGACCGGCGTGAAATCCTTCGGGTGCGAGAACAGCACGCCCCAGGAATTGCCGAGCCACTCATGAAAGCGGATGCGGCCTTCCGTGGTGTCGGCCTCGAAATCCGGGGCGGTGTCGCCGAGTGCGAGCGCCATGGTGCTCCTCCTTTACTTGGGGTGGCCACCCGGCGCGTCCCGCCCGGCCTCCCATGCCTCCACCGAGACTTAGAATATGGTGCCTGCGCACCGCAATCGCATGCGGCAAAAAAGGAATAACATACCCTGCGACAGAGCAAGAGGGGCACGCTGTTGCCTGCCGCTCTCTAAGTTCAGTTCAGCTTGTCATTGCCCGGCTTGGCCGGGCAACCCAGTAACCTCCCGCCGACTCCAGGGACTACTGGGTGCCCGCCTACGCGGGCATGACAATGGTTGGGGTCAAGTCACGCGACTAGGCCACGGCGCGGCGCTCGTGCCGGCCCTCTTCTACCTCCTCGATGATCTTGGCGGAGAAGGCTTCGAGGTCGCCGGGATTGCGGCTCGTGATCAGGCCCTGGTCGGTGACGACAGCCTTGTCGACCCAATTGGCGCCGGCGTTCTTCACGTCCGTCGCCATCGAGTGATACGAGGTCATCTTGCGGCCCTTGGCGATGCCGGCCTCGACCAGCACCCAGGGCGCATGGCAGATCGCCGCGACCGGTTTCTTGCTCGCGTAGAAATCCTTGACGAAGGCGACCGCGTCCTGGTCGGCGCGCAGCAGGTCGGGATTGATCTGCCCGCCCGGAATGACGAGCGCGTCATACTCATCGACATCGACCGCATCGATGGTGCGGTCGACCGCGATCGCCTCGCCCCAATCGTCGTGGTTCCAGCCCCAGATCTCGCCCACCTTGAGCGACACGATATCGACAGCGGCGCCGGCCTCCTCGAGCCGCTGCTTGGGCACGAGAAGCTCCGACTGCTCGAAGCCGTCGGTTGCGAGGATCATGATGCGTTTGCCGGAAAGCTTGGCCATGGCGGGCACTCCTTGACTGATGACTGGGAAGGAGAACGCGGGAGAAGAGGCCATGGTTGCGGGCACAACACGCAGTCGATTAGGACAAACCTTCCGCTCGCTCACCAAGCGCCGCCAGCCGTAGACTTCAGGCGCGCGACATGAGGTAGCTTGGTCCAATGACGTCGGGAAGACTCGTAGGCGTTGCTCTTGCTGCTGCCCTGGCGGCCCTGCTCGGGGCCGGATACTGGTGGCTCTATGCGAGCGCCCCGGAGCAAAGCGTCGCCGAGGCACCGAAGGGACCGCCCCAGCTCTACTGCATCTTTATCCAACCGATGAGTAGGCAACCGCGCGTCGAGTTTCTTTTCGAGATCAAACCGGATGGGAACAGGCTGAGCTTCGATCAGCTCTATGTCGCCGACATCAACGGTGTGGAAAAGGTGGTCAAGCGGCCTCCCTTCCCGGAATGGCAATTCGATCCCAGCGCGGACCCCGCACGGCTGCACTCCGAGATGTCCGTCTTCGACAACTCGGCGGCAGGCTCGCACATGCAGGAAATCACCATCGAGATTTATAAGTACCGGCCGGAGACGACCAACCGGGAGTGGATCGAAGCGGGATTGAAGAGCATCTTTTACCGGAACATATCCGGGCAGTGCCAACAGACCCGCCCCGTTACTCTGGCTTCGACAGGCAATTGACGGCTGGCGCGGATCGCATCGCCGGACTCTTCGATTTTCGGCAGGCGCAAAAGGAAACGGCCAGGCGATGAGCGCCTGGCCGCATGTGTTGCCTCGCGAGTGTGTACGCGGTCAGCCGCGGATCAGCTCGTCAGCCGTCTTCTTCTGCTCGTCGTTGAGCGCTTCGTAGAGCGGCTTCAATGCGTTCGCCCTAGCGCGCTGCGCTTCGAGCCGCGCTTCGAGAGACTGCATGTGCGCATCGATGCGCTCAGGCAAAGGCGGACGCTGCTTGCTCTCGCCCTTCTCCTTGGCATCCTTCCACTTCGCCTTCCTCGTCTCGCAGCGCTCCTGCGCTGCCTTCGCGTTGTCGCGGGCGACCGTCGCGAAATCCTCCCAGAGCTTCTCCTGGTCGGAGCTGATCTTGAGCTCGGTCTTCACGAAGGCGAGACGGCCGTCGATATGCTTCGCCGCGTCGCACTGCCATTTGCCGCCGTGATGGCCCTTGCGGCCCTTATGGTCGCCATGGTGCATCCCGGCCTTCTTCATCATGCCGTGATGGCCGTAACGGCCGTGATCGCGCGGGCTCCATTGATGGGCCTGCACGCTGCCGATCGCGATCGCGGCGACCGCGGCAATGGCGACGCCTGCCGCCACAAGCTTCGTCTTCGTCATTCTGTACTCCTGGTTCGTGTTTGGCACCCGGCCGCAATGTTGGCAGACCTTTTCTGTACCTCACATGAACAATTGCGCTTTCTTGCCGAAATTTAATCTTGGTGCCGCGCGTCTTGATCCACGTCGGCGGCGCTGAACGTCAGAACGGGCGTGCCGGGCCGAGCGAGGCGAGGAACAAGGTCGCGCCGAACAGGAAGATGATCAGCGCGCCGCCGATGGCGCAGAGGCTCCACACCGTCTCGGCCCAGGCAGCGTTGCCGCCGCCGAGCTTCAGCACGAACTCGCGCGAGCCGAGTGCGAGCGCGGCGAGGACCGCGACGGTGATGGCCGTGCCGAGCGCCATGGCGAAGGTCGCGGCGACCCCGGCCCAGAAGAGACCCTGGGCGAGCGCGAAGACCAGCACGAGGATAGCGCCGGTGCAGGGTCTTATCCCCACCGAGAAAGCGACCGCGAGCGTCTTCGTCCAGGAAAATGGGCCGGCGAGTTCGCGCGCGTCGACGATGTGACCGCAGGATTCGTCGTGGACATGATCGTGACGGTCATGCGCGTGGTGATGGCCATGATGCGCATGCTCGTGATGGTCATGATCGTGTACGTGCCCGTCATGCGCAGCGATAAACGGCGATACTGCCCCGCCCCGCATGCGCCGCCACAGCCTGAGGAGCTGGGTCACGAGGAGGTAGAGCCCGACCAGCGCGATGAGCGCGAAGCTCGCGGTTTCCAGCGTATTCGCCCAGGCCGTGACCTGCATGCCGGTGGTGTTGAGCGCGATCAGCAGCACGCTCACCAGCGTGATCGCGGTAAGTGCTTGTAATCCCGCCGCTAAAAACGAGACCAGAACGCCGCGCCTGACCGTCGCCTCGTTGGAGATCACATAGGAAGAGATGATCGCCTTGCCGTGGCCCGGCCCCACCGCATGGAAGATGCCGTAGAGGAAACTGACCCCGGCCAGCAGCAGGGCGGCCCCGACCGCGTTGCCGTCCTTCAGGCGCTTGACGCTCTCGGCGAGTTCCCGCTGCAGCCCGCGCTGCTTCTCGGCGACCCAGGAGAGGAAATTGCCGAATGGTCCCTGTGCCTTAGGCGGCACGACCTGCGGGCTCGTGAAGGCTGGCGGCGCGACCGGCGGGCTGGTGAAGGCCGGCGGCTTGGCCTGTTGCCCGGCGCCCCCACCGAACGCGGATGGCGGTTTGGTCTCGGCCTGCACAGTAGAGGCGACCGCAAACACTGCAAGCAGGGCGGCCAAGCCCAAAGCCGCCAGGCTCAAGGCGCGGCGCATTTGACGATCGCCGTCTGCGCGAACTGCGAGCCGTAATTCGAATCCGGGCCGAGCTGGCTGAAAAAGGCTTCCGTCAGGGCCTTGGCGTCCTCGGCCTGCTCCTTGTCCGCGGCCTGCACCTCGACGGCGCAGCTCGGCGCGGCCTCGCCCGCCAGCTTGACCGGCGCCTCCGTGGCGAAGCCGAACGCCACGAAGAAGGACGGATCGAACACGTCCAGCGTCACGTCCTTGGCCGAAGCGTCAAGCGGCGTCTCGAGCGGCAGGGTGAAATGCAAGGTGATGACGCTCTTGTCGTAGTCGAGCCAATAGTCGACGGGCGCCTTGAGCGGCAGCGGCTTCTGATTGTCGCCCTGCGAGACGAAGGTGAAATAGGCGAATTCCTGGAGCGATTCGACATTCACCTTGGCGAGCGGATCGAGTTCCTCCCGGGAATATTTGCCGTCCTGGTCGGTATCGAGCCCCTGCACGGCCATGGCCGTATAGAATTCGTCGAAGGTCCAGGCGTGGCGGATCCCGACGATCTTCTTGTCCGGGCCGAACACGATCTCCGAGCGGACCGTCGCCCAGACATGCGGATGGGCGAGCGCCGGCAGCGCGCCACCGCAAAGCGCGGCTCCCGCAACCAAAATTGCCAGGAGACGGGCACGTCCCTTTGGGTCCGGCAGCAACAAGCGATAGCTCCCCTCGAAGCGAGAGCTATCTAGGCGCGAATTGTGGAGGATTTGGGGGCTGGCGGCCAGGGCCGCACGGAAATTCGGATGCTGGCAAGCACGAAAATAGCGTAGGCCCAGCCCCGGAGGGCTGGGCCTACAGCATGTCTTAGCGATTAGCCGCCGGTGCGAACCTGACCCTCGACATACTCGAACACGCCGTTCAGCGTGTCGCCAAGGGTGTTCACGGCCACGATGATCGCGACAGCGATACCGGCAGCGATGAGGCCATACTCGATGGCGGTGGCGCCGGACTCATTCTTCAGGAAACGCACAACAGAAGTCCTCATTTCGACACTCCCTTTGATAAGGCTTCAAGGGCCCCGCGCCGCCGTCTTTGCTTACTCGACGGTGGAACCTGACGTGGAAGCTAGCACTCACGAGTTAGATACAGGTTAAATCAATCCACTAGCGACGCACCTTTCAGGGTAAACAAATCGCAAATTTTCAGCGGCGATTTTCAGCATAAAATCCCGCAAAGCCTTGGATTTTCTTCGGTTTGGTTCGGCTCTACCAAAGCACCACGACTTTTGTGCCGATCGGCGTGCGATTATAAAGGTCGATGACATCGGCGTTGTACATGCGAATACAGCCCTGACTGACCTCGTGGCCGATGGTCCAGGGCGCATCGGTGCCATGGATGCGGTAGGTGCTCGAGCCGAGATACATCGCCCTCACGCCGAGTGGATTGCGCGGATGGCCGCCAGGCACATAGGCCGGAAGTGTCGGATTTTCCCGGCGCATCTCCGCGGTTGGGGTCCACATCGGGTTGATTCGCTTGCTGCTGACATGCATCGTGCCCGACCAGCGCGCTTTGCCGATGGGCGCCCCGATCGGATAGGCGATCGCCCGCTGCCCCGAGAGCACGTAATAGAGCCGGCGGTGGCTGAATTTGACGATGATCGTGCCGGGCGCGGCGCTGCCGGGGAAAGCGATCAGCTGCTTTCCGCTAGAGCGCGCGGCGGTTTGCCCACCGCCCAGAAAATCGAACAAACCCGCCGCGGCAGGGCCAGGCGTGCCGGCGAGAATGGCTGCGAGAGAAGCGATTGCGGCGATGCCCAGGAGCGGGCGGGAGAGGAGACGCATGACAAACCCCCGTCATATCTTCCCGATCAGTTTTCGTGATTTGGGTTACTGGAATGCAAACGCCGGGACCGGCTTGGGACGGCTCGTGCTCGGTGCTCGCTTGACGAGAAGGCCGACTCGCTATAAGAACAAAATGGGAACGACAGTTAAGGTATTGTGGCGTAACGACGTTCCAAGTGGCGCAGGAGGCACTTCCCGCCTCCTGATGTTGCCCGAGCAGGCGGGGCAGGGGTGAGGTGCTTTCGAGTGGACCATGTCGTGTTCCGTCCGCTCCGGAGGTTCCCGTGTCTCTAGGCCATCCCCCCGCACCGGACGCGGGGCCCCCTCCCCGCCCGCCTGCTCGCTTTCCCTCTCGGAAAACAGGCGCGTCATACCTCCCGTTCGTCGGGCGGGATGGCTATGTTCAGCCGGATGGCTGAGCTCTTCCGTTCCTGTTTCGGCGCCTTCTTGGCGCTGCTCCTCGCATACGGCCCTGGCGCGCATGCGTTCCAGCAGCCGGAAGGCGCGAGCGGCATCGCGCCCAAGCCGCTGGCCAAGGCCGAGCGGCATATGGTTGTCGCCGCCCATCCGCTCGCTGCGGAAGCCGCGCGCGACATCCTTCGCAAAGGCGGCAGCGCCACCGACGCCGGCATCGCGGCGCAGATGGTGCTCAATCTGGTCGAGCCGCAATCTTCGGGCATCGGCGGCGGCGGCTTTATCCTGACCTACGACGCTCGCACGAAGCGCATCGCGAGCTATGACGGCCGCGAGACCGCGCCGTCTGGCGCCACGCCCGAGCTGTTCCTCGACGCGCAGGGCAAGGAAATCCCGAAGCCTGTGGCCATCGCCAGCGGACTTTCAGTCGGCGTGCCGGGCGCGCTCGCGGCACTGAAGCTCGCCCATGTCGGGCACGGCAAGCTGCCCTGGGCGGATCTGTTCGAGCCGGCGATCGCGCTCGCCCGCGATGGCTTCACCGTCTCGCCCCGCCTCGCCGAGATGCTGGCTAAGGCCGATTCCGCGACTTTCACGCCGGAGGCGCGCGCGCATTATTTCGACGCCGACGGGCGTCCCTGGCCTTCGGGCTACAAGCTCAAGAACCCGGCGCTGGCCGAGACCTTCGCCACCATCGCGCGCGAAGGACCTGATGCCTTCTATCGCGGCGAGATCGCGCGCGACATCGCCGCCGCGGTGCAGAACGATCCCCGCATTCCCGGCACGCTCTCCGCCGAGGACCTTGCAAATTACCGCGCCAAGGAGCGCGAGCCGGTCTGCATGGCTTATCGCGCGTATCGGGTCTGCGGAGCGGGTCCGCCGTCGTCGGGCGCGGTCGCCATAGGCCAGGTGCTCGGCCTGGTCGCGCCCTTCGACCTCGGCACGGCACCGCCGAGCGCGGAAGCCGTGCACCTGATCGCCGAGGCCGAACGTCTCGCGCTTGCCGACCGCGCGCGCTTTCTTGCCGATCCCGATTTCGTGACGGTGCCCGTCGCGGGCCTGCTCGATTCGGGCTATCTCGCCGAGCGTGGCGCGCTGATCGACCCGGCGCGCGCGCAAGCGCAAGTGACCGCCGGCACGCCGCCCGGGATGCGCGCCGATAGGCGCGGCCGCGACGGCACGCGCGAAGGCGCAGGCACCAGCCAGATCTCGATCGTTGACGGCGAGGGCAATGCCTTCTCCATGACGACCAGCATCGAGCATGCCTTCGGCGCCCGTTCCATGGTGCGCGGCTTCCTGCTGAACAACCAGCTCACGGACTTCTCCTTCGCGCCCACCGATGAGGACGGCCGCGAGATCGCCAACCGCGCGGAAGCGGGAAAACGTCCGCGCAGCGCCATGAGCCCGACCATCGTGCTCGGCGAGGGCGACGCGCTGCGTTACGTGCTGGGCTCGCCGGGCGGCCCCGCCATTATCCTGTTCAACCTGAAGGCGCTCGTCGCGCTGATCGACTGGGGGCTCGACCCGGCCGAGGCCGCGGCGCTCGTGAATTTCGGCAGCATGGGCAAGGTCTTCCTGCTCGAGACCGGCGCCGAATGGGATGCGCTCGAAGCGGCCTTGCGCGCCAAGGGTCATGAGGTGCGGCGCATGGACCTGACCAGTGGGCTGCACATCGTGGCGGTTACGCCGGATGGCCTCGAAGGTGGCGCCGATCCGCGCCGCGAAGGCATAGCACTCGGGGATTAGACGCGCGGGCGCCGAGGCGCTATGCGTCGGGCATGGGAACAGCAAAAATGCAGATTGCGATACGCGGGGCCGGCGTCGTCGGCCTCTGGCAGGCTTTGACACTTGCTCGCGCCGGACACGACGTCACGCTCTATGAGCGCTCGGAGACGCCGTTTGCCGGCTCGTGCAGCCCCTTCGCCGGCGCCATGCTCGGCCCTCGCTGCGAGGAGGAAAGTGCCGAGCCTATCGTCCGCGCGCTCGGCGAGCGGAGCATCGCGCTCTGGCGCGAGACCTATCCGGGTCTCTCCGTGAACGGTACGCTGATCGTGGCGCCACAGCGCGACCGCGTCCTGCTCGATCGCCTGGCGCGCATGACGGAAGGCCACGAGCGGCTCGACCAGGCCGCGCTGGCGAAGCTCGAGCCAGGTCTCGCGGAGCGCTTCGCGAATGGGCTCTTCTATCCGGGCGAAGCGCATCTCGCGCCCGATGCGGCACTTGCCTTCCTGCTCGATGCGGCGCTAGCCGAAGGTGTCCGCCTCAAGCTCGGCGAAGCCGGCATGCCGGGGGGCGCCGACCTGGTGATCGACTGCCGCGGGCTCGCCGCCAAGGACGATCTGCCGACACTGCGCGGCGTGCGCGGTGAGCGGATCGTGGTGAGGAGCCGCGAGGTGCATCTCTCCCGCCCCGTCCGGCTCCTGCATCCGCGCTTCCCCCTCTACGTCGTGCCATGGGGCGACGGTCTTTATATGATCGGCGCGACGGTGATCGAGAGCGAGGAGACGGGGCCCGTCAGCGTGCGCTCGGCGCTCGACCTGCTCTCGGCGGCCTACGCGCTCGAGCCCGCCTTCGCCGAGGCCGAGATCGTGCACCAGGGCGCCGGCGCACGGCCCGCCTTCCCCGACAATCGGCCTAGGATTATCGCAAGCAACGGCTATATCTATGTCAACGGCCTTTACCGGCACGGCTTTCTGCTCGCGCCGGCCTTGGCCGAGCTTGTCGCGGCCTTCATCGAGACCGGCGCGCGGCATGAGGAGGTGTTCGTTGCAGATCCTGCTTAACGGCGAACCGTTCACGACCGAGGCGCGCGATCTCGCGTCGCTCTGCGCCGCGCTCGGCTTCGCCGATGCGCGCGTGGCTACGGCCGTCAACGGCAGCTTCGTCGCCGCCTGTTGCCGCGCGACGACCAAGCTCGCGGCCGACGACGAGATCGAGATCGTGGCCCCGAGGCAGGGCGGCTGATGCTCACCCTTTACGGCGACCAATTCACCTCGCGGCTCCTGCTTGGCACCGCCCAATACCCCTCACCCGAATGCTTGAAGCAAGCGGTCGCGGCGTCGGGCGCGGAGATCGTCACCGTCTCGCTCAGGCGCGAATCGGCGCGCGCCCGCACGGGCCAGGGCTTCTGGACGCTGATCGAAGAGCTCGGCTGCCGCGTGCTGCCCAACACTGCCGGCTGCCGCACCGCCAAGGAAGCGATCGCCACCGCGCATATGGCGCGCGAGCTGTTCGGCACGGATTGGATCAAGCTCGAAGTGATCGCCAATGACGACACGCTGCAGCCGGACCTGTTCGGTCTGGTCGAAGCGGCGGGCGTGCTCGCCAGCGACGGCTTCGCAGTGCTCCCCTACACGACGGAAGATCTGAGCGCGGCTGAGCGTCTCGTTTCGGCAGGCTGCTCGGTGCTGATGCCGTGGGCCGCGCCCATCGGCTCGGCGCGCGGTCCCGTCAATCGCGCTGGGCTCAAGACGCTCCGCGCCTATTTCCCCGACATTCCGCTGATCGTCGACGCCGGCATCGGCACGCCGTCGCATGCCGCCGAGATCATGGAGATGGGCTACGATGCCGTCCTGCTCAACACGGCGATCGCCAAGGCCGGCGATCCCGTGAAGATGGCCGAAGCCTTCGCGCGCGCGGTCGAGGCCGGACGCCTCGCCTTCGAGGCCGGCTTGATCGAGCCGCGCGACATGGCCGAGCCTTCGACGCCGGTTGCGGGCACCCCCTTCTTCAAGATCGACCACGCCTCCTGATCGCGCCGGTCGTGATCCGCCTCGACCCGTTCTACCCGATCCTCCCCGACACCGAATGGCTCGCGCGGCTCCTGCCGCTCGGTGTCCGGCTGGTGCAACTCCGCGTCAAGGACAAGGACCAGGCGACCGTGCGCGCCGAGATCGATAGGGCAGCGGCACTCTGCGCCGCCCATGGCTGCACGCTCGTGGTCAACGATTATTGGCGCGAGGCGATCGCGGCGACGGCGCCGTTCGTGCATCTCGGCCAGGAAGACCTCTCTCGTGCCGACCTCCGCGCCATCAAGGATGCGGGCGTCAGGATCGGCATCAGCACGCACAGCGAGGAAGAGCTGGCGGCCGCGCTCGCCGCGGAACCCGACTACGTCGCGCTCGGCCCCGTCTACGCCACCAAGCTCAAGGCCATGCCCTGGCAGCCGCAGGGCCTGGCCCGCATCGCCGCGTGGCGCGCGCAGATTCGTTGCCCCCTGGTGGCGATCGGCGGCATCACGCTCGACCGTGCACCGCTGGTGCTCGCCGCAGGCGCCGATTCGGCCGCCGTCATCACCGACATTGTGACAGATCAAGACCCTGAATCCCGGACACGAAATTGGATCGCCGCCACTGCGCCCTGGCGTGGCCTGTCCACAGGATTCCCCTGAAAGGGAGAACTTGCTCCTGGCGCTTGACCGCGCGGGGCCGCTCCGGGGATCATAGCTCGGGGGAACGGCAAGAACCGAAACTCGGGCCAACATGACCTACCGTCTCGATCCGGCTACGCGGACAAACGATGGCTTGCGCCGCGTTGCGTTCGCCGAGCTCGACCTCGCGCACGCGGCGCTGAGTGCCGCCCCGCCTGAACGCCATAACGGCGTGCATAGCGCACGCAAATGCCTGAAGCGGCTTCGCTCCCTGCTCCTGCTCGCGCGCCCCGGGATGCCGGAGCCCGTGTTCGCAAGCCTGACCGACCGGATCGCTGCGATTGCGCGTGGCTTGTCGGCGGCGCGCGACGCGCAAGCCTTGGCCGACGCCGTCGATAAGCTCGCTCGCGAGACCGAGTCGGGACCCGGCGACGGAGCAATTCAATCCTTGCGCGGCTTCTTGCAGAAGCGCCGTCACGCCGCCGCGCAAAGCCTTGAGCAGAGCACGGCGTCTGACGCCATGCGCGCCCTGCTCGAGCTCAGGCCTCCTTTTGCGAGCCTCGCCGTCTATCCGGACGATTTCAGCCCGCTCGCCGAAGGGCTCAAGCGCTGCTACCGGGATGCGCGCCAAGCGTTCCGCCAGAGCCTCGAGACCGACAACGCCGAGGACGTGCATGAATGGCGCAAAGGCGTGCAGCATCACTGGCGGCAGATGCAACTGCTCGCGCCGTGCTGGCCGTCGGAGCTCTCCGCGCGCGCAGAGGCGTCGCGTGCTCTGTCGCAGCTCCTCGGCGACGACCACGACATCGCGCTGCTCACCCAGCTCGTCGCGACTCCCACCATGACCTTCGGCAAGCCGGAGGAAGTCGCGGCATTTCTCAAGCGTTGCCGCCGCCGCCACAAGACGCTGCGCAAGCAAGCGCGCGCCAAGGCCGAGCTGCTTTTTGCCGAGAAGCCGCGTCCCTTCGCCGACCGGATCGCATCCTATTGGCTGAGCGCGGCGGGCAAGATCGCGGGCGACGGCGCGCCGGAGCGCGTCGACAATGTTGTCGCCTTCGGGGGCTTGCGAAACTCGCGCGCGAGCTGATCGCCAGCCGCTAGACGCTTACCTCCATCCCATCGAAGGAGACTTCCCAACCGGCGGCCTCGACAGCCGCGCGCTCGGGCGATCCCTCGCGCAGCGCGGGATTGGAATTGTTGATGTGGATGTAGATCTTGCGTCCGATGCCGAGCGGCGCAAGCTGGGCCATGCTGCCCTTCTCGCCGGACATGTTGATATGCCCGATGCGCTCGCCGGTCTTGTCGAGCAGGCCCTGCGCCACCATCTCGTCATTGGTGTAGAGCGTGCCGTCGAAGAAGAGGACCGGCGCACCCTTTAGCCGCGCGCGGAGCGCATCGTCCACGCGGGCGCAGCCCGGAATAAAGAAGGAGTGCGCGCCAGTCGCCGCTTCGCTCACCTTCAAGCCGATCGTGTCGCCCTCCTGCGCACCGAAATCCGGACCCGCTCCCGCATCTTCGAGATAGAGCGGGACCTTTGCCGGCACCACGAAGGCTTCGACGTCGATCCCGATCGGCCCCTGCGGTCCTTCCACCGCGAAGCTCTGCCCGAGCGTTACCGCGATGCGCTTGACGAGATCGGGATTGAGTACGTCGAAGATCGAATTCGACGCGAGGATGCCGAGCACGCGCGCGCTCGCATAGATATTGAAGGGCTGTCCTTCGCGCAGCGTGAGCAGGCCGGCGATCGCGTCGACATCGCCGTTGGTGAGCACCACGGCCTTGATCGGGCTATTGCGCGGCGGCCCGTCCTTCGCGGGATGAAGCGCGGGCGTATCGTTGATCTGCTGCCTGAGGTCGGGGCTCGCATTGAGCAGAACCCACTGCTTCCCGTCGGCGCTGACCGCAACCGAGGCTTGGGTGCGCGGCGCGAGGCCGGCCACACCCGCGCGCACATCGGCCGAGTTCCGGCCGTTGCAATTCCATTGCGGGAAGCCGCCGCCCGCCGACGAGCCGAGGACCTTGATCAACATGATGTGCGTTCAGATGGCGGCGCCTGGGCGTTCCCGTCAAGGCCAAAACGAGTCTTACGCGCTGTCCTCGTCAACCTTGCCGTGGGCCTTGGCGTCCTGCGCCGCATAGCCGGACCGCGTGATGGTCGGCAAATGCTCGATCGCGAGCCGCATCAGCTCCGGCAGCGTCTTCACGCCGAACTTGGCCTTGAGCTGGGTGCAGACATTGGCGACGGTCTTGTAGCTGACGTTGAGCTGCTGGGCGATCACGCCATAGGGCTTGCCGTCGGCGACGAGCGCCAGCGTCTGCAATTCGCGCAAGCTGAGGTTCCGGAGCGGGTTGGCCTTTTCGCGCGCCTGATTGAAGGCGACATCGGCGGCCAGATCGTGGCTGAGATAGGACTTGCCGTCGCGCACGCGCCGGTAGGCCGTCAGCACCTCCTCCGGCGCCGCGTCCTTCAGCACATAGCCGTTGGCGCCCAGCTCGAGCGCGCGCGACACGATGATCGGGTCGCTGTGCATGGTGAAGACGAGCACCGGCGTTTTTGGATCGTGCAGGCGCAGGCGCCGGATGAAAGAGAGGCCATTCAGCACGCCCGTCCGCATGGCGAGATCGACGATGATCACGTCGGGCTTCTGCGCGCGGTAAAGATGGAAGCCTTCGGCCACGCTGTGCGCCTGCACGATCTGCTTGACGCCGGAATCCTCCAGTAGCTGCCGGCATCCCTGCAGCACGATCGGGTGGTCGTCGATAATGAGCACGCGGGTCACAGCCGGCTCTCCGCAAGTTCGAAGGTCTGTTTGCGTTCGGCCGGCGCGGGCGCGACGGGGATTTCGATCCGCACACTCGTTCCCGTCTTCGCGGTCCTCTTGACGGTGAAAGTGCCGCCTTGCGAGCGGACCCGCTCGGTCATCAAGGCCAGCGCGAAGCTGTCGCGTGCGTCGCGCGGCGGGTTTGAGCCGTCATCGCGCAGCACGAGCTTGAGCTTGGTCCCCGAGCGGCGCGCTTTGCCGCGGGAAGGAGCGGCATGCTCGGCCAGCTCGATAAGCACGGTGCGCGCTCCGTGCTCGCGGACGGCATTGGCCACGCCGTCCTGAATGCAGCGATAAAGCGTGAGGTCGATCGCCTCGCCGTAGGAGCTCGCAAGCTCGCCGACGGCAGGCAGAATTTTCACCTCGGGGTGGCGCTGCTGAAAGCTTGCAATCAGCTCGTCCAGGAGCTGAGCGAGCCCGACATGACCGAGCGGGCCTGGCCTCAGCTTTTTCAGGAGCGCGCGGTTCATGAGCTTGAGCCGCTCGGTGATGGTCAGCACCTCGCCCACGCGCTGCGTAAGTTCGGGCGTCCGCGGATCGCCGAGCTGGTTGGCGAGCGTCTTGATCGAGGAGGCATTCGCGCTGATGCCGAACAGGCACGGCCCCGCCTCGTCGTGAAGCTCTGTCGCGATCTCGCGCCGCTCCCGCTCCTGCACCGAGATGAGCTGGCGGTAGAGCGTGCTGTTCTCCTTGCGCGCGGCTTCGAGTGCCGCCGCGAGCCTGTTGAAACGGCTGGTGATGGCGGCGATCTCTTTGACCTTGGGCGGAGCGAGGCGCGTTGCGTA
This sequence comes from uncultured Methyloceanibacter sp., assembly GCA_964634195.1. Lineage (GTDB taxonomy): Bacteria > Pseudomonadota > Alphaproteobacteria > Rhizobiales > Methyloligellaceae > Methyloceanibacter. The sequence continues at coordinate 45,570 of CAZWIO010000011.1, read as the reverse complement.
ATCGCCATCCCTGAGCTTGACCATGCCGCGCGCGAGGCTGAGCAACGGATCGAGCACGCGGCCGAGAATGGCGTGCAGCGCGAGCAGCACGAGCGCGTTGAGCACGAGCCAGGCCACCGCGAGGACCAGATAGTCCTCCCACGCCTCGTTGATCTCGACATCGGGATTGCCGACGATGATCACGGGAACATTGCCCGCGCCGACGAGCCGGACCGCACGGCCGATATTGGCGCCGACCAGGTCCTTGAACCATTTCGGCGCCGTCCATTGCGGCGAGCGGTCGGGATCGGGTTTGGCGGAAATCACTGTCAGATTGCCGAAGCTGTCGACCAGCATGATCCGCACATGCCTAAGGTCTTTGAGCTCGGCGGGGAGGCGCTCGGCAAGTTGATCGAGGCGCCCTTGCGCTTCGAGATCCTTGACCGCGGCCTTCACGAAGCCCTCGGCCACCTCGAAGGACGATTCGATCTCCGCCTTGGTCGCGAGGCGGGTATTGGGAACGGAGACGGCGATGGCGGCGAGCGCAGCGAGCAGATTGACCGCCCCAATGGCGATAAGGAGCTGCGTCCTGACCGAGCGGCCGCGCCAAAAGCCGCGCCAGTCGAGCGCCTTGGACGCCCCGGCCAGGCCATCCAGTGCGGACCCTATCCCCCTCCTCGGCATCCTTCCCGATCCAATTTCCTTTAGTCTGACATTAGCCGATTGAACTTTTCCACGGTAAATTGCTTTTGGTCTCCTCCCCAGCCGAATGGCTCGGACGCCGCGTAAAATATGACGTGGCACCGGCTCTCAGGACGCAGCAAAGGGGGCACAGCCCTTACGCTGCGCCCCCTCGCTTAACGGACCTGCGCGGCCTCGTTTCGTGCCTTCAGCAGGAAATTGGGCAATTGCTCCCGATGCGGGATTAGTCCTTCGTGATAACGAAGACGTTGAAGTCCTTGTCGAGGCGGAAATCGTACTGGCCGGCCTTGCACTTGACGTCCTCGGCCTCATAGACGCCGGTCGCCTCGGACTCCTTCTCGTAGGTGCCGCCCTCGCAACCCCAAACGGCGACGGCCTCTTTGATCTTCGCGACCTCTGCATCGGTCGGCTTCTCATCCGCGTAGGCGATGCCAGCGCCGGCAGCGAACATGAGGGCAAAAGCAGCGATTGAAAGCTTGCGCATTCGAAAAACCTCCATTGGGTGAGAGATCACGTGATCCGGACATAGGCAAAACGCCCTCGTATGCTTTGGCGTTTCCATACGGGATAATTAGTCCCTATACGCTGGAAGCGTGAGGCAAACCGACAGGGAAACATTGGCAAAAAAATCGGGAGTTTCGGGGAGGATCGCCGCGGGGAGATGCGGCGGGAAGCAGACTGTCAGTCAGCTTTGCTCAGCGCCCGCGGGCCGCCGGCGGGTGACACCCAACGCAACTGCAAACCGACGAGGGCTCAAACAGGGCGCAGGCGACGAGACGCTTGGGGCATCTCATCGCCTGCCGGTGGAGGGGGGAGAACCCCTCAATGCTTACCAGCGATATTTCGCGCCGGCCATGATGGTGCGGCCGAGGCCGGGTTTGACGCCGTCCTCACGGTCGGTGATGTAGACTTCGTCGGTCAAGTTCTCGCCCGAGACGAACAGCGTGGCTCCGGTGTTCGGGATATTGTAGTTGGCCCGCGCCGCGAGCAGCCACACGCTCGGTACCTCGCCCGTTTCACCCTCGGGATCGCCGCCGAACGGCGTGTTCAACGCATCGGTATAGAACGAGCCGCGATAGATCCAGCTCACGCTCGCGTTCCAGCCGGCCTGGCTCTCGATGCCCGCGGTGATATAGGCGAATTCGCGCGGGACCTCGGGAATGTATTTGCCGGCTACCGAGATGAGCTCCTCCCCGTCATCGTCGTCACCGCCGAGGATGAAGCCTTTCTCGATCTTCGAGTCGGCCAGGGTGAAGCTTGCCTCGGCAAAGGGATTGAGCTTCCAGCCGGTATAAGGCTGCGTGTCGAACCGGCCATAGACCTCGAAACCGTTGACATGAACCTCGTCAACCGCGTCGAAGGTCCGATCGCCCGACAAGGTCACCTCGCTCGCGAACTGGAAGTCCTGGATCCTCTGATGGAAGCCAGCGATGTCGAAGGTCAAGCCCTTGACCGCGGTGGAGCGCAGGCCGATCTGGAAATTGTCGCCCAGCTCATCGCCCGTCGGGAATGCCACTTCACGCAGCACGTTCATGGTCAGGCCGCGGTGATAGCCGCCGTAGATCGTGCTGGCGTACTCGGCCTTAGCAACAGGTCCGAGCGACTTCGAGCCGATCTCGACCGGCGCTTGCTTGGCACCGAAGCCATAGGCGAAGGCGACGCCCGGCAAGACATGCGTGCGGTCCATGCTCTCCTTGAAGGGCGTATTGGTGTAGCCCTCGAAAAAGACGCACTCTTCCTCTTCGCCACCCAGCGCCGGCGGGCAGTCGTCCTCGTCGTCGTCAGTGGTGAGGACCTTGGTCAGGCGGTCGATCTTGTAGGTCTCGAGCCGTGCGCCCGGCACCACGTTGAGGCGCTCGGTGACGGAGATGTCCGTCTGAATGAAGGCCGAGAAGGCGTCCGCGGTGAACTCGCGGTTCCAGACATCGAGGCCGCGCTCCCGGAAGCCGGTCATGATCTCTCCCTGACGACCCAGGAAGCTGCGGTCGGTGAACTCGTGGTGCTCATACCGCACGCCGAGCTGGAGGTCTTGCGTCAAGCCGAACAGGAAAGCCCGGTTAGCAAGCTCGGTCCTGAGCTCCGTGCCGATATGATCGAAGGTGCGGTAGCGGCCCTCCATCGAGCCTTCCCCTGCGACGGCCGCGAGCTCATCGTCATCGTCGATGAGGATCGGCGCGGCATTGCCGTCGGCATCCCGCGGATCTTCTCCCTCGATGTTGAAGAAGCGCGCCCGGTCCATGATCTGGCCATAGACCCGCGCCGATACGGTGGTGTCAGGATCGACATAGTAATTGTAGACGCCCTGCAGCAGCACGATGTCGGCGTTGTATTCATTCAGCTTCGAGGCCGGATTGAAGCAAGTCTTGCAGTGCTTGTATTCGTGCAAGAGCAGGCTCTCAACCGCGCCTCCCGGATCGTCGTCGTCGCCTTCGAGATTCGACTCGTCGTAATTGTCGCGCTGCGCGAAATAGACCGTCGTGAAGGTGAAGTCTGACTTCTCACCCTTCCAGCCGAGCGCGCCGTAGAAATCGTTGTAGCGAAGGCGCTCGGTGTCCCAGGCGCCCTGCACGTTGGCGCCGGTATAGGACAATACCAGGCCCCAATTGCCGGTGCTTTGGCGCGTGTGGACGTGCCACTTGGCCGCCGAGGAATCGTCGGGATCGGCGCCCTTCAACGACACCGCGCCGCCCTGACCGGAAACCACCGTCTCGCTGGGTCCGAAGGGCGAAAGGTTGCGGAAGTTGACCACGCCCGAATTGTTGTTCGGACCGTAGGTGATCACCGTGCCGCGCAATACTTCGACCTCCTCGACGCGTTCGTCGGGCGGGGTGTAGTGGGTCGACGGGTCGAGATAGAGGCTCTGGTTGATCGAGCGGCCGTCTTCCATCACGAGCACCTTGCGCGAGCGCCGCGCCGGCGTGCCGCGGATCGAGATGCCGCCGTGACGGCCGAAGCCGTCGTCGTTGACGATGGCCACGCCAGGAACGCGCGACAGGATGTCGTTAGTGCTGAAAGGCTGTTGCTCGTCGATCTGCTGGCGGGTGACGCGGCTCGCCGCGCTCGAAAAGTCCTGCAGATTGCCGGGAACGATGCCCTGCGTCGGAACGATCGGCGACTGGGCCGAATCCATCGCGCGATCGAAGGCGGCTTGCCCGCCCGGAGGTCCATAGAAGCCGGGCATCGGCTCGGTGATCTCGCTCGGGATGTCGTAGACAGGCTCGACCGGCGTCGGGCGTGGTGCCGGGCGCGGCGGAGGGGGCGCGGTTACGACAGGCTTCGGCCTGGGCTGAGGCCTCGGCTTCGGTGCCGGCGCGGGCTCGGCTTCGACAACGGGTGCCGGTTGCTCGACCTCGACAGGAGGAACATCGCCTGGAGGCGCACCCTCGCTCGCGGCCGCGGGCGGCTGCTCAGTTTCGCCGTTCTGCGCTCGCCCCTCTTCCGGCACGAACGCCGCCAAACCGAGTATAAGTGCACTCCCAAGAAGACGCCTTTTCATTTTCGGACCCCCCAGTCCTCGCCGTCCTTGCTTAGGCAAGACAGCCGCCCCCTGCTCGTTGGGACGAAAGTTTTGTGCTGTGGGGAGCTTTGAGTGCGTGAGGCGACCGAAACCGCCTCAATAATCCTGCCGTGAAGGTTTCCCGATCGCTCAGTCTGGCGTTGCGACCGGTCCTTGCTTTTCGGCGAGCCCCCCGAATTTATTCGCCCCAGTGCCAGACTCGTGGAGCATAGTCACAATAGGGGCCCTACCGCCTTCCAGAGTTGGCGTAGGAATAGCGGCACTCGCAAGCTGCCGAAGTTCAATTCAATATTTCAGATAAATGGCAATTGCACTGCCTGCCCGCAGGGCAGGCGATAAGACGCATGACGCGCCTTATCGCCCGGGAGATGGACGGTCAGGGACCTACCATCGATACTTCGCGCCGGCCATGATGGTACGGCCGATGCCGGGTTTGACCCCGTCCTCGCGGTCGTTGATGTAGAGTTCGTCGGTCAGGTTTTCGCCCACGATGAACAGCGTCGCGCCGGTGTTCGGGATCGTATAGTTGGCCCGCGCCGCGAGCAGCCACACGCTCGGCACCTCGCCCGCCTCGCCCTCGGGATCTCCACCGTAGGGCGTGTTGAAGACGTCGGTGTAGAACGAGCCGCGATAGATCCAGCTCACGCTCGCGTTCCAGCCAGCCTGGCTTTCGATACCCGCGGTGATATAGGCGAACTCGCGCGGGGCAACGGGAACGTAGTTGCCCGACACGTTTATGAGCTCCACTTCACCGTCATCCGAGAGAGGCACGAGACCCTTCTCGATCTTCGAGTCGGCCAGGGTGAAGCTCGCTTCGGTATAGGGGTTGAGCTTCCATCCGGTATAGGGCTGCGTGTCGAGCCGGCCATAGACCTCGAAACCGTTGACCTCGACCAGATCGACCGCTTCGAAGCCTCTATCCGTCGCCAGGTTAAACTCACCCGCGGCCTGATAGTCCTCGATCCTCTGGTGGAAGCCGGCGATATCGAAGGTTACGCCCTTGATCGCGGTAGACCGCAGGCCGAGCTGGAAGTTGTCGCCCAGCTCATCGCCCGTCGGGAACGACACCTCACGCAGCACGTGCATGGTCAGGCCGCGGTGATAGCCGCCGTAGATCGTGCTCGTGTGCTCGGTCTTAGCCACAGGTCCGAGCGACTTCGAGCCGATCTCGACCGGCGCCTGCTTGGCACCGAAGCCATAGGCGAAGGCGACGCCCGGCAAGACATGCGTGCGGTCCATGCTCTCCTTGAAGGGCGTGTTGGTGTAGCCCTCGAAGAAGACGCACTCTTCCTCTTCACCGCCCAGCGCCGGCGGGCATTCGTCCTCGTCGTCGTCCTCGGTGAGAACCTTGGTCAGGCGATCGATCTTGTAGGATTCGAGCCGCGCGCCCGGCACCACGTTGAGCCTATCGGTGACGGCGATATCGGTCTGAATGAAGGCCGAGAAAGCGTCCGCGGTGAACTCGCGGTTCCAGACATCGAGGCCTCTTGAATTAAAGCCGTCGAGAATCTGCCCCTGGCGGCCCAGGAAGCTACGGTCGGTGAACTCATGGTGCTCATACCGCACGCCGAGCTGGAGGTCTTGCGTCAAGCCGAACAGGAAAGCCCGGTTAGCAAGCTCGGTCCTGAGCTCCGTGCCGATATGATCGAAGGTGCGGTAGCGGCCCTCCATCGAGCCTTCCCCTGCGACGGCCGCGAGCTCATCGTCATCGTCGATGAGGATCGGCGCGGCATTGCCGTCGGCATCCCGCGGATCTTCTCCCTCGATGTTGAAGAAGCGCGCCCGGTCCATGATCTGGCCATAGACCCGCGCCGATACGGTGGTGTCAGGATCGACATAGTAATTGTAGACGCCCTGCAGCAGCACGATGTCGGCGTTGTATTCATTCAGCTTCGAGGCCGGATTGAAGCAAGTCTTGCAGTGCTTGTATTCGTGCAAGAGCAGGCTCTCAACCGCGCCTCCCGGATCGTCGTCGTCGCCTTCGAGATTCGACTCGTCGTAATTGTCGCGCTGCGCGAAATAGACCGTCGTGAAGGTGAAGTCTGACTTCTCACCCTTCCAGCCGAGCGCGCCGTAGAAATCGTGATAGCGAAGGCGCTCGGTGTCCCAGGCACCCTGAACGTTGGCGCCGGTGTAGGACAGGACCAGGCCCCAATCCCCTGCGTTCTGCCGGGTGTGGACGTGCCACTTGGCGGCAGAATCCTCGCCGTCCCCGACGACGCCATCTTCGGTGTTGCGGCCACCCAACGACACCGTGCCACCCTGACCGGAAGCCACGGTCTCGCTTGGCCCGAAGGGCGAAAGGTTGCGGAAGTTGACCACGCCCGAATTGTTGTTCGGACCGTAGGTGATTACCGTGCCGCGCAGCACTTCGACTTCCTCAATGCGCTCGTCAGGCGGGACGTAGTGCGTCGACGGATCGAGATAGAGGCTCTGATTGATGGAGCGCCCATCTTCCATCACCAGGATCTTGCGCGAGCGCCGCGCCGGCGTGCCGCGAATCGAGATGCCGCCGTGACGGCCGTAGCCGTCGTCGTTGACGATGGCGACGCCCGGGATACGCGACAGAATGTCGTTGGTGGACAGCGGCTGCTGTTCGTCGATCTGCTGGCGGGTGACGCGGCTCGCCGCGCTCGAGAAATCCATCAGATTGCCGGGAACGATGCCCTGTGTCGGGATGACCGGCGACTGCGCCGAATCCATTGCGCGCTCGAAGGCGGCTCGACCACCCGGAGGTCCATAGAAGCCGGGCAGCGGCTCGGTGATCTCGCTCGGGATGTCGTAGACAGGCTCGACCGGCGCCGGGCGTGGTGCCGGGCGCGGCGGAGGCGGCGCGGTTACGACGGGCTTCGGCTTGGGCTGAGGCCGCGGCTTGGGTGCCGGCGCGGGCTCAGCCTCGACGACGGGTGCCGGTTGTTCAACTTCGACCGGGGGCACATCGCCTGGAGCCGCATCTTCCGCGGGAGTTGTCGCCGCATCTGCCGGCTGCTGATCGTCGTTCTGCGTACGCCCTTCGGTCGGCAGGAACATCGCCATGCCGAGCGCGAGGGCACCCCCAAATAGGCGCCGTCTCATATGGACCCCCCAGTCCTCTCGCCCTTGCGGCTCGGCAAGGGCGCTTTCCCCTGTGCATGTCGGGCGGAGAGTCTCTTGTTTTGGAAGACGCGGTCCGTGGGTTTCCCGAAGGTCGCCCAGGTCCCCACCGGTCTCCGAGTTAGTCAGCCGCCCCGACGAATCTTAGCTGTTGCCGAAAAACCAACGGCAGCATCAGGAAATATAAACGGGAAGGTCTGGGATGCTATCCCAAAGCCATAGGAAAAGTTGGCAATTCACAGGCCAAGTAAGAGCAGCCCAGATCCCCGCTCGAGGGGTCCGGACGCGGTTGCAGACCGAGTTTGCCGCTCTTTTCAAGCGTGAACGGAACCTGCCAGAGCCGCGTTCGCCCCACGAAATGGGCGTTAGAGCTACCCTGCTACGGGGGCGCGGTCGCTCATTTCAACGGTTTTGTTGCTCCTTGCGGCTTAATTGTCACACTCGTAGGGCCGCGTCGCCGGGGGGATGCCCTTGCATTGCGGACATCCTCCCCGATTCCCCGGCAGCTAGTTCCCGTAGGTATAGGCAGCGGGCGGCTCGTTGGCGGCTTGCCGCGGACCGCCGCCCCATTTCAGCTTGAACCCGCCCATGATGGTGCGGCCCATGCCGGGCTTGATGCCATCAGACAGGTCGGCAATGTAGAGCTTGTCCTCGAGATTATAGCCCGACACGAACAGCGTATAATCCGTGTTCGGGATATTGTAGTTGGCGCGCGCCGACAGCAGCCACACGCTCGGCACCTTGCCCGCCTCGCCTTCCAGCTCGATCTCCCGCGTGTTTCCCACATCGGTGAAGAAGCTGCCGCGATACGTCCAGGTGATGCTGGCATTGAAGACCTCGCCGATCTCGATGCCCGCGGTCAGGTTGGCAAACTCGCGCGGCACCTCGGGAACGAGATTGCCGTTGAGCGAACCGACGACGACACCGTCTTCGTCGATATCGAGGCCCTTCGAGATAACGGAATCGGCGTAGGTATAGGTGGCCTCGCCGAAGAAGTTCGTTCCGTAGCCCGAGAAGCGCGGCTGCCAATAGGCGTAGCTGTCGAACCGCGAGTAGAGCTCGAAGCCTTCGATCTCGACCTCGTCGACCGAGCCGAAGATGTTGTTGCCGAGCGAATCCACAGCGGCTTCCTTGATCTGATAGTCGTCGATCGTGCTGTGGAACAGGGCGCCATCGAAGGTGAAGCCCCTAACCGCCGTGCTGCGCAGGCCGATCTGGAAGTTGTCGCCGATTTCCGGATCGAGAGCTGCGATCTGCTCGCCGCGCGCCACGGGGATGCCCAGTCCGCGATGATAGCCGCCATAGAAGGTGCTGTGATAGCGCGGACGCGAAGGCGCTGCGGCCAAGGACTTCCCGTCATAGACCGGCTGGTCGATCCTGCCAAAGCCCCATGCGAAGTTGATGGCCGGCAGAACCTCGTCGAAGTCCTTCTTTTCCCTGGACGGAAGCGGCACTCCGGCGTCGATGGCATCGACGTTCCAAAGGGTCTTTCTCTCGAGATCCCAACTTTCGAAGCGTACGCCGGGAACGACCGTAACCGCATCGTTCAGATGGACCGCCGACTGGATGAAGCCGGCATAGGTCATGGCGTCATAGTTTTCCAGCTGGCCGTTATCGCGGAAATCGCTGCGGGATGGCCTGGGCGGGAAGTCGTCGTTCTCCCACTGCTCCTCCGCGTAGCAATTGCCCCGGTTATCCCAATTGAGGATCTCGCCCGTGCGGCCGGCCGAGTTGCAGTTACGGAGCTCGTGATACTCGGTCCTGATGCCCATCTGGATGTCTTGCTTCATGCCGCCGAAGAAATTGCGGTTGGCAAGCTCTAGCTTGGTCTCGGCGCCGTAATGCTGATAGTGCCGGTCGCGGCCGCGCATGCTGCCCGTCACCCCGCCGTCGATCAGCGACTCAGCCAAGTTGCTGAGCCTCGGGCCGCCATAGCGGGATTCGAACCGCGCCCGCTCCTGGTCGTAGAGATAGGCCCGGGTGCTGAGGGTGGTGTCCGGATCGAAATAGTAGTTGTGCAGAATCTGGCCCATCCACAGATCGGCATTGTAGGTGTTGAACTTGTTGCCCATGGCCTCGAAGTCGAGCTCACCCTCGTCATCCACCATGCAATGATCTTTCTTGCAGCGCGGGTTGGCGAGGAAGCCGGGCAGCGTCAGGTTCCGCTCGTCGTATTTGTCGCGTTGGCGGAAATAGAGACCGGAGAGCGTGAGGTCCTGGTTGTCGCCCTTCCAGCCGACCGCCCCGTAGAAGTCGTTGTAGCCGAGCCTCTCGAGGTCGAACACGCCGTCCGCGTCCATCCCCGTATAGGAGAAAACGATGCCGACATTGTCGACCTGCTGGCGCGTGTGCGCGTGACGATAGTTGCTGCTGTGATTGCCGAACGAGGCTGAGACCACAGTCTCTTCAGGGCCGAACGGGCTCAGATTCCTGAAGTTCACCACGCCAAAATTGTTCAGGGGACCGTAGGCAACGGTACCGCCTCGTATCACCTCGATGCTCTCGATACGGTCGAGCGGCGGGGTGTAGTGCGTCGACGGATCGATATAGGTGCTGAAATTGATGGACTGGCCATCCTCCATCATCAGCACTTTGCGGGCGCGCCGCGCGGACGAGCCGCGAATGCTGAGATTGATATGACGACCCCAGCCATCGTCGGTGACGTAGGACACGCCCGGCACGCGCGCGAGCGCCTCGGGGGTGGTCAGCGGCCGCTCCTCATCGATCTGCTGCGTGGTCACCGTCGTGCCGGCGCCGGCATAGCCGCTCATGTCGCTCGGCAGGATCGAGGTCGGATTGTTCGGGCCGATGCCGGTCGTGGCTTCGAGCACCCGGCCATCCGGTCCGCGCTCGGGACCGACCGTCACGTCGGTGACGGGCGCTGGCGCGGTGTACACGACCGGCGCCGGGGCCGCTGCCGGCCGCGGAGGCGGTGGAGGTGCCTCTACGACCGGCCGCGGCCTTGGCCTGGGCTTGGGTGGGGGAGCGGCCTCGACAGGCGCCGGTTGCTCAACCTCGACGGGAGGGACATCGCCGGGAGGTGCACCCTCGGCCGGTTCCGCAGCGGTAGGCGTTTGCGAATCTTCGGTCTGCGCGCGCCCCGGCTCTGGCGCAAACATAGCCACGCCGAGCACAAGGGCTCCCCCGAATAGGCGCCGTTTCATGTCAAACCCCCCAGTCCTCTCCGCCTTGCCTGACTGCAAGGCGGTTGCCCCTGTTTTTCGGGACGGGCGAAGTTTTTGTTGTTCGGGAAGATGCGAAGTCGCGGGAGGCCGATTGTCGTCCCCGAGACCCGTTAGACCCCCGTTTTTCTCAACCGCCCCAACGACTTATCGTCTGCAGAAAGAATGTATCTGCATAGCGGACTATAGAGGGCTCAGGACGTGGGGATATCCAAAAGCCCGCAGGAAAGTCTGGCAAGGGCTCAGGGTGCAGAAGATCGCGTCCGCGCCTTTGCATAGGCACGAGCGGGCTCACATTCGCAGACTTGCGCCATTCTTGACCGTAGGCATGCCCAACCGCCGCCAGAATACTTCCCGGATCAGCGCACCAATTGCCTAGGTCGGCTTCAATTCTCCAATGTCGAAATCGGTGGCTTTCTTCCTCCTTGCGATAAAATTGTCACGCTTCCGCGATGACCTCGGCTACCAGAACTTCACCTTCACGCCCCCATAGGCCGCGACCGGCGCCGCCGGCGTGATGGTTCTGGGATTCGTGAAGAACTCGTCGCCGAGCTGTGGATCGGCCGACGCGCCCTGGTTGCCGAGCTCTCGATTGAAGAACGTGCCGAACACGCCGTAGTGCTGGTCGAACAGGTTGTTGACGAGCCCGAAGATCTGGATCCGCTCCGTTATGTCGTAGCTCGTATGCAGATCGACGCGCCAATAACCGCCGAGCGGCTTGTTGAGGTTGGAATCGTCCTGGAAGAAGATCTGGTCGCTGACGGCGATCAGATCGCCGCCGAGCTTCCATTTCGGCGTGATCCAATAGTCGATCCCGGCCTTGAAGCGATGCTTCGGGATGCCCGGCAGACGATCGCCAGGCCGCACGAAGACGCAGCGCATCTCCTCCTCTTCCTCGCCTTCCTCTTCGTCTCCGTCGTCGTCATCCACTGCGCATTCGCCGGCAAGCGGGTTGTCGGGCGTCGCAAGCTCGAGCCGGCTCTCATAGGTTGCCTGCACGAACGCGTAGTTCGCGTACATGAACCAGCGATCGTTGCGGTAGGCGACGTTCGCTTCGACGCCCTGGCGCAGCGTGTCGCCGCCATTCTCGAACACGCCACGGCCGGCGATCGGTGAGAACACCGTGATGATGTCGTCGGTGTTCTCGGTCCGGAACAGGCCCGCGCTCCATTCAAGGCGCTCGTGCCCGTCCTTGCTCACCTTCTCGCCGCGCAAGCCCGCTTCCCAGGTGTGCGACACGACCTGGTTCAAGGGCGGGTCGGACACCAAGAAGCTCTCGATCAGGCACGGGTTCTCCGGATCGGCACAGGCAAGCTCGGCCGCGACCGGCGCGCGGTTCGCTTCCGAGTAGCCGCCATAGGCGGATATCTCGGGATTGAGCTTGTAGGTAAGGCCCGCCGCCGGATTGAACCGCTCGAAATTGTTCGTGCCATTCAAGTCGGGCGCGTTGCCGCTCTGGTCCCTGATCTCGATGCGCGCATGGTTCCAGCGGCCACCGACGGTCGCCGAGAGCCTGTCGGTCAGATCGAGCGTGTCGGAGAAATAGACACCGACATATTCGTTCGTCGTGCCGATCTGCTTGATCTCGACCTCGGTGGGCGCCGTGAGGAACACGCCGCCGCCTTGCACGACGAAGCGCGGCCTGAAGAAGCCGAGCTCGCTCGAAGCGCCGAAATCGACCTTGCCCTCGTCATAGCTTGCGCCGACGAGGAACTGGTTCGGGCGATTGAACAGCGTGCTGTTGTTGACGACCTGCCAGGCCGTTCCCCAACTGTCCGCCGTCTGACCGGTCCGGTCGATCGAGCCGAGCGCCCGGTCGCCGAAAATGTCGTCGGGGATCGGGTTGCCGGTCTGGTCGAGCGCCTGCTCTTCCTCGATACACAAGGTGCCGGCGATGCCCTGCCCGGGCTCGCAATCCTCCGCTTCGGTGATGTTGCCGTCGTCATGGCTCTGCTTGAAGCGGCGGTAATAGGCGACACCGGCGAGCTGCGTCGTCTCGTTGAGCCTGACCGTGCCGTTGAACGCCGGCATGATCATCTCGTTCTTGGTCGTCTGCGGCGAGGTGAAGGTGCGCTTCCAACTGAGATCGAGAAGCTGCACCGGCGCTGCCGCCGTCACGCCGACGAAATTGTCGGCGCCCGACAGATTGAAATGCAGATCGACAATGCTGTTCCGGTAGCCGAGATCGGCGAACATGCGCTTGACGGTGGCACCGGAGAAATCTCGATAGCCGTCGTCCTCGATGCGCTCGCCACCGAAATAGACGCCCCAGTTGCCGCTCTTCATACCGACTTGCGCCGACCCCTCGACGCGGCCGAACGAGCCCGCGTCGAACGAAATCTCGGCGCCTTGGTAGGTGAAGCCGCTCTTCATGTTGACCACGATCGCGCCGCCGAGCGCGTTCAGGCCGAACACCGGGTTGTTGCTGACGACCGCGAGATTGTCGATCGCGACCTCAGGCAGGAAGTCCCAATTCACATTGTCGCCGAACGACTCGTTGATGCGCACGCCGTTCTGATAGACGGCGAGCCCTTGCGGCACGCCGTTGACGGGCGACGCCTCGAAGCCGCGGAACTGGATGTTGGTCTGGAACTCGTTGCCTTGCAGATCGCTGATGATCACGCTCGGCACGCGTTGGGCGAGCACGTCTTGAATCGTGTCGGTGTAGTTGACACGCGCGAAGTCGGTCCCCGAAAGGATGCTGACGCCGCTTGGAACCCTGTTTAGTGGGATGCTCGCGCCTTGGACTGGAGAGATCGGCACGGCTGTGCCTGCCGACATCACGCTCCCTTGTGTTTCGGCGCCGATGGGAGCGATTTGCGCCGCGAAGTCCGGTGCGATCACCGGTGCAGCGGGAACTACCTGTTGCCGCCGCGGTTGGGGTGGCGGCACTGGCGGTTTTTGTGCGGGCCGCGCGGCCACGGGTCTTGTCTTCGGCTTCGGCTTCTCGACGACAGGTTTCGGTTTCGGTTGGACGACCTCGACCGGCGCGACGTCCTCGCTCTCTTGATCACTGGCTTCTGCAGCCGGCGGCTCGGTGCTGTCCGGCGCCGGCTGATCCGTCGACGTGTCTGTCGCTTGTGCGATTTGGATTAGATTGTCTGCCTGCGCACTTGCGCCGGTAACCCCAAGCAGGGTTAAGCCCAGCACGAGCGCGCCCACCAGGACGCGTAGTTTCATTGTCAGACCCCCCATTTTGACCGGTCCGTTTGGACTCGGTTAACACAGATCGTAGCAAGGGTTTTCGCCAGCGCCTACAGTCGAGGGGGGTGCCGGTATAGCGCAATATCATCAGGAAATTTTGGCATACCAGGTACCGTTTGCATGACGGGTTACATGCTTGAATGCTTCGGTCTACCGCGCTAGATATCCCCGCTCTATTGTGGAGATCGTCACGCAGGGCTGGCAGGTTCTAGTTTCGAGGTCGAGGTCCGGCCACGCGTGGAACGCCCACTGAGGGTGTGCGGCCACAGCGAAGTGCCCTAAGCCGAGATCACAGCGAGCCAGAGCGGCCGGGATCGTTGGCTAGCCAATCGGAAACCGGGAAGTTGTCCCGACTGATTGGTTCAGAAATTCTACGTGCCCTCGCTTCGCGAGTATGGCTTTACTGACTGGTCCTTTGATCTTGGCCAAAACGGAGCTCGACCGTGCAACATCAAATCCAGTCCATCACCCAGCCTGTTAGGCATCGTTTGTTCGTCACCGCCGCGGCGGCCTTTCTGGCCGCAGGCGCCATGGTTCTTGGCCTCGGCGCCGCCACGGCCCAGGAGGGTCAGGTCTCGGTCGAGCTCAACAAGCTCGAGGCCCAGGGCAAGACCTGCCGCGCCTACATCGTCATCCAGAACAAGGGCGCGACGAATTATCAGGAGCTCAAGCTCGACATCGTGCTGTTCCGGCCGGACGGCGTCATCGGCAAGCGCTTCGCGGTCGACCTCGCGCCGCTCAAAGCCGACAAGCGCACGGTCAAGCTGTTCGACATCGAGGACACGGCCTGCGAGGACGTCGGCAGTTTCCTGATCAACGACGTCATGGAATGCAAATCCGACACCGGGGCACTGACCGACTGCCTCAAGGACCTCAACGTATCCAGCCGCACCAATGTCGAGCTGACGAAGTAGGGTAAGCCTCCGTGGAGGTTGAGCAGGAAATCGCCATCGCAGCCGGACCGGCCCCCGACTATTCAGTCTGGGGCCTGGTCATGCAGGCCGACGCGGTTGTCAAAGGGGTAATGATCCTGCTCGTCCTCGCTTCGGTAGCGTGCTGGGCGATCATCTTCGAGAAATGCATCAGGGTATGGTGGCTCAATCGCGCGATGCGCCGCCTCGCCACCGCGCGCGACAGCCAATCCCAACGCGGCTTGGTGCGTGAAATCCTGCTTGCGGGAGAGCGTGAAGCCGACATCAGCCTCGAGGACAGCGCCACCGAACGGCGGGCACGCGTCGAGGGCGCCATGCGCGGCGAGCTCAAGTCGCAACTGCATCAGATAGAAGGCGGCCTGCCCTTCCTTGCAACGATCGGTTCTGCGGCGCCCTTCATCGGGCTGTTCGGCACGGTGTGGGGCATCGTCAACAGCTTCACGGCCATCGCCCAGCAGAAGGACACGAGCCTCGCCGTCGTGGCGCCCGGTATCGCCGAGGCGCTGATCGCGACCGCGCTCGGTCTCGCTGCCGCCATCCCCGCGGTGATGGCCTATAATATGTTCACGGTGGCGCTCGGCCGCTCTTATCAGCGCGGCGCCGACGCCATAAGTGACATAGCGCGCGACATGGTGGTCGGCGAAGCGCGGCTTGAGGCGCGGCGGGCGCGTGGCGCCACCGTTTCGGAACTCCGCGCCGGGAAACACTGATGGCAATGTCGGTTGGCAATGGCGGGGGCGGCGAAGACACCTATCGCCCGATCTCCGAGATCAACATCACGCCCATGGTCGACGTGATGCTGGTGCTGCTTATCATCTTCATGGTGACGGCGCCGTTGCTTGTGGCGGGCGTGCCGGTCGAACTGCCCAACACGTCGGCCGCCCGCATCAGCCAGCCGAAGAAGCCCGTGATCGTTTCGTTGGCCGGAGACGGATCGCTCTTCATTCGCGAGGAGCAGGTGAACCTCACCACTTTGATCCCGAAACTGCAGGCGCTCCGCTCTTCCGAGGGAGACGCCGTGGTCTACGTCCGCGCCGACAAGAGCCGCGCCTATGGCGAGGTCATGGACGTGCTCGGCCGCGTTGGCCAGAGCGGCTATGCGCGGGTTTCCCTGCTGTCCCAGCCAAAGGCCAATGGAGGCTAACGAGCCGCGCGGATCGTCATGGCACTGCGTCTAGCGACTTGGCTGATCTCATTGGGCGCGCACGCTGCCTTCGCCATCTTCATGCTCATGCCTGCTGGCGGCGCTTCCTACGAGGAAGGCGCCGGCGATGACATCATGGTTGTCGAGCAGGGCATCGCCATTGAAGGCTTTGCCAAGCTCGGCGAGGACATGGTGACGGTCGAGGAGGTGCTCGCGCCGCCGGTGCAGATGGCAGCGGCTCAGCCTTTGCCGGAGCAGGTGAAACCGCCTGTCGAGGAACTGCCGATCGAGGAGGTCGTCGAGGAGGTTGAGCCCGTGCTCGAGCGGCAGGTCATCGCTTCTGAAACCGGACCGGATCAGGAGGATGTGCGCGCGCCCGACCCCGAGAATGTCGACGTGCCCGAGCCCGACGAACTCGAGGATCCGGTCGAGGAGGTCGTCAAGGAGCGCAAGCCCGAGCTCGAGGTTCAGAAAGAGGTCAAGCAGGAGGTCGTCAAGGAGATCGAACCGGACAAGGTCGAGCAGGAACTGCCGCAGCAGATCGCGACCATGACCCAGGAGAGCGTCGTCGCGCGGCGTGAGAGTTCCGGCCGGGAGCAGAAGGGCGGCGACACCACCGCGCATCTCGCCTATCTCGGCAAGCTCAGGACCCATCTCGAGCGCCACAAAGTCAATCCGCGCACGACGCTCAAGGGTACGGCGATCGTCCATCTGTCGGTGAATGCCAACGGAGAGATCACCAGCCGCCACATCGCCAAAAGCTCCGGTTCCAAGGTGCTGGACGAAGCGGCGCTCGCCGCCGTCGACCGGTCGGCGCCCTTCCCTGCGATCCCGAGCGGGCTGAACCGGGACAAGATCGAGGTCTCGGTGCCGTTCCGCTTCACCGTCCGCTGACCGACGCTGCCGCGCGCTCAGAAATATTCGTAACCGATGAAGACCTTGACCGCGACGTCAGACGACGCGCTGGTCAATCCGAACTGGGCGCCAAGGCTGAGCACGAGCTCGCGGCTACGGTCTTTGCCGTCCTCCTCCCATTCCCGCTCGATCGCGTAATAGAAGGCCGGTCCGATGCTGTGCACCTGGTCGTCGAACGGCCCGGCATTGGCCATGTCTTCGACCTCGCCGAACATTTCGAGCGCAAGCGCGAGCCGGCCCGTCACATCGTATTTCGCTTGCCAGCCATACTCGAAGCCGTAGCCCTCTTGTTCGGCCAGCGCGCCATACTCTTTGACGAAGAGCGGATTGAGCGTGAGCAGGAAGTCCCCCTTGGCCCACTCGACGATCGGGCCGAAATGGGCACTCTTCGCCTCTTCCTTGGCGGCGTCGCGCAACGGCTTTTCGACACCGCCCTGTACGGCAAAACCGATCCCATCTCCTTCGAGGGTGACGATCTCGAGCTGGCTCTCGAACTCCACGGCGCTCAGCCTGATGGTCTCGCCATCGGGCTGGTCGAACGCATGGGTAAGCGCGAGCAGCCAGATGCTGTTGACGCTGAACTGGAGCTCGAACTCCTGCGTCTGGCGGAACGGCGTAGCCTCGTCGTCGGCCAGGAAATCGTCGGGGTCTCCGGTCTGCTTCGGCAGGCCGGAATGCCACGCGCCGCGATATTGCAGCTGGATCTCGCCGGGATCGATGGTCGATTCCTGGATCTCGAACTCGGCGGCCGCCTCGCCGGCGCCGCCAAGCACGAGGATCAGCGCCAAGCTCGCCATGGCGGCCCAGGCCAGGACGCACCTTCCCGCCGTGAAGCCTCGCCCACTCCCTACGCGCACCCCGTCCCCCACCGGCTTTCGTTAGGCTGCGGTTTCCCCGCTTTTGTCGTCGGCTCGGACGGGAAGCCTACCTATTTTTCCTAATATGACAAGTAAACTAAGCAAAATATCTAGGAATTAGTGGCAGATGCGCGCCAAGACCGGAGTGCGCGAGAAATTCTGTATATAAAGGGTGAGCCGCGTTCGCCGGGTAACCCCCGCCGGATGCCCGATTTTCAGGGCTGATCGCTTGCCGAGCGGCGATCGCCAAGAGGCCAGTTATGCGCTACCAGACCAAGCTTCTCATCGCTGCCGGCCTGTTGCTCGCCATGTCGCTGTCGGCGGCGGCGCTTGCCTATTGGGGCGTCACCCAGTCCCACACTTATTTCACGCGCTCGCGCATCGCGCATGAGCAACTCGAGCGGCAGTTGCAGCTTTCCCGCCACAGCCAGCAATTGTTCAAGGCCTGGACCGATACGCTGCTGACCGGGATCTCCGACCGGCCGCTCGGCGCCGCCTATCTCAACAAGGTGATCGAGGCCGACCTCGCGGCCCTGCAGGAGCTGTCGGAGAAGGAGCTTGCGCTCGTAGGCTCGGAGGAGCGCAAAGCCGAGTCCGCCGAGCTCGAACGGCTTGCCGCCATCAAGCGCGAGTTCCAGCTCGCGGTCGACCAGCTCAACGAGGTCGAGCAGCAGCGGAGCCGCGGTCGGCCCGACCTTGCCTGGCAGAACCTCCTCGAGCTGACCAAGGGCGGCATCGACAAGAAGCTCAATGAGCTGATCGAGGTCGCCGTCGCCGACGAGACGGCCGAGGTGCTGCGCATCGATTCCGACGCGACGCGCCTGCTGACGCGGCTTGAGCACATCAGCCAGTTCCACGCCGCGCTCGCCATCCTCGCCACCATCGCGTTGCTCGTTCTCCTGCTGCGTGGCCTGCGCGCGCCGCTTGCCGAACTGTTGCGCGGGACCTCGACGCTTGCCGCCGGCGACCTGTCGCATCGCATCCAAATCTCCGGCAGCGACGAGTTCGCCGACCTCGGCCAGAGCTTCAACCGCATGGCGACCGATCTGCAGACCAATCGCGAGGCGCTGCAGGATGCGCATGCGAACCTGGAGTCCGAAGTCGAGCAGCGCACCGAGGAGCTGCGCCAGGCCAACGAATCGCTGCGCAAGATCGACGAGACGCGGCGCGGCTTCTTCGCCGATATCAGCCACGAGCTGCGCACCCCGCTCACCATCATCCGCGGTGAAGGCGAGATCACGCTGCGCGGCAAGAACAAGCCGGTTGCCGCCTACAAGCGCTCGATCGAGCGCATCGTCGAGCAGGCGAAACATTTGTCGGTGCTGGTCAACGACCTTCTGTTCATTGCCCGCCAAGGCGCCGACGCCGCTCGCCTCAATCTCCAGGCGATCGACCTCGCCGATCTGTTGCAGAAAGTGTGCGGCGACGTGCGCGTCATCGGCGCGGGTAAGTCGATCGATATTGCCCTGAAGGAGAGTGCCGGCGAAGCCATGGTGCGCGGCGACCCCGCGCGGCTCAGGCAGCTTTTCCTGGTACTGCTCGACAACGCCGTGCGCTATTCGAGCCCGAAGACGGCCGTCGAGGTCGAGGTGGAAACCCTGGACGGCGAGGTCGTGGTGCGCGTCAAGGATCGCGGCATCGGTATCGCTCCCGAAGAGCTCGAAGGCATCTTCGAGCGCTTCCGCAGGGGCGGCAACGCCTCATCCATGAACGAAGAAGGCCTCGGCCTCGGCCTCCCCGTCGCCAAGGCGATCGTCGAGGCGCATAAGGGACGGATCGCGATGGAAAGCCGTCTCGGCGAAGGCACCACGGTCACCGTGACCTTCCCGGCCGCAAGCGCCGCCGAGGGAGCCGCACCCGACAAGACCGGCCGCGCCAAGAAGGTGCCTGCCGGCGCCGCGGGAGCTGCCACGTGAACGTGCTTCTCGTGGAGGACGAACCGCGCGTTGCCGATTTCATCGATCGCGGCTTGCGCGCCGAAAATCACGGTGTGACGGTTGCCGCGACCGGCGGCGAAGGCATGGAGCTCGCCAAGACCGGCGAATTCGACGTCATCGTGCTCGATCTGATGCTGCCCGACATGCACGGCTATGACGTCTGCCAGAAGCTCCGCCACGAAGGCGACCACACACCGATCCTCATGCTCACCGCGATGGACGCGACCGAGGACAGGATCAAGGGCCTCAAGATCGGCGCCGACGACTATCTCACCAAGCCGTTCGATTTCGACGAGCTCTTGGCCCGCATCGAGGCCCTGGTGCGGCGCGCGCACCAATTCGCGCCAAAGACCAACGTGCTGCAGGTCGCCGACCTCACACTCGACCGCGAGCTGCTCGAAGTGAAGCGCGGCGGCGAGGCGATCAAGCTCACCGCGAAGGAGCTCGCCATCCTCGAGCTCCTGATGAGCGCGCCCGGCCGCGTCTTCTCCCGCACGCGCATCCTCAACCAGGTGTGGGGCTATAGCGAAGACCCGCTGACCAACGTGGTCGACGTCTATATCGCCCGGCTCAGGCGCAAGATCGATGCGCCGGGCCGCGAGCCCCTGTTCGAGACCGTGCGTGGGCACGGCTATCGGCTGAAGGCGCCCGCAGGCTGATGGCGCCGGCCGAGCGGAATTGGGCAGAATTGCCGATGGCACGGTCGAAACTGGCATATCTCCAATGGATTCTTGCCATAACCGCCGGGTTGGGTAGAGTAGGCGCGCCACTCTCGCCGAAGAATGCATATATCTCTTCCGGGCCTTGCCAGAGGGCCTTGGGCCGCGTGTCGGCCGCGCGAGCGGCGGCAGGATTGCGCGTGCCGCGCCCTGGCCAGCCCCAACGAAATTGTAGGCGTGCAATAACAACGTGGAGGAGCGCCCGTTGCGGTCAGGACTGTTAGCTCTTGTGCTCTGTGCCGTCGCGAGCTTTGCCGCGGCCGAGCCCGCAGACGCGGCGAAGAAGGTGACCATCGGCGTGCTGAAGTTCGGCACGGTGAGCTGGCTCCTCGACACCATCCAGGCCAATGGGCTCGACAAGGCCGAGGGCATCGAACTCGACATCATCCCGCTCGCGAGCACGCAAGCCACCACCGTCGGGCTGCAGGGCCGCTCGGTCGATATCATCGCCACCGACTGGCTGTGGGTGTCGCGCGAGCGGACGAGCGGCGGCGATTTCACCTTTTCGCCTTTCACCACGGCGCTCGGCTCGATCATGGTGCCGCCCGGCTCGCCCATCAAGACGCTCGCCGACCTCAAGGGGAAGAAGCTCGGCGTGGCCGGCGGGCCGCTCGACAAGAGCTGGCTGCTGATCGTGGCCTATGCCTTGCGTACCGCCAATCTCGATCTCAGGACCGACACGCGGCAGGAATTCGGCGCGCCGCCGTTGCTCAACGAACGGGCCAAGCAGGGGCAGATCGACGCCGTGCTGAATTTCTGGCCCTATGCCGCGCGGCTCGAAGCCGAAAGCTTCACCGAGCTGATCGGGCTCGAGGACATCGTCCGCGAGCTTGGGGCCAAGGGCGAGGTCGCCATGGTCGGCTACGTGTTCAGCGAGAGCTGGGCCAAGAAGAATCTCGACGGCATTCAGGGTTTCCTGCGCGCCGCCGCCAAGGCCGACGAGTTGCTGGCCACCTCGGACCAGGAATGGGACCGGCTGAAGCCCTTGATGGGCGAGAACGATCCGACCTTCAACGACGCCACCTTCGAGGCACTCAAGCGGCGCTATCGCGAAGGCATCCCCGAGCGCACGGCGGCGGAGAACGAGGCCGACGCCAAGATCCTCTACCAATTCCTGCGCGAGCTCGGCGGCGAGAAGCTTGTCGGTCCCGGTACTGAGCTTGCGCCGGGCACCTTCTGGCTGGGCGGCAAATCATGACCGTTGCCTACGACCGCGCCGGCGCCGGGCAAGGCCAAGCCGCAAGCATTTGGCGCGGGCCGATCTTGCCGGTCCTCTCCGTCGCGGGATTTCTGCTCGTTTGGTTCATCGGCGCGGAGATCGCGCAGAGCCGGCTGCTGCCGGGCCCCGTAGCCGTCTTGCACTACATCTACAACGAGACCGTGCACGGCGACATGCTGACCGAGCTCGGCATCACGCTGTGGCGCGTGGTCGCCTCGTTCGTGGTGGCGATGTTCATCGGCAGCGTGATCGGGCTTGCCATGGGCCAGAGCCCTACCCTCAACCGCGTGCTCGACCCGTGGCTGATCGTGCTGCTCAACCTGCCGGCGCTGGTGATCATCATCCTGGCTTATGTCTGGTTTGGGCTCAACGAGGCGGCGGCGATCGGCGCCGTAGCGCTGAACAAAATCCCGAATGTCGTCGTGACCTTGCGCGAAGGCGCGCGCGCGCTCGATCCCGGTCTCGACGAGATGGCGCGCGCCTACCGGCTTTCGGCTTGGAGCCGCTTGCGCAACGTGACCCTGCCGCAGCTCCAGCCTTATTTCGCTGCCGCCTCGCGCGGAGGCCTCTCGCTTATCTGGAAGATCGTGCTGGTGGTCGAGTTGCTCGGGCGGCCGAACGGCGTCGGCTTCGAGCTTCATCTCAACTTCCAGCTTTTCAATGTGACGGCGATCCTCGGCTATACGCTGGCCTTTGTCGCCGTCATGCTGGCAATCGAATATCTGCTGGTGCAACCCCTTGAACGATATTCAACGCGCTGGCGCAACAAGCCGGTTTGAAATCCTCATCGAGGACAAGACTTACGTCGGGGCCGATGGCACGTTGATCCCGGCGATAAGGGATTTCGTCCTCGAGATCGTGCCCGAGAGCATGACCGTGCTGATGGGCCCGTCCGGCTGCGGCAAGACGACGATGCTCAGGATCATCGCCGGCCTCGACGACTGCTATCGCGGCCGGACGAGCCTTTCGCCCGATACCCGCGTCGGGCTGATGTTCCAGGATCCGCGCCTGCTTCCCTGGCGCACGGTCAAGCAGAACATCGAGCTGGTGGCTGCGCCGGACTTCACCGAAGAGGACCTCGACCGGCTCGCGCATGCGGTCGGCATCGCCGACATGCTGCCGCGCTATCCGCAGGAGCTGTCGCTTGGGCTCGCGCGCCGCGTGGCGCTCGCGCGCGCCTTCGCCACCAAGCCCGATCTGCTGCTGCTCGACGAGCCCTTCGTCTCGCTCGACGAGCGCACGGCGGACCGTCTGCGGCGCCTGCTGCTCGACGTGTGGTCGGCGCGGCCGACCACGGCGATTCTCGTCACGCATAATCCGCGCGAGGCGATCCTGCTTGCCGGCCAGCTCGTGCTGCTTGCGCCGCGGCCGACGCATGTCGCGGCGATCGAGACGATCGACGTGCCGCAGCGCGAGCGGACGCCTGAAATGGTCGAGAAGATCCTCGCCGATCTCGTGCGCCGTCATCCGGCAAACTTCACCAGCGTCTAGCGCTCACGCCGCTTGCCGCTCTAATCGAGCGGGCCTGAGCGGTTGCAACTGCCCCCACCCCGACGCCGCGCGATGCGCGCCGTCGGACCCTCCCCACGAGGGGGAGGGATCGCGCCTCGTAAGATCGCTAGCTCGCTACCCCGCCGCGGCGGGCGCGGCGGCTTTCCGCTGCTGAATGCCGCGGGATGGATCGTAGGCCCAGAAGGACAGTCCAAGGAACAGCGCCGTGCAGCCTGCCACGACGCCGAGCGCCTGCCAATTGACCTGCAGGTAGAGCGCGAAGCGGATCAGCTCGACCGCCCAGGTGAACGGGTTGTAGAAGGCGATCTGATAGAGCCAGATGCTGCCTTCCTTGAGCTTCCACAGAGGATAGAGCGCCGAGGAGGCGAAGAACATCGGGAAGATGACGAAGTTCATCACGCCGGCGAAATTCTCGAGCTGCTTGATGGTCGAGGAGATCAGCATGCCGAGCGCGCCGAACATCATGCCGGTGAGAACGAGCGCCGGCAGCGCCGCGAGATAGCCCCAAGGTGGCATCTCGACGCCCCAGAGCCAGGCGATCAGCAGGAAGGCATAGACCTGGAACAGCGAGACGATGACGCTCGCGAATAGCCGCGATACGAGCAGGAACCAGCGCGGCAGCGGCGTGGTGAGCAGCACGCGCATCGAGCCCATCTCGCGGTCATAGACCATCGATAGCGAGCTCTGCATGCCGTTGAACAGCTGGATCATGGCGAGCAGGCCCGGCGTGATGTAGACGTCGTAGGTGATGTAGGTCTCGTAAGGCGGAATGATCGAGATGCCGAGCGCCGCGCGGAAGCCGGCCGCGAAGATGATGAGCCAGATCAGCGGCCTGACCAGCGCCGCGAAGAAGCGCTCGTGCTGCTGCAGGAAGCGCAGCATCTCCCGCCAGACGATGCCTCGGAAGGCGCGCACATAGTGCATCAAGCTCATGCGGCGACGTCCTCTTGCGCGTCGCCGCCGATGAGAAGCCTGAAGGCGCCGCCGAGATCGCGCGCGCCGGCCTCGGCAACCACGTCCTTGGCCGTACCGCGCGCCACGATCCGCCCGCGGTCGAGCACCAGCAGTGCGTCGTCCGGCTCGACCTCGTCGAACAGGTGCGTCGCCCACAGCACGCCGATATCGCCGGTACGGGCAAGCTCATGCACATGGCGCACGATGGCACTGCGAGTGGGTACGTCGAGCCCGATGGTCGGCTCGTCGAGCAGGAGCAGCTTCGGACCGTGCAAGAGGCTCCGGGCGATCTCGACGCGCCGGCGGTGGCCGCCGTTGAGCGATCGCACGCGCTCGCCGATGCGCTCGGCCATGTCGAGCTCCTTGAGGGCACGGACCATGCGCTCGTCGGCCTCCTTGCGCTTCAAGCCGCGGAGCGAGGCGAAATAGCGGAGGTTCTGCTTGACGGTGAGGTCGAGGTCGAGCGTCGGCTGTTGGAACACGACGCCGAGCGGACCGAGGGCGCGCGCGCCCCAGTCCGCGGCAGACTTGCCGCAGATCTCGATTCGCCCGGTCGGTGCGTCGAACAGGCGGGTGATCAGGGAGAACAGCGTGGTCTTGCCGGCGCCGTTAGGTCCAAGCAAAGCCGTCACCCGGCCCGGATAGACCTCGAAGCTGACATCGTCCAGCGCCCGCTTGGCGCCGTACCAATAGGACACGTCCTGGACCGTGAGGACGGGCTTCCTTTCCCGTTCATCCCGCGAGGCCTTTTTTTGCATGGGCGTTCTCTGGGCATGCCGCAGCTTTCAGGCCGCTGCAGGTCTACCCCGTTGGAGCTCCATCTCATCCCGAGAGATAGCGCCGCAGCGCTTCTTTCACAAGGCGGGTGTCCGGCCGCGAACCAGGTAGGACGAAGAAACTCAGCCAGGCGCCAGACAAAAAAGAAGCCGCCCCGAAGGGCGGCTTCCGTGTTCTTAGACTTCTGGGTTCGGCTTAGAAGAAGATGATACCGCCGACCTGGAAGAGGTTCCAATCGTGGAAGCCCTGCCTGACGTCGACTGCATTCCCGTTCGCCGCGTTGAAGCCCACGAAGTCGATGCTGGCATCCTGATGCTGCCACCGAGCGAAGAGGTGCATGGCGGCGGCGTCGATCTCCTGGACCACGCCCAGGCCCCAGCGCTCGATCTCAGAGCCGGTCACGAAGACTTCGTTGCCGACGGTCGCAGCGCAGAAGGAACCGATGGAACCAGCTCCGGGACCGAAGGCGCCGCACTGGCCGACACCGGCGATCGAGCCGAACATGTCGTTGTACTGGCCATATTCGCCGTAGAAGATGGTCTTGCCGACCGTCGACCACCAGTTGCCCTGCACGAAGGGCTTCAAGTACCAAGCGTCGGTGTCAGGCAGGCCGCCGGTGCTCTCGTTCAGGTACATACCGTAGACACCAAGGCCGGACGGGGTGTGCATGATGGTAGCGCCCACCTGGTGAATGTCCGACTCCCTGAGACCGAAGACCGCAGTCTCGACCCAGGTGTACGAGTAAGCTGCCGAGGTCTTAAACGCACCCCAGTCGCCATTGTAGAAGACAGCGACGTCAGCGAAGTTGCCGTTCGGGCTCGTCGTGAGCGGCGCGCCAGACTCGTCAGCGAGGCCGGTGTTCGTGCCGTAAGAGGCTTCGAGCCTGAAGCCGCCAAAGGTCGGCGAGTCGTAACGGACCGCCGGCTGCGGGCCGCCCCAGCAGTCCGCACCGATACCGGCGCCAAGACCGTTACAACCCAAGAAGGTGTTCCAGGTCACGCCGGCGAGATTGGAGTTGCCGCCGGGACGCATGAAGAAGCCGGCGCCTTCGAAGAAGACGGCGTTCGACTCGATCACGGTGCCGGAGATATCGGCGAGAACCGCCGGGTTATCCGAAGCCGGGCTCAGGTAACCCCAGTTCAGGGTGCCCCACTGATCGCTCTTGATAAAGACGTAGGAGTAGAGCGTCGAGATCGCGCCGGTCGAGCCAGCAAATTCGTCGATCTGGTTCGCGCCGATGCCGAATACGCTCGACGTGGCCAGAACCGTCAGGTTGTAGCCGGCCGACCACCCGGGAGCGATCGTCGCCGAACCGGTGATAGCGAAACGGCTACCAAGGTCAGCATCCTTATCGCCAACG
The DNA here is from genome assembly GCA_964634195.1 of uncultured Methyloceanibacter sp. Classification (GTDB taxonomy): domain Bacteria; phylum Pseudomonadota; class Alphaproteobacteria; order Rhizobiales; family Methyloligellaceae; genus Methyloceanibacter. The sequence goes on along the minus strand of CAZWIO010000011.1, from coordinate 19,567 downwards.
GCGAAGCTGCCGCTGCGTCCATCGTCCCACCAGTTAATGGTCTTGACCACCCAACCGGACAGCGTGACGGAAACCTTCTTGTTCCCCTTGCGAACGGTCGTAGCCTCAAGCTCGGCCACCCGCTCCTCGAGATCCGCGCAGCAATCGCCCCCGTAGTTCTGCGCTTGCGCAGGGCTGCTCAAGGCGTAGGCCCCGAGCACCATGCCAAGCGAAGCTGCGATGGCGATGCGGCTGGATGTTTTTCTGAGTCCCCCAAACATTTCCATCTCCACCTTCCCTGAATAAATGGCCTAATCCAAACTCTCGCTTCGAATTAGCCTCTCGGCACCGTTTCGGGGAAACCCGCTCTGGACAGAAATCCCCCCGCAGAGAGTTCTGAAATCTGCTTATACCGGTTCCGTTGGGAAGGTAAATTGCTATCAAAGCGGGCGGGGACGTTTTTGCCTTCTTGTGACATTTCCGCCACGAAGCTTTGCGCGTAGCGGCTCAGGCGCCCTGCTCCTCACCTTGCCGAAAAAACCAAGCGTGTCAATTTCTTGGATGAAGCGCGGCCGCGGCCGCGCGCTCACGCCGGCCGACCCACAACCAGCACGCGACCAGCCTGCGCGGTGCGTCTGGCGAGGCGTCCGTGCCCAAGCGTTGACCAGCTCGACGCGCATTTTTGGGGCAGGCAGCAGCGACTGATTCTTGCAGGCAATTGGTAAGCCCAGCCGGAAGGCTACCCGGCTCCTTTGCCAGTCTTGGCGCGTCGCTTCGTCCCATGCGGCGAAAATGCTGGCTTGTCATAAGGCTGCCGTCCTTGTGACAGGGCCGCTGTTGATGTTAGGTAGATTGACTGCCTCTTTTGCGGGCGGCTGAGAGTTTAAGACAAATCAAGGCGTGGGGCGGAGGTTTGCCGTTCTAAGGACCGATAACGATATCCACGCCACCGGCAGGGCAGCCGGTACAAGGGTTGAGATGACCGAGGACTGGGATGGATTACGAGGACCGCTTCCGGCAGCACCTTGAGGCGCTGCATTGCGAGGGGCGCTATCGCGTCTTCGCCGACTTGAAACGGCGCTGCGGCGCCTACCCCACGGCCGAGCACTTCGCCGACGGCGACAGGCGCGGCGTGACCGTGTGGTGCTCCAATGACTATCTCGGCATGAGCCAGCACCCGAAGGTGCTCGCTGCCATGCACGAGGCGATCGACCAGGTGGGCGCCGGTTCCGGCGGCACGCGCAACATCTCCGGCACCACGCATTATCATGTGGAGCTCGAGGCCGAGCTTGCCGATCTGCACGGCAAGGAGGCGGCGCTCCTCTTCACCTCGGCCTATATCGCCAACGACGCAACGCTCTCGACGCTGGCCAAGCTGATTCCCGGAACGGTCATCTTCTCGGACGAGAAGAACCACGCCTCGATGATCGAGGGCATCCGTCATGGCGGCGGCGAGAAGCTGATCTTCCGCCACAACGACGTCGAGCATCTCGAGGAGCTTCTGAAGCGCTTCCCGCGCGGCACGCCGAAGATCATCGCCTTTGAGAGCGTCTATTCGATGGACGGCCACATCGCGCCGATCGCCGCGATCTGCGACCTGGCCGAGAAATACAACGCGCTGACCTATCTCGACGAGGTGCACGCCGTGGGTCTTTACGGGCCGCGCGGCGGCGGCATCGCCGAGCGTGACGGCGTCATGGACCGCATCGACATCATCAATGGCACGCTGGCCAAGGGCTTCGGCGTGATGGGCGGCTATGTCGCCGCGAGCGCCGCCTGCTGCGACGCCATCCGTTCCTTCGCGCCCGGCTTTATCTTCACCACCTCGCTTGCGCCGGCGCTGGCCGCGGGCGCGCTCGCCTCGATCCGGCATCTGAAGGAGAGCGGGGCGGAGCGCGCGCAGCTCATCGAGCGCGTTGCCAAGCTCAAGCAGATGATGGCCGAGGTGCGGCTGCCGGTGATGGACAATCCGAGCCATATCGTGCCGGTCCTGGTCGGCGACCCCGTGCACTGCAAGGCCGTAACCGACACGCTGCTCGCGCATTATCGGATCTATGTGCAGCCGATCAACTATCCGACCGTGAAGCGCGGCACCGAGCGCATGCGTTTCACCCCCTCGCCGGTGCACACCGACGCGCAGATGGCGGAGTTGATCGCGGCGCTGACCGAGCTGTGGGCGGCCTGCCCGGTGGCCAACGGCCAATATGTGAGGCTCGCCGCCGAATAGGCACGGACGCGCATGCCGGCCAGACACGCAGCCATCGCCTTCGCCCTGTCCTTGGTCATCGGCGCGGGCGTGGCCAGCGCGCAGGACATCGACCTCTGCTTTAGCGTTGCCGACCGTGTCGCCGAAGGGGAAGCGGTCTCGGAAGCCGATAAGCGCGCCGGCCACGATGCCTGCCAGCGCGCCCTCGCCGCGACCGCGAGCATCGTGCAGAAATATCAAATACAAGAGGCGGATTTCGATATCCTGGGCACACGTCCCAAGAGCGAAGAATAGGCGCGCAAATCGTGCGGGCCGTGTTCTGCACTTGCGCCCGCGACGTCATTCCGGCGCAAGCCGGAATCCAGTTCTGACTCAGAGATTCTTGCGCTGATACCGGCTTGCGCCGGTATGACGGAGGCTATTGCACCGTCACCAGGCCACCCGCATGCCGGCTTTACCGCCGACGCCTGAGACGTCGTCGCCGAAGGTGACGTCGACCTTGGCGAACACGGTGGTGCCGGTGCCGAAGTTGAAGAAGTTCACCCCCGCGGAGACCTCGCCCCAGACGTCGTCGAGCTGGTCCTTGAGGACGAACGCGGTGCCGGACGAAGTGAGCGTGGCGGTGTTGGTGTCGCCCGAGAGGTTGCCCCACACGCTGCCGATCACGAACGGCTCCATCTTCACTTCGGTGGTTACGTCGTAGCTGGTGCCGACCCTGAGGCCCAGTCTGCCCCTGACATTGGCATCATCGTCGAAGCTGACCGTATTGCCGCCCACGCTGAAGCCGTCGAGATCCGCCCAGGTCACGGCGATGGTGGCCAGCGGCTCGATGAAGGCCCCGCCGGTGAAGGAGCCGAAGCGGTAGCCGGCATCGGTACGCAAGCCGATGGTGGTGGCGTCGAGCGATTTGGGGAAGCCGAGCACAGGGGTGTCGACCTCCAGGAAGTGCACGTTGAGCAGGGTGTCGACGAACAGCCCGCCGTTCAGATAGGTGGCATAGCCGCCGACCTGACCGCCTGAGAGGTCGAAGCCTCTGGCGATCTGCTCGTAGTCGAGATTGGCATGCACGAAGCCGCCAAGCGCCCCGAATACCAGAATGTCGCCTGCGCCCAGCACATCCCTGGTGCCGAGATCGAGCCCGACCTGGAAGTCGAAGGTCTCGAGCTCTCTATCGAGGTTGTATTGATAGGTCCGGCCGTGGGCTCTCACCGTCTCGCTGTCGTCGCGGTCGAGCCAGGAGCCCGAGCCCCGCATCCACACCGCCGGCACAGCCCCTGGGGCCTGCACGCCGTCGTCGAGCTTGCTGCCGGTCGGGGCATAGGCGCTTGGCCCCGCGCCACCTGCCAGCAGCACCCGGAGGTCGGCGGTGCGGTCGAACCAGGTCGAGGCACCGGCATGCCAGAGATCCTGCGCCGCGGTGGTGAGCTGCGGCAGCACGAAGGCGCCGGCCCCCAAGAAGCCGCGCAGCTCGAAGATGCCGCTGCCGGTCGGCCGGAAGAACAGGTCGTAGTCGAAGAAGCCGGTGTCGATCGGCTGGTCCAGGAAGAACGCATCCGGCTTCACGTCGCCATTGGCATAGACCACCGGGATGCCCTGCGCATTGAAGCTGCCAGGCCCAGGATTGGTGTTGTTGACGGCCAGCTTGGTCTTGCCCGAGATATTGCCGTTGATGACGAAATTGTCGGCCGTAGAGCCAGGCCCGCCCAGGAAGGCATCGACCGCCAAGGTCGAATTACCCGAGGCGGCGAAAGCCAGGTTCCGCTGACCCACTGTGTTGGAGATCTCGAACACGTCACCGACCTGGCCGTCCTGCAGCGAGATCAGCCCGGCATTCTCGAACCGCTCGAGATTGACGAAGGCGCTCGTCTCCCGCGTGGTCCGGTCGGTCGCTGCCTGCACCGTGCCGCCGCCCTGGTTCTGAAACAGATCAGACCCGCCGCCGAAATCGCTCGTGAGCTTCGTCGCGAACACGCCGCCGGACTGGTTCAAGAATCGATCGTCGTGGCCGCTGAGCTGGACGAAGCCGGTGATGCGCCCTGTGTTGAACACGTCCACGCTCGCGCCCTGCACAAAGGGTTCGACCTCAAAAGCGTAGATGGCGCGATGAGAGCCGGCCGAGATGTCGCCCGAATTGACGATGGTCGAACCGGTATTGCTGGCAACGACAATGCCGGCCCCCGCCCCGTAAGCAGTGCCGGAGTTCAGAATGGTAACACGGCTGTTCGGACCGGTCGCCGATCCGGCAATGCCCCAGCCGTCGGCCCCGAACGCTTCAGCCGTGCCACTATTGTCGATGACGAGGTTGCCTTGGAAGGGGACGATGCCAAAGATGGCTATGCCGGGCAGAGGGAATGGCGCGATATTCACGGGCCCGCCGAGACTGGTCACGCGCCCGCTATTGGTGATGGTGACAGAGTCGCCACCGAGGGCGAGAATGCCGACGTTGCTTCCCTCCGCCACGCCGCTATTGGTGATGGTGATTAGGCCTGCGCCCTGAGCCCGAATGCCCTCGCCAATATCGCCATTCGCGGTGATTGCCCCGCTGTTGGAGATGCCAATGGTGCCGCCCGCATCGCTGCGCGCGGAAATGCCGGTGGCGTAGCTGGTTGGGTTCGTCGCCACGATGTCGCCCGCGTTGACAATCGTGATGTTGTTGTTGGCGCCTTGGGAAATTGCATGGATGCCGCTGGCATTCTGCGCGTTACCGGTCGCTTCGATACGCGCGCTGTTTTCGATGTGGATCGACCTATTGCCCGCGTTGGAGCGGGTCTCGGCGCGGATGCCGTAGGCATCGCCAGCGCCGGTTACGACGATGTTGCCGCTATTGTCGATGACGATTGAACTTCCGGCGTCGCGGGTAGCGGCGTCGATGCCCTGCGCACCGGCGCTAATCGTCGCCCTATTCGTGACGCTGATCGAATTGCCCACACCTACGGTATAGGTGTGGATGCCCGCGAAACCTGCACCTGCGACGATCTCGCCGCTATTGACGATCGTGACCGTGCTTTGGCTTCCTGCAGTTTCGGCGCGGATACCATGCTCGCCGGCGTTAATCGCCGCGCGATTGTCGATGAAAATCGAACTGCTGGGACCGTAGGTAAGGGCGCGGATGCCGTCGAAGTCCGCCTCGATAGCTCCGCTATTGAGGATATTTATGAAGCCCCCGTCCCCATTCGTGTACGCGAAGATACCGTTCTGGGACGCGACCAATTCCCCGCTATTGTCGAGGTCGATGTATTTGTTGACCCCGCCAACGACCGTGCTGAGCTCGATAGCATCGCCCGCACCGTTGGTGCGCGGTTCGGTGTTGACGCAAATGATTCTCTCTAGCGCGTTAATGTGCTGGATCGGCAGGCCCGATCCGATGTCGCTGGCGCAAGTCACCTGCGCCATTGCGGATGTCGGTGCGAGCAGGCTGCCAAGCAGAAGCGTCGAGGCGAGTGCCGTGCCGAGTAGCAGGGTCTTGCGGTCAGCCGAACAGAGAAGCGCCAAGGGGGTCGCGCGTTGAGTGCGCCCTGAGTGCTGAGCCCCTGCACGCCGTAGGCTGCGCGCGGAAGGAATGCGGTGCCGGCTTCGCCCCCGTCCCATGGATCGCCCCCGTGTGCCTGGCTCGCCCGCCAAGCTTATTTTTAGTTTAGAATAGAAATCGGAAGGTCCGTCTAGTGCAAACGGGCAACAGTTTCCCCTAGACGATCATTGCGTCGCCAGGATAGAGCGCTCCCCGCCGACTAGTTCAGCTTCTCCTTGCCGATACCAAGGAAAAAAATGGCGAATTACCGGGCCATCATCCGCCATTTTCCTGCGGCGCGGCACTATTTGCAGCAGCGCAAGTGGGTCGCGCGCGGCGATGTATTGGCCTATGCACCTGGGTGGCAGACCTCGGCTTTTTCCACCGACAATTATGGATTTCGTCAGACCTGGTTCCGGGGCCAAAACATCGGCCTCGAAAGTATCGGCGAGCATAAAAGAGTGGGACTGGTGCTCGGGGCGTCCCACTTATTCGGCTTCGGCCTCGCCGGCAATGATGAGACCCTGCCGTCACAATTGGCCAGGATGTTGGGGCATCCCGTATTCGGGGTCGCCTTTCCCGAGGCGGATACGCGAGCGCTCTACAGCACCCTCCTGCGTGTCTTGCAGCAATATCCCGGCCGTGTCGGCGAGGTTGTCCTGCTGACCGGCGGCGACTTCACGCGCTATTGCTATACTGGCAAGGCGGACCCGCTCTTCGGGCCACCGCTCGCGCGGATATCGGCCTCCGAGGCCGTGACGGACGCTCAGACACAGCTCACCAATCTCATGTATTTCAGCAGTTTCTGGACGGCGGCTTGTGCCGAATTGGCAACCCGGTCCGGCGCGCGGTTCTATCTCGCCGAGGACTATACGTTCTTCGAGAAGACGATCGCCGATCCGACCGAGACAGCCTGCAATCTCGGCACACCGAGAAACGATAGGCAGTCAAGACGATTCGCCGCCCATCGGGCCCACGTGGTCGAGTTCGGCATGGAACGCCGTCGTCTAGCGGATGCACTGAAGCTGCCGCTGATCCGCTTTCCGGAGGCCGACGAGCTCCTATTCATCGACGAGTTTCACTATCGGGCCGAAACTCAAACGCGAATAGCCGAGCGCTTGGCAATGCACCTGGCCTGAACGCGCTCACACCCGCGCGCCGGTCGGCTGCACGATGATGGCGCCGTTGTCGCCCTTGATGATCTCGTCGTCGGCGAGCATGTAGTTCTCCCGGCTCACCGTGCCGAAGCGGTCGAAATAGGTGTCGAGCTTCTTCACGATGCTCTTGTCGTAGTCGGGCCGCATGACATGCGTCGCGCCCTGCACCACCTTCACCACCTTGCCCTTCTTCACCACGAGTTCGCCGCCCTTGAACACATATTCGGGCTTAGCGAACATCGCCTCGCGGTCGGGGTTGTCCGTGTAGACCGTGACGTCGCCGGCTGCGCCAACGCCGAGATGGCCGCGGTCCTGCAGGCCGAGACTCTTCGCCGGCCCCGCGCGCGTGAGGATCGCGATGTCGTCGAGCGTGTATTCGCGGGTGAGCGATTTCAGCACACCGGCCTGCGCCTGCGCATCGGGGCTGATCTTCTGCAGCGCATCGTCCCGGTAACTCTTGTCCATGAGCAGCCTGATGAGATGCGGATAGAAATAGAACGGCGCGCCGTTCGGATGGTCGGTGGTGAGGAAAATGCGCCACGGGTCGTCGAACATGAGGAACGTCTCGAGCCCGATCACCCATTGCATGGCGTTGACGAAGCTCTTGTCGCGATAGCGCATCGGCACCACGCCGCAGCCCGCGTCGCATTCGATGTCCATGACCACCGGCTTCTTCGGGTTTGCGCTGCGCGAGATCGCGTATTGGCGCATCGAATCGCCCGAGGCCGTGCAGGTCTGGCCGAACAGCACCTGGCCCACGTCGATCGAGACATTCGGATGCTTTTCCGCAAGTTCGCAGAGCTGCGCGGCGCCGGAGGAGAATCCCCTGTCGCCCTCCGTGCCGTAGCTCAGGAACTGCGTGTGCGTCATGTGGATGCGCAGGCCCTCGGCGGCGCGGATCGTGTCGAGCGTCGTCTCGATATTGCCGGGGATGCCCAGATTGCAGCCGTGAATGTGCAGCGGATGCACCACGCCGAGCTCTTCGAGCGCGCGCGCCAGCGTCACGATGATCTGCCGCGGCGTCACGTGGTAATAGACGTGCTCCTCGTCGAGATTGAGCCTGCGCTGGTTGAACTTGAAGGCGCTGATGCCGCCGGGGTTCACCACCTTGAGCGCGATCGCCTGCGCCGCATGCATGGTCCAGGCGACATAGTCCTTGATCGCCTCGAAGTCTTCTTTCCCCGCGAGCTGGCGCAGGAAATAGTCGTCCGAGCCCAGCATGACGAACGCGCCTTTGTCGACCATCGGCGTGTCGCCCATCTCCATATGCGCCTGGCGCGCATTCGCCGGCAGCATGGCGGGCTCGAAGCAGGCGGTGTAGCCCATCTCGGCATAGCGGTAGCCGGTGACGTGGGTCGACGGCACCGAGCGGCCGGAGCCCGCGCGCGTTAGATCGGTGCGCGTGACCGGATCGCCGCGATGGTCCTCGGGCAGAAGCGCGCGGGCGATGGTCATCTTGCCGCCGCCGATATGGGTGTGCGGGTCGATGGCGCCGGCCATCACGATCTTGCCCGTGACGTCGTAGGTCTCGTTGGGGCGCGCATCGGGCCGGGGCGCTACGATCTTGCCGTCCTCGATATAGATGTCGCGGACAACGCCGCTCACATTGTTGGCCGGGTCGTAGATCCTGCCGCCGGTCAGCTTGATGAGCATCGTTCGTTGGACTCCGAGCTAGAGAGCGGCTTCGATGGCGGCGAAGATCGAGGCCGCGGACGGCAGTGCCGACCGGCCGAGATCCTTCAGCGGCAGCGACACGACATTGTCGACGCGCACCAGCCGGCCTTCGTGGTCGAGCCCCGGCGTGCCGACGGGGATGAACACGTCAGCCGGTTTAGCGAGCTTCAGTCCCGGCGTGCCGAGCACGACGGTCGGGAGCTTGGTCTTGGGCGGCGACAGGTTCGGCGAGAAGGATGCGGTCCACACCAAGAGGTCTCCCTCCCCGTCGGCGACCATCCTGCCGATGTCGTGGCGGTACGGGTCGTAGTCCGGCGCGCCACTCGCGAAGCTGACGCGCAACGGATAGCCGGTGATCCAGGTCGTTGCGGCCGAGGCGGTGACCACGCCCTCGGCGCCGCCGAGCGAAAGCCCGGCAAACCGGATCGTCGGGTTCAGGTCCTTCCCGAGCCCCGCGAGCTGATCGACGGTGAGCTCGGCATGGGGAAAATCGAGCACGGGCGGCGCCCAGACGGTCACGCCGTAGGCTGCCGTCTTGCAGCGCTCGGCGAGCGCGTCGATGTCCGCAAGTGGAATGCCGGCGACCTTGCGCGCCTTGATGCGGAAGCCGCGCAGACGCGCGCGCACCGTACCGATCACCTCGGCCACCTGCTCGATCTTGCAGGGAAGCACGACCGTCTTGCCCGCATGCGACGTGCGCGCCGCGTCGCCCGCCTTGCCGAGGAGCACGATCGTGCGCTTCTTCGCCGTCACGCCGAACATCGAGGCGTCAGGCGTCGCGATCCGATCCATGAAGCGCGGATGCAGCCCCGTCACGTCGCCGACGACGATGATCAGGTCCGCGCGGTTGCGCGTCTCCGTCATGGTCGACGTGATCCAGCCGGAGGTCTGCATCACCTTGAGATTGCGGTAGAGCGCCGTGCTCAGCGCATGATCCACGATGCCGCCCGTCCGCTCGGCGACCGCGAGCGTCGCGCGGATGCCTTCGACGTCGGTGGCAAGCCCGCCGAACAGCGGAAGCTCGGCCTCGCCGATCAGCCGCGCCGCCTCCTTGATCGCCGCCTCGAGCGCGACCGGCTTGCCGCGTATCGTGGCTTGCGCCTTCGGCAGCTTGCGCTCGAAGCCCGCGACGGATTTCGCATCGGCGCCTTTCAGCACTTTGAGCTTGTCGCCTCTGCGCTCGACGACCAGGTCGTCGTTGAGCATCCCGTCGAACGGGGTCGTGACATTTTCGTAGATTTTGGGAGAAGCGCGCTCGGCGCTTGCGTCGCGCGCGGTGTGGTCGGGCATGCGGCTGGTTCCCCTGAAGGAGGGGCAAGAAAGCATGGCTTCGCCGGCAATACAACTGCGAGAGCATGCGACGCGCAAGGCCACGCGCACGCGCGCCGTCAGAGTGGGGACGCAAGGTCCCGCACTCACGACGAGCGGACCGAAGCTCGCGCCCTACTTCAAGGGCGGCAAGACTTCCGGCTGGCTGATGGCTTGTTGGTGATGAAAGCAGCCCCCGAGTGCTGAAAGCACGGCTAGGGCCGCCACAAAGGCGACAACGACACGCATCTGAACTTAGCCCCCTACGCAACGCCACAAACGGATACGCAACGATACGCGATACTAACCCGCTGCCATCAGACCATATTTCGGCTGGGCGGTGGTGGCTGAAATGCAACAGTCGCCGCGCGTTTACGGGTTGTTAACCGTGGGGGAGTGCTATCGGCGGTGAGGGCAAATCGAGCCGCATCCCGTGTCAGAAGACCGCCTCCTGCAATCGTTTTGCGCCCTGCTCGGGGCCATCGTGCTCGTCGCGAGCGTGCACATTTTCCTGCTCGCCACCTCGGCCCCGAGACTTGAGCTCGAGCCAGAGGTCCGCACCGCGCTCCTCCCCGAGGCCGCGCCCGATATCGTGGCGACGGATGCCGGCACGCGGTTGATCCCTGCCCGCGTCGATGCCGAACCGGTCTCGCCGGCCGATACCGGCCTTGTCGCGACCGACGCCGGCGCTGAGCTTGCGGCGACGGCAGAGCCGGACCGCGCGCCCGCATTCGAATCGCCCGATCTGTCACCACCCGCTCTCGCCGAAGCCGAGGCGGCTTCCGCATCCGACAGCACGCAGGACCTTGACGCGGCGATCGAGCCCGCGCCGACCGAGGCCGAGATGGAAGCTGCCGCGCTGCTCGAGGCGGCCGCCACCGATCATGCTTTCGTCTCGGAGCCGGCCGAGCACGATTTTGCCGCTACCGCGGACGTCGCGGAGGCGATGCCGGCCGAGACGCCGATTGCCGAAGCGGTTCTCGTCGAGGACGGGCCTTCGTCTTACGCCGCTTCACCCTCATCGCTCGAGGAGCTGATCGCCGAGACGATCGGCGCGAGCGAAGAGACGCCGGTCGCGCTCGCCGCGGCAAGCGAACTCGATGAGGCAGCTTCGCCGCCCGCGCCCGCCACCGTTCCATCTTATGATGCCGATCCTTCAACGACCGGCACCATCGATGCGCTGCCCGAGATCACGGTGCCGTTGCGCAAACCGCAACCGCCTATCGCGGCACGCGAGCCGGTGAAGGTCGCCGAGAAGCCGGCGCCCGAACAACAACGCGAGCAACCCGAGCGCCGCCAGGTTGCGGCCGCGCGCGCCGATAGCGATAGAGAGGCGAACGCCAAGAAGCTGGGCTGGAAGCCGATGACGCTCGGCTTCGCCAAGGATAAAGAGCGCAGGCGCGCGGCTGAGCCGCCGAAGCCGACCAAAGAGACGAAAGAGCCCGCACCCGCCAAGGCCAGGCCACTGGCCAAGCCAGTCTCGAGCGGTGCTTATCGCGCCCAGGTCTGGGCCAAGCTCGCACGCCACAGGCCGAGGCTCGGCAAGCCCGGCAGCACCACCGTCGTCTTCGCCATCGGCCCGAGCGGCGCGCTTCGCGCAGCGCGCGTCGGACGGTCGAGCGGCAATGCGGCGCTCGATCAACGGGCACTCGCCGCGGTGCGCGCCGCAGCGCCCTTCCCCGCGCCGCCCGGCGGCTTGAGCGCGAGCGCGCTCAACTTCTCCATCCAGATCTATTTCCGCTAGCGACTCTGTTGCGCTACCGCCCTTTGGGCTACTTGAGCGGGCTCTTCCGCAGCATCGGCACGAGCGGCGGCGACGATCCGGCCTGGATCGTGCCGAGGCTGACAAACCCATGGCGCTCGTAAAGCGGTACGTTCCGCAAGCTCGTCGCTTCGAGATAAGCGGGCACGCCCTCGGCGTCGAAGCGCTCGAGCGATGCGGCAAGCAGCGCCGACCCATAGCCTTTGCCTTGCATCGCCGGCGCGACGCCGAACAGCGGAAGATACCAGTGCGGCTCGTGCGGATGGTATTGCCCCATCTCCTCCATCAAGGCGAAGATCTCGGCAAGCTCCGCCTCGGTCTTTATACTCATGACGATGGCGGCCATCGCCTCTTCGTCGGGACCCGTACCGGGCGGAAGCCAAAGCGCGGCGCCCGAGAGGTCGCCGGTGACGTAGGCGGAGCCTTCGGGAATCGCCTCCCCGGCAAAGGCTTGGGCGAAGGCGGGGAAATGTGCGCGATAGACCGCTTCGTCGGGAAAGCTCCAGCGCACGACCGGATCGTCGGCAAAGGCTGCGACGATCGCGTCGAACACGCGGTCTTCATCGCCCGCATCGGCGATCTTGACGGCGACCTCGCCGGCTTGTGCCATCCGAACCTCGCTCTTTGGCAGACGGCCAGACTAGCATAGAACGAGGAGACGAATTACAGGCCCTCGTTCACCCAACGGGAAAGAGAGCCGGGTGCGGATTATGCTCAAGCTCGTCCTGTCTCTCGCCGCGCTCTATGCGCTGATCTGCGTCGGGGCCTATTTCGGCAACCGCGTGCTGATGTATTTGCCCAACCCGCTGCGCGTCACGCCGGCGGAAGCCGGACTCGAAGGCGTCGAGGAGGTGGAGCTCACGACCGACGACGGCGTCACGCTGATCGCCTGGCATGCGCCCGCGCAAGACGGCCGCGACACCATCCTCTATTTCCAGGGCAATGCGGGCAACGCCGCCATTCGCGCGCGCAAGATCGAGACGATGCGCGCCGACGGCTCCGGCGTGTTCTATCTCAACAACCGGTCTTATGGCGGCTCGGGCGGACGTCCGACGGAAGCGAACAACGTCGCCGACGCGATCGCGGCCTACGACCATCTCGTCGAACGCGGGATCGCGCCCGCGCGGATCGTGGCTTACGGCGAGTCTCTCGGCTCGGGCCAGGCCGTGCGCCTCGCCGCCGAGCGGCCTGTCGCCGCCGTCGTGCTCGAAGCGCCGCTGACCTCAACCGTCGACGTGGCGCGTCCGGTCTATTTCTGGCTGCCGCTCCGCCTGCTCATCGCCGACACCTACGACAACGCGAGCAATATCGGCGCCGTCAAAGCGCCGGCGCTGATCCTGCACGGGAACAGGGATTCGGTGATCCCGGTCGAGATGGGCAAGCGCCTCTACGCCGCCGCCAACGAACCGAAGCGCCTCGAGCTTTTCCCAGAGGCCGAGCACTACGACCTGTTCGACCACGGCGCCTGGGAGAAGGTCCGGGAATTCTTGGCAGGACTGCGCTGATCGGAAGGGTTGGTTGCGGGGAACGGATTAAGCCACGAGAACGACGTTCTGCCGGTGGTTGCGGGGGTAGGATTTGAACCTACGACCTTCAGGTTATGAGCCTGACGAGCTACCGGGCTGCTCCACCCCGCGCCAATCCAACGGATGTCCGCCCCGCTTTCGCGACAGGACCCAAGGGGCCGTCAAGCGAGGGGGCTGAACCTATAGCAGGTTCGAAGACGATGTGAAGGGCCGCCTGCAAGGCTGATGGCCTTTGGCGGCAAGCCCTATATGGGCATTCGCTGGCCATCTGTGAATAGCCTGCACGCAGGCGCTGCAAGCGAAGCGCCTAGACCAATGTCTAGATGGGCCTTTTTCCCGACGCGAGCTAGGTTGCCTCGGCACCGCGGCAGGACAGTTTGCCCGGTCCAAGCGCGCATCCCGCGCGCGAAATCCAACAACAACCGTTCACGGAAGGAAGTGCTCAATGTTGAAAGTCGTAGGCCTGATGGGCCTGGCGCTGGTCATGACGGCGGACGTCGCGCTTGCGGGCGGCGGTGAGATGACATCCGGCCGTCCGTCGGCCGTGCTGAACGCCGAGCAGTGCCAGCAAGTCTGGGATGGCGCCGAGACCGCCGATGGCAAGCTCGCCGCGGCCAATGCTTCGCGCATCATCGCCAATTTCGCCCAGGCCGACGCAGACGGTGACGGAAGCCTCACCAAGGAGGAGTTCGACACGGCCTGCACCAAGGGCCTCGTGAAGTTCACCGACCGCTAGCCGCATCTTGCGAAACCCCGCTCGTATCCAAGTGCATGCGGGCTGTCAGCCGGACCTTGCGAAGCGCAGTGGCAAGGTCCGGCTTTCTTTTAACGCCGTGTAGGCTCATGAAATTTTCTTCATGGCCGCCGCGCATGCAGTGAAACTGCACGCGATTGGCAAAGCTTACGGGGCGATGTCCAAAGTTTAACGAGGTCCGCGCCCGAAACCGGGTTAGATGAATACTCGGTCGTCTGGAGCGACGCCCCACCTTCATTCGTAAGTGTCTTCGCATCGTCTCACGCTGCGCCATCGGCATTGGTCCGTCATGAAGAAATGTCCTTCGGTAGGCTCGATCCTGTTCGTCATCGACGAGGAGCAGAAGACGCCGAGCTCGCTGAAGGCCCTGTTCGAGGCGGACGGCTTGCAGGCCGTGCCGTTCGGACTGGCCAACGCCTTCCTTCTGAGCGGCTATGCGGACGCCTCCTGCTGCCTCGCCATCGACGTCCGCGTGCCGAGCCTCAGCGGGCTCGAATTCCGCGGCGAAGCGACGAGGTTGAACGCGGAAGTGCCCGTGGTCTTCGTCACCGGGCACGGCGACATTCCGGTCACGGTTCAGTCGATGAAGGCCGGCAGCGTCGAGCTCCTGCCCAGTCTCTGCGACGACCGGAAGCTGCTCGATGCGGTCCGGTCCAAGATCGAGGCGCACCGCGCCAAGCGGACCGACGACATCTATATCGCGCGGCTCAAGGCGCGCTTCGCCGCGCTGACCGCGCGCGAGCGCGAAGTGATGAACCTGGTCACCGGCGGGTTCCTGAACAAGGAGATCGCCGCGGAGATCGGCGTCCGCGAGGCTACGGTGAAGCTGCACCGCGGCAATATCATGCGCAAGATGAAGGCGCGGTCCCTGGCCGACCTGGTGCGCATGGCCGACCTCCTCGCCATGCTCGACTAGGGGCTGGCGGGACGCCGCGTCGTTTCGACCTCGCCTTGGGCAGTCACCGGCGCTGCCCACACATTGAGCGCGACGAACAGCAGCGCCGCGAGCGTCAGCAAGAGCGCGGCGCCGATCTCGATCATGCGGTGTCTGGTCAGGCCGAACATCGAATCCCTTGGGCGTCTGCTTTTTCCCCTTTCTATTGGCTGGAACGGGCCCTGTCTCGTGCCGAGATGTCGCTGCGGCGCTCGGTCGCCGCATGTTTCGCCGATGTGTCAGCCGTGGCGCTCGAGCGCTTTGCGGTCCCAATGGGCCTCGTCGGCCGCCGCAACATAGGTGCTCTGCAGGAACCCGAGCAGCGCCGCTGCGCCGCCGCCTTCTCGCACGGCGTCATAGGGCAGAACGAACTCGCGCAAAGTCTTGTCGTAATAGCCGCCCTTCGGGCCGGCGCTCGCTTCGGCGAAACCCGCCGGCTCGGGATAGGCGTAAGCATAGAAGGCCGGCTTGCCGAAGCCGCCATTGCCGGGCCAGAAGCCGCAGCTCGAGACTTCTTGCGAATAGGCCTCGCGCACCACCCAGTCGGCGAGGTTCGGCACGCCGCCAGGATGCGGCGGCGCGCCGCGGCCCGAGAAGCGCGTCACGGCGAGATCGAAGCTGCCCCAGAAGAAATGTACCGGGCTCGCTTTGCCGACGAAGCCCGAACGGAAGACGTGCATCACATGCGCGGATTGCAGGAGCGCGCGCCAGAACCGGTTGACCGCATCCGGATCGTAGGAGGCGTGCACCGTGTCCTGCTCGAAGGGGATCGCATCGACGATCTCGACCGGCATCGTCCAGATCTTGACGCTCAAGCCGAGCGCATCCAGCCGGCCCATCAGCTCGCGGTAGAAATCGGCGACCGTCATGGGCGCGAGCGCGAAGTCCGAGCGCGCGCCGTCGCTCGCCCGGATCACCAGGCGATGGTCGATGAAGTCGAAGTCGATGGAGAAATGCCGGTCGCCGTACGGCATGGGCGACGTGGAGAGGCCCCGGCTCGTGAGATAGAGCACGACCTCCCACCACTGGTTCTCGAAGGGCGCGAGCGCGAGCCTGATCTTGCCCACGATCTGCGTCCACATATGCAAGGTGGCGCAGGTGTCCTGCCAGTCCGCGTACGGGATGTCCGGCCAGACCTCGGTGTCGTGTGTCATGACCCCCATGCTAGCACCCTTTAGCGAGGCGCGAATAAGCTCGCGCGCCATGGGTTCAACTTGCCGTATAGATTAAGTGCGCCCGCCGGGAGAACGTTGCATGAAGAGATGTCTGCTGGTTCTCGCTTTCCTTGCTGCGGGCTGTGCACTGGCGCGCGCCAACGATTCGATCGCCGAGCTCGCAACCGGCGGCCTGACCTTCGTCACGACGCCCGATATCGAGATGCGGTCGGAAGACCTGTTCATCTCGCTGGAGCAGATCAAGGTCCGCTACGTCTTCTTCAACAGCTCGGACCAGCCGGTGACAGCGCTCGTCGCCTTCCCGATGCCGGACATCGTGGTCGACGGTCCCGATCAGAACATCGCCTATCCGAGCGACGACCCGGAGAACTTTCTCGACTTCCACACGGTGGTCGACGGCAAGCCCGTCGCCGCCAAGGTCGAGCAGAAAGTCCTCGCCGCCGGCATCGACCGCACCGACTTTCTGCGCGGGCTCGGGATACCGCTGGCGCCGCATTTGCCCGCCGCGAACGAGGCGCTCGACAAGCTCCCAGCCGAGACGCAAGCGGAGCTTGTGAGGCTCGGCCTGGCCGAGATCACGGAATACGACGTCGGCGACGGCATGCGGAAACATCACGAAGCGCGCTGGACGCTGAAGACCACCTATTATTGGGAGCAGACCTTTCCGCCTCAGGCCGAGCTCGTGATCGAGCACAGCTACCAGCCGAGCGTCGGTGCGTCGGTGTCGACCTCTCTCGGCCAGGACTGGGCCAAAGAGAACGGCGGCTATCCCGAATACGAGAGCAAATATTGTACGGAGAAGAGTTTCATCGCGGCGGTAGAACGCGCGACCAAGGCAGCCGGTGAAGGCGCTATCGCGTTCACGGAACAACGGATCGACTACATCCTTAAGACCGGCGCCAATTGGAACGGGCCGATCAAGGATTTCCGCCTGGTGATCGATAAAGGAAAGCCGAGCAATCTCGTGAGCTTCTGCGGCGAGGGCGTCAAAAAGATCGCGCCGACGCAATTCGAGATGCGCAAAGCCGACTTCGTCCCCACCGCGGATTTGAACGTGCTGATCCTCAGCAAGCCGGAAAATTGAGGGCCGCGAGCAGGCGGTCGATGAAGCCGGCCTGACCCGGCAGGATTTTCACGCGCGCTTCGCCGGGCGCGAACCACTGGGCGCGGTCGACCTCGGGGAAGGATTGCTTGCGTCCGCTCTTGGGAGGCCACTCCAGCTCGAAACTGTTCGACTGAAGCGCGGCCGGATCGAAATCGCCTTCGACCGCAAACGCGGTGACGATCTTGCGGCTCGGCTGCGCGATCTCGCCGAGCTCCGCAAATTTGCCGGAGGGCGCGGTCACGCCGAGCTCCTCCGCGAACTCGCGCTTGGCGACTTCGAGCGGGTCTTCGCCTTCTTCGTACTCGCCTTTCGGAATGGACCAGGCGCCCGCGTCCTTCTTGGCCCAGAACGGGCCCCCAGGGTGCACGAGCAGCAGCTCGAGCGCGTCGCCCTTGCCGCGATACATCAATATGCCAGCGCTGCGTTTGGGCACCGTCAGATTTCGCCCTTCAGTCCCCGCTCGAAATATTTGTGCACGATCTTGTCTGGTTCTCCAGCAGCCAGTCGATCGACGGCTCGAACCGCATCGCCTTGTGGATGGCGAGCGCGGTCGCCTTGCGGTGGATGTCGAACAGCGCCTTGTGATCGAGATCGCGCTCGTTGACGATGTTCGGATTGAGCCAGATCGAGACGATGATGCCGAGCTCATCGGTCTTGTCCTTGGGGATATCGCCGGAACGCACGCTGTCGAGCACGCCCATGGCCGTGGCGTATTGGACGGTGCCCATCAGGATATTGGTGTAGCGCGAGTCGCGGGCGGTGACCTTGCTGACGCAGAGCGTCGGCGGCCGCACCATCACGTCGGTATTGAGCAGCGCCAGCACGCGCGTATGCCCGACGACCTGATCGCCGAGCAGATTTGCGAAGGCGGTGCCGAACGGGCCGTCCAGCTCGCCGATCGCCACTTCGGGCTCGGCAGCAGTGTTCGGCGGTCCGCCGGCGACGAGGCTCTCGCCGACCCTCAGGATGATGCGTTTGGTCATTCGGATAAGTCCCCTTCGTAGTTTTAATTCGCGCTACCGCCCTCCGGGCTACTTGAGCGTATTTAGTTTCGCGCTATCGGCCTCTGGCCTACTTGAGCGCGATACAGTTTTATGCGCGCTATCGGCCTCTGGCCTACTTGAGCGCGAAGACAACACTCTAGACGCAAAAAAAGCCGCCGAGGACAAACGTCCGCCGGCGGCTCTTGCGTTCGTGGCGCAAAACCAACTCGTGAAAGAGGGGAAACGCGCTCGCGCGCGAGATCTCGATGAGGCTCTGATGGGCCTTATTGCGCTCAAGTCGCCCAGAGAGCGACAGCGCAAATCAAATCGCGCTCAAGCGCCTGCGCTCAAGTAGCGCGAAGCGCGGTAGCGCATCTCAAACTGTCCTTGGCAAGCCTGGCGACGACCTACTCTCCCGTGCCTTAAGACACAGTACCATCGGCGCTGGAGCTTTTCACGGCCGAGTTCGGGATGGGATCGGGTGTGCACGCTCCGCCAGAATCACCAGGCCAGCAAAGGACAGTTTGAAATCTGGTCTCAACACCCATCGACGCGCTCAAATAGGCCGGAGGCCGATAGCGCGACAATGATGATGGGCACTGACAATGAGAGCAATCAAGCCGATCGAGCGATTAGTACTGGTTAGCTTCACGCATTGCTGCGCTTCCACACCCAGCCTATCAACGTGGTGGTCTTCCACGGCTCTCAAGGGAGAACTCGTTTCGAGGTAGGCTTCCCGCTTAGATGCTTTCAGCGGTTATCCCGTCCGCACTTGGCTACCCTGCTGTGCCACTGGCGTGACAACAGGTCCACTAGAGGTGCGTCCATCCCGGTCCTCTCGTACTAGGGACAGATCCTCTCAATTCTCCTACACCTGCGGCAGATAGGGACCGAACTGTCTCACGACGTTCTAAACCCAGCTCACGTACCACTTTAATCGGCGAACAGCCGAACCCTTGGGACCTGCTCCAGCCCCAGGATGTGATGAGCCGACATCGAGGTGCCAAACGATGCCGTCGATATGGACTCTTGGGCATCATCAGCCTGTTATCCCCGGAGTACCTTTTATCCGTTGAGCGATGGCCCTTCCACGCGGGACCACCGGATCACTATGGCCGACTTTCGTCTCTGCTCGACTTGTCAGTCTCGCAGTCAGGCGGGCTTATGCCATTGCACTCGACGGTTGATTTCCGACCAACCTGAGCCCACCATCGCGCGCCTCCGTTACTCTTTGGGAGGCGACCGCCCCAGTCAAACTACCCACCATGCACTGTCCCGGACCCGGATGACGGGCCGCGGTTAGATATCCATGATCACAAGGGTGGTATTTCAAGGTTGACTCCCCGGGAACTGGCGCCCCCGGATCAAAGTCTCCCACCTATCCTACACATGCCACCACGAATACCAGTGCAAAGCTATAGTAAAGGTTCACGGGGTCTTTCCGTCTAACCGCAGGAACCCCGCATCTTCACGGGGAATTCAATTTCACTGAGTCT
>CAZWIO010000010.1:0-131141 GCA_964634195.1 uncultured Methyloceanibacter sp. | reverse complement strand
GCCGAAGCTGCTGCACACCTACTTCAAGCAGAACTTCGCACAGGTGACCAACCCGCCGATCGACCCGATCCGCGAGGAGCTGGTGATGTCGCTCGTGACCTTCATCGGGCCGCGGCCGAACCTGCTCGACCTCGAAGGCACCTCGAAGCAGAAGCGGCTCGAGGCGGCGCATCCGATCCTGACCAACGACAATCTGGAGCGCATCCGGGCCATCGGCGACGTCCCCGACAACCAGTTCCGCACCGTGACGCTCGACATTACCTATGCCGCCGAGAAGGGCGCGGCCGGCATGGGCCCTGCTCTCGATGCACTCTGCAAGCGCGCCGAGGAAGCCGTGCGCGCGGGCGAGAACATCATCATCCTGTCAGACCGCGCGGCGGGGCCGGATCGCGCGCCGATCCCCTCGTTGCTTGCGACGAGCGCGGTGCATCATCATCTGATCCGGCGAGGGCTTCGCACCTCGGTCGGGCTCGTGGTCGAGACCGGCGAGGCGCATGAGGTGCATCAGTTCGCGACGCTCGCGGGCTATGGCGCCGAGGCGATCAATCCCTATCTCGCCTTCGAGACCATCGAGGCGATGCTGCCGGAGCTCGACGAGGAGCTCACGCCAGAGGAGGCGGTGAAGCGCTTCATCAAGGCGGTCGACAAGGGTCTGCTCAAGGTGATGTCAAAGATGGGCATCTCCACCTATCAGTCCTATTGCGGCGCGCAGATCTTCGACGCGGTGGGCTTGCGCTCGGATTTCGTCGCGAAATATTTCACCGGCACGCATACGCAGGTCGAGGGCGTGGGTCTCGAGGAGATCGCGCGCGAGACCATCGAGCGGCACAGGCTCGCTTTCTCCGACGCGCCGGTGTTGCGCGAGGCGCTCGAGGTCGGCGGCGAGTATGCCTATCGCATCCGCGGCGAGACGCATATGTGGCGGCCGAACGTGGTCGCCGATCTGCAGCACGCGGTGCGCGGCAATTTGCCAGAGAAGTACCGGTCCTTCGCCAAGCAGATCAACGAGCAGACCGAGCAGCTTCTCACCTTGCGCGGCATGTTCCGCATCAAGAGCGCGGAGGAGCTGGGGCGTGCGCCGATCCCGCTCGACGAGGTTGAGCCCGCGAAGGAGATCGTGAAGCGTTTCGCGACCGGGGCCATGTCGTTCGGTTCGATCAGCCGCGAGGCGCATACCACGCTCGCCATCGCCATGAACCGCATCGGCGGCAAGTCGAACACGGGCGAGGGCGGCGAGGAAGCCGACCGCTTCAAACCGATGTCGAACGGCGACTCGATGCGCTCGAAGATCAAGCAGGTGGCGTCGGGCCGGTTCGGCGTGACGACGGAATATCTCGTCAATTCCGACATGATGCAGATTAAGATGGCGCAAGGTGCTAAGCCCGGCGAGGGCGGACAGCTGCCCGGCCACAAGGTCGATGCGACCATCGCCAAGGTGCGCCACTCGACGCCGGGCGTTGGGCTGATCTCGCCGCCGCCGCATCACGACATCTATTCGATCGAGGATCTGGCGCAGCTGATCTACGACCTGAAGAACGTCAACCCCGAGGCGGATGTCAGCGTGAAACTAGTGAGCGAGGTCGGCGTCGGCACGGTCGCAGCAGGTGTGTCGAAGGCGCGCGCGGACCATGTCACCATCGCCGGCTTCGAGGGCGGCACCGGCGCGTCGCCGCTCACCTCGATCAAGCATGCCGGTTCGCCCTGGGAGATCGGGCTCGCTGAGACGCAGCAGACTCTGGTGCTGAACCGTCTGCGCGGCCGCATCGCCGTCCAGGTCGATGGCGGCATCCGCACCGGTCGCGACGTGGTGGTGGGCGCGCTGCTCGGCGCCGATGAGTTCGGTTTCTCCACGGCGCCGTTGATCGCCGCGGGCTGCATCATGATGCGCAAATGCCATCTCAACACCTGCCCGGTCGGCGTCGCCACCCAAGACCCGGTGCTCCGCGCGCGCTTCCAGGGCAAGCCCGAGCACGTGATCAATTATTTCTTCTTCGTCGCCGAAGAGGTGCGCGAGTACATGGCAGCACTCGGCTTCAGGAGCTTCGCCGAGATGATCGGCAAGACCGAGATCCTGGACAAGAGCCAGGCCATCGACCACTGGAAGGCCAAGGGGCTCGACTTCACCAAGCTGTTCCACAAGCCCGAGGTGCCGCCGGAGGTCGCGATCTACAACGCCGAGCGGCAGGACCATCAGCTCGACAAGGTGCTCGACCGCAGGCTGATCGCGCTGTGCGGCGCGGCGCTCGACGAGAGGAAGCCAGTCAAGCTCGACCTGCCGATCAAGAGCGTGAACCGCACCACGGGCGCGATGCTGTCCGGCGAGATCGCCAAGCGCTACGGGCATGCGGGGCTGCCCGACGACACGATCTGGGTGCGGCTCAAGGGCTCGGCCGGACAGAGCTTCGGCGCCTGGCTCGCACATGGCGTCACGCTCGACCTGGTCGGCGAAGGCAACGACTATGTCGGCAAGGGCCTGTCGGGCGGGCGCATCATCGTGCGCCCGCCGGAAGACTCCGGCATCGTGCCTGAGCAGTCGATCATCGTCGGCAACACGGTGCTGTATGGCGCCATCGCCGGCGAGTGCTATTTTCGCGGCGTTGCCGGCGAACGCTTCGCCGTGCGCAATTCCGGCGCCATCGCCGTGGTCGAAGGCACCGGTGATCACGGCTGCGAATATATGACCGGCGGCGTGGTGGTGGTGATCGGGCCGACGGGTCGCAACTTCGCGGCCGGCATGTCGGGCGGTATCGCCTATGTGCTGGACGAGGCGGGCGACTTCGAGCGCCGCTGCAACATGGCGATGGTCGATCTCGAGCCGGTGCCGAGCGAGAACCAGGTCATGGAGCGGAGCCGCCATCAGTCCGGCGACCTCGAAAGCCATGGCCTTGTCGACGTCACCGACATGACGCGCTTCGACGAGGAGCGGCTGCATCAGCTCATCGAGAACCATCTCCATTATACGGGCTCGGCGCGGGCCCGCGCGATCCTCGACGATTGGGCGAACTACCTGCCGAAATTCGTCAAGGTGATGCCGGTCGAATACCGCCGCGCGCTCGAGGAGATGGCCAAGGCGCAGCTCGCCGACAAGACCGGCCTCGGCGAGATCGAGATCGGCTTGCGCGCCGGGAACGGCAAATAGTCTTCAGCAAAGGAACGAGGCGGCGCTTACCCGCGGTCCGCCGACCGAGACAGCATGCGCGAGACGAAATTTGGACACTGCGACCAAAGCCTGCTCTCCCCTCCCCCCTTGAGGGGGAGGGCTAGGGAGGAGGGTCTGTCGCAGAGACTCGCTGAAGGGTTTACCCCCCTCCGCGCGCCAAAGTCGGCGCGCGTGCTCCCCCTCAAGGGGGGAGCAGGGAGCCCGTTGCATCTGTTGCAGAATTTCTTTGATGATAGGTGCTTTCGTGTTTCGATGATGGCACGCCCGAAAGCTGGGCGAAGGACTGGGCGAGCGTGACTTTGATGGGCAAGATCACGGGCTTCTTGGAGATCGAGCGGCAGGACCGGAGCTACGAGCCGGCCGCCGACCGCATCCGCCATTACCGCGAGTTCGTCATCCCGCCGGGCGAGGCGGAGATCGCGCACCAGGCCGCGCGCTGCATGGATTGCGGCATCCCGTATTGTCACACCGGCTGCCCGGTGAACAACCAGATCCCGGACTGGAACGACCTCGTCTATCACGCCGACTGGTCGGACGCGGCGAAGAACCTGCATTCGACCAACAATTTCCCCGAGGTGACGGGCCGCATCTGCCCGGCGCCGTGCGAGGCCGCCTGCACGCTCAACATCTTCGACGTGCCGGTGACCATCAAGTCCATCGAATGCGCGATCGCCGACAAGGCCTTCGCCGAAGGCTGGATCCAGCCGCTGCCGCCTGAACGCAAGACCGGTAAGCGCGTTGCCATCGTGGGCTCGGGGCCTGCGGGGCTTGCGGCCGCGCAGCAGCTCGCGCGCGCCGGCCACGACGTGCATGTCTACGAGAAGCACGCGCAGCCCGGCGGTCTGCTCCGCTACGGCATTCCCGACTTCAAGATGGAGAAATATATCGTCGAGCGGCGCGTGGCGCAGATGGAGGCGGAAGGCGTCACCTTCCATTGCAACGTCACCGTCGGCAAAGACGTGTCGGTCCGGAAGCTCGAGCGCGAGCACGATGCGGTGCTGCTCGCCGGCGGTTCCGAGCAGCCGCGCGACCTCGAAGTGCCGGGCCGCGAGTTTGCCGGCGTGCATTTCGCCATGGATTTCCTCAAGCAGCAGAACCGCCGCGTCTCCGGCGAGCCGCTCGGCGATGTCGAGGAGATTCTCGCCACGGGCAAGCAGGTGGTGGTGATCGGCGGCGGCGACACCGGATCGGACTGCATCGGCACGTCGTTCCGCCAGGGCGCGGTCTCGGTGACGCAGCTCGAAATTTTGCCGCAGCCGCCCGAGAAGGAAAACAAGGCGCTCACCTGGCCGCATTGGCCGCTCAAGTTCCGTACCTCGTCGAGCCAGGCCGAGGGGGCCGCGCGCGATTTCAGCGTGGCGACGGTGCGCTTCATCGGCGAGGGCGGGCAGGTCACCGCGCTCGAATGCATCCGCCTCGACGCGCAGATGAAGCAGATGCCCGGCACGGAGTTCCAGATTCCCGCCGATCTCGTGCTGCTCGCCATGGGTTTCCTGCATCCGGTGAAGCCCGGCATGATCGAGGAGCTCAGGGTCGAGCTCGACCCGCGCGGCAACGTCAAGGCGAACGAGCTCGACTACCGCACCTCGCGCGGCAAGGTGTTCGCCGCGGGCGACATGCGGCGCGGCCAGTCGCTCGTGGTCTGGGCGATCCGCGAGGGACGCCAGGCGGCGTCGGCCATAGACAAGTTCCTGATGGGCAAGACCGACCTGCCGCGCTAGCGCGCAGCCGCGCCTACCAGTGCTCTCGCTGCCTTTCAGTGTCATGCCCGCGTAGGCGGGCACCCAGTAGTCGGTGTCCTGACCAAACAGGCTCGGCGGTGTTTACTGGGTCGCCCGGCCTTCGCCCGGCGTAGCAAGGCATCCCGGTGCGCTGCCAGAGGCTTCGGCCGGCGCAGCCGGGTCAAGCCGGGCGATGACAATTCGTGGGATAGTGCTCTAGCGCAACGAACCCGCGTGCTAAGTCCTGAGCCCATGTCAGACGCCAAGCTCTATCTCCGGCCCATCGGGTTCCTCTACGGCCCGCCTGCGGAAGCCGCTGTCGCCGAAGGGCTGGCCGTGCCGCTGGCCGGTGGGCCCATCGCCTTTACCACCGCGGTGCTGATCGAAGGGACGCCGCGCAAGAGCACGCGGCGGCTGCTTACGGCGAGCGCGCTCAAGGGATCGCGCGACGCCGCGCTCAAGGCGCTACTCAAGCGCACGACCGCGAAGCGGCCGCCTTTCGCCGGCCTCAAGCTCGACGCGCCGGTGCTGATGGGCATCGTCAACGTCACGCCTGACAGCTTCTCGGACGGCGGCCTCTATGACACGACCGGCGGCGCCGTCGCGCACGCCGCCGAGCTCGCCACCGCGGGCGCGGCCATCGTCGATATCGGCGGGGAGTCCACGCGGCCGGGCTCCGACACGGTTGACCAGGCGGAAGAGCTCGACCGTATCGTCCCGGTGATCAGGGGCCTCAAAGGCATCGACGCGGCCGTTTCCATCGACACGCGCAAGGCCTCGGTGGCGAAGGCGGCGGCCAAGGCGGGGGCCACGATCCTGAATGACGTCTCCGCGCTCACCTACGATCCGCCGATCCTCGAGGTGGCGGTGAAGGCGAAGCTCGCCCTTGTGCTGATGCATGCGCAAGGCGAGCCCAAGACCATGCAGGACGATCCGCGCTACGACGACGTGGTGCTGGAGGTGTTCGACTATCTCGAAGCGCGTATCGAAGCGGCCCGCGCTGCCGGCGTGCCCTTGGCGCGCATCGCCGCCGACCCCGGCCTCGGCTTCGGCAAAAACCTCGCGCATAACCTCAAGCTGCTCGCGAGCCTCAGCCTGTTCCACGGGCTCGGCGTGCCGCTCCTGGTCGGTGCCTCGCGCAAGCGCTTCATCGGCGGGCTCGGCCAGGGCAAGGACCCGCGCTCGCGGGAGCCGGGCTCGCATGCCGCCGCGCTCGTCTCCGCGGCGCAGGGCGTCCAGATGCTCAGGGTGCATGACGTGGCTGGCACCCGCCAGGCCCTTGCCGTGTGGCGCGCGAGCGTGTTCGGCGTTGAAAATTAACGCCAATTTACCAAGCGCCGCACAACCGCCTGGTGTAATTTTCGCTTACAGTTTTTGAAGATGAAGGTGCTATGGCAAAGGGGCATAATCCCGCGGCGCGCCGGTCCAGCCAGCCTATGAGCCCGGCGCAGCAGGGGGAAGATACGGGGGGCCTCGACATGGCTCGCAAATATTTCGGCACGGACGGGATCCGTGGCAGCGCCAACGCCTTTCCGATGACCTCGGAAGCGGCGCTCCGGGTCGGCATGGCCGCCGGCCATCTCTTCACCAAGGGCTCGTACCGGCACCGCGTCGTGATCGGCAAGGATACGCGGCTGTCGGGCTATATGATCGAATCCGCGCTCGTCTCGGGCTTCACTGCCGTGGGCATGGACGTGTTCCAGCTCGGGCCGATGCCGACGCCGGCCGTCGCCATGCTGACGCGCTCGCTCCGCGCCGATCTCGGCGTGATGATCTCGGCCTCGCACAATCCGTATGTCGACAACGGCATCAAGCTGTTCGGCCCCGACGGCTACAAGCTGTCCGACGAGACTGAGACCGAGATCGAGGCGCTGATGGAAGGCGACACGACCGAGCTTCTGGCCCCGTCAGAGAAGATCGGCCGCGCGACGCGTATCGACAGCGCGCGCGAGCGCTATGTGGAGTTCGCCAAGCGCACGCTGCCCAAGAACATCCGCTTCGACGGTATCCGCGTGGTGATCGATTGCGCGAACGGCGCGGGCTACAAGGTCGCGCCCGAAGCGCTCTGGGAGCTGGGTGCCGAGGTCATCAAGATCGGCGTCGATCCTAACGGTCTGAATATCAATAAGGATTGCGGCTCGACCGCGCCAGAGGATCTAATCCGCAAGGTCAGCGAGGTGCGCGCTGATATCGGCATCGCGCTCGACGGCGACGCGGACCGCGTGGTGATCGTGGACGAGAAGGGCAACATCATCGACGGCGATCAGCTCATGGCGGTGATCGCCGAGTCGTGGCTGATGCGCGGGCGGCTCGCCGGCGGCGGCATCGTCGCCACGGTCATGTCCAATCTCGGGCTCGAGCGCTATCTCGAAGGCCTGGGGCTCGGGCTCGCGCGCACGCCGGTCGGCGACCGCTACGTGGTCGAGCATATGCGCCGCCACGGCTACAATGTCGGCGGCGAGCAGTCGGGCCATATCGTGCTGTCCGACTTCTCGACCACGGGCGACGGCCTCGTCACGGCGCTGCAGCTTCTCGCCGTGGTGGCGCAGAGTGGCAAGCCGGTGAGCGAGATCTGCAACCGCTTCGAGCCGCTGCCGCAGATCCTGCAGAATGTCCGCTACAAGAACGGCGGCCAGCCGCTCGACAATGTCGGCGTGCAGCGGGCGATCTCCGACGGCAAGTCGCGGCTCGGCAAGACCGGGCGCCTGGTGATCAGGCCGTCGGGGACCGAGCCGGTAATCCGGGTGATGGCCGAGGGCGACGACGAGCGGCTGGTGAAGACCGTCGTCTCGGAGATCGTCCACGCCCTCACCGACGCCGCGGCTTAGGGCCGCACCTACTCTGTCCGAACTGGCTCGGCCCAGCCATGCTGGGGGTTTGGGATTGTCCCCTGCCGCCCGTGGAGACGAGCAACCTCGTCGGGTCGCGATGCCTCTCCGGTGTCATGCCCGCGCAGGCGGGCAACCAGTAGCCGAAGCGGTGGATCATCTGGCACGCCCTGATTACTGGGTTGTCCGGCCTCCGCCCGGCGAAGCTCGGCATCAGTACGACGTACTCAAGAAGCTTCGGCCGGCGCAGCCGGGTCAAGCCGGGCAATGACAATGGTTGGGAGGTGCGCCCCGATCCCTGATCTCCAGCTCCGGCCATACGAATTTCGGCCTGGACTGTGGCATATTTGTCACGATTTTGTTTCGCGCCGGAACGCCGGTTAGCACTCCGTTAACCATTCCCGACCCATAGTCCCGAAATGAAACAGCCGCGAATCCGGCCTTAGGCCAGCGGCGGCTGCAGTCAAAGAGGGGACAGCGATGGGACAGACTCGGTCAATCATCATCGGCCTGGCGGTTTTGCTGGGTCAGACGGCAATCGCCTCTGCCGAAGGCCTCGACCTTCCGCCTCCGCCTCCCATCGTTGAGCCGGTCTGCGCCACGTGCAGCGGCCCGATCTACCTGAAGGGCTTCGTCGGCGCGGCCAATCCGAGCGTGGGCAACCTGTGGTTCGAGGAAATGGAGTTCAACGACTTCCAGGTCTTCCACAAGGACATCAAGAACTCCGCGCTGTTCGGCCTTGGCATCGGCTACCAGTGGAACACCTGGCTCCGCTTCGACCTCACCGGTGAATATCGCGGCCGCGCTGCCTTCTTCGGCCACGACCGCTATCCAGGCGGCAACGGCACGTTCGACATCGACAGCAACTGGGAGGACGGCACCTTCCTGCCCGGCACCAACGAATACACCGCCGACATCGAGAGCTGGGTCGGTCTCGCCAACGTCTATTTCGACCTCGGCACCTATTGGTGCGTCACGCCCTATGTCGGTGGCGGTATCGGCTTCGCCTCCAACTCCGTGCGTGGCATGAAGGACGTGAACGTGCCGAACGGCGGCGTCGCCTTCGCCAGCAATCACACCGAGACGGATTTCGCCTGGGCGGTCTATGGCGGCTTGGCCTATGACGTGACGCCCGGCCTGACCCTCGACCTGTCCTATCGCTACACCGATCTCGGCGATGCGCGGAGCGGGAATTTCATGGCCTACGACGGTTCGTTCGTGAACGGCGCGCCGGTGCACATCAACGACATCACCTCGCATGACGTGATGCTCGGCGTGCGCTGGAAGCTCGGACACGCGCCCGCCGCGGCACCGATGCCCATCTCTTACAAGTAGCCCGTCCCCACAGGACACTCCCAACTGCCGCCCGTCGCTCCGACGGGCGGCTTTTTATTTCCCTCCCGTGGGTGAGGGAGTGCGGTATTCGACCCTCAACCGGCACGGCCTTAACCCTCCCCTTGATGGGGAGGGAGTCGCGCGCTCTAGCGCGCGTCGGGTGGGGTGAGTATCCCTCGCGCTTCAGAACTGTCCCCCACCCCGACGCCGCGAAGCGGCCTCGGACCGCCCCACGGGAGGGAGGTTTTCGCGCAGTGCCGTTTTCCACTTCCCACTAGTCTCATCTAGCGCGAACCGCCCGCCACTTGACGCCCTCATCGGAGCCGGGCTAAGGGCAGCCGTTTACCGGGGGCGGCTTCCACGGCAGGGGCGCCCCCGTAACAGCATGGGGAGATTGCGGTGACGACCATCGCAAAACCGGCGGTGCGCCCGAACAATCCGCGCTTCTCGTGCGGGCCCTGCACCAAGCCTCCGGGCTGGTCGCTCGATCGGCTCTCCGGCGCGCTGCTCGGCCGCAACCATCGTCAGCCCGAGACGCAGGCGCGGCTTGCGCTGGCGATCGCGCGTACGCGGGAGCTGCTCGAGCTTCCGGCGGACTATCGCGTGGCTATCGTGCCGGCCTCCGACACGGGCGCAGTCGAGATGGCGCTCTGGACGATGCTCGGTCCGCGCGGGGTGGACGTGCTTGCCTGGGAAGCGTTCAGCCGCGAATGGGTCGTCGACATTCTCGAGCAGCTCAAGCTCGATGACACGCGCGCGCTGCTTGCGCCTTACGGCGACCTGCCGGATCTCGCCCAGGTCGATTTCGAGCGCGACGTGGTGTTCGCTTGGAACGGCACCACGTCAGGCGTGCGCGTGCCGAACGCCGATTGGATCGCCGCAGACCGCAAGGGTCTCACCATTTGCGATGCGACCTCCGCCGTGTTCGCGCAAGCGATCGACTGGACGAAGCTCGATGTCACGACCTTCTCCTGGCAGAAGGTGCTCGGCGGCGAGGCGCAGCACGGCATCCTGATCCTCAGCCCGCGCGCAGTCGAGCGGCTCCTGAGTTACACGCCGCCCTGGCCGGTGCCGAAGCTCTTCCGCATGACGCGCGGCGGCAAATTGATGGAGGATCTGTTCGAGGGTGCGACCATCAATACGCCGTCGATGCTCTGCCTCGAAGACTATCTCGCCGCGCTCGACTGGGCGGAGAGCGTCGGCGGCCTCAAGGGCACCATGGCGCGGTCCGACGCCAATGCCGGCACGATCGGCGCCTGGGTCGAGCGCACGCCATGGATCGATTTCCTCGCGCGCGTGCCGGAGACGCGCTCCAACACCTCGATCTGCCTCAAGCTCGCCGATCCGGACGTGCTCGCGCTCCCGCCCGACCTGCGCAACGGCTTCCCGCGCGCCATGGCCGATCTGCTCGACCGCGAGAACGTCGCCAAGGACATCGCCTCTTATCGCGACGCGCCTCCTGGCTTGCGCATCTGGACCGGGGCGACCCTCGAGAAGGCCGACCTCGAGGCGCTCCTGCCGTGGCTCGACTACGCCTTCGCCGAGACGCGGCGCACTTTCGCCAAGGCGGCTTAGAACACCTCTCCCCTATGGGGAGGTCAACAAAGCGGTGGCGCTCCTGCTATTCCCCTCTCCCCTTGAGGGAGAGGGCTTTCCGCCGCGATCTTGCGCGCGCGCAGGGCGCTCAAGTAGCGAAGCGATAGCGCATCAATCGCGCGCAAGTCGCATGGCGGGAAGGGTGAGGGGTGGTGGCCTCACGTCTTTAGCCGAGCCCCCCTCCCTAACCCTCCCCCTCAAGGGGGGAGGGAATTCGTCCCTGCCCGATGGCGCGCCTAATGCTCGCTTCCCCCGCAAGCCCACGCTATAAGGTGACACGGCCCTGCCTTTCCGCGGGGCCGTTTCTGCGTCCGAACCCGGAAGGATTTTCATCGTGGCCAATGTCGTGGTCGTCGGCTCCCAATGGGGCGACGAAGGCAAGGGCAAGATCGTCGATTGGCTGTCCGAGCGTGCCGACGTCATCGTGCGCTTCCAGGGCGGGCACAATGCCGGCCACACGCTGGTGGTCGACGGCACCACCTACAAGCTCTCGCTGCTGCCCTCGGGCGTGGTGCGCAAGGGCAAGCTCTCGGTGATCGGCAACGGCGTGGTGGTCGATCCCTGGGCGCTGGCCGACGAGATCGCGCGCGTCGAGGCGCTCGGCGTCGAGATTTCCCGCGACAATCTCCGCATCGCCGAGAACGCGACGCTGATCCTGCCACTCCACCGCGAGCTCGACTCGCTTCGTGAAGCCGCCGCGGGGGATGGCCGCATTGGAACCACCAAGCGCGGCATCGGCCCGGCCTACGAGGACAAGGTCGGGCGCCGCGCCGTGCGCGTCATGGATTTGCAGGACCTGCCGAGCCTCAAGCCGAAGATCGAGCGCATCCTGGCGCACCACAATCCGCTGCGCCGCGGGCTCGGCGAGCCGGAGATCTCGGCGGACGAATTGTGCGACCAGCTCACCTCGATCGCGCCGAAGATCCTGCCTTACGTCGATACGGTGTGGGCGCTGCTCGACCAGAAGCGCCGCCAGGGCAAGCGCATCTTGTTCGAGGGCGCGCAAGGCGCGCTGCTCGACATCGACCACGGCACCTATCCGTTCGTCACCTCGTCGAACACGGTGGCGGCACAGGCCGCGACCGGATCGGGCATCGGGCCGGGCGCGCTCAACTACGTGCTCGGCATCACCAAGGCCTACACCACGCGGGTGGGGGAGGGACCGTTTCCCACCGAGCTCAATGACGCGACGGGCAAGCTGATCGGCGAGCGCGGCGCCGAGTTCGGCACGGTCACGGGCCGCGCGCGGCGCTGCGGCTGGTTCGATGCCTGCCTTGTGCGCCAGACGCGGAAGGTGGCCGGCATTAACGGCATCGCGCTCACCAAGCTCGACGTGCTCGACGAGCTGCCCGAGCTCAAGATCTGCGTCGGCTACCAGCTCGACGGGAAGCGCATCGAGCATCTGCCGGCGGCGCAGGCCGCGCAGGCGCGCGTCGAGCCGATCTACGAGACGATGGAAGGCTGGACCTCTTCGACGCGAGGCGCGCGGAGCTGGGCTGAGCTTCCCGCGGCCTGCATCAAATATGTGCGGCGGCTGGAGGAGCTGATCGGCGCGCCGGTGGCGCTGCTCTCGACCAGCCCGAAGCGCGAGGACACCATCCTCGTGCACGACCCGTTCGTGGATTGAGGTTTCGCTTTCAGCTCCGATTGTCATTGCCCGGCTTGACCGGGCAATCCAGTATTCCCGGAGTTTGATGGTTACTGGATGCCCGTCTTCGCGGGCATGACAAAACAGCCGGGTGAAGAGAGTGGCCGAAACGAAATATCCCTGGAAAGTCGCCTGGATCACCGGCGCGTCCGGCGCGATCTGCGGCGAGGTCGCGCGCATGCTAGCTGACGGCGGCGTGACCATCGCCGCGACGGCGCGGCCGAGCGAGCGGCTGAACGCGCTGGTCGCGCAGAGCGACCGCATCAAGGCCTATCCGGCCGACGTGCTCGATGCCGCCGCGCTGAAGGACATTGCCGCGCGGATCGAGGTCGAGCTCGGGCCGATCGACCTCGCGCTGCTCGGCACCGGCATGTACAAGACGTTCGACCTGCGCGCGATCGATCTCGACGGTTTCCACAAATCCATGGCGCTCAATGTCGACGGCGTGATCAACGCGCTCGCCGCGGTGCTGCCGGCGATGCTCGCGCGCAAGACCGGGCATATCGCCATCATGGGCTCGCTGTTCGGCTATTCCGGTTGGCCGGAGAACGGCAGCTACGGCGCGAGCAAGGCGGCGGTGATCAATCTCGCCGAAAGCCTGAAGCTCGAGCTGCACGGCACCGGCGTCGATCTCACGCTGGTCAGTCCCGGCTTCGTCGACACGCCGCTCAACGCCGCCTACGACCCGAAGAAGAAGCTGTTCGTGATGAGCGCCGAGAAATGCGCGCGCAAGATTTTGGCGAAGCTGCCGCGCAAGCCTTACGAGATCGCCTTCCCGACCGAGGTCGCGCTGTTCCTCAAGACAGTGCGCTCGCTCCCGCGCGCCGTCTCTTTCCCGCTGATCCGCTGGTTCGTAAAGAATTTGCAGTCGTAGGGGGAGTAAACCACCTACCCATTCTTGTCATTGCCCGGCTTGACCGGGCAACCCAGTAATCGAGGCCGCAGCCAATCTGCGATGGCCCCGATTACTGGGTTTCCGCCTTCGCGGGAATGACAATCGGAGAGGCGTTCACGTGGGCAACGCGAAAGCGTTGCCCCCCCTACGACAGCAAATCCCGGAAATAAGAATCGAGCATGCGGTCCTTGGGGTCGGCCTGCTTGCGCAGCGCGCCCCATTGCGACCAGCGCACGCCGAAGGCCTTGCGCACCTGCTCGCGGGTCAGGAACGGCGTCTGGTTGAGCAGCGGCACGCCGCGGCGCTCGCTACAGAAATCGTTGTAGTGGCGCAGGAACTCCTCCCATTCCGGCCCGCCGGTCGAGGCCGGGTCGATGGAGAGCGTCGCGCCCTCCCAGCTATAGGAGAGCAGCGCCTCGACGTCGCGCGCGATGGCGTAGCCGACGCTCGGCAGGTTGCAGCGGAATCCGGTCGCCTTCTCATAGGCCGCGCAGAAATCGCAATATTCCTCCAGGACGTCGAAGAAGCCCGGCTCGCGGAACGCCCACATGCTGAACAGATATTTGTTCTCGCCGGGCTCGCGCGGATAGTTGATGATCTGCGCGTGCGGCCAGGTGCGGTCGCTGCGCACGAACAGCACCAGCGCCTGGCGCAGAATCCAGAAGTGCAGCGTGTCGGCCATCGCGCGGAGCCGCGCGTTCTTGGTCATCCGGCGAATCCACAGGGTGACGGCCGGCCCGTATTTGCGCCAGAAGCGGTTGCGGTAGGCCCAGCGCTTGCGCGATTTCGGCGCGACCTCCGGATTATCCTTGCGGACTTCGACCACCACGCGGCGCGCATAGGGAAAGATGTAGTACATCACCGCGAAACCGCGCGCCTTGTAGACCGGGAAATAACGGCGGAAGGCGTCGAGGCTCAGCGAGTAGTGGCGCACGGCAAGCGCCGTGGTCGGCCGCACCCTGATCGTCACCTCGTAGATGATGCCGAACAGGCCGTAGCTCGAGCGGATGATCTGCATCTCCTTCGGGTTGTCGCGCTCGTTGAGCTCGCGCAATTCACCTTGGGGCGTCACCAGCCTGACCGCGGTGACGTAGGAGCTGATCTGCCCATTGCCGCCGGGGAAGGAGCTGTCCTTAGTGGCGGCGGTCGCCATGGCGCCGAGCGTCACATTGCCGATCTCGGTCGTGACGTGGAACTGCAGCCCGCGCTCCTTCAGCGCATTGGAGACGGTGAGATAGTTCACGCCAGCCTCGACCGTCACCGTGTCGTCGGTGAAATGCAGGATGCGGTTCATGGCCTTCATGTCGACCATGGTGCCGCCGTCGTCGCCGTTCATGCGCGCGGTGGAGTGCATAGAGCCGGCGGGCCGCACGGGCGAGGGGAAGCGCACCGTGTCGGTCAAGATCTCGACGATGTCCTCGACGTTTTCCGGCGTGGCGATCACGCGCGGGTGGTAGGTCCAGGTCCCGTCCCAGCTCTTGATGGTTGTGTCGCGCTTGATATCCATGGATCCCCCTGCCGGGCGCCAGACCATAAAGCAAAGCGGCGCCGAATCCATCCGTCTGTGGGGCCGCGAAAGTCCAGGCGAAGGGGAGGCGATGACGTCGCTGACGTATGGAAAATCGCCCTGGCCGAAAGGGACTTGATGCAGATCAACGAGGGCGCCCGCATGCGGCAGAAGGATGGTTGAACCCCGCCGCATGCGGTGCTTAGGTCGGGCCGGGCGGCATTACGCCGCGCCTTGCGGTCGCGGGGTAGTAGGCAAAAGTGGCGGATCGTTATTGCATCGTTGGCGCGGGCGCGTCGGGTCTTGCGGTGGCTAAGATCTTCGCCGAGCGCGGCATTGCCTTCGATTGCTTCGAGGCGCAGGGCGATGTCGGCGGCTTGTGGAACCCTGAGAGCCCGCATGCGGTCTACGGCTCGACCTATCTCAATTCGTCGAAGAAGCTGTCGCGCTATCCGGGTTTCAATTTCCCCGAGGAATGGCCGCATTATGTGAGCTGCGGCCAGGCGCAAAGCTATCTCCGCGCCTACGCCAAGGAGTTCGGGCTCTACCCGCGCATCACCTTCAACACGCGGGTGGCGCGGGCCGAGCGCGACGAGGCGGGCGGGGGCTGGCGCGTCACGCTCGAAGGCGAGAGTGCCCCGCGGCTTTATACCGGGCTGGTTGTCGCCAACGGCCATCACTGGCAGCCGAACCTGCCCACCTATCCCGGCACGTTCGACGGCGAGATCCTGCATTCGCATGATGTGAAGTCGAAGGAGCAGGTGAGAGCTAAGCGCGTGCTGGTGGTCGGCGCGGGCAATTCGGCGGTCGATATCTTGTCGGATGCGGCGCTCGACGGCGCGGGCGCGGTGCATTCGATGCGGCGCTCCTATTATTTCTTCCCGAAGATGGTGTTCGGCAAGCCGACCGACAGCTTCATCGATCTTACCAGCCGCTGGCCGCTGCCGCGCTCGGTGATGCGCGGGCTGTACAAGCTCGGCATGCGCGTGCTGGTCGGCCCGCATTGGCGCTACGGGTTGCCGGCGCCGGACCACGATCTGTTCGAGGCGCATCCGACCGCCTGTACCACCTATCTCGATCACGTCGTGCATGGCCGCATCGCCGTGAAGCCCGGCATCGAGCGGCTCGACGGCAAGCGCGTCGTCTTCACCGATGGCACGAGCGAGGAGATCGATCTGCTGGTCTATGCCACGGGATTCAGGGTGACCTTCCCGTTCATGGACCCGTCTTACGTTCTCGACGAAGAGGGGCGCTCGAAGCTGTTCATCCATACCTTCCACCGCGAGCTCGACGACCTGTTCGTGGTCGGGCTGTTCGAGCCGGCCGAAGGCGGGGTATGGCAGCTCGCCGACTATCAGGCGCGGCTGATCGCGAGCTTCATCGCGGCGCAGGGCGCCGACCCCGCGCGCGCCGACTGGTTCCGTAAGCTGAAGGCGAGCGCCACGCCGGATATCGGCCACGGCATCCGCTACCAGGACACGCCGTGGCACAAATTCGAGATCCAGCACTACCGCTTCCGCATGTACATGAAGAAGCTGCTCAAGAAATTCGGCGCGCTTGCCGGCCCTGCCGCCGAGTCCCGCACCATGCAACTCGATGGCGCAAAGGCCGCCGACGCGAAGCTGAAGCTCGCGTCTTAGCACTGCACCCAACCAACCGCGTGCCATTGCCCGGTTTGACCGGGCAACCCAGTAATCGACCAACTCCGAGGAGTACTGGGTGCCCGCCTACGCGGGCATGACACCGGTTGGGGTTTTCCTCTCCCCAACCACCTCGTCATGGCCGGGCTTGACCCGGCCATCCACGACTTTTTCCGTGCCGCTGACCCAATCGTGGATGCCCGGCACAAGGCCGGGCATGACGAGCGGAGGGGGAAGTGCAAAGCATGGAGAGGTCGCCGCGCACTGGGTGCCCGCCTACGCGGGCATGACACTCCCAATGTCAGGGAGCAGCGACACCCTTCAGATGCGCGCCGAAAAATTTCAGCGCTGCGGCGCCGACCTGCTTATGGATCGCGGCGCGGTCGACGCCCTCGGCGTCGATGCAGGCTTCGGGGAACTCGTCTCGGCCTTCCTCGTCGCATTCATTGGTGAAGATCTCGTGGTCGACTTTGCCCGGAATGATGACAAGCTCGGCGCCAGGGATATGCGCGGCGGCGAACGCGGCATTGTCGGCGGGCGGCGTCTGCGTGTCGCGCGCGCCGACGGTGATGTAGGTCGGCACCTTGAGCGCGGCGAGCCCCGGCTCGTCCATGCCGAACGCCTTGACGATGCCGGGCGCCATTGAGAACACCGCCTTGATGCGCGGGTCAGCCACGTCGAGCGCTGGCGTGGGATCGAGTGGCAGCGCATCGCGCAGATGCTGCGGCACCATCTTGTTGCCGTGCCAGCCCTGCTGGAAGGCGAGGTACTTATCGCGGTTTACCTTGGCGCCGCCGACCCAGAGCGAGGTGAAGCCGCCTTGCGAATGGCCGGTGACGCCGATCTTCTCACGGTCGATCGCCTTGCCCCATTCGGGATCGTCGAGCAGG
Source organism: uncultured Methyloceanibacter sp. (assembly GCA_964634195.1). Lineage (GTDB taxonomy): Bacteria > Pseudomonadota > Alphaproteobacteria > Rhizobiales > Methyloligellaceae > Methyloceanibacter. The sequence continues at coordinate 113,921 of CAZWIO010000010.1, read as the reverse complement.
TGCGTGATCAGAAGCGAGATGTCGACCGGCCGCTGCCAGAGCTTGTTGGCGAGATAGGCGATGGTCGCGTCATAGGTGTTGGCGCTGTGGTGATAGGGGCCGGCGACGATATAGCCGTGCGATGCCAGGAGCTGCGCGAGCCAGGCATAGACCAGCGGGTTCGAGCCGCGCCCGTGGCTCAGCATCACCAGCGGGTAGGGCTTGTCCGAAGCCGCAAGCGGCGCGTCCTTGTTGAGGTCGAGCCCGACATAGAACGGCAGGGTGAACGGCACCGGCCCCTTGCCGGCAAGATCGGCCGGATAGAACACGGCAAGCGCGAGCGTGCGGTCGCCGTATTTGGCGTCTTTGAACTCGACCTGGCGGATGCCGACCTTGTAGGGAATGCCGGGCGTCTCGGCGAAAGCCGGCGGCGAAACGAAAAGCGCGCCCAACAGGGCGGTGCAGAGGCCGAACAGGATCGCGCGCGCGGTCACGCACGCATCATGCCGCAGCCAAGCGCGCCTGTCATCCGGCCTGGCGTCAGGGCTTGTGGGCGCTCTCGCCGGACTGGCCGTTGCGCGGCGCGGGCGTTGCGGCAGGCTCGCCGCCGTCGCCCTGGCCAGGCTTGGGCGAGAAGAACCGCGCGAACTTGTCGGGCATCCCATCGAACTCCGCCGCGTCGGACGGCGGATCGCCCTTCACGGAGATGTTCGGCCAGACTTGCGCGTACTCGGCATTGAGCGCGAGCCATTTCTCGAGCCCCGGCCCGGTGTCCGGGACGATCGCCTGCGCCGGGCATTCGGGCTCGCACACGCCGCAATCGATGCATTCGTCGGGATGGATCACGAGCATGTTCTCGCCCTCGTAGAAGCAGTCAACGGGGCAGACCTCCACGCAATCCATGTATTTGCATTTGATGCAATTCTCGGTGACGACATAGGTCATCGCTGCTCATTCTCCGAGGATCAGGTCGCGCAGCTCGACGGCGTCGTTATGCTCCGTGTCGCGCGCGGCGTAGACGAGGGTGATCGGCTCCTTGCGCGCCAGATCGCGCAGCTCGGCGAGAAGCGCGGGCTGCGCCTTCACCTCCGCGGCGTAGCGGCGGCGAAACTCGGCCCAGCGTGCAGGGTCGTGGCCGAACCATTTGCGCAAGTCCGTGCTCGGCGCGATTTCCTTCATCCATTGGTCGATGGCCGCGTGCGCCTTGGAGACGCCGCGTGGCCACAGCCGGTCGACCAGGATGCGCGTGCCGTCGCTCTTAGCGGGCGGGTCGTAAGCGCGCTTGAGCTTCACGTTCGCGGCGGGAATCTTCTGCATCATCGCCGTTGTCCAACGCCCTCCCACCGGCCGAGGGAGCCGGCCGGCGGAAGGGCCGCTGAGCCTTGGGCCGCTTAAGCCTGACTCAGTCTTAAGGCCAGTATGACAGTCATATTAGCCGGCGTCGTCCAAAAAGCAATATCCAGAATATATCTTTTTCCGGGCCGGATCGGGCTGCGGCCTTCGGCCTTCTAGTGCGGTTTCGGTATGGCGCGGCGGAGCTGCTTGGCCACGGCGCGCGGCGCGATCGCATTGAGCAGGACCAGCGCGCGGAGAATGCCCGGCTTGAACACGGTCCGCTTGCCAGCGGCGACACCGTCGCGGATCGCTTGCGCGGCTTCGTCAGACGAAAGGACCGGCGCGAGCCAGGCATTCGGCACCGGCACATTCTCGCGGCTGCCGGGGTTGTTGTCCCAATAGGGGCTCTCGACCGTGCCGAGCACCACCAGGGTCACGGTCACGCCGGTGTCCTTCAGGTCGGCACGCAGCGCCTCGGTGAATCCGAGCATGGCGTGGCGCGCGGCGATATAGGCGGTGGCGTTCGGCCAGACGAGATAAGAGGCGGGCGAGGTGATGCAGCCGATCGCGCCGCTCCTGCGGGCGATCATGCCCGGCAGGACCGCGCGGGTCAGGTTGAAGGCGGCGAGGTAAGGCACGTCGATCATGGCGCGCGCCTCTTCCGCCGTGGTGTCGAGCGGGCTCTTCCAGCGTCCGGCACCGGCATTGTTGATGAGGATGTCGGGCGTGCCGTACTCGCCCACGATTCGCTCGCTCACCTCTGCCACGGCGTGGGCATCGGCGAGGTCGAGGGGAAAGGTTGCAGACGCGCCGCCTTCCGCGACGATCGCCGCCGCCACGCGGTCGAGGCGCGCGGGGTTGCGGGCAAGCAGCAGAACCTTGGCGCCGTGCCTGCCGTAAAGCCTGGCGGTCGCCTCGCCTATGCCGCTCGACGCCCCGGTCACAAGTACAAGTTTCGACATCATCTTTTCCCGGCGGCCGGTTCAGCTTGAAGCGGACGGCTTACCGCCCGGCAAATTGTAGACAGACTGTGGCACAAAGGTAACAGGCCGGTTGGAAGGCAAGTGATGCGTCAGCAAAACCTGCTGGCAAGCGCCCGCGCACGCGATAATGTTACCGCGACTCGGCAATGAGGGAGGCGTTCGATGAGGTCGTATTTGCGTGTGTTGGCTTTGGCGTCCGTGGCAGGCGCGCTGAGCTTGGCGCTATCCGCGCCGGCCGGGGCCGCTTGCTTTGGATTTTCGGGCACGGCCGACGGCATGAACCAGCAGACGGCCGTTTCGCGATCGCAGAACGCCGTGACCCAAGCCATCGCCGAATACCGCGCGCAAAAGCGGCTGGGCGCCCCCTCAATGACGCCAATGCGCGCCAAGCCGCAGCCTTATTGGCGCGACAGCGTGCGCGACGAGCTGTTCGTCAAGCCCGACATCGTCGCGGGCGGGATGTACACGATCTGCTGGACGGGCGTGGTTTCGCCGTTCGTCTGCACCTCGGGCTCGAAGGCCTGCTGGTAGGTTTCAAGCTTCTCGGAAGTCCTGCATCGGCCCCGCGGCTTGGACCGCAAGCGGGGCCGATCCCATGTCTGGCGTTCGTGTCTGGCGCTTGACGCTTAAGCGCGCGCCGGGACCAGCGCGACCTTCTCGGGCTTCTTCATCAGGAACAGTAGCGGGATGATCGAGAGCGTGATCACCGCGATGAACCAGAACAGGTCGTTGAAGGCGAGCATCTGCGCCTGGCGGGCGATCTCGTAGACGAGCGCCGGCCCGGCTTCCGGCGATTGCGGCGTCAGCCCGCGCTCATCGAGATAAGGCACGACGTCCCAATTGAACGGGGTGATGTGCGAGGTGAGCTCGTTGAAGTGGATCTGCGCCTGCCGCACCAATAGCCAGCTCACCACGGCGATGCCGATCGAGCCGCCGATGCCGCGCATCAGCGCGTAGATGCCGGCGGCCTCGTCATATTTTGCGTTGGGAATGCTGGCGAAGGCGACCGCGGTCAGCGGCACGAAGAAGAGCCCCGAGCCTACGCCCGAGATCATGCCCGGCGTCGCGATCCCCCAGAAATCGACATAGAGGGAGAAATAGGCCATCGGGAAGGTGCCGAGCGCGGTCAGCACCAGCCCGGCGCCCACCAGCCAGCGCGCGTCGAACATCTTGATGAGGATGCTGCCGGTGATCGCGAGCGTGATGGCGCTGAAGATTGCCCGCGGGATGAATAGCGTTCCGGCGACGTCGGCGGGGTAGCCGAGCAGGCGCTGACTGAACAGCGGCATGATCGCCATCCAGCCATAGAGGCTGATGCCGTAGGCCGTGATGGCGAGCGTGCCCGCGACGAAATTGCGGTCCCTGAGTAGCGACAGATCGATGATGTTGTCGGACTTGTTCCAGCCGCGCAGGAAGAAGGCGGCGCTGGCGAAGGCGGCGATGATGGTTCCGGCGACGATGACCTTCGAGTTGAACCAGTCGCGCGTGTGGCCCTGATCGAGCACATATTGGATCGCGCCGACCGCGATCACGAGCAGCGCCATGCCCACCCAGTCGGTCTGGATGTCCTTGATGGGCCGCTTGGGCAGGTGCCCCATGGCCAGGAGCAGCGCGATGACGCCGATCGGGATGTTGATGTAAAACACCATCCGCCAGGAATAGACCTCGGTGAGATAGCCGCCGAGCGAGGGGCCGATCACCGGCGCGACCATGATGCCGAGGCCGAAAATGGCGAGCGCCTGGCCATGCCTCTCGCGCGGGAAGGCATCGAGGATGATGCCCTGGCTGAGCGGCACGAGCGGCGCGCCGAACACGCCTTGCGCCAGCCGGAAGAACACCATGCTTTCCAGGTTCCAGGCCATGCCGCAGAGCGCCGAGGCGATGGTGAAGCCTGAGATGGAGAGGAACAGCAGGCGGCGCCGGCCGAGCCAGTTCGAGAGATAGCCGGTGAGCGGCATCACCACTGCGGCGGCGACAATATAAGATGTGAGGATCCAGGTGATCTGGTCGGGCGTGGCGGCGAACGCGCCGAGCATATGCGGGATCGCGACATTGACGATGGTCATGTCGAGCACTTCGAGGACCGCGGTGAGCACCACGGCGACGACGAGGGCGATCGGCGCCCGCCCGGTTTCCGGATCGGCAAATGCCGGAGCGGAGGGGGGCGGTGGGGGCGGCGGCTTGGGGGGTTCTTTCCGTCCGCGGCCGCCCGATCCTTTACGACCGCCGCCCGTGCCCCCGGCTTGCCGAGAGGTCATTGCCCGCCTTCGGTCGTATCGACCCTGACCGTTGCGGTCGCGCCCATGCGGAGCGGCCTGTCGGGATCAGGTTCGCTCGTGATCTTGATGCGCACCGGGAAGCGCTGGGTGACCTTCACCCAGTTGCCGGTCGCGTTCTCTGGCGGCAGCACGGAGAACACGGCGCCGGAGCCGGCGCTGATGCTCTCGACCACGCCGTCGAGCGTCGTGCCCGGATACATGTCGAGGCGGATGGTTGCCGGCTGGCCGGCCCTGATGCGGGCGAGATCGGTCTCCTTGAAGTTGGCGTCGACCCACCATTTGCCGTCCTCGATGATGGCGAAGGCGGGCGTGCCGGCCTGGATGACCGTGCCGGGCCTGAGCCTCACGCTCGACACCCAGCCGGCGGTCGGCGCCGTGACATGGGTCCGCACCCGGTCGTGGGTCGCCTTGTCGAGCTGCGCGGCGGCGGCGCGGAGCTGCACGGTCGGCGTGGTGACGGTGAGCTGCTCGTCCTGCGCCGCGGCGAACGCGGCCTTGGCATCGTTGAAGGCCTGCATCGCCTCGTGCCAGGATTTCAGCGCGCCCGTCACCTGCTCGGAGGGCGGCGCGCCTTCCTTCTGCGCGTCGCGCGCCTCGCGATAGGCCTTCATCGCGGCGTCGAGCGCCGCGCGCTTCTCGTCGAGCGTGGTGGCGGCGGCCTTGAGGGAATCGGCTGCGGTGCCGGCGGCATTGGCGGCGGCATCGAACTGCGCGCGCGCGCCGCGAAGGGCTGCCTCGTAGAGCGCGGGGTCGATGTCGAACAGCGGATCGCCGGCCGCGACCTTATCGTCCTCGACGACATAGATGCGCGCCACGGGGCCCGCGACCTGCGAGGCCACGCGCACCACATTGGCGCCGGTATAGGCATTGTCGGTCGAGGGATAGAGCTCGGCGTAGCGCCAATAGAGCAGCACGCCGCCGATGGTCGCGAGCAGGACGGTACCCAGCGCAATCCAGCGAATTTTTTTCGCGGTCGCTTCCTGCGAGCGTGGGCGCTTGGCAGTCGAAGCGTCCTGATTCACGGGGATCCTCTCGGTGGCTGCGTGGAAGGCGCAAGAAGGCAGTGCCGGACGGCAAATTCAAGTCAAGCACGGCAGAATGATGGCGAGGCTTAAACGTCTTGTGCGCTGGCCGCAAGGATTCCCTTGTTTTTGCAAGGAAAGCGTACGGTTCCGTTCGGCTTGCGTTCCGCCCTTTCCGGCCTAGACTGGCCCTTTCCGAGGGGAGCCCCGGGGAGGGGCTGAGAGTTTGCTGTCCTCCCGATAGAGGACCGGAGCGGAGACCCTTTGAACCTGATCCGGATCATGCCGGCGAAGGGATGGGAACCTTTCAGCAGCTCTTCCGGATTGGGCGTTCGCGGGCGCGCGGCTGACGCGCGCGTCGAAAGGAGCTGCCCATGCAGACCTCGTATTTTCTCGCCAAGCTGATCGGTCCGGTGCTTGCGCTGGTCGGCATCAGCATGCTCATCGACCCGGCGGAGTATTTCTCGATGGCCAAAGACTTCATGCAGCAGCCGGCACTGCTCTATCTTGCCGCTGTGCTCGGCGTTCTCGGCGGCCTCGCCATCGTGCTCACTCATAATGTGTGGGCGTTCGACTGGCGCGTGATCCTCACGCTGCTCGGCTGGATCAGCATCGTCGATTCCGCATCCTGGATGTTGCTTCCGAAGCAAGTCGCCGCCTTCTGGACGCCGATCCTGGAGATGGGCGGCTTCGTGCCGGGCGCCGCTGTCATCGTGCTGCTGCTTGCCGCCGTGCTCGGCTATTTCGGCTATGTCGCGCCGCGGGCGTCTCGGAGATACGCATGAACGTCCACGACAAGCCCGCGCGGCTCAAGGCGACGCGCGACCCTCTACCAGGCTCGCGCAAGGTCTATACGTCACCGGAGAGTGCGCGGGACCTTAAGGTCCCGTTCCGCGAGATCGCGCTGAGCAATGGCGCGTCTTTCCGCGTCTACGACACGTCGGGCCCTTATACCGATCCCGACGCCCACATCGACCTGAAGCGGGGGCTACCGCCTCTGCGTGCGGAATGGATCGAAGCGCGCCGCGCGGCGGGTCAGCCCGTCACGCAGCTCGAGCTGGCGCGCGCCGGCATCGTCACGCCGGAGATGGCGTACATCGCACATCGCGAGAACATCGGACGTGCGCGTGCGGCGGAGGACGCAGCAGCGCGACTCGATGACGGTGAGAGCTTCGGCGCCTCGCTCCCCGCATTCGTGACGCCGGAATTCGTGCGGAGCGAGGTCGCGCGCGGCCGCGCCATCATCCCGGCGAACATCAACCACCCCGAATCCGAGCCGATGATCATCGGCCGGAACTTCCTCACCAAGATCAACGCCAATATCGGCAACTCCGCCGTCACCTCGTCGATCGAGGAGGAGGTCGAGAAGATGGTGTGGGCCATCCGCTGGGGCGCAGACACGGTGATGGACCTCTCGACGGGGCGCAACATCCACGCGACGCGCGAATGGATTTTGCGGAACGCGCCGGTGCCGATCGGCACGGTGCCGATCTATCAGGCGCTGGAGAAGGTGAAGGGCGATCCGGTCAAGCTCGACTGGGAGGTCTACAAGGACACGCTGATCGAGCAGGCCGAGCAGGGCGTCGACTATTTCACGATCCATGCGGGCGTCAGGCTCGGCTACATCCATCTCACCGCCGGCCGCGTCACCGGCATCGTCTCGCGCGGCGGCTCGATCATGGCCAAGTGGTGCCTCGCGCATCATAAAGAGAGCTTCCTCTACGAGCGCTTCGAGGACATCTGCGAGATCATGCGCCGCTATGACGTGTCGTTCTCGCTCGGCGACGGCCTCAGGCCGGGCTCCATCGCGGACGCCAACGACCGCGCCCAGTTCGCCGAGCTCGAGACGCTGGGCGAGCTGACCCGCATCGCTTGGGACCACGGCTGCCAGGTGATGATCGAGGGGCCGGGCCATGTGCCGCTGCACAAGATCAAGGTGAATGTCGAGAAGCAGCTCGAAGCGTGCGGCGAGGCGCCGTTCTATACGCTCGGGCCGCTGGTCACCGACATCGCGCCCGCCTACGACCACATCACGTCGGCGATCGGCGCGGCGATGATCGGCTGGTTCGGCACGGCGATGCTTTGCTACGTCACGCCGAAGGAGCATCTCGGCCTGCCGAACCGCGACGACGTGAAGGCGGGCGTGATCGCCTACAAGATCGCCGCGCATGCGGCAGACCTCGCCAAGGGCCACCCCGCCGCGATCGCGCGCGACAATGCGCTGTCGGAGGCGCGCTTCGGCTTCCGCTGGGAGGATCAGTTCAACCTGTCCCTCGATCCGGACACCGCGCGCGCCTACCATGACGAGACCATGCCCAAGGAGGCGCATAAGCTCGCGCATTTCTGCTCGATGTGCGGCCCGAAATTCTGCTCGATGGAAATCACGCGCGAGGTGCGCGACTACGCCGCGAGGCTGAACGATCCTTCCGGTGCTGCTGCCCTCACCGAATCCGAACGTCAGCAAGGCATGGCGGAGATGAGCGAGAGATTCCGCGCGCTCGGCGGCGAGGTCTATGTTGCGGAGGACTAGGCGATGACGAAGCGGTTCAAGATTGGCGATCATGTGCGCTGGAATTCCGAAGCGGGTTACGTTTCGGGCACGATCGTCGCCGTCCACACCAAGAACTTTATCCGCAAGGGCTACACGCGACACGCCACGGAAGACGACCCGCAATATGAGATCAAGAGCGACAAGACCGACCAACTCGCGGCGCATAAAGGCGGTGCGCTTACGCTCATCCCGAAATAAAGTCCGCCTGTGAGCCTGCCCTTCTTCACGATCGGACATTCCAACCGAAGCCTCGATGAGTTCGTTGCGCTGCTGCAGCAAGCCGAGATCGAGCTTCTCGCGGATGTCAGGACCATCCCGAAGTCGCGCGCCAATCCGCAGTTCAACAAGGACACGCTGCCCGAGGCGCTGGCACCGTTCGGCATCGCCTATGAGCACATGGCGCCGCTCGGCGGCCTGCGCGGCAAAGCGCGCGCCGCGCCGCCCGACCTCAACGGGTTCTGGACCAACGAGAGCTTTCACAATTACGCCGACTACGCCATGACCGCGCCGTTTCACGAAGGGCTGGCGCGCCTCATCGAGGAGGGGCGCAAGCGGCGCACGGCGATCATGTGCTCCGAGGCGGTCTGGTGGCGCTGTCACCGCCGCATCGTCGCCGACTATCTCATCGCCGGCGGCGAACCCGTCTTCCATATCATGGGGGAGGGGCGGCTCGAGCCGGCGCGGCTGACGGAGGGCGCCGTCATCCAGCCCGACGGGAGCGTCGTCTACCCGGCGCCGAACCCCTTGCTGCTATGACCGGTGCCGTGCCGACAAACTGACGATCCCGCGGGCGCGACGGGCTGACTGCGGTTCCGGCCGCTGGTAGACTTCACGCGACACTGCAAACTCGCACGCATTGAGGGAAATCGCAGGACATGAACCCAACCCGGCTTTTGGCCGCCGCCTTGCTCGCGCTTGCGCTCGCCTGCACGGCCGCCCCACCCGCGCTCGCCAAGATCGTGATTCTCATCGACAAGCCGAGCCAGGTCATGACGGTGACGGTCGACGGCGCCGTCCGCTATCGCTGGCACGTGTCGACCGGCGCGACGGGCTACTCCACGCCGGCCGGCACCTATAAGCCGTTCCGCATGGTGGAGATGCATTACTCGCGCGAGTGGGACAATGCCGGCATGCCGCACTCGATCTTCTTCACCACGCGCGGACACGCCGTGCATGGCTCCAATCATCCAAACCTCGGCAGGCCGGCCTCGCATGGCTGCGTGCGCCTCTCCTTGCGCAACGCCGAGACCCTCTACCGGCTCGTCGATGCGCGCGGCATGGGCGCGACCACCGTCATCGTCAAAGGCCCCGACCCCGCGGGCCGGCACGCCGTGACCAAGCCGCCGACGCAGGGGGGCAGGGGTTTCTTCGGCGGGATTTTCGGCGGGGGGCGGTAGCGCTTGCCGGATGGGAGGCGCCACGAATTCTGCTCGACCAGGCGCCCCGACTTATAGAATCCGCGTCACTCCACCTTCTGCGTCGTGGCCAGCGGGTTCTTTGCTTGAGGGCTTTCTTTTGGTCCTACGTAAATGCCGCCCGCGAGACCAAGTACCACCATCGTGGCTATGAGAACCGCTATGACGGACTTGTAGAAGAGTTCAATCTTAGCATCGGAGTGCAGCTTACCGGTCTGCCAGAACCGGCTATCTCTAACCATTACCAGACAAGCCAAGAGGCGCACGAGACTCCCAGGCGTGTACGGACTTTTTGTGCTGATTGACTTTCCAAGAGACAGCTCGGGTATCTCATTCGTGTACTGACTTTCGATCGTGCCAGCGTGTTCAACCGATGCCAGCGGGAGACGGTGGTACCAAAAACGATCGATGAAGTAGAACAATAGGGTTCCGACTATGCCAAATAGAGGGACCAGGGTCACATATCGGACGTGCAGGTCCCAGGCGTCGAGAGTGAACTCCTTGTCCAGCAAAAAGCCCATCGCGGCAAAGAATGCCAAAAGGATCGTGACGAACATGCCACGTATGCGCATGCTGATGTCGTTGAAGTGCTGTTGAACATCAACGACCTCTTTCCATATGTCGATGATCTCTCTTCGGCGCTCGTCAGTCAGAGCTGGCTTTGGCGCACGGAAGTGACAATCTCTAAAGTCGAAGTGATCTAAGAGTTGCGAAAACGAGTTGTCGAGCACAACGCTTGGCTCCACGTGCTCGCGCTCATTTATTTTTTGCTCACGCTCAACGTCCTCGGTGGTCCAATGCGTCACATCTTGCAGCAGTTTGTATTCAGGCCGCTTGTGTGCCTGACCATATTTTGCCCACGCGTCCGACACGCCACAGTCGAGAGCCATCGCCACATCCTTCATAAGGCTGTCGCCGACAAAGACGCACTCCGACTTCTTCAGGCCGAGATCGCTTATGATCGCATTTAGAACAGCCGTGTCTGGTTTCTTCGATCCCTCGGGCGTGAAGTCTTGGGTAGTGCCTTTCAGCTCGTAGTGCGCGGCGGGATACTTCCGTAGATCCTCCGCCGAAAGACCGGTAGGCAGCTTGTGATCTTTCGGACAGAAGACGTAATCGAGTACCCCGTCGAGGCCTAGGCGCCGGATTCGATAGTTCGAATAGAACGCCATCGACTCGGTGTAACCGACCACGATGGTGCCTCTCCCTTTTATTTCTAGGAGCGTCTCCGCCACAGTGGGGTAGAGCTTCAACCACTGCCGTCGCTGCTCACGGTATGCACAGATTGCCGCTGCAAAAACTTGCGTCGCTGGCCTACCGTCGAGGATCGGCTGTAGAGAAGGCAATTCATCGATCAAAAATGAATACTCGGAGGTGCCGTGCCTCTGATGAACCGCCTTGATCTCGGGGATGAGCGTTTCTTCCGGGATGGCGCTGAGCTCGATGAGCTTGTCGAGCATGGGTCGGAAGCAGTTGAGCCAAACCTCCACCCAATCGAAGAGGGTGTTGTCGAGGTCTGTTATGAGCGCCGTCTTACGGGGCCGCATCGTCACCTCCAATGTTCCCGATTTGTTCTCTCATATAACGAGCCCTGGATCAAGTCCGCGACCTAATCTGGTAGTCAAGCCCGGGGATGGCTCCTGCAGAACCCACACTTTATCCCCGCTCTCCAAACCTCGCGTATCCTCGGCTCACCTCGTTCAACTAAGGGGCGCGTTCTAGAGGCGTCGGATCGCGGAACGGGGTGCGGCGCCTGCGGGCTCGTGTACGCAACATGAGCGCTCGGGCGGTGCCGGAGCTCCCCCCGGGGCCACTACGAGCCCCTGCCAGGAGCTGGCTGACTGATGCCTGCGCTTGCGGCAGCAGCCGACCCACGCAACTGCGTGCAAGTCGGCCCGAAGCCGGGCGACAGGCTAGATGAAAGCGGGGTCCGGTGCCGTATGGACGCTGCAAATGAGCATTCGCTTGGCTGGCGCTGCGAGATGCACATTTTTTGATGCGCTATCGCTGTGCTGCTTGAGCGCATGTGGCGCGCCGAGAGGCGCCCGCCGCGATCCGAGAAGGATCGCGGACACCTTAGGCTTTGCGCTTTTCGGCGCGCCATCCCCCTCGCGGGAGCTCTCTTGGGAGGCGCTCTTTGACAGAGCTCGCGCGATTCTTCGCGGCGAGACGTGAAGACGCGTGCCTTAGCCATCGCGTTGTCATGCCCGCGAAGGCGGGCATCCAGTACACGCTGGTCTTTGCAATTTCGGAATGTCAGAGATTACTAGGGTCGCCCGGTCAAGCCGGGCGATGACAAGGACGAAGAGTCTCACGTTTGGAGAGAGGGCGAAGTTAGCGTACTGGATCCCCAACCCGCGACATCATGGGGCAGCCGAGCGTCTTCCGGAACGCCTCGATCAGGTCCTCGCGGTTCTGCGCGGTGATGTAGTGGCCGCCGGTTTCCTCGGCGAGGCATTTCACGTCGAGGATGCTCTGGTAGCCGGTCCAACTGAAACCGCGCAGCTGATAGCCGATGACGTGGACGATGAGCTGGCCGTCTTGCTTGATCGCCTTGCCGAGCGCGCATGGCGCGCCGCCGCAGGTCTCCTCGCCGTCGGTCAGGAGCACGACGACGCCGCGCGTGGTCTGCTCGTGCAGGACCTTAGAGGCTGCCACCACGGCATCGACCAGCGGCGTCTTGCCGGCGGGGTTGATCGCGTTCACCACGTTCATGATGCGCTGCGCCGCGTTCGGCATCGGGCGAAAGTTCAGCTCGACATTGCATTGCGCGTAAGGGCCGGGCCCGTAGGTGATCAGCCCGACTTTGCGGAACTTGGTCACGTCCGGCAGCACCTGGCCGAGGGCTTTTCGGACCTCGTCGATGCGCGTGATGTCGCTGAAGAGCCCCTGCACCGTGTTGCCGGCCATCGAGCCCGAGGCGTCGAACACGATCATCGCGTCCTCGGTGCAGGGCGGCAGAGGCTTCTCCTCGTCCGCGGCCTGCGCGGCGGCGAACGCGGCGACGAGCGCGAACGGGGCGAGGGAAAGCGGCAGGGCGCGGCCTGACAGGCGGATCATGCGCCGATTGTAGCCGCCCGCCCGGCCGTTCGTCCTGTCAGTTTCGCGTGACAGGCGTGGCAAGACCGGGCGGCCTCAGGCGCGGGCAGGGGATCGCGCCGCGCGCCAGGCGGCGAAGCTTGCGGCCGCGAGCGCGAGCAGGATCGGCGACCAGGTCACCAGCAAGGCGGTCCAGTAGCTCTCATAAGATGTGCCGCCCTGTAGCCAGAGCCCGAAGCTCCCGACCAGATAGCCCGCGGCGCCGGCGAGCACCGCGGCGAGGCCGATACGCCTGCCGCGCGCTTGCGGTGGCGCCTCGCTCGCGGGCTCCGGCGCGGGTCGCGGCTTCCGCCGGCGCGTATAGAAATAAGTGGCCAGCGCGGCGAGCAGGCCGCCGGCAAGCGCGCCGAGCGGGCCGATCGCGAAGATGATGCCCATCGCCATGCCGCCGTCGCGGTCGTTGATGCCGGCGGCGTCCATGTACCAGAACGCGCCCGCGACGATTGCCGCGTAGCTGACGACGAGCCCAGCCAGAAAGGCGAGGAAGACGCGCATGGCTAGCGCGCCGCGCGGACCGGCCGAGGCGGAACGGCGCGTGCCATTATTTCATGGTGATGGCGAGGCCGCTGAGATCGACGTTCGCGAGCAGCCCGACCTGCCTGCCGGAAAGCTCGAGCACCGCGCCCTTCGGATTGGTGAGCACGATGGCGCGCACGCCTTTGCCGACCGCCAGCCCCGCGCCAGCCGCCGCGTAAACACCGGCCACGTCTGACGCCCTGCTGATGTTCTTCACGCGGCCGCGCAGCACGGTCTTCGAACCGCCGAACACGAGCCCGTAGTCGATCCCGCCGACCGAGAGCGGATAGGACTTGCCGCGGAAGGTCAGCGTGCCGTGACCGGCCGAGCCGCCGATGATCCAGCCGCCTTTGAAGATGGTCAGCACGATGCTGCCGGTATCGGCGCGTGCCTCGCTAAGGCCAACGCCGCCGAGCGCGATCAGCGCAATCAACGCGGCTTTCAACAGGGTCGGAATTCGCATGGCATTCCCTCGCTCTCGCCCGGTGTGTTGCCGAATAGTACGCCAGCTTGCGGCGCGCCGATAGGCTGGCCTAAGCCTCGCGAGCAACATTGCGGCGCTTAGGTGGAAACCTCGGCGAGCGTGGGATAGTCCGTATAGCCGTGCGCGTCGCCGCCATAGAAGGTCGCTGGGTCGGGCGTGTTGAGCGGCGCATCCTGCTCGAGCCGGGCGACGAGATCGGGATTGGCCAGAAATAGTTTGCCGAAGGCGATCAGGTCCGCGGCGCCGGTCTGTACGGCTTCGATCGCCGTCTCCCGGTCATAGCCGTTATTCGCCATATAGGCGCCGCGGAACTTGGCGCGCACCAGCGAGACGGCTTCGGCCGGGAATTCGCGCGGGCCGCCGGTCTCACCTTCGATGATGTGGACATAGCCGAGCCCGGCGTCGTTGGCGCGCTCCAGTGCCGCGCCGAACATCGCCAGCGGATCGCTGTCGGTCATATCGCTGAACGAGGAGAACGGGCTGAGGCGCACGCCGACGCGCTTTGAGGGGAACACTTCGGTCAGGACCGCAAGCACCTCGGCAAGCAACCGCGTCCGGTTCTCGAGGCTGCCGCCATAGGCGTCGGTGCGCTTGTTCGAGCCGTCGCGCAGGAACTGGTCGATCAGATAGCCGTTCGCCGCGTGCAGCTCGATGCCGTCGAAGCCCGCCTGCTTGGCGTTGCGCGCGGCCTTGGCATAATCGTCGATCAGGCGCGGGATCTCGTCGAGCCGAAGCGCGCGGGGCGGCGAGACGTCGACAGGGCCCGTAGCGGCGAAGGTCTGCGCCTTGGCCTGGATCGCCGAGGGCGCGACAGGAGCCTGTCCGTTCGGTTGCAGCGAGACGTGCGAGATACGCCCGACATGCCAAAGCTGGCAGAAGATGTGCCCGCCTTTGCCATGCACCGCGTCGGTGACGAGGCGCCAACCTGCGACCTGCTCAGGGCTGTAGATGCCGGGCGTCAGGATATAGCCTTTGCCTTCGGGCGAGATCTGGCTCGCCTCGGTGATGATGAGCCCGGCCGAGGCGCGCTGCGCATAATATTCGGCGTTGAGCGCGTGCGGCACGTCGCCGTCGGGCAAGGCGCGGTTGCGGGTGAGCGGCGCCAGGACGACGCGGTTCGGCAAGGTCAGGTCGCCGATCGCGATCGGGGTGAAAAGCTTCTCAACCATTCGAACTTCCTCCGTTCTCTGCCCGCTCGACCGGGTTCGATGCGTTAGACATTTATCGCCCGCGTAGCAAGGCGGCATGGGCGCGCGGGACCGGGCACGGAGCCATTGGCGTGACGGTGAGGGTGTGCGAGGCTCGGCGAAACCTGAGCCAGGAGGACGCATGACGAAGATCGTCTACAAGATCGTCAAGCATGAGGACGGCTGGGCGTACCAAGCGCGCGGCACGTTCTCCGAGACGTTTCCCACGCACGAGGCGGCGGTCGAAGCGGCGAAGCGCGCGGTGGGGGAGCAGCGCGTGCCCGGTGAGACCGTCGGCATCCAATACGAGACCGCGGACGGCGAATGGCACGAGGAGGTCGATCCCGGCACGGACCGGCCGCAGACCGAGGTCGAGGACGACTGAAAGCGCTCGGCGGCGATGGCGGGCGCGGGGAAGGGCGCAACGATGAAGATGATCCCAACCTATGTTCTGTGGGCGCTGCTCGGCATGGCCGGCTATTCGCTCATGACGCTGTTCGTGAAGTTCGCCGAGCGTTCGGGCACCGCCTCGACCTATATGATCCTCGCCGTGTCGACGACGATCGTCGCCATCGTCGCGATCGCCACGGTGGCGATGCGTGGCGAGCTGAAGGCGCTGCTCTTCGAGTTGGAGACGCCGGCGCTGCTGTGGGCCATCGCCGCCGGCATCGTGCTGGCGATCGCGGTCAGCTCGCTGTTCCATGCGCTGGCGCTCGGCCCCGCCAATGTCGTGGTGCCGATCTACGGCATGTTCATCGTCGGCGGTGCGCTGCTCGCGGTGCTGTTTCTCGACGAGCCCATGACCTTGCGGAAGACGCTCGGCCTGGTCGCTGCGGTGGCCGGCGTGTTCCTGATCTCGCTCTAGGGGGTGCGGCGCATGCGCGACACGCTCGCTGGTGCCGCGCTTCTTGCCGTCGCGCTGTGGTTCGGTGCGACGCAGGCGCTTGCCTGCGCCTGCTGCAGCCAGCCCGGCCAGCGCGTTGTGGAGTCGATGGCGCTCGATGCGCAGAAGCGCGCGGTGCTCAAATCGTTGCGCTTCGCACCCAAGGCCGAGCTCTACATGACCGAGGCCGGCCCTGAGAGCTACCAGGGCATCGACAGCGAGCAGTCGCAATATTCGCTCAAGGCGGGCTGGCAGGGGAATACGCTGGTCCTCACCCTTGACGACGGGCACGGGTTCAAGGGGACGCTTTCGCTGCCGTTGCCCGGTAAGGTTTCGATCTTCGAGGTCGATCCGCGCACTTCGCCCGACACCGGCGCGGGGCCTCGCCTCTACAAGGAATGGAAGGTGACGGGGAAGCCGTCCGGCACCGGCAAGTTCGCGGCGGGCGCCGGTGCCGGCCAGCTGCTCACGCTGATCGCGCAGGGCGGCGGCATCGGTTGCACGGAGGCCAAGGACTTCACGCATTGGAGTCTCGTGATGCAGGGGCCTAAGGCGAACTACATGTTCTTCGGGAAGCTCGTGAAGTGAACGGTCCCGGCCGATTGGGCTTCGGCCAGGATCGTCTCGACATCAGGAGCCGATTTCCAGCCGGCTGATCAGGCCGTCGGTCAACACGAACCGGAACTGAAGCGTCGCGGGGCTGCCAGGAAAGCTGCCGGATACGCGCGCCGTCACGCGCGTCGCGTCGCCATCGTTTGCCACCGCCTCAACGTCAGCCCTGTCGCGATATTTCCGGCTCGTCTCTTCCAGCCAGGTGCGGATCGCGGCCTTCGTGGCGTAGGTTTGCGACTCGTCCTTCACGACGGCCCGCTCGGAAAAGGCCGCGAGCGCCGTGGCGAAGTCGCCCGCGTTCTTTCCCACGAAATAGCGCTCGACCGGTTGCGGTAGAGCATGGGTCATGCCGTCAGCCCACCATCGACGTTCAATGTGGCGCCGGTGATGTAGCCCGCTCCGGGACTGGCCAGGAAGGCGACCGCCGCCGCGACCTCCTCGGGCTTGCCGTAACGGCCGAGCGCCGTGCTCGTCTTCTGCGCCGGCGCGAAATCGCCATCGGCCGGGTTCATGTCGGTATCGATCGGGCCAGGCTGCACGTTGTTGACGGTAATGCCCTTGGGACCGAGATCGCGCGCCCAGCCGCGGGTCAGCGCGCCGACGGCGGCCTTGGTCGCGGAATAGTCGGCGAGCCCAGGCCACGGCGTCACGTCGCCGAGGATCGAGCCGATATTGATGATGCGCCCGCCTTCGTTGAGATGCGCGGCCGCCGCGCGTACCGCAGCCACCACGCCGCCGACATTGATCGCCGCCTGGCGCTCGAAATCGGCGCCGTTGCCGTTCTGCTCGTGAACCTGGCCGAGTGCGAACACGCCCGCATTGTTGACGAGAATGTCGAGCCGGCCGAACTCTTTGGCGACCGCCTCGACCAACGCCTCGACCGCCGCTGCTTCGGCCTGGTCGGCCTTGAAGGCGGCGGCGCGCACGCCCTTGGCCTCGAGCGCCTTCACCACCTGCTTCGCCTTGTCGGCAGAGGCGGCATAGCTGATGGCGACGTCGGCGCCGTCATCGGCAAGCGCCTTGGCGATGGCCGCGCCGATGCCGCGCGAGCCGCCGGTGACCAGCGCCACCTTGCCCTTGAGGGCCTTGGAGGAATCGATGTTTGACATGGCTCCACTCCTTCAGAGTTATTTAGCGTTCGCTACATAATGGGTGAGTGGAAGGTGGGCGTCAAGTGGGTTATATAGCGAACGTTACAGAGCGGGGAGGCGCATAGCCATTATCGACATGCCGGAAACCAAGACTGCGACCATTGGCCGTCCCCGTGCGTTCGACCTCGACCGCGCGCTCGACCGCGCGCTGCATGTGTTCTGGCGCAAGGGCTATGAGGGCGCGTCCATCGCCGACCTGACCGAGGCCATGGGCATCAGCCCGCCGAGCCTCTATGCCGCGTTCGGCAACAAGGAAGCGCTGTTCCGCCGCGCGCTCGATCGTTACGAGGCGGAGCACGAGGCGGACTGGAAGGACGCGCTCGCCGCGCCGACCGCTTACGAGGCCGTCGAGCGGTTGCTGATGCTCACGGCCGCCTCGCTCGGCGACAAGCGCAATCCGCCGGGTTGCCTGATGGTGCAGGGGGCTTTGTGCGGCGGCGAGGAATGCGACGCGGTCAAGGCCGAGCTTGCGGCGCGGCGCGATGCGAGCGTTGGGCAGATCCGCGAGCGGTTGAAGCGCGCGCGGCGCGAGGGCGATCTCCCGGACGACGCTGACCCTGCGGTCCTTGCGCGCTATGTGGCCACGGTGCTGCACGGCATGGCGGTGCAGGCCACCGGCGGCGCGAGCCGCAAGGAGCTCGAGCGCGTGGTCGCCACCGCCATGCGCGCCTTTCCGCGCTAGGCCCGCGCCCTGGTCCTAGACCAAAGTAGGCCGAATCGCCGGTTGATTCCTCTTGGACCTCGCAGGCGACTGTCGGAAAATCGGCGCATGAAGCGGGTCTTGACGGCGGCTTGCCTCGCCTTCGTGTTCATGGTCCTTGCGCCACCCTCCGAGGGGGCAGAGGGCGATCTTGCCGCGCGCGTCGCCGCTGGGGCCAAGGCTGCCGCCGAAGCCGTCGCCGGTCCGAAGCCCTTCGTCGACATCGTCTGCCCCATCATGCAGCAGCAGGCCGAACAGCGCGGCCTGCCGGAAATGGCCTTCGTGCGCCTGATCTGGCGCGAGAGCCGCTTCAATCCCCGCGCCGTCAGCCACAAGGGCGCGCAAGGCATCGCCCAGTTCATGCCCGGCACGGCCGAGGAACGCGGCCTCGACGATCCGTTCGAGCCCAAATCGGCCATCGTCCATTCGGCGAGCCTGCTCGCGGATTTGCGGGCGGAGTTCGGCAATTTCGGGCTTGCCGCCGCGGCTTACAACGCCGGCGCCGAGCGCGTTCGCGGCTGGGTCTCTGGGCGCGGCGGGTTGCCCGGCGAGACGCGCGCCTACGTGCAATATGTGACCGGGCTCGACGCCGAGGCGTGGAAGGAGGCCGATACCGAGCTGCCCGACACGCTCAAGATGGCCGGTGCCGAGGTGCTCGAATCCTGCCGCAAGCTCGCGCCGATGGTGGTGCGCGCGGTCTACGAGTCCTCGCCGCTCACCGCGAGCGGCGCCTGGCGCCCATGGGGCGCGCATGTCTCGAGCGCCTTCTCCAAGTCGAAAGCACTCTCTCAGTTCGCCCGGCTCAAGGCGCGCTACGGCACGGTGCTCGCCGACCGCGATCCGTTCGTCGCGCCGCAGCGCAATCTGAGCCGTGGCCGCCGCTCGCTCTACACGGTGCAGATCGGCGCCGACAGCCGCGCCGATGCCGACCGGATCTGCGCGCAGCTCCGCGCCCGCGGCGGCGCCTGCATGGTGCAGAAGAACTGAGACGCCGCGCCGCCCCTCAGTGGTGGTGATGCTCGCTCGCGGCGCCCGGCGCGCCCGGCGGCGCGGCGCCGATCGGCTTGACGTCGAACGTCACCTCGACCGCGCCGGCCTGCTCGAAGGTCAGCGTCGCCTTGAACTGCTCGCCTTCCTTGAGCGGCGCGGTGAGATCGCGGAACATCAAGTGATAGCCGCTCGGCGCGAGCGCCACGGAGCTCGCCGGCGGGACGGCTATGCCGTCCGGTACCGGACGCATCGTCATCATGTCGTTCTCCATTTTGCTCTCATGGATTTCCGTACGCGCGGCAATCGGGCTTGCTGCCGACAGCAGGCGATCGGCGGTCTTGCCGTCGTTCTTGATGGTCAGGTAGCCGGCGGCGACCTTGGCGCCTCCCGGCGTCGCCCGCGACCAGGGACTATCGACCTTGAGCGCGTGCTTGTCGCAAGCCGCGGCGTAGGTGCCGGCGGTAGACAGGATAAGGACCGTTGCCAGCGCGGCGAGCCCAGCCTTCGACAGCGGCGATAGCGAATATGCGTGCATTGTCATCTCCCGAAATCAGAAGGCGATGCTGGCATTGGCCCAGAACGTGCCGTCGCGGCGCGGCTGGTAGCCGTTAGGCCGGTCCTCGACCGGCTGCAACCACTCGGCGCCGATCCGCAAGCCCTTCAGCGGCCCGCTCGGGATCACGGTGTTCACGCCGAAGCCGATATCCCAGAACTCGCCGCCATAGTTGAACTGCAGATCGGGCGGGCTCGAATGATTATGCGGGCCGTTATAGTGGCCCTCGATCTTGCCCTGCTCGGTATAGACGCCGCGGATCGAGGCTGAGATCCAGTCGGCGAACAAATAGCTCACCCAGCCCGTGGCCTGGAACACGTCGCCGAGCCGATAGCCCGACTCGTTCTCCTTCTCCATGCGCACGACGCCAAGCAGCTGAGCGCCGTAGGCGACGCGGTCGGCGCGGCCGGTGAGCGTGAGGCTCGGCAGGAAGTCCCACGTGCCCGAGCCGAGCTGCATGCCGTAATGGGTGAACACGCCGCCCGACTTGTAGTCCACCTTGCCGGTCGGCGCGCTGAACATCGGCGCGAACTGGAGGTGGTAGGTCTGGCCGTGGGCGAGGCGAAGCTCGGGGCCGAAGATCGTGTCGCCCCAGCCGTCGACGCCGTGCGAATGCGGCCCGCTCATGGCGTGGCCGCCGCCATGGCCGCCCGCATGGCCTCCGCCGTGCTCGTCGTGGCCGCCCGCGTGCTGCGTCAGCCTGAGCGGCGCCATGGTCATGTCGTGGCTCATCCACATCGGCATGACCATGAGCGTCATCCAGTCGGTCGGCGCGTACATGATGTCGAGCATGTACATGTTCATGGTCATGTCGGTGGTCTTCATCGAACAGGTGTGCGGTGCGCAGCCCTTCGCGGCGATCACGTCGTCGGTGACAGTGTGGATGCCGTGCAGGGTCGGGCTGCCGGCCGCGCTGTGCGAATAGCGGAACGCCGCCATCCATTCGCCGGCCTTATGCATGTGGTCGAACATGACGCCAGCCGGTGCGTGCGTGTCGGCGAGCGGGCCGTGGCCGTTATGCGGGTCGGCCTGTGCGGTCGTGACGAAAGCCGCAAGCGCGAGTGCAGCGCAAGCGATGCGGGCCGCACTGGCGTGCGGTCGTGAAAGCATGGTCATGGCGATAGCCCCTATCGATGCCGGCCGGTCGTGCGGGCGGCAGCGTTCAGTGTTGATACAGTGTTGATTTGTCGCGCTACCGGCCTTCGGCCTACTTGAGCGCGAGTGGGTTGGTGGTTGCGCTGGGGCTAAGCGCGCGGAGGGGCTCTTGGCCGTGCCGTAAAGAGATCGGCGGCCTGGGGCAGGGGCGCATCGAGGCGCGGCAGGTCCACCGTCGCAAAGGCCAAGGCAGGAAGCGGGACGCGCTCGGCCTCTGGCAGAAGCCCGGCGGTCGTCGTCGAGCAGGCAAGCCGGCAGGCCGTGGCGCAGCATTGCCAGTCCGCATGTGCCGGGGTCTCGACCGGAACCTGCTCGCCGCCAGGGGCCCTGACACTGCAGAGCACCGCGCTCTCGGGGCCGGCGGCGAGCGTCGCCGCGTGCAGCCCGGAGGTGAAGCCGAGCACGATGACCTGGACCAGGATCGCCCAGGCCAGCGTCAGGCCGATGCTGTCTCTATTCTTACGCAGTCCCCCCATGGGGGAATTCTAGGCCGCGGCGGCAGGCAGTGTCAAAGCGATCGCGCGCGACAGGGCGCGATGCCAACGGGCGGGCGCTGGTATATAAATCGCCGCACCATGCTCACGATCTACGAGTTCAACGCGGGCGAGCTTAAGCCCAGGGCCGGCAAGCTGGCCGGCAAGTCGGCGCGGAAGCCCGCCATCACGGACGAGACCGTATGGATCGACCTGCTCGACCCGACGCCGGAGGAGGAGCGCGCGATCGAGACGGCGCTTGGGCTCAACGTGCCGACCCGCGAGGAGCAGCAGGAGATCGAGGCCTCGAGCCGGCTCTTCCAAGAAGACGGCGCATTGTTCATGACGGCGAGCGTGATCGCCTATAGCGAGCAGGCCGAGATCAAGATGACGCCAGTGACCTTCATCCTGATCGGCAACCGGCTGGTCACCTTGCGCTACGCGGAGCCGCGCGCTTTCTCGATCTACGCCGCCCGCTGCAATCGATCCGAGCCCGACCTCAAGAGCGGCGCCAATGTGCTGATGGGCCTGATCGAGACCATCGTCGATCGGCTCGCGGATTTCGTCGAGCGCATCCAGGAGGAGGTCGACGGCCTGTCGCATTCGGTGTTCGACATCAAAGGCGGCAGCGCCACGCGCCAGCGCCGCTACGACGTGCTGCTGAAGGCGATCGGGCGCGAGGGCGAGGTCACCTCGAAGGCGCGCGAAAGCACGCACTCGCTCGACCGGCTGCTCACCTTCTTCTATGCGGCGCAGGAGCGCAAAGAGAGCAAGGCGCTGCAGTCGCGCATCCGCACCGCGACGCGCGACGTGAACTCGCTGACCGACCAGGTGAGCTTTCTCTCCAGCAAGATCGTCTTCCTGCTGGATGCGACGCTCGGCATGATCAACATCCAGCAGGCGGACATCATCAAGATCTTCTCGGTGGTCGCCGTGGTGTTCCTGCCGCCGACGCTGATCGCCTCGATCTACGGCATGAATTTTCACCACATGCCGGAGCTCGACTGGTGGTTCGGCTATCCGCTGGCGCTGCTCGCCATGGTGCTGGCGGCGGTGCTGCCCTATCTGTTCTTCAAGCGAAAAGGCTGGCTGTGATGGGGGGTTGCCCCGTCCGTGCTCAGTTGCCACATTAGGCGCGAGCCTAGGAAGGCTGCGGGAGCGCGGCTACGGGTAAACGTGTTGAGGAGAATACAAATGACCAATCGCTCTATCCATGTCGGCCTCGCCGCAGGCGCGCTCGCAGTGCTGCTTGCCCTTCCCACCCCTGTCGCCGCGGGAAAGAAGAACAACGGAACGCAGGTGAACGCACCGCTGACCACGGTCGATACCAACGCAAAGGGCACGCAGGTCAACGCGCCGTTCACCGGGGTCAAGACCAGCCGCAAGGGCACCTGGGTCAGGGCACCGTTCGTGAATTTGTTCGTCCCGCGCCGTTAGGCTCTAGCCTCCACCAAGCAGAGACCAGGCAAGCGCTGCGCCCGCGGTGATCGCGAGCGTGGCGACGATGCCGAGCCGTACCCAAAGCAGCAGGACCGCCGCGAGCAGCGCGAGCAGCAGCGCGTCGAGGTTCAGGCTGGCGGGGTCCGGCGTCCACAGGCGTAACGGCCCGTGCCAGCGATCGTCCACGCGCGCGAACAGCACGTGCAGCGCGAACCATAGGCTGAGGTTGAGGATCACCCCGACCACGGCCGCCGTGACGCCGCGCAGTGCGCCGGCGAGCTTCGGGTTCGCGGTCAGGCGCTCGACATAGGGCGCGCCGGTGAAGATGAAAAGGAAGCTCGGCACGAAGGTCGCCCACAGCGCGACGCAAGCGCCGAGCAGGCCGAAGGCGAGCGCGGGCTCACCGCCCTGCCGGTAGCCGGCGAGGAAGCCCACGAACTCCGTCACCAGAATGAGCGGGCCTGGCGTCGTTTCCGCAAGCCCAAGTCCGTCGAGCATCTCGCCCGCGGTGAGCCAGCCGTAAATCTCGACCGCCTGCTGCGCCATGTAAGCGAGCAGCGCATAGGCGCCGCCGAAAGCAACCAGCGCAAGCTTCGAGAAGAACAATGCGATATCAGCGGTGACATGGTCGCGGCCGAACAGCGCGCTGAGCGCGATCAGCGGCACGAGCCAGATGGCGAGCCATAAAGCGGCCGTGCCAAGCGTCTGCGACAGCGTGACCGGCGGCCCGTTGGGCAGCGACTCCGCCACCAAAGGATCGGCGCGCGCCAACAGATAGCCGGCAAGCGCCGCAGCCGCGATGATCGCGGGGAAGGGCACGCCGAAGAAGAAGATGGCGGCGAACGCCAATGCCGCGATCCCCCAGTCGTAGGGCTCGTGCAGGGTGCGCCGCGCGACGCGAAGCAGCGCTTCGATGACGATGACGAGGACGGCCGCCTTCACGCCGATAAAGGCCGTCTCGACCAGCTTCAGCCTGCCGAACAGCGCATAGGCGATGCTGAGCGCGAGCACGATCAGCGCGCCGGGCAGGATGAACAGCAGCCCGGCGGCAAGGCCGCCGCCCACGCCATGCAGCCGCCAGCCGACATAGGTCGCGAGCTGCATCGCCTCGGGCCCGGGCAGCAGCATGCAGAAATTGAGCGCGTGCAGAAAACGCTTCTCGCCGATCCAGCCGCGCTCCTCGACCAGCATGCGATGCATCAGCGCGATCTGCCCGGCCGGTCCGCCAAAGGACAGGACGCCGAGCTTGGCCCAGACGCCGAGCGCCTCGTTGAACGTGGGCTTGGCCGACTGGACTTGCGTGGAGTTCATCGATGCGCGGCGAGAAAGGCGAGGATCGCGCGGTTAAGCTCGGCGGGATGGGTGAACGGGCTCATATGGCCCGCGCCCTTCAGCGTGACGCGCTCAACGTTGGGCAGGGCGTCCGCGAGCAGGTCGACCACGGCGCGGGCCGGCGCACGCGTCTTGGCGCCGGAAATCAGCAAGGTCGGTGCCGCGATCTTCGCGTAGTCCTGCAGGCTGGTCGTCGCGTCGAGCGGGATGGTGAATTCGAGCGCGACCTTGGGAATGGTGGCGGCGATCGCCGCCTTGAAACCGTCGGGCGAGAGCCACCAGCGCCAGCGCCCGAGCCAATAGGTCATGAAGGCCTTCGCCGCGGCGCGGTCCTCGCCCTTGGCGACGGGCTCCAGCACGGCGAGCCCGAGCTGCTCGACCTCGGCCCATTCCGGGCGCCCCTCTTGCCTCAGCAGGTGGAACGATACCGGCTCGACCAGCACCAGGCATTTGACGCGGTCGCCGAGCCTGAGCGCGGCTTCGAGCGCGAGCGCAGCACCGTAAGAATGTCCGACGAGATGGAGCTTACCCTTGGTCTTCTTGGCGAGCGCGAGCAGCACCTCGACATCGGCCTCGCCGGTGAAGGTCTTGTCGGCCGGCCAGGGGCTGGAGCTGCCATAGCCGATGAAGTCCGGCGCGAGCACGCGCCAATCCGGCTTCAGCGCGTCGATCAGCGGTAGCCATTCTTTATGCGAGGCGCTTGAGCAATGGCCGAGGATCGCGACAGGGCCCTTGCCCTCGTCGAGATAGGAGATCTCGATCCCACCGACCTTGAGGTGTTTCATGCCGCGCCTGGTCCCCCTTCGGCAGAGTAACGCACACGCCCTGCCACATGCACTGTCATTCCCGCGAAAGCGGGAATCCAGTAAGCCCCGAGGCTCATGAGTACTGGGTTGCCCGGTCAAGCCGGGCAATGACAAAACTGGGCGGTTGTGGGAGAGACGGCCAACTTCCGCGGCGTCATTCCGGCGAAAGCCGGAATCCAGGGCAACTCACACAGAGCGTAAGAATGCTGGATACCGGCTTACGCCAGTGCACTCGCGGGTGCCGAGAAACTACCCAGCAGGGGCGGGTTCGGGCTGCCCGGCAGCAGCGGCGGCCTTGGTCACCGCCTTCTGCACCTTCTCGAAGGCGCGTACCTCGATCTGCCGGATGCGCTCGCGCGACACGCCGAACTCGGCCGACAGCTCCTCGAGCGTGAGCGGATCTTCGGAGAGCCGGCGCGCCTCGAACACGCGGCGCTCGCGCTCGTTGAGGCCCTGCAGCGCATTGGTCAGCATCTCGCGGCGCAGGTCGCGCTCCTCCGACTCGGCGAGCGCGGTCTCCTGGTCCATCGTGTCGTCGACCAGCCAGTCCTGCCACTCGCCGCTTTCGGCGTCGTTGCGCACCGGCGCGTTGAGCGAACTATCGCCCGCGAGCCTGCGGTTCATCGAAATGACGTCGTCCTCGCTCACGCCGAGGCGGGTCGCGATTTGCTTCACCTGATCGGGGCGCAGGTCGCCTTCGTCGAGCGCCTTGAGCTGGCCCTTGATCTTGCGCAGATTGAAGAAGAGCTTCTTCTGCGCGGCGGTGGTGCCCATCTTCACAAGGCTCCACGAGCGCAGGATGTATTCCTGGATCGCCGCCCTGATCCACCACATGGCATAGGTCGCGAGCCGGAAACCCTTGTCGGGATCGAAGCGCTTCACCGCCTGCATCAGGCCGACATTGCCTTCGGAGATGACCTCGCCGACCGGCAAGCCATAGCCGCGATAGCCCATGGCGATGCGCGCGACGAGACGGAGATGCGAGGTGACGAGCTGGTGCGCGGCGTCGCGGTCGCCATGCTCGCGCCAACTCTTGGCGAGCATGTACTCCTGCTGGGGCTCCAGCATCGGAAACTGTCTGATCTCTTCGAGATAACGCGTCAGTCCGCCATGAGCGCTGACACTCGGTAAACTTCTAGCCATGAGAGAGCCCGTCTTCCTTGCGAGCCTTCCCGCTCGCATCTAGCGTCCCTAAACCGCCCTCGGCGACCTCCTCTATAGAATCATTGCAGCTTCCATAAAAGACTGCGGAGCGATCACAGTTCCTTGAACCCTTCCACAATCTCGGCGAGATCAGGCGGAAGCGGACTATTAAATCTTAGTAATGTGCCACTCGCCGGGTGCTCGAAGGTGAGATGAGCGGCGTGCAATGCTTGGCGGTCGAGCTTCGCCAACTTGCCGCGCAAGGGTTCGGGCAGCGCGCGCTCTTTCGATTTGAAGCCGGAGCCGTAGAGCGGATCGCCGACCAGCGGATGACCAATGTGGGCCAGATGCACGCGCACCTGATGCGTGCGTCCCGTCTCGAGCGTGCATTCGATCAGCGAGGCGATCGGCGCGGTCTTCGGGCCGAAGGTTTCGAGCACGCGCCATTCGGTCGCTGCATGCCGCCCCTTGCCCGGCCGGAGCACCGCCATCTTGGTGCGGCTCGCGGGATGCCGGCCGATCGGCGCATCGACGACGCCGTGCTTGCGTGGCGGCGCACCCCAGACGAGCGCGAGATAGCGGCGCTCGAGCTCGCCGGTCTGGCCATGGTCGGCGAACTGCTCGGCGAGCGCGCGATGCGCTTGGTCGGTCTTGGCGACGACCAGGAGGCCGCTGGTATCCTTGTCGAGGCGATGCACGATGCCGGGGCGCGCGACACCGCCAATGCCGGAGAGGCTCGCGCCGCAATGGGCGATCAGCGCATTGGCGAGCGTGCCGTCGGCGTTGCCCGCGCCCGGATGCACCACGAGCCCCGCCGGCTTGTCGATCACGATCAGCGCGTCGTCCTCATGGATGATGTGAAGCGGGATGGCCTGCGCGCGGAGCGTGGTGTCCTCGGGCGGCGGCACCGCGAGGGTGTAGAGGTCGCCCGGTTTGACCCTGTGTTTTGGGTCTTCTATGGTCGCGCCGCGCAAACGGGCGTGCCCGCTCTTGATCAGGGCCTGCACGCGGGTGCGGCTGAGCTCAGGCAGGCGCTCGGTCAGGAACTTGTCGAGCCTGAGGTCTGCATGACTTGCGTCCGCTTCCGCGGTCAGCCGCTCGGCGGCGAGCCGTTCCGGCGCATTGGGCTTGCTTGAATTCGGCATGGCTGAGCGAGCGTAGAGATGGCGGTGACGAGCGAGCCCGACAATACACCCTTGCCGGGGACGGTGTTCACTCCGCGTCAGGTGCGGGTGCTGAAGATCGCCGTCATCGTCATGGGCATCCTGCTGGTCGGGGGCTTCGCCTTCGTGCTGGCGGCCATCGTCTATCAGGCCTCGCGGCTCGGTAAGCCGGCGGCGCCGGTGGCCGAGACGGTATCCGGCGCCGCGTCTGCCGCCGCCACACTATCGCCGCCCGCCGCCCTACCTGAGGGCGTGGAGCTCGCCATCCCGAGCGGCGCTACGGTGACGACCCTCTCGCTCGACGGGGACAGGCTCGCCGTGCATCTTGCGAGCCCCGCCGGTGCCGAGATCGCGGTGATCGACCTCGCGAGCGGCAAGGTGATCGCGCGCGTCAAGCTAAAGCCCGAATGAACCGGCCAGTCTCCATGACGCTGCTACCGGGTCTCCTCGCGCTGGCGTTGCTCAGCCAGTCTCTCTTTGCCACCCCACTTAGCGCAAGGAGCGCGTGCGAGTCCTGCCAGGACATCGTCGCGGAGTTCTGCAACATGCTGGAGGAGGTGCGGGCCTCGAAGCGGAGCGCGCCGACCGACTGCCACGCCATCGTGGACCAGAGGTGCACGAGCAGATGCAAGACGTTGGCGACCACCTCCGAGCCATTGGAACCGGAGCAGCCGGGCGCCGGCGCCGATGCACCCTAGGCCGATCCTCCGCGGACCGCAGGCCGCATTAAGCCTTGATCGTGCTCGCCGGCGCACGATATAGCTTGGACCGGTTTTGGCCGTTCCGAGCCAATGCCCCCTTCGTCTAGTGGCCTAGGACGCTGGCCTCTCACGCCGGAAACAGGGGTTCGAAACCCCTAGGGGGCGCCATTTTTAACCGGGGACCGATTGGTTCGGACTCATCAAAGGTCTTTTAGGAGGCCTTTCAATTCGTCCGGCAGCCAGGGCATTTCCTTCGCGCTGAAGTTTTTTCCGAGATACTTTCGGGCTAGCTCCGCCACAAGTCGCGCATGCGCCGCATCGCGTGGCCGTTTGAGCGGTTGCCGGTCAGGCCTTCGAGAGACCCAGAGCTTGTGCAAGGCGAATGTGCGCGGTTCGGGGACCACGATTCGAAGAGGCCACCCGTCCGAAGCGATGACAATTTCGGTGAGGTGTGGAGCGGCGAGGAGCCACTCCGCGCCAGCCATGGGTACCGCCTCAAGGTCGTTTGGAGTCCTCTTGGCTTGGGGAGCTTCAGACTCGGGGCAGAGCAGATCGACGATATAGCCTTGGCTGTTGGTGGCATTGAAGCCGTAATCAGCTTTGAAGGTCGGATCCACGCGCCGAAGCAGCCCCATTATTCCTTGCGGTTTGATCCCGGTTGCTGCGAGAGCCAGAGACCGGCGGCTGTCCCACAGCAAATCGGCATCTGCTGTGGCAACGTGCTCGCCGCCGAGGACGGTGCCGGTGGCGGCCTCATACGCGTAGAGCGCGTTGGTCCCGGCAACGATGATGTGGCTGCCCAGGAGATTTTGGCGATCGAGCTCGCGAATGATGTCGGCGGCGATGTTCGGCATCCTGCCGAGACCGAGCGCACGGTTTACCGGGGCCATGCGGTCCAGGCGCTTTTTCAGTCCGTCGACGAGCGTCTTCAGCCCTTGTCGCTGCTCGTCGTGCCTCGCTTTGCGTTGAACGAGAGCCGGGGTTTCACGGCCTAAGGATTTGCGGACCTCGTCGTGGACTTCATATAAGTAGCGGCTCCCTTTCGACGATTGCCAGCGCAGGGTGCCGAGCGCGTTGAGTGCCTCGACATTGCGCTGCCAAGAATTAAAAGCCTGCTGCGCGTCGATAAGCTGACGGCGCTGCTCGTTATCTAATTCGTGAAAGTCCAAGT
Organism: uncultured Methyloceanibacter sp.; assembly: GCA_964634195.1. Lineage (GTDB taxonomy): Bacteria > Pseudomonadota > Alphaproteobacteria > Rhizobiales > Methyloligellaceae > Methyloceanibacter. The sequence continues at coordinate 84,798 of CAZWIO010000010.1, read as the reverse complement.
GATTGATCTATAAGCAGTTGTGTGGTTTTCCGAGAGAATGTCATTTTACCGCACAACCGCATTTATATCAATAGATTAGTCTGACATCCCAGGCTGCACGGCTGCCAATCAGGGCGTTGCCGGGAGGAACTTGAAGGGCTCGGCTTCCTTGAACTCTTTCGCTACCTCGCCGGCGAAGATCTCGCCGTTTGCGATCGTCAGCTTCTTGACCGGCGCACCGGGCGCGAGATCGAGCTTCGCCAACGAGACCCAGAACGTGTTCGGGCGCGTGGCGGAGTCGAAATAGTAGATCAGGTTCTTCTGATCGGACACCGTGCGCCAGATGGTGGACGAGATATTCGGCTCATTCGGCGTCGAGATGCCGAGCGGCACGCTGACGGCGCGCTGCACGCTCATCACGCCGGCGACCGCCTGATAGGCGAAAGCGTGCTGCGGCACGCTCTCGATGTAATTCTTGTCGAGCTCTCGCGGGATCGCGCTGAGCAGGAACGAGGCGCGGGCGAAGCGGTCAGCCGCGCGATTGGTTCCGGGCAGGAAGGTCAGGCCGCCGATCCCTTTCCAATAGGCGTCGAGCGCCAGCTGCTGCTCGTAGACCGGCGAATTGGTCATCACGGCGTATTCCTTGCCGTGATGGATCTGGAGCTTGCCGTTCACATATTCGAAGATCGCCGAATCGCCGGTCGCATCGGAGATGGCAAGATGCAGCGAGGCCGGCGCGCCGTTCGGCAAGGTCGGCGCCAGCATGGTGAAGGGCTCGTCCTTGAGCGCAGCGACGACTTCGGCCGCCGTCGCGAAATTGTCGAGCACGTATTGCGCCCAGGTGGAGATCGAGAGATACGGACGGCCTTCCACCGGCTTCCCGTATTCGGACTCGGCGAGATAGAGCACGTTGGCCACCAAGCCCTTCTCGTTCATGCCGTCGGTCGTGCCGGCTTCATAGCCCGAGACCACGACGCTCCCATATTTCGAGGTCCATTCCAGAGACTTGGGACCGGCCGCGCCGGCGCGTTTCAGGCCGGCTGGAAAGGCCCAGAGATTGGAGGACATGTCTTCCTTCCAATCCATGTTGCGGCCGGTGATCACGGTGTCGTCGGCACCGACATAAAGCGTCCGCGTGCAGGCGATAGCAGTGCCGATCGCGGTAAGGGCCAAAGCGACAGCCGAGAGGCCGATGGCCGCAAGTTTCAACGAACGCTGCATGGGGCTTGCTCCGAAGGTTTCCTGGGGATGGGGAGGTTAGAAGAACGGCGCGCGCGCGACAATCGCCACAGGCCGAGCAGTTTGATGCTAGACAGGGGCCATGAGCGACGCGGCGACCCTCGAGGCGAACCGGCGCATCGGCCGGCTGGTGCTGGTCGAGATGTGGGGCGCGGGCAAGCTCGAGCTCGCCGATGAACTCTACGCGCCGGACTATGTCGATCATGTCGGCCGCGGGCCTGAAGCCTCGCGGGTCGTGGGGCCTGAGGGCATCAAGCGCGCGGTGATCATGTTCCGCACCGCGTTCCCGGATCTCACCTATAGCGTCGAGCAAGAGATGGCCGAGGGCGACCTGGTCTGGACGCGGTTCTCGGCGCGCGGCACGCAGCGCGGACCGTTTCTCGGCGCGGCGCCGACGGGGAAGGTCGTGACCTATACGGGCATGGATCTCAACCGCATCGTCGGCGGCAGAATCGTCGAATCGTGGGTGAACTACGATGCGCTGGCGATCCTGCAGCAGGTCGGCCTCGTGCCGCCCATCAAGGGCATCTGACCGCCGCGCGAGCCCGGCCAGCCCCGCGCGTGCGCTCGCGGCACCGCGCGCCGCTGCCCCGGCAAAAAGCCGCCGTCGAGAGTGGCAAACTTTCCTACCAAGCACCGGGAAATTCTTGACGCCGTATCAGGCGACTATGACACTGGCTCGGTGAATTCTGCCCAAAGGGCGTCTCACGGAGGCCTCGCCGATGCTCACGAAGCTCATCCTCGCCGCGGTTTCGGGTTTCCTATGCGTAGGCCACGCTCTGGCCGAAGTTCCCGCGAAGCCGGCCCAGAAGGTCAATGTCACGCTCTGCGACACCGAGGAGCAGGCCATGGCGCTCGCCGTGGGGCTCGCGGCAGGCAAGACCGAGCCGATCGCGGTAGACCAGGTCAACAAGGCGGCCGGCGCGCAAGTCTGCGGCCGCTATATGGGCTATGCGGTGGTCGAGATCGAGAAGACCGAGAACCGGAACGGCGCCCTGTTCATGCTTGCCGGCATGCGGTTTGCGAAGGACGGCAGGTTTGCCTGGACGGCGAGCTGGGTGTCGCCTTTCAATTCGACCGGCCTCGCGCGCGGCACCTAGCGCGGAGCGGCGGCGCGGCCGGATCGCCGCGCGGCGGCCGACAACCAAATTTCAGCGACGCGCCGGAACGGCGTGCTGGCTGCGCCGGCACCGACCGCGTCTCCATGTCCCTGGCTGCCTACGCCTTAGGCAAAAGCCTGCGCATCTGGCTAAGGCTCTGCCAAAAGTCTGGCGAGTGTTGCACTCCCGCTCTATCGGACCTGCGACATTAGGCCTACTCTAATCTCATCTTGCGAATCATTATTTTGCGGTGCAGCATAGCAGTTGCGAAAAGCTTGTCGGTCCCAGTGCAGGGATCGATGCGACGAACGTACCGCAGGCTGGCAAAATGGCTCTAGGAAGCAAAGGCTTAGAGGCCGCTGCCGAGCTCTCCCGAACGAACAGGGGAGTTGGGACGTTAACATCTCAGTCTGCAACCAAGTGGCATTTTTCGCAGTGCACCATAACTGGGAAATATTCCAGGCGTTCTCTGACGAGGGAGAAAATGCCCGTCCCAACCGGGACGCGAAAGGGAGGGGTCGGGCCACTCTAACCGAGGAAAAGACCGATGCTCACCAAGCTCTCCCTCGCTGTGATGGCGACCCTCCTCGTCGAGGCCGAGGCCATCAAGCAGCCTCCTACGGCGCCGCCGCAGAAGATGAACGTGGTGCTTTGCCAGACTGAGGCCCAGGCCGCGGCCCTCGCTGCCGGTATCGGGTCCGGCAGAACAGAGACCATCTCCGCCAATCTCGTGAACAAGGCAGCGGGCTCTGAAGTCTGCGGCCGCTACATCGGTTATGCTACCGTCGAGGTCGAAAAGACCGAGACCTACAGCGGCACCGTGTTCATGCTTGCGGGCCTGCGCTTCGCCGAAGACGGCAAGCTTGCCTGGACGGCCAGTTGGATCGCGCCTTTCCAAGGCGCCAAGCTCGAGCGGAGGGCATAGACATGGCGGTCCAGATTCCTCCCGTCCTGGTCCTCATCGTCTGCAAGACGATCGCGGGCGGCGCAGTGGACGAGAATGCGCACTACACCGGCGCGAAACAGCTCGAATGGGCGACCGAGCATTCCATGATGGTGTGCCGGCGCAACGAGGTCACGCTCTACGATCCCGCCGAAGGCATGCGGCTCGGTCCGGACGACGATCCGGTCCCGCCGCTCAATCCGAATTTCGCGGTGCAGTCGCAATGCGCCCGTGCCGGCATGCAGCTCGCGATGAGCTGGGACCAGGCCCACAAGAACAGCACCTGGCGCGTGTGGCGTATCGGCTGCCCGGTGCCGATCATCGATACGCGGACCGGCGCGCTGATCGGCTACAAGATGCCCGACTGCGGCCACCGCGACACGGTGATCTGCGAGTCGGATTCGGCGATCTAGCCGGCTCGGCGAATTTGTCGGAGGGTGCCGCGGTGACGGAGAAGCTGCCTTTGTGGGGACGATGCGCGATCGGGCTCCTGCTTGCCGTGGGCCTCATGGGCTTCGCGGGGCTCAAGGTCTATTCCGCCAAGCGCGGCCCGCTCGTCCAGGCGCACGGCACGACCTATTACGACGGCGAGAGCCCATGGTCGGAGCCGGTCGTCTGCAAGAGCAAGGACGACATCGTCGGGGCCATCCGGCAGGTGCACGCCAAATACGACTACCTGGCGGGCGCCGAGCTTGCGTCGTTCGAAGCGCGCGCAGGCACGCTCAAGGGCTTGCCGCCGCTCAATGTCGAGGAGCTCTACGTCATCACCGAGGACGATATGCTCCGGAACGGCGAGATGGTGCTGTTCATCGGGCTGAAGGTCGGCTGCGTGAGCATGGTGTTCGGCCTTCCGGCAAAGCTCTATCAGGAGCTCGCGGTCACGCGCGCAGGCGCCTGAGACGCGTTGCGCCGTTGGTTGCCGCAGAGCTTTGCGCGCGCGGAAGAGACCGGGCATAGACTCGCGGCTCGTTCTATCAGCCGAGCACCATTGCCTTGAGCCCATCCGTCCCAGAAGGCGAGCTGGTCTATGCCGTGGGCGACATCCACGGCCGCGCGGACCTGCTCGAAACGCTGCTCCGCCTGATCGAGGACGACGCGCGGATGGCGGCCGCCAGCGCACGCAGGCTGATCTTTCTCGGCGACTATATCGATCGCGGTCCGGACAGCCGGGGCGTGGTCGAGACGCTGATCGCGAGGCTGCCGCAAGGCTTCGCGGCGCATGTCCTCAAAGGCAACCACGAGGTCCTGCTGCTCGATTTTCTCGACGATCCCGCGACGCTCGACGGCTGGCTGCTGAATGACGGCGAGACCACCATGGCCTCCTACGGCGTCGATGTGGGCGGGCTTTCGCGCGCCCGCGCCCGGCCGGCCGAATGGCGTGACGCGTTTTTGGCGGCGCTGCCGCCCGCGCATATGCGTTTCTTCCGGGACCTCGCGCTCAGCGTGACGCGCGGGGACTATTTCTTCGTCCATGCCGGTGTCAGGCCGGGCGTACCGCTCGCCGCGCAAACCGAGGATGAGCTGGTCTGGATCCGCCGCCCGTTCCTCGACTGGTCTGAGCCGTTCGAGAAATTCGTGGTGCACGGGCATACGCCGGGCCATGAGCCCGTGACGCGGCCGAACCGCATCTGCGTCGATACGGGCGCCTGCTTTACCGGGCGTCTCACCGCGCTCCGGCTGGAGGGCGATACGCGGAGGTTCTTGCAGACGTAGCTTGTAGGGTGGGCAAGGTGCTCTTGCGCCGTGCCCACGTGGGCCGTTCCGCGTGGGCGACGGCTGCGCCGTTGCCCACCCTACGAAACTAGGAGCGCGTTTCGGGGACTTCGGCCTCGGAGGCGACACCGTGCAGGCGCGAGCTCAGGCTTCCGCCGCCTTCCTTGCGGGCGCGGCGCTTGGACCGGCGTGAGACGAAGCGGCTCGCGAACGAGCCCTGCGCCGCAGGCTCCTCATCCTCGGCTTCTTCAGCGGAATGCTCGGCCTCGAGTTGGCCGCCCAATTCATAGTCCTCGTGCGCCTCGCCAGCGTAGGGCTCGCCGTGCAGGCCGGGATCTTCGTGCTGATCGGCATGAGCGGCGGGCTCGGACCCCTCGCGCTCAGCATGCTCCACAAATTCTTGGTCCGGCTCGGAAGCCTGCGCCGCGCCGTTGCCGCCGCCATTCACCTGATGCCGCATGGCCTCAAGCTCGTGCTGCTCATAATCCACGTGTTCGTTGGGCTCGGGCTCCTGCCGGGCTCCGATCTCCGCATGCGTCTGCCCGACCTCGACGACCATGCGCTGCGGCTGCGCCGCCGCCTGCATGGGGACAGGCGCGCGCGCCGCGCTAAGGATCTGCGAGGCGAGGCGCGAAAGCTCGCGATGGAGAAAGGCATTCTCCTCGGCGCTGGTCCGGGTCCGGGTGAGTTCATCCTGCGCCCGCGACAGCTCGGCCATGAGCTTCTGGTTCTCCGAGCGGAGCTCCGACTTGCCGAGCCTCAGGCCCGACGAGCTGCCGGTCTCGAGCGTCGCGCGCAAGCGGTCGATGTCGGCGCGCTGGGTGTGCAGGGTCGCGCGCGCGGTCTTCAGCGCCTCCGACTGCGAGGAGACCGTGGTGCGGAGCTCGGTGTTGACGGCCTCGAGCTCGGTCAGCGCCTTCTTGGCGGCCTTCAACCGGTTGTCGAGATCGGGGAGGCGGCGCCTGATGGTCTGCTGCAGCACGCGGTTCGCGTTCTCGTTCTCCTGGATCTGGCCCTTGGCGTTGCCAAGCTCGCTCTGCAGCATCTGGATCTCGACGCGCCGCTTATTGGCTTCGATCAGCTCGCGGGCGGCCTTCTCCTTGGCCTTTTCGAGGGACACTTCGAGCTTGCGCAGCTCGATGGCGAACTCCGCGCGGAGTTGGTCCTTGTCGGCCTGGATGTCGACAAGCGAAATCGGCATGGTGGCTTCGAGCCGGCGCGTCGTGAGCCTGACCGCCCGGTTCCAGAGCGGCGGCGCGAGCATGAGCGCGAGCAGGCATCCGAGCAGGAAGCCAAGCGCCCCATACATCAGCATGTCGATCATCGAACCGCTCCCGGTTCAGCCTAACGTGCCGCTAGGCTAACGCGCATTCTGGGCAATACGATGCAACGGCGAATCGGCGGAAAACCGCCAAGCCCAGGCCTTAGCCCTGCTTCCTTAGCCCCAAACTAGAACGGATTCCAGGTGGGCTGGGGCGTATATTTCAGAAAACCGAGATTTGCGCCCAGCCGCAAGCCCACGCCGGAGCGGATCGGGGCCAGCGTTACATGGTCGCGCTTGAGGAAGGTCACGCCCACGCCGCCGATCAGATAGGCCGAGCCGTCGATGCCCGAGAAGGTGTTGTAGATCTCGCTAGAGCTCCGCAGGTCGTAGACCAGCACCATGGTCTTCGAGCCTTCGATGCCGAAATCGTAGCCGATCGAGGGGCCCTGCCAGAACACTTTGTGGTCGCCGGCGTCCTTGGTGTAGAGCGTGCCCTCGCCGTAGCGCAGCCCCGCGATCAGAGCGCCGCCGGCCTCCTCGCCAAGGATGTAGCCGTTCGGACGGCCGGCGCGCTGGAAGGCATATTCAATGGCGCCGGCAAAGCCCATCGAGACCTTGCCGAAGAACTGGTGGCCCGCCGCCTTGATCTCGTCGGGCGAGAAGGTGCCGCTCTGGGAGCTGCCCGCATCGTCGAGCCGGCCGTTCTCGTAGCGCGGGTTCGCGGGATCGGCGGCCGCGTGGTTGGTCATCTGACCGCCGGCCTGGGCCAGCCTGACCGAAGGCGTCACGGTCTCGTCGGCGGCGTCGGCCACCGGCGTGAGGGAAAAGAGCGCCGCGAGCGCGGCGATCGGGGCGATTGTCCAATACATGGCCTGCCTCAGGGGTCGAGCGGCGTGCCCTGCCGACTCGGAGTTCGAGCTGTCTCTATGATTTGCCGAAACGGTTACTAAACCGTGCCCAAGCGGCCTCGGGAGGCAGGCCTCGGGTTAGGTCAGGTCCGGCTCAGGCCAGGACCTTCGGACCCCAGGCGACGAAGCCCGGATTGCGCAGGCCCGCCTCGATCTTCCCGTAGCGGAGCGGCTCGCCGTCAACCGTCACCACCGTCCCGCCGGCCGCGTTCAGCACGGCGTGGCCCGCGGCGGTGTCCCATTCCATGGTCGGGCCGAAGCGCGGATAGACGTCGGCGCGGCCTTCCGCCACCGCGAGCAGCTTGACCGCAGAGCCCGCGCTCGACCGCTCGGCGATGTTGAGCGTGGCGAGGAAGGCTTCGGTCGGGGCATCGTTATGCGAGTGACTGACCACGGCGGTCAGGGCTTCCGGATCGGCGGTGCGCACGCGGAGCGGGGTCTGCTGGAGCGTGCTGAGGTCGGCGCCCTGGGCGGAGGGCTGAAGGGTGGCCTCGACGGCGGCGCCGTCCGCAGGGGTGAGCGCAAGCAAGGCGCGCGCCGGCGCATAGACGAGGCCGAAGCGCGGGCGCCCATCCTCGACCAGCGCGATATTGATGGTGAAGTCGGTGCGCTTGTTGATGAACTCCTTGGTGCCGTCGAGCGGGTCGACCAGGAAGTAGCGCGTGCCGAGCTTGGCGAGCGTGCCGCCGGCCTCCTCCGACACGACGGGAATCTCCGGCGCAAAGCCCGCAAGTGCCGCAAGGATGATGGCTTCCGAATCCTTGTCGGCGCGCGTCACGGGGCTGTTGTCGCTCTTGAGCTCGACCTCGGTCAGGCTCTCGAAATGGCCCATGATGGCGGCACCGGCGCGCGCGGCGGCGTCGACCAGCACCGCCGAAGCGCGCGCAAAGTCGAAATCGCCGCGGCCCGCGCCCGCCGCTGACGGCATGTGTTCGGTTGTCTCGCGTGTGGCTGACAAGGCAGAATACTCGCTTGCGGCATTGATTCGCGTACCCTCGCCTGCGTGCGGCGGGCGGGTGCGCACGCTTCCATGTATCGGACATTCGAGTGGGGGCCACAAGACTCCGCTGGCGCACGGCGGACGCGAAGGAGGGGGCCATGACGGAATCGACGATCGGCGATCTCGAGCTTGCAGCGCTCGTCTCGAGCCGTATCTGTCACGACATCATCAATCCGGTCGCGGCCATCGCCAACGGCCTCGAGATGCTCGACGACGAGCAGGACGCCGCCATGCGGGATGCGGCCTTCGACCTCATCCGCAAGAGCGCGACGCAGGCGTCGGCCAAGCTGCAATTCGCGCGGCTCGCGTTCGGCGCGGCGGGGTCGGCGGGCGCGGAGATCGACCTGCGGGACGCCGAGAAGGCGGCGCGCGGCTTCGTGCAGACCACCGGCAAGCATGAGCTCACCTGGGAGGGGCCCGCGGCGACTCTGCCGAAGAATAAGGCGAAGCTCCTGCTCAATCTCGTGGCGCTCGGCATCGTGGCGCTGCCCCGCGGCGGCACGATCGCGGTGGACATTACCGGCACGCCGCCGGACGTTGGCTTCACCGTGCGGGCCAAGGGGGAGGCGGCGCGGCTGAACGACCAGGTCAAGGGCCTGCTTCTCGGCGGCAATGGCGCCGCGGTCGATGCCCATTCGATCCAGCCTTATTACGCGAGCCGGGTGGCCGCGGCCTCCGGCATGACCGTGTCGGCGGAGGCCGGCGAGGGCGAGGTCGAATACAAGGCGGCCTAACCCGAAAACCGCCGGTTCGAGGCGGAAGCCGCGTTCTGGTCAACGGAACGTAAACCAGAGTTCCAGACAATCCGCTTCGCGGGCGTGGGCGTCGAGTTTCCGCGCGGGACCGGCTTTGGCCCCGCGCCAAGGGTGGGGCATGGACGAGCTATTGGCCGAATTCCTGACCGAGACCGGGGAAGGTCTCGATCGGCTCGATGTCGAGCTCGTGCGCTTCGAGCGGGAGCCGAACGACGCCGAGACGCTCAACACCATCTTCCGCCTGGTCCATACCGTCAAAGGGACTTGCGGCTTTCTCGGCCTGACCAGGCTCTCGCGGCTCGCGCATGCCGCCGAGACGCTGATGGGCAAGTATCGCGATGGCGCGCCCGTCACGGTCGACGGCGTGAGCGCGATCCTCGCCAGCATCGACCGCATCAAGCAGATCCTCGAGGCGCTTGAGCGTGACGGTGCCGAGCCCGCCGGATCCGACGCGGACCTGATCGCCAGGCTCGACGCCATTGCCGGTGCCGAGAGGAACGGGCCGACGCTGCAAGCCACGCTCGACGAGATCGAGCGCGCCTGGCGGGCCGAGCCGGCCTCGCTGGCCGCGCCGGCCTCGCGGGCCCCGCAGCCCGAGCCGGAGGCGTTGGAAATTCCCACCGAGGCGACCGGAGCGCCGGAGCTTGCCGGTGGCGAGTCGGGAGCCCGGGCGCAGACCGTGCGCGTCTCGGTCGATACGCTGGAAAATCTCATGACCACGGTGAGCGAGCTGGTGCTCATCCGCAACCAGTTGCTCGACCTCGTGCGCCGGACCGGCGAGAGCGCGTTCAAGTCGCCGCTGCAGCGTCTTTCCACCGTCACGGCCGAGCTGCAGGAAGGCATCATGAAGGCCCGCATGCAGCCGATCGCCAATGCCTGGCAGAAGCTGCCGCGCCTCGTGCGCGAGCTTTCGCTCGAGCTCGACAAGAATATCGAGCTCGACCTGATCGGCGGCGAGACGGAGCTCGACCGCCAGGTGCTCGAGCTGATCAAGGACCCGCTCACCCACATGGTCCGTAACTCGGCGGACCATGGGCTGGAGCGTCCGGTCGAGCGCATGCGCGCGGGGAAGCCGCAGACCGGACACATCAGGCTCAACGCCTATCAGCAGGGCGGCTCGATCGTCATCGAGGTCGCCGACGACGGGCGCGGGCTCGACGCACAGAAAATTCGCGCCAAGGCTTTGGCCGCCGGGCTCGCCACGCCGGCCGAGCTCGACCAGCTCGCCGACGCCGAAATCTACAAGCTCATCTTCAAGGCCGGCTTCTCGACCGCGAACGCGGTGAGCGCGGTGTCGGGCCGCGGCGTCGGCATGGACGTGGTGCGCAACAATATCGAGCTTATCGGCGGCACGGTCGAGCTGAAGTCCACCTCGCCCGCAGGCACCAGCTTCGCGATCAAGATCCCGCTCACGCTCGCCATCATGGCGGCGCTGATCGTCGAGGCCGCCGGCCAGCGTTTCGCCATGCCGCAATTCAGCGTGGTCGAGCTGGTGCGCGCGGGGAAGAGCGCCGGCCACCGTATCGAGCTGATCAACGGCACGCCGGTGATCCGCCTGCGCGACAAGCTTCTCCCGCTGCTCGACCTCGCCCAGCTTTTGCGGCTCGGCGAGGCGCAGACGACGGCCGAGCATGTGCGCGACGGCCTGCTGACGGTGGTGGTGATCCAGATCGGCGCCCGGTCGTTCGGCGTGCTGGTGGACAGCGTGTCCCGCACCGAGGAGATCGTGGTCAAGCCGGTGTCGAGCCTGTTGCGCGGCATCGGCCTGTTCTCCGGCAACACCATTCTCGGCGACGGTAGCGTCATTATGATCATCGACCCGAACGCGCTCGCTGCGCAGGTCGGTGCGGACGCTGCGCAGGACGAGCAGACCGCGCCCGTGCAGGCCGATGCTTCAGCCGCGAGCGAGAACAAGACCGCGCTGCTCCTGTTCCGCGCCGGCTCGCCCTCGCTCAAGGCCGTGCCGCTTTCGCTGATCACGCGGCTCGAGGAGATCGAACGCACGGCAATCGAGCGCTGTAACGGCGAGGACGTGGTGCAATATCGCGGCGCGCTCATGCCGCTGATCCATTTGGCGGACGTGAGCCCGGATCGTGCGGACGGCGTGCAGCCGGTGCTCGTGCTCTCCGAAGGCGGGCGCGCCGTAGGCCTTGCGGTCGACGAGATCGTTGACATCGTCGAAGAGCGCCTGGTGTTCGAGCTGCAGGCCGAGACTCCGGGCGTGATCGGCGCGGCAATCGTCAAGGGCAACGCCGTCGAGGTGATCGACGTCTCGCATTATCTCGGCCAGGGACTGCAACAGCGTCTCGTGCCGGAAGCAGGCGGGGAGGGTGGAGCGAAGCTCCTGCTCGTGGACGACAGCCAGTTCTTCCGCGCCATGCTGGCGCCGCTGCTGCTGGCTGCCGGCTACGAGGTGACGCTGGCAGGCTCGGCGCAAGAAGCGCTCGCATTGAAAGAGCGAGGCGCCGCGTTCGACCTGATCGTTGCCGATCTCGATATGCCGGCGATGGACGGCTTTGCGCTCGCCGAACAGATCAAGGCCGACCCCGCTTGGAGCGCGGTTCCGCTGATCGCGCTCTCGTCGCATGTGAGCCCGCGCCTCGCCGAAAAAGCCCGCGCGGCGGGATTTGCCGGTCCTGTCGGCAAGTTCGACCGGCAGACCTTGATGGCGACGCTCGAAGCCTGCCGCAAGGCTTGGGAACAGGCCGCATGACGACGCACACGAAGTCCGAAGAGGCCAGCGAAGGCTTCGTCACCGTCGTGACCGGCGGCCAGCTGTTCGGCCTGCCGCTCGAGCGTGTGCGCGACGTGTTCGTCCCGCGCGGGCTTTCGACCGTGCCGCTTGCGCCGCCTGAGGTCGCGGGGCTGCTCAATCTGCGTGGCCGCATCGTCACCGCCATCGACTTGAGGCGGAGGCTCGGGCTTCCGCCGCGCGAGGATACAGCCGCGCCGGTCGCGGTCGGCATCGAGGAACGGGGCGAGCTTTACGCCCTGATCGTCGACCGCGTGGGAGACGTGCTGCGGCTCCCGCGCTCAAGCCATGAACCGAATCCGGTGAATCTCGATCGTAGTTGGGGGCAGGTCTGCGCCGGCGTCCACAGGCTAGAGCGCGAGCTCATGGTCGTGCTCGACGTGGACAAGGTGCTGGATCTTGGCCGGCTCGGCGCCGCGGCCTGAGGGCCGTCGCCGAACGGCAAACGGAGGAAACGATGAAACATTGCCTGGTGGTGGACGATAGCGCGGTCATCCGCAAAGTGGCGCGACGCATACTAGAAGAGCTGAGCTTTAGCGCCTCGGAAGCCGAGAACGGGCGCGAGGCGCTCGACCAATGCCGCGCGTCGATGCCCGACGCGGTGCTGCTTGACTGGAACATGCCGGTGATGGACGGCATCGCCTTCCTGGTCGCGCTGCGCAAGGAGCAGGGCGGCGGCACGCCGAAGGTGATCTTTTGCACCACGGAGAACGACGTCGAGCACATCACCCGCGCCATCTCGGCGGGGGCCAACGAGTACATCATGAAACCCTTCGACCGCGACATCATCGAAGCCAAGTTTCATGAGGTCGGGCTGATCTAGCGGCCCGAATGACCGAGCCGTCCATGCAGTCTTTCGCGTTCGACGCGCCGGGGGCCGGCGAGAGGCCCATCAGGGTGATGGTGGTCGACGACTCCGCGGTCATGCGCGGCCTCCTCGCACATTGGCTCGAGAAGGAACCGGGCGTCGAGGTCGTGGGGCGCCACAGGAACGGCAAGACCGCGGCGGAGGACGTCGCGCGGAGCGCGCCCGACATCGTGCTTCTCGACATCGAGATGCCGGTGATGGATGGGATCGAAGCCCTGCCGCTCTTGCTCAGGGCGCGGCCCGAGACGCGCGTGCTGATGGTCTCGACGCTCACCAAGCGCAACGCCGAGATCAGCTTCAAGGCGCTCACGCTCGGCGCCATCGACTATGTGCCGAAGCCCGATAGCAATCGCGAAGCCACGCTGTCCTCGGCGTTCCGTGACGAGGTGGTGCGCAAGGTCAAGACGCTGGGCCGCAGGCGCCCGGCGCGCGAGGTGGCCGCACGCGGCTTGGCCGCGCGTCGCGCAGCCTTGCCGGCGGGAACCAAGCTCCGCCGCCGCCGCTTCTCGCTCGTGCCGCCGCGTGTCATTGCCTTCGGCAGCTCGACGGGCGGACCGCAAATCTTGGCTCGGGTGCTCGAGGCGCTCAGCCCTTCGCTCGCCCGCGTGCCGGTGCTCGTGGCCCAGCACATGCCGCCGATGTTCACCGCCGTGCTTGCCGAGCGGCTGGCGCGCGTGACGGGGCGCGCGGCGCGGGAAGGGCGCGACGGCGAGGCCTTGAAGCCGGGCACCATCTACGTCGCGCCGGGCGACCGGCACATGACCGTGGCGGGCGCCGATGCGCCCGCGATCCGGCTGGGGACCGAGCCGCCGGTGCATTCCTGCCGTCCCGCAGTCGATCCCCTGTTCGAGAGCGTTGCCGCGCGCTACGGCCCGGCCGCGCTCGGCGTCGTGCTGACCGGCATGGGCAATGACGGCGCGGAAGGCGCGCGCGCCATCGCCGACGCGGGCGGAAGCGTCATTGCCCAGGACGAAGATTCGAGCGTGGTGTGGGGCATGCCGGGCGCCGCCGTGGCGGCGGGCGCCTGCGCGGCGGTGCTTCCGCCCCCCTCGATTGCCGAGACGGTAGCAAAGCTGCTCCGGGGCGAACGGCCATGATGCCGCATGAGTTCTCGCTGCTCCGCAGGCTCCTCAAGGCGGAGTCCGGCCTCAATCTCGGCGATGACAAGCGGGAGATGGTCGAGGGGAAGCTCAGGCCGCTCCTGAAAGAGCTCGGCCTCTCCTCGCATTCGCAGCTCTTGCTCGCGCTGTTCAAGCCGGGCGCCGAACACTTGCGCGCGCGCGTGGCGCAGGCCGTGACCGTGCAGGAGTCTTATTTCTTCCGCGACCGCGTGCCGTTCCAATATTTCGCTGACGTCATGCTGCCGGCGCCGATGGCCCGGCGCGAGGAGACGCGGCGCTTGCGGATCTGGTGCGCGGCGGCCGCGACCGGGCAGGAGCCCTATTCGCTGGCCATGGTGCTTGCCGGCAAGGAGCGCGTGCTTGCAGGCTGGACGGTGGAGATCGTCGCCACGGATTTCGTCGAGGACGCGCTCGCGAAAGCACGGAAGGGCGTCTACAGCCAGTTCGAGGTCCAGCGCGGCCTGCCGGTGACCCAGCTCATCAAGCATTTCCGCCAGGTCGGCAGCGCCTGGGAGATCGACCCGGCCTTGCGCGACGGCGTCGATTTCCGCGCCCACAACCTTCTCGACGATTGCGGCGCGCTCGGCCTGTTCGACGTCATCTTCTGCCGGAACGTGCTGATCTATTTCGATGAGGCGACCAAGCGCGCGGTGTTGGCCCGGCTTGCCGGCCAGCTCGCGAGCGACGGCACTCTCGTGCTCGGCGCGGCGGAGACCGTCACCGGCCTCTCGGCCGAGTTCATGGCCGTGCCCGAAGGTCACCACGGCATCTTCCGCTTCACGCCGGAGGCGGCGGCGCTAGCCGAAGCCCGCGCAGGGGCCGTGGGCGAACAAGCCACGCGCGCCGCCGCGCCGCCGCAGCTCTACGCGGCTTCGCGCTAGGCGATTCGACAAGCGGACGCGCTGGAAATAAGTTTGCGGAATGACCGCAGGAACACGAAGCATCGAGCTCGACAGCGAGACCGCCGAGCAGCTTGAGGCCTTGGCGGCAAAGCGCGGCCTGAGCGTCCAGGAGCTCATTGCTGAACTGGCGCGCGCCGAGCAAACCCTCCCGGAAGAGTTTGAGTCGATGCGGCGGGCTGGCCGCGGGCCCTGGGCCCCAGAGGTGCTTGCTGAGGATGCGCGCCGGGTCGCCACGTTCGAGCGAACAGGGGAAGGGGTGCCCTGGGCGGAGATCGAGGCCTGGATGCAAAGTTGGGGCACGCCGCACGAGCTGCCCGCGCCGAAGCCGCGCAAGCTGTGAAGCTGGTCGTCTCGAAAGAGGCGATGGCCGATTTCCATCGGCTCCATGATTTTCTCGCCGACAAGGAACCGGAAGCTGCGGAGAGGGCCGTCACCGCTCTACGCGAGGCCATCAGCTCTTTGGAGGTGTTTCCGGAACGCGGTCGCCCGTCAGGCATCCCTGGGCTACGGGAGCTCGTCGTCCCGTTCGGCCGATATGCCTATGTCGTCCGCTATGTCCATCTACCCCAAAGAGACAGTCTTGTGGTCGTGCGCCTGTGGCATAGCCGCGAGGCGCGCGAATAAGGACCTGGACGGCCCAGCGCGTCCCAGCATGACCGGGCCAAAAACGGCGATGGCCGGGCTAAGCCCGGCCATGACCAAACATAATCCGTGATGAAGCGGGGATTAGGCGGCGGCTTCGCCGGATTCGTCTTCCGGATTGCGCAGCACATATCCCCGGCCCCAGACCGTCTCGATATAGTGCTTGCCCCCGGTCGCCGCGGCGAGCTTCTTGCGGAGCTTGCAGATGAAGACGTCGATGATCTTCAGCTCCGGCTCGTCCATGCCGCCATAGAGATGGTTCAGGAACATCTCCTTGGTGAGCGTGGTGCCCTTGCGGAGCGAGAGCAGCTCGAGCATCTGGTATTCCTTGCCGGTCAGATGCACGCGCTGGCCGTTAACGTCCACCGTCTTGGTGTCCAGGTTAACTTTCAGCCCGCCGGTCTGGATCACCGACTGGGCATGGCCCTTTGAGCGGCGCACGATGGCGTGGATGCGGGCGACCAGCTCGTCCTTGTGGAAGGGCTTGGTCATGTAGTCGTCGGCGCCGAAGCCGAGGCCACGGACCTTGTCTTCGATCCCGGCGAGGCCGGAAAGGATGAGAATCGGCGTCTGCACCTTGCTGACCCGCAAGGTCTTCAAGACCTCATAGCCGCTCATGTCGGGCAAATTCAGGTCGAGCAGGATAATGTCGTAGTCGTAGATCTTGCCGAGATCGACGCCCTCTTCCCCAAGGTCTGTCTTGTAGACATTGAAGCCTTCGGACTGCAGCATCAACTCGATGCTCTGCGCCGTGGCGCTGTCGTCCTCGATCAGAAGAACCCGCATCTTCAATCCCCCGTCTTGCCGCAGTCCGGCTTGTCCCCTGACCCCTTACGCCACGCAAGATTGGTTAATTCGAATCAAGAAGTTAATTGCCAATAGTTAACAAAAGCTGACGCCAAGGCGAGTGCTAAGCGCCCTCAGGCCGCCCGCGGCGCCGCCGCATCCGTTAAATGCCAGGCATATGGTTTACCGGGCCTTAAGCCCTGTCGGGGATGATCCAGGCCTTGGGGGAGGGGCTTCGGCGGCTTGCCGGGGTCTCTTAGGGGCCGATCGTCGAGTAATATAAAGGACCTGGGCGCCGTCCGTCCGCCCCGCCGTGGCCGGCTAACTGGCATGGATGTGGTATTCTTCGTCCGTGGTCCGCGTACGCTTGAGGGTAACGAGTATGAAGTCACGCGAGGCAGTGATCCGCTTGAAGCGCTTCGAGGTCGATGAGAAGCGGCGCAAGGTCGCCGATATCGAATCGATGATTGGCGACTTCAATAACATGGCCGCGGATCTCGACCGGCAGATCGCGATCGAGCAGGAGCGGGCCGGGGTTTCCGACGTCAACCATTACGCCTACCCGACCTTCGCCAAGGCGGCGATCGCCCGGCGCGACAATCTCGTGGCGTCGGCGGCCGATCTCGAGGCGAAGCTCGCCTCGGCCCGGGCCGAGCTCGACGAGGCGAACGAGGAGCTGAAGAAGATCGAGCTTCTTGAGGAGCGGGACGCCGAGCGGCTGAGGCCCGATCAGGCCGCGGCCGCGCTCGAACCTGCCCATCGCGCGGCGAGTTGACTGGAGTGGAAACCTACCGTTGTCATTGCCCGGCTTGACCGGGCAATCCAGCACTCTCACTGGATTCCCGCTTTCGCGGGAATGACACCGAGAATTTTGGGCGGATCATAGAGCAATGCCGTCTTTCGACATCGTATCGAAGATCGACTTTGCCGAGGTCGACAATGCGCTCGCCAACATGGTGCGCGAGATGAGCCAGCGCTACGACTTCAAGAACTCGAAGGCGAAGATCGAGCGGAAAGAGGCCGAGATCACCATCGACGCCGACGACGATCTGAAGCTCAAGCAGATGCACGAGCTGCTGCAAGGCCATCTCGCCCGCCGCAAGATCGAGGCTGGCGCCATCGACTACAAGGCGGTCGAGAAAGCGGCTGGCCAGGCGGTGCGGCAGAAGGCGGTGATCCGCCAGGGCATCGACCGCGAGCTGGCCAAGAAGCTCGTCAAAGAGATCAAGGACGCGAAGCTCAAGGTTCAGGTCTCGGTGCAAGGCGATGAGCTCCGCGTCACCGGCAAGAAGCGCGACGACCTGCAGGCCGCGATCCAGCACGTGAAGGGGCTCTCGGTCGAGCAGCCGCTGCAATATGTGAATTTCCGCGACTGACGCGGAGTGTGTGCGTACGGGGGAAGTGCCGTGTCTTTAGTCTTGCGTACCGGGTTGGCGCTCGCGCTGACCGCGAGCCTGCTTGCGAGTTGCGGCAAGCGCTCACCGGAGGCCGCGCGGATCGCCTCTGCCAACGAGACCACCGCCAGCATCGGCGAGCCTGCGGGGGAGGCGGTTGAGACGCCGGCGACCTCGAGCGGACTCGCGCTCGTCGACACCAAGCCGATCGACGCCTATCTCGTGCTCGGCGGCAAGATCAAGACCTGCTGGTTCAACCCGACGCAGCCGCTCCTGCCGCAGCATATGTATCGCGCCGATGTGAGTCCGGACGGCGACAACGCGAAGATCGCCGTCTACGAGATGACGCGCGAGAAGCGGCCAGGAGCCATCGCCTATCTCATCGTGCTGCAGCAGGAGACCGGCTACACCTCGGTAAAGACCCAGAACCGAAAGATGCCGCAGGCGGCGTCGGCGAGGCTCCGTCACGACGTCGAGCGCTGGACCCACGGCGACGGCAGCTGCAAGAGCGAAGCGGCGTCGCGCTAGAGGAATCTGCCTGAGCGATTGCCGACGCTCTATCCCTCCCCTTGATGGGGAGGGAGTCGCGCCTTTAGGCGCGACGGGTGGGGTGAGTATCCCTGCGGCGGGAATTCTCCTGAGAGTCAGCCCCCCACCCCGACGCCACGCATGCGTGGCGTCGGACCTCCCCACGAGGGGGAGGTATGCGTCAGTGCAACAGGAGAAAGAAAGAGAGCTACTGGCCGCCGCGATAGTCCTGCACGCGGGTGGCGCGCAAGCCCGGCAGGCCGTGCTTGTCGATCGAGCGCTGCCAGCTCAGGAACTCGTCGACCGTGAGCGTATAGCGCTCGCAGGCCTCTT
Source organism: uncultured Methyloceanibacter sp. (assembly GCA_964634195.1). GTDB lineage: Bacteria > Pseudomonadota > Alphaproteobacteria > Rhizobiales > Methyloligellaceae > Methyloceanibacter. Next base: position 66,571 of record CAZWIO010000010.1, on the reverse strand, counting down.
CCAGGCTGAGCAGGCCGCCGCGCACAGCCGCGACCACCTCCGCCTTGCGGCGGATCACCCAGCGCTTCGTGTCCTTCGGGGGAAGGTCCGCGACCGTCAGGGGGCTCCCGTCGGGGCCGATCACATATCTGACACGCGGCCTGTAATGCTCGGTCATCGTACTCACAACACCAACGCTCGATGCACCCAATCGAGCGCGACAGTACCAAGCCCAATTTAAGATTTGCCTAAGCTGGCAGGTAAAGGAAACGGCAAGGAAATAGCCAAAACTTGCTGAATTCAATCGACAAACTTTGGCTTCGCGAGGCTCAGTCTAGACATTCCGGGGTGCTGCTCCTGCCTTGCTTAACACCCGGCAGATGCCTATCTTCCGCCCCGTCGGCCTCCCGTCTCCCACTAGACTTGCGGGATGGGCCTTAGCCCTTTGCCATTTGCGAAGCCCCGAATGCCTAACAGCCTCCACCTTCCCGGCCGTCCAGCCGATACCCGCGTGGTCGTCGCCATGTCGGGCGGCGTCGATTCCTCGGTGGTGGCCGCCATGCTCAAGGAACAGGGCTACGACGTGGTCGGCATCACGCTGCAGCTCTACGACCATGGCGAGGCGGTCGGCCGGAAGGGCGCGTGCTGCGCCGGCCAGGACATCCAGGATGCGCGGCGCGTGGCCGAGACGCTTGGCATTCCGCATTACGTGCTCGACTACGAGGCCCGCTTCGCCGAGGCCGTGATGGGCGCGTTCGCCGATAGCTATCTGCATGGCGAGACGCCGGTGCCGTGCGTCGCCTGCAATCAGAAGATCAAGTTCCGCGACCTCTTGCAGACCGCCGAGGGGCTGGGCGCTGCCGCGCTCGCGACCGGCCATTACGTCAAGAGCCTGCCGGGCCGCGACGGCTTCGAGCTGTTCCGCGCCGAGGACAAGGAGCGCGACCAGAGCTATTTCCTGTTTGCCACCACGCGCGAGCAGCTTGCCTTCTTGCGCTTCCCGCTCGGCGGCCTGCCGAAGGAGGAGACGCGCGCGCTTGCCCGCAAGTTCGGGCTTGCCGTCGCCGAGAAGTCCGACAGCCAGGACATTTGCTTCGTGCCGACCGGACGCTACACGCAAGTGATCGAGCGGCTGCGTCCGGGCGCTGCGGAGGCGGGCGACATCGTGCATGTCGACGGCCGTGTGCTCGGCCGTCACGGCGGGATCATCAATTACACGATCGGCCAGCGTAAGGGCATCGGCATCGCCGCGCCCGAGCCGCTCTACGTGTTGAAGCTCGATGCCGCGCGGCGCGAGGTGGTGGTCGGCCCGCGCGAGGCGCTCCGCATGAGCAAGCTCACGCTGCGCGAGGTGAACTGGCTGGGTGACGAACCCATCGAGGCGCTGAAGCGTGCGCCCAAGGACATCCTCGCCCGCATCAGGTCGAGCGGCGATCTGCAGCCGGCGACGCTCAGCTTCGAGGGCGAGGGCGCCATGGTCGAGCTTAGCGCCGGCGAGGACGGGGTCTCGCCCGGACAGGCTTGCGTGTTCTACGACGCCGATGGCGGCGAGCGGTTGCTCGGCGGCGGCTGGATCAAGTCCGCTTCGTCGAGTGCCTGGGTGGCTAAGGACGGGTATAAGGTGCTCGCGTCGAGCGGGGCCGAGAGCGCGTTCGCGGCAGGGTCGCGTTAGAGCCGCGGTTCAAAAGCGGCCAGCAACAGGAGGGTAGCTTTGAGCATCAAGGTCCCCGTGATGGACGAAGCGTCGGTCCGCGACGCCTATCGCCGTTGGGCTCCGGTCTACGATTATACCTTCGGTCAGGTGGCTGAAGCCGGGCGCAAGCAGGCAGTCCAGGTCATCAACGAGCACCAAGGCAGCGTGCTCGAGGTCGGCGTCGGCACCGGGCTGTCGCTGCCCGCCTACAGCAGCCACCTGACGGTGACCGGCATCGACCTCTCGCCGGAGATGCTGGACAAGGCGCGGGGCCGGGTTGCACGCAACAGGCTCAATAATATCGCGGGCCTCTACGAGATGGACGCGGGCGCGCTCACCTTCGGCGACGAGAGCTTCGACACGGTGGTCGCCATGTATGTGATGACCGTGGTGCCGGATCCCGAGCGCGTGATGCGCGAGCTCGAGCGCGTATGCCGGACGGGCGGCGAGGTGATCCTCGTCAACCATTTCAGCCAGGATGACGGCGCGCGTGGGTTCCTCGAGCGGAAGCTTGCGCCGTTCGCCGACTATATCGGCTGGCGTCCCGTGTTCGAGCTCCACCGCGTGCTGGTCTGTGACAGCCTGCGGCTCGTCGAGCGCCGCTCGCTCAAGCCGTTCGGCCTCTTCACCATGCTGCGTTTCGTGAAGGGCGGGGCGCTCGCTTGACACGACTTGCCGGCGCTATCAGGTATCGGATACCGAAGGCTGCGGGGAAAGCGCGCGGCTCTGGACATCTGATATCTAACATCTGATATCTGACGCCTGGATGGCGGAGTAGCTCAGCTGGTTAGAGCAGCGGAATCATAATCCGCGTGTCGGGGGTTCGAGTCCCTCCTCCGCTACCATCTTCCTCCCATATCACGATAAAGAAACAGGGGACCGCTTGGCGATCCCCTGTCCTTCTGCGAGCGAGCCTACTCTTTGGAGGTCTCTGGCCCCATAGTGGGATTCGGCTTCGATTTGTCGGCAGCCGACGAGTCCTCAGGAGCCGAGCTTTGCTCCTTCGCGCCGCTCGACTGGTCTGAAGACTGGGCAGCGCTCGACGCATCGTCGCCAGCGGAAGCAGCTCCTGAAGACGGAGGTGCGGAACTGCGTTCCTGGGCGCCGCCAGAGGTATCGGCAGATCCCTCGGCAGGCTCTGTCGCTTCCTTCGCTGCCTCAGGCGACACGCCCGACTGCGTAGGCAGCTGGCCGGCCTGAGGTTGCTCTGAAGGCTTGGCTGAATCGTCGGCAGCGAACGCTGGCGCGAAACCTAAGCCCAGCGCGACAGCGCTCGTCATCAATAGGCGGTGCATGGCATCCTCCTTGGGTTTCCACGAAGAAGTTGCTCCGCGCCCCGCTTAAAAACGGGCTGGCAGTCCAACTGTTCCGTAGGAGGATGTCTGGCTGGTTCGGCGCGGGCCCGCTTGGATGCACCTCGAGCCGCCCGGCAATTCCTAGCTTTTGCAGATCGGCAGCGGCTTCCACTTCGGCGGCGGGTTCTTCTTCCGGTGCTGCATGAGCGCCGGCTCGAGCGTTTCGCGCGGCCAGAAATTCGGAACGCGGATTTCCTTCAGGCAGGAGGCGTTCCAATAAAGCCCGGCGCGCGACGGCGACTGGCCCGCCTTCACGGCGCGCGCGACGGCGACGATGTCGCTCGATTCGGGATAGAGATAGACCGTCGTCGGCTTGTCCTTCACGAGCGCCATGATCTGCTCGGAATCCGAGGGGAACCAGCTGGTGCAGCCGTTGCTGCGGCCGGCGCTGTAATCGACCAGCTTGCCGATCGGGACGTAGCCCTCTTTGTCCGCATAGGGGCTTTCCGGCGCCTTACGCCGGCAGTGCTGCGCCACGATCAGGCCCGGATGACCGCCGATGGCGCGCGGCCGCGCGTTCGCCGTGTCGCCCTCGCCGTCGAACTGGACGAACGAGCGCATCAGGGGCAGGTGCTTACCGCCCGGACCGCGATAATAGCCTTTGAACGAGGTCCTGATCTCGGCCGTCATGTAAGGCCCGCCGGTGGTCAGCTTGGAATCCTGCGCGTTGCTGAAGTTCTTGGCGCAGCGGATGCCGTTCGAGAAGTCGGCGATGCCCTTGAGGTTGCGGCCGTTGCCATGGCCCGACGGGACCGCGCGGAAAATGCGCTCGGCCTCGCAGATCGTGTAGAACCGGCGACCCTCGCCGCCGGGCCGCGTGGCGTCCATGGCGAAATAGCAGGGATTGGTGACGGCGCCTTGGCTTACCTTCTTCAGGTAGTAGGCGCGCGCCCTTTGCAAGACCACGGGCGCGATCTTGCCGTCGCCCTCGCCGATATGGGCCTTGAGCCAAGCCGGAACGGCAGCCGCAGGTGGAGCCGCCGGAACCGGCGGCGCGGGCGGGACGGGCGAAACCAGCCACGGCAGCTCAGCCACAGTCGATTGGGGCTCAGCCGACAGAGCGCCGCCCATCAGGGTGAGGCCGGCGATGGCGACGAGGGCCGGAAGGGACGATCTCAACGGCACGAATCGGTTCCCCCGTTTGAAATCTCTTTGCAGGTTGGCCGAAGGCCAGGTGGCCTTCAATTAAGCAAGACCTTCTTGCCTTTATCTTAAATTCCGGCGCCCAGCGTAACGCGCCCAAAATGGCGCTTTTCCGGCGCAGAACATTAACGCGCCGCGCCAAGGTGCCCCCGATCGCGACGGGGATGGAGTAGCTTCTCCAGATGGTAACGCCGCTTCCGGGCATCAGATGGGCAGTTCTTGGGGCTGCGGCGCTGGCGATGCTTGGCGGCGGGAGCGCGCCGGTGGGTGCGGCCGACACGGAGAAGCCCGGCCCCTGCCACGAGGACGCGATGCTGGTGTTCGACGCCTCAGGCTCCATGGCAGGCACCGACAAGCTCGGCGTGTCGACGCCCATCCCGCTCACCCGCATCGACAAGGTGCGCCAGGCGCTCGCCCGTGTGCTGCCGAGCGCGACGCGTTTCCGCCGCGTGGGCCTGATCAGCTACGGGCCCGGCCCCTACGGACAATGCAACGTGAAGCTCGACCTGAAACCCACGGCCAATGCCGCGAGCCTGATCATGCGCGACGTCGAGACGCTGGTCCCTGCCGGCAAGACGCCGCTCAGCGAGGCGGTGCAGCAGGCGGCCGACGTGCTCAAGTTCCGCGACCGGCGGGGCGTGATCGTGCTCATGACCGACGGGGAGGAGACCTGCGGCGGCAATCCTTGCGAGCTCGGCAAGAAGCTGCGCGCCGAGGCGGCAGGGCTCACCGTGCACGTCATCGCCTATCGGGTGAAGGATTTCTCCTGGACCGGCGCGCAGAGCATCTTGGACACTAAGTGCCTCGCCGACGAGAATAGTGGCCTCTATATCGAGGCCGGCAGCGAGGACGAGCTGGCCGAGGCGTTCGAGAAGACGCTCGGCTGCCCGATGCTGTCGCTGCGCACCGTGCCGGTGACGCCCGTCCCCTAGCCCCAAGGACCGCGGCGGCGCTCGACCTGGAAGGCTTGCGACCGCGACGGCTGGAACAGCTTCACGCCCGGCTTCTTGAAGAACGGCACGAGCGCCATCCCGGCCACGAAGCCGCCGATATGCGCCCAGAACGCCACGCCGCCGCCTTCGCCGGTGGACGGCAGCATGCCGCTCATGAGCTGCATCAGGAACCAGATGCCGAGCACGAATAGCGCGGGCACATGCACGATGGTGACGAACAGGCCGATGAAGATCAGCGTGCGGATCGTGGCGTGCGGATGCAGCAGCATATAGGCGCCGAGCACGCCCGAGATCGCCCCGCTCGCGCCGACCATGGGGATGGTCGAGGTTGGATTGATCAGCGCCTGCGCAAGCGCCGCGGCGACCCCGCACAGGAGATAGAAGACGAGGTAGCGCACGTGCCCCATGGAGTCCTCGACATTGTCGCCGAAGATCCAGAGGAACAGCATGTTCAGCCCGAGATGCATCAAGCCGCCATGCACGAACATGGAGCTGAACATCGTGGCCCAGGCCGGGATGACCGCGAGTGCCGGGCTGACTTCGCCGTAACCGAAGACGCGGGCGGGGATCATGCCGAACTCGAAAATCGCAAGCTCGCCGCGCTGCGGCCCAAGCGAGAGCTGCCAGAGATAGACGAAAACGCAGATCCCGATCAGCGACCAGGTGACGATCGGCTGGATATGGCGCGGGTTGTCGTCGGAAATCGGGAACATGCGGGGCTTGTCGTCTGCTTCAGGGGGGCAATGAACGAAGCTTAGGGCGTGGAGGATAGCGGGGGGAAGCGGCCATTGCAGCTTGACCTCCCGCCGATTCCTTAGTCATTGCATGGGCGGGGAGTGTCAGCAGAACCAAACAGCGGGGAACAATGCTGCACTGGTTCTATAAATTGATGCCGCGGCAGGGGAAGTTCTTCCCCTTGTTCGAGCGCCATGCGGCGGTGATGGTGACCGCTGCGCGGGCGCTGCGCGAGATGCTGAAAGGCGGCGAGCAGATCGGCTTGCGCTTCAAGGACGTCCTCGCGCTCGAGGACCAGGCCGACGATATCGCCCGAGAAGTGCTGCTCACTCTGCGCACGACCTTCATCACGCCGTTCGACCGGACCGACATCCAGAGCCTGATCACCGAGATGGACGACTCGGTCGATCAGATAAAGCAGACCGCCAAGGCCATCATGCTGTTCGAGGTCACGCATTTCGAGCCGGACATGATCGCCATGGCCGACAAGATCGTGGAAGGGGCCGAGCTCGTGCAGCGCGCGGTGTCGATGCTCGAGAACCTTTCCCACAATGCCGCCGAGCTCAACGAGATCTGCCTGCAGGTCTCGCGCATCGAGGGCGAGGCGGACGACATGCACGAGCGGGGGCTCGGACGCCTCTTCCAAAAAGCCAAAGCGGGGGACGCCATGGAATTCATTCGGGGCAACGAGATCTACAATCATCTGGAAAAGGCCATGGACAGGCTCGACGACATCGCCGACGAGATTCAGGGCATCGTCATCGAGCATGTGTGACGCCGCGCCCGCGGTCCCGCCATGGCCGGCTCCTTCTATCTGATCGTCGCGCTGATCGCCGTCGCGCTCGTCTTCGACTTCCTCAACGGGCTGCACGACGCCGCGAACTCGATCGCGACCGTGGTCTCGACGCGCGTGCTGTCGCCCGGCGTCGCGGTGGTGTTCGCCGCGTTCTTCAATTTCATCGCTTTCCTGTTTTTCGGCGTGCATGTCGCGGCGACCATCGGCACGGGGCTGATCTCGCCCGACGTGGTGAACTGGCAGGTGATCTTCGGTGCGCTGATGGGCGCCATATCCTGGAACCTGATCACCTGGTGGGGCGGCATTCCGTCGTCGAGCTCGCATGCGCTGATCGGCGGGCTGGTCGGCGCGGGCATCGCGGCGGGCGGCACCGGCGCCGTGGTCTTGCCCGGCATCGTCAAGACCGCCGGCGCCATCGTCTGGTCGCCGATGCTCGGCATGGTGCTGGCGCTTCTGCTCTGGCTCGTGGTCGCCTGGCTCGTACGGCGCAGCACGCCCTTCGCGGTGGACCAGCGCTTCCGCGTGCTGCAACTCGGCTCCGCCGCGCTCTATTCCATCGGCCATGGCGGCAACGACGCGCAGAAGACCATGGGCATCATTGCCGGGCTGATGTTTGCCGAGGGCATGCTCGGCGACGAGTTCTATGTGCCGTTCTGGGTGGTGATCACCTGCTACTCGGTGCTCGCGCTCGGCACGCTGATCGGCGGCTGGCGCATCGTCAAGACCATGGGCTCGAAGATCACCCGGCTTCGGCCGGTGCAGGGGTTCTGCGCGGAGACCGCTGGCGCGGCGACGCTCTATTTCGCCACCTCGCTCGGCATACCGGTCTCGACCACGCACACCATCACCGGCGCGATCATCGGCGTGGGTGCGGCGCGCAGGGTCTCGGCGGTGCGCTGGGGGATCGCGGGGAGCATCCTGATCGCCTGGCTGATCACGCTGCCGTCGGCCGCGCTGATCGGCGCGCTGTTCTACGCGCTCGTCGCTTGGCTGTAGTCTAGCCAGCGGCACGGCCTCATACCTCCCCCCTTGTGGGGAGGTATGACGTCACGCATGCGTGACGTCGGGGTGGGGGGCTCCCTCTCAGAATAGTTCTGAACGGCAGGGATACTCACCCCACCCGTCGCGCGCACGGCGCGACTCCCTCCCCATCAAGGGGAGGGATGAGGCAGTGCCGCTTGCTCAGTAGAGCAAGTACGGTTTTCGCCTTTCGATGAACGCGGCTTCGCCGGGGTGCCAGCTCTCGGCGATCTCGCGGAGCGGCATTTGGCTCTCGATCTGCTCGCGCAGCGCGGGTGAGCCCGCGAGGATGTCGATCGGCATCTTGTCGTGCTCATATTCGTAAGGCGGATCGCGCCATTTGAATTGATCGGGCCCGAGCGCATAGGCCTCGGCGAGCAGCGCCACGCCCGCCGCGACGGGCGCGAAATCATGGCGATCGCGCACATGGATCTGGCAGCCGCCGCAGGTCGTACGCGCATGCTTCTGGAAAGTCGGCTCGAAGATCGCCGGACGGAAATGGGCGCCCGCCAGTCCGACATCGTTCAGCCGCGCCGCATAAGCCTCGCCGTCGAGCCAGGGCGCGCCGATCAGCTCGAAGGGGCGCGTGGTGCCGCGGCCTTCCGACAGCATGGTGCCCTCGAACAGCACGGTGCCTGGATAGACGATGGCCGTGTCGAGCGTCGGCATGTTGGGGGAGGGCATGATCCAGGGCACGCCGGTCTCGTCGAAATACATCTCGCGCGCCCAGCCGCCCATCGGCACGACCTCGAGCTCGGCGCCGAGGTCGAACTCCGCGTTGAAGAACTGGGCGAGCTCGGCCACCGTCATGCCGTGCCGCATCGGGATCGGGTATTGCCCGACGAAAGATTCGTAGCCCGGCTCGAGCATCGGCCCTTCGACCGCGACGCCGCCGATCGGGTTCGGCCGGTCGGTGACGATGACGGGCACGCCGGCGCGCGCGCAAGCTGCCAGGCAATTCGCCATGGTGTAGATGAAGGTGTAGATGCGCGCGCCGACATCCTGGATGTCGATCACGAGCACGTCGATCAGCGAGAGCATGTCTTGCGTCGGCTCGCGCGTCTCGCTGTAGAGCGAGAAGATCGGCACGCCGCGCTTCGGGTCTTCCGTATGCGGCGTCTCGATCATGTTGTCCTGCAGGTCTGAGCGGAAACCGTGCTGCGGACCGAAGATCGCCGTGAGCTTGTAGTCCGGCGACGCTGCGAGCAGATCGACGATGTGCCGGAAGCGGCGATCGACCGAAGCGGGGTTCGCCAGCACGCCGACGCGCAGGCCATTGAGCCGGTTCGAGGCGAGCAGGATTTCAGAGCCGAGCTGCATGCGGTCGATCTAAAGGAGAATCAGCCGAGGTCTTACAGGCCATCATTACGAGGGCTTCCGAACTCCGCTAGCATCGATTGGGATATTTCCCAAGAGCGCGTCCGGCCAGGACGCTTGGACGCCGGTGCGCGCGGATTTGAAACTTGGGGTCCCGTGTGCTACTCGCACCCCGCGGGACGGACCAAGGCCCCGCGTCAAAATCGCTAAATCGTTGAAATCAGGCCAAGTTCGCCGGCAGACGCCGGCCTCGATTGGCCGTTTTTATGAGCAGAATAGACGGGAGCCTCACGGTAGATCGCATGAGCAAAGACGCCGCAGTGCGCATGCCAGCCTTTATCGACCTTGCCGGTCAGCGCGCCTATATGGGCGAGGATGTCGACCGCGCGGTTCTCGCCGTGGTCAATAGCGGGCAGTACATCCTCGGGCCGCAGGTCACGGAGCTCGAGCAGCAGCTCGCGGCGTTCTCCGGCGCGCGGCATGTCGTCACCTGCGCCAACGGCACCGACGCGTTGCAGCTCGTTCTGATGCTCGAAGGCGTCGGCCCGGGCGATGCCGTGTTCGTGCCGGCCTTCACCTTCCTCGCCACTGCCGAAGTGCCGGCGCTGATGGGCGCCACGCCGGTCTTCGTCGATATCGACCCCGACACCTTCAACATCGACATCGAGAGCCTCGAAGCCGCGATCGGCGATGCTAAGGCGCGCGGGCTCAAGCCGCGCTGCGTCATCCCCGTCGATCTTTACGGCCAGCCCGCCGATTACGATGCGATCCACACGCTCGCCAAGGCGCACGACCTGCTTGTGCTTGCCGATGCGGCGCAGAGCTTCGGCGCCAGCCTCGACGGCCACAGGGTCGGCACGCTCGCGCCCTTCACCGGCACGAGCTTCTATCCGTCGAAGCCGCTCGGCGGCTATGGCGACGGTGGCGCGATCTTCCTCGACGATGCGGACAAGGCGAAGACGCTCGTCTCGCTCCGCTGTCACGGCAAGGCGGCGGACGGTTCCGAAGGCGCCCATATCGGGCTGAACAGCCGGCTCGATTCGATCCAGGCAGCGATCCTGCTCGAGAAGCTCAAGCTGTTCCCGGGCGAGATCGTCGAGCGACAGGAGAAGGCCGACTATTATTCCGCGGGCTTGCGCGATGTGGTGAAGGTGCCTGAGCTTGCGCCGGGCAGGACCTCGGTCTGGGCGCAATACACCATCGTCACCGAGCAGCGCGACGCGGTGGCGCGCGCCTGCCACGCGGCTGGCGTGCCGACCGCCATCCATTACCGGCAGGCGCTGCATCAGCTCCCGGCCTATTGCCACTTCCCGACCGCGCCGGGCGGCCTGCCGGTCGCCGAGCGGCTCGCGGGCCAGGTGATCAGCCTGCCGATGCATCCTTATCTCACCGACGCGATGCAGGACCTCGTCATCGGCGCGGTGCGTGCGGCGCTCGCGGGCGGCGTGCGCGCCGCGGAGTAACATGGCAGAGCCCATCCGCACCGCCGTCGTCGGCACCGGCTATTTCGGTCGCTTCCACGCTAACCACTACGCGAAGAACCCGCGGAGTGAGCTCGTCGCCGTGGTCGATACCGACGAGGCGCGCGCCCGCGCCGTCGCCGAAGAGTTCGGCGCTGAGCCCGCTGCCGATCTCGCCAGCGTCATCGGCCGCGTCGATGCGGTGAGCGTCGCCGTGCCGACGCCGCTCCATTACGACATCGCGCGCACCCTGCTCGAAGCCGGCGTCCATGTGCTGGTCGAGAAGCCGATCACCCACAGCGTCGAGACGGCCGACGCGCTGACGCGTCTCGCCGGCGAGCGCGGCCGCGTGCTGCAGGTCGGGCATATCGAGCGCTATTCCAGCGCCTACCGCACGCTGTCGCAGATGATGACCGATCCACTCTATTTCGAGAGTTACCGCATCGCGCCGTGGCGCAATCGCGGCGTCGAGGTGGACGTGGTGCTCGACCTGATGATCCACGACATCGACATGATCATCGGCCTGGTCGGCTCGGCGGTCGAGAGCGTTGATGCGGTCGGCACGCCGGTGCTCGGCCGCAACGTGGATATCGCCAATGCGCGCATCACCTTCGCGTCGGGCTGCGTCGCCAATGTCACGGCGAGCCGGGTGAGCTACAAGATCGAGCGGCGCATGCGCGTGTTCGGGCGCAGCCACTATCTCAATTGCGACCTCGGCGAGGGCAAGATCTTCGGCTACGGGCTGCGCGGCGACCCGATGAGAGAGGGGCTCGCCGCGATCACCACCGAGACGCATGAGATCCCGAAGCAGGACAGCCTCGGCAACGAGATCGAGGACTTCCTCGATTGCATCGCCACCGGGCGGAAGCCGATGGTCGATGGCCGCGCCGGCGCGGAGGCGCTGAACGTGGCGGCGCTGATCAACGAGAGCATCGAGAAGCATCTCCGTCAGGTGAACGCGCATCACCCCGCGGCAGTGAAGGCGGGCGAGTAATCCTCGCGAGTGACGGGCCTCAACCCTCCCCTTGATGGGGCGGGCGGTTCGGCAGAAGGCCGAACCGGGTGGGGTGAGTATCCCTGCATCTCAGAAATCCCCCCACCCGGCGCACGCGCTTCTTAGATGTGCTACCGCTTCGCTGCTTGAACGCGTGCGCCGACCTCCCCACGAGGGGGAGGTTAGGGGCCCTCAACGCGGCGCGTCCTCGTTGGCCTTGATCAGATCGAGCACGACGCGCGCGGCGCGGACGCTCGGCGACGGCTCGGGCTTGCCGAGTTTCTCGGCGGCCTCCCGGAAGCCTGCCAGCTGCGCCTCGCGCGCCTCGCCGGGCTTGAGCAGCGCATCAACGGCCTCGGCGAGATTCTCCGGCGTGCATCGCTCCTGGATGAACTCGGGGATAACCGCGCGATCGACCAGCAAATTCGCCAGCGAGGCGTGCTCCACGTTCACCATGCGCCGCACGATGAAGGCCGTCGCCGCGTTGACGCTGTAGCCGACCGCCATCGGCACGCCGGCGAGCGCCAGCTCGAGCGTGACCGTGCCGGATTTCGCCAGCGCCGCGTCGGACGCCGCAAACGCATCGAAGCGCTCGCTCAGATCCGTGAGCAGAAGCACCGGCAACGGCCAGTCGCGCGTCTCTTCGCGCACGGCCTCCTCGGCCGTGTGCACCACGGGGATGACGACCTGCAGATCGGGATGGCGCTCCTTGAGCAGCCTCACCGCATCCGCGAAGATCGGCAGCATGCGGTGGACCTCGCCATGTCTGCTGCCGGGAATGACGCAAAGGAGCTTCGCATCCGGCGGCAGGTTGTGGCGCGCCCGGAACGCCGGCCCATCGCCGTGGCCCGCGCCCGAGGCGATCGCCGGGTGGCCGACATAGGTGCAGGGAATGCCGTATCGCGCGAAGAACGCGACCTCGAAGGGCAGCAGCGCCATCAGATGGTCGATGCGCGTGGCAAGCTTCCGCGCGCGCCCAGGCCGCCACGCCCAGAGCTGCGGCGCGACATAGTGGATGACGGGAAAGCCCGCGCCGTGTACGCGCCCGGCGACGCGCAGACAGAAGTCGGGCGAATCGACCGTGACCACCGCGTCGGGCTTGAGCGCGCGGGCCGCGGCCACGGTCTCCTGGCCGCGCCTAATGAGGCGCGGCAGATGGGGTATGACCTCGGCGAGGCCCGCGACCGTGAGCTCGCTCATGGGGAACAGGCTTTGCAGGCCCTGCTTCTCGCTCTGCGGGCCGCCGACGCCGGCGAAGCGCACGCGCCCTTGCGTCTCCTCTTTGAGCGCGGCCATCAGCCGCGCGGCGAGATTGTCGCCCGACGTCTCGCCCGCGACGATGAAGATCAACGGCTCGCGCGCGCTCATGTGCCCACGTCCCGCCAGGTCGCGAAGGTCGCGGCCTGGCCGTGCCGCGCGCCGCTTGCGTCGATCAGCTCCCAGACCACGCCGTCCTCGATGAGGAAACGCCGCCCGTTCTTACCGACGCGCACGCCGCGATAGCCGGCATGGAAGCCGTCGCGCGCGACCGCATCGAGCAGGGCCTGACGCGCGGCGCGGTCCTGCGGTTCGGCCGAAAGCCGCGAGGGCAGCGCCAGGAACTCGTCCCACGAATAGCCGAAACAGATTTGCGCCGTCTTGTTGGCATAGATGAAGCGCGGATCGGTGCTCGCATCGTGCGCGAGGACGGCGAAGGGCGCGTCGCGGTATAACCACGCGGCGTCGGCGCTGCGCGGCACGAGCGGCGCGCCGGTGAGCCGCGCATAGCTCTGCGTCAGCAGAGCGAAGAACGCGGGGTCGGCCGACAAAGAGTCGGGTTGGATTTGAGCCTGAGTCATCCTGGCTGATATGCCCTGCCGCCGCCTTGTTGTCATGCCCGGCTTTGTTGCAACAACCTCTGACAGTGTCATTCCCGCGAAAGCGGGAATCCAGTCGGCACTCATTTCGCAAGATCGTGACTGCGGCCAAGGCGTACTGGGTTGCCCGGCCAAGCCGGGCAATGACACTGGGGAGGCGCGAGGACAAGAATGCAAAACTCGGACCCGGCCCCCTCCGCCACGCGAATCGTCTCGATCGACGTCTTGCGCGGGCTGGTCATGGCGCTGATGGCGCTCGACCACACGCGCGGTATTTTCATGGACGGGCCGTTCAACCCGCGCGACGTGACGGAGCCCGCGCTCTTCCTCACGCGCTGGATCACGCATTTCTGCGCGCCGACCTTCATTCTGCTCTCAGGCGTCTCGGCCTATCTCTACGGAGAGGGGCGGAGCCGGGGCGAGCTCAGCCGCTTCCTCCTCACGCGCGGGCTCTGGCTGATCCTGCTCGAATTCACCGTGATCCAGTTCGGCTGGAGCTTCGATCCCGGCCTGCCGAGCGTCATCGGTGGCGGCATCATCTGGGTGATCGGCGCCTGCATGGTGCTCATGGCGGCGCTGATCTATTTGCCGCGCGCGGCACTGGCGGCGCTCGCGCTCGCGCTGATCGTCGGACATAACCTGCTGGACGGGGTGCGCGCGGAAGATCTCGGCGCGGCGAGCGGGCTCTGGCACGTGCTGCACCAGCGCGGCCGCTTCGCGCTGACGGATGGACTCAGCGCCTATATCCTTTATCCGATCATTCCCTGGATCGGCGTGATGGCGGCGGGCTATGTGCTCGGCCCGAGCATGCGGCTCGATCCCGAGACGCGGCAGCGCCGGCTCTTTCTGCTCGGCGCGGGTATCACCGTGGGCTTCGTGTTGCTGCGCGCGACCAATCTTTACGGCGATCCCGCGCCGTGGAGCGTGCAGGCGACGCCGCTCGCCACCGCGCTCTCGTTCATCAACACGGAAAAATATCCGCCCTCGCTTCTATTCCTGATGATGACGCTCGGACCGGCGCTGATGCTGCTCGCCGCGTTCGAGCATGCGCGCGGCCGCATCGCGGACTGGCTCACCACATATGGGCGCGTGCCGTTTTTCTACTATGTCGTGCATGTCTATTTGATCCACGCGCTCGCCATCATTGTGGCGTTCGCGATGACCGGCACGTTCGCGGCGCGCAGGCTGGAGATCGATTTCGGTCTTCCGGGCGTTTATCTCGTGTGGCTCGTAGTGCTCGCGCTGCTCTATCCGCTGTGCCGCTGGTTCATGAACCTGAAGGCGCGGCGCAAGGAGTGGTGGTGGAGCTATCTTTGAGCCTGCGGCAATGCGGCGTTAGGCGTTAAGCACGTTCCCGGCAATCTGCCGTTGTTTGGACAGATTTCGCGCAAAACTCGCGGCCATGGTGAACCACATCGGCAAGACCACAATCGCGCAGGACACGACTTTCGACGCCACCTTGGCGGCGGTGCTGCAGGGTTACAATTTCATCCGCGAGCGCTGCAAGCGCTTGGGCAGCGACGCCTTCACCACGCGCGCGATGCTGCACCCGGTAACCTGTGCGATGGGCGAGGATGCCGCGCGCATGTTCTACGCGCCGGGCCGGTTCAGCCGCGTCGGCGCCATGCCGGTCATGACGCTCATGCTGCTGCAGGACTTCGACAGCGTGGCGATGCTCGACGGCCCGGCGCTGCACCATCGCAAGGACATGTTCATCGCGCTGGGCACACCTGCGCAGCTCGCGCGGCTGGAAGAGATTTCGCGGAGAGAGTGGCGGGCGCGCATCGCCGAATGGCAGGGGCGCGGCCGGATCGTGCTGTTCGACGAGGCTTGCGAGGCGCTCACCCGCATCGCCTGCGAATGGGCCGGCGTGAAGCTCACCGAGGACGAGCTGAAGGCGCGGACGCGCGAATTCTCCGCGATGATTGAAGGCAGCGGCACGCTTGGGCCGCGCGCCTGGTGGGGTCTCTTCCTCCGGCGGCACACCGAGCACTGGGCCAAGGACGTGATCCATCGCATCCGCGCCGGCGAGCTCGAAACCCGCGCCGACGCGCCGGCACGGATCATCGCGATGCACCGCGAGCCGAACGGCGAGCCGATCTCGCTGGCGGCAGCGGGCGTCGAGCTGATCAACGTGCTGCGCGCTAGCCTCGCCGTTGCCCGCTACGTGGTCTATGGCGCGCTCATGCTGCATGAGCGGCCGGAGCTGCGCGAGCGGCTTCGCACCGGCGACCGCGCCTACGCCGAAGCCTTCACCCAGGAGGTGCGGCGGCTCTGCCCGTTCTTTGCCTTCATCGGGGGCAGGGTGCGCGAGCCGTTCGACTGGCGCGGCAAGCATTTCGCGAAGGGCGAATGGGTGGTGCTCGATCTCTACGCCACCAATGTCGATCCGCGCAGCCATCGCGACGCGCGCCGCTTCGATCCCGAGCGGTTCCTGAAGCGCGAGGTCTGTCCCTTCGCCTTCCTGCCGCAAGGGGGCGGCGACGTGCGCACGGGGCATCGCTGTCCGGGCGAGGATGTCTCGGTCGTGCTGGCGCGCGTCGCCATCGAGACGCTGGCGCGCGAGACGCGCTACGACGTGCCGGAGCAGGACCTGAGCATCAAGCTCTCGCACATTCCGGCGCGCCCGAGGAGCGGGTTCGTCATGGAGAATGTGCGGGTGCTTCGACCCGAACCCGCCAAGGCGGCAGCCGCACGCGAGACCGCCCCCGCTAAGTGACGCCCCACCGGTTGTCATTCCCGCGAATACGGGAACCCAGTAGTCACCGCACCGCGCAAGCACTGCCCAAGTCGGTGCTTACTGGGTTGCCCGGTCAAGCCGGGCAATGACATGCGGATAGTTTGCGTCGCTATCACTGCGCGGGAACGACAATCGGTTAGGCTGTGCCCGCTACCCCAAACTCTTGGTGTAGAGGTCGGGGCGGCGGTCGCGGAAGAAGCCCCAATCGGCGCGGTAGTTCGCGATCTCGTCGAGATCGAAGCTGTGCACCAGCACGCCTTGTTCGTCCTCGCCGAGCTCGGCGACGATCTCGCCGCGATGGTCGGCGATGAAGGAATGTCCGTAATAGCGCTGTACCGCGCCGTCGTTCTGCTCGACGCCGATGCGGTTCGCGGCGACGACCGGCACCGCGTTCGCCACCGCATGGCCCTGCATGGCGCGCTGCCATTGCTTGTGCGTGTCGAGCGCATCGTCATAGGGCTCGGAGCCGATGGCCGACGGGTAGAACAGGATCTCCGCGCCTTCGAGCACCATGGCGCGGGCGGCCTCCGGATACCACTGGTCCCAGCAGATGCCGACGCCGATCGGCGCGGCGCTGGTGCGCCAGGCCTTGAAGCCGGTGTCGCCGGGCCGGAAGTAATATTTCTCCTGATAGCCCGGCCCGTCGGGGATGTGGCTCTTGCGGTAGAGGCCAAGCAGCGCGCCGCCGGTATCGGCAATCGCCACGCTGTTGTAATGGCGCGGGCCGTCCTTCTCGAAGAACGAGATGGGGATGACGATCTTGAGCTTCTTGGCGAGCTTGCGCAGCGCCTCGACCGCCGGATGCTCGCCAACGGGATAGGCGGTCGCGAACCATTTCGGGTCCTGGCGCGTCGGGAAGTAGATGCTCTGGAACAGCTCGGGCGGCAGGATCACTTGCGCGCCTTGCTTGGCCGCCTCGCGCACGAGCGTCTCGACCTTGGCGATGTTCGTCGCCATGTCGGGCCCGAAGGCCGCCTGGACGGCGGCGACCGTGAGCATGCGCTTCGCCATCAGAGCGGCTCGTTAAGGGTGATGCAGTGGAAGGAGCCGCCGCCGGCGTCGCCCGCGCCGAGCAGGCCGCGCGAGGGCAGCGCAATTACGTGGCGGTCCGGGAAGGCGGCCTGTAGCGCCGCGCGTGCCGGCTCGGCGCTCGGCGTATCGTAGGCGGGCATGACCACGATGCCGTTGGCGATGACGAAGTTCATATGCGAGGCGGGCACGGCCTCGCCGGATGCGCCGAGCACGCGGCCGGGACTCGGCACGCGGATCACTTCGAGCTTCCGCCCGCGCGCGTCTATCGCGGCTTCGAGCGTCGCGGCAATCTCCGCGTAGACGCCGGCATTCGGGTCGTCGGCGCCGGCCGCTATCTGGCAGACGACGCGGCCGGGCGCCACGAAGCGGGCGAGATTGTCGATATGGCCGTCGGTGTGGTCGTGCTCGAGCCCGCGCTCGAGCCAGACGATCTTGCGCACGCCGAAGGCGTCGCGCAGCGCGGCCTCGGCATCGGCTTCGCTCCAGGCGTTGCGGTTCGCGTTGAGCAGCGTCTCGCGCGTGGTCAAGAGCGTGCCGTCGCCGTCATGCTCGACCGCGCCGCCTTCCAGCACGAAATCGAAGCGGCGCACAGGTGCACCCGCGGTCCGCGCGATCTCGTCGCCGACCGTCTCGTCGCCATCCAGCAGATATTTGCCGCCCCAGCCATTGTGCCGGAAGCGGAGCGCGACGGGGCCGCGCTCGTCGCGGGCGAAGACCGGCCCCGTATCGCGCAGCCAGATATCGCCATAGCGGGCGGGCACGATCTCCGCGCCGTCGCCGACCGCCGCGCGGGCGGAAGCTTCGGCCTCGGCGCCGTTCGCCAGCAGGCGCACGCGGACATGCGGCGCGAGCGCCCGGACCAGTGCCGCGACGTCGCGCCGGGGCGCGGCCAGGTCGCCGTCCCATTCGCGGGCGTCCCACGGCCAAGCCGTCCAGACGGCCCGCTGCGGGGCCCATTCCGGGGCCAGGGAAACCACTTCCGCGATGACAGGAATTCCCATGAAATCAATCCAAACCTCGACCAAAGTCGGGGACGCCTTGGCCCAAATCGTCACTGTCTTTCTTCCTCAAAGGTGTAAACTCGCGCTCTGTCAACTGGGGGCCGAATCGCCAATGGGCACGGCACGCCCGCCAGGGCCGGCAGTCAAACATTTGGGGAGGGGCTATCATGGCTACAGCCGTTAAAACTGCGCAGCAATCCGATGTCTGGTGGGTATTCCTGCTCGAAGGAATCGCCGCCATCATCTTCGGCCTCCTGCTGTTGACTAATCCCGCGGCGACGTTGCTCGCGCTTTCGGTATTCCTGGGCTTCTATCTGCTGTTCATCGGCGTGCTCGAGCTGGTGCGCGTGTTCGTCGACCGTTCGGTGCCGTGGTACTGGTCGCTGCTCATCGGCGTGCTCGGCATCGCCGCCGGTATCCTCGTGCTGAACCATCCGATCGCCACGGCGATTGCGCTGCCGACGACGGTGGTCATCTATCTCGGCATCCTCTCGCTG
Organism: uncultured Methyloceanibacter sp.; assembly: GCA_964634195.1. GTDB lineage: Bacteria > Pseudomonadota > Alphaproteobacteria > Rhizobiales > Methyloligellaceae > Methyloceanibacter. The sequence continues at coordinate 48,000 of CAZWIO010000010.1, read as the reverse complement.
GTGATGGGCATCATCGGCATCATCGGCGGCTTTGCCGGCGGCGGTATCGGCTCCTTCATCCTCGGCGTGATCAGCCTGATCATCGGTATCCTGCTGCTCTCCTCGCCGCTCAACGCGGCGCTCGCGGTGCCTTTCGTGTTCGGCATCCTGCTCCTGATCGAGGGCGTGGCGCTGATCATCTGGGCGTTCCGGGTGAAGAGCTAGCCGCCAAGCCGATCTGAAGAACGCGAGCCCGCGGTTCCGGTCGGAGCCGCGGGCTTTTGCTTGCCCGCTCAGAACGAGCCGAACATGGTGCCAAGTACGATCACGGCGATCAGCGCGAGGATCGCGCCGACGATCGCCACCATGAAGATATCGAAATAGCTGGTGCGGTGCGTCGCGCCGCAGACCGCAAGCAGCGTGACGATGGCGCCGTTATGCGGCAGGCTGTCGAGCGTGCCGGCGCCGATCACCGCCACGCGATGCATCAAGGCGGGGTCGATGCCCTGCTGGGCGGCAAGCTGCATATAGGTGTCGCCCAAAGCTTCGAGGGCGATGATCAGGCCGCCCGAGGCCGAACCCGTCATCGCGGCGAGCACGTTGGTGGCGATGGCGAGCGAGACGAGGGGGCCGCCCCCGATCGACAGCACCGCGTCGCGCACGGCCTCGAAGGCGGGCAGCGCCGCCACCACCGCGCCGAAGCCGACCAGGCTCGCCACGCTGAGCACGGGCAGGACCGAGGCGTTCGCGCCGGCATCCATGGTCTCGCGCAGGGCGGTCAGCCGCTGCCAGTTGGTGGCGATCAGCACGACGATGCCTGCGGCGAGCGCCACGACCACGGCCCAGACGCCGCCGACCGCCGAGAGTGTCGTCGCGCCGAAGCGGTCCTCGGCGAGAAAGGAGGTGTCGAGGCGCGGCAGGATCACGATGCTCATCAGGAAGTTCACGAAGATGACGACGGCGATGGGCAGCACCGCCAGCCAGAAGGACGGTCCCGGATCGGCATGGTGGCCGTGCGGGAGCTCAGCGGGATCGAAGGCGCTCGCCGTCGCCGCGCGGTCGCGCAAAGGCTGATCCTCCAGGATCGGCGCGGTCGAGAGGGCGAGATCGACGCCCGCCGGCTCGCCGGCAAGCTTCGCCAGCCGCTCGGCCCGCGCGAGCCACCAAAGCCCGAAGCCGAGCATGATCGCCGAAGCGATCAACCCGAGGCCGGGTGCCGCGAAGGTCGTGGTGCCGAAGAACGGCATCGGGATCGCGTTCTGGATCGAAGGCGTGCCGGGCAGCGCCGACATGGTGAAGGTCGAGGTGCCCAGCGCGATCGCCGCGGGCATCAGCCGTCTCGGGATTCCGGCGAGCTGGAACAGGGATTTCGCCATCGGCGCCAGCACGAAAAAGGCGACGAACAGGCTGACGCCGCCGAAGGTGACCAGCGCGCCGGCCAGCACCACGGCGAGCATCACGCGCTCGCGCCCGAACCAATCGCTCATGCCGCTGGCGATGGACGAGACCGCGCCGCTGTCATCCATCAGCTTGCCGAACAGCGCGCCCAACAGAAAGAGCGGGAAGAACTGCGCGATGAATCCGGCGGCGCCGACCATGAAGGTCTGCGTCCAATGCGCGAGCAGCGGCTCGCCGGCGAACAGCGCGGCGATCAGCGCCGCGGCGGGCGCGAGCAGGAGCACGCTCCAGCCCCGGAACGACAGGAGCATGAGCAGCACAAGGCCGAGCAGGATGCCGAACAGGCCCATGGCGTCAGACGCCTTCGAGCAGGACTTCGAGATCGAGCGAGGAACGGCGGCCGATATCGCCGCCGTCCTTGGCGAGGAAGGTCTCCGTCGCCTCGCGACCCTTGTCGCGCAGCATGCAGAAAAACTCCCACTCCGCGTTGAGCTTCGAGGAATAGCCGAGATCGGCCAGCGGATCGCTGCGGATCAAGTGGATGCGCATCTCGCCCCAGAGCGCGCCCTCGGAGTGGCCCGGGTCCGCCACTTGCTGCAGCAGCGCGATCATGCGCAGCTCCTTGACGAGCGCGGTATTGAAGGAGATCTCGTTGATGCGGTTCAGGATGTCGCGCGCGGTGCGCGGCGTGCCGGAGCGCTCGATCGGGTTGATGGCGACCAGGATCGTGTCGGTCGATTTGCACTCGCGTACCAGCGGCGTCATGGTCGGGTTGCCCGAATAACCGCCGTCCCAATAGGCCTCGCCGTCAATCTCGATGGCCTGGAACATGGTCGGCAGGCAGGCCGAGGCGAGCAGAGCGTCGGGGGTGAGGTCGGCGTTGCGGAACACGCGGCCGCGGCCGGTGCGGACATTGGTGGCGGTGACGAACAGCTTGATCGGCGCCTTCACCAGCCGGTCGAAATCCACGCAATTGGCGAGGATCGAGCGCAGCGGGTTCAGCCCGGCCGGGTTCAGCTCGTAGGGCGAGAACAGCCGCGACATCAGGTCCATGGCGACGAAGCCCGGCGAGAAATCGAGCGTCCAGCGGCCGAGCATCATGTCGAGCGGCGTCCGCCTGATCGGGCTCATCATGCCGGCCCGCGAGACTTCGCGCCAAAAGGCTTCGAGCGCCTCGCGCGCGCCTTCGGCGCCGCCTTTGCTGTAGCCGTCGATCAGCACTGCCGCGTTCATGGCGCCCGCCGAGGTGCCCGAGATGCCGTCGATCCTAAGCCACGGTTCCTCGAGCAGGCGGTCGAGCGCGCCCCAGGTGAAGGCGCCATGCGCGCCGCCGCCCTGGAGCGCGAGGTCGACGAGAACCGGTTCGCGCGAAGCCATCTCTCTCCTATCCGGCCGAGGCGCGGGCCGGCTTGGCGTCCGGTGCGCGCTCGCCCTTCACCACGATGCGCTCGGGCTTGAGCAGGCGTAATTGTCCGTCCTCGCCGATCGCCAGAGTGTGAATATAAAAGGCCGTATCGTAGCCGTCGGTCACTTCCATGACGGGCGAAGGCGCCGACACGGTCGGAATACCCGCGATCTCGCCGACCCAGTCGACGTGGCGGTGGCCGTGCATCATCACGGCGCGGCCGGCCAAAGGCCGCATCACGCGCACGAACCAGTTGCCGTTGATCAGCGCGGTGCCGATGCGCTCGGACAGCGCCTTGGCGGCCCAGGGATATTCGATGATGTGGTGATGCAGTGCGACGAGCCAGCAGGCCTCCGGGTAGACGCGGCGGGCGATCTCCACGCCCTTCATCTGCTCGGCGCTGACCATGCCGAGCGCGTTGGTGAAGGAGAAATGGGCGTCGGCGTTGGAGTCGAGTAGCACGATGCCGAGCCCATCGGGCTGGTCGGGCGGCACGATCATCGGAAAGCATTTCGACCAGAGATCGGTGATCGCGTAGGAGAAACGGGGCCGGGCCTCGTCGGCGAAGCGGGCGAGCTCCGCGGCGTGCTTGTCCAGATATCCCGCAAGCGTGCCGCCAAGGGTGCCGTTCTCCCAGTCGATGAGGCGCACGCGGTCGCCCTGGATCGCGTTGGTGGCCGACAGGCAGCGGATTTGGCGGAGCCTCCGGTTCGGGCTCATGGGCAGGTCCATGCGCGCGGGGTTGGCGCGATCGACGATGTTGACGTCGTGGTTACCGGGCAGGACCAGGACGCGGTCGGCAAGGCGCGGATGGAGCGCGACATCGTCGAGCAGCTCGGCCCATTCGGAGGCGATGCCCGCATCGGTCATGTCGCCGGTGATCAGGATGGCGTCCAGCCTCTCCTTGGCGTCGAGCGCCTCGAGCTGGTCGAGCAGGCGCTTCAGCCGGTCGTTGCCGCGCGGACCGAGCCGTCCGCTTTCGATGCGGAAGCCGTAGCGCTCGCCGACGATATGGATGTCAGAGAGATGCGCCACGCGCCAGGTGCGGGCGCCGCGCGGAGCGGTGGCGAATTTGGCGAGATCGCGCGGCTGCGGCGTGATCGCGTCGGCGAAACCCCAGACCAGAGCGGCGACGGCAAGATAGCCGGTGATCACGACCACGCTGTTCGCGAGCGCTACGGCAGCGACCTGGGTCCAGGAGCTCAGCTCGGCGACGCTGCCGTAGAGATGCGCATGGGGCCAGGCGAGCCGCAGCACGGCGAGCGATGCCGCGGCGACCACCACGCCCGCGACCGCTGCCGCTGCCGCGCGCAGATTTCGGCGGAGCCGCGGGTCGACGTCCTTCGGCAGCAGCTTCTCGACGAAATGGCGCAAGAGCTCGCGGAAGCCGGCATAGCCCGGCATGACCACGATGGAGTTGAGCGCCCAGAAATTGCTTTCGGCCATGCGGAACACGGCGCGCCAGCCATACCAGCCGAGCGCCACGATCGCCGCGAGCGCCGCCAGCGACCACACCCCGATGGCGGCTTGGGCGAACCTGTTGGTGACGGTCGTCACCCATTGCGCGACCACGACCGGCACCAGCCCGAGCAGCAAGCCGGGCAGCACCAGCAGCAAGGTCCAGGCGAGGATCAGTTTCGGCAGGCTGATCTCGACCAGCATGCTGCCGGCGATCGCGAGCAACGACTGGCTCTTGGTACTCGACGCGTCGGCCTCGATGTCGCCCTTGCGCGGGTCGACCAGGAGGGGAGGCGTCGACGTCTTTGCCTGACGTTTGCGCGCCATGGACGGATCCTTGCGGGGCTTGGGTGTCGGTCGCGTCGTCAGGGCTCACGCCTTCTTGGCCGGTTTGCGGGGTGGGTCTCCCGACAAAAGATCGTAGACCCAGCGGCTGCCGGGGAATTTCTCGGCAATCGTCATGCCGGCGATCATGATGGGGACGCCGATAAAGGCGCCGGGTATGCCCCAGAGGAAGCCCCAGAAGAACACGGCGAACACCACCGCGAAGGGCGAGATGGAGAGCGCGGCGCCGGCAACCAGCGGCTCGACATAATTGCCGAGCACGAACTGGATGCAGGCGAGCCCGATGATGATGAGGGTGATGGTCTGCCAGGAATCGATCTGCGCGAGCGCGAACACGCCGGGGAGGATGGTTGCCACGAACGAGCCGATGAACGGGATGTAGTTCAGCGCGAAGGCGAGGAGGCCCCAGGCGAAGGCCGGCTCCACGCCCATGAGCGCGGCGAAGCCCCAGACCGCTAAGCCGGTGACGAGGCTGAGCAGGGTGCGCACCAGCATGTACTGGCGGCATTTCTCGGCGGCCTCGGAGAAGGCTGCGACGAGCTTCGGACCCGTGTCGGTGCCGAGCCCGGCAAATTTGTCGCGGAGCTTCCTGACCTCGAGCAGCAGCATCATCAGGAACACGAAAGCGAGGATGCCGAAGCCGGCGAGCCGGTTCAGCCGCTTGGCGACCTCCTGGAAGAGGCGGACGAGCCACAGCACGTCGAAGCGCTCGGAGAGAATGCCGGCGACGAAGATGCCGTGTTCTTCCAGCCAGTCGGTCGTCTGCTTGTAGATGTCCTGAAAGCGCGACACGTTTTCGAGCAGCCACGCGGCGATACCGCTCAGCGCCCAGGCGATCATCGAAGCGAAGACGAGAAGGAACACGATCGTCACGGCGAGCGTGATGAAGAGCGCCGCGGATTGCGGCATGCGCTCCTCGAGCCATTGATGCAAGGGCAAGACCAGCGCCAGAATCAGCAACGCGAAGGTGAGCGGCGCGAAGATCGAGCTCGCGTAATACACGCCCGCCAGCAACAGGATCGACGCGATGATGACGAGCGAAGCGCGGCCGGCGCCGCTATTCGCCGTGGCGTTGCGTTGAGTCACGATGCCCCCATGAAGGATACCGGCCCCCGTTCGATGCCGTCTGCTCCGGACCGGCGCTACTGCTATAGTGCCTCTTGAGACGGACGCCAACTTACCAGTCTGAAAGGATGCAAAAATCATGCAGATCGGCGATCTTTTGGCGCGGGCCTCGAGCGACGACGAGGCGCTTGCCGCCGTGGTCGGGCATTTGCGGGCGGATAGCGGCACCATCCACCTCATCGGTGCCGACGGCCTGCTTCACCTCGCCGCCGCGACGCCCGGCTTTCCCGAGATCGTGCTCAAGACCATCGCCACCATACCGGTCGGCAAGGGCATGGCGGGGCTCGCGGTCGAGCGGCGCGCGCCGGTCGATGCCTGCAACATTCAGACGGACCAGAGCGGCGACGTGCGGCCTGGCGCGGTGGCGACCGGCATGGCGGGGGCGATCGTCGTGCCGATCTTCCGGGGCGAGGAGGTGATCGGCTCGCTCGGCGTCGCCAATCGCGGCGAGCGGACCTTCGAAGCGGCCGAGATCGAGGCGCTGATCGAGGCGGGCCGGACCATCGCCGGCAAGCATCCCGAGGCGCATTCGGCTTAGCCGCCGGCTTGTCCATGGGGAACTCGACGCAAGCCGCACGCGCCTCGCGCCGCGCCGTCAAATACGGCATCTTCGCCGCGATCCTGCTCGCCATCATCATCGTGCCGTTCGTGCTGTTCGGCACCTCGCTCGAAGCGTGGACCTTCGGGCTGATGGATGCGGAGCGCTCGAAGCCGTTCATCGCGATCATGGGCACGCTGCTGCTGGCGTCCGACGTTGTGCTGCCGGTGCCGTCGACGGTGATCGCGGCGGGGCTCGGTGCCATGCTCGGCGCGCCGGTCGGCATCGCGGTCACGGCGCTCGGGCTCACCATCGGCTGCGCCATCGGCTACACGCTTGGCCGGATGCTCGGCCACGATTTCGCCGAGCGCGAGCTGGGCAAGGCTGATTTCGCCTATCTCTCCCAGCTGCTCGCGCGCTACGGCCTGCCGCTGCTGGCACTGGCGCGGCCGGTTCCGGTACTGGCCGAAGCTTCGGTGATCGCCGCCGGCGTGCTGGGCCTGCGGGCGAGCACCGTGCTGTTGGTGACGGGGCTCGCCAATGTCGGGTTCGCCACCGTCTATGCCGGGTTGGGTGCGTCGGCCGAGGGCCTGACCGGCTTTCTGCTGGCGTTCGGGCTGTCGCTCGCCATTCCCGCCGTGGCGCTGTTCGTGGCGAGCCGTGTTCGGAAAAGGCACAACGCCCAATAATAGCGGCACGGCTCCAAACCTCCCCCTCGTGGGGAGGTCGGCGCGCATAGCGCGCCGGGTGGGGGGATTTTCTGCAAGCGCAGGGATACTCACCCCACCCGTCGCGCGCGCGGCGCGCGACTCCCTCCCCATCAAGGGGAGGGACGAGTCCGTGCAGGTTGCTTACGTGTCAGGTGCGGCGAGGGCCATCGGCCATTGCGCCGCGACATATTGCCGGAACCAGACGCTGAAGGCTTCGGCGTCGGCGGCGATGTCGGCACGCAGCTCTTCGAGCCGCGCCCAGCGATAATCCTCGACCTCGGCCGGGTCGGGCGCGACCGCGCCTTCATGGATGCCGCGGAACACATGCACCAGCTCATGCTCGGACATGCCGCCATCCAGCTCGGCGCGATAGAGGATGGTGCCGAGGCTTTCGAGCGGGCAGGCGAAGCCCATTTCTTCTCGGAGCCGGCGCAGCGCCGCGGCGGCGACGTCCTCGCCGGGGCGCGGGTGGCCGCAGCAGGCATTGGTCCACAGGCCGCCCGAGTGATACTTGCCCGTGCTGCGCTTCTGGATGAGCTGGCGGCCGGCCCGATCCCAGACGATCACCGAGAAGGCGCGATGGAGCGCGCCGGCTCGATGCGCGGCAAGCTTGCCCTCCGTGCCGATCTCGCGGTCGTCTTCATCGACCAGCACCATCACTTCTTCGAGCACATCGGGCACGGGCAGGGCACTTTCAGTTTGCGTCGTCGAACAGATGCGCGAGCAGCAGCGACTTGACTTGCGTGGCATGGACCGCGCCCGGCGGCAACAGGTGCGGCTGCGAGGAGATCAGCACTGGCCCGTGCTCGGGCGCCGCGTCGGCGCGGCCGTGGGCGCCTTTGACGTGGCTTGCGTCCAGCGGGATCACGTCCATCAAGGTTCTGAAACCTAACGATTTTTTCAGGAGACGCCAGGCAAGTGCGAGCTTCGGGAAGGAAATTGTCGGATCGAGGATAAGCTCAGCCGGGTCATAGCCGGGCTTGCGGTGGATATCGACGGTCCGGGCGAAGTCCGGTGCGCGCGCGTCGTCCAGCCAATAATAATAAGTGAACCAGGCATCCGGCTCGGCGAGCGCGACCAGCTCGCCCGAGCGCGGATGGTCGAGCCCCAGCTCGCGCTTGCCGTCCTCGTCGAGCACGCGGTCGATGCCGTCGAGCTGCTCCAGGATGCGGCGCACCTCGGGGATGCGCGCGGGGTCGGTGACATAGACATGCGCGATCTGATGGTCGGCGACGGCGAAGGCGCGCGACTGCGGCACGTCCAGCAATTCGCCGCCTTGCTCGCCGCGCACTTGAAGCAAGCGTGCCTCGCGCAGCGCGCGATTGATGTGCACGGGCCTCGACACAGGGACAATGCCGTATTCCGACAGGATCACCACGCTGCGCCCTTGCGTCTCGGCTTCGGCGAGGAGCGTACCGACGACCCCGTCGATCTCGGCGAGGTCTTTCGCGATCGAAGGATCGTCAGGGCCGAGGCGCTGCAGGCCGTAGTCGAGATGCGGCAGATAGACCAGAGTGAGTGTCGGGTCGTGGCTCTTCATGACATGGATCGCGGCATCGGCGATCCAGCGCGTCGAGTCGATGCTCGTCGCCGGTCCCCAGAACTGGAACAGCGGGAAGGGGCCGAGCTTGTCGTTCAGCGCGTCGCGGATCTCGGGCGGCGCGGAATAGCAGTCGGGCAGCTTGCGGCCGTCGGCCTTGTAGATCGGGCGTGGCGTGACGGCATAGTCCGCGTCCGAGGCCATAGCGTACCACCAGAACAGGTTCGCGCAGGTGAAGCGCGGGTCGCGTGCTTTCGCGGCGTCCCAGATGCGCTCGCCTGCGACGAGCCGGTTCGACTGCCGCCACAGCCAGACCTCCATCAGGTCGCGGAACAGCCAGCCATTGGCAACGATGCCGTGACCGCTCGGGGGGAGGCCGGTGAGGAAGGTCGACTGCACCGTGCAGGTCACCGCGGGGGTAACGGTCTGCAACGACCGCACGCCGTGCGCGGCCGCGAAGCGGGCGAGGTTCGGCGTGTGCGCGCCGATCAGCGACGGCGTGAGGCCCACGACATTGAGGACGAGGACAGGGTGCATGGATGGCTTCTAGCACAGAAGCCTGTCATTGCCCGGCGCACATAGAAGCGTGTCATTGCCCGGCTTGGCCGGGCAACCCAGTAATCGAGGCGCGCGGCTGCATAGCCTTGCACGCTCGGTGCTTACTGGGTGTCCGCTTTCGCGGGCATGACACCTGAGAGCGTCGGGAAATACCCGAAGCAGTCCCTACTTCTTCAGCGTATGCACGTAGGCGATGATCTTCAGCATGTCGTCTTGCGACATGCCGCGCTCGCGGAAGGAGCGCATGGCGCCGGCGGCGCCGCCGAAGATCGCCTCGAACATGCCGACATCGGTGGCGACCTGCGGATAGGAAAATTTGTCGTCGATCAGGCTCACGCCCATTTTGCCCTCGCCCTGCGCGCCGTGGCAGACTTGGCAATTGGTGTTGTAGAGCTCCTTGCCGGCCGCGATGGCGTCCGCGTTGCCGTCATAGGGGTTCTCGCCAGTCTCCTGGAACTTCGTCACCGCCTCGGTGATCTCCTCGCCCTCGAGCGGCTTGAGGTCGAGCGGCTCGCCGCTGAACACGTTCTTGAACTCGATCGCCGCAAGCGACGGCGCGAGGCCTGCCGCCAGCAGCGCTGCCGCAAGCACAAGCGTCGCGCCGAGCGGAGAGACGCGGGGAGAGAATTGAGCAGGCATGTTTAGCCGCCTCGCAGAGTTGTTGGCCCAGACTACGAACATAAAATAAGAGGCCCCTCCCGATCCGGGAAGGGCCTCTCGTCAGACTTGACGAAATGTCTCGTCTATTTCTTGGCGGGCGCCAGCTCGGCCCCTTCCGGGACCTTGTCGGCCGCAACCACCTTCCACAGCGCGCCGGGCGGGTTGGCAAGCGCGCCCTTGTCGTCGGTGTAGAAGCAGTTGCAGTTCACGGCGAGGACGGTGCCGTCCTCGTCAGTGCTGCCGCCGGTGAACATCAGGTTGAACTGGCCGAGCTCCTGGAGCTGCCACTTCTTGCCGTCCCAGGCGGTGCCGAACACGCGGCCGGAGCACCAGTCGCCGGCGAGGAACACGCCGTCGGGGTTCACGCCGAGCGCGATCACCGAGCAGCCCCAGTCCTCGTTCAGCTTCTCTGCACCCGGATAGGGCTCCTGGTGCGGGTACTCGGCGATCGGCAAGGTGCCGATCAGCGGGCAGGTGTCGTCGGGACCGAACGCCGGATGGCAACGCGTTCCCATGTTGAAGCGCCAGCCGTAATTGTAGCCGCCGTTGCTTCCCTTGGGCGCCCAGTCGATCTCCTCCCAGTGGTTCTGACCGACGTCGGCGATGAACAGGTCGCCGCGCTTGCGATCGAACGCGAAGGAGTAGGGGTTGCGCAGGCCATAGGCCCAGATCTCGGGACGCGCGCCCATCTGGATCTTGGAGAACCCTTCCTCGGTGATGCCGAACAGGGCCATCATGCGGTCCTGATAAGCATGCGCGAAGGGGTTCGTGGGCGGGATCGAATAGGCGACGTTGTCCGGCGTATCCACGTCGATGCGGAGCATCTTGCCCCACAGCACCTTGAGATCCTGGCCGGCGTTGAGCGGATCGCCTTCCCAGCCGGCGTCACCCTTGCCGATATAGAGGTAGCCGTCCGGGCCGAAATGAATGCCGCCGCCGTAGTGATTATAATAGGGCTGCGGGATGTTCATGATGACCTTGACGGTCTCGTTGGCGCGGTCGACCGTGACCACGTCGGGGCTCTTCGGATCGACGGTGTAACGCGCGATCATGTGCGCGCCGTTGAAGGGCAGGGACGAATAGCTCACGAAGAAGTGGCCGTTCTCCTTGAACTTCGGATGGAAGGCGATCGACCACAGGCCCTGCTCGACGAAACCGGTCTGCACCTCGCTACCGAGCGGGGTGTTGGTGGTGAGATCGAGGAAAAGCTTGTCGTTGATCTTGCCGTCCTTGTTCACGATCTTCACGCGGCCGACGCGCTCGACCACGAAAATGCGACCGGTGCCGTCATAGGCAGAGACGGCGCTGACAGGATCGTTGAAACCGTCGGCGACCTTGACCAGCGCAACTTTCGATGCGCCTGGAATGGTCCCGCCCGGACGCGCAACCTCGTCCGGTTTTGTCGGGTTCGTTTGCGCGAGCGCGGGCAAGGCGCCAATCGCCAACGAGGCAACCGCAATCGCGGACGCGGCAGTGACTAACCGCATACCCATTGAACGTTCTCCCTTTGCAGCTTCTGGATGGTTCGGAAAATTGTAGTTTTTCAGTGTCTTAGGTGGGTAGCTCGCTCGCTCGGAAAGAATGCGTGCCGCCACCCTGCTCGCGTCTAAGCTCCTTTACGCGGGTGCCCAAGACTAGTGAAGGTCGTTCGACCGGGCAACACGAAAAGCCGCAAGCCCGATTGGAAAGTGTGGCAAGAGACCTTGCTGGTTGTGGTGCAACGCCGTTGCCCATGCTTGCGGGCAATTTGCGACAACAGGTTGCGTCCTCTGCCCAAACTGATCAGAGTGGCGGCGACAAAAGCAACGGCCTCAGTTGCGTAAGGGAGGAAGTGCGTGCCGAGCGTGATGAGTGATGCGCTTGAGAAGATCGAGGCGCCTGGCGAAGCCCGCGTCTTCTTCCAGCAGTTCAAGGTCGCTTACGAGTACCCCGTCTATTTCACGCGCGACCTGTTCTCCGCCGAGAATAATGTGCTGACCGAGACGATTGCCGCGCAAGGCGCCGGCATCAAGCCGAAGCTCGCCGTGTTCGTCGACGACGGCGTGGTGCGCGAGATGCCCGATCTCGCACGCCGCATCCAGGCGCACGCCGCCGCGCACGCGGACGCGTTCGAGCTTGCCGGCGAGGTGATGCTGGTGAAGGGCGGCGAGCGCGCCAAGAACGATCCGGCCCTGGTCGAGACGTTGCAGCGCAAGCTGGTCGAGCTCGGGCTCGACCGCCATTCCAACGTCGTGGCGATCGGCGGCGGGGCGATGCTCGATCTGATCGGCTATGTGGCGGCGACCACGCATCGTGGCATCCGCCATATCCGCGTGCCGACCACGGTGCTCGCGCAGAACGATTCGGGCGTCGGCGTGAAGAACGGCGTGAATGCCTTCGGCATCAAGAACCTGATTGGCACCTTCGCGCCGCCGGCGGCGGTGATCAACGACTCGGCCTTCATCGACGTGCTGCCTGGGCGCGACAAGCGCGCCGGCATGGCGGAAGCGGTGAAGGTCGCGCTGATCCGCGACCGCGCCTTCTTCGAATGGCTGGAGGCAAAGGCCGAGGCGCTCGCGATCTTCACCTCCGAGCCGCTCGACCGGCTGATCCGCCATTGCGCCATCCTGCACATGCGGCAGATCGCCCATGGCGGCGACCCGTTCGAGCGCGGCAGCGTGCGACCGCTCGATTTCGGGCATTGGTCGGCGCACAAGCTGGAAGGCCTCACCGATTACGAGATCAGGCACGGCGAGGCCGTCGCGATAGGGCTCGCGCTCGACACGCGCTATTCGGTTCTCGCGGGCCATCTTCCCTCGGGGCTCGGCCTCCGCGTGCGCGCGCTCTTGGAGCGGCTCGGCTTCGAGCTGTGGCATCCGGCCTGCGAGGCGCGCGGCGCCGACGGCAGACTGCTGCTGCTCGATGGGCTCGAGGAATTCCGCGAGCATCTCGGCGGCGAGCTGACCTTGACCTTGCTCGAAGACATCGGCACCGGCGTCGAGGTGCATGTCATGGAGGAGACGCTGATCCGCGAGGCGCTCGCCTGGCTCAAGCCAGCCAGGGGTGCGTGATGCAGCTTGCGCTTCCCGGCAGCCCGCATCTCACCTATTGCACCAACATCCACCAGGGCGAGACCTGGGCCGAGATCTCCGCCAAGCTCGCCGAGTATCTGCCCGCGGTGAAGGCGCGCGTGTCGCCCGACGCGCCGATGGGCGTGGGCCTGCGGCTCTCGGGCGTGGCGGCCGCCGCGCTCTCCGAGCCGGGCGAGCTGGCGAGGCTCAAGGCGTTCCTCGCCGAGCACGATCTCTACGTGTTCACCATCAATGCGTTCCCCTACGGGCCGTTTCACGGCGTTCCGGTGAAGGCGCAGGTCTACGAGCCGGACTGGCGGAGCGAAGAGCGGCTCGCGTTCACGAACACATGCGCCGACATCCTCGCCGCGCTGCTGCCTGAGGGCATGGAGGGCAGCGTCAGCACCGTGCCCGGCGCCTTCAAGGCAAAGGTGACGTCGGACGCGGACGTGGCGCTGATCGCCGAGACTATGGTCCGGCAGGCGGCGCATCTGCATGCGCTTCGCGTGCAGACCGGCAAGACCATCGCGCTGGCGATCGAGCCGGAGCCCTGCTGCCTGCTCGAAACCAGCGACGAGGCGATCGCGTTCTTCGAGGATCATCTCTTCTCCACGCGTGCGGTCGGTTTGATGCAAAGCCTGACGGGTCTCTCCGCTGACGACGCCGCGACCGCACTGAGGCGCCATCTCGGGCTCTGCTTCGACGTGTGCCACGCCGCTGTCGAGTTCGAGGACGCGCGCGCGAGCCTGGCGCGCCTCGCCGGCGCCGGCATCAAGGTCGCCAAGATGCAGCTCAGCGCGGCGATTAGGGTTGCGCAAGCGGACGCGGAGACCGAGGCGTTGCTCGGGCCGTTCGACGACGGTGTCTATCTGCACCAGACCGTGGCGCGGAACGGATCGCTCACGCGGCATGAAGATTTGCCGCAAGCCTTCGCGGCGCTTCGGCGCGGCGCCTCGCGCGGCGAGTGGCGCGTGCATTGCCATGTGCCGGTGTTCCTCGAGGCGTTCGACGGGTTGAGCTCTACCCAGGACGTGCTCAGGGACGTGCTGGCGCTCTGCCGCGAGCGCGCCGTCTCGCCGCATCTCGAGGTCGAGACCTATACCTGGAGCGTGCTACCGCCGTCGCTTACGGAGAACGATCTCGGCACGGCCATAGCGCGAGAGATGCAATGGGTTCGCTCACAGCTCAACGCATGATCTCCTGGCGCACGGCGCTCAAGCTTGGGCGCGTCTCCAACCTGCCGACGGTCTGGTCGAACGTGATCGCCGCCACCGCGCTCGCAGGCGGCGCGGCCTGGCACAGCATCGTCGTGATGGCCCTGGCCATGTCGGCGCTTTACATCGGCGGCATGTATCTGAACGACGCCTTCGACCGGAACATCGACGCGAAGCAGCGGCCATCGCGGCCGATCCCCGCGGGCGAAGCTCCCGTGGGCATGGTCTTCGCCATCGGCTTCGGCCTGCTCGCGCTTGGCACGATCGTGTTTTCGATGTTCGGTTGGCAGACGGCGGTCGGCTGCCTCGTGCTCTGCGGCGTGATCATCCTCTACAACTGGCACCACAAGGGCAATCCGCTGAGCCCGCTGCTCATGGGGCTTTGCCGCGCGCTCGTCTATATCGTGACGGCCGCGGCGCTCGGTCACGCGGTCGCAGCGCCGGTGCTGGCCGGCGCCTTTGTCCTCTTGCTCTATGTCGCCGGCCTCACGCTCGCCTCCAAGCAGGGCTACGGTCATGTCGGACTGATGATCGCCGGCATCTCGCTGCTCGACGCGGTGATGGCGGCAAGCATGGGCGCGTGGCTTGCGGCGCTCGTCTGCTGCGTCCTGTTCGGGCTGGCCTTATTGTTCCAGCGCACCATTTCCGGCACTTGAGCTAAACTCCCGCGGATGACCTCACCTCTCGACACCGTCGAGCGCATGGCGCTCCTCAAGGACTGGCTTGACGCGCGCCTCGCGCCCGAGCAGCGCGACTGGGTCGATGACCAGGTTCAGCGCATCAGGGCGGGGCCCGACGGGCCGGCGCTTGCGCTCGCCATCGGGCTCGCGCCCCGCAAGCTCGGCAAGGCCGATCTCAATCTCAGCGTCGCCGAGATTGCCGCGGGCGCGCGCCTCAGGCGAGGCCTCGACGCGTCGGGCTGGAGCATCGACCAGGCGGCACGCATCATGTTCCTGCTGGCGAGCTTCGAAGGCGACGGCCAGATGTTTGCCGCGCGGCTCGACCGGCTGCTCACCCACGGCGAGGTCGGCGAGCATATCGCGCTTCTGCGCGGCCTGCCGCTCTACCCTTCGCCGGAGGTGCTGCTCTCGCGCGCGAGCGAGGGCGTGCGCTCGGCGGTGCAGCCTGTGTTCGAGGCCGTGGCGCACGCCAATCCGTATCCCCGCGAGCAGTTCAACGAGACGCAGTGGAACCACATGGTGCTCAAGGCGCTCTTCATCGGCAGCCGGCTCGCGCCGATCCAAGGCCTCGACGAGCGCCGCAATCCTGATCTCGCCGTGATGCTGTCAGACTACGCGCATGAGCGCTGGGCGGCGGGGCGCATGGTGTCGCCCGAGCTTTGGCGCTGCGTCGGCCTCTACGCGCGCGAAAGCGACGTCACCGATCTTGCCAATGTCTTGCGCGTCGGCACCGAGATGGAGCAGAAGGCCGCGGTGCTCGCGCTGGCCGAATGCAAATTGCCGAGCGCCCGCACGGCGCTGGAAAGTGCTCCGGCGCTCGCCGAGGCCGTGAAGCAGGGGAAGATCAAGTGGGACGATATTGCGTAAGGTAAAGCCTCCCGTGATTGTCATTCCCGCGAAGGCGGGAACCCAGTAATCGAGGCGATCACAAGGATGGCGACGGCGTTGATTACTGGGTTGCCCGGTCAAGCCGGGCAATGACACGCGGTTAGGTTTCGAATACACCTAGAGGACTCCAGCCACATGTTCATCGATCCGCACGCGCATATGATCTCGCGCACCACCGACGACTACGAGGCCATGGCGCGCGCGGGCGTCGTCGCGGTGATCGAGCCCGCCTTCTGGATCGGCCAGGCGCGCACCAATGCCGGCTCCTATGCCGACTACCTCTCGCACATTCTCGGCTTCGAACGGTTCCGCGCCGGACAGTTCGGCGTGCGGCATTATTGCTGCATCGGGCTCAACTCGAAGGAGGCTAACAACGAGCCGCTCGCCGAAGCCGTCATGGCGCTGTTGCCGAGCTTCGCTACCAAGGAGGGCGTCGTGGCCATCGGCGAGATCGGCTATGACGAGCAGACCGACATGGAGGACAAATATTTCCGGCAGCAGCTCGATCTTGCCCGCGAGCTCGACCTGCCGGTGATGATCCACACCCCGCATCGCGACAAAAAGCGCGGCACCGCGCGCTCGATGGACGTGATTCTCGAGCACGGGCTCGACCCGGCGCGCGTGGTGATCGATCACAACAACGAGGAGACGGTGCGGGAGGTGAAGGATCGCGGCTTCTTTGCAGCCTTCTCGATCTACCCGCACTCGAAGATGACGGCCGAGCGCATGGTCGAGATCGTGCGCCATTTCGGCCCCGAGCGGCTGATCGTCGATAGCGCCTGCGACTGGGGCGTGTCGGACCCGCTGTCCGTGCCGAAGACCGCGATGCTGCTTGCCGAGCGGGGCATCCCCGTCGAGGCGATCAGGCAGGTGACCTACGCCAATGCGCTCGAGGTCTACGGCAAGAGCGGGCAGATGCAGGAGCAGGACTGGCTCGAGCCGTCGGCGATCGACCAGCGCACGCTCTATCAGGGGAACACAATTCTACGTGGCGGACAGGCGCCGCGCGTGGACTGAGACATCGGGCCGCGTCGAATGCGGCTCTCATGCGTTATAGTCGCGGACAACGCATGAGGTTTGCATGATCTTTCGACAACTCTTCGACTCCACGTCGAGCACCTATACCTATCTGCTCGCCAGCCGCCAGGGCGGCGAGGCGCTGATCATCGATCCCGTTCTTGAAAAGGTCGACCGCTACATCCAGCTCCTCAACGAGCTCGACCTGCGCCTGGTCAAGGCGATCGACACGCACCTTCACGCCGATCACGTCACCGGGCTCGACGCGCTGCGCGAGCGCACGCGCTGTATCACCGTGATGGGCGAAGAGACCAAGGCCGACGTGGTCTCGATCCGTGTCGGCGACGGCGACCAGGTCGGCATCGAGGGCCTGACCATGGAAGCGCTCTACACGCCGGGCCATACCGACGATTCCTACAGCTTCATCCTGCCGGATCGCGTGTTCACCGGCGATACGCTGCTGATCCGCGGCACGGGCCGTACCGATTTCCAGAACGGCGATCCGCGTGCGCAATACGAGTCGCTGTTCGGCCGCCTGCTCAAGCTGCCGGACAAGACGCTGGTCTATCCGGCGCACGACTATAAGGGCGACACGGTGAGCACGATCGGCGAGGAGAAGGCGTTCAACCCGCGCCTGCAGGTCAAATCGGTGGACGACTATGTGGCGCTGATGGAGAGCCTCAACCTGCCGGACCCCAAGATGATGGACGTCGCCATCCCCGCCAATATGCGGATCGGGCTCGCGCAACAGGCCGTCGCCGCGCGCGGTTGGGACGTCAGCGCGGACGAGGTGAAGGACCTCCTGAGCAAGCGCGATGTCGTGCTGGTGGATCTCCGCGAGGAGCAGGAGCGGCGCAAGCACGGGGTCATCCCGGAGTCGCTGCACGTGCCCTATCAAGATATTGAGGAGAGCCTCAAGCCGGGCGGCAAGCTCGACGAGCTCGCGCGCTCGGCCGGCAAGCGCCTCGTGTTCTATTGCGCGTTTGGCGAGCGCTCGGCGATGGCGGTGCAGGCGGCGCAAGCGATGGGATTGGAGACCGCGCGGCACATCCGCGGCGGCATGCAGGCATGGCAGCAGGCCGAGGGACTGCTTACGCGCTAGGCTCGGCCTGCCGGAACTTCGCCCTTAAGCGGCGGCGATCCATTCGCCCGCGATATAGCCGAAGGCGACGGCTTCGGGATCAAGCTTCGCGGCCTGCTCGAGCTTCTCTTCGTCGACCACAAGCTTGGGGCTGGAGCTTTCGTCGTTGGCTCCATCGGTGAAGCCGCTCAGGAGAATGATCTCTCTGCCGCGCAGGGCAATCTTCGGGAGTGCCATTCCACCTCCTCGGCCCGCCCGGAAGATCCGCTCTGAGTTTTTTTGTTATCGGGGGCTCAGAGCCACACCTTCAAGGCAAGCGCCTTGCTCCAAAATGGCGACCCCCACGTCAGCCATGATCACTCTAGCAATGAATTGAGACGAACGTAAGACTGACGCGCGTGTGCGATGCGTGCAATTCGTTACAAACCGCGCTGGAATTTTTGCAATGCATCGCAGCATCACGTGTTGCGTTGCAGCAGCGTGCGAGCGGCGCGTGGTGTCAGGCGCGGAGCAGTCGCGCCAGTCCTTCGCGTGTCGTAATCGGCGGTTTCCAACCGAGTTGCGCGAGCGCCGACGGATCGGCGACCAGAGAACCGAACAGGACCTGGTACGGCTCGGCGCGGCCGCGCAAGCGCAGCGCCGTCTCGATGACGGAAGCCGGCACGCTGAACAGCCCGGGATTGCGCCCCGCGCCTTTTCGCAGCGCAGCAATCATCTCGCCGACAGTCAGCGGCTCGGGGTCGGCGACGATCAGCGGACGCTTGAGCGGCTGCGGCGCGGCGAGCACCGCGTCGATCGCGGCCGCAAGATTGTCGAGGGCGAGCAGCGAGCGCCGGCTTTTCAGCCCGGCGAGCGGCAGCGGGTAGGGCGAGCGGGCAAGGGCGATGAGCCGCGCCATGTTGCCTTCTACGCCGGGGCCGTAGACGAGCGCGAGCCTGAGTGCCGCCCAATCGAGCCCGGTCTCGGCGAGACCCTGCTCGGCGGCGAGCTTCGAACGTCCGTACGCATCGGTGGGCTTCGGCTCGTGCGCCTCGGTGAGCACGCAATCGGCGGTCGGGCCGCATTGCGCGCGGATCGACGACAGGAACACGAAGCGCTTCACCCGCGCCTTCGCCGCGGCGCGCGCGAAGCCAACGGTCGCCTCGGTGTTGAAGACGCGGTAGTCGTCCTCGGGCACGCCGGACATCGTGCCGGCGAGCCCCGCGGTGTGGATCACCGCATCGACGCCGGCCAGCGCCTCGGCCATGTTGTAGGGCCGCGCGAGGTCGCCGATCACGGCGCTCGGGCAATCGTCGGGAAGCGTGGTCGGCCGGCGCAGCAATACGCGTACGCGATAGCCGTGCTTCGGCAGTTCCTTCAGAAGGTGCCTGCCGATGAAGCCGGTCGCGCCGGTCAGGGCGACCAGAGGCTTGCCGGTGGCTTTATGCGGTCTCGCTGCGGGCGCGCTCATGGCCCGGATTATACGATGTCCGCGCGCGCATTGCGCTCAAGCAGCGAAGCGGTAGCGCATCGAAATTTGCGCTCAAGCAGCGAAGCGGTAGCGCATCAAAAATGCGCTCGAGCAGCAAACCCACGCGTGGGAAAGCGGCGCATCGAAAATGCGCGGCGCTCAAGCAGCGAAGCGGTGCGGCGCGTGAGGCGCCGCAGCCGCAAGTCGCATCAGCAATGCTTCATCGTCACATGCTGGGTCGAATGCATGCCGATCGCCCGTGCGGCACCCGCCGACAGGTCGAGCGAGTTGCCCTTGGTGAACGGACCGCGATCGTTCACGCGAACCTTGACCGTCTTGCCGTTCTTCGGATTGCCGACGATGAGGCAGGTGCCGAAGGGCAGCGTCCTATGCGCCGCGGTCAGGCCGTTCGGGTTGAAGCGCTCGCCGTTCGCGGTGCGGTTGCCGGCGAGCTCGTTGCCGTACCAGGTGGCACGCACCGTCTTGGCCGCGTAAGCCGGCGCGGCGACGGTTACGCAGACAAGCAGAATGAGTAGATGACGCATGATATGCCCCTTTTTCTTGCGACTCGAAATGAGCCGTCCGTGGGGGGCGCTTAACGTCGAAATTCGGTGAGTTCTCGGCCTCAATGAGGCTTGACGGGGCGATATCGTGGCGGTTCGTGGAAGAAGTGTTGACCGGTGTTAACTTTTAGATTCGCACCGGGCCGCCAAGCCCGATCCTCGCGGGAGTCGATGTGATGCGATACCGGACGAAACTGGTTCTCCTGGTGAGCGCGCTGCTGGCCGCGGCGACGCTCGCGACCTCGGGGCTGCTCGCCTGGAACACGCGGAAGGCGATCCTCGCCTCGGCCGAGCAGTCGGGCGAGATGGTCGCCAATCTCTTGGCGCGGAGCGCGGCGCTCGCGACCGAGATCCCGGAGGAGGTCGAGGACCTGCTCGGCCGCCAGATGCTCGGGCAGGCGACCATCCTCGCGCATTTCGTCGATGCCGCCGAGAAGGCGCATCTCGGGCCCGATGAGATCAACCGGAGGCTTCGTCAGATCGCCGACCGGACGGTGCTCGACGAGATCTGGATCACCGACGCCAAGGGCCATTCCTATCTCCGCAATATCGACGTCGATTTCACCTTCAGTCCGTCCGCGACGGAGCAGCCGCAAGCGCACGTGTTCTGGCCGCTGCTCACGGGCGAGAAGAGCGAGGTCGTACAGGAGGCGCGGCAACGTGAGATCGACGACCAGCACTATAAATATGCAGGCGTGAGCGGCGTCGATGGACCGCGCATCGTGCAGGTCGGCTACAACGCGAAATTCCTCGCCGACCTCGCCACAAGGGTTGGGCTGACGCGCGCCGTGAACGCGCTGCTCGCCGGCGGCGATATCGACGCGATCTGGGTGTTCGACACCAATCTCAGCCAGCTCGCGGGTCCGGAGATGATCGCGCCGAAGAAGGCGAACCTGCCGAGCGAGAGGGAACTGAGCGCGATCCGCGAGACGCTTCGTGACCGCGACGTGCGCTCGGTAACGACGCCAACTGCGCTTAGCGTGATGGCGCCGATCATCGACGACCGGCAGGCCGTGATCGGCGCGGCGCTGGTGCGCATCCCGACCGAGATCATGCGCTCGACCATCGCCGACCAGCTCTGGATCGCCGCGGCGATCGCGGCTGCTGTGCTCGCGGCGGGCCTGATCATCTCGGTGATCTCGGCGGGCCACCAGATCGCGCCGCTCGAACGCATCACCGCGGCGGCGGAGGCGGTCGAGCAGCGAAATTTCGATCCGATTTCGCTCGAACGTGACGCAAGCCGGAGCGACGAGCTCGGCCAACTCGCGCGCGTGGTGACCAGCATGGGCCAGGAGGTGCTGGCCCGCGAGGAAAGGCTCGACGCGCTGGTCAAGGAACGCACCGAGGCGCTCGCCCTCCGCACCGAGCAGCTTGAAAGCCTGTCGGCCAAGCTCTCGAAATATCTGTCGCCCCAGGTCTATGCCTCGATCTTCCAGGGGCGGCAGGCGGTCGAGATCGCCGCCAAGCGCAAGAAGCTGACCGTGTTCTTCTCCGACCTCACGGGCTTCACCGAGACGGCGGAGAATCTGGAATCCGAGGAGCTGACCGGGCTGCTCAACCGCTATCTCAACGAGATGTCGCGCATCGCGCTCAAGCATGGCGCGACCATCGACAAATATGTCGGCGACGGCATCGTGGCGTTCTTCGGCGATCCTGAGACGCGCGGCGTCGCCGAGGACGCCAAGGCCTGCGTGACCATGGCGGTCGAGATGCAGAACCGCATCGCCGAGCTCAGCCGCGAATGGGAGGACGAGGGGCTCGAGCTGCCCTTCAGCGCGCGGATCGGGATCAGCACCGGCTTCTGCACGGTCGGCAATTTCGGCAGCCAGGATCGGATGGACTACACCATCATAGGCGCGAGCGTGAACCTCGCGGCGCGGCTCGAAGCCAAGGCGAAGCCCGGCGCGATCCTGATCTCGCACGAGACCTGGTCGCTGGTGAAGGACCTGGTCGTGGCCGAGGAGCAGCCTCCGATCTCGGTCAAGGGCATCGCCCAGGCCGTGCACGCCTACGAGGTCACGGGCCTCCGCCAGGAACTGCCGTCGGAGGTCATCAATTATGAGGCTGACGGGCTCAAGGTGCGGATCGACCTGGCGAGGAACGACCGCAGGGCCGCGGTCGACGCGCTCGAACGGCTGATCGGCGAAATCAACCGGGGTTAGCCCCGAAATTCGTCTGGCGTGGGCAAAATCGTCCGGGCGGGCTTGCGCAAGGCGCCCAAGATGCGGGAAAAAGCCCGCCAGGAACGGAGCAATGCTGGAGTTTTACGAATGACGGATCTTGCTGAGCTGAATCGGGTGGCAACCGCGATGGTGGCGCCGGGGAAGGGTATTCTCGCCGCCGACGAGTCGGGGGGCACGATCCAGAAGCGCTTCACCGTCATCGGCGTCGAGTCGACGGAGGACAACCGGCGTGACTATCGCGAGTTGCTGTTCCGGTCGAACGGCATGGCCAATATCTCCGGCGTGATCCTGTTCGACGAGACCATCCGGCAGAACGCCAAGGACGGCACGCCGCTCGTCAAGATCATCGAGCAGGCCGGCGCGTTGCCCGGCATCAAGGTGGACAAGGGCGCCAAGCCGCTCGCCTTCTCGCCGGGCGAGACCGTCACCGAGGGCCTGGACGGCTTGCGCGAGCGGCTGGCCGAATATCACGGGCTCGGCGCCAAGTTCTGCAAATGGCGCGCGGTGCTCGATATCGCCCCCGGCATCCCGAGCTATAACGCGATCAATGCCAACATCCATGCCTTGGCGCGCTATGCGGCGCTCTGCCAGGAGGAGGGCCTCGTGCCGATCGTCGAGCCCGAGGTGCTGATGGACGGCGACCACGATATCGATCGCTGCTACGACGTCACCGAGATGGCGCTGAAGCTGCTCTACGAGAATCTGTTTTTCGCGCACGTGAAGCTCGAAGGCACCGTGCTCAAGCCGAACATGGTGGTGCCGGGCAAGAAATGTCCGAAGCAGGCCTCGGACGAAGAAATCGCCGAGAAGACGCTTGCCGTGCTCAAATCCTGCGTGCCGGTCTCGGTGCCGGGGATCGCCTTCCTGTCGGGCGGGCAGTCCGATGTGGAGGCCACCTCGCGGCTCGACGCCATGAACAAGATCGGCGGCGTGCCGTGGAAGCTCACCTTCTCCTATGGCCGCGCGCTGCAGGCGGCGCCGCAAAAGGCCTGGTCGGGCAAGGCGGAGAATGTCGGCAGCGCGCAGGCGGCCTTCGCGCATCGCGCCGCGATGAACGGCCTCGCCTCGATCGGCAAGTGGTCGCCGGAGCTCGAGAAGCAGGCGGCTTAGAGTACGGGCCAAGACCCATTACGTCATGCCCGGCCTTGAGCCGGGCATCCAGGGGCAAGCGACGTATCGGTTGCCCTGGATTGCCGGGTCAAGCCCGGCAATGACGTGTTCTAACTCTGCTGCCCTAAGCCGCTTCGCCGAGGAGGTGCTTCATCTCCTCCGGCAATTGCCCGCGCACCTCGTCGATCTGGCCTGACGCAACCGCGCCGGAGATGGCCTGGAACACGGCCTGCAATGTCCTGGCAGCCTGATCGGCGTCGAGGCTGAGCGACTTGGCGAGCTCGGCGTACATGGCGTCGGCCGTCACGGCGCGATCGGGCCCGTCGAGACAGCTTTCGAGCTTCGGCTGCAGCAGCGAGGGAAGCTGGGCGATGAGATGCCGGGCCTCCTGCGGCACGAGCCTGCGGCAAAGCATGCAGACCGATATGAGCAGCGCGCGCTCGGCGCGATCGCGATCGATCCCGGCACGTTCCGCCACGGCCTTGGCGAGCCGGTTATAGGTCGCTTCGGCCCGCGCCTTGGCGCGCATCAGGGCGCGCGCCCGGCCGGCGGCGCGATCCTCGGCGCGGCCGGGGCCTTGCGGGTGAAGCTGCCCCGCGGGCTTGTGCGGCGCTTCGACTTCGAGCTGGGCGACGACGATGGCGCGCAAATCTTCGCGGCTCACAGTGCCGTCGACCACGAGGTCGTCGAAGGTGACCAGCCCGGCGATGCGGCCGTCCTTGGTGATGGGAATGCGGCGGACGCCATGCTCCTGCATCAGCTCGACGACATCGGCGAGGCTTGCGCTCACATCGCAGACGACAAGGTCCTCCGACATGATCTCGGCGAGCGGCGTGGTGGCCTCGTGATCGCCGCCGAGCACGGCAAGCGCAAGGTCGCGGTCGGTGACGATCCCCGCCGGGCCGCGCCGATCCGATACGAGCACCGAGCCGATGTGATTATCCGCCATCGCGCGCGCGGCCTGGAAGGCGAGGTCTTGCGGGCCGAGCACCACCATCTTCGATCTGAGAAATCGTTCGAGCGACATGGCACACCTCCACGAGTAGAGGGACTGGGATCGATAGTGTGACGCCCGCGCCGCCGGCCGCATTGAGGCAGCTCAATTGAGAAACCCCAAAGTCGCGCTGATTGTTCGCCGCTTAGCTCAACCAAAAGACTATTCGTCATGCCCGGGCGCAGTCCCGGGCATCCACGACTTCTTCTGTAGGGTCTAGTCGCTAGTCGCTGGGTGCGTCCGGCTCGGGCGGCATTTCAGGTTCGGGCGGCATCTCTGGCTCGGCAGGCGTTTCGCCACCGGCCTCAGGCGCGGGCGCCTCGGGCTCAGGCTTAGGCGCGTTCGCGAGCGTCTCGACGGTCCAGTCGATCAGCTCGGGCATCAGCTTGCCGAAGGCCGCGTTGAAGGCGGCAACATAAGCTTCGGCGCCATCGCCTGACGCGGGCGCGGTCGCCGCGAACTCACGCGCCTCGATGACCTTGCCGTCGGCGGTGACGATCTTCGCCACGAAGTCGATATCGCCCTGCGGCTCGGGCGTCATCGCCACCTGGAAGCGCCTGATGTCGATCACGAGCTGGTCGGCATCGACCACATTGTCGCGCGGCCGCGTCACGCCGCGCGCATAGCCCGCGTTCTCGAAGCTCTGCACGATCTTGGCCTGGACCAGCACGGGCAGGTTGTCGGTCCATTTCGCGTCGGCCAGCTCGGTCACCTGGCCGGCTGCAGGCTGGATGATGATCTTGTCGGTGTTGATGCCCATCAAGGTCGAGGGCTCGGGGATCACCAGCGACCAGGCCGGCGCTTCGGCCGGTGGGGCGGGGAAGTCCGTCGCCGCGGCGAGGTCGTGGAGCGGCACCTTGCCGGCGCCCCCGCTGCCGCCTGTCATGCGCTCGATGCCGGCGAGAATGCCGTCGACCTTGTCGGCGTTGCGCGCGAGCGCCTCGGCGAAGGTGTCGATATTGGCGATGGCGCTTTTCAGCGACTCCGAGTTCTCGTTCATCACCGTGTCGAAGCTCTGGAAGGCCTCGCGCGCGGCCTCGGTCCAGCCCTGGCCCGCGGTGGGCGGGGCGTTGAGCAGAGGAAGCGCGCCGCCTTCGCCTTTCGGCACAGGGTTTGTGCCGGTGCCGCCTCTGAGCGTCACCGCCGCGCCGCCGGTCAGGCCTTGCTGCTCGAGCCCGACCTTGGTGTCCTCGCGCACCGGCGTGCCTTGCTGCACGGCGATGGTGGCGACCACAGTCTGCGGCTCGGCCGGATTGAGCGAGACCGCGGTCACCTCGCCGACGCGCAAGCCGTTGAACAGCACGGCGGACCCGGTCGAGAGCCCCGCCACCGGCCCTTCGAAGCGGACATTATATGTCTCGCGCTGGCCGAACCCGCCCTTGTTCTCCAGCCAATAGACGAAGGCGAAGCTCGCCGCGATCACGGCGAGCATGAACAATCCGATCAAGGCGTAGCGGGCGCGCGTTTCCATGAGCTTTCCCTTCTAGGCACTCACCTGCCGTTCCGCCAGCATCGCGCCCCGCTTGCCCTGGAAATAGGTCCTCACCCAGGGATGGTCGGATTCGAGCATGGAGGCAACGGGGCCCTCGGCCACGACTTTGCCGTCGGCGATCACCGCGACGCGGTCGGATGCGGTGTAGAGACTTTCGAGGTCGTGCGTCACCATGAACACGGTGAGGCCGAGCGTCTGTTGCAGCGTGCGGATCAGCTCGTCGAAGTCGCCGGCGGAGATCGGGTCGAGACCGGAGGTCGGCTCATCGAGGAACACGATCTCCGGGTCGAGCGCGAGCGCGCGGGCAAGCGCTACGCGCTTGGTCATGCCGCCGGAAAGCTCGGCCGGATATTTGTCGGCCTCGGCGCGCGTAAGCCCGACCATCTCCAGCTTGGCGATGGTGATCTCCTCGCGCAGCCGGTCCGACAGGTCGAGGTTCTCGCGCATGGCGAATTGCAGGTTCTCGCGCACGGTGAGCGAGGAGAACAGCGCGCCTTGCTGGAACAGGATGCCCCAACGCCGCTCGACGGCGCGGCGCTCGGCCTCGCTCGCCTTGTCGAAATCCACGCCGAGGATCTCGATCGAGCCGTGCCGGCGGGGCAGGAGGCCGATCAGCGTACGCAGCAGCACCGACTTGCCCGCGCCCGACGCGCCGACGACGCCGAGGATCTCGCCGCGATAGACGTCGAGCGACAGATGGTCGAGCACGTTCCGGTCGCCGAAGCCGACCACGAGATCGCGCACCTTGATGACGGCGTCTTTCGCCATCTCGTCACATGCCGATCGAGGCGAAGAAGATGGCGAACAGGCCGTCGAGCACGATCACCAGGAAGATCGCCTTGACGACGGAGGCGGTGGTGTTGATGCCGAGCGACTCGGCGCTGCCCTTGACCTGCAGGCCCTGCATGCAGGCGACGATGCCGATCACCAGCCCCATGAACGGGGCCTTGATCATGCCGACCTTGAAATGGGTGAGCGAGATCGCATCGATCAGGCGCGAGACGTAGATGTCCGGGCTCATGCCGCCATAGAGCCAGGCGACGAGCCCGCCGCCGTAAAGCGCGGCCATGCAGCCGATGAAGGTCAGCACCGGCAGCGCGATCACCAGCACCAGGATGCGCGGCAGGATGAGCACCTCGACGGGGTCGAAGCCCATGGTGCGCAGCGCGTCGATCTCCTCGCGCATCTTCATCGAGCCGATCTCGGCGGTATAGGAGCTGCCGGAGCGGCCGGCGACCATGATCGCCACGATCAAGACGCCGATCTCGCGCAGGATCAGAATGCCGACGAGATCGACGGCGTACATCTCGGCGCCGAACCTGCGGAAGTGGAAGATGCCCTGTTGGGCGATGATGCCGCCGATCAGGAAGGTGATCAGCAGGATGATCGGCACGGCCTGCCAGGCCACGCGGTCGAATTGATGCACGGTCGAGGTGAAGCGGAACTCGCGCGGATGGGTGACGACGCGCACGGCCGCGGCGCCGACCGAGCCCAGCATGTCGACGAACAGCATGAAGTCGCGGCCGAGCGTCGCGCTCGCCCGCCCGATCGAGGCAAGCGCCGTCACGATGCGGCTCTCCGGGGGACGCGGGCGGGAGGCCTCCCGGTTGACCTCGTGCATCTCTTCGAGGAGCCCGCGGTCATGCTCGGGCAGGCCGACGATGGCCGCCTCGCGGCCTTGCGCTTTCCATTCGCGCGTCAGCCGCTCAAGCAGCCAGGCGCCGAACGTGTCGAAGGCGCTGACGCCTGCCATGTCGATCGAGGCGCGCCGTGCGCCCGGCGCTTCGGCGACCATGCGGTCGACGAGCGGCTCCAGCTGGCTGGCATTGGCCGCGATCCAGGCGCCGGCGGCAGCGACTTCGAGACGGTCGCCCTCCAGCCTCGAGGTCAGCAACATCTCGCCCATGGCAACGGTCCTCCGCTTCGACGCGCGGCAAGCCTAGACTGTCACGGTCCAGCCATGCCGGTTTGTCATTGCCCGGCTTGACCCGGCTGCGCCGGCCGAAGCTTTTTGACTGCCCCTTGCGACGCTGTGCTTCGCCGGGCGAAGGCCGGGCAATCCAGTAACCAGCGCCTTACGACAACTGGGAAATAGGGGTTTTACTGGATTCCCGCTTTCGCGGGAATGACCACGAATGGGGCGCAGGGGCTAGCTACGGTTGAGCGTGATCTGCACGCTCCGAAGCGGCGTGCCGGAGGTCGAGATCGAAACGCTCTGGCGCGACTTGGAGTAGTTCACCGACATCGAGCCCGAGACGCCGCCGGAAATCTGCAACCTGATATTGCTGCCGGTCGCCGAGCCCGAGGCGCTGCCGCCGGCGTTGTAGGTGCGCTCTTCCCAAGTGCCGGAGATGCGGTTGCCGCTCTTCGAGAGCTTGCTGCGGATCTCGATGTTGTTGTTGCTCGGGCTCTTGCAGCGGATGGCCATGCCGAGCTGCGATCCGCCGCCCGTGTAATAGGCGTTGCACTGGATGCGCTCGCTCGTGCCGTCGTTCAGCTTGAAATTGCCGCTGCCGCCCCAGGAGCCGAGCAGGACGTCGAACGGATTGCCCTCGGCGGCTTGAAGGCCGGCCTTGGGAGCCAGGACGAGCAGCCCTGCGAGGAGGGCGATGGAGGGAAGCGCAGCTGCAGATTTGCCGAGAATCATGCGGTTCATGGTGACTGTTTGCCGTGATTTTTGATGTAGAGCAAGGAGGTTTCCCGCCAAGGCTTGCAGAGCCCCGTGACGAGAAAAAGACCAATCTTGCGTTTGGCTTTGACGGCAAACAAGAAATGCCGGCCGCGCCGCGCGGGCGGCGCGCCAACATTGCCAAGAATTAAGTCAGCCGGACAGAGGTCTAGGCGGCTTCCTGAAACTTGGACGGCATGCGCCGCTCGCGCACAGGCTCTTCAGGCGCGGCGGCCTTCGTCTTCGGACCGAATAACTGTCCGAAGGCAGCCACGTCGGCAAAGCCGAGCGCGGAAGCCGTACCGAGCAGTCTGCCCCACTCCTCGCCATAGTCCTTGCGGGCGGTCTCGTACCAGTCCCGGCAGCACTCGGACACGGCGGACGCGTCGTCGCAATGGCCGAGCGCCCTGAGGCACTCGAGATTCGCGTGCATGCGCTTCGCCACGAAGCGCGCGCCCTCGACCTGATAGGCTTGCCAGGCTTTGAGCTGGGTCTCGAAGCCGATCACCGCGAGATCGAGAAACGGCATGAATGGGGTAGGTGACGCAGGGAATTTCATCCCGGCGCCCGGACGGGTGGTCTCTTGCATATTCGCCTCCATCGACAGAGCGGAGCGGTCTCGCTCCACTGAACGCGTTATTGTTCTTGTATCCTGCCGTGGTCCGCCGAACCTTGATTATGCTCAAATCGCAAGGCGCTGGCTAGGGCGTCCGGCCCGGTTTAGACTCGCTAGCGTACGGCTTTTTTCGAGGGTGGCAGCCAATCGAGCCCCGTCCCAACATCGCCATTACCTATTGCCGGCTGTGCGGCTGGCTGCTCAGGGCCGCCTGGATGGCGCAGGAGCTGCTCTCGACCTTCGCCGAGGAGGTGGGCTCCGTCACGCTGATCCCCGACGATACGGGCGGCGTGTTCGAGGTGCGGGTCGACGGCAAGCTGGTCTGGTCGCGCGCCGACGCCGGGCGGTTTCCCGAAGCCAAGGAGCTCAAGCAGCTCGTGCGGGATGAGATCGCGCCGAGCCGCGATCTCGGCCATGCCGACACCAAGGAACGGCAGCCTTAGCCGGCTCTGGAAGTGAGGGCGCTCCCCTGGAAGTGAGGGCGCCGCTTTCCCACATGAGGCGCGACCCGCGCGCGGAGTTGCGCGTTTTAGTAAAGGTGGCTTGAAATGGCAGAACCGGTTGTCGTCAACATCCCGCACAAGCTCGGCAAAGAGGAAGCCAAGCGCCGGCTGCAGTCCGGCTTCGGCAATGTGCGTTCCACCTTCGGCGAGTCCTTCGTGGTGCTGACGGACGCATGGGATGGCGACCATCTCGATTTCAGCGCGACCCTGCTCGGCCAGAAGACGACCGGTAAGGTCGACGTGGCCGACAGTTTCGTGCGGCTGGAGGTGCAGCTTCCCTGGATGCTGGCCATGCTCGCCAACAAGGCGAAGGCGCTCGTCACCAAGCAGGGCAAGCTGATGCTCGAGAAGCCCACCAAGCCGACGTCGACATAGCGCAAATCCCGTCATGGTGAGGTGCCCGGCCGTCCTTCGAGGCGCGGGCTTTGCCCACGCACCTCAGGATGACGGCCGGGCCTCGAACCACGCGCCGTGCCCACGCGTCACGGATTTGGTGGGCAACCGCATGCGGTGCCCCCCTACGAGATGGCGATGATGGTGGCTTCGGCGGTGCCGGCCTCGATGACGTCGCCGACCTGCTTGCCCATCATGGCTTGTGCCACGGGCGAGACATAAGACAGCGTGCCGAGCGACGGGTCGGCCTCGTCCTCGCCGACGATGCGGTAGGTCTGGCGGCGCCCGTCCTCGCGCTCAATGGTGACGGTCGCGCCGAACCGCACCTCGCTCGTGTCGTCCGGCGCCTCGATCACCTGGGCGGTGGCACGCCGCGAGGTCCAGTAGCGCAGGTCGCGGTTGATCTTGGCGAGGAGCGGGCGGTCGTCGGCGTCGAGCGCTGCCGCGTGCTCGGCGTGCAGCCGCGCAAGCTCGGCCTCGATCATCTCGAGGCCCTTCGGCGTCACGAGGTTATGCGGTGAGACCGGGCGGTCGGGGAGGTCGTCATAGATATCTCCGCCCTCGGCCTCCTTGGTGAAAGCCTTGCTCATTCAGTCACTATACCATTTCGGTCCCGCAAGGGGCGTTTCGATTGCAGGGTGCCGGGTGGAACGGTTCCCAAGGTGTCAACGCCGGACGCGCGAATAGGATCACCGGAAGCTCGGCGAGTTTGCTATGGTCTCGCGGCAATAGCGAACGAGACTGAACGCATGAAGTACATCATCGCAGTGATACAGCAGCACCGCCTCGAAGCGGTGCGCGAGGCGCTTGCCGCGGTCGGCGTGCAGGGCATGACGGTGACCGAGGTGCGCGGCTTCGGCCGGCAGAAGGGCCAGACCGAGATCTATCGCGGCGCCGAATACACGATGCAATACGTGCCCAAGGCGAAGATCGAGATCGCGGTCCCGGCCGCGATCGCCGACGCCGCGGTCGAGGCGATCGGCCAGGCCGCGCGCACCGGGCGGATCGGCGACGGCAAGATCTTCGTGCTCCCGCTCGAAGGCGCCATGCGCGTGCGTACCGGCGAGATGGGCTCGGACTCGCTCTAGGCCGCCGAAGAAGCCGGAAACCGGAAGCCGGATATCCGCGTTCGATAGACGCAGATTGTGGCTTTCGCCTTCTGGCCTTCCGGGCTCAACTTCCCTATATGGAGGCGCGGGGGGCGCTAGGAGCAGCGAAGATCAGGCTCCGAGGTGCCAAAAGGGATTGCTGGACGACATGGCCGAACCCGCTGAAGCTGCGCTTATTCCCCATAGCGATTTGCCCCATTCCGCCGACCTGACCGAAGCCGCCGACAGCCCGCCAGCCAAGCGGCGCGGCGGGCTGCTCGCGCGCCGGGAACGCCGCGCCAAGGTAAAGATCGTCAAGCCGAGCGCGCTCGGCATGCTGCTCAAGCCGATCGGCATCGGGATCGCCGCAATCCTTTCGGTCTACGCCATCGTCTCGCTCGGCACGACCTTCTACCGGAGCTACACCCGCCATCTCGATCACACCGCGGCGGTTCATCCCGACCAAAGCGTGTTCGACATCTTCCTCGGCACCAAGAGCCTGCCGAAGGACGCGGTCGATCTCGTCATCAAGGACGTGGACGGCTCACTCCGCCGCGTGGTCGCGAGCAAGTCCGACGCCGACAAGTTCGTCAACGACACGATCCTGATGCTCGACGAGGAGCGTGCGCGCATCAAGCAGGCGGCGCATGAGGATATCGACCGGGCCTTTGCCAACGCCTTCCAGGATCGCGATCAGGCGATCTCGGGTTACGCGGATTGGTATTTCGAGTGGAAGCGCTCTTACATCGTGCTCAAGGAGATGCTCTCCTCGACGCTCGCGCGCTTCCTCGAGACCGGCAAGTACGAGTCGCTGCCCGAGGCGATCGAGGCCGACGTCAAGGACTACTTCCTGCGGAACTACAAAGAGCAGGTGCTGAAGCCCGAGTTGCGCGACCAGGTGATCGCCAAGGGCGTCGAGCAGGCGGCCCGCCATGCGCATGACAGCTATCGCCGCGTCATCGCCAATGGCGACATGCGCTACCAGCTCTTCCTCGCCAAGCATACGAGCCATCTCGAAGACATCCCCGCGGCGACGCCGATGACCTCGGTGAAGCTCGACTGGGATGCGCAGAAATGGAAGGCGCCGGTCTATCTCATGGAGGACCGCGCGTTCGACGGCATCGCCGGCATTGGCGCCGCGGCAGCCGGTGGCACGGTCGGCGCTCTCGCGCTCGGGCCGGCGATCAATGGCATCGTGGCGCGGAGCTTCGGCCAGGTGTCGCGCCGCGTCGCGACCTCGATGGGCACGCGGGTCGTGCTGGCACAGCAGGGCGCGGTCGCCGGCACGCTGGTGCAGCCGGTCGGCGGACAGGTGGTCGGGGCCGCGGTCGGCGTGCTGGTCGGCGTCGCCGCCGACTACCTGATGAACGAGGCTAACGAGGCCTTCAACCGCGAGAGCTTCGTCGCCGCCAATGACGAGGCGCTCAACGCCACCATCGCCACCTGGAAATCGGCGCTCGAAGCCAATGTCGATACGGCGATCGACAAGTGGTTCGACGACGCCCGCGCCAGCGTCGTGCTGGCTTCAAAGTAGCGGCGTAACCTCTCCGCTTGTCATGCCCGCGAAGGCGGGCACCCAGTAGACTCAAAGCTCACCCGGTGAATCTCGGGATTATTGGGTCGCCCGGTCAAGCCGGGCGATGATAGTGTTTAGAGGCGGCGTGACCTCTCAGTTTGTCATGCCCGCGAAGGCGGGCACCCAGTAAGCTCAGAGCTCACCCGGTGAATCTCGGGATTACTGGGTCGCCCGGTCAAGCCGGGCGATGACAGTGGTTAGGGTATGGGATAGAGCGGCATGATCTCTCAGTTTGTCATGCCCGCGCAGGCGGGCACCCAGCAAGCAGCGCGGCTGCAAGTCTCGCGCACGCGCTTCCGACTCCTGGGCGTACTGGGTTCCCGCCTTCGCGGGAATGACGCTGTGCAGGCGGTAGGAGCGAAGCTTATCCCCGCCCTCTGAACCTCGCTTACACTCAGCGCCACCTCATCCTTTAAGGGGCGCTTTCGCGAGGCGTCGCAAAGGCGGGATGAGGCGCGGCGCCCGCGGCCCTCGTCGCAACGAGGCACTCGGGCGGTGGCGGAGCTCCCTCCGGACCCACTAGGAGGTCCTGCCAGGAGCTGGCTGACGTAGTTATGTTGCGCTGCAGGCTTCGGCCCGGCGCCGGCATAACGCGAAAGCAGGGTCCGCTGCCGTATGGACGCTGCAAATGAGCATGCGCTGGAGTGCGTAAAAGCTGCGTCATGCGCTCAAATAGCGCGGAGCGCGGCAGCGCACTCAAAGATGCGCGTGTGGCGCGCCGAGAGGCGCCTGCCGCGGCTTCGCAAGAGTCGCGGACACTACACGTTTGCGCTTTTCGGCGCGCCATCCCCTCGTGAGAGGGGCGCTCTTTGACATGCCTTCGCGCGGGCGACGCGGCGAAGCGATGATCCACGTCCGGCCGGCAAACGCAAATTCCGGTCGCATTTCCGCCGCTTAGCGCGCTATGCTTCATCTAGCTCGCACCAGAAGGCGAGGGGATGGAAGAAAGCGTCAAATCGCTGCCGCGGCCAGCTGCGTCGCGCTCGTTGCGCGAGGCGATCCGGAAGGCGCGCCTCGAAGAGGCCGAGCGGCTCGATCTCACGGCCGATCATCGCGACGGCGAGATCGCGCGGCTCGAGCTGCTCAAGGCCGAGCTCGAAGCCGTGTTCGCCGAGCTGCCGCCGCATGACGACCGCTTCAATCTCGCGCTCGTGCCGAGCCGGCCGGCGCGGCTCTGGGTCGATCTCTTCACCTACGCGGCGATCGACGATGCGTCGGGCGCCTATCTCTTCATACGCAACAGCGAGCACGGGCGGCGCACATTGTTCAGCTCCGCGAATGTCGTCGACGTTGCGGACCGCATCACGCGCTACATGGCGCACGAGATCGTGCGGCGCGAGCGGCTCGAGACGGCGCTGCTCGAGCCTGCGCGGCTTTCGCGCCACGCGACCGAGCCGGCGCCTACCGGCTCGGGACTTGGCGTGGTGGTCTCGGCCTTCATGATCGGCCTCCTCACCGGCGCCGCGGGGCTGTTCGCCGCGGTGTGGCTTACCGCTCCCTGAGCACGCGCCGCTCGCTCTCCCAGACATGCTCAGGCGCCGCCGCCACGGACCGGCCAACCATCTCGACGTGCCAGCCATTGCCGTTCCGCGCGATTGAATACTCGTTGTAGCGCGCGGACGGCGCCCGGCCTTCGACCGCTTCCGAGGCCGACGGCACGCCGACGACGAAGCCAGGTCCGCTCACCGTCTCGATCGCCTGCAGCGAGTGCACATGATCGTGCCCGTGCAGCACGAGTTCGACACCGTGCTCCTTGAAGATGCGGTCGACCGAGGCAGCGTCGCGCATGCCGCGGTGCCATCCCTGGCCGGGCAACGGCGGATGGTGAACCATGACCACGCGGAACAGGCTCTCGCGGCCGAGCGCATCGAGTGCCTTGGCGAGCTGCGCGCGCTGCTCATGGCCCACCTTGCCCGCGGCGATGAAGGGCATGGTCGGGATGGCTGAAGAGAGCGCGACAATCGCCACGTCGCCGAGCCGGCGCACGAAGGGAAAGCGCGTCTCGGGCGTCGGCACGAGCAACGCACCGGCTTCATTCGCCTCCATGTAGGGCTGCCAGTGCAGCTGGCCCGCCTCCGGATGCATGCGCACATAGGCGTCGTGATTGCCCGGGATGGCGGTCACCTGATCGGGCGTCCCGAGAGCCTCAAGCCACTCGGCCGCGCGCAGGAACTCCTCGGGCAGACCGAGATTGACGAGGTCGCCCGTCACCGCGATGTGGTCGGGCTTCCGCTCGAGAAGGTCGCGAGTGAGCAGGTCGAGGATCTCGCGCCGGTGCACATATTTCCGCCCGCGATGCCAATTGACGTAGCCGATGGCCCGCTTGTTGAAGAGGTCGCGCCGGCGCGGACGCGGCATCGGGCTCAGATGGATGTCGGAGAGATGGGCGAGGGTGAACACGGGACTGGCGTGGCTGGCAAAAATTCTGGCCCGTCCTTATAGCGCGGTGCGGCGGATTCCCAGCGATTCCGCCGGGTCAGGCTGCCTGTGAGAAGCGATGCTTTGCCGCGCCTGCGAGGATTTAGGGCTGCGCATTTCCGTTGCGTTGTGGCCGGCGCGCCACAGGTTCTGGGGGAATCCGCGATGCCTCCCCCAGATTGCATGGAGCCGGTTGTACATCCGAATTACCATCGCCCCACGGGACTCGCTGTGCTTAGGGGGGTCCACACCCTCCTGGGCAGTCGCGTCGAACGAACGCATCGGGACAACAGGGGGGCGTGCCATGACGAACACACTCGATCTGAATCTTTCCCCACATGAGGCTAGAGTCTTTGGGAGGCAAGGCGGCGCGGCGTTATTCCTTGATGATGGCGAGCACGCTGGCGCTCGCGTTCTTGTGTCATGGCGCCACCCTGCCACGGCAGGCTTTGGCCGGTGCCGCCTGCACCGATACGGGCCCCGGCGGCGGCACCGCCGGCACCCCCGCCTTTACTGAAGATACGGCATGCGGCGTGGGCGCAGTAGCCGTGAGCGACGGCAACTCGGAAAACGGCGCCACGGCAGTCGGCGGAAACTCGAACGCGGAAGGCAACAACACGACAGCGGTGGGGTCCAACGCCGATGCTACGGCTCCCGGGGTGACGAGCATTGGATCGCAAGTCAACTCCAACGCGACGCCCGGAGAATACAGCACGGCGATCGGTGGAGGTCTTTTCGACCCTGTAAACACAATATCTTTCGCCGCGCAGTCTCCCGGCGCGTTCAGCATCGCCATTGGCGGCGCCGATGGCAGCGACAGCGGCGGCTTGGTAAGAAATGGTGCGGTTTCGGCCGGCGCGAATTCTATCGCCATTGGCGTCAGTGCCAGCACGACACCAGCCGCCACAAGCGCTACAGCCGTCGGCGCCTTCAGCGCCGCGAGCGGCTTCCAAAGCTCGGCCTATGGCGACCGTAGTACCGCGACCGCCCTGAGCAGCTCGGCCTACGGCAGTCAAAGCGCGGCCACTGGCATTGAGAGCTCGGCCTATGGCGTGGCCAGCACGGCGAGCAGCGAACACAGCTCAGCCTATGGCGCGGCCAGCACGGCGAGCGGCGAAAACAGTTCGGCCTATGGCTTCCAAAGCAACGCGAGCGCCCAGAGCGCCTCGGCCTATGGCAACGACAGCGAAGCGAGCGGCCAGTTCAGCTCGGCCTATGGTATCCAAAGCGAGGCGAGCGGCGATACCAGCTCGGCCTATGGCGGCGCCAGTATCGCGAGCGGCGACTTCAGCTCGGCTTTTGGGGCCGGCAGCGAAGCGAGCGGCCAAGCAAGCTCGGCCTTCGGCCTCGACAGCACGGCGGGCGCCCGCAGCAGCTCGGCCTATGGTGTTAGCAGCACCGCGAGCGCCGAAGCCAGCTCGGCCTATGGTGTCGCAAGCACGGCGACCGGCCTAAACAGCTCGGCCTATGGCGCCGGCAGCACCTCGAGCGCCACCGGCAGTTCGGCCTATGGTTTATTCAGCAACGCGAACGGCCAGAACAGTTCAGCCTATGGTGCCAACAGCACCGCGCAAGGCGAATCTTCGGTCGCTATCGGCCATAATGCGTTTGCCGCGGGGTCAGGCGATACCGCCATCGGCGCAGGGGCGCGGGTGGAGGCCGACAATTCGAGCGCGTTCGGTACGGGCGCGACGGTGCTTGCCGGCCACACCAACTCGACCGCGCTCGGCACGGGCGCGACCACGACGCGGGCCAATCAGGTGATGATGGGCACGACCGGCTCGACTTATACGATGGCGGGCATCACCTCGGGCGCAAGCAAGGCCGCGCAAGGATCGCCGACGCATATCGTCACCTCGAACGCGAGCGGCGACCTCGCGGCTTACACGCCGTCGCAGCTGGGCCTTGCCTCTCAGTCCGACGTTGCGGGCCTGCAGGGCGACATAGAGCGTCTCGGCCGGCGCGACCGGAAGCTCACCGAGGGCCTGGCCGCGGTGGCCTCGCTCGCGCAGCCGATCCTTCGTCCCGGCCAGAATTTCGGCATGACCGTCGGGTGGGGAGGCTTTGACGATGCCAATGCCATCGGCGTCTCAGGTGCCGGCGTGGTCGCGGACAACTTGCTGCGTCCGGGCAGCGGAACGCTTGCGCTTTACGGTGGCATCGGTACGGGCACGAGCCGCGGGGAAACCGCAGGCCGGGCCGGCGTGTCCTTCGCCTGGTAAGTGCTCACCGAGCAGCGCTTTCCGGCGAGATCCTGCCGCTTAACGCGGGATGACCCGGCGCGCAAACCGCGTGGCGGCCGGGGCGCATCTGCCCGTCCCGGCGGCATGGGTATGCTGTGGCGGGCTTACAACAAGCTGGGGAAATCCGCTTGCGACCTAAAGTTTGCCCGGGGTGTGGTTGCGCACGCTCATCTATTCTCCTGGGCATCAGCGGCCGCTAGACGTGGCCTCGCCTGTCGCGCCGCTTGCCAAATGGGGGGTTGGTGATGACAGTAACAGGCGAACTGAGGATGTCATGTGTAGCGGGAACCAAGAGGCGGCCAAGTGGGGCCGGGCGCGGGCGGTTTTTGCCAAAGCGGCGGGGCCTCCTCGCATCGGCGAGCGCCGTGGCGCTGGCTATGGCGTTAAACACCGCGATCGCCCCGCAACCTGCCTTGGCCTTCATCTGCGACAGCACAGCTAATCCGGCCGGCGACGCAGGCGCTACCGATGGCGGAGGCGCACGCAACACGGCCTGTGGGCCGCAGGCGAATGCCGGCGGGGGCAACGACAACAATACACGCAATACGGCGGTCGGCTATCAAGCCAATTCAAGCGGCGATCAGAGCCGCAACGTCGCCATCGGCAGCAACTCTGACGCGAGCGGCGGCGGCGCGGGAGCGGGCGAGAACAGCCGCAACACGGCAATCGGCACCGAATCCAACGCAAGCGGTGTCGGTAGCCGCAACACCTCCACCGGCATGCGAGCGAATTCCAGCGGCAACGACAGTCGTAACATAGCCGCCGGCTATGAATCCGACGCCAGCGGTGATGACAGCCGCAATATCGCCACCGGCCTTCAAACCAACGCCAGCGGCATCGACAGCCGCAACATCGCCACCGGTGCGAATTCCCAGGCCTGGGGTGACGGCAGCGAAAACACCGCCACCGGCTCTGGAGCCAATGCCAGCGGCAACGACGGCTTCAACAGCGCCACCGGCGCATATGCCAACGCCAGCGGCAACAACGGCTTCAACACTGCCACTGGCGTTGGTGCCAACGCCAGTGGCACGGTCAGCGCCAACAGTGCCAACGGCTATTTGTCTGACGCCAGCGGCGCCGGCAGCACCAACATTGCCTTCGGTGTGACAGCCAACGCCAGCGGCGCCGGCAGCAACAACATCGCTACCGGCGCTGAAGCCGATGCCAACAGCAGCGGTGGCGCCGGCAGCAATATCGCGACCGGCACTCAAGCCAGAGCCAACGGCCTTGGCGGCCACAACATCGCCACCGGCTCTGAAGCCAATGCCAGCGGCCAAAGCAGCCGCAACATCGCCACCGGCTCTCTATCCGACGCCAGCGGCCAAAACAGCAACAACAGCGCTACCGGTGTATCTGCCAACGCCACAGGCGGCTTCAGCAACAATAGCGCCACCGGCTTCCAAGCCAACGCCAGCGGCGACAGGAGCGGCAATATCGCCGCCGGCTTTCTAGCGGACGCCAGCGGCGACAACAACGGCGGCAGCGGCAACATCGCCACCGGTTCATTTTCCAACGCCAGCGGCGAGAACAGCCGCAACATTGCGTTCGGCGTGGCGTCCAATGCCAGCGGCTCCGGTACAGCCAACCTGGCGATCGGCGACGGCGCGACGGCGCAAGGCAACGGTATGGCAGTCGGCACCAATGCGTTCGCGGCAGGCGCGGGCGACGTCGCCGTGGGGCAGGGCGCGCGGGTCGAGGCCGACCATTCGAGCGCGTTCGGCGCGGGCGCAACGGTGCTCGCCGGCCATACCGGCTCGACGGCGATCGGCGCGGGCGCGACCACCACGCGCGCCAACCAGGTGATGCTCGGCACGGGCAGCACGACCTATACCGCGCCCGGTATCACCTCGGCTGCGAGCAAGTCGGCGCAAGGCAGCCCGACCCATATCGTCACCTCGAACGCGAGCGGCGATCTCGCCGCCCACACGCCGTCGCAGCTGGGCCTTGCCTCTCAGTCCGACGTTGCGGGCCTGCGGTCCGACGTTGCGGGCCTGCAGGGCGACATAGAGCGTCTCGGCCGGCGCGACCGGAAGCTCACCGAGGGCCTGGCCGCAGTCACCTCCATGGCGCAGCCGGTCCTGCTCAACGGCCAGACCATCGCCATGCGGGCGGGCTGGGGCGGCTTCGACGGCGAGAGCGCGGTGAGCTTCACCATGGCGGGGCTCGTCGCCAGCAATCTGCTGCGGCCCGGCGCCGGCACCATGGTGATCGACGGCGGCGTCGGCATCGGCACAAGCGAGGGCGAGACGGCGGGGCGCGTCGGCGTGTCGTTCGGCTGGTAGCGGCGCGACCCGCGCCGGATTCGGCTTGCGCCGGGCCAGCGCCTGGGCATGATGGCACATGCGTTCCAGGATCGCGCGCGCCGCAGGCTTAGCCTTGTTCCTGGCCGTTGCCGGGCAGGCCGGGCCGCTTGCGGCGCAGGTGGTGATGCCTGACGCGGAGAAGATTGTACTGCTCCTGCGCTCGACGCTCGTCACGCTGAACGACGCAATCCAGACCGGAAACTACACCGTGCTGCGCGACCGCGGCGCCCCCGGCTTTCGCAACGCCAACTCCGCCGCGCGTCTCGCGCAGATCTTCGCCGATATCGCCGCCAAGAAGATCGACCTCGCGCCGGTCACGATCATTACGCCACAGCTTAGCGAGCCGCCGGGACTGGACCAGCAGAACAGCATGCTGCGGCTGAAGGGCTACTTCCCGAGCCGGCCCGTGCAGATCGATTTCGAGGTGCTGTACCAGGCGGTCGACGGGCGCTGGCAATTGTTCGGCCTTTCTGTTCAGCCGTCAGCGCCGCAGCCTGCGCCCGCCGCCGCCGCGCCTTCGCCCGCAACCGTACCGGCAAGCAGCGCGGCCAAGAAGAAGCGATGAGCCAGGACGGGAGGCCGCCGTGGACGCCGCGGATCGGCGCCTCGCGCGCGATCACTGCCATGCTGCGCCCCTATTGGCGGCTGCGCCGTGGGCTGACGCTCGGCGCGCAGGGCGTGGTGATCGACGGCGACGGGCGCGTGCTGCTGGTGCGGCACTCCTACCGGACGGGCTGGTTCTTCCCCGGCGGCGGCGTCGAGTGGGGCGAAACCATCGAGACAGCGCTCGCGCGCGAGCTCGAAGAGGAGGTCGGCGTGACCTTGACCGGCGCGCCGGTGCTGCATGGCGTGTTCTCCAATTTCGCGAATTTTCCCGGCGACCACATCGCCGTGTTCCTGGTGCGCGATTGGCGGCGCAACGGCGACTACCGGAAGCGCGGCGAGATCGCCGAGACGGCGATGGTCGCGCCCGACGCTTTGCCCGAGCTGCTCGACCGCGGCACGCGCAGCCGCATCGCCGAGATCTTCGGCGGCGCGCCGATCAATCCGCTGTGGTGATGCAGGGACTCCGTCATGGTGAGGTGCAAGCGCCGTCCTTCGAGGCGCGGGTTTTACCCGCGCACCTCAGGATGACGGCGCTTGCCTCGAACCACGCACGGTTACCGGCTACTGGTCGTTGTTGCCGGCGAGCTTCTTGACGATCTTGGCGACGTGGTGGCCCTGGAAGCTCGCGAGATTGAGCTCCTTCTGCGAGGGCATGCGCGAGCCGTCCGGCGCGGCGATCGTGCCTGCACCGTAGGGCGAGCCGCCCTTAACCTCCGAGATGTCGGCGAGGTCCGGTGCGGAATAGGGAAGGCCGACCACGACCATGCCGTGATGCAGCAAGGTCCAATGGAAGGAGACCACGGTCGTCTCGTTGCCGCCGCCGGTCGAGGTCGAGGTGAACACGCTGCCGACCTTGCCGATCAGCGCGCCGTTCACCCAGAGCGGTCCGGTCTGGTCGAGGAAGTTCCGCATCTGCGAGCTCATATTGCCGAAGCGGGTCGGCGTGCCGAAGATGATGCCGTCGTAATTGGCAAGCTCGGCGGGGTCGGCGAAGGGCGCCGGCTGGTCGACCTTCATGCTGGCGGCGCGCATCACGTCCTCGGGGATCAGCTCAGGCACGCGCTTGACGCTCACATTCACGCCTTCCACCGCGCGCGCGCCGTGCGCCACGGCATAAGCGAGCGTCTCGGTGTGTCCGTAGGCGGAATGATAAAGGACGAGCAGTCGCGCAGTGTCAGCCATCGGTGTCAGCCCCGTTTGCCTCGCTGAGGGGCACGCGCCCCGCCTGGGATGTCATTAGGCAATAGATCAAACGACATGGAAAGTGGCGACAACACTTAATGGACTTTGCCCGCCTCGTGAAGCGTCGGCATCGATGCGGGCGTCGCGGCGCCGATCTTGACGCAAGCGCTCTCTCGGCGAGACTTTACGCGAGGCGCTGGACCGGGCGCGCGGCGCGTGATATGGCAGCGCCGCCATGGGCACGAGATTTCCGACCGAGACCCGCTCCCGACGACGAGGCCGCGCGGCACTCCGCGCAAGCTTCGCCTAGCCCCTCGTCGCCGCGCTCCGCTTAGCCATCATCTTCCGGTGCCGCGTCGCGATTGAGGGAAATCTCTCGATCAGCTTACGGGACGCGACCTAATGTCGGATTCCTTGCCGGACTTGATGTCGGACCTCATCATCAAACTTGAAGCGCCGGGCGACGAGCCCGCTCTGTCGAACCTTGCGGCGGATGCCTTCGGGCCGGGCCGGTTCGCGCGCAGCGCCTATCGCGTGCGCGAGGGGGTGAAGCCGGTCGCTTCGCTGTCGCTCGCCGGCTGGCGGAACGGCACGCTGGTCGGCGGCATCCGCTTCACGGCGATCAAGCTTGGCACGCAGGAGAATGCGCTGCTGCTCGGGCCTCTCGTGGTTTCCCCGGCGGCGACGGGCAACGGATACGGCCGCGCGCTTGTGGAGGCCGGCTTGGCGCGCGCGCGGGCGGAAGGCTTCGGGCTCGTGCTGCTAGTGGGGGACATGCCGTATTACGGACGGTTCGGCTTCGCGCCGGTGATGCCGCGCGGCAAGATCGTGCTGCCGGGACCGGTCGATCCGGCGCGGCTTCTTGCGCTCGAGCTCGAGCCTGGCGCGCTTCAGCCCGCGAGCGGCATGGTCAAAGC
Source organism: uncultured Methyloceanibacter sp. (assembly GCA_964634195.1). GTDB lineage: Bacteria > Pseudomonadota > Alphaproteobacteria > Rhizobiales > Methyloligellaceae > Methyloceanibacter. Next base: position 6,049 of record CAZWIO010000010.1, on the reverse strand, counting down.
CTATGCGCGCTAGTGGCCTTCGCGATACCAGGTCGCGGCGAGCGCGCCGAGCAGAAGCGCAAGCGCGAGCAGGCCGGTGAACAGCGGGAAGAGGCGGACGCCCGTCACGTTATAGGCCTCGCGCTTGCGAAGCCCGAGCCAGTCGTCGCCATGCATGACGCTGCCGCTTCTCAGCATCGCGAGGCGGGGCAGCGAGGCGGCATCTGATTCATCGCGGCCTAGCCAGAAGGCGCCGCCGCCGGTCTCTTCGAGAATGGGATTGAGCACCTGGTCGGTGGCGGTGACGCCGGCAAGCTCGCGGGCGTTGGCGTTGCCGACGGTGGCGACGCTTGCCAGCTTGCCGGACTCGACGCGGTAGACACCCTGCTCGGTGACGTTCAGCACCTTGCGCCAGGTGCCGCGCTCGCCCTCGTCGAGGGTAATGGTCTCTTCCTTGCCGGAGGGGTGCGTGAGGGTGACGGGCTTGACCTTGTCCTCGACCGAGCGGCGCTCGATCGTCAGCGTCTGGCCGCGGCTCGAAGCGCGTAGCGTCTCCTCTTCGAGATCGGGCTCCTTCATCAGCCAGTGCGCGGTCCGGCGCAGCAGATCGGTATAGGGTCCGCCGCCTTCATAGCCGCGCGCCCAGAGCCAGGCGTGATCGGAAAGCAGCAGCGCCACGCGGCCCTCGCCGCGCTTGCCGATGACGAGCAGCGGCCTGTCGTCGGCGCCGCTCATCAGCACCTCGGCTTCGCGCGGGGTCGCATCGACCACGCGGAACCAACGGCCCCAGGACGGCTCCTCGCCAGCCGAGCCGGGAAGGTCGGCGGTGACCGGGTGTTTCTCGCCGAGCTCAGAGAGCTTGGGCTTGAAGGGCTGCTCGATCACGCGGCCCCTCGGCACGGCAGGCAGGATCTGGCCGAGCGGGGTGCGGTAGAGGCTGAGCGGTGAGGCATAGTCGTCGCCGGCGGAGACCAGCACCGCGCCGCCATTCTGGACGTAGCGCACCACGTTCTCGAGATAGAGCAGGGGCAAGACGCCGCGCCGCTGATAGCGGTCGAAGATGATCAGGTCGAACTGGTCGAGCTTCTCCTGGAACAGCTCGCGCGTCGGGAAGGCGATCAGCGAGAGTTGGTTGATCGGCGTGCCGTCCTGTTTCTCCGGCGGGCGCAGGATGGTGAAATGCACGAGGTCCACCGAGGCGTCCGACTTCAGCATGTTGCGCCAGGTGCGCTCGCCGGCATGCGGCTCGCCCGAGACCAGCAGCACGCGCAAATTCTCGCGTACGCCTTCGACGGTGAGCACGGCGCGGTTGTTGACGGTGGTGAGCTCGCCCTCGGCCGGCTCGGCCTCGATCTCGACGATGTTGGGCCCGGCATGCTTGATCTCGACGGGGATGGTGACCGTCTCGCCGACGCGGACGACTTGGCTCGACGGCTTCTCGCCCTGCTGGGTGACGGTGAGCCTGACCTGCTTGCCGTCGTTGCCGGTGGTCTCGGTGACCTTGACCTCGACCGGCTGCACCGCCGAGACCAAGCCGAAGCGTGGTGCGCTCAGCACCTGGAGCCTGCGGTCGAACTCACCCTTCTTGCCGGTGATCAGCGCATGCACGGGCGCGTCGAAGCCGAGCGCCGAGGCACCACTCGGCACGTCGTGCACCTCGCCTTCGGTGATCATGATTACGCCGGCAAGCCGGTCCGGCGGCACATCGGCGAGCGCCTGGCCGAGATCGGTGAACAGCATGGTGCCGTCGCGATCGCTGTCGGCCGCGGTCGAGGTCGAGCGCACGAAGCGCGTGTCGAGATTGGGAACGGCCTTGAGCTTCTCTTCGAGCTCCTTCCGCACCGTCTCGGTGCGCGCGGTGCGTCCGGCGATCGCCTGGCTCTGACTGTCGTCGACCACCACGGCGACCACATCGTTGAGCGGCTCGCGATCCTCCTGCTTCAGATGCGGGTTGGCGATGGCGAGCAGCAGCAGCGCGAAGCTCGCAAGCCTGAGCAGCGCGCCACGGCGCGAACGCCAGAACAAGAGCCCGAGCAGCAACGCGCCAACGGCGGCGATGGCCCACAGCATCGGCCAGGGCACGAGCGGAATGAATTCGACGGACCAGCTCATCTCATTGTCCCAGGCGCTCGAGCAGGGCAGGGACGTGCACCTGGTCGGCCTTGTAGTTGCCGGTGAGCGCGTACATCACGAGGTTGACGCCGGCGCGGAACGCCATCTCGCGCTGCACCTCGCCGCCGGGCACGGCGGGATAGATCGGGCGGTTCGCCTCGTCGAGCGCCCAGGCCGCGGCGAAATCGTTGGAGGTGATGGCGAGCGAGGAGACGCCGTCGGTCCGGCGCGAGCGCTCGCTGCGCTCGGCCTCGTCGACCGGCTCAGCCTCGACCCACAGCGCGCCGCCGTCCCAGCGGCCCGGGAAACTGCGCATCAGATAGAAGGACTTGGTGAGCACATGGTTCTCGGGGACCGGCTCCAGCGGCGGAATGTCGAGCGCGCCGATCAGGCGGCTCAGCGCCGGGTTCTGCGCCGCGCCCGTCGCGCCGATAGCGGTCTCGTGGTCGCGCGTGTCGAAGATGATCATGCCGCCCTGCTTCATGAAGGCGTCGATCTTGGCGAGCGTCGCGTCCGAGAGCGGCTCGGCATCTTCGAGCACCGGCCAGTAGAGCAGCGGGAAGAAGGCAAGCTCGTCCTTGTCGATGTCGACGCCCATGGGATCGGCGGGTTCAAGCGCGGTGCGGGCCCGCAGCACTTTGCTCAAGCCCGACAGGCCTTCCTCGCTCGTGCGATCGACCTCAACATTGCCGGTGAGCACATAGCCGAGCCGCGTCTTGAGCGAGGCTTGCAGCGCGAAATTTTCGGGAGAGTCGGCCGGCGCGCCGGTTGCGGCTTCGGTTGCGGCGCCCTCGAGCTGCGTGCCGGACTCTTGCGCCGCTGCGCCCTGCGGATCGGCCGGGGCGAGCGCGAAGGCGAGCAGGATGGCGGCGCCGGCCGTCGCGGCGCGGCGGCGCAAGCGCAAGCCGCCGCTCAGGAACAGCACGGCAATGATGTCGGCGGCGAACAGGGCGAGCGCGGCGAGATAGATCCAAGGCTCGAGCGCGAAGGGCTTGCGCAAGGTATAGCCCGCGGTCTCGGCGGCACCTTCGATGGCGCCGATGGGCTCGAGCACGGTCTTGGCTGTGACGATGTTGAGCGCGCGCGGCGCGGTCGCCGAGCCGTAATAGCCCGGCGGATGGTCGGGTCCAGGCACGACCGTGTCGAGCCTGTCGGCGGGTAGCGGCGCCACGCGAAGCGGCGGCGTGCCAAGCTGGCCGAAGCCGTCGAGCGTCTTGATCGGCGGCAGCGCGCTGCCTGTCTGGACGTTAGCCTGGCTGGGGGCGGCTTCGATCGTGGCGCCCTCGCTGCCCGACTTCATCGCGACCTGGCTCGGCCCGAGCGCGATTACGCGGCGCAGCATCTCGACGAACAGGCCCGAGAGCGGCAGGTTCGACCAGTCGGAATTGGCGGTGACGTGGAACAGCACGACGAAGCCGTCGCCCTGCTTCGCGGCGGTGACGAGCGGCGTGCCGTCGGCGAGCGCGGCCCACACCTCGGCGTCCATCGCCTGGGTCGGATCGGCCAGCACCTGGCGGTTGACCTTCACGTCCTCCGGCACGGTCAGCCCGCGGAACGGGCTCTTCTCGTCGAACGGCGCGAGCGGTTGCGGTGTCGACCAGGAGAGCGAGCCGCCAAGCGAGCGGCCGCCACGGCGGAGCGCGACGGGCAGGAGCTCGTCGCCGCCCTGCTCGAGGCGCGGGCCAGCGAAGCGGATCAAGACGCCGCCCGACTTGACCCAGTTCTCGAGCTCCTCTTGCGTGCCCGCGACCAGCTTGCCGATATCGGCCAGCACGATGGTCGAGACCTTCTGCTTGTCGATCAGCTCGTGCACGGCGGTGGCGACGTTCGGCTCGCTCGGCGTGACCACCCCGGCGTAAGGCGAGAGCGCGCGCTGCACATAATAGAGCGGCGAGAGCAGCGGCTGCGCCGCCTCGCGCGACTCGCCCGAGACGATGCCGACCCTGTGCCATTGCGAACGCGCATCGAGCAGGAACACGGCGCCGGCCGAGCGTTCGCCCGCGATCTCGAGCCGCGCGACCTGATTGCGGATCTCGAGCGGCAGGTCGAAGCTCGCTTTGGCCTCGGTCTTGCCGTTGGGAATCGTGAACTCGGCTTCGCCGAGCGGCTCGCCGCGGCCGGTCAGCGCCTTGACCTTGCCGACGCGCGGACCGCCAGAGCCGGCCAGCACGCGCGCGGCGAGCTCGCCGCCTTCACCCGCAGCCTGGCCGAGCGCGAGTGCCGCATCGTCCTTCGAGGGCCGGATCACTGCGAGGCTGCCGGTCGTGCCCGCGAGCTTCTTGAGCGTTGCCGCGAATTCGGGGCCCTCGTGGTAATCGAGGCCGTCTGACAGATAGAGCACGCTCATGCCGGTCTTGTCGCCGTGCTCGCTTTCGAGCATCGCGGCAAGGGCCTTGCGGTCGGGCGCGTAAGGCTCAGGCGTGAGACCGGAGATGCGCTCGCGCGCCTCGTCGGCCGACATCGCATCGCTGACCGGCTGGCCCGGCGCGGTCGGCGCGATCACGATGGTGCGGCCGCCGCTTCCGGCGCGGTCGATCGCCGCGTCGATCGCTTCGCGGCGCTCGGCCCAATGCGCGGCCGACGCCCAACCATTGTCGACCACGAGCAGCAGCGGGCCTTCGCCGGCAAAGCTCTCGCGGTCGGGATTGAGCACGGGCCGGGCGAGCGCCAGGATGATCAGCGCGGCTAGCAGCATGCGGAGCGCCGTCAGCCACCATGGGCTATGCGCCGGCGTCTGCTCGGTGGATTCCAGATCCTTGAGCAGGCGGGTCGGCGGGAACACCACGACCTGCGGGCTCGGCGGGGTAAAGCGCAGCAGCCACCAGATGATCGGCAGCGCCAGCAGCGCGGTCAGCACCCAGGGCTGCATGAAGCCGATCGAGCCGATCGTCATCATGAAGCACCTGCCTGCGCCTGTTCGGCGCCGATGACGGGCTTCGGCGCGCGGTAGCGGTAATCCCGCTCAAGCCCCGCCAGCCGGTTGTGGATGGCGAGCACGACCTCTTCGGCCGGGCGGTCGGTGTGATGCAGGACGAACGACCAGCCGAGCCTGCGCGTCACCTCGGCGAGATCGGTGCGATGCTGCTTGAGCCGCTCCTGATAGCGCTCGCGCAATGTCTCGGCGCGGCCGGCGATCATGCGGTCGCGGCCTTCGCTCGCGGCAAACTCGGTGCGGCCCGCATAGGGAAGCGTCTCCTCGGCGGGATCGAGGATCTGCACGAGATGGCCGCGCACGCCCTGTGCCGCGATGGTCTGGAGCCGCTCGGCAATCTCCTCGACCGGATCGAGGAAATCGCTGAACAGGATGCATTCGGAGAAGCGGCTGAGCTTCACCTGCGGCGGCAGGCTCGTATCGGAGGTGTCGCGCATCAACGTCTCGGCGACGCGGCGCGTGGCGTTGCGGCCGCGATAAGGTGGGCCGCCGAACACGCCGACGCGTTCGCCGCCGCGGGCGAGCAGCTCGGTGATCGCGAGCGCGAGGATCACCGCGCGGCTCTCCTTGGAGAGCTTGGCGAGGTTCGAGCGGAAGCGCATCGAGGGCGAGAGATCGACCCAGAGCCAGGCGGTGTGCGCAGCTTCCCATTCGCGCTCGCGCACGAAGAGATGGTCGGAGCTCGCCGAACGGCGCCAGTCGATGCCGGCGAGCGAGTCGTTCTGGTCGTAGTGACGGAATTGCCAGAAGGTCTCGCCGGGTCCCGCGCGCCTGCGGCCATGCGTACCGTGCGCCACGGTGTGCGCCACGCGCTGCGCCTCGATCAGAAGCGAAGGGATGCGCGCCGCAAGCCCATGGGCCTCGGCTTCCTCGGCCGTGAACGGCTGAAGCTTCTTGTCGCGCGGCGCCGCCAAGCTCGGATTACCCCAGCGGCTCGACGAGCTTCGCGACCAGGTCGCCCATCTCGACGCCTTCGGCGCGCGCGGCGAAGGTGAGCGCCATGCGGTGCTTGAGCACGGGCTCGGC
>CAZWIO010000009.1:0-199558 GCA_964634195.1 uncultured Methyloceanibacter sp. | reverse complement strand
TTTGGAGGGCTATAGCGTAGGTGTAGTTCTCGGTTTCTTCGTCTCCCGCCCGCCAAATCCACAGCTAAACTTTTGTTTTTATTGCGCTATACTTGCAAGGCATAGCACCGCCAAAACTGCGGGCGAAGAACGCTTTTACCGCTGACCAGCATCGGCCGCCCATCGGCTCGTCGCGCTCGGGAAGGCCACGATGCTTGAGCACGGCGCGGGCGCGGCGCCATCGCCCGGGAACGCCACTAGAGAGGTGAAGGGAGATACCAATGTCAGTGGCCTTGGCAACACGAGAGTGCCCCTTTTGCGAGAAGGCCATCAAGGCGGACACACTTCGCTGCCCGTATTGCCAAGGCGCCGGACTGCAGCAGGCGCGATTGCGGCAGGGACCGTCTGAGCGGCGGGCCGTCAAAAAGCCTGGACCGGATCAAGGGGCCTCCAAGGCAGACCTGCCGCGATGTCCACCCGTCATGCTTGACGAGGCGCCAGGCGGTGGAGTGGGTGTATGGGTCCTCGTAGAGTCCAGCGAAACGACTTGCACTTACGAATACGCTGGGGGCATCGCCTAATCGCATCGCCGCGCAAGCAAGGGCGTCGGCCGAAGCCGACACCCCGTCGCGGTCGAGTATTACCGGCCCCCGCGCGCCCAGCGCTCGACCTCGCCGAGCACGCCCCGATTCAAGGCCAAGCTCTCAGCATCGAAGCTTGGATGCTCGGCTGGAACCACGAGCTTCGAGGATTTCCTTGCCAACACCCTCGATCTTGACGCCGAATTGCGCGAGACTGAGCGAAACGAAACCGGAGCTGCCATGTCCCAGTATTACAAGCAGATCCAACACGGGGACGATGCGGCCGGCAAGTTGCAGGAGCGGCTTGCCCGCGAGCAGATGGGCGATGCCGCCTATGACAAGGCGGCGTCCTACACCGATGAGCGCGCCTTCAAGGTGTTCGGCCTCCTGTTCATTGTCGCATTCGCGGCCGTGGTTGGGGTGGTGGTCTGGCTCGGTTACTGAACTTGGTGCCGACTTCCATTAGATCCCCGGCCTGCTCGAAACCGAGCTGTTCACGCAGGCGGATCGCGCCGGCGTTGTTGGCCGTCTGCATTGCGCTGATGCTCGCCGGGGCCGGTCCAGCGAACGGCGCCGAGCAGCCGAACAAGCCGTGCACCGAAGACACGATGATCGTGTTCGATGCGTCCGGCTCGATGGCGGGGAGCTTGGCCGAAGGCATCGGCGGCGAGATCAGGCGGATCGACGAGGTGCGGAAAGCGCTGGCCCAGGTGCTACCCGGCGTCGCGCCGCACCGCCGCATCGGTCTCGTCACCTATGGGCACGGCTCGTATCAGCAATGCAATGTCGAGCTCAAGCTACGGCCGCAGCCGAATGCCGCCAGGCCGATCATGGAAGCCGTCGAAACATTGAACCCCTCCGGCAAGACGCCGCTGTCGGCGGGGGTGGAGCAGGCGGCTGAGGTTCTCAATTTCAGGTCCAAGCTCGGCACCATCGTCGTTCTCACCGACGGGGAGGAGACCTGTGGCGGCATGCCTTGCGAGCTCGGCAAGAAGCTTGCCGCCGAGGGCGCGGGCCTCACCGTGCATGTCATAGGCTTCCGCATGACGGCCTATTGGACCGGCGGGCAGAGCGCGATCGACCTGAGATGTCTCGCTGAGGCGACAGGCGGGCTCTATATCGGTACGAACAGCCAGGAAGAGCTGGTCGAGGCGTTTCAGAAGACGCTCGGCTGCCCGATGATGTCGCAACTGACAGCACCACGTTAGCCGGCCCGCATGCTTACCGCCAAGACGTGCGACGAGTGGTGGCGAAAATTTGCCGGAAGGACTCCCGCGAAATCCGGTCTCCGCTAAGGAGGGGTGGCCGAGTGGTCGAAGGCGCACGCCTGGAAAGTGTGTAGGCGGGCAACCGTCTCGAGGGTTCGAATCTCGCCCCAGCCGTCATCTCAGCGCACCCAGGATAGTTCACGTGCCGCGGCGACAATTGTGTTCCTCAGCCATATATGCCGGGGGGCGTCCTGATGGCGCGCGTGCCAGACAAGACTCATCGGAAACGGTTCAAGACGGAGAGGCGGCGGGAAGGAAACAAAACGCCCCATGGTCACGCCCCAATGCGTGAGGCTCTCAGGCAGGGTCGTTACCAGGTCGGAGCGGGCTGCAATCTCCAGCGCCGCAAAGAAGTTCGGTGCGCGCACCTTCACTCGCCGTTTCCGTCCCATGCTCGCCAGCACCTCATCGACAGGCGCCGGCCCGACGCCGGTGATGCTCACCGCAATATGGTCGAGCGCCAGGAATCGCGCGAGCGTGAGCTTTTCACGCGCGGCGGGGTGATCCGCGCGCATGAGAGTCACTAGCCGCTCGTCATACAACCGGCGCCGCTGGATGCTCGGCGGAGCTTCGTCGATGAGTCCCACGATCGCATCCGCCGCATCGTCCTGGAGCGCCTGCATCGCGTCTGGACCGGGTGACTGGACGACGAGGTCGAGAGCAGGCGCTTCGGCCGCGAAACGGGCGAGCAAAGGCGGCATCAACTCGGCGGCCTGCAAATCGGGCGTCAGGAGCCTGACCTGGCCTGTCGCGGTTGCGGGGTCGAACGGCGTCGCTTGCAGCATCTGGCCGATGCCGGCCAGCGTTTCGCGCAGCCTTGGACGCATTTCTTCAGCGCGGGCGCTAAGGACGTAGCCGCCCGGCCCATCGACGAGGAGCGCGTCCGAAAACAGCGCTCGCAGCCGCGCCAGCGCACGGCTCGCGGCGGGCTGGCTCATGCCCAGCCGGCCTGCGGCGCGCGTGACATTCTTCTCCTCGAGCAACGCTTCAAGCATCACCAGAAGGTTGAGATCGACTGCCCGTAAATCCACTTCGCGCATGACATGTATATAGACCATGCATTGGACGCATCAAACAGTTGAGCCTATGTCCGACACAGCCAATCAGTCAGATGAGGACAAGGCCATGCAGGTTGTGTTTGGAGCGAATGGTCGGGCGGGCGGCGAGACGGCTCGCGCCCTTCTCGAACGCGGCGAGCCGGTGCGCGTCGTCCTACGTCGGCGTGAGCAGGGGGAGAAGTGGGCGGCGCTGGGCGCGGATGTGGCCGTGGCTGACATTCTCAACGCGGATGACGTTGCAGACACGCTGGAGGGGGCCACGGGAGCATTCGTGCTCAATCCCACGCCCACCAGCGGCGATCCTTACGCACATGCTCAAGAGGTCGGCACGGCGCTCGCGCACGGGCTCCGGCGAGCGCAAACGCCCAAGGTTGTCGTTCTGTCCTCGATCGGAGCGCAGCATGGCTCGGGTACCGGCGTGGTCGCTACGCTCAACCAGATCGAGGCGCTGCTCGACGGGGCTGCCCCGGCGATCGCCTTCCTGCGATGCGGCTATTTCGTGGAGGCGTGGAGCGAGGTTGCGGGCGCGGCGATGGCGGAAGGCGTATTGCCGAGCTTTCTCGACCCGGCCCAGAAGATTCCAATGGTGAGCACGATCGATGTCGGCAGAGCGGCGGCCGCGCTTCTTCGCGAGAACTGGACCGGAAAACGGATCGTGGAGTTGAGCGGTCTCGAGGACTGGAGTGCTGGCGACGTGGCGACGGCCTTCGCAAAGGTACTTGGTCGCCCCGTGGAGCTGCACTTCGTTCCGCCAGATGAACGTGCGGCCGTGCTTGCCAAGGACGGCATTGACGGAAAAGCCGCGGCGGCATTGCTCGGCATGTATGAGGGGATCGCCGACAAGCGCCTCGAGCGCGAGGACCGGAACGAACAGCGGCGCGGCAACGTCTCGCTGGCCGTCTCCGTCGCGCGCATCGTCTCGACGTGTCAGGCCGGATGATCGAACGGCGCCATGCTACGAATTCTCCAACCCATTCTCTTCAGAATGCCTTGAACCGCCACTACGGCGAACAACTGCGCGCTGCTGGAGAACCGCAAATGTCCAAGACGATCTTCATAAACCTGCCGGTGACGGACCTCGCCGCCGCGACCCGCTTTTACGAGGCGATCGGATGCGAGAAGAACGAACAGTTCAGTGACCACCAGTCATCGAGCATGGTCTGGTCCGACACGATCACGTTCCAATTGCTGGCCAACGACTATTTCTCAACCTTCACGCCCAAGAAGATCGCTGACGCCCATGCGACGAGCGAGGTGCTGCTTGCCTTGACCCGCGAGAGCCGTGAGCAGGTCGATGCCATTGTCGAGGCCGCAGCCGCAAGCGGTGGCAAGGCTGATATCCGCGAGCCGCAGGATCTGGGCTGGCTGTACAACCGATCCTTCGAGGATCCCGATGGCCATGTGTTTGAAGCGATCTCGATGGATGCGGAGGCCGTACCGGCCGAGGTTGAAGGGTAGCCGCCATTCAAGTTTACGCTGGCGGACGGCCGCATTGCCCGGCTCGACATAGGCTGATGCCGCACCCGATCAAGCGAAGCTGATTTGAACGTGAGGCCCCGATGGCTTATGTAGGCGGGAGAGCAATCTGCCAATCGATAGCCCATGTTGATGCTGCTGCGCATTCTCGGCGTCTGGCTCCTTCTGCTTGCCATGGTCGCCGCCGTGATCGACGCCACCAAGAGCCTGGCCGGGGGCGGCGCCTGGGTGGTCACGCCCATGGGCGAGCAATGGGCGGCGATCAGCCCCGAGTCGCTGCGCGACGCCAAGGCCTGGGTCGAGACCGCGGTCAGCCCGTGGCTCTGGGAGACGGTAATCGCCAACATCCTGCAGGCGCCGACCTGGGTCGTATTCGGCATTCTCGGCGTGCTGCTCTATTGGCTCGGCCAGAAGCGGAAGCCCGTCGAGGTGTACATTAACTGACGAACGTGTTCGTCATGCCCGGCCGAAGTGCCGGGCATCCACGAATTTGCAAGCGGGGAGCCAAGACGTGGATGGCCGGGTCCAGCCCGGCCATGACGGTGTTCAGATTGGAGCAACCGGCCATGTTCACCCTCAGGCGCAAGCCCCTCACCATCCCGACGCCCGACCAGGCGCTGCCCGGCCGGCCCGATCCCATCGCGACCGCGAGCCACCATTTCGTTAGCGGCGCCCCGCTCAAAGGTCCGTATCCGGAAGGCTCGCAGATGGCCCTGTTCGCGCTCGGCTGCTTCTGGGGCGCCGAGCGGAAGTTCTGGCAGCTGCCGGGCGTTACCGTGACCGCGGTCGGTTACGTCGCCGGCTCCACGCCCAACCCGACCTATGAGGAGGTCTGCTCCGGCCGCACGGACCACACCGAGGCGGTGCTGGTGGTGTTCGATCCGAGCCGCGTGAGCTACGCGGACCTGCTCAAGCTGTTCTTCGAGAGCCACGACCCGACCCAGGGCATGCGCCAGGGCAACGATGTCGGCACGCAATACCGCTCCGGCATCTATTATTTCTCCGACGCGCAGCGGCGCGAGGCCGAAGGCGCCAGGGCGGCCTTCCAGCAGGCGCTCGCCGCCCGCGGCTACGGCGCGATCACCACGGAAATCCTGCCGGCGCCGGCGTTCTACTTCGCCGAGGACTACCACCAGCAATATCTCGCCAAGAACCCCGCGGGCTATTGCGGGCTCGGCGGCACCGGCGTCTCCTGCCCGATCGGCACCGGGATTTCAGCCGAAGCCTAAGCCCTCTTTGGCCTCGGCGGGGCGCAGACCAGGCCGCGCGGCGGGAACGAGCGCGCGAGTTTGTCGCTGCCGGGCGGATAATCTTGTTGCCTATTCTCTTTTCCTCGTAAGAAATAATGTTGAAGGCTGGGTTCGCTTGTAGGGTCTTCCCAACAATCGATCCGTAGCACCCGTGCGATGCGCTCCGCGGTTGGAGGTAGCGCGGCAACGAAGAGGATGGGGGGGGATGAAACGCGCTGCCGGACGGTTGTGGCTCCTTGCCGTCTTCGTCTGGCTCACCCTGTCGAGCGCGCCCGCCTATGCGATGGACGCCGCGGACCGCGTAGACCTCACCCGGCACCCAATCGGCTATCTGTCGCTGATGATCTTCTTCATCGCCTACGGGTTCGTGGCGATCGAAAAGGCGATACAGCTCCGCAAGTCGAAGCCCGTCATGCTGGCCGCAGGGCTGATCTGGGCGCTGCTTGGCGTGGCGTACGCCATGCATGGTCAGACCGCCGCCCTCGAAGCCGACGCCAAGCATGTGATCCGCGACTATGGCGAGCTGATGCTGTTCCTCGTGGTGGCGATCACCTACGTGAACACGATGCAGGAGCGGCGCATCTTCGAGGCGCTGCGGTCGCGGCTCGTCAATATGGGCCTCTCCTATCGCCAGCTGTTCTGGCTGGTCGGCGGACTTGCCTTCGTGTTCGGTCCCATCATCGACAATCTGACCACCGCGCTCGTGATGGGCGCCGTGGTGGTGGCGGTCGGCGTCGGCAATTACCAGTTCATCGTCCTCGGCTGCATCATCATCGTGGTGGCCGCCAATGCCGGCGGCGTCTTCTCGCCGTTCGGCGACATCACCTCGCTAATGGTGTGGCAGAAGGGCAAGCTCACCTTCTTCGAGTTCTTCCACCTCTTCCTGCCGGCGCTGGTGAACTTCCTCGTACCGGCGACGCTGATGCATTTCGCCGTGCCGAAAGGCATACCGGAATCGGGGGGCGCCATCAGGCCACCCAAGCCCGGCTCGAACATGGTGATGCTTCTGTTCGCGGCCACGCTGGCGACCGCCGTCGTGTTCAAGAGCGTTTTCAATCTGCCGCCCGCTCTCGGGATGATGCTCGGTCTCGGCTACCTGCAAATGTACAGCTACATCCTTCAGCGGCGCGCTGAGCGCCGCAATGATGAAAGCCTGGCGTTCGACTCCCTTCAGGAGATGAGACGCGTGGAGTGGACACGCTGCTGTTCTTCTTCGGCATCATCTTCGCGGTCGCCGGACTTGGGGTCGTCGGCTATCTCGATCTGCTGTCGAATTGGCTCTATGTCGACTTGGGGCCGACCTTCGCCAATATCGCGATCGGCATATTGGGTGCGGCATTCGACAACATCCCGCTGATGTTCGCGGTGCTCACCATGAACCCCGATATGACGAGCGGCCAGTGGATGCTCGTCACGCTGAGCACAGGCGTCGGCGGCAGCCTGGTATCTATCGGCACGGCAGCGGGCGTCGTGCTGATGGGGCTGGTGCGTAATCACTACACGTTCATGAACCATCTGCGATGGTCCTGGGCCATTGCGCTCGGCTATGTGGCGAGCATCTTGACCCATCTATGGGTCAACGCCGCATTCATGTAGCTCGGCGTCAGCCAAATCGCGCGCCTAGCTGCGGATGAAGCCGACGATGTCCTTGGTCTGCGCCAGCACGGGATCGGCGATCGCATGCGCGCGGGCGGCGCCGTCGGTGAGGATGCGGTCGATCTCGTCGGGCTCCGCCATAAGGCGCCGCATCTCATCGCCAATCGGCGTGAGCTTCGTCGTGGCAAGCTCGGCCAGCGCGTTCTTGAAGGTCGAGAACGTCGCGCCGCCGAACTCGCTCAAGACCGAGTCCTTAGTCACCCCGGCGAGCCCGGCGTAAATCCCGACCAGGTTGTCGGCCTCGGGCCGCGCCTCGAGCCCCTTCAGCTCCGACGGCAGCGGCTCGGGATCGGTCTTGGCTTTGCGGATCTTCTTGGCGATGGCGTCGGCATCGTCCGTGAGGTTGATGCGCGTCATGTCGCTCTCTTCCGACTTCGACATCTTCTTTGTGCCGTCGCGCAAGGACATGACCCGCGTCGCCGGACCGGTGATCAGCGGCTCAGGCAGCGGGAAGAACCCCTCGTCGTAGCCCGCGCGCGAGATGGTCTTGGCGAAGTCGTTGTTGAATTTCTGGGCGATGTCGCGCGCGAGCTCGAGATGCTGCTTCTGGTCCTCGCCGACCGGCACATGCGTCGCGTGATAGAGCAGGATGTCGGCCGCCATCAGGTTCGGATAGACATAGAGCCCGGCGCTCGCGTTCTCGCGGTCCTTGCCGGCCTTCTCCTTGAACTGCGTCATGCGGTTCAGCCAGCCGATCCGCGCCACGCAATTGAAGATCCAAGCAAGCTCGGCGTGGCCCGAGACCTGACTCTGGTTGAACACGATGTGCCGCTTGGGGTCGATGCCCGACGCGATGAAGGCGGCCGTCACCTCGCGCGTGTTGCGCGCGAGCTCGTCGGGGTCCTGGAACACGGTGATCGCGTGCAGATCGACCACGCAATAGATGCACTCGTTCTGGTCCTGCAGCGCCACGAACTTGGTGATGGCGCCGAGATAGTTGCCGAGATGCAGATTGCCCGTGGGCTGGACGCCCGAGAACACGCGGGTCTTTTTGCTGGCCATGCCTCACCCCTTCGCGAAGCGGGCGTTATGGCTTGCGCGTCGGGCTAACGCAAGCGCCCCGCTTTCGGTAGTGTCCGGCGCGCCTTGATGCGCGCGTGCGCCCGTCTGAAGCCTTGCGGCAGGAGAAGTAGCGATGAGCCTCGTCATCAGGCCCTATAGGCAAGCGGATTACCGGCGTGTGTTGGAGATCTGCGTCGCCGCCTTCGAGCCGATCCACCAAGGCTTCGAGGCGGCGCTCGGGCGCCGCATCTTCGCGCTGCAATATCGCGATTGGCGGGAGCAATACGCGGAGACGCTGAGCAAGATCGCGCCCGACGACGAGAGCACCAAGGTCTATGTCGCGGAGCTCGATGGCGTCGTCGCCGGCTTCATCTTCACCCTGGTCGATGCGAAGCGGAAGACCGGTGAGCTCGGATTGAACGGCGTCGATCCGGGCCTGCAGGGGAGAGGTGTCGGCAAGGCCATGTACGCGTTCGCGCTCGAGGACCTGAAGGCCCGCGGCGCCGAGATTGCCTGCGTCGGCACCGGCGGCGATGCGGCGCATGAACCGGCCCGCGGCGCCTATGCCTCGGTCGGCTTCGACAAGGCCATCCCCGGCATGTTCCTGTTCAAGGTGCTGTAGGAGGCCATTAAGCGCTCCCGCTCTCCCCTTGTGGGAGAGCACGCGCGCCTTTCGCGCGCGGTGAGGGGTAAGCGGCTTTGCCGCGTCGCAGGGAATCACCCCTCACCCTTCCTGCCATCCGGCTTGCAGGCTCGCTCTGCTCGCACAGGCCGGTGCCTCCCCTCTCCCTCAAGGGGAGAGGGGAGGCACCGGCCTTGCCATGAACGCTATACGCACTCCAGCTCCATCGCGGCAATCTGCTCGGCGATGGCTGCGGTGCGCTCGGCCATGGTCAGGTGCAGCCGCTCGACCATGCGGCCCTCGACCACGATCACGCCCTTCTTGGCATTCTCCGGGCGGCGGAACGCGTCGATGATCTTGTGCGCCCAGTCCACCTCTTCCGCGGTCGGCGAGAAGATCTCGTTGCACGGCCCGACCTGGGTCGGATGGATCAAGGTCTTGCCGTCCATGCCAAGCGTGCGCCCCTGCTCGCATTCCTCGCGCAGGCCCGGCTCGTCACGAAAGTCGTTATAGACGCCGTCGATGATGTCGAGCCGGTAGGCGCGGGCGGCGACGATGGTCATGGCGAGCCACGGCACCACGGCAAAGCGGTTGTGCAGGGCGCGGGCGCGCGACTCCTTCAGGAGATCGTTGGTGCCCATCACCAGGCAATCGAGCCGGTTCTCCCGGTGCACGGCGGTCGCGGCGATGGTGCGCGCGTTCAGCATCGCCATCGGTGTCTCCATCATCGCCCACAGCCTGATCTTCTCGGCGGCGTGCACGCTCTGCAGGATCTTGGCGGCGCTGATGATGTCGCCGGAATGGATGACCTTCGGCACGAGGATCGCGTCGGGCTCGGCGGCGCAGGCGGCGATCAGGTCCTCGGCGCCCCACGGCGTCTCGAGCGCGTTCACGCGGATGACGACCTCGCGCCCGCCATATCCGCCCTCGCGCACCGCGGCGCAGACCTGCTCGCGCGCCAGCACCTTAGAGTCGGGCGCCACCGCGTCTTCGAGGTCGAGGATCAGGGCGTCGGCCGGCAGGGTGCGCGCCTTCTCGAGGGCGCGGGCGTTCGAACCCGGCATATAAAGAACGCTGCGGCGCGGCCGACCTTCCATGGCTATGTCTCCCGTTTGTTGCGGCGCAGCATAAACGCGTTGTGCTGCGCTGCCAACCCTGCTGTTACGGGGCCAATAGCTTGATTATGCTTTGTATTTTCGCCGCTCCCAGAATTTGTGCGCTTGCGAGATAGATGGCGAACCCGGCACCGACCAGAGCCCCCAGCGCCGCGAATTGCCCGAGCGTGCCTTGGCTCGCTGCAAACCACGGGCCGAGCAGGCCCGCGAGCGTCCAGACCGCCAAGCCCATCACCGCCGTCGCCGCGAGGATGCGCAAGACGGTGCGCCGGAAGCGGGCGTCGAGCCTGAACTCGCCGCGCCGTTTGAGCGAGCCCGCGAGCAGCGCCACGTTAAGCCAACCGGAAAGCGTCAGGGCCCAGGCGATGCCGACCGCGCCGAGCCGCAGGAACAGCACGACGCTCAGCACGGCGTTGGCGGCCATGCCGATGCCGGCAAAAATCATCGGCGTTCTGGTGTCCTCGCGCGCGAAGAAGCTCGGGTGCAGCACCTTGATCAGCACATAGGCCGGCAGCCCGAGCGCCATCGCCGCCAGCATCGCGGAAGTGGCTTGCGTGTCCGCCGCGGCGAAGGCACCGCGCTCGAACAGCACGCGCATGATCGGCTCGGCGAGAAGATACAGAGCGGCGGTGGCGGGCAGGGTGAGGAGCAGCGCGAATTCGAGTGCGCGGTTCTCGCTCGCCACCACCGCCGCATGATCGCCGCTGCGGAGCTTATGGGCGAGGTCCGGCAGCAGCACGACGCCGACCGCGACCCCGATCACGCCGAGCGGCAGTTGGAAGATGCGGTCGGCATAATAGAGCCAGGACACGGCGCGCTCCTGCAAGGTCGCGATGATCGTGCCGATGATCATGGTGAGCTGCGCCATGCCGCCCGCGATCACGCCGGGCATCGCCAGCGCGAGCAGGCGCTTCATGTCCGGTGTCAGGTGCGGCCGAGCGAAGACGAGCCGCATGCCCGCACGCGCCGCCGCGGCGACCACGACCGCGACCTGCAGCACGCCCGCCAGCGCCACGCCCCAGGCGAGCGCCACGCCAGCTTTGCTCTGCTCGAAATTGCCGGTGGCGATCAGCCCGAGCAGGATCGCGATCAGCACGACGTTGAGCAGGCTCGGCGCGAAGGCTGCGACCGCGAAGCGCCCGAGCGCGTTCAAGACGCCGGTATAGAGCGCGACCAGCGACATGCAGACGAGATAGGGCAGCGCGATGCGCGCGAGCAGCACGGCGAGGTCGAACGTGGCGGGGTCGCGGCGGAAGCCCGGCGCGAGCGCCAGCATCAGCCAGGGCATGGCGATCTCGGCGAGCACGGTCAGCGCGACCAGCAGCACGGTGACGCCGGACAGCGCCTGGCTGGCGAAGGCGCGCGCGGGTTCGGGGCCATCCTCGTGCAGGCGCCGCGCGAACACCGGGATGAAGGCCGCGTCGAACGCGCCCTCGGCGAACAGACGGCGGAAGGTGTTGGGGATGCGGAAGGCGACGAAGAAGGCATCGGCCACGTAGCTCGTGCCGAGCAGCGCCGCCATCAGCACGTCGCGCGCAAAGCCGAGCACGCGGCTCACGATGGTCATGGCGCCAACCGTGGCGAAGCCGCGGATGAGCTTCATGGAACGCGCTCCGCCCCATCAATCGGTGTCATTGCCCGCGTAGGCGGGCAACCCAGTAATCCCAGGAGGCGCCCAGGAATACTGGGTCGCCCGGTCAAGCCGGGCGATGACAAGCGGTTAGGGTAGGGAGGACGAAAACTCAAGCCGGGAGCGGCGCGTGCTCGCGCGCCTGCAGCACCTTGGTCAGCCGCTCGCGGATCGAGGCTTCGCGGGTCGCGCTCGTGATCTTCTTGCCGGTCAGGTCGGTGACGTAGAACACGTCCACCGCCTTCTCGCCGAAGGTCGCGATATGCGCGGAGGCGATATCGAGATTGAGGTCCGAGATCTCCTGCGTCACGTCATAGAGCAAGCCTGGCCGGTCGAGCCCGTTGATCTCGATCACGGTCAGCGCATCCGACAGCGTGTTGTCGATGACCACCTGCGGCTCGACAGTGAAGGCCGAAAGCCGCGGCTTCGGCTTCTTCTTGGTCGAGATCACGTCGGCAAGCCGCGCATCGCCGCGCAACAGCCGCTCGATCGTATCGGCGATCCGCCGCGCCCGCCGTTCCTCGTCCTCCGCGTGGTCGAACTCGCGCTCGAGGTGGATGGTGTCGAGCGCCATGCCGTCGCGCGTGGTGGTGATCTGCGCATCCATGATGTTGGCGCCGGCGCCCGCGCAGGCCCCCGCCACCAGCGCGAGCAGGCGCGGATGGTTCGGCGCGAGCAGCGTGATCTCGGTGACGCCGCGAAAGGCGTCGGTCGAGATGCGCGTGGCGAGCTGCTTGCCTTCCGCCTCCGCCTCGCGGATCAGCTTGGCGTGCTCGACGATCACGTCGAGGTCGGTGCGCAGCCAATAGGACGGCGCGTGCCGCTCGATGAAGCGCTCGAGCTCCTGCCCCGGCCAATCCTTGAGCCGCTCGCGGAGCGCGCTTTGCGCCTGGGCCACGCGCTCGCTGCGGGTGAGCGTGGTGTGGCCGCCGCCAAGCAGGGGCTCCGTCTCGAAATAGAGCGTGCGCAGGAGCTGCCCCTTCCAGCCGGTCCACACCCCGGGCCCGACCGCGCGGATATCGGCCACGGTGAGGATCAGGAGCAGCTTCAGCCTCTCGCGGCTCTGCACGAGTGCGGCGAAATCGCGGATGGTCTTCGGGTCGTTCAGGTCGCGGCTCTGCGCGAACAGGCTCATCGAGAGATGATGCTCGACCAGCCAGGCGGCCGTCTCGGTCTCGGATGGTGTCAGCCCTAAGCGGGGGCCGAGCTCGCGGGCGATGCGCGCGCCGGCGATCGAATGGTCCTCGTCGCGCCCCTTGGCGATGTCGTGCACGAGCGCCGCGACATAGAGCGCGCGGCGATTGTCGATCGTCTTGATGATCTCGCTCGACACCGGATGCTCGCTCGCGAATTTGCCGCGGTCGATGCCGGAGAGGAAACCGATGGTGCGGATCAGATGCTCGTCCACCGTGAAGTGGTGATACATGTTGAACTGCATCATCGACACGACGCGCCCGAAATCCGGAATGAAGCGGCCGAGCACGCCCGCCTCGTTCATCTTGCGCAGCACGCCTTCGGGGTCGCGCGCATCGGTCAGCATCTTGAGGAACAGCCGGTTCGCGGCCGGGTTGTTGCGGAGCTGATCGTCGATGCGGCGGATATTGGTGCGCACCTGGCGCAGCACCTCAGGCGAGAACGAGGCTCGATGCTCGTCGGCCACCACGAACAGGCGGATGAAGTTCACCGGATCCTTGGCGAAGGCGTCCTTGTCGACGGTCGAGATGCGCCCGTTCTCGATGCGGAAGTCCGAGGTGCGGCGGAGCTTGGCGCGGCGGCGCCAGCCGAACGGCGCGAGCAGCGTGTCGAGCGCCGGCAGCGATTTGAGCTGTTTCATCTCGAGCGCCGAGCAGACGATGCCGGTCAACTCGCCCACTTCCTTGGCGACCAGGAAATAATGCCGCATGAAACGCTCGACCGCGCTTAAGCCCGCATGCCCGCGATAGCCGAGCCGCTCGGCCATGAGCTGCTGCACGTCGAAGGTGAGACGCTCCTCCGGCCGGTCGGCGAGGAAATGCAGGTGACAGCGCACCGCCCAGAGGAAGGTCTCGCAGCGGCGGAAGCTTCGATATTCGGTCGGCGTGAACACGCCCGCCTCGACGAACTCGGCCTCGGCCTTGTCGGGGTAGAGATGCTTGGCGAGCCAGTGCAAGGTATGCAGGTCGCGCAAGCCGCCTTTGCCGTCCTTGAGGTTCGGCTCGACCAGATAGCGCGAGGCGCCGGCGCGGGCATGGCGCTCGTTCTGCTCGGCGAGCTTCGCCTCGATGAAAGGCCGCGCGTTGCCCTCCAGCACCTCCTTGCGGAACCTCTGCTGGAACTCGGCGAACAGCGCCTCGTCGCCGAGGATCAGCCGCGCATCGAGCAGCGCGGTGCGGATCGTCATGTCGGAATGAGAGAGGCTGATGCACTGGTTGATGGTGCGCGTGGCGTGCCCGACCTTGAAGCCGAGATCCCACAAGAGATAGAGCATGTACTCCGCGACGCTCTCGCCCCAGGCGGTCTGCTTGTAGGGCAGCAGGAACAAGAGATCGATGTCGGAGCCAGGCGCCAGCAGGCCGCGGCCGTAGCCGCCCTGCGCCACGACTGCCATGCGCTCGGCGGCGGTCGGGTTGTCGGCACGGTAGACGTGCTGCGTGGTGAAGTCGTAGGCGAGGCGGATCAGCGCGTCCTGGAACTGCGAGAGCCCCTCGGCGCAGGCGCGGCCGTCATCGTCATCTTCGAGCTGCCGCCGCGCGGCGTCCCGCGCGTCGGCGACGAGCGGCTTGAGGCGCTCGACCAGTGCGACGCGGAGCGATGAGTCGTTCCCCGAGTAAGCGCGCGCCAAAGCGGCGGTCTCGTCCCGCATATGGTCGAGATCGAAATAGGGCGCTTTTCTCGGGGCAGGCTGGTCCATGGCGGCTATGCGATGGGGCTTGAGGGAATCCCACTCTATTGCCTCGTCATGCCCGGCCTTGAGTTGGGCCGGGCATCCAGGGGCCAGTTGCACGGAGCCAGCGGCCCTGGATCGCCGGTCAAGCCCGGCGATGACGTATTGGTCTAGCACATGGGCCTTTTAGGGGTCGCGGGCAAGCAAACCCTTAAGCTTGTACAGCGCTTCCAGCGCCTCTTTTGGCGTCATGGCGTCGGGGTTGAGCGCGGCAAGCTCGCGTTCGAGCAGGGACGGCTCCTCTAGCCCTGGCGCCTTCGCCTTGACGGCCTGGAACAGCGGCAAGTCCTCGGCGAGCTCTGAGGGCTTGGGCCGCCCGTCGGCCTTTTCCAACGCCTCCAGTACCTCGCCGGCGCGGGCAAGCACGGGACCGGGGAGTCCCGCGAGCTTCGCGACATGGATGCCGTAGGAGCGGTCGGCCGCGCCCATCACCACGCGATAGAGGAACACGATCTCGTCGCGCCATTCCTTGACCTCGACCGTGGCGTTGGCGGCATGTGCGAGCTTGTCGGCGAGCGCGGTCAGCTCGTGATAGTGCGTGGCGAACAGCACGCGCGAGCGGTTCACCTCGTGCAGATATTCGAGCGTGGCCCAGGCGATCGAAAGCCCGTCGAAGGTCGCGGTGCCGCGCCCGATCTCGTCCAGCACCACGAAGGAGCGCGGCGTCGCCTGGTTCAGGATCGAGGCGGTCTCGACCATCTCGACCATGAAGGTCGAGCGGCCCCGCGCGAGGTCGTCGGCCGCGCCGACCCGGCTGAATAGCCTGTCGACCACGCCGAGATGCGCCGCCTTCGCCGGCACGAACGAGCCGGATTGCGCCAGCACGACGATCAGCGCGTTCTGGCGCAGGAAGGTGGACTTGCCGGCCATGTTCGGACCGGTGACGAGCAGGATGCGCGTACCGCCGTCATCAGTGTCTCCGAGCCGGCAGTCATTTCCGACGAAGCCCGTGCTGCCGCCACGCCGCAAATTCTGCTCGACCATAGGATGGCGGGCGTCCTCGACGAGAAACACGAGGCTCGCGTCGATCACTGGCCGCACATAGCTCTGCTCGACCGCGACCTCGGCGAGCGCGGCATAATGGTCGAGCTCGGCGAGCGCCGCGCCCGCCGCCGAGAGCGCCGCCTGCCCGGCGAGCACCGCGCGGGTCAGCTCGGCGAAGATCTCAAGTTCGAGTGCGAGCGCCCGGTCGGCCGCGGAGGTGATGCGCGCTTCGAGCGCGCCAAGCTCGGTCGTCGAGAAGCGCATCACATTGGCGAGCGTCTGGCGATGGATGAAGGTCTCGTTGAGCGGCGGCTTGGTCAGCGCGCCGGCATTGGTGGCGGTCACTTCGACGAAATAGCCGAGCACATTATTGTGCCGCACCTTGAGCGACTTGATGCCGGTCGCGTCGGCATAGGTCGTCTGTAGACCGGCGATCACCTGGCGGCTCCGGTCGCGCAAAGCCCGCTGCTCGTCGAGATCGCCGCTCGCGCCGTCGCGCACGAAGCCCCCATCACGCGCATTGACCGGCAAGTCCTCGCCGAGGGTCGCCGACAGTTCCTGCTCAACGCGCTCCGGTGCCCGCTCCAGGCGCAGCACGATCCCCGCCAGCTCGCCTGGAAGGCCGAGCGCGGCACCGGCACGCTCAAGATGCGCGGCGAGCGCATGGCCCGCGCGGATCGCCTCGCGCACCGCACCGAGATCGCGCGGTCCCCCGCGCCCAAGCGCAAGCCGCGCCAAAGCCCGGGCAAGGTCCGGCGCTTCCTTCAACGCTTCGCGGAGTTGCTGCCGTAGCCGCGGCTCCTTGGCGAGATAAGAGACCGCATCGAGCCGCGCATTTACCTCCGCGACATCGGTGAGCGGGCTGCCGAGGCGGCTGGCCAGCTCGCGCGCGCCTGCGGCGGTCACGGTGCGGTCGATGGCGGCGAGCAGGCTGCCCGCGCGTGCGCCCTGGTTCGACCGCACCAGCTCCAGATTGGCGCGGGTTGCCGCGTCGATCAGGAGCAGCGCGCCCACGCTCTCCTTGCGCGGCGGCCTGAGCAGCGGCGCGCGCCCGACCTGGGTGATCTCGACATAGGTCAGTAGCCCGCCGAGCGCGGCAAGCTCAGCCCTCGTGAACTCGCCGAACGCATCGAGCGCGGCGACCCCGAGCCGCGTCTTCAGCGCCCGTTCGCCGCGACTTGAGTCGAAATGCGCGCGCGGGCAGGGGGTCAGCGCCGCACCGGCCTCTTCGACCAGGCGGCGCAAGGCAGGCTCGCCCGCGAGATCGTCGCCGATCAGCACCTCGCCGGGCTTGAGCCGCGCGAGCTCGCCGGCAAGATCGCCGGCGCCGACCGAAGAAGCGATCAGCTCGCCGGTCGAGATGTCGAGTGAGGCGAGCGCAAACAGCATCTCGCCACCGTCTCTCCCCGGTCCCCGGAACAGGGCGGTGAGGAAATTATGCGCGCGGGCATCGAGCAGCGTGTCCTCGGTGAGCGTGCCGGGCGTCACGAGGCGCACCACGTCGCGCCGCACCACGGCCTTAGCGCCGCGCTTCTTGGCCTCGGCCGGGTCCTCGAGCTGCTCGCACACCGCGACCCGGTGGCCGCCCGCGATCAGCCGCTGCAGATAGTCGTCCGCCGCATGCACCGGCACGCCGCACATCGGGATGTCTTCGCCGTTATGCTTGCCGCGCTTGGTGAGCGCGATGCCGAGCGTGCGCGAGGCGATCTCGGCGTCCTCGAAGAACAGCTCGTAAAAATCGCCCATGCGGTAGAACAAGAGGCAGTCGGCGTTCGCCGCCTTGATCTCCAGGTACTGGGCAATCATTGGCGTCGCGCCGGCGACCGGCTCCTGCGCGCGGCTGGCAAAGCCCGGCGTTTCCGCTCCTCGCGCCATGTCGTCCCTCAAGGCGGCCCACTCCCTCAGGCGCCAGTATGCAATGGCAAAGTGGGGCGAGGCGAGGGCCGCGCGCTACCAGGCGACGCCCTCGCGCGCCTCTTCCAGCCGCGCCACCACCTCGTCGCTCATGCCGGAAAACCACACCCCGCCCAGGAGATGGCGGAATTTCCGGTTGCGCTCGGCCTCGGCGACGACCGCATCGACCACCGGCCCGTCTTCAGCCGGGATCAGGTCTTCCAGCATGCCCGCGGCGAGCAGGCCCAGCAGGTGCGGATTGTCCTCGATCTCGAGGATCGCCTTGACCAGCTCGAGCGCCTTGAGCGGCTCCGCGTTGACCAGCTCGTACTGGAAATCGCTCATCGTGCCCCAATCGACGTCCTTCTCTTTGTCGAGATTGGAGCGCGAATTGATCTCAACCCAGAGCGGCGCAAGCTCGGCAGGCGTCAGCGCGGTAAAATCGGGCTGCTCGTGCGGCCGGTAGGGTTTCTGCCAGGCCTCGAATGCCGCTCGATCGGCGATGTTGAGCAGGCGGCGCTGGGCGTCCGGATTTTCGACCATCCCCGCTTCGATGCTCAGCGCCACGCCGCCCATCAGCCAGCGGAGCCGTGGCGCGCGCATGGCGAGCTCCTGCAAGGAACGCGCGACGCCGACGCCATGGAAATGCAAGAGCTGGCCGAGCAATTTTCCCTGCGCGACGAGAGCCACCAGCCGGTCGTCAGGCTCGTTCGCGAGCAACGCCTCGATGAAAGCGATGGTGCGCTCAGGCTCGTTATGGGCAAGACCGTCGAAATGCATCGACACTGCGTATGTGCCGTCGGTCCGGCCCTTGAAGCCGGCGGTGTTCATCTCGCGCCAGGCACGCACCAACTCTTCCGGCGAGAGCGCCTTGAGCCGCGCCTGCACCTCATCTTCGGTTGGCTGAGGCTCGCGCCCGAACCCCAGCGTCTCGTCGCACCAGTTCATGGCGCGCGTGGTAGCTGTTCCATATTCCAGGCACAAGGAAAGCTGCTCCCCCCTTGAGGGGAGCAGGCGGACGCATTGCGCGCGACCCCCCCTAGCCCTCCCCCTCAAGGGGGGAGGGATCGCTTGCGGCATGGTATTCGCCCACTTAAGGGCTTCCGCGCGTTTCAGGCGTCCTCTAGGGTGCGGCGGCTCAAGACTGGGAGTGCCCGCCATCGTCCGCCCCTCCAAACGCGCGCCCGACGCGCTCCGCCCGATCAGCTTCGAGCGCGCCGTGTCGCGCCATGCCGAAGGCTCGTGCCTCGTGCGCTTCGGCGATACGCATGTGCTCTGCACCGCGACCGCGGGCGAACCCGTGCCGCCGTGGCTCAAGGGCCAGGGGCGCGGCTGGGTCACGGCCGAATACGGCATGCTGCCGCGCGCCACGACCGAGCGCACGCGCCGCGAGGCGTCGGCCGGCAAGCAGTCCGGCCGCACCCAGGAGATCCAGCGGCTGATCGGCCGTTCGCTGCGGGCCGTGACCGACCTCACAGCGCTCGGCGAGAAGCAGGTCATCGTCGATTGCGACGTGCTGCAGGCTGACGGCGGGACGCGTACCGCGGCGATCACCGGCGCCTGGGTCGCCCTGCACGATGCGCTCGCCTGGATGGCCGCGCGCAACATGATCAAGGGCCATGCGCTGCGCGACCACGTGGCGGCGGTGTCCTGCGGGCTCTATGGCGGCGCGCCGGTGCTCGACCTCGACTATGCGGAGGACTCCTCGGCCGACGCGGATGCGAATTTCGTCATGACCGGGTCCGGCGGCATCGTTGAGGTGCAGGGCACTGCCGAGACCGAGCCCTTCAGCCAGGAGCAGTTCGATGCGCTGATGGCGCTCGCCCGCGCCGGCATCGCCCAGCTCGTGCAGTTGCAGAAGATCACCATTGCCTGAGCGCCTGACGCTGCGGCCTGGCGTTAAGCTCGTCACCGCGAGCCACAATGAAGGCAAGGTGCGCGAGCTTGCCGAGCTGTTCGCGCCTTTTCGTATCGAGATGGTCTCAGCCGGCAGCCTCGGCCTGCCCGAGCCCGAGGAGACCGGCGACAGCTTTGTCGCGAACGCCAAGCTGAAGGCCCTCGCGGCGGCGCACGGCGCCGGCCTGCTGGCGCTCGCCGACGATTCCGGGCTCGAAGTGGCGGCCCTAGACGGTGCGCCCGGCATCCACTCCGCCCGCTGGGGCGGTCCAGACAAGGATTTCGGCCTCGCCATGCGGCGCGTGCATGAGGCGCTTGCGGAACGCGGCGCCACCGACCCGCGCGCCAATTTCACCTGTGCGCTGGCGCTTGCGGACCCCGGCGGCGCCGTCAGAGTGTTCGAAGGCAAGGTCCACGGCACCCTCATTTGGCCGCCGCGCGGAACCCGCGGTTTCGGCTATGATCCCATTTTCGTTCCGGAGGGCTATAAAGAGACCTTCGGCGAGATGGATCCGGACCTGAAGAACCGTCTGTCCCACCGCATGCGCGCCTTCGAGCAACTCATGCAAGCGACCTACCGCGATGTCTAACCAAGCCCTGAAACCGGCGGCGTTCGCGCTGCTGCTCCTGGCCGTGGCCGCAGGCCCGGCCATGGCCTCCGACAATCTCCTCACCTCGACGGGCGCCGCCGCGAGCGCCGTCCAGGAGATCATCGCCAAGATCGGCAAGACGCCTGCGATCTCGCTGATCGAGATCACGCCGGACGAGGTCGTCATGCAGGTGCAGGGCGACAAGGAGTTCCACGTCGACGAATGGCGCTGGACGATGGTCGAGTTCTGGTACTTCCAGAAGAGCTTCGTCTCGGGCCCCAACCCCGTCAGGGCAAGCTCGCCGGTGCAGGATGTCGCCGCATCCTTCTTCCCGCTCGCCGAGGTCAAGCTCGACAAGGTGCCGGAGGTCGTCACGGCGGCCATCAAGCGCGCGGCGCTGGAAGACCCGGGCACGGTCGACCGCGTGCGCATCGAGCGGTCGATATCGATCTTCCCCAAGACGCAATATGGCGACCCGCGCTGGGTCATCGACGTGGACAGCGGCCGGGAGAACGCGACCGTCTATGCCGCGCCTGACGGCACCATCACCGGCGCCAATCTCTCCGGCACGCAGCGCGCGCGCAGCCTCGACCTGCTCACGGACGATTCCCGGTTCGCCGAGGCCAAGGCGGACCTCTCCGCCGTGCTCGGCGATGCCCGCGTGCGCGAGGTGAGCATCAGCAAGACCGACATCTCCGTGCGCACCGAGCATCCCGAGAAGAAGGACTACTCGGTCTCCTATAGTTGGAACCTGAACGGCGTCAGCCGTAGCTCGATCGACTCGCCCGAGATGAGCCAGATGATGGGCAAAGAGGACGACGTGACGTTCAAGATCGCCGACGTCGATTTCTCGGTGCTGCCGGGCCTGAAGCAGGCGGCGCTCGAAGCGATCAAGATGGACGGCGGCAAGGTCACCGGGATCGACGCCGAGCGGGTCGTCACCGGCATGCGCGAGCCGCAACTGTCCTGGATCGTCGATCTGGAGGACGCGAAGAGCGAGCGCGGCAAGGTGATTGCGGACGCGCGCGGCACGATCCTCGAGGTCGTCCAGCCGGAGAGCCAACGCCCGAAGCTCGATTGGCTCGCCGGCTCGACCCTGCGCGCCACGCTCGATCGCATCTTCGCGAAGTTCCCCGCGGGCACGAAATACAAGACCATCCTGATCAACGACAGCCACACCAGCGTCGAGGTGGAGGACCCGCTGAAGCCGGGCGAGATGGCGAGCTTCATCGCCGACGATACGAAGATCGAGCCGTGGGGGACGCCGTTTCCGGACGAGATGTTCGGCATGGGGCCGCCGCAGCTCTACACCGCCGAGGACATGGCGGGCTATGACGCCGCCACGCTCGACAAGCTCAAGGAGCGGACGCTCGAGCGGATCAAGGTCGAGAACGGCAAGATCTATCGGCTGACTTTCGAGCGCGGCAATGTGTTCGTCGCCTCGCCGCGCGGGCACGTGCTGGTGGAGATCCGGGTCGAAGGGGACAAGCGTGCTGGCGGGCGCGTCACCTACGAGCCAGACGGAACCGAGCTCGATGCTGTCTTGCCCTGATTTGGCGCCCCCGGCCTCGCGCGGCCGCGCGGCGCCGGAGCCGTTCGGCGTCTATGTGCATTGGCCGTTCTGCCGCGCCAAATGCCCGTATTGCGATTTCAATTCGCATGTGCGCCACGGCGGCATCGACGAGGCGCGGTTCCT
Source organism: uncultured Methyloceanibacter sp. (assembly GCA_964634195.1). GTDB lineage: Bacteria > Pseudomonadota > Alphaproteobacteria > Rhizobiales > Methyloligellaceae > Methyloceanibacter. The sequence goes on along the minus strand of CAZWIO010000009.1, from coordinate 177,939 downwards.
CGCCGCCTATCTCGCCGAGCTTGCGCATTTCGCGGGCCTCGCGCCGGGCCGCACGGTTACGAGCATCTTCTTCGGCGGCGGCACGCCGTCCTTGATGGCGCCCGCGACCGTGGCTGCCATCCTCGACGCCATCGCCGCGCATTGGCCGGTCGCGGACAACGCCGAGATCACGCTCGAAGCCAATCCGACCAGCGTCGAGGCCGACAACTTCGCGGGCTATGCGGCAGCGGGGGTGAACCGGCTCTCGCTCGGTATCCAGGCGCTCGACGATGCGAGCCTTCGCGACCTCGGGCGACAGCACACGGCAGACGAAGCTTTGCAGGCGCTGGCGCTCGCCAAGCAGCATTTCGGCCGCGTGTCGTTCGACCTGATCTATGCGCGCGAAGGCCAGAGCGCGGACGCCTGGCGCGCGGAGCTGTCCCGTGCGCTCCATCATGCCGCCGATCACCTCTCGCTCTATCAGCTCACCATCGAGGACGGCACGCCGTTTGCCGCGCGCCACGCCGCCGGCACTTTGCGCGTGCCGGGCGGCAAGGTTGCCGGCGCGCTCTACGAGCTGACCCAGGAATTGTGCGAGGCCGCGGGACTGCCGGCCTACGAAATCTCGAACCACGCGCGGCCGAGATCGGAGTCGCGCCACAACCTGCTTTACTGGCGCGGCCATGACTATGCCGGCATCGGCCCCGGCGCGCATGCGCGCGTCACTTTAGGCGGCACCAAGCGCGCGCTCGCGACCATCAAGTCGCCGGAAGGCTGGCGCGAAGCCGTCGAAGTAAAAGGTCACGGCTTCGAGACCGACGAGACGCTGAGCGCCGAGGAGGTCGCCGAGGAATATCTGCTGATGGGCCTGCGCCTCACCGAAGGCATTGACCTTGCCCGCTTCGCCGCGCTCGGCGGTGCCTTAGATGAAGAGCGGCTCGCTATGTTGGAAGCCGGTGGCTTTATCGAGCGCGCCGGCGACCGTCTCGCCGCCACACCGCAAGGCCGGCTCGTGCTCAATCGCCTGATCCTGGAACTTGCCGCGTGAGCACACAAGCGCGAGCAAGCGAGGTGCTCGCTGAGCTGCTCGCGCGCCCGCTTCAGCCCGGGCTCTATCTCGTCGCGACGCCGATCGGCAATCTCGGCGACATCTCTCTGCGTGCGCTTGCTGTGCTCGCCCGCGCCGACCTGATCGCCGCGGAGGACACCCGCCACTCCAAGAAGCTGCTCACGCATTTCGGCATTGCGGCCAAGCTCACGCCTTATCACGAGCACAACGCCGAGCGCGACCGGCCGAAGCTGCTCGCGCGGCTCCGCAAGGGCGAGTCGGTGGCGCTGATCTCGGACGCCGGCACGCCGCTCGTCTCCGATCCCGGCTACAAGCTGGTGCGCGCGGCACTCGATGCAGGCGTCGCAGTGATCAGCATCCCGGGGCCGTCGGCGACGCTCGCGGCGCTAACGAGCGCTGGCCTCCCGACCGACACCTTCCTATTCGCGGGCTTCCTGCCGGTGAAGCAGGGGGCGCGGCGTGCGCGTCTCGAAGAGCTGGCGAGTGTCCCCGCCACGCTGATCTTCTTCGAGACGAGCCCGCGTCTCGGCAAGGCGCTCGACGACATGGCGGAGGTTCTCGGCCCCCGCGACGCTGCGGTGGCGCGCGAGCTGACCAAGCTGCACGAGACAATCACCCGCGGCCGCCTCGGCGAGCTTGTCGCGCAACTCGAAGAAGGCCACGGCCTGAAGGGCGAGTTCGTGGTGGTGGTCGCGCCACCCTCTGCTGACGAGACCGAGGCGAGCGACGAGGCCATCGTCGCCGCGCTGGAGATCGCGCTCGCGGCCGAGAGCTTCCGCGATGCCGTGCGCAGCGTGTCGGAGGGCCTCAAGGTCAAGCGGAGCCGCGTCTACGAGCTTGGCCTCGCGCTCGATCGCGCGCGAGACTGATGCGCGAGCCACGCGTCAAAGCCTATCGAAGCGGCGTCTTCGCCGAGAGCCTCGTCGCGCTTTTGCTTCGCCTCAAAGGTCACCGCATCGTCGCGCGGCGTTACAAGACGCCGGTCGGCGAGATCGACCTCGTGGCGCTGAGGGGCAGGCGGCTTGCTTTCATCGAGGTGAAGCGGCGCAAGACCCGCGAAGACGCGGCCTGGACCCTGCCGGCCCGGCAGCGCCGCCGCATCGTGCGCGCCGCGCAATATTGGCTCGCGAGCCATCCGGATTTCGCCGGCCACGATATCGCTTTCGACGTGGTGCTCACCGCACCCTGGGCCTGGCCGCGCTATATCGAGAACGCCTTTCCCGTGTGACCCATCCCCAGACCCGTCATGCCCGGACTTGATCCGGGCATCCATTCCGTTGCTCCTCAGCAATGGCAGAGGCCAATGGAATGGATTGCCGGGTCAAGCCCGGCAATGACGAGGAGGATAGTTTGGTGCTCTTGCGTCGCGCGCTCGCCTCGCCCAAGGTGGCGCGCGCCACCGTAAAGAGCGAGGGAAGTGCCCCGATGAGCCGTCTCTATGGCCCGCAGCACCGCGAGTTTCAGGATCGTTTCGACAGCCGCCGCCTGGCCGACCGCATCGAGCAGATCGCCGTAAAGACCGAGATCGACGACATGGCCAAGGCCTTCATCGAGAGCCGCGACATGTTCTTCCTGGCGACGGCCGACCATGACGGCCGCCCGACCGTCTCATACAAGGGCGGCGATCCGGGTTTCGTGAAGGTGCTGGACACGACAACGATCGCCTTCCCCAACTACGACGGCAACGGCATGTACTATTCGATGGGCAATATCAGCGCCCATCCGGAGGTCGGCATGCTGTTCATCGCTTTCGACCGGCCCTTCCGCCTGCGGCTCCAGGGCCGCGCGGAGGTCGTGATGGAAGGGCCTGAGCGCGATCTCTTCAAGGAAGCCGATGTCGCCGTGCGCGTCGCCGTCTCGGAGCTTTGGATGAACTGTCCGCGCTACGTTCATCGCTACGAGAAGGTGCAAGCTTCGCGCTATGTGCCGCGCGCCGGCAAAGACACGCCGCTCTGCGAATGGAAGCGCATCGAAGGTCTGGAAGACGCGTTGCGCCCGGCGGAGCTTACGGCCGTCGAGGCCGCCGGCCAGATCAGCGAGGAAGAATGGATCGGCCGCGTGCTCTCCGGCGACGAGAAGGCTTGAGCCCGCGCCATGACCCTCAAAGTCGCCTTCCAGATGGACCCCATCGAGCGCATCGATATCAGAGGCGATTCAACCTTTGCGCTGCTGCTCGAAGCGCAATGGCGCGGCCACGACGTCTTCTATTATACGCCCGACAATCTCTCGCTGCGCGACGGCAAGCTCATCGCCGAAGGTCATAGCCTCACCGTCGAGGACAAACCGGGCGACCACTACCTGCTCTCTTATCCGCGCGCCGTCGATCTCGCCGAGTTCGACGTGGTCTATCTGCGCCAGGACCCGCCCTTCGACATGGCCTACATCACCACGACGCATCTCTTGGAGCGCCTCCAGCCGAAGACGCTCGTGGTCAACGACCCGGCTTGGGTGCGCAATTCGCCCGAGAAGATCTTCGTGCTCGATTTCCTCGACATGATGCCGCCGACACTCGTCACGCGCGATCCCGCGCAGATCCGCGCCTTCCGCGAGGCGCACAAGGACATCGTGGTGAAGCCGCTTTACGGGAACGGAGGGGCGGCGATCTTCCGCATCCCGGCCGACGACACTAACCTCAACTCGCTGATCGAGCTGATGGGCATCACCTTCCGCGAGCCGATCATGGTGCAAAAATATGTGCCGGCGGTGAAGAAGGGCGACAAGCGCATCATCCTGGTTGACGGCGAGGCCGCCGGCGCCATCAACCGCGTGCCGCCCAAGGGCGAGACCCGCTCGAACCTGCATGTCGGCGGTCGCGCCGAGGCGACCACGCTCACGAAGCGCGACAAGGAGATCTGCGCGCGGCTCGGGCCTGAGCTGAAGAGACGCGGGCTGATCTTTGCCGGCATCGACGTGATCGGCAATTACCTAACCGAGATCAACGTCACCTCGCCGACCGGCATCAGGCAGATCGGCGAGTTCGGCGGGCCCGACATCGCCGCCATGATCTGGGACGTAGTCGAGCGCAAGGTCGCCCAGCAAAGGGGCTAGGCTCAGAACTTGTAGCCGAGCGCGGCCAGCCACTTCTCCCGTTCGGCGAAGTTCTCGAAATCCCGGCCGTTATCGTAGCTGACCTTGAATTCCATGTGTCCGTCCGTATCGAGCGTGACCGCCGCGCTCGCCGTGAAATTCTCGATGCGCTTGAACTGACCCTCGCTTTGCCAGAGGTGGTAGTAGCTGACACTCACCTTGAGCGGTTCCAGGAAGCCCGTTCCGAGCAGGAACAGCTCGAGCACCGGCCCGTAATAGAGGAAGTTCTTCGTCTCCAGGAGCTCCGGCCTATCGCCCGGATCGAAAACGCGTCCGAAGCGCACCAGCCCGTCGATCGAATAGTCGAAATCGAGGAACGGCAATAACGGCTGTTCTCCACCGGGGGCGGTGAGCGACGGCCCTAACGTCAGGGTCGGATCGTAGCGCAGGGTGGCGCCCGCGATCTCCGACTCTTGGTCGGAGTCGGTGAGATATTGCGGATCGAAGGTGATCACGCTGGCCACGGGCTGTCGCGCACGGAAGACCTCGCCGAGCATACCGAAGGCCAGCTTATCGACGTCGTTGCTCTGGCCAGGCGCTCCCACGAACTCGCTGTCGAACTTGACGTAGGGGATAAGCCGAGCCTCGCCGACTCCGCGAATAGGCTTGTAGCCTGAATCGAGACCGAGCGTGGCCTTCGCCGTGACCTTGTTCGAGTTCTCGATATCGTCGCCCGCGAATGAGAGTTGCGCAGCCTGGGCCGCTTTCCATTCGGCACTCTTGCCCGGCACTGCGCGCAAGGATTGCTGATCGCCGCGGAGCTTCAGCTGCCATCCGCCGATAGTCACCTTCGAAAGCCGGAACGGCTCAGCCTTGTTCGCCGTACTTGCCGGCTTCGCATCGAGGCAAGTAACGACCACGCGCCGGGCAAGCAGGTCTCCGACACTCGCGGGCCCGCGTTGTCCACCGACCCGCGAGACACGAAATCCATTGTCCGGGTCTTGAACGAGCGATTGGGCCAAGTCGTGCACGCCATGCGCCGCCTCGCACTTCGAACCGCGGGCAGAAACGTCGATAACGAGCCCCCGCCTCGTCTCGAACGTCTCGTCGCCAATCTCATTCTGAGCGCATGACCGGGGCACGCCGTGATTGTCGAACGCCCAGCTAAGGAACTTCCCGACATTCAGCTGGTAGGTTCCTGCAGAAGTGAGCTCGCACACCTCCGCTTGCGGAATTTCAGTTGCAGTTGTGGCGGCGGCTTCGGTCTCGTTGGCGCACCCCGCGGCCAACATCAGCGCCATGCCGGCGCATTTCAGAATTCGATACACGGCCGTTCCCCCCAAAGGTCATGTCATCTCCGAGATTTTTTTGGCGAGCGCGGTAATGCCCTCGGTCAGTGTTATTGCGTGGGTCTCTCTCGCGACCGCCTCAGCCCTTGGCCTCGGGTAACCCCGACTTACGGCCAGTGACTGAACGATCTGTGCGACGACTGCTCCCCACTCGGACAGGTTTCGACCGAGCCCCTTCTTGCCGGAATCGGCGGGGACGATGCCGTAGTCGAATTTCTTCCGATTCATCTCAGGGAGCGCGCACACCACCGCGCGCACGACCTCGCTGACGTGCGGTCTGATTTTTCCCGGATCGATTGGCATGGCTGGTCCTCCCTCGTTCTAGCCAGCATCAAGTATTCACCTGGCCCAGGGACATCGCAACTTTAACGTGTGTATCTGCCGATACGCACCGCGTTTCTGCAAAGGTCAGTGATAGAATTGCCACGGTATTCGCAGGGAATTGGTGCGGCTAACTCTTGCGGCGGCGTGGTTTCGCGACCCGAGGGCGTCGGCCCTGCTTGCCGGGCAATGCTTGGGCCGCGGATCCTGAGCGCTTCCTGAAGAGGGCGCACCAGGCGTGAAACGCGACGCCCGCGCCCCAGCCGAGCGCCACCCAGTACCACCACCAAGTCTGCGGCGTCTTGATCAGGTTCACGGCAAGCAGCAACAGCACGACCGCCACATAGGCGAAGGCGTGCACCACGAAGGCGCGCGCCTTGCGGTCGATGAAGATGCGCTCGCGTCGGCGCGCGGTGCGGAGATAAAGCGCGAGCCCGTGCGCGGCGAGGCCGATGCCCCAGCCGAGCGCCACCCAGACGACCCACAGAGCCTGTGGCGCGAGCCATAGATTGATGCCGGCAAGGACGAGCACGGCCAGCGCATAGAGCGCGGCATGCGCAAGGAATACGCGGGTCGGTCGGTCTTGCGGCATGGCCGATTTACTCTCTGTCCGGAGCCCGAGGAAATATGCCGGCCGTTGAAATCGCGTGGCTTTCGCACTCAGATCAGCGGGCAACTTTGAGTTCTCTTGCGCCAGCAGGAGGGCAGGTGTTTCTAGGCCAAAGTTCAACCGAAACAAGTTTGACTTCAGCTGGGTGGTCTTCGTTCGTAGTGACGTCTACGAATTTGTGGTTCAAAGCGTCGCGGATTATGGGAAACACGCTACCCAATCTCTTGAGTGGAATGACGCTGAACTGTTGACGCGCCTCCTGCGTCGTCGTGTGGAGGCAGCGGTGCCGGCGGGAACCAGTTGGGAGCGCGCATGGCCAGCCATTTCTGTACCGACTGTGCAGGGCCTTGAGACTTTCCGATTCCTCGCAGAAGCCAGCCTCATGCGGCCTAGGTATATGATTCGACTGTTCGAATCTGCGAAGCGACGAGCTGTGAACATGGGCCATCAGAAGATTGAGGAAGAAGACTACGAAGCGGCCCTCGAGGACCTTGGATGGACGGTCATGGAGGACCTCAATCTTGAGCTAAGAGACCTGGTAGCGAACTCAGACCTGCTACTGTTTGACATCGCGCAGCTCGACGGTGCGTGTGGATTGCCTGAGCTTCACGACGCCATCGCAAATCGGGTTGGGGCAACAGGTGTGGTCAAGCGCGTCGTGGACGTCCTTCTTTGGGGCGGAGCTATCGGTCTGGATTCTGGAGGTAGCCCAAAGTTCATCTACGACTGTGGCTACAAACTTCAGTTCCTACGTTCCATGATGGACAACAATCCGGATGCCGAAGTCTGTCTGCATTCTACGCTGCGTCACCTCTTTCGATAGAGCAGATACTTCAAGCTGTTTGAGGTTCTGGTGCAAAACAACTCCGACTCCACGTGTGGCACCACGAACACACGCCCGGTGCTTGCTCGTCCAGTGCGGAGCGGACATGCCAACGAACAAGCCCCAGGTCTGCTTTTGACCCATACCCGACCTCGCATTGGGGCACTTGTTTCCCGTTTTGTAGTTGAGGCGTTTGGAATAAGCTTGATGCCGACCGTTGGTCAAAGGAGCGATTATGGAACGTGCTCCAGCTCTCCGTCTTTACGGGAAGCGAGGGTCGCCTCAGGCTTACGCCATCCGCGACTTTCTCTATCGCAGCGACGTTCCCTTCGAATGGATCGAGCTTGGAAGCGATGAGCAGGCCCGCGCCGAGCTTGGTCTCAACAGCGTCAACGACTCGCGTTTGCCAATCTGCATTTTTCCGGACGGAATCCGCATGGAGCGGCCTACCGTACGCCAGGTCACCGAGAAGCTCGGCTGGTTCCGTCATCCGTCCCGCTCCGAGTATGACGTCGCCATTTACGGGGCCGGACCGGCCGGCTTGAGCGCATCGGTGTACGCGTCCTCAGAGGGACTGAGGACAGTCCTCGTCGAGCGGTTTGCCGTGGGTGGCCAGGCCAGCAGCAGCCCGAATATTGAGAACTATCTCGGTTTCCCTGACGGGATTAGCGGTGCCCAACTTGCCGAACGGGCGCGTGAGCAGGCCGCCAAGTTTGGAGTCGAAATTCTTATTGATCGAGCCGGCGTTCGCGGCGAGTTCAGCATCTGCAAGGGCGTGGTCGAGCTCAACGATGGAACAAAGCTTGTTTCCCGCGTCTCGGTCTTGCCACGGGTGTGGAGTATCGACGTCTGGGACTACCCGGCGAGGACAGGTTGTTTGGCGCGGGCGTCTATTACGGTGCAGGCGCAAGCGAAGCCCAGTTTTGCGGCAACGAGCATGTCGTCATGGTGGGCGCCGGCAATTCCTCGGCCCAAGCCTCGCTGCACCTTTCCCGCTATGCCCGCAAAGTGACTATCGTCATGCGCGGGGAGCGGTTGAACGACAACGTCTCCGAATATCTCGTGGATCGGGTGACCCACACGCCAAATATCGAAATCCTGCCTAAGAGCAAAGTCGTTGCCTTGCATGGCGACGACATGTTGCACGCGGTCACCATCCGCAATTGCGAGACCGGCGAGGAGCGAGAGATCGAAACGAGTTTTCTGTTTCTCTGTCTCGGCGGCGTTCCGAATACCCAATGGGCCCAGGACGTCGGCATTATTCGCGACGAGCAGGGCTATCTCGTAACCGGGCCTGACCTCAGGAAGTTCGCTCCCACAACGGAGTCCTGGAAGCTCAACCGCGAGCCTTATTATTTGGAGACCTCGATGCCAGGCGTGTTTGCCGCCGGCGACGTGCGGCACGGCTCGATCAAGCGCGTCGCCTCTGCGGTCGGCGAAGGCGCGATGACCATCGCGTTCGTGCATCGCTATTTGGCATCGGGCTAGACTTCGGCGTCTCTCCTTTGGTGAGGAACAGGGCATGCGTTGGAAGGAGCAATTTGCTGAAGCGCGCAGGCGATTCGATTTGTTGAGCTTCTACGAGAAGTTCGAGCATATCGTTATATTCATCCTCACCGCGCTGATCGCCGTCTTCGTCGTCTTCGCGGTCTGGAACCTCGCCCTCAAGCTCTTTCAGATCATTACATCGAGCAGTTTGGATCCGACTGACTATGCGGTTTTCCAGGCAGTGTTCGGAGCAATCATAACCGTCATCATAGCGCTCGAATTCAAGCGGTCTTTGCTCGTCTCCACCGAACGTAAGCAGAACGTGGTCCAGGTCCGCACCGTGATCCTGATTGCGCTGCTTGCTATAGTCCGAAAGCTGCTGATCCTCGACCTGTCACAAGCAACGACGCAGCTGTTCGCGCTGGCGGCGGCGATCATCGCGCTCGGAGCGGTCTATTGGCTGGTGAGGGATCAGGACCGCAGCATCGCGGGCGAAGGCTTTGCGCGGCAACGCAATCGCCCTCCGCACGTTGGACGAGAAGAGAAAGCTTCTTCTTCGGAGAACTAGCCATGCAAGAACGTAAGGAAAGCCCGGCGCCAAACCTCTTTAGTCCCGCCAAGGTGGGCGCACTGGAGCTTAAGAACCGTGTTGTTATGGCCCCCTTGACTCGCAGCCGCGCCGGGCCCGGCAACGTGCCGACGCAGTTGAATGCCCTTTATTACGCTCAGCGTGCGAGCGCGGGTCTCATCATTGCCGAAGCGACGCAAATCGCGCCGGAGGGACAGGGCTATATTTCGACGCCGGGAATTCACAGCGCCGAACAGATTGAAGGGTGGAAATGCATCGTCAAGGCCGTGCATATCGCCGGCGCCCCCATCGTTCTGCAGCTTTGGCACGTCGGACGCATCTCGCACCCCTCCTTCCAGCCGGGAGGTGCGTTGCCTGTTGCACCATCAGCTATACGGCCCAGTGTCCAGGCTTTCACTGCGAAAGGTTTCGAACCGATCCCAACCCCGCGCGCGCTCGAGACGGCCGAACTTACCAAGATTGTTGAGCAGTATGCCCAAGCCGCGCGCAATGCTCTGGCGGCGGGTTTCGACGGTGTCGAAGTGCATGCCGCCAACGGCTACTTGATAGACCAATTTCTACGCGACCAGACCAACAAGCGCACCGACCGCTACGGAGGCAGCTTCGCGAATCGCAGCCAGTTCTTGCTGGAGGTGGTGGAGGCCGTCGTCGCCGTAGCCGGCGCTGATCGCACGGGCGTGCGCATTTCGCCGCAGAATTCTCAGAACGACATCTCCGACAGCGATCCGCAGGCCTTATTCAACTACGTGGCCGAGCGTTTGTCCGGAAAAGGGCTTGCCTATCTGCACGTCATCGAGGGTGATACTTCTGGCATTCCCGTTCCGCCTTTCGATTACATGCGGCTCAAGCAGCTGTTTGGCGGGGTGGTCATCGCCAATAACGGCTTCGACAAAGAACTTGCCAATGAGGCGCTCGCGGAAGCACGTGCCGATCTCATAGCCTTTGGCAAACCCTTCATAGCGAATCCCGACTTGGTCATACGGCTCTTCCTTGGTGCGCCGCTCCTACCGCTTGATCGTGAAACGCTCTATGGCGGTGGGGAGCAAGGCTACACTGACTATCCGATCTTGCGCGCAGTTGCGCCCGAAGCCTGCTATCACGACACCGAACGGGCTTGGGGATAGACAGCCCGGTCCGACCTCGCGTGGATGGAAGGTCGCCAGGAGGTAATCCCACGACCCAGTAGCTGACGATGCAGATGCGGCGGTACTAGATTGGGAGACTGGACTTCCGCCGATGAAGCACGAGGATCTGCCCAGGATTGTGCAGCAGAAGATTGCTGCCGAGTTGACGCGCATACGCTTTGAATTGAGCGCGCTCCGCAGATCGCTGGAGGTTGGCTTGCATCGAGACTGATACGGCGCTGGGTGGCAAGCAAGAAGCGCGCGTTAGAGGATCAGCTCGACAAGGAGATGGTGGATCTCCGCCCAGCGGAAGTTCCGCTTATGGCACGAAGCGGACTCGATTGTGATGCTAAGAAGGGGCGAAGCAGATAAGCTCGCCGCTTAGCTAAGCTCCCTGTGGCTTTGAGGAAGGTCCCATAGGCACAATAATCTCTGGATCGCTGCTAGGGATCAAATGCAACAGACCCGAAGCATCTGACGAAACGAACTGCTCTTCGAACTTGAGTGGAATTATCCTTCGCCGGATACCGCTCGCTCTTCAAACTCCAGAGGATCGTCCTTCTTAGGATAGACGATCCGACCTGCATTGCCATGCTTGAAGAGCACCGTGAAGAAGCGAAAGTCTTCCTTTCCGTCTTCTAGTCTTGCTTTGAGCGTTGATAACAACTCCGATGACTCGTCCTCGTTATCGTCATTGGCCTCAAGGGTCTCGATGTGTGTACGGATAAACGGAGCAAACCCCAGCGAGGCGACACTAATATCTGAAATCAGCCCCTTAAGACGGTGCGCAATCTGCGAACGCAGGTTGTAAATATCCTTGTTGTTGGGTCCGTGGAATCGGGCCAAGAGCCCCTTGATGTGCTCCTTGCTCTCGTAAAGGTTTCCCAACTCAGACTGCAGACCTTCTCGCTGCTGCCTTTTCAGTAGAAGTTTGCCCTCCAACTCCACGCGTTCATTTGCCAAGGTATGGAGCTTTTGACCTACAAAATCAGCAGCGGATCCAGCCTTTGCGTAAAGGTCGGTCAGACGTTCCATTTCCTGACTTAAGGCCGCTAACCTTCCCTCCGTCGTTGAGACCTCATCGTCGATTGCAGCGCGCTGCAGCATACCGGCTTCAGAGCTAGCAATTGAACCAAGATCGAGCTCTTCAACGAATCTCAAAAACGAAGCTTCGAAGTCCTCGTACCGCCAAGGTGTCGTCATGCACTCATGGCCTCGTCGGACTCCGTCGCAAACTAGATAATTTCCTCCCTTTGGTTTTGGTCCCTTGTTAACGAACACCATTCTTGAGCCGCAGTACGCACACCGAGCAAGGCCCGAGAACAAGTTACTTATGCTCTGCCCCTTGCGACCCGCACTGCCGGAGCGTCGCTGTATTCTCGCGTTCTGCGCCCGATAGAACAGCTCCTCCGATATTATCGCCGGAAAATAACCCACAACTGCATCGCCATCGGGCACTCGCTTACCATCCACGATGCGATGAGGCTGGAACTCTCCAATTACGGCCTTATTGGATAGGATCTTTGCCACTGAAGACGTGGACCAACCATTCTTATTGTTTCGAAAGGTTGGAATCGCTTCCTGGTTGAGTCGCTTCGTGATGGAGTAATTCCCAATTCCGTTCGCGCTCTGCTCGAAAATCTTTTCGACAATTTCCATCCTGTGCCCAATGACAGAGAAGCTTTTTTTGTCGGTGGAGAGCGTTAGCCAGCCAGGGCATCTCGCTGTCAGCTTCAGCTCGTGCACGCGATCTCGCTTGTTCTTCCATGCAGCGCTTAGTCGATGGCTTTTCGTGCGGGACTCGTCGTGCGCACGACTCAAGATGGCGATCGAGAACATGAGATCGGTGAAGTCAGTCGTCGAAGAGCTATAAGTCTTGCCGTCGGCAAGTGTGACAATGTTGACTCCAGCGCTGATAATTTCGCTGAACAAGCCGAAGGACTGAAGTGCCTGCTGGCGGCTAATCCGATCAAGCGACTCCACGATCAAGAATGAACCCGGCTCAACCCTTTTTGAGCGGATGGCATCGAGAAACCCACCCAAGGCTCCGTCCCTGACATTGGCGCCGCTAAAAGCAGAGATGCCGATATCTCTAAGCTCGTCCTCCTCAAGTAGTTGCCAACCCTGGCTAGCGGCATAAGCCCGCGATTGGTCGAGCTGTCGACGCAGGCTATCGCCTTTCAGTTGCATATCGCTTGACATGCGAACGTAGGAAAATGCGCGCGGTGCTTTGTCTGAAGACTTCATGGCGCATTCTAGCCGATTTTAATTAGCTATAATATCCTGATGATCGGACCGCCCGGTGCCGGCAAGTCGATGCTGGCGCGGAGACTGCCCTCGATTCTGCCGGCGCTCGAGCCAGCTGAGATGCTCGAGGTGAGCATGATCAGGAGCCTCGCTTCCGATCTTGCCGGTGGGCGCATCGCCCGCGCGCGGCCGTTTCGCGCCCCCCATCATTCAGCGAGCATGGCGGCGCTGGTCGGTGGCGGCACGCGGCCGCGGCCGGGCGAGGCGGCGCTCGCGCATCTCGGCGTGCTGTTCCTCGACGAGCTGCCCGAGTTCGCTCCGCAAGTGCTCGATGCGCTGCGCGAGCCGCTCGAAACCGGCGAGACGGTGATCGCGCGGGCCAATCACCGCATCTCCTATCCCTCGCGCATCCAACTCATCGCCGCCATGAATCCGTGCCGCTGCGGACGCGCGGGCGAGCCCGGCTATGTCTGCCGTCAGGGCCGTGCCTGTGCTGAGCGCTACCAGGCGCGCATCTCGGGTCCGCTGCTCGACCGCATAGACCTGCAGATCGAGGTCCCGGCCGTCTCGGCTGCCGACCTCGTGCTGCCGCAAGCCTCGGAAGGAAGCGCGGAAGTGCGTGCCCGCGTCGCGGCCGCGCGCCGCGTCCAGGCCGCGCGTTATGCCACCTTCGGCTGCCAGCGCATCCGCACCAATTCCGAATGCGACGGCACGCTGCTCGAAGAGATTGCCGCGCCCGATGCGAGCGGGCTCGCGCTGCTCCGCGATGCGGCCGATGCGCTTGGGCTTAGCGCGCGCGGCTATCACCGCACGCTCCGCGTGGCGCGTACGCTTGCCGACCTCGACGGAGAGGAGCGCGTCGCCCGTATCCATGTCGCGGAAGCCTTGAGCTATCGCGGCGAGACCTTGCGCCGCTCTCAGGTCGCCGCCTGAGCTTACCGGCCGGGCAGACCTTTTTCTTTCGTCAGCGTTCCTTGGAAAGAAACGCCACGGCGTCCGCCGGCAAGGCAATGGCATCGCTCTGCCGTGCGCGGCGTTCACGGTAGTGTCACAATACAATTCAGATCGCCGAGGCCAGCGTGCTGCCAATCTCACAAGACATGATCGACATCGCCGTGAGGCTTGCCAGCGCGCTGCTCGCCGGCAGCCTGATCGGGCTCGAGCGGAGCTTCCATGGCCGTCCGGCCGGCTTCCGCACGCATGCGCTGGTCTGCCTCGCCTCGGCGCTGCTCATGCTCGTCACCGTCTATCAACTGGAATGGATGAGCGGCGCCGTCAGCACGCATGAGGAAACCATCCGCACCGACCCGACCCGCATGGCGCAAGGCATCATGACCGGCATCGGCTTCCTCGGCGCCGGCGTCATCTTCAAGGAGGGGCTCACCGTGCGCGGCCTGACCACTGCCGCCTCGATCTGGATCACCGCCGCGCTCGGCATCCTTTACGGCATCGGCTTCTATTACCCGGCGATCCTCGGCACCGTCGCCGCGATCGGCGTGCTCGGCGCGTTCCGCTGGGTCGAGACGCGCATCCCGAGCCATCATTTCTCGCACCTCCTGCTGCGCTTCCCCAAAGCCAAGGTCATGCCGGAAGGCGAACTCCGCAAGCTCGTCACGGATCACGGCTTCAGCATCTCGCATATGAGCTATCGCCAGAACGATATGGGCGAGGTGTTCGAATACCGCATGGTGATCGGCACCACCAAGCAGGACGCCGTGCGCAAATTCGCGAGCAGCTTGCGGAAGACGCGGAACGTGCTGGAGTTCCGCATCTCGCCGACCGGCGACTAGCGCGCCCGCAGCATCCCGGGCGGCGCCGCTAAAGCCTTTCTCAAACATTCTCTGCTTAGCTCCGGCGCAAGCAATGCGTCCGGGCGCGGCCCCGGCGCGGAAAACAAGAAGGCGTCGTCAGTGGAGCATGATGTGCAAGAGGGGCCCGAGCAGGCGCCCGGCCGTGGCGGCGCGCATCTGCTCGCCCGGCTCAAACAGGCGTGGCGGCGCCTGCGTGCGCGGCGTCGCCCGCGCGGTGCGCGGCAAGACGCGCTCGATGCGAGCCTCGAGCAGCTCAAGGACCTGCAATGGGAGCTTCGCGAACGTGAGGCCCGCGCGCGGGAGCGCGCCCTCGCGCAAGCGCGCGACCAGGCGATGGAAGCAAGTCGCGCCAAGTCGCGCTTCCTCGCCGCGATGAGCCACGAGATCAGAACGCCGATGAACGGCATCCTCGGCATGACGGGTCTCCTGCTCGACACGGAGCTCACGCCCGAGCAGCGCACCTATACGCGGACCATCTCCACCTCGGCCAAGACGCTGCTCGCACTGATCGACGAGGTGCTCGACTTCTCCAAGATCGAGGCGGGCAAGCTCGAGCTCCGGCTCGCGCCCTTCGCGATCGCCGATGCAGTGCAGAACGTGGTCGAGCTGCTCGCGCCCCGCGCGCGCGACAAGGGACTCGAGATCGGCTGGCTCGCGGCGCCGGACCTGCCCGAGACGGTGATCGGCGATGAGACGCGCATCCGCCAGATCCTGATGAACCTGCTCGGAAACGCCATCAAGTTCACCGAGGCGGGCGGCGTTTCACTCGCCGTCACGCACGCGCCCAACGCCCCGCGCGCCGCCGCCGGCAAGACCACGCTCCGTGTCTCCGTCAGCGACACCGGGCCGGGCGTCGCGCCCGACGCCGCGGAGCGCATCTTCGCCGAGTTCGAGCAGGCCGATTCAGGTCCGGCCCGCCGCCACAACGGAACGGGCTTAGGCCTCACCATCTCCAAGCGCCTGGTCGACGAGATGGGCGGCACGATCTCCGTCGTGAGCGCGCCGACGTCGGGCGCGACCTTCATCGTCGACCTGCCGCTCGAAACGCCGCGCGGTGCGGCGACGCTCGGCGCCTCTTGGCCTAAGCCGCCGCAAGGCGAGCGCGTGCTGATCGTGCATGACGGAGCGATCGAGCCGGCCCTTGCCGGCGATCTGCTGATCGCCATGGGTGCTTCGGTGGCGCGCGCCCGTCTCGAGGACGCGGAGCGGCTCGTTGCTCGCGCTCTTGAGGCGAACGAGCCGTTCACGGCGCTCCTTGCCGACCGTGCCGCCGTCGAGGCGGGCGCCGCGCGCCTGCTCTCACGCCTGCGCGCGCAAGTAAAGCCGGGACAGCAAATACGCGGCGTCGTTCTCATCGACCCGGCGGAGCGCGGCACGCTCACGAGCCTCCGTACGCAAGGCTTCGACTTCTATGTCGTGCGCCCGTTCAGGCCCTTGTCGCTGCTCACCCAACTCTTCAGCGATGCTGACGCGGCGTGCACTGTCGAGCCTGCGCCCGCACCGCAAGCGCCCGTGCCGCTCGGCGGTAGTCTTGCCGGGCTTTCGGTCCTGCTTGCCGAGGACAACGACATCAACGCGCTGCTCGCCTGCACCGTACTTGAGAAGGCGGGCGCGCGCGTCGTCCGCGCGACGAACGGCGCCGATGCCGTGGCGCGCGCAACGGAGGCGCTTGCGGCGCGGCGAAGCTTCGGCCTCGTGCTGATGGACATCCACATGCCCGACATGGACGGCGTGGAAGCGGCGCGCCGCATCAGGGCACTTTACCCGGACGGCGCAGAGGCGGGGCTAGGCCGTCCGCCGATCGTCGCGCTCACCGCCAACGCGCTCGCCGAAGACCGCGGCACCTATCTCAGGTCGGGCCTAGACGACTACCTCGCCAAGCCCTTCGAAAAGGCCGACCTTGCCGCGCTGCTCCGGCGCTGGCACCCGGCGGCCAGGAACGAGGCTGGCCGCGGCGCCGCCTAGTCGGCCCCGCGCGGCGATTTCCGCGAAGCACAATCCCCAGACTGTCATATCCCCTTCGAATTGGTTTGCTAACCGGCTCTCGTTGTGGCCGAATCGGGTAAACCGCCGGCACGTTGCTCGCGTTACGCCCGCGGGGTTGCAGGGAACACCCCGGCCGAGACCGGCCGGGTTCGAGCATGCCGATGACGCCGAGGTCAGGACGTTTGCAGGCAGATTTCGTGGTGGGGCGATGTTTCCAGGACTGACATTCAGGCCGGGCCAGGGCGCGCTGCCGCTCATGGGCCGGCGGCGCTTGAAGCGCGCGGGTCTCGCCGGCCGCTTCGGCCCGGCCAGAGTCTATGGCCGAATCGGTCCGCTCGAAGTGCGCCTCGCCCGCAAGCGCGGCGAGATCAGGCGCGCCCAGCGCTTGCGCTACCAGGTGTTCTACGAGGAGATGTCGGCGACGCCCGACGCGCTCGCGCTTCTCTCGCGGCGCGACGAGGACGCCTTCGACGGCGTGTTCGATCACCTGCTCGTGGTCGATCGCGGCGCCGAGAACGACGGGCGCCGCTGGCGCCGCTCCAAGGTGGTCGGCACCTATCGCGTGCTGCGCCAGGAGGTCGCCGACCGTTACGACGGGTTCTACACGCAAGGCGAATACGACATCGCGCCGCTGCTCCGGGCCAAGTCCGCGGACTATAGTTTCGTCGAGCTCGGCCGTTCCTGCGTGCTCAAGCCGTATCGCAACAAGCGGACGCTCGAACTGCTGTGGCAGGGCGTGTGGTCCTATGTGCGCGAGCACGGCGCCGATGTCATGCTCGGCTGCGCGAGCTTCCCGGGGATCGACCCGAAAGCACATGCGCTGGCACTGAGCTACCTCCATCACTACGCGCTCGCGCCAGAGGACTGGCGGGTGAGGGCGCATGATCATCTGCGCGTCGATATGAACATGATGCCGCGCGAGGAGGTGAACGTGCGCGCGGCGCTCAAGGCGTTGCCCCCGCTGATCAAGGGCTATTTGCGGGTCGGCGCCTATGTTGGCGACGGCGCGGTGATCGACCACCAATTCGGTACGACGGACGTTTTCGTCATCATGCCGGTCGAGGCGATCAACACGCGCTATTTCGGTCATTTCGGCGCGCCCGATGCGCTGGTCGTCCCGCAGGCCGCCGAGTTCGCGCCGCTGAACTAGCAGTCTGGCGCCCCGCGCGTTTGACGTGCCTGATGGGCGCACCTAAATTTGGCGCGTTATGCGCCACGCCGACGCCAACGACGCGATCAAGGCCGCAGCCGATGCTGCCGCGGGCCTGCGCGGGCTGAACGAGCGATCGCGCGAGATCTTCAAGCGCATCGTCGAGACCTATCTCGCAACCGGCGAGCCGGTCGGGTCGCGCAACTTGAGCCGCGCGCTGCCCATGACCTTGTCGCCCGCCTCGGTGCGCAACGTCATGGCCGATCTGGAAAGCTTGGGGCTCATCTTCGCGCCGCATACGAGCGCGGGGCGGCTGCCCACCCAGACGGGCTTGCGCCTCTTCATCGACGGCCTGCTCGAGATCGGCGACATCACCGAGGAGGAGCGGAACGCGATCGAGGCGCGCATCGCGGCCGGTGGGCGGCGTCGCGCGATCGAGGATTGCCTCGTCGAGGCGGGCGATATGCTGTCGGGCCTCGCGCGCTGCGCGGGCGTCGTCCTGGTCGAAAAGCAGAGCAAGACCCTGAAGCAGGTCGAGTTCGTCAATCTCGGTCAGGGCAGGGCGCTTGCCGTGCTGGTCGGGGAGGACGGCGACGTCGAGAACCGCATCGTCAACCTGCCGGACGGGCTGCCGCTGTCCTCGCTCAACGAGGCGAGCAACTATCTCAACGCCCGCATCGCCGGCCTGACCTTGGCGGACGCGCGGGCCCGGATCGAGCGCGAGATCGAGGCGCGCCGCGCCCAGCTCGACGAGCTGACGGCCCGCGTGGTGACCGAGGGGCTCGCCATCTGGTCGGGCGACGACGACGACCGCAAGAGCCTCATCGTGTGCGGCCGGGCGCATCTCCTGGAAGACGTGAGGGCGATGGAAGACCTCGAGCGCGTGCGGCTCCTGTTCGAGGACCTCGATGCCAAGAAGGACCTGATCCAGTTGCTCGGGCTCGCCGAGCGGGCCGAGGGCGTGCGCATCTTCATCGGCTCGGAGAACAAACTGTTCTCGCTCTCTGGCTCGGCGCTGATCGTCTCGCCCTTCGAGGACACCGAGCAGAAGATCGTCGGCGTGCTCGGCGTGATCGGCCCGACCCGGCTCAATTACGCGCGCATTATCCCGATGGTTGATTACACCGCCCGGCTGCTCGGGCGCCTTGTGACTTGATTTTTGCGCCTTCCCGGTCGATATCCGGCTGAACCTCAACGCTAACAGCAACGTTCGGCGAACATGTCCGACGAGACGACCGATCCGCGTGACGAGAGCGAGGGTCAGGCCAAGAAGGCCGGTGCCCCGCGATCTGAGCCGCAAGACGCCAGCGAGGCCGCCGCGCCCGCGGAGGCGGACGCGCTCGCCGTGGAGAACGCGGAGCTGCGCGACCGGCTGCTGCGCGCCATGGCCGAGATGGAGAATTTGCGCCGGCGCACCGAACGCGAGAAGGCCGACACCGCGCGCTATGCCATCTCCAATTTCGCGCGCGACGTGCTGACCATCGGCGACAACCTGAAGCGCACCGTCGACCACGTTCCGGCCGAGGCCGCGGCCCAGGACCCAGCGCTCAAAAGCTTCCTCGAAGGCGTCGAGCTGACCGAGCGCGAGTTGCTCAATGTGCTCGAGCGCCACGGCGTGACCCGCATCGAACCGCTCGGCCAGCGTTTCGATCCGAACACGCAGCAGGCGATGTACGAGGTGCCGAACCCCGATGTGCCCGAGGGCACGGTGGTCGATGTCATGCAGGCGGGCTACACGATCGGCGACCGTTGCTTGCGGCCTGCGCTGGTCGCGGTGGCGAAAGGGGGCGGCAAGGCCTCCGACGGCAACGGCCAGTCCGGGCAGGCGCGCCGTGCCGCCAACGACGACTTCCCACCTGGGGATTGATCGGTTTCGCCCAACTCTCAACCGTCATGCCCGGCCTTGAGCCGGGCATCCACGATTTGAAAGTGGCACGACCAAATCGTGGATGGCCGGGACAAGCCCGGCCATGACAAAGGTGGTTGGGTGGTCAGCAAAATCACCCAGGCAGCGTCACGCGGCGCAGGGTCAGATTGAACCGCCCGCCTTCGGGAAGCAGGTCCGAGGTCCCAGGCAGGATGCGATCGATGCCGTGATAGGCAAGCCGGCCCTCGCCGCCCAGCACGAACACGTCGCCTGAGCGCAGCTCGAATTTCTGTGTCGGGTCCTTGCGCGAGCGGCCGCCGACGCGAAACAGACCCGTATCACCGAGCGACACCGATAGCACCGGCGCGGCAAAATCCTCCTCGTCACGGTCTTGGTGCAGGCCCATCTTGGCCGCGCCCGCGTAATAATTCACGAGGCAGGCCTCGGGCGGATGCGGATAGTCCGCCAGCTCGTGCCAGAGGTCGAGCAGCATGCCGGGCATCGCCGGCCACGGCCGTCCCGTCACCGGGTGCGTCGCCTGGTAGCGATAGCCGCGCTCCTTGTCGGTCACCCAGCCGAGCGGTCCGCAATTCGTCATGCGCACCGACATCTCCTTGCCGGAACGCGGCATGGTCGGCGTGAAAAGCGGCGCCGCTTCGATCACCGCGCGCAGCGCGGCGAGCAGGGCCTGTTGTGCTTCCCGGTCCAACACTTGCGGATAATGCTGCACGGCGCCTTTGCTCCGCCCCACCTCTGCCTTAACCTCACCGTCCTATAGCGCATCGCCCGCAGAGGAGGCAGGTCCGCGCCTTGAGCCAAGCCCTGAAGGTCAATCCCGACGGCTATATCCATGCGCGTGACGCCGCCGAATATGAGCGCCTGCGCGAACAGGCGGCGATGTGGCGCGAGGCGACCGAGACGGTGCTCGACTGCGTGGGCCTTGCCCCCGGCATGAGCTGCCTCGACGTGGGCGCCGGCCCCGGATCGGTGATGCGGCTGATGGCGGGCCGCGTCGGCCCAGAAGGTCGCGTCACAGGCATCGAGATCGACGCCACGCTCGGCGCGCAAGCGCTCGCCGATCTTCGCGCGCAAGGCGGCGGCAATTTCGAGATGGTCGCGGGCGACCTCCTGAAGCTCAAGAAGCCGCCCGGCGCACCGTTCGACCTCGTCTATTGCCGGCTGTTCCTCATGCACATGCTGGAGCCGGTGGCGGCGCTTGAGAAGATGGCGTCGTGGGTAAAGCCCGGCGGCGTCATCGCCGCGCAGGAATTCGATTTCGGCTCGATCGGCATCGAGCCGCCATGCCCGGCCATGGCCGAGTTCAACCGCATGTTCGAGGGCGTGTTCAGGGCGTATGGCCGGAACCTGCGTGCCGGCCGCCAGCTTCCCGCCCAGTTCGAGGCTGCGGGCCTAGGGCTTCCCGACGGCACCGAGGCGACCGCGAAGTTCATCCCGCTCAAGGACATGGCGCAAATGTTGATCGGCGTTTACCAAAGCCTGTTCGCTTCGGCGGTCGAGCTCGGAATCGCCGATCCGGTCCGCGCGGAAGCCTTCAAGCAGGACATGGCGGAAGCCGGCGAGGACGGCCGCTATTACTGCCTCACGCCGATCCTGATCGCCGCCTGGAAGCGCCTTACGTGACGTGGGTCAGTCCCGCTGCAACCCGGGCCCCGCTTCTCCTTGCGGGCCATAGGGTTGCCTCCTATATAACCGCGGAACCCTGCCGGAGGAGTCGGCGGGCGCGCCGCAATTGGGGACCGGCGCGACGCCAGTGATCAAGGCGCGCGCATTGCTTGGGTGCCGCTTGAGGGCCCGCACGGTCTGCCAGAAAGAGAGGTCGTTGAAATGGCGAAAGTGATCGGTATCGATCTCGGCACCACCAACTCATGCGTTGCGGTGATGGAGGGCAAGGCTCCCAAAGTCATCGAGAACGCGGAAGGCATCCGCACCACCCCGTCGATGGTGGCCTTCACGGACGACGGCGAGGTCCTCGTAGGCCTGCCGGCCAAGCGCCAGGCCGTCACCAATCCCGAGAACACCTTCTTCGCCATCAAGCGCCTAATCGGCCGTCGCTACGACGACCCGATGGTCGAGAAGGACAAGGGTCTCGTCCCCTACAAGATCGTCCGCGCCGACAACGGCGACGCCTGGGTCGAATCCCACGGCAAGAAATATTCCCCCTCGCAGATCTCCGCCTACATCCTTCAGAAGATGAAGGAGACGGCCGAGTCGCATCTCGGTCAGAAGATCGAGCAGGCGGTCATCACGGTGCCCGCCTATTTCAATGACGCGCAGCGTCAGGCGACCAAGGACGCCGGCAAGATCGCGGGGCTTGAAGTTCTCCGCATCATCAACGAGCCGACCGCCGCGGCGCTCGCCTACGGCCTCGACAAGAGCAAGACCGGCACCATCGCCGTCTACGACCTTGGCGGCGGCACGTTCGACATTTCGATCCTCGAGATCGGCGACGGCGTGTTCGAGGTGAAGTCGACCAACGGCGACACCTTCCTGGGCGGCGAGGATTTCGACATGCGCATCGTCGATTACCTCGCGAGCGAGTTTAAGAAGGAGTCGGGCATCGATTTGCGCGGCGACAAGCTCGCGCTCCAGCGCCTGAAGGAGGCGGCTGAGAAGGCGAAGATCGAGCTCTCCTCGACCCAGCAGACCGAGATCAACCTGCCCTTCATCACCGCCGATGCGTCCGGTCCGAAGCACCTCACCATGAAGCTCACGCGCGCCAAGCTCGAGAGCCTGGTGGACGACCTGATCCAGAAGACCATCGGCCCGTGCCAGAACGCGTTGAAGGACGCAGGGCTCAAGCCCGCCGAGATCAACGAGGTGATCCTGGTCGGCGGCATGACCCGCATGCCGAAAGTGGTCGAGACGGTGAAGAACTTCTTCGGCCGCGAGCCGCATAAGGGCGTGAACCCCGACGAGGTGGTGGCGATCGGCGCCGCGATCCAGGCGGGCGTGCTGCAAGGCGACGTCAAGGACGTGCTCCTGCTCGACGTGACCCCGCTCTCGCTCGGCATCGAGACCTTGGGCGGCGTGTTCACGCGCCTGATCGACCGCAACACCACGATCCCGACCAAGAAGAGCCAGGTCTTCTCGACCGCCGAGGACAATCAGAACGCGGTGACGATCCGCGTCTTCCAGGGCGAGCGCGAGATGGCCGCTGACAACAAGATGCTCGGCCAGTTCGATCTCGTCGGCATTCCGCCGGCCCCCCGCGGCGTGCCGCAGATCGAGGTGACCTTCGACATCGACGCGAACGGCATCGTCAACGTGTCGGCGACCGACAAGGCGACCGGCAAGGAGCAGTCGATCCGCATCCAGGCTTCCGGCGGCCTCACCGATGCCGATATCGATCGGATGGTGAAGGAGGCCGAGAGCCACGCCGAGGACGACAAGAAGCGCCGTGAGCTGGTCGAGACGCGCAACCAGGCGGAAGCCTTGGTGCATTCGACCGAGCGCATGCTCTCGGACTTCGGCGATAAGGTTGCGGCCGCCGACAAGGCTACTGTCGAAGCGGCCGTCGCCGACCTCAAGACGGCCATCCAGGGCGACGACCAGGACGCGATCAAGACCAAGATCGACGCGGTCGCGCAGGCTTCGATGAAGCTCGGCGAGGCGATGTACCAATCGGCGCAAGGCGGCGCGGCAGGCGGTCCTGGTGGCCCGCAGCCGGGCGCGAGCGCCGGCGGACCCGACGACAAGGTGGTCGATGTCGACTTCGAGGAAGTCAAAGACGACGACGGCAAAAAGTCGGCGTAACGGCAAAACGCGATGGCGGGGCGGGGCCGAGAGGTTCCGCCCTTCCCAAATAGAAGAGGCTTGGCGCCGCCAAGTGATACGGCGGCGTAAAGGGCCGGAGGGGTGATGGCAAAGAGGTGCTATTACGACGTACTTGGTGTGCAGCGCGGCGTCCGCGACGCCGACATCAAGGCTGCTTTTCGCCGTCTCGCCAAGGAATGCCATCCCGACCGCTGCAACGGCGACCCGACCGCCGAGAAGCGCTTCAAGGAACTCAACGAGGCTTACGAGGCGCTGAAAGACCCGCAGCGCCGCGCCGCCTATGACCGCTTCGGCCATGCCGCATTCGACGGCGGCCTGCCGGGCGGAAGCGGCGGGTTCGGCTTCGGCTCGGACTTCTCGGCCTCGATGTCGGCGATGTTCGACGACCTGTTCGGCGAGTTCATGGGCGCGCGTCGGCCGCGCCAGCGCTCGGGCCGCGAGCGTGGGCAGGACCTCCGCTACAACATGGAGATCACCCTCGCCGAGGCCTATGCCGGCAAGACCGCGCAGATCCGCGTGCCGACCTCCGTCGTTTGCGACAAATGTTCGGGCTCGGGCGCCAAGGCCGGCACGTCGCCCACGACCTGCCGCATGTGCAACGGGATCGGCAAGGTGCGCGCGAGCCAGGGCTTCTTCACCATCGAGCGCACCTGTCCCACCTGCCAGGGCCGCGGCGAGATCATCGAGACGCCGTGCCCGTCCTGCAACGGCGCCGGCCGCGTCACGCGCGAGCGCACGCTGTCGGTCACCATTCCGGTCGGCGTGGAGGACGGCACGCGCATCAGGCTGGCGGGCGAGGGTGAGGCGGGCTTGCGCGGCGGTCCGCCCGGCGACCTCTACATCTTCCTGTCGATCAGGCCGCACGAGTTCTTCCAGCGCGACGGCGCCGATCTCTTCTGCCGCGTGCCGATCGCCATGACCACGGCGGCGCTCAGCGGCGAGATCGAGGTGCCGACCATCGACGGCGGCCGGACGCGGGTGAAGGTTCCCGAAGGCACCGAGAGCGGCAAGCAGTTCCGGCTCAAGGGCAAGGGCATGCCGGTGCTGCGCTCGAAGCAGCAGGGCGACCTCTACATCCAGGTCGACGTCGAGACGCCGAAGAACCTCTCGCGCAAGCAGCGCGAGCTGCTCAAATCGTTCGAGGAGGCCTCGAACCCGAGCACGAACCCCGCCTCGACCGGCTTCTTCGCGCGCGTCAAGGAATTCTTCGAAGGCATCGGGGAATAGCGCCTACCCGCCCGCTCGGCGTTTGACGTAGAGTGGCGGGACGTTAGCGGCCCGCGCACGTTATCAGTCTGTCCGGCGCCTCATCGAGCGATTGCCATGGCGAGCAAACCGGCTTTGCGCAAAGCGCAAAGCGCAAGACCCAAAGCGGCCGCGCAGCCTAAGACCTGGGATGCGGGCAGGGCAGCCAAGGCGACCGCCGCCGCGCTCGCCGTCGCCGCGCTCGCGCTGGGCCTTTGGTACGCGCAGACCGCGGTGCTGCTTGCCTTCGCCGGCATTCTGCTCGCCATCGTGTTCTATAGCGCAAGCCGCGGGCTCGCCGAGCTCACCGGCCTGCCGCGCCTCCTGATGCTTGCCGCCGTCGTGCTCGGCGTCGGGCTGTTCTTCACCGCTCTGTTCTTTCTGGTCGGGCCGTCCTTCGCGGACCAGCTAGGCGATCTCGCGACGAGGATCGCGAGAGGCGCGCAGACCATTGCCGCGCGCGTGATCCGCTACGCCGACCAGACCCAACTCCTCAAGAATGTCGATCTCGTCGAGCTGGTCAGCGGCTTCTTGAGCCCCTGGGGTATCGCCACGGGTGCTACCTCCGTTGCGCTCTCGATCGTGGGGATCGTAAGCGCCGGCTTGATCGTGCTGTTCTTCGGCGTCTATCTCGCGGCCGATCCGCACACTTATGTCGAGATCGCCTCGCGCTTCGCACCCAACGGGCGCCGCGACGAGGTCCTCGGCATGCTCTACGAGACGGGCGACGTCTTGCGGCGCTGGCTGATCGGGCAGGGCATCGCCATGGCTCTGATCGGCACCATGGTCTATGTGGGCCTGCTCTTCCTCGGCGTGCCGAATCCCTTCGCGCTCGCGCTGTTCGCCGGTCTCGCGGGCTTCCTCCCATATCTCGGGCCAATCATCGGCGCCGTCCCGATGGTGCTGGTGGCCGGCGGCGAAAGCCTCACGCTCGCCGCCTGGGTGCTCGGACTTTACGCCATCATCCAATTCGTCGAGAGCTATCTGCTGACGCCGCTGATCCAGGCGCGCGCGGTCGCGCTCCCGCCCGCTATCGTCATCCTGAGCCAGCTCGTGTTCGGCGCTGTGTTCGGGTTTTTGGGGCTCGCACTTGCCACCCCGCTCACCGCGGCGGCCACGGTGCCCATCCGCCATTGGTTTGGGATCGAGAAGGGCGGACTGCTTACCGAAGAGATCGACGACAAATAGGGGAGGGGGAATGCGACTTTTGTTCTTTGCCGGCAGTGCGAGGGAGGGCTCCTACAACAAGAAGCTCGCGCGGCTCGGGCGCCACATCGCCGAGGCCAACGGCATCGAGGCCGTGTTCGTCGACCTCAAGGACTATCCAATGCCGATCTATAACGGCGACCTCGACGCCGAGGACGGTCCGCCCGAGCGGGCGCGCGCCTTCAAGGCGCTGCTCGGCGAGTATGACGGCGTGTTCATCGCGAGCCCCGAATACAACGCCTCGGTCACGCCGCTGCTCAAGAACACGCTCGATTGGGTGAGCCGCGTGCGCGCCAAGGGCGAGAGCGGGCTCGAAGTGTTCCAGAGCCGCGTGTTCGCCATCGGCGGCGCCTCTCCCGGCTATTACGGCGGCATGCGCAGCCTGCTGCAATTGCGCCAGATCCTCGCGGTCGGCCTCGGTGCGCCCGTGATCCCGCAGCAGATCGCTTTGCCGCGCGCCGCCAATGCCTTCGAGGAGGATGGCAGCCTCAAGGACGAGGCGCAGCAGAAGCTTTGCGCCAATGTGATCGAGGCGCTCGCCATCGCCGCCAAGAGGTTCGCAAGCTCATGATGGAGCCCCGCGACAAGCTGATCGTCGCGCTCGACGTGCCGAGCGTCGACCAGGCGAAGGCGCTGATCGAGACGCTGGGCGACAGCGTCGGCGTCTACAAGATCGGGCTCGAGCTGCTGTTCTCCGGTGGCTTCGCGCTGGCCAAGGAGCTGGCGCGTCAAGGCCGCGCGGTGTTCGTCGATGCGAAGCTCCTCGACATCGAGGCGACGGTCGAGCGCGCCACGGCGGTGATCGCCGCAAGCGGCGCGGCCTTTCTCACCGTGCATGCGATGGACCGCAAGACGATCGCCGCCGCCGTGCGCGGCCGGGGCGATGCGCCGCTCAAGCTGCTCGGCGTGACGGTGCTCACCAATTTGTCGCGCGCCGACCTCGCCGAGCAAAGCATCGACGAGGCGCCGCTCGCCGTGGTGATGCGGCGCGCCATGCTGGCGCGGGACGGCGGTCTCGATGGCGTCGTCGCCTCCGGCAAGGAGGCGCGCGCGCTGCGCGAGCGCTTGCGGCAGATCATGATCGTCACGCCCGGCATCCGCCCAGCAGGCGCCGACACGCAGGACCAGACCCGTGTGGTGACCCCGGGGGCCGCGATCAAGGCGGGCGTGGATTATCTCGTCGTCGGCCGTCCCATCACCCGCGCGCCGGACCCGCGCGCCGCCGCTGACGCCATCGTCGCGGAGATCAAAGCGGCGTCGGTGTAGTGCACCAAACGTCGCCGTTGTCATTCCCGCGAAGGCGGGAACCCAGTAAGTGCTGTCCTCAGGGCGGTGCTTACTGGGTTGCCCGGCCAAGCCGGGCAATGACAAGCGGGATGGTTGAGGCTAGCTACCGCAGCTTTGCAACGCGCTCGGCGATCAGGCGCACAAGCGCATCGGCGTCGCCCGCGATCGCGATCTGCTTGAGCCGCGACTTGCCGCCCTGCGCTACCGTCACCGAAGACGGCGGCACGTCGAGCCAATCCGCAATCAGCCGTTCGAGCGCCGCGTTGGCGCGCCCCCCTTCGGGCGCTGCGCGCACGCGCGCCTTCAGCACGGTCTCGTTGCCGAAAGCCTCGAGGCCGGTGATCTCGTCCTTCCCGGATTTCGGCGTGAGCCGCACCGGCAGCAGCACGCCGGTCCTGGTGCGGCGGAGGTTGAGTGTGCGAGCGCTCAAAGCCCTGAGGGCGATGAGACCGCCGGCAGGATCCAGCCGAGCAGCACCACGTCGCGCAAGAACAGGAGGCCCAGGATCAGGATCACGGGCGAAATGTCGATGCCGCCGAGATTGGGCAGGAAGCGGCGGATCGGCCGGAGCGCCGGCTCGGTCACGCGGTAGAGCATCTCGCCCACGGAATAGACGAACCGGTTCGAGGTATTGACCACATTGAAGGCGATCAGCCAGCTGAAGATCGCGCTGATGATGACGACCCAGATAAAGAGGTCGATCACGAGAGCGATGAATCCGATCAAAGGCACCATCAAAGACCCCTCCTCGCGGGCCTCGATCATCTAGCTGAGTGGGGCCCAGAACGGCAAGCCTTAGGCTATGGGCCGCGCCCGGCACCCCAGCAAAACTGCAGGGCCCTCGCTTGACAGGCCGGAAGGCCAATCCCTAAATGCCCGGCATCAGGGGCCGTAGCTCAGTTGGGAGAGCGCAGCAATCGCACTGCTGAGGTCGTCGGTTCGATCCCGTCCGGCTCCACCACCCTACGCCCTACGGGCTTCGGGTGGCATGCCACCCGAAAACGCATCTTGGGCGTAGGAGTGGCCCCCGAAGCGCGTAAAGCGTAGGGGGACTGATCACCCCGTTTACCGCGAGAGGTTGCGCTCCCGCGCGCGCCGCGCGTCCGACGCCGGGCGCGCCGCGACCGATCGCGGCCATTGCACGTTGCCCTGCGCGTCGCGCACGCGGAACATCCAGCCGACCACCGGCAACAGAATTGCGGGATGCACGAAGCGTTGCATGACCGCGTAGACGCGGTTGAGCCAGCCCGGCACGATGACGGCCTTGCCCCGCGCGAACTGCTGATAGGCGGTGCGCGCCACCTCGTCAGGCGGCATGGTCGGGAACAGGGTCACGTAGCGGGCATGCTCTGCGCCGCCGCGCGCGTGGATCATCGTGTCGGTCGCGCCCGGCGCAAGCACCGAGACGCGCACCCCGCTGCCTGAAAGCTCGTAGCGAAGCGCGCGGCTCAACGACAGCACGAACGCCTTGGTGGCGGCATAGGCCGCCTGATAGGGCACCGGCATGAAGCCTTCGACCGAGGACACGTTGAGCACGCCGCCTTTGCCGCGAGCTACCATGCCGGGCAGGAAGCGGAGCGTCAGGTCGAGCACGGCGCGCGCATTGAGATCGACCAGCGCCAGCATCCGCGCGCGGTCGGCGTCCTGCAAGAAGCCGGCCTCCATCGTGCCCGCGTTGTTGACCAGCACGTCCGCATAGAGGCCGTAGTGCCGGAGCGCCTGTTCGACCCCGGCGCAACCGGCTTCGGTGGTCAAATCCTCCGATGCGGCCTCGACCCTTGTGCCGTGCCGGGTTGCGATCTCCTGCGCGGTGCGGCCAAGCGCCGCTTCGTCGCGGGCGACCAGGAGAAGCGTGTGACCGTTCCGGGCGAACTCCTGCGCCAGCGCCCGGCCGATGCCTTGCGTTGCGCCGGTTATGACCACAGCCGGTTCGAGCGCTTCCGCGATCCTGTCTGG
Organism: uncultured Methyloceanibacter sp.; assembly: GCA_964634195.1. GTDB lineage: Bacteria > Pseudomonadota > Alphaproteobacteria > Rhizobiales > Methyloligellaceae > Methyloceanibacter. Next base: position 149,010 of record CAZWIO010000009.1, on the reverse strand, counting down.
CTTGTTCATGTTTCGTCCTTGCTCTCCGAGGGACGCGCCCACCAGCATGCGCTAAACGCCCGACGGCGCAAGATCGATGCAGGCTAGCGCGCGGGGGCGGTGAAATTCGCGCTCATGCGGATTAGAATGATCGCGGCGGGTCGCAAGTTGCGGGTGGAGAGTCTGCGCATGATCGCGATGAGAGGGGTTTGCCTGGCGGTGCTGGTTTCGGCCGTCTCGATGGCGCATGCGGGGTCCGCCGCCGCCGAGACACTGGCCGAGGCGGTCAAGCGGCTCGATGCCAAATATCTCGACGTGCCCGACATCGAGCCTGGCGACAGCGCGCCGAAGATCGAGGCCGGCGGCGGCGAGGAAGACTCAGGTCCGCAGCCGGAGGAGACTTCGCAAGGCGCGGTCAAGGCCACGCTCACCTACATCAAGGACACGAGCGAGGACGGCGACACGACCTACGCGCCGGTGGTCACCGTGTTCGCCGACGGCAAGGAGGTTGCTAAGCTCGAAGGCGAGCCGATCGGCTTCGGCGACCCGCCGGTCAGCGTGCAGATCGCCGAACTCGATCCCGGCAACCCGCATCCCGAGGTCGTGGTCTCGTTCTACACGGGCGGCGCGCATTGCTGCTCCATCACGAGCGTGCTCCAGTCAAGTGCCGACGGGTCGAGCTGGAGCGAGCTCGATATCGGCGATTTCGACGGCGGGCCGATGCTCGCGGTCGATCTCGACAATGACGGCCGCTACGAGTTCGAGACCCGCGACAATGCCTTCCTCTACACCTTCGCCTGCTATGCCTGCTCGGAGACGCCGCTTCAGGTGCTGGCCGTCGAGGACGGAAAGGTGAAGGACGTGAGCCGGGAGCCGCGCTTCCGCAAGGCACACGAGGCCTGGCTCAAGAACATCATCGAGAACGTGCCTGAGGACGACGTGAACGGCTTCCTCGCGGGCTATGTCGCGGAAAAGAGCCTGCTCGGCGAGGGCAAGGAGGCCTGGCAGCTCATGCTCGCCCATTACGACAAGGCTTCGACCTGGGGGCTCGAGACCTGCACCCAGGCGCTCGACACGGACGGCGAATGTCCGGGCCAGATGATCACGCTGACTTTCCCCGAAGCCCTCGAACGCATGCTTAACGAAAGTGGTTATACTGTCGGCGATTGACCTGGCCCCAAGCTGTCCGGCCGGGATCGGTAAGGAGTAACGAGCATGGCGGCGCCCCGCGCGTATTGGACCGGCCATTTGCGGCTCTCTCTGGTCAACATTCCGGTGAAGCTGTTCCCGGCGACCACGTCGGAGCGGCGCATCGAGCTTCATCAGATCCACGAGCCGAGCGGCAAGCGCATCCGCTACCAGAAGATCGCGCCGGGCGTAGGCCCGGTCGAGAACGAAGAGATCACCAAGGGCTACGAATACGAGAAGGGCAAATATGTCCTGATCGACCAGAAGGAGGTCGACGAGCTGAAGCTCGAGGCCAAGTCGACCATCGAGTTGGTCCGCTTCGTCGACGAGGACGCGATCGACGACCGCTATTACGAGACGCCGTATTACCTCATGCCCGACGGCGACATGGCCGACGAGGGCTACACTATCCTGCACAAGGCGCTGAAGGATACGGGCAAGATCGGCGTCGGCCAGTTCATCCTGCGCGGCCATGGCAACATCGTCGCCATCAAGCCCTTCGGCAAAGGGCTGCTGCTCGAAGTCCTGCGCCACGCCAACGAGATCCGCTCCGCCGAGCCGCTGTTCAAGGAGATCAACGAGGTCAAGGTCGACAAGGAAGCGCTCGACCTCGCCAAGGAGCTGGTCAAGCGCAAGGCCGGCAAGTTCGAGCCCGAGCAACTGAAGGACGAGTACACCGAGGCCGTGTGGGAGCTGATCAACGCCAAGATCGAGAACCGCGCCCCTGAGATCGTCACCGAGACGCCGGGCACCGCCAAGGTCATCAACATCATGGATGCGCTCAAGAAGAGCGTGCAGCAGGGCAAGGGCGCAGCGCCCGCCAAGACATCTGCGGCCAAGACTCCGGCGAAACGCGGCAGCGCGGCCAATAGCAAGAAGGCCGCCAAGAGCGCGCCCAAGCGTAAGTCGGCTTAAGATCATGGCGCGCACGACAGGGCCGGACCCGCTTGCCAGCTATAAGGAGAAGCGCGACTTCTCCAAGACGCCCGAGCCCGGCGCCAAGCGCGGCAAGAAAAAGGGCAACAGCTTCGTCATCCAGAAGCACGCCGCGCGCCGCACGCATTTCGACTTCCGCCTCGAACATGACGGCGTGCTGAAAAGCTGGGCGGTGACCAAAGGTCCGAGCCTCGATCCGCGCGAGAAGCGTCTTGCGGTCAGGACCGAGGACCACCCGCTCGAATATGGCGGCTTCGAGGGCGTGATCCCCAAGGGCGAATATGGCGGCGGCCCGGTGATGATCTGGGACGAAGGCACCTGGGAGGCGCTTAGCGATCCCGACGAGGGCCTCGCCAAGGGCGACCTCAAGTTCCGCCTGCACGGCCACCGGTTGAACGGCGACTGGGTGCTGGTGCGCATGAAGAACGACCGTACCGGCGGCAAGCGCGAGAACTGGCTCCTGATCAAGAAGCGCGACGAGGCGGCGGGCGACGGGGTTGAGCCGACCGCGATCCATCTGACGAGCGTGAAGACCGGCCGCACCATGGACCAGATCGAGACGGGCGCCGACTCCGCCGTCTGGAGCTCCAACCAGGCTCAAAAAAAAACTCCGGCACCGCGAAAAGTGACGGCAAGGCCCGCGCGAAAGTCCCCCGCGGCAAAGCGCCCGCGTTCGTAGCGCCGGAACTCGCCACGCTCGACAGCGAGGTCCCTGACGGGCCGGGCTGGCTGCATGAGGTGAAGTTCGACGGCTACCGCATCGTCGCGCGGAAATGGGGCGACGCGGTCACCCTGTTCAGCCGGAGCGGGCTCGACTGGACGCGGCGCTTCCCGGCGGTCGCGCAAGCGATGCTCACCTTCCCGGCCGAAACCGTGCTGCTCGACGGCGAGATCGCTTACGTGAAGCCGGACGGCATTACCGACTTCAAATCGCTGCAGGAGCATATCGACACGCCTGATCCCGCGATCCGCTATTTCGTGTTCGACCTGCTCAATCTCGACGGCAAGGACTGGCGCGCCAAGCCGCTCACGGCGCGCCGCGCCAAGCTCTCCGAGCTGATGTCCGAAAAGGGTATCTCGCCCTACCTCGTCTACTCGGACTATGTGCAGGGCTCGGGCGATGAGTTCTTCGCCGCCGCCTGCGCGCAAGGGCTCGAAGGCATCATCTCCAAGCGCGCCGATGCGCCTTACCGCTCGGGCCGCGGTAAGGATTGGCTCAAGATCAAATGCGGCCATGGCGAGGAGTTCGTGATCGGCGGCTACAAGCCCTCCGACGTGAAGGGCAAGCCGTTCTCCGCGCTGCTGCTCGGCACGTTCGAGGACGGTAAGCTGATCTATTCCGGCAAGGTCGGCACCGGCTTCGCCGCCGCCGATCTCAGCGAGCTTGCCCGCAAGTTCAAGCCGCTCGAGCGCAAGACTTCGCCCTTCGTCGAGGTGCCGCGCGCGGAGATGAAGAACGCGGTGTGGCTCGACCCGAAGCTCGTCTGCCAGATCAACTACACGGAATGGACGCGCGACGGCAGGCTGCGCCATCCATCCTTCCAGGGCCTGCGCCAGGACAAGAAGGCGGCCGACGTGCATCGCGAGCGGTCCGAGCGCGAGGAGAACGACATGGCGACCAAGGCACAAGCGCGCTCGCGCGCCAGCGACGATTTCGACGGCATCAAGCTGACCAACCCGGACAAGCTGTATTACCCGGCTATCGGCCTGACCAAGCTCGACATCGCGCGCTACTACGCGACGATCGCGCCGCACATTCTGAGATATGTCGCCAATCGGCCGATCAGCCTGGTGCGCTGTCCCGACGGCATCGACGGCCAGCATTTCTTCCAGCGCCACGCCATGAAGGGCATGAGCGACGCGATCAAGCAGATCCCGATCGCCGGCGGCGAGAGCAAGAAGCCTTACCTCTATATCGACAGCGAGAAGGGCCTGTTCGGGCTCATCCAGATCGGAACCTTGGAGATCCACGACTGGGGCGTGTCGTTGAAGCATATCGACAAGCCCGACCGCCTGGTGTTCGATCTCGATCCGGACGAGGAGCTCGACTTCGCCGTGCTCAAGTCAGCGGCGGTAGAGGTACGGGCGTTCCTCGAGGACCTCGGCCTCAAGAGCTTCCTCAAGGCGACCGGCGGCAAGGGCCTGCATCTCGTCGCGCCACTTACGCCGAAGCTCGGCTGGCCGGAGGTCAAGGCCTTCGCCAAGGCGGTCGCCGACGCGCTGGTCGCCGCGCGCCCCGACCGCTACACGGCAAACCCGCTCAAGAAGACGCGCGTCGGCAAGATCTTCGTCGACTATCTGCGTAACCAGCGCGGCGGCTCATCCATCGCCAACTACTCGACACGTGCCAAGAAGGGCGCGCCGGTCACCACGCCGCTCGCCTGGGACGAGCTGAAGGCGCTGACCAGCGGCGCGCCTTACAGCGTCGCCACCATGCCGGCGCGGCTAAAGCGCCTGAAGCGCGATCCGTGGGATGGGTTCTTCAGCACGCGCCAATCGATCACCGCCAAGGCCCGCAAGGCGCTGGGGGTTTAGTCACTCATGGAGCGTCTGGCCTTGGATGGGGTACACTAGCCTCAAATCGTTCGTCATGCCGGCCTTGAGCCGGGCATCCACGATTGGGCAAGCGGCGCGGCCGTAAATCGTGGATGGCGGGGCCAAGCCCGGCCATGACGGTTGTTAGGGGAGGAGCGATGATGTTCGGACGCTGTACTCTTTTTGTGGTCGCAATCGGCGTCGCGTTGGGCTCCGCGCCTGCCGTCCTCGCGGAAGACGTGCTCGCGCCGCTCGTGGCGATGCCGGTCGCGCCGCCTCAGCCCGTGCTCGCGTCCGACGACCAGCAGCATCTCGCCTACGAGCTCGTGCTCTTGAACATGGCGGGCACGCCCGTCGCGCTGAAGAAGGTCGAGACCCTGGATGCGGCGAGCGGCACGGTGCTCTACACGCTCGAAGGCGATCGCCTCGCCGAGATGTTCAAGCTGAACGGCGGCGGCAAAGGGACCGACGTTCCCGGCGCCGGCTCGGGCATCCTGTTTTTCGATGTGACCCTCGCCAAGGATGCAAGCGTTCCGAAGGCGCTCAAGCATCGCTTCGACATCGAGGTCGCGCCCGCCGGTGACGCCGGCGACAAGGAGAATGACCGCGACCCCGCGCCGGCGCCCAAGCAGGAGCTGGTCTTCACCACCGATGCGCTGTCGGTCGGTCCCGGCGCCGTCGTCGTCGCGGCGCCGCTCAAGGGCAAGCGTTGGGTGATCGGCGGCGGCTGCTGCACGCCGCCCAGCTATCACCGCGGCGCCACGCTGCCGATCAATGGTTCGATCCGCGTCTCCGAGCGCTTCGCCATCGACTTCGTGCAGTTAAACGACAAGGACATGCTGTATGACGGCGACATGAAAGAGGTCGCGGACTACGCCTATTTCGGCGACGAGATTTATTCCGTGGCTGACGGCACGGTGGTCGGCACCGAGGACGGGTTGCCCGAGCAGGTGCCGGGCAAGCTACCCGAAGGCGCGACGATCCAGATGGCTGCCGGCAACCACGTTGTCGTCGATATCGGCGAGGGCCGCTACGCTTTCTACGCGCATATGCAGCCGGGCAGCCTCAAGGTAAAGGTCGGCGACGCGGTGAAGACCGGACAGGTGCTCGGCCTGCTGGGCAACACCGGCAACACCGACACGCCGCATCTCCATTTCCACATCATGGACAGCCCTTCGCCGCTGACCTCCAACGGCCTGCCTTATGTGTTCACGGCCTTCACGGGCGAGGGCCGCGTCACCGATGAGGACCCATTGTTCAAGGGCGGTGTCGTAGAGATCGACAAGGCGGCGCTCGCCGGCCCGCATGAGAACGAGTTTCCCCTGAACGATCAGATCGTAGCCTTCCCATAACCGCCGCACGGTGTCATTCCCGCGAAAGCGGGAATCCAGTAAGCGTCGAGCGCCCAGGAGTACTGGGTTGCCCGGCCAAGCCGGGCAATGACACTGGAAGGGGCGGACCTGCATGTCCAACCTCACACCATGGCTTGCGCTGATCGCGCTCGGCGCCTTTCACGGCATCAACCCGGCCATGGGCTGGCTGTTCGCGGTGGCGCTCGGCCTCTACCGCAAGAGCCGGCGCGCTGTTCTCGTCGCGCTCGCTCCCATCGCGCTCGGCCACGCGGCGGCGATCGCGGTCGTCGTCTACGCGGCGATCGCGCTCGGCTCGGCCGTCGATCCGCGCAGCTATCGGCTCGTCTGCGGCGGGCTGCTGATCGCCTGGGGCGTCTATCATGCGCTCTTCGGACACCGGCATCGCCTGCGCATCGGCCTGACCACCGGGCTTGCCGGCCTCGCCGCCTGGTCCTTCGCCATGGCGATGGCGCATGGCGCCGGCGTGATGCTGCTGCCGGTGCTGACCCCGCTGCACGCGGCGGGTCACGAGCACGCGCATCACATGCCGGCGGCAGCCTCGCTGTGGACCGCTTCGCTCGCGGTGCTGGTGCATAGTCTCGCCATGCTGGTCACGACCGGCGCCGTCGCGCTCGCGGTCTATCAATGGGCCGGACTTGCCTCCGGCAGGTGGCGCTGGATCAAGCTCGATCTGGTCTGGACCGCGGCACTGATCCTCATGGGCCTTTGGCTGTTGCTCGCCTGACACAGTGACGCGCTGATTCAAAAGGCCGGCGAAGTTTCGGTGTCCAATCTCGCTATATACGGTACGATATAGCGGTTGGGGGGATTGCCGATGAGCACTGCCGCACCTGGAAAGCGCTCTGCGAGGGCAAAGCGGGGCGGGCGGTCGTGCCCGCAACTCCGCATCACCGTGAAGCCTGGATTGGTGCTGGGCCCCGGCAAGATCGAGCTCCTCGAGGCCATCGAGCGCAGCGGCTCCATCTCGGGCGCTGCGCGGGCCATGGGCATGTCCTATCGGCGGGCGTGGTTGCTCGCCGACGCCCTCAACAAAATGTTCGACCGCGTCGTCATCAGCACGCTGCCGGGCGGAGCCGGCGGCGGCGGTGCCGAGGTGACTGCGTTCGGCCGAGACATCGCGACTGCTTACCGGCGTGCACATGCGCGCGCACACGCCGTAATCCGAGAGGAGTTTGCGCGCGCAGGCCACCCCATCGACGGCAGTTGATGGGTTCAATCAAGCGCAGGTCCATAGGAACTGCGCGCAAACGGGGGACTGTCATGACTACAATAACCGGGGTGGGAATCCGTCTACTCGCCGGCGCCGTCGCCGTCGGGATGCTGGCCGTTGGCGCGCCTTCGGCTAAGGCGGCGGACGTGCAGGAGCTCGAAGCGGCCTTGCGCGCGGTGCAGGAGCAGGTGAAGGAGCTGCAACGCGAGGTCGCCTCGGCCAAGGCGGCTGCCGCTTCAGCGCAGACCGCGGCGGCCAAAGCGGGCGGCGCCGGCAGTAGCGGCGGCGGCGGTGGCAGCAGCAGCAGCGATCTCGACCTGAAGGTCAGGTGGCGGGGCGCGCCTGAATTCTCCAGCGCCGACGGCAAGTTCAAGATGAAGGTGCGCGGCCGCGTTCAGGCCGACTACAACGCGATCGACCAGGATTACCGCATCACCGGCCAGCCCGATGTGAGCGCCACCGAGATCAGGCGCGCGCGCCTCGGCGTGCAAGGCGTGGTCTGGGGCCAAGTGAACTACATCGTCGAAGCCGACTTCGCCAACGACTCGGTGTCGTTGAACGACGCCTATCTGGAATATACCGGCCTCGCCGACGGCCTCAACTTGCGCTTCGGCTATTTCAAAACGCCCAACGGCCTCGAGCAGACCGGCAGCGCCAACTATCTGAGCGTCATGGAGCGCGCCGCTTTCACCGAAGCGTGGGGATTCTCCCGCAACACCGGTGCCGGGGCCTGGTTCGTCAGAGACCATTGGACGCTGGCGGCCGGCATCTTCGGGCCGACCGCCTCCGACGAGGAGGACTGGGCGGACGACGTCAAGACCGGCGCCGCGCGCCTCACTCTGGCGCCGATCAACAACGACACCTCGACGGTGCATTTCGGCACGAGCTGGCGCGAGCGCCATGGCGCGACCGATCTGAGAACGGACCCGGTTCGGGCCAAAGATCAGTTCTTCCGCTACCGCACGCGCGGCGCCGATCTCCACCTCGCCGATCGCTTCATCGCGACGCCGCAGATCTTCGACCAGGATACCTTCTTCGGCCTGGAGGGCCTGGTGATCTGGAACCAGCTCTCGCTCCAGGGCGAGTACACCCAGCTGAGTGCCGACTCCGCCGGCCTGTTCGGGCCCAATCCCAACCCGACCTATGACGGCTGGTATGCCGAGGCGAGCTGGTTCTTCGGCGGCAAGCAGACCTATCAGGACGGCATCCTCGGCCGGCCCAAGGTCTACAACCCGGTGTTCAAGGGCGGCTATGGCGCCTGGCAGCTTGCCGGGCGGTACGATGTCCTCGACCTGACCGACAAGGCGGCCTTCATGTCGGATTGCACGATGTGCGGCGAGCAGGAGACCTGGCTGATCGCCCTGAACTGGTGGCTCAACAGCAACATGCGCTTCCAGTTCGCCTATAGCGAATCCGACATCAAGGGCGGGTTCCTGGACGGCGCGAACCAGAACAACGGCGCGAACATCAAGGGCTTCGGCGCGCGCGCCCAAGTTGACTGGTAGTTGAGGTCGATTGGTTGACGAGCCGGGGTTCCCCCCGGTTGCGGCGCGAGGCCGGTTATCCCTGAGACCGGTCTCGCGCCGACTGTGGGCGCAAGGGGCGAAGCAGTTCCTTGCACCCCCGTTAACATCCATAAAAGGATTGTTCAGACCCTTGCGCCAAGGTCTGACCCATGGTGGGGGCACGGGTCGCGTATCTCGTAGCGTGCTTGACGCTGGCCGCATTCGCTTACGGCTGCGGCGGCGGCAGCGTGCCGCGCGAGGATCGCGCCGCTTGGCGTGACAAGGCGGAAGCCGCCTGCTTGTCGAGCGGAGCGGTCAGGGCCTCGCCTTACGTCCAGTCGACGTCCCGGATCAGCGGCGCAAGCGCCTGCGGCATCAACACACCTCTCAAGGTCTCCGGCGCGCTTGGCGGCAGGGTCGCGATCACGCCGACCGCAACCATCGGCTGCCCGATGACCGCCGCACTCGATCGCTGGCTGCATCAATCCGTCCAGCCAGCGGCCTATCGCCAGTTCGGCAGCCAGGTCGTCGAGGTCAAGCAGATCGCCTCCTATAGCTGCCGCGGGCGGAACGGCAAGCGGCGCGGTCATCTCTCCGAGCACGCCTACGGCAATGCCCTCGACATCGCCGGCTTCCGGCTCGCCTCGGGCGAGGTGATCACGGTAGTCCAAGGCTGGTGGCGCGGCAGCCCGCGCGAGCAGGCCTTCCTGCGCGAAGTGTTCGCCGGCGCCTGCCGCGAGTTCTACACCGTGCTCGGGCCAGGCAGTGACCGCTACCACTACAATCATTTCCATGTGGACCTGCTCGTCACCAACGCTTCCCGCGGGCGGCATTACTGCCGGCCCAATCCGTCGGGTCTCGGCGGCGCTATGGCGCTCGGCCCGAGCGAGTCCGAGCCCGCCAGCACCGGCTCCGTGGGGCTGATCCCCTTCATGGGGCCCAACGACCACTGATGCGAAAAAGTCTCGCCACTGTGGCCGCTTAGCAACGTCCTTGCCGCCAAACAGGAGTATCATCCTGAGTCGGGAGAGCGCATCGCGGGGCGACCCGCGGTAATCCTCGGGCCGACGCGGCCCGGCGCGATGGAGGGGCGCTATGGCGGCAGAATCGTTGGTACGGATGCTCGAGGAGATCGCCGTCGGTCTCAAGTCCGGCGACGAGGAGATCTACGGCTGGCTGCGTCAGCAACTCAAGGATTGCGGCGGCAGCGACATCTCCGTGGAGCTTGCCATGGGCGTGATCGCGCGGCTCCTGCCCGAGGAAGCGCAGGGCAATATCGAGAGCGCGACGCAGCACGCGCGCCGCTGGGCCCACTAAGCTCCGCTAGGACCGAACGCTGACGGATGCTGATGCGAGCGCCGCTTCGAGCCGCTGCCAATCCGCTTCGCTGCCCGGCAGTCCGAACCGCAGCCACTCCGGCCGCTCGTCGAAGCGGCGCACCAGGATGCCCGCCTGACCGAGCTGCATGAAGAGGCTACCCGCGCTTGCCGTCTCGACGAGACGGAACAGCGCCGTGCCGCCGAGAACCTTCAATCCCGCATTGCTCAGCATGGAGTCGAGTCGCTTGGCGCTGGTTGCAAGCGTGCTGCGCGTCGTCTCGATCCAATCCTTGTCGGCGAGTGCCTCGGCGCCGATGGCGAGTGCCGCGCCCGACACGGGCCAGGGCCCGAGCGCCGCGCGAAGCCAGGCGGCGATGCCGGGCGTGGCGAGCGCGAAGCTGAGCCTGAGGCCCGGCAGGCCGAAGAACTTGCCGAAGGACCGCAGCACGACGACGTTGCCCCGCGCCGTATCGCCCGCGAGGCTATGACCTGCCGGCCCGGCGTCCATGAAGGCTTCGTCAACAATGAGCATCTGCACGCGAGAGGCGAGGGCGAGCAACGCGTCGCGTCCGACGAGCCGTCCGTTTGGATTGTTCGGATTGACCACGATCGCGAGATCGCCTTCGAGCTGATCGAACGCCGTGACCTCACTTACATCGTGACCGGCGATCCGCGCCGCTCGCGCGTGCTCGGCATAGGTCGGAGCGAGCACAACCGCCGTGCCCGGCGTCACCAGCGAAGCCGCCAGCGCCATCACCACCTGCGAGCCTGGCGCGACCACGACATGATCCGACGCCGGTGCGCCGTAAGCCTCGGCGGCTAGCGCCGCGAGCCCGGCCAGCGCCTCCGGCTCGGGCAGTTTCGTGAGCGCGTCGGCGGGCAGCGCCGGGACCGGATAGGGATTAGGGTTGATCCCGGTCGATAGGTCGAGGATAGGTTCCGGCGCGCCTTTGAATAATTTTCGTGCGGCGCCGAGATCGCCGCCATGCACGAGCGGCGGGAGACCGACACGCGCCGCCATGACCGCCGCACTCACGTTTCTGGCGCTTCTGTTCGAGGCCATGTTCGGTTATCCGCGTGCGCTCGCGCGCGTGATCGGCCACCCCGCGATGTGGATGGGCTGGCTGATCGATAGGCTGGACCGCAACTGGAACCGCGAGGGCGCGTCGCCCACACAGAGCCGGCTCGCCGGTCTCGCCGCGCTGATCATGCTCGTCCTCATCGTCGGCACGGCCTCATATGTCATCGAGCGCAGCCTCTTGGCGTTGCCGCTCGGACTGATCCTCGTCGCGCTCGTCGCCAGCACGCTGATCGCGCAGCGGAGCCTCTACCAGCATGTCGCCCGCGTGGCGTTCGCGCTCGAAAGCGGCGACCTCCAAGCCGCGCGAGAAGCAGTATCGCATATCGTCGGCCGCGACACCGCCGATCTCGACGAGGCGGGTGTGGCACGCGCGGCCATCGAAAGCCTCGCCGAGAATTTCTCCGACGGTGTGGTCGCGCCCGCTTTCTGGATGCTGCTCGGCGGGTTGCCGGGTGCCGCGATCTACAAGGCGGTCAACACCGCCGACAGCATGATCGGCCATCGTACCAAGCGTCACCGAGATTTCGGCTGGGCGGCGGCGCGGCTCGACGATCTGATCAACCTGCCGGCCTCGCGGCTCTCCGTGTTGCTGATCGCGGGGGCGGCGCGCTTCGGCAGCGCCGACGCGGCAGGCGAAGCGATCGGCACGGCGCTGCGCGATGCCGGCAAGCACGCCTCGCCGAACGCCGGCTATCCCGAAGCGGCGATGGCCGGCGCGCTCGGGCTCGCGCTCGGCGGTCCGCGCTCCTATGGTGGCGCCGGGGTGGGCAATGACGCCTGGATCGGGGAGGGGCGCTATGGCGCAACCGCCGCCGATCTCCGCAAGGCGCTCGCGCTTTACGTCCGCGCCGACGCGATCCTGATCGGCGCGGTTGCGGCAATCGCCGCGCTCATCTGGATAATCTGAGCAGGCTGTCCACATCGACATGGGCCTCAAGATGCGCGGCGAGCTTGTCGAGTGTCTCCTCGACGGCGGCGTCATAGGCGATGTCGGGCTTGCCGCCGAACCGCGCAAGCCACGCCGCGCGCTGGCTGTCGTCCACGAACAACCCGTGCAGATAGGTCCCGATCACTTGGCCGTCAGCCGACTGTGCGCCCTCGGGCGTTCCGTCGGCGAAATGCGCAAAGGGCCGCGCGCGGTCGGGCCCGTCGGTGACGCCCTTGTGGATCTCGAAGCCGGTATAGCTCGCGCCATCGACGCTCCGCCCCTCGGCCACGGCGGTGTATTTGTCGGGCAGAAACGTCGTCTCAACGTCGAGCAGGCCGAGCCCTTGCGTGGTGCCGGGCGGCCCTTCGAGCCCATGCGGATCGTGCAGCGCGCGGCCGAGCATCTGGTAGCCGCCGCACAACCCGAGCACCATGCCGCCGCGGCGAAGATGCGCGGCAATGTCGGTGTCATATCCTGCCGCGCGGAGCGCCGCGAGATCGGCGACGGTCGATTTCGAGCCGACGATCGCGATGAGGTCGGCGTCCGCCGGGAGCGGCTGACCTGGCCGCACGCGCACGACATCGACCGAAGGCTCGGCGTCGAGCGGATCGAGATCGTCGAAATTGGCGATATGCGGCAGGATCGGCACCGCGACCTTGATCGTCGCATCCGGCTTCTCGGGGTCGGCCGCGTCGAGCGCGAGCGCATCTTCCGCCGGGAGCTTGCGCGCTCCGGGGAAGAACGGCACGAGGCCTAGCGCCTGCCAGCCGGTAAGCCCCGCGATCTTCGCCATGCCGTCGGCGAACAGAGAGGGGTCGCCGCGGAACTTGTTCACCAGGAAGCCGACGATGAGCGCCGCATCGTCTGGATCGATCACCGCCTTGGTGCCGACCAGGCTCGCGATCACCCCGCCCCGATCGATGTCGCCGATCAGCACGACGGGCACGTCAGCAGCGCGGGCGAAGCCCATATTGGCGATGTCGTTCGCGCGGAGATTGACCTCCGACGCCGAGCCCGCGCCCTCGACCAGCACGAGGTCAGCGTCCTCTTTGAGCCGCGCGAAGCTGTCGAGCACGCGCGGCATCAGGCCAGGCTTGATGCTCTGATACTCGGCGGCGGTCGCGCGGCCATGGACGCGGCCCTGCACGATGATCTGCGCGCCCGTCTCGCTCTGCGGCTTGAGCAGCACCGGGTTCATGTGCACGCTCGGCGCCAGGCGCGCCGCGCGCGCCTGCAGCGCCTGGGCCCGCCCGATCTCGCCGCCATCCACCGCGACCGCCGCGTTGTTCGACATATTCTGTGGCTTGAACGGCGCGACCTTCAGCCCGCGCGCCGCAAGCGCCCGCGCGAGCCCTGCAACGATCAGCGACTTGCCGACGTCGGAACCCGTGCCCTGGAACATGATCGCGCGCGCGGCCACGCTCTAGAACTCGATGCCTTCCTGCGCCTTCACGCCTGCGGCGAAATGATGCTTCACCAAGCTCATCTCAGTGACGAGATCCGCCGCCTCGATCAGCGCAGGCTTCGCATTGCGCCCGGTGACCGCGACATGAAGGTCTGGCCGGCGCGCCTTCAGCGCCGCCACCACTGCCTCGAGATCGAGATAGTCGTAGCGGAGCGCGATGTTGATCTCGTCGAGAATGACCAGCGCGAAGCTCGGATCGGCCATCAGCTCTTGCGCCTTGCCCCAGGCCCGCTCGGCGGCGGCGATGTCGCGCGCAACATCCTGCGTTTCCCAGGTGAAGCCTTCGCCCATCGAATGCCATTCGACCTGGTCGCCGAACTTGGCCAGCGCATCCCGCTCGGCGGAATGCCAGGCGCCCTTGATGAACTGCACCACGCCCACGCGTTTGCCCCGCCCGAGCATGCGCAGTGCAAGTCCAAAGGCCGCTGTCGACTTGCCTTTGCCGGTGCCGGTATGGACGATGAGCAGGCCCTTCTCGACTGTCTTGCCCGCGACCTCCTCGTCCTGCCGCGCTTTCCGGTTCGCCATCTTGGCGCGATGGCGCTCGGCTTCCGTCTCGTCGATCGTCTTGGTCATGTCCGTCCTTTCACGGTGAGCGGCAGCCCCGCCACCATCAGCACGACGCGGCCGGCTTGCGACGCGAGGCGCTGGTTGAGCACGCCTTGCGCATCGCGGAAACGCCGCGCCAGTTCGTTGTCGGGAACGATGCCGAGGCCCACTTCGTTCGCCACCAATACGGTGGTGCCGTCGCGCGCGGCGAGCGCGTCATCGAGATGCGCCATGGTCTTCTCCAGGTCGAAAGCGCCTAGCATCGCGTTGGTGAGCCAGAGCGTCAGGCAATCGACCAGCACCGCCGAGCCCGCGGGGGCCGCACGCAGCGCCTTGCTGAGCATCAGCGGCGCCTCGATCGTCTGCCAGCCTTCGGCGCGCCGCGCCCGGTGCTCGGCGATACGCGCCTTCATCTCGTCGTCACGCGCCTCTGCCGTGGCGATGTAGAGCCAGGGCTTCGGCAGCGCGGTGACCAGGCTTTCGGCGTAACGGCTCTTGCCGGAACGGGCGCCGCCGAGCACGAGCGTCATGCGCGCGCGCCCGGCAGCATTGGTTTCACCCATCGTTCTAGACGCGGATGAAGCGGTCCCGGAAATAGCCGGCAAGCCCGCCAAGCAGCGCGAAGTAGACGAGCGTGGTGAGCACGACCGCCACGATGAAGCTGTGGTGCAGCCCCACCGGGATTGGACTCTCGTGGCTTTCGGGCTGCGGCGCGCCGATGATGTGCGGCACGACCAGCAACGCGAAGGCCGCGACCACGCCGAGCAGCGAGCGCTGGTAGAACAGGAGCCAGAGCGCGACGCCTGCCGCGACCACGGTCCCGACCCACCAGACCTGCCGCGCGCCGAGCTCGGCAGCCGGCATGGCCGGAAGCTCCGGCGGCAGCCCAAGCCCGGGTGCGAGGGTGAACACGGCGAAAGCCGCGAGCCCCCAATAGACGCCCTGCCGCCAATCCCTGATCCCGCCGAACAGCTCGCTCACCGCGATCAAGAGCAGCGCGAAGCCGATGCCGGTGACGATATTGGCGGCGGCGGTGAAGGCGGTGCGCTGGAAGCCGTCCTCGGGTGCCCAGCCCTCGCCGTGATCATGGGCCGGTGTTTCGGCCGTATGCTCATGCTCCGCGGCGGCGGCTTCGGCAGGCGCTTCAGCCTCGCCGGCGCCCTCGAAGGTCTCCGCCTTGAGGATCAGCGGCACGGTGGCGAAGTTCTGCATGAGGGTCATGCCAAGCCCGGCGATGGCGCCGGCGATGGCGGCAAGCACAACGATGTTGCGGAAATAATCCATGTCGCGCCCCCCTTAGTGGCAAGGAAAGGCCATGGAGTGGCGGTAATCGTGGGCGGCGTTGTGCACCGCCTCGATGTGGGAGAAACCCACGCCGCCGATGATGAAAATGCCGAGCAGGGCCGCCATGAAGATCGGTATGGCGCGGTCGGCCGTCAGCGCGGTGGCGGCGCTGCCGCTGCCGGGTTTCGTGGATAAAGTAGCCATCTGGTCCCCCTTCTCGCCCTCCACCCGAGGGCGCGGGCTAGTGTTGAGCCGCCGGCAGGTCTCCTGGCTCGCGGGTCTAAGCGCGTCCCTCGGCCTTCCCGGAGCTCTCGCGCTCCAGTGGCAGGTTGAGGGAGGCTCGCCGCTTACAGTTGCGGGGGCAGCCGCGGATTTGGGCAAAGCCCGCACCGCGTTCCCTTCTCACGTCCCGCCTCATGCGGGAACCGACGACGCGGCGACTATAGCGGCGGCGCGGGGTTTCGCAAGAAGCGCCCGCGCGCCCCGCATTGACAAAGGGGCGGGCCCACCCCTTAAGTGCCTGTAATCGACGGTCTCTCGGATGAGAGAGCGAACAGGGAACGCGGTAGGGCTTCGGCCTGAATCCGCGGCTGCCCCCGCAACTGTAAGCGGCGAGCCCGAGCCTCTAAGCCACTGGGGAACCCCGGGAAGGCGGCTCAGGCCGAGACCCGCGAGCCAGGAGACCTACCGTCGGTTCTGGTCGCTTCACCGGGCGGGGTGCCTCGGGGTGGCCGGTTCGCTGGCGGTTTTGCCGGGCCCCGGGCCGGGCAGGGCTGCCTGAGAGCACCCTTCAGTCGCGGCGGCCCGCGTTCGGCGGGCGCGATCCATTCCGGATTGGCTCGCGGCCGACGACCAGGAGGGTCTATTGACCTCGCTCGCGCGCGTTCCCTGCACCATCGTCACGGGCTTTCTCGGCTCCGGCAAGACCACGCTGATCCGCCACGTGCTCGCCAACGCGAACGGCCGCAGGCTCGCCGTGATCGTCAACGAGTTCGGCGATGTCGGCATCGACGGCGAGATCCTCAAAGGCTGCGGCGATGAGGCCTGCCCCGAGGAGAACATCGTCGAGCTTGCCAATGGCTGCCTCTGCTGCACGGTCGCCGACGAGTTCGTGCCGGCGCTCGATGCGATCCTCGCGCGCGAGCCGGCGGTCGAGCATATCGTCATCGAGACCTCGGGCCTCGCGCTGCCGAAGCCGCTGGTGCAGGCCTTCCATTGGCCGGCGATCAAGAGCCGCGTCACGGTCGACGGCGTGGTGGCGGTGGTCGATGGCGCGGCACTTGCCGACGGGCAGGTGAGCGGCGATCTCGAGGCGCTTGCACGCCAGCGCGCGGCCGACGATGCGCTGGACCATGACGATCCCATCGAAGAGGTGTTCGAGGACCAGATCGCCTGCGCCGACTTGGTTGTCCTCAACAAGTGCGACCTGCTCGATGCTTCCGGCTTGGAGAACGCGCTCGGCGTCGTGACGGGGGCTCTGCCGCGCGCGGTCGGCGTCGTCACGGTCGCGGAGGGCAAGGTCGATGCCGCGGCGCTGCTTGGGCTCGGCGTCGGCACCGAGGACGATATCGAGAACCGCATGACGCATCATGACAATGAGCTCGAGCACGACCACGACGATTTTGAGAGCTTCGTCGTGACGCTCGGCGAGGTGTCCGATCCGGCGACGATCGCCGAGCGCGTCGCGGCGCTGGCGGCGGCGCACGACGTGCTGCGGGTCAAGGGCTTCGCCGCGGTTGCAGGCAAGCCGATGCGGCTCTTCGTCCAGGCGGTCGGCCCGCGCGTCAGCCATTATTATGACCGGCCCTGGGGACCGTCCGAGAAGCGCGAGAGCAGTCTCGTCGTCATCGGGCTCAAGGGGCTCGACCGCGAAAGCATAGAGTCCGCTCTGTCCGGGTAAGAGATGCATCTGCTCCAGACCAGCTCCGCAAGTCTTGACGACCTGATCGAGCCGGTCGATCTCGGGCAGGAGCCCGGCGACATTGTTGTGCTGTCCTTCGCCGACAGCGATCTCGCCGCACTCTGCGCCGCCTATGCGGAAGACAAGGACAAGCTGCCGAGCCTGCGGCTCGCGCATCTGCGCGACCTGCGTCACCCGATGTCGGTCGATCTTTGGATCGAGAAATGCGCGCGCCACGCCAAGGTGGTCGTAGTCAGACTGCTCGGCGGGCTCGATTGGTGGCGCTATGGCGTCGAGGCGCTCGGCGCGATGGCGCGCGAGCGGAACATCGCACTCGCGGTGCTGCCGGGCGAGGACCGCGACGACCCGCGCCTCGACGAAACCTCGACGCTGCCGCGCGAAGATTTGCAAACGCTGCTCGGCTATTTCCGCGAGGGCGGCCGCGAGAATCTGAGCGCGCTGCTGCACCGGCTTGCAGGCTTTGCCGGGCACAGGCTTCCCACGCCTGTGCCGAAAGCTGTGCCGCGCTGCGCGGGCTATCTGCCGGGGCGCGGTGCCGTCACGCTCGATGAACTTGCCGCCGAATTAGCGCCGGATAGACCCATCATTCCGATTATCTTCTATCGCGCGGCTTTGTTGGCTGCCGATACCGCGCCCATCGATGCGCTGTGCGCGGCACTCTCCGCGCGCGACCTCCAGCCCGCGCCGCTGGTGGTGCCCAGCCTCAAGGATGCGGCGGCACGCGAGTTCGTGCGCGGCGCGCTCGTACGTCTTTCACCGTCCGTCATCGTCACTGCCACCGCCTTCGCTGCCGGGGGCGAGACCGATGCTTCGCCGCTCGATGCGACCGACGCGCCCGTTTTTCAGGCGGTGATCGCCACCACGCGGCGCGAGGCGTGGGCCGCGAGCGACCGGGGTCTCGGCCCTGCGGACCTCGCCATGCATGTCGTGCTGCCGGAGCTCGACGGCCGCGTGCTCTCTGGCGCGCTCGCCTTCAAGGATGCGCTGCCACAGGACCAGACGCTCGGTTTTACCGCCTTCGCCAGCCGGCCCGAGCCTGATCGCATCGAGATGGTTGCCGACCGCGTCGCCGCGCTCGTCCACTTGCGGGACACGCCGCGTCACGAACGCCGCATCGCCGTGCTGATGCCGGACTATCCCGCCGCCGGCGGCCGCGCCGGCTATGCCGTCGGCCTCGACGTGCCGGCAAGCATCGTGGCGTTCCTCTCCGATCTGGCCGACGCCGGCTACGATATCAACGATGCGCCCGCCGATCCGCGTGAGCTTCTGGAGCGACTCGAACGCGGCTCGGACGAGCCGGCGCTCTCGCTCGATGACTACACGCGCCTGCTCGCTATGCTTCCTGCCACGATCACTGAGCGCATCGCCGCATCGTGGGGCGCGCCGGAGGACGATCCCGATTGCCACGACGGAGCCTTCCGCTTCCGTGCTGTGCGCTTCGGCAAAGTGCTCGTCGCCCTGCCGCCCGAGCGCGGCCGCGCCAGCGAACGTCGAGCCGACTATCACGACCCGGCGCTTGCGCCGCGCCACGCGCTGCTCGCCTTCGGTCTCTGGCTGCGCTATGTCGCAAAGGCCGATGCGCTGGTGCATATGGGCACGCACGGCACGCTCGAATGGCTGCCCGGCAAGGCCGTGGCGCTGACCGCCGATTGCTTCCCTGATGCCGTGGTCGGCGCGCTCCCCGTGATCTATCCCTTCATCGTGAGCAACCCGGGGGAGGCGGCTCAGGCCAAGCGCCGCATCGCCGCCGTGACGCTCGGCCATCTGCCGCCGCCGCTCGCCGAGACGGCGCTATCCGGAGCGGCGCAGGACCTCGAGCGCCTGGTCGACGAATATGCCGTCGCCGACGGGCTCGACCGCCGCCGCCGTGAGCGCCTCGCCCGGCTGATCGTCGAGAAGGCGGAAGCGAGCGGCCTCGCGCGCGAAGCCGGTGTCGGCGGTGATGCCCATCCTGACGACGCGCTCCGCCGCATTGATGCCTGGCTCTGCGACCTCAAGGACCTCGCGCTGAAGGACGGGCTGCACATTTATGCGCGCGGCGGCGACGGAAGAGACGATCCGCTCTGGGCCGCGAGCGCGCAGGCCGAGCGCGTTGCGCTGCTTGCCGCACTCGACGGTAAGCGCGTGCTCCCGGGACCGGCGGGCGCGCCGCAGCGCGGCCGCCGCGACGTGCTGCCCACGGGCCGCAATCTTTTCACCGCCGACCCGCGCCTGCTGCCGACGCCGACAGCGATGGAGCTCGGCAAGCTGGCCGCCGACGAGGTCGTGCGCCTCTATCGCCAAACCCACGGCGAGACGCCGCGCGCGCTCGTCATCGATCTTTGGGGAAGTGCCACGCTCCGCACCGGCGGCGAGGAGATCGCGCAAGGCCTCGCGCTGATGGGCTGCCGCCCCGTGTGGGACAGGGCAAGCGCGCGCGTCACCGGCATCGAGGTGCTGCCGTGCGCCGCAATGGGCCGCCCGCGTGTCGATGTGACCTGGCGTATCTCCGGCCTGTTCCGCGACCTCTTCCCGGCCCAGATCGCGCTGATCGACGCGGCGCTCCGCGCTGTCGCCGCGCGCGACGAGGACGACGAGGAAAACCCGCTCGCCGCCGCGGCGCGCGCTGCAGGCGATGACCGGCCGCATCGCATTTTCGGCGCGGCACCCGGCGCCTATGGCGCGGGCATCGAGGACCTGCTCGGCAGCGACGCGTCGCGCGAAGAGATCGGCGCGGCCTATCTCGCAGCGGCGTCCCATGTCTATGGCGGCGCGGACGGGGAGGGCCTGGCCCTGCCTGGCGCTTTTGCCGCGCAGGTAGCCGCCGCCGATCTCTTGCTGCATGGCAGCGACGATCCGACCCGCGATCTTCTCGAAGGCGCCGAGGATGCCGCGCATGTCGGCGGATTCGCCGCGGCCGCCGCCTCGCTCGGCCGCGAAGCGGATCTCATCATCCTCGACACGACCGACCCCAAGCGCCCCCGCGCGCGGCCCCTCGACAAGGCGCTTGCGCGCATCGTGCGGGCGCGCGCCACGAGCCCGCGCTTCATCGCTGGTATGATGCGCCACGGCGCGCGTGGCGCGGCAGAGCTCGCCGAGACCGTGGATCGCCTGGCAAATTTCGCCGAGACCACGGGCGCGGTGTCTAGCGCCCTGTTCGATCTCGTGCACGATGCCTATCTCGCCGACCCTAAAGTGCGCGACTTTCTCATGCGCGAGAACCCAGCCGCCGCGAAACTCATCGCCGAGCGGCTCGAGGCGATGCGGCGCAAAGGGCTATGGCATCCGCGCCGCAACGATCTCGGCGGAGAGTTTGCTATGCTCGAAGCGGAGGCCGCACCATGACCGTGCACTCGCGCGGCGCCTGTCCGAAGCTCGCGACGCCGATGCCGACCGGTGACGGCCTGCTGGCGCGCCTCGTGCCGACGGGTCCGATCCCGCTCAGGGCGCTGGCCGGTCTCTGCACCGCCGCGCGAGCGCTCGGCAACGGCACGATGGAGATCACCGCCCGCGGCAGCCTCCAGGTGCGTGGGCTTACGCCGGAAACGGCACCGCTGTTCGCCGACCGGGTTGCGGCGCTCGGCATCGAGATCAGCGACGGCGTGCTGGTCTTCGCGGATCCGCTGCCGGACGATCCGGCCGCTCTGGTCGATGCGCCCGCGCTCACCGCCGCGCTGCGCGAGACGATCGCGGCCGCTGGTCTCTCGCTCGCACCGAAAGTGTCGGTGATCGTCGATGGCGGCGGCCGTCTGCATCTCGATGCGCTGACGGCAGATGTCAGGCTCCGTGCCATGGCTACGGGAAACGGTCCGCTACTGCATGTTGCGGTCGCGGGCGACGGCGTGACGGCCACGCCGCTCGGCGCCGTCGCACCAGGTGAAGCCTGCGATGCGGTATTGCGCCTGCTTGCCTTGATTGCTGAGCAAGGTCCGCACGCGCGCGCCGCTGACGTGCTGCGAGGCGTCGGGATCGCTGCATTCCGCGGTGTGCTTTCCGCCCGGAGCATGCTCGGCCCGCCGCCTCGGCTTCCCGCCGAGCTGGTCGGCGTGCATGGCCTCAGGCATGATCTCTATACGCTTGGCGTGGGGCTCGCTTTCGGCCATGCCGCGGCGGCCACGCTCCGCGCGCTGATCGAGATCGCCCGCACGCATGGCGCCCAGTGGGCGCGCCCAGCGCCGGCCCGGACGCTGCTGCTCGGGCCCTTCAAGCGTACAGATATAAAGACGATGCGCGACGAGGCGCGGCGCCTGGGCTTCGCGGTGGACGCCACCGATCCGCGCCGTCGCGTTGTAGCCTGCCCCGGTGCGCCGTCTTGCGCGTCGGGCCTGATCGCCGCGCGCGCGCTTGCGGCGAAGATCGCGGCGCACCTGCCCGCGGCGGGCGTGCCCCTTGCCGGCCATAGCGTTGCCGTGCATGTCTCAGGCTGCGCCAAAGGTTGCGCGCATCCGGCGGCCGCGCCGCTGACCGTGGTCGGTACGGCGCAAGGCGCGGGGCTTATCCGCAACGCTACGGCGCGTGCCACGCCGTCGTGCTATGTCGAGGAGGCGGATGTCGCTGCCGCGGTCGAGGATGTGTCAGTACGCGAGCCCGCCCATGCTTAAGCAGGACTACCTCCGCGACGGCGCCGCGATCTACGAGCGCTCCTTCGCCATCATCCGCGCCGAGGCCGATCTCTCGCGCTTCTCGGCGCCAGAGGCCGAGATCGCCGTGCGCATGATCCATGCCTGCGGCCAGGTGCATCTCGCCGAGGTCATTGCGTTCGCGACGGGCTTCGTCGCGGCGGCACGCGCGGCGCTGGAGAAGGGCGCGCCGGTTCTCTGCGATGCCGCGATGGTCGCGCACGGCATCACGCGGGCGCGGCTCCCTGCCGGCAACGAGGTGGTCTGCACGCTGCGCGACCCACGCGTGCCCGAGCTTGCCGCCAAGCGCGGCACCACGCGCTCGGCTGCCGCGCTTGAGCTTTGGCGCGACCGGATGGGCGGCGCGCTCATCGCCATCGGCAATGCGCCGACCGCGCTCTTCCGCCTGCTGGAAATGCTCGAGGCTGGTGCGCCGAAGCCTGCCGCGATCATCGGTACGCCGGTTGGCTTCGTCGGTGCAGCCGAGTCGAAGGAAGCGCTCGCGGCCAGCGATTGCGGCGTGCCTTATCTTATCGTGCGCGGCCGGATGGGCGGCAGCGCCATCACGGCGGCGGCCGTCAACGCGCTTGCCAAGGAGGGCATATGACCGGCGGCCGTCTCATCGGCGTCGGCGTCGGTCCGGGCGATCCGGGCCTCCTGACGCTCAATGCCATCGCCGCTCTGCAGGCGGCCGACGTGGTTGCGCATTTCGCCAAGGCTGGCAACGCGAGCAATGCGCGCGCGATTGCCGCGCGGCATTTCAAGCCGGGCGTCGAGGAGCTGCCGCTGCTCTATCCCGTGACGACCGAGATCCCGCGCCACGACGCGGACTACCGCGAGGCGCTGCGTAAATTCTACGAGGAGTCCGCCGCGTCGATTGCCGCGCGGCTCGATGCGGGCCGCGACGTCGCGGTGATCGCCGAGGGCGACCCGCTGTTCTACGGCTCCTATATGCATCTGCACGTGCGGCTCTCGCCGCGCTACCCGACCGAGGTGATCGCCGGCGTCACCGGCATGTCGGGCTGCTGGTCTTCGATCGGCACGCCGATCGCCCAAGGCGACGACGTGTTCGCGGTGCTTCCCGGCACGCTCCCCGAATACGAGCTCGAACGCCGCCTCGCCGATGCGGATGCAGCCGTCGTCATGAAGATCGGGCGCCATCTCGCCAAGGTCCGCCGCGCGCTCGAACGCGCCGGCCGGCTCGACCGCGCCATCTATGTCGAGCGCGGCACGATGGCGAACGCCGCCGTCATGAAGCTCACCGACAAGCTCGACACGGTCGCACCCTATTTCGCCATGGTCCTGGTGCCGGGCTTCGAGGAGCGGCCATGAGCGGCAGCCTCGCCGTCATCGGTCTCGGGCCTGGCGACGCACGCACGCTGACGCGCGAAGCGCTCGATGCGCTTGCCGAGGCCGATGCGCTCTACGGCTACGGGCCCTATCTCGACCGCGTCGCGTCGCAGCCGGGTCAGGCGCGCTACGCTTCGGACAATCGCGAGGAGGGCGCCCGTGCCCGCGCGGCGCTCGACCATGCCGCGCGCGGCGCCAAGGTGGCGATCGTGTCGGGCGGCGACCCCGGCGTGTTCGCCATGGCCGCCTCGGTGTGCGAGGAGCTTGAGGGCGGCCGGCCGGCGTGGCGCGCGCTGAACTTGCGCATCGTGCCGGGCGTCACCGCCATGCTCGCGGTCGCGGCCCGCGCCGGCGCGCCGCTCGGCCACGATTTCTGCGCGCTGTCGCTGTCCGACAATCTGAAGCCCTGGCAACTGATCGAGCGGCGCCTGGCTGCCGCAGCGGAAGCAGGCTTCGTCATCGCGCTCTATAATCCGGTCTCGCGCGCCCGCATTTGGCAGCTCGAACGCGCCTTCGCGCTTCTTGCCCGCCATCTTCCGGACAAAACGCCCGTGATTTTCGGCCGTGCCGTCGGACGCGACGGCGAGGAATTTGTGGTGACGACGCTCGACAGAGCGGCGGATATCGCGGCCGATATGGCGACGCTGATCATCGTAGGCTCGCGCGAGACACGCGTGATCCAACGCGAAGGAAAGCTGCCGCTCGTCTATACGCCACGCGCCGCCGTTAAGGTGCCTGCATGATGCTCGATCAAGGGAAGCGCCTCCTCCACCGTCGCGACGGACGGTACGTCGGGCAGCGCCGGGCGCTGCAGCATGACGACGGGCAGGAGAAGCGCGCGCGCCGCGGCGATCTTGCCGTAGGTCGCGTCGCCGCCACTGTTCTTGGCGACCACGATCTCGATTCGGTGCTGTTCGAGCAACGCGCGGTCATCGGCTTCGGTGAACGGGCCGCGCGCAGTGATGTAGGCCACCTGCGGCACAGCAAGCGGCGGATCGACCGGATCGACACTTCGGACGAGATAGGCATGCTGCGGCGCCGCTTCGAAGAGCGCGAGGTCGTTGCGGCCGAGCGCGAGGAACACCCGCCGCTGCGTCTCGCCGAGGACGCGCACGGCGTCAGCGACGCTTGCCACGTCGATCCATCGGTCGCCCTCGACGCGCGGCCAGGGCGGGCGTCTGAGCGACAGCAGCTTGACGCCGGCCGCCTCAGCGGCCTGCGCGGCGTTCGCCGAGATTGCGTCGGCATAAGGATGCGTCGCGTCGACCAGCAGGTCGATGCGCTCGGCGCGAAGGTAGTCGGCGAGACCGTCCGCCCCGCCGAACCCACCGCGCCTCAGCGGCACCGGGTGCGCGAGCGGCTTCTCCGTGCGGCCGGCGAGCGACAGCGTCACCGCGAGCTCGGGCCGGCCGGCAAGCGCCTCGGCGAGGCGCCGCGCTTCGGCGGTGCCGCCGAGTATAAGGACCCGTCCGATGCGTGCTGAGGCGGTCATGCCGGAAACTGCCCCAATCGGGCGCTGGCTGTCCATCGTCGGCATCGGCGAGGACGGAGTCGGCGGCCTCCCGCCCATCGCACGCGAGCTCATCGCTCACGCCGATATCGTGTTCGGCGGCGCGCGTCATCTCGCGCTCGCCGCGCCCCTCATCAAGGGCGACGCCAAGCCCTGGCCGAGCCCGTTTGCCAGCGCCGTCGATGCGGTGCTTGCCGAGCGGGGGCGCCAGGTCTGCGCGCTCGCCTCGGGCGATCCGTATTTCTACGGCGTGGGCTCGCTGCTCGCCGCTCACGTTCCGCCGGAAGAGACGCTCGTCGTGCCGGCGCCTTCGGCCTTTAGCCTTGCCGCCGCGCGCATGGGCTGGCCGCTGCCCGACACCGTGCTGGTCTCGCTGCATGGGCGCGCGCTCGACCGCATTCGCCCACATCTCCATCCCGGGGCGCGCATCCTGGCTCTGACCTCAGACAGCGAGGGCCCCGCTTCGCTCGCGGCGCTGCTTGCGGAGATCGGCTTCG
This sequence comes from uncultured Methyloceanibacter sp., assembly GCA_964634195.1. Lineage (GTDB taxonomy): Bacteria > Pseudomonadota > Alphaproteobacteria > Rhizobiales > Methyloligellaceae > Methyloceanibacter. The sequence goes on along the minus strand of CAZWIO010000009.1, from coordinate 123,782 downwards.
GCGCCACGCGCCTCACGGTGCTCGAAGCGCTCGGCGGCGGGCGCGAGCGCATTCGCAGCACGACCGCCGCGCGCTTCGATCTCGCCGAGGTCGCTGAACTGAACACGGTCGCCGTCGAGGTCGTGGCCGGGCAGGGTGCGCGTGTCATCGCCTTCACGCCGGGCCTTCCCGATGCGCTGTTCGAGCATGACGGGCAGATCACCAAGCGCGGGATTCGTGCCGTCACGCTGTCCTCGCTTGCGCCGCTGCGTGGCGCGCTGCTCTGGGATATCGGCGCGGGTTCCGGCTCCGTCGCCATCGAATGGCTGCTGGCCGACACCTCGATGCGCGCCATCGCGGTCGAGGCGCGCGCCGACCGCGCGGCCCGCATTGCGCGCAACGCAGCCGCGCTCGGCGTGCCGGGTCTCGAAGTGATCGAGGGACGCGCGCCCGAGGCCTTGTCCGGCTTGCCAGCGCCCGACACCGTGTTTATCGGTGGCGGGGCAGGCGATGCGCATGTCATCGATGCGGCCATGGCGGCGCTGCGCGCGAGGGGCCGCCTCGTGGTCAATGCGGTAACGTTGGAGACGGAAGCCGCGCTGATCGCGCGCCACGCCGAGCACGGCGGCGAGCTTGTCCGCATCGCCGTCTCGCGCGCGGAGCCTGTCGGCGGCAAGACCGCCTGGCGGCAGGCGCTTCCCGTAACGCAATGGATTTGGGTGAAAGCATGATTATTGCGGGGATCGGTTGCCGCAAAGGTGCAACGGCAGAGGAAGTCGAAACCGCCATCGCCGCCGCGCTCGAGCAGACCGGCTGCGCGGGCGAGGAGTTCGCCCTCATGGCCACCTCTGACGGGAAAGGCGACGAGCCCGGCATCATCGCGGCCGCTGCCGCGCGGCGCGTGAGGCTTGTGTTGGTGCGGCCGGCCGAGCTCGAAGCCGTCGGCTCACGCACGCAGTCATCGTCGCCGCGCGTCAAGGCGCTCGCCGGAGTGCCGTCCGTCGCCGAGGCTGCCGCGCTCTTCGCCGGCGGACCGAAAGCGGAACTGGTCGCGCCGCGGATCGCGGTCGGGCCGGTGACCTGCGCACTCGTCCGTGTCGAGGCGCTGCCATGACCGTGCATTTCATCGGCGCGGGGCCCGGCGCGCCGGATCTCATCACGCTCCGCGGGCGTGACCTTATCGCGCGCTGTCCGGTCTGCCTCTATGCGGGCTCGCTCGTGCCGCGCGAGCTTCTGGCGTATTGCCCCGCCGGCGCGCGCATCGTCGATACCGCGCCGCTGACCCTCGACGAGATCGAGGCCGAGTTCGAAGCGGCGCATCGTGACGGGCTCGACGTCGCCCGCCTTCACTCCGGCGATCTCTCCGTGTTCAGTGCGCTCGCCGAGCAGCTTCGCCGGCTCGACCGGCTCGGCATTCCCTATACGCTGACGCCCGGCGTCCCTGCTTTCGCCGCCGCCGCTGCCGTGCTGGGGCGCGAGTTGACCGTGCCGGAGGTGGCGCAGAGCGTTGTGCTGACCCGCGTCTCTGGGCGCGCGTCGAAGATGCCGGACGGCGAGACGCTCGCCAAATTTGCGGCGACCGGCGCCACGCTCGCCGTCCATCTCGCCGTGCAGGTGCTCGGCCGCGTGGTGACGGAGTTGGTCCCGATCTGCGGCGCGGACTGTCCCGTCGCGGTGGTGGCCGACGCGAGCCGTCCCGGCGAGCGGATCGTGCAGGGCACGCTCGCCGACATCGAAGCCAAACTCGCCGGCGAGCCCATCGAGCGCGCGGCTCTCATCCTGGTCGGGCGCGCGCTCGCGGCGCAGGACTTCCGCGAGAGCGCGCTCTACGATCCCGAATATCGCCGCCGCTTCCGCGACGGTGCGCCCGCGCAGCAGGGGTAACGCGTGGGCGCGCGGGGCCTCATCGTCGCGGCGCCGCGTTCCGGCGGCGGCAAGACCGTCGCGACGCTTGCGCTGCTCGCGGGGCTCAGGCGGCGCGGCCTCACGGTCCAGGCGGCCAAGGCCGGGCCCGACTATATCGACCCAGCCTTCCATCGCGCCGCGACCGGGCGCCCGAGCTTCAATCTCGATAGCTGGGCCATGCCGCCAGCCATGCTCGATGCGCTGGTCGGCAACGGCGCGGCGGATGCCGACCTTATCGTGGTCGAAGGCGTCATGGGCCTGTTCGATGGCATTGAAGCCACGCGCGGACGGACCGGCGCCACATCAGACCTCGCCGCGCGGTTCCGCCTGCCAATCGTGTTCGTGGTCGATGTCTCCGGCCAGTCGCAATCGGCAGCGGCGCTGGTGCGCGGCTTTGCGATGCACGATCCTGATGTCGCGATCGGTGGCGTAGTGCTGAACCGCGTCGGCAGCGAGCGGCATGTGCGCTTCGTGGCTGACGCCATCGCGCCGCTTGGCGTGACGGTGCTCGGCGCTCTGTCGCGCGATGACGCCTTGGCGCTGCCCGAGCGGCATCTCGGGCTTGTGCAGGCCGAGGAGCACGGCGATATCGCCGCGCGGCTCGATCGTCTGGCCGATCTTGCGGAGCGTCATCTCGATCTCGATGCGATCTTCGCGCTCGCGGCAAGTCCACGCATCGCCTCGCGCGGCAGGCCGGAGAGCGCGGCAATCGCGCCGCCCGGCGCGCGCATCGCGCTCGCCAAGGACCAGGCCTTTAGTTTTACCTACGCGCATGTGCTCGAGGCGTGGCGCGCCGCCGGTGCCGAGATCGTGCCGTTCTCGCCGCTCGCCGACGAGGCGCCGCCCGAGCATTGCGATAGTTGCTGGCTGCCTGGCGGATATCCGGAGCTTCATGCCGGCCGCCTTGCCGCGGCCGCGCGGTTTCGCGACGGGCTCGCGCGCTTCGCGGCGACACGTCCGGTGCATGGCGAGTGCGGCGGCTATATGGTCCTCGGTGAAGCCTTGGAAGACGCCGACGGCGTGCGTCACGCGATGGCCGGACTGCTTGGCCACGTAACGAGCTTCGCGAGGCGCAAGCTGCATCTCGGCTACCGCACCGCGCGCCTGCTCGCCGACAGCCCGCTCGGGCGCGTGGGCAGCATTGTGCGCGGGCACGAGTTCCACTACGCGACGCTGATCCATACCGGCAACGACACGCCGCTCGTCGAGCTTGAAGATGGGCAGGGCCGCGCGCTCGGTCCGTCAGGCGGACGGCGCGGGTCGGTCACCGGCACGTTCTTTCATGCCATCGCCGCGGGCGCAGAGTGATGTCAGGCGTCCTTGCCGGAGACTTGCGCCTCTTCGAAGGTCGCCATGCCGGTATGGCAGGCGAGCGCGGCGCGCAGCACGAGCACCCCGACCGCGGCCCCCGATCCTTCGCCGAGCCGCATGCCGAGATCGAGCAGCGGCGTGAGGCCGAGCGCCTTCAGCAGGAGGAGGTGACCGGCCTCAGCGGAAAGATGGCCTGCGCGTGTATGGTCGAGCGCGCCGGCGCGGAGCTTGGCGAGAGGCGCGACCGCGGCGGTCGAGACGAAGCCGTCGAGCAGCACCGGCACGCGGGCGTGCCGCGCGGCAAGACAGGCACCGAGCATGGCGGCAAGCTCACGTCCGCCGACGCAGGCCGCGCCGCGCAGCGGATCGTCGAGCGCGTCCGCATGACGTGCGAGCGCGCGTTCGATGACGGCACGTTTCCGCGCAACGCCGTCATCATCGAGCCCCGTGCCGCGCCCCGCGAAGCGGCCATCACCGCCGAACAGCGCCCCCGCCAAGGCCGCGGCTGCCGTCGTGTTGCCGATGCCCATCTCGCCGAGCACGACGAGATCGGTGCCATCCGGCACTGCGTCATAGCCGGCGCCGACCGCAGTCAGGAACGCCGCTTCGTCCATGGCAGGCCGCTCGGTGAAATCGTCCGTCGGGTGATCGAGCGACAGAGGGATGACGCGCAGCGCGGCGCCCGCGACACGCGCGAGCTGATTGATGGCGGCGCCGCCGGCAGCGAAATTCGCGACCATCTGCGCGGTGACCTCCGCCGGGAAGGCGGAGATGCCTTGCGCGGTCACGCCGTGATTGCCGGCAAAGACCAGGATCTCGACGCGGTCGAGGCGCGGCGGAGCTTCGCCCTGCCAAAGCGTGAGCCACTCGGTGAGCTCTTCGAGCCGCCCGAGGCTGCGCGCGGGCTTGGTGAGCGTGGCCTCGCGCTCCGCCACGCGCGCGGCCGCATCAGCATCGCCCTGAGGCAGATCGCGGCAGGCTGCATGGAGATCGGCGAAGGAAGCGAAGCGGGTCATGTGCGGATGGCTTTGCGGCTCGCGTCGGATCGGCGGGAAGTGCGCGCCAAGCGCGGCGGCGCGGAGATGCGACGATGACGACGGGCGCCGCCGACAGGGGCCTTATCACGGACCTCGCAACGGGCCTAGCCTTCTTGACGCGCCTGCCCATGCGCGGCGCGGCTTCGGGCGATGCGGGCCTCGCGCGCGCCGCCTGGACCTTCCCCGTCGTCGGCGCCCTGATCGGTGCGGTCGGTGGGCTCGTCTATCTCCTCGCGGCGGCGGCCGCGCTCCCTCCTTTCGTAGCGGCCACGCTCGCGGTGGCGGCAACCATGCTCGCCACCGGCGCGCTGCACGAGGACGGGCTTGCCGATACGGCCGATGGGTTCGGCGCGGGCGGCAGCCGGGAGCGCAAGCTTGAGATCATGCGCGACAGCCGGATCGGCACCTATGGCGTTGTCGCGCTGATCCTGTCCGTTCTGGTGAAAGTGAGCGCAATCGCGAGCCTGATTTCGCCGATGTTTGTGATGCTTGCGCTGATCGCGGCGCACGCCGCCGCGCGCGCCATGCTGCCCGCTTTCATGCGGCTTGTGCCGCCGGCCCGCAAGGATGGGCTCGCGGCAAACGCAGGACAGCCCTCGCTCGCGGGCGCCGCCATCGCCGCGCTGCTCGGCGCCGCGGTGCTCACGCTCTGTCTTGGACCTCTGACGGCGCTTGCGGTCATGGCTCTGCTCGTCGCGGCCGCATTCATCATGGCGTGGCTCGCGAAGCGGCAGATCGGCGGCCAGACGGGCGATGTGCTCGGCGCGCTCGAACAGTTAGGCGAAATCGTGATCCTGCTCGCTGTCTCATCAGCGCTATGATGCGCGGGATAGCCGGACGGAAACCAGTTTCTCCGAAGGGCGTTGCTCTTCTGACGGGTTCGGTCGGACAATGGGGCTTTAGGAGCAAGACCATGCGCAACGCCCTTGTCGCCGCCATGATCGCCGTTGGCCTCTGTCTGCTCGCGCCGGGCTCGGCGTCCGCAGCGCCGCCTTTGGCCGACCATACCGTAACCAGCAAGGCGCAGGCGAGCTCGCTGGTGGATGAGGCCCGCGTCAAACGGACTGCGAAGCGCGCCGACAAGAAAGTTTACGTCCAGCGCAAATTCCCAAAGTACAAGCGTCGCCACGACTGGACTTATTACCCCTATTGGCGGCCTTATCAGTACCGCTACTGGAAATACATCTACCCCTATGGCGGCCCGCTCTTCTGAGCCGCGCCTGCTGCCACCTAGCGCAATAAGAAGGTAACGCTGCCGGCGCAGCCTGTGGCAGAGTGCGCCGCCGTGAGGGACATCGATCAGATAACCGCTGCCCGCGCGCTCGAGCTCGCGCGCGAGGCGCTCGCCCGTCCGGGCGCGCCCGAGGCGCTTCCGTCGCCGCTCCTGGTGGTCGATGCCGAGCGCCAGGTCGCGGTGCTGCTCGAAGGCGGTGAGCCTGTCGCGGCCTGGCCGGTCTCGACCGCGACGGCCGGCATCGGCGGCGAGGAGGGCTCCTATCGCACGCCGGCCGGCTGGCACGTCGTTGCGCAGCGCATCGGCGAGGAGGCTGAGCCCGGCACGGTTTTCTCCTCGCGCGAACCGACCGGTGCCACCTGGTGCGGCGAGACTTGCGCTGACGATCTCATCCTCACGCGCATCCTGACGCTCGACGGGCTCGAGGACGGCGTGAACCGTGGGCCGGGACGCGACTCGCGCGAGCGCTACATCTATCTGCACGGCACCAACCACGAGAGTCTCCTTGGACGTCGCGCGTCGCACGGTTGCGTGCGCCTGTCGAATGCAGGCATTTGCGATCTCTTCGCGCGCCTTAGCGAGGGCGATCATGTGCTGATCGCCGAGCCTGCCGCGCGCGCGATGCCCGATCCGCGTGGGCCGGGGCGCTTCCACTATGCGGGGCTCGGCGGCTCCGGCATGAGCGCGCTCGCCCAGTTCCAGGTGATGACCGGCGGCAAGGCAAGCGGCAGCGACCGGGCCTTCGACCACGGCGAACGCGCATCGTTGCGCGCGCAGCTCGAGCGGCTCGGCATCGCGGTGATGCCGCAGGACGGCAGCGGGATCGGCCCCGACTGTGCGGCGCTCGTCGTCTCGACCGCCGTCGAGGAGCAGGTCGCCGACTATGCGCGCGCGCTCGAAGCGGGCGTTCCGATCGTGCACCGCTCGGAGCTGCTGGCACATTTCGTCTCGGCCTATCGCAGCATCGCGGTGACGGGCACGAGCGGCAAGTCGACGGTCACGGCGATGATCTACGAGACGCTGCAAGGCGCTGGCCGCGAGCCCTCGGTCATCACCGGCGGCGATCTGCCGTTCCTGCAGGCGCAAGGCCTGCCGGGCAACGCCTGCGCCGGCGGTTCAGACTTGCTCGTGGTCGAGGCCGACGAAAGCGACGGCACGCTCGTGCGCTATGCGCCGGCACTCGGCGTGATCCTCAATCTGCAGCGCGATCATCGCGAGATGGCCGAGGTCGCTGCCATGTTCGCCACCTTGCGCGCCCGGGCCCGCGAAGGGCTGGTGGTCGGCGATGCCGAAAATCTCGATGCCTTCGCAGGCAGCGCGCTGCGCTTCGGCTTCACCCCGCGCGCCGACATTCGCGGCGAGGACGTCGCGCTCGACGGAAGCGCAAGCCGCTTCCGGGTCGGCGAGACCTGGTTCGAGCTGCCCGTGCCTGGCGAGCATAATGTCATGAACGCGCTTGCCGCGATCGCGGCCTGCAGCTTCGTCGGCGTCCCGCTCGACGACATGGTCGAGCCGCTGGCGCGCTTCAGCGGGATCGGCCGGCGCTTCCAGATGGTCGGCCGCGCCGGCGGCATCGAGGTGGTCGACGACTTCGCGCACAATGCCGAGAAGATCGCCGCCGCGATTAGGACGGCGCGGCTCCGCGCTTCCCGGGTGCTCGCGGTCTACCAGCCGCACGGCTACGGCCCGACGCGGTTCCTGCGCCGCGACTTCGTAGCGACCTTCGCGCGCGAGCTTGCGCCCGAAGATCGCCTCTTCATGCTCGAAGTGTTCTATGCCGGGGGCACCGCGACACGAGACTTCTCGGCCGCCGACATCGTCGCCGAGATCGAGGCGAAGGGCGTTGGCGCCGAATTCGCGCCGTCGCGCGACTGGCTCATCGCCCGCATCGCCGCCGAAGCGAGGGCCGGCGACCTCGTTCTCGTCATGGGCGCGCGCGACCCATCGCTTACGGAGTTTGCACGCTCCATCCTCGCCGCGGTCGAAGCGAACGCGCCGGCGCACGCCTAACGCGCGGGATCAGTTTCCGAACAGCCCTGAGAACACGCTGGCGATGGGGTCGCGGCCACCGCGGCGCCGCTCGGCCTGCTGCCGTCTCGGCGAGTCCGCAGCGACCCGCTCTGCGGGCGGCGCGGCAGGGGTCTGGAACTTCACCGCGGCGTTGCCGAACAGCGCGCGCGCCGTCGGACCGTCGACCCCGTAATAATCGGCGAAGGTCTGCAAGCGCCCCGACTCATCGACCGTCATGGTGAAATAAGTCAGGTGCACGGGGATATGCCGTTTGAGCGGCACGACCTTGTGGCCCCCGCCGCGCGTGGCCCGCACCTTTTGCGCCGACCAGCCTTTGTCCTCGGCGAGCAGCAGCGCCGCCAGCCGCTCGGGCTCGTTCACGCGGATGCAGCCATGCGACAGCGTGCGGACCTGCTTGGCGAACAGATGCCGCTGCGGCGTGTCGTGCATATAGATCGCGTGGCGGTTGGGGAAATTGAACTTGAACTGGCCGAGCGGGTTACGCGGGCCCGGCGGCTGCATGAACCTGTATTGGCGGATGTTCACGCTGTTCCAGTCGACAGAGCGCGGATCGATCGGCTGGCCTTTGTGGCTGACCTGCAGATTGTGCTGCTGCAGGATCGCTACGCCGCCCCTGCTGCGCTGCAAGGCGGGCTGAATGTCCTCGCGCAGGATGGTCTCGGGCACGTTCCACTCCGGGTGGAACACGATGGAACTCATCGCCGCGGAGAAGAGCGGCGTCGCGTAGCGAAGCTGGCCGACGATGGTCTTCGCGGCATAGATGGTCTTGCCGCCCTTGACGACACGCGTGTTGAACTCGGGCACGTTGTTCCAGATGTGGAAGGCGCCGAGCTCGGCCGGCAGCCAGCGCCAGCGCTCCATATTGGCGGTGATCTGCTGCTTCTGGCGCTCGTTGTCGGCTTTGCTCAACGCCTCGCGCAGCTTCTGGAACTGCGGATGTTTCGGATGCTGCGACCTGAGATAGGCATCGGTCGCCTCGGCGGCGGCGATCTCGGCGAGCACCGCTGCCGGCGCGCGCACGGGCGGCTTCTGGTCGAACAGGCGGTGGACGCGCGAAGGCTGGAAGCGTCCGCCCCGCGCGTAGCGGGCATATTTCAGGATCGCGAGACCGAGCTCGATCTCGGCGTCAGCCTGCTCATCGACGCCGGCCGGCCGCACGTCCGCGCTCGGCGGGTCGAACGCGCGCGTGTCGAGCCCCCATCGTGCCGCATCCTTGATTTCCCTGATCGCGGCTTTCGCCTTCGGGCTGAGCCCGTCGTCTGTCGTCCAGACCGGCGGCTCGGTGCGCTCGCCGTAGAAGGCCTGCAATGCCGCGAGGTCGTCCGCCGCAGCGCCTTTCGCAGCCGCTGGTTCCGCGAGCTTTTCGCGGATCTTGGCGACGACCGGGTGAGCAGGCGGGGGAGGCGGCTCTGCGGCGATCTGCGGTGCAGCTTCGCCTTCCGGCGCTTCACCCACCGGCGCTTCGCCTTGCGTGGGTTGAGCTGGCTCCGCGCCGGGTGAGGGCGCAGCGGTCTCCGCCGCAGGCGCGCTCGGTGCCGGCGGGCTCTCCGACGGCTGCACCGGCTCGGGGTCGGGCGGCGCCGGGACCGCGGTCTCTTCTCCTGACGGGACCGGTGCCGGGGCGCTTTGCGACGGCTCGGGCGGGAAGCCACCAGGCGGCGGCGCGATGATCAGCACCACGCTCGGCAAGCCGGAGGCAGCTTGAGATGTTGCCGATACGGAGGCTGCCGTCGCGGCCCGCGGGCTGCCCTCAGGCCAGGCCGGACCAGGGGCGAGCGCGAGGACTGCCAGCACGGCCCAGCAGCCGGAAACTCGGAAATATCCACCCATCTCAAGCCCCTCGTGCCCCTAGCGTAGCCCAGAGCGGGCCCACAACCATCCCCGAAATGCAGGACGCCGGTGCAGGTTTCGTGCGAGTGTGACAAAAATGGCTAAGCCGTTGAATTGCCAACCAGACGGAGACGCCCCATGCCCGATCCGAGCCCCACTTCCGGGGTCGACCGCCGCCGCCTGATCGCGGGCGCCGCCTGCGCGCTTGTCGTGCCCGGCGCAACCCGCGCGCTTGCCCGCGCCGTGCAGGCGCCGGCCACGGCCGAGGACGAGCGGCTCATGCGGCTTGCCATCGAAGAGGCGGCGCGCGGCGACTATCCGTTCGGCGCCGTCATCACGCGAGGCGGCGAGGTGCTGGCGCGGGGGCGCAATCTCGGCACCCAGCAGAAGGACCCGACCGCGCATGGCGAGATGGTGGCGATCCGCAATTTCCTCGCCGCGCACGGGCCGGAGAAACTGGTCGGCACGACGATCTACACTTCGGGCGAGCCTTGCGCGATGTGCATGGGGGCCGCCGTCTGGTGCGGGATCGCGCGCGTCGTCTACGCGGCCTCGATGGCTGAACTCGCCACCAAGATCGACCAGATCATGGTTACCAGCGCGCAGATCGCGGCGGATTCGCCCTTCGTCGAGATGGAGATCACCGGCGGCGTGCTGGCCGAGGAGGCGATGCGGCTGTTTGGCGATGTCGTGCCCACCCAACGCCCGTAAACCAAGAAAACCCTTGCCGATTTGACGCCTCTCCGGATTCGGGCGAAGCTCGGCCGATAAGGATAACAGGGAGTTAAGTGGGGTCGCGTCATGAGACACTACGCACTTTGTGCGGCGTTTGCGCTTGTCTTCGCGACGGGCGCGGCGCTCGCCGATCATGCCATCGAGCCGGATCAGGCCACCGAGGATCATGCCGTCCAGGCGGATCGAGCCGTCGAAACCGATCGTTCCGTTGAACTGGACCGCGCCGTTGAGAACCGCCGCGCCATCGCCGCAGAAGAAATCGCTGAGATGGACGCGCCTCAGGAGGCGACCGTCGTCACCGGCATCACGCGCGAGGTCTGCACCGTCCGCGATTGGGGTCCGGGCGAGGTCAGGCGCGAGTGCCTGACGGAGGTGCTTCCGCCGCGCGAGCCCAATCCGGCGCTCGAAGGCATCTGCATGATCAAATACGGCCTGCGCACCTGCTACTGAGCGGGGGTCCGCGCGCCGCGAGAAGAGTGGTGCCGCAAGAGGGATTCGAACCCCCGACCTACGCATTACGAATGCGCCGCTCTACCAACTGAGCTATTGCGGCTTTGGCGCCGATCATGCGCGTTGCGCCCCGCTAGGGCCGTTCCGTGCTTACCGGCAATATCGGCATGGCGCAAGCCGCGCGCCAGGGGCGCGCCACCTTGCGTTCAACGGATCTGCGCGGCCCGCAGGCGTTCGAGCGAGCTCGGCGCCTCGTCGGTCTCGGCCTGGGTAACGCCCGGATCGTCGGGCGGCCGCGTGGGCACGAAGATGGCGGGCTCGGGGTGCGGCGGCTCGGGCTGTGGCGCCGACGTTGGCACGGTCTCCGCCTCGGTCACCTCGCTCGCTTCCGTCGCCGGCAGGTCGAGCGTGACCGTCCGAGACCCAGCCTCTTCGCCTACCGGCAGTGCGCGATCCTCGATCAAAAGCGTATCGTCGCCGCGGCCGATGGCGTCGACCGGCGCCTTCCATTCGAAGGCATCCACCGCGCCGGTCACCGGCGAGACAGGCAGCCAGCGATCCGAGACATAGCCGTCGGCGATCCAGGCACGGTCGCGCGGCGCGCGCACCGCCCGCGCCAGCCATTCGCGCTCGCGGCCCATGTCGCCTTGACCCGCCTCGATCCGCGCCATCAACGCACAGATGCGCGCCGGCGGCCGGTCGTCGAGATAGGGCGCGAGCGCCTCACGCGCCTCCTGCCATTCATGTGCCTCGATGGCCGCGACCGCGACGGCGATCGGCCCTTCCGGATCGTCCGGCACGAGCTCCGCCAATTGCTTGACCCGCTTCACCCGCTCGCGCGGCGGATCGCCGGGCCTTGCGAAGGCATAGACCAGCGCGAGGTCGGGATGCGGCGAGAGCTTCCAGGTCTTGGTCAGGACGCGCGAAGCCTGCCGACTTTCGCCGCGCGAGGCGAGGATGCGCCCGGCGATCTCAGCTGCCGGCACGAGCGAGGGCGCAAGCCTAAGCGCCTCGGTCGCAAGCGCGAGCGCCTTGCTCGGGTCCTCGATTTCCGCATCGCGCGCTTCCGCGGTCAGCAGCACGGCGCGGCGGCGCACGGCGACGTCCGCTTCGATATGGCCGTTGCGGCGGGCGATCGCCAGCGTCTCGATCGCGGCATCCCAATTGCCCTCGCGCGCCTGAAGGTCGAACAGCGCATTGACGCTCCAGCCGAGCTTCGGATCGCGCGTCACCGCTTCCTCGGCGAGCGCGCGCGCGGCATCGACGTCGTTCGCGCGCTTGGCCTCGAGGAACAGTCCGCGCAGCCCTAAGATTTGCGTGTCGGGACTCTTCAGCATGGTCTCGAAGGCTTGCCGCGCCGCTTCCTTGTCGCCTTGGAGCTGCGCAGCCTGCGCCGTGAGCAGCGCGGTGAGCGGCTCCTCGGGCAGGGTGCGCCCCGCGATGGCCGCATAACGCTGTGCGAGCGCGCGGTCGCCGACGCCGATGGCGAGCAGCCCGTGCGAGAGCGCTTCGAGGCCGTGCTGCTTGCGGCGCTCGCGCCGGTGCGCGGCAATCGCCGCGGGGCGGGTCAGGAGATAGCGGAGCAGCGCCCAGATCAGGGCGAGCAGCACGCCGATAGCAACGACGGCGATGGTGCCGACGAAGGCGCTGGTCTCGATCTGGTAGCCGAGCCATTCGATGGTCACGGTGCCGGGCCGGTCCGCGAGCCAGGCGAGGCCGAGCGCCGCCGCGATCACGCCAAGGGTGAAAAGGAGGACTTTGACCATCGCCTAGTTTTCAGACTCCGCAGGCGTCTGCACCCCGCCGATGCTCGCGAGCAGGAGCCCTTCGAGACGCCGCAGGCTGTCGGCGGCGCCGGCCCGCGCCTTGGCCTGGTCGAGCCAGGCCGAGAAGGCGTTGCGCGCCGCACCGTCGAGCGTCTCGATCTCCTTGATGGCGCCACCGAGATCGTCCTTGGCGAGCAGTCCCTCGGCGCGGGCGAGCGTGGCGCTCGTGCCCTCGCCGGGCGCGGGCGCGTCGACGCGGCGGACCTTGACGAGGCCGTTCAGGCTGGCAAGCAGGCGGGCGAGCAGCGAGGCGTCGGCGGAAGGCGCTGGCGCATCAGCCGCGAGCGCTTCATCGCGCGCCGCAGCGAATGAGCGCGCCAGCTCAGGCAGCGTGGGAATGCCGGTCGCGGCATGGTCGGGCAGCGGGCCAAGATCCTTGGCGTCGGGCGAAAGCGCCTTGAGCGTGTCGAGCTCCGTGGCGTAAGGACGGCCCGCGTCGACCGAAGCGCTGAGATTGGCGAAGGCGATAGCGAGCGCCGCCGATTTCGCCTGCGCGCCGTCCTTGCCGACCGCCTCTTCGAGACCGGGCAGGGTTACCTCAAGCGTGGCGAGCCGCTCTTCCAGCGAGGCGATCTCGGGCTTGAGGTCGGAGAGATCGGCGGTGCCGAGCTCGGCCTCGGCGAGCGCCCCGAGCCTCGCGCGTAGCTCGCCGATCTCGGCCTTGAGCGCCTGCACCGCCGCGGTGCTTTCCAGCTCGGCCTCGGAGAGCGCCGTCTCGATCTTGGCTTCCAGCCGCTTCTCGGCTTCGCCAATCCGCTCGGCGAGCGCGGCGGCGTCGGCAACGGAGCCGCCGTCTTGTGCGGTCTCGGCCAGCGTTTTCATCGAGCTTTCGAGCGCGGTCACCCGCTCAGCCAGTTGCGAGATTTCGGGCACGGCGTCGGTCGCGCGTCCTTCCAACGCATCGATGCGGGCGTCAATCGCGGCAAGCGCTTCCGCTTCGTCGGCGGGCGGGACAGGCGCAGGGGCTTGTTCGAGCTTGGCGAGCCTCTGCTCGATGGCGCTGAGGTCGGGTGCGCTGCTCGTCGCGCCGGGGTTCAGCGCATTCCAGCCGATGCCGGCGCCGGCCGCGCCGACGGCACCGCCCAAGAGCCCCGCGCCGAGATAGCTCGCGAAGCGCTTGAGCCGCGGCGCGCGCTCCGGCGGCGGCGGGCCGAACTCGAGCCGCTTTGCTTCGTCAGATGCCTCGTCGGCAGCGGCGCGATCGGGCTCTGCCTCGATCGCCGGCGCTTCATCAGCGGCGGCGAGCGTCTCGACGGGAGCCTCGGCCTCGGGCTCCGGCGTGACGTCGGTCGCCTTCCCCTCGATGGTCTGGGCCGGACGCTTGTCCGCAGCCTTCTTGTCAGCGTCGCCGAACGACTTTGCCATCGCGCTCAAACCTTAACCTTGCGCCGCCCGCTAGGATGCCTGGCCGGCGTCGAGCAGCGCAAGGACATCCGCCTCGCGCGGGCTCGCCGCCACGCGGACCGCAAATCTGTGCGGCGCCAGAACCTCTGCTACCGCCTGCGACAGGCAATAGCAAACGAGACGCTTGCCTTGCGTTACCACGCCGTGCCGGTCGAGCAGATCGGCGAAGGTTTGCGCGGTCCGGGGCGACATGAAGATGGCCGCGTCGAGCCGGCCATCGCGCAAGGCGGCGACCGCGTCAGCCGGCAGCTCCCGCGCAGGCACGGCCCGGTAGAGGATCTTGCGGCTGACCGTGAAGCCTCGCGCCTCGAGCGCGGCCTTGAGGTCGAAAGCGAGCGTCTCCCCGGAAAGATGCACGACCGGGCCGGCCGCCGGGTCGAGCGTGCCGGCGATCAGCGGCAGCAGGCCTTCCGCCGTGTTGGTTCCCGCCGTCACGTCGGAGAAGCCGAGCTTCATCGCCTTGACCGCGCTCGCCTCGCCGACGGCGAATAGCGGCAGGCTCAGCGCTTGCTCGCGCTCGGGATGGTCGGCAAGCGCGCGGAGCGCGTTGCGGCTCGTGACGATCGCGGCCTGCGCGCCTTCGAGCTCGAGCGCGATGCCTGGGATGACCTCGACGATGAGGAGCGGCGCGAGCACGGCCTCATGCCCGCGCGCCGCAAGCGTCTCGGCTTGGGCCTGCGCGTCTGGTTCGGGGCGGGTGACGAGGATGCGCATCAGGAGAGCCTCGCGACGAAATCCGGACCGGCGCGCGCGAGCAGGGCGTCGCCCGCTTCGCCGCCGATCTGTTCGGCGTCCTCGGCCGCGCCCTCGATCTCGACGAAGTGCCACTCGCTGCCGTCAGGCGTGAGGATCAGCCCACGAAACCTGAGCCCGCCGTCGGCAATTTCGGCGAGGCCGGCGATCGGCGTCTTGCACGAGCCGTCGAGGCGGGCCAGGAAGGCGCGCTCGCAGGTGACCGCGGTCGCGGACGACGCGTCGTTCAGCGGCGCGAGCAGGTCGCGCGTCTTGTCGTCGTCCGCGCGTATGACGACGCCGATCGCGCCTTGCGCGACCGCCGGCAGCATCTCCTCGGTGGAGAGGATCGCCGCCGCTTCCCCGGCAAGCCCGAGCCGGTCGAGCCCGGCCTTGGCGAGCAGGGTCGCATCGGCTTGACCCGCATCGAGCTTGGCAAGCCGCGTCTCGACATTGCCGCGGAGGTCAATGACGGCGACATCAGGCCGCGCGCGCCGCACCTGCGCCTGGCGCCGGAGCGACGAGGTCCCGACCACCGCGCCCGGCTTGAGCGCGGCGAGCGAGGGGGCGCTCCGGCTGATAAACGCATCACGCGGATCGGCGCGCTTCAGCACCGCGGCAATCGCGATCCCCGCGGGCAGCTCGGTCGGCAGGTCCTTCATCGAATGCACAGCCATGGCAACGTGTCCCTCGAGCAGCGCCTCGTCGATCTCCTTGGTGAACAGGCCCTTGCCGCCGAAATCGCGCAACGGCTTGTCCTTGATCCGGTCGCCGGATGTGGTGATGACGCTGAGCGCGGGCGCAAGTTCCCCGCCATGCGCCGCGATCAGCGCCGCGCGCACATGCTCTGCCTGCCACAGCGCCAGCGGGCTGCCGCGCGTGCCGATCAGAAGCGGCTCTTTGGCCAAGTGTCAGCGCTCCTCAGTTTGTCATCACCCGCGAAGGCGGGTGACCCAGTAACCACGGCCTGAGCCGAAGATTACTGGGTTGCCCGGTCAAGCCGGGCAATGACAAGTTTGTATTGGTGAAAACCGCTCGTGTAAAAGGCCCGCATGCAAAGCGACGCAAAACGCCCGCTGACCGTGCTCGGCATCGAGACGAGCTGCGACGAGACCGCCGCCGCGATCGTGCGGCTGCGTGAGGACGGGCGGGGCGAGATCCTCGCCAATGTCGTGCGTTCGCAGCTCGATCTGCATGCGGTCTATGGCGGCGTGGTGCCCGAGATCGCTGCGCGCGCCCATGTCGACCTGGTCGACGCGTGCGTCCTCCAGGCCCTCGCCGAAGCAGGCCTCGGCTTCGACGCCATCGACGCGGTCGCGGCGACAGCGGGGCCGGGCCTGGTCGGCGGGCTGATCGTCGGCGTGACCATGGGCAAAGCGATTTCCCTTGGGCTCGGCGTGCCGTTCGTCGCCGTCAATCATCTCGAGGCGCATGCGCTCACCGCCGGGCTGACCGACGGTCTCGACTTCCCCTATCTCTTGCTGCTCGTCTCGGGCGGCCACACCCAGACCGTGATCGTCAAGGATGTCGGCGCCTATGAGCGTCTCGGCACGACGCTCGACGATGCGCTGGGCGAAGCCTTCGACAAGGCCGCCAAGCTGCTCGGTCTCGCCTATCCGGGCGGACCGGAGATCGAGCGCCAGGCCGCGCGGGGGCACGCCACCGTCAAGCTGCCGCGGCCGATGCTCGGACGCGCCGAACCGCATTTCTCACTCGCTGGGCTCAAGACCGCGCTCAGGCACGAGGCGCTTGCCCGCGCACCGCTCGGTGAGCGTGACGTCGCCGATCTCGCCGCGAGTTTCCAGGAGGCGGTCGCCGATATTGTCGCCGACCGCACCAAGCGCGCCATCGCGCTCTATACCGCGCGCCTCGGTGAGAGTGCCCAGCGCGCGCTGGTCGTCGCAGGCGGGGTCGCGGCCAATCAGCGGATCAAGCAGGCACTCGAAACCGTGGCAGCGGCGCACGGCTTCCGCCTCGTGGTGCCGCCACCCGCGCTTTGCACCGACAATGCGGCGATGATCGCCTGGGCAGGCGCCATGCGGCTTGCGCGTGGGCTGACCGACGACTTGGCCGCGCCGGCCCGCGCGCGCTGGCCGCTCGATCCCGACGCGCCGCCAGCGCTCGGCGCCGGGGTCAAGGCTTGAACATGGAAATCGGGCGCGCACTTTTACCTCCCCCCTTGAGGGGGAGGTCGACCGGTCGTAGACCGGTCGGGTGGGGGGTAGGTAGCGAGCGTTTCCGCTTTGGCGCACCCCCCTCCCTAACCCTCCCCCTCAAGGGGGGGAGGGGAAACCGGAGAGTAGGGGTATGGCATTGCAATCCGTCGGCATCGTAGGCGCGGGCGCGTGGGGGACGGCGCTCGCCATCGTCGCGCGCCGCGCGGGCCGCGACGTGCTGCTCTGGGCCTATGAGCTGGAGACCCTCACCGACATCAACGAGGCGCATCGGAACGCCGCCTATCTGCCTGGCGTCAGCCTCGACCGCGGCATCGAGGCGACCGCGCGGCTGAACGAGGTCGCCAATTGCGATCTCCTGCTGATGGTGACGCCGGCCCAGCACATGCGCGAGATCGCTACGGGGCTTGCGCCCTATGTGAGGCCAGGCCAGCCCGTGATGATCTGCTCGAAGGGCATCGAGAAGCGAAGCGGCAAGCTGCTCTCGCAGATGATCGCCGAGGTGCTGCCCGGTTGCGACATCTCCGTGCTGTCGGGGCCGAGCTTCGCGGCGGAGATCGCGCGCGGGCTGCCCGGCGCCGTGACGCTCGCGACCGCCAAGGAAGCGCAGGGGCGCGCGCTGTCCCATGCTCTGAGCCATCCGCCGTTCCGCTGCTATTGGAGCGACGACGTGCTGGGCGCCGAGATCGGCGGTGCCGCGAAGAACGTCTACGCCATCGCCGCGGGCATCGTCGCCGGCAAAAGGTTCGGCGCAAGCGCGCACGCGGCGCTCGTCACGCGCGGCTTCGCCGAGATGGCACGTTTCGGCACGGCGCTCGGCGCGCGCCGCGAGACGCTGACAGGCCTGTCGGGCCTCGGCGACCTGCTGCTCACCTGCGGCAGCCCGCAATCGCGCAACATGTCGCTTGGCATAGAGCTCGGCCAGGGGCGCAGCCTCAACGAGGCGCTCGCGCGACGGCTCGCCGTCACCGAAGGCGTGCACACCGCAAGCGCGGTGGTTGAGCTCGCGAAGCAGCACGGCATCGACATGCCGATCGCCGAGGCTGTGCACGCCGTCATCTCGGGTGCCGCGACCGTCGATGAGGCGATCGGCGCGCTGCTCGCCCGGCCGCTCCGCGCGGAAGCTTAGGTCATCAAAAAAACCTCCCCCTCGTGGGGAGGTCCGACTTCGCATTCGGCGAAGTCGGGGTGGGGGATTTGTCTTAGACCGCAGGGATATTCACCCCACCCGCCGCGCTACCTTTTTTGCGCTACCACTTCGCTGCTTGAGCACAAGTGCGCGCGACTTCCTCCCCATCAAGGGGAGGGAAGCCAAAACTTACTGCGGCCTTTCCTGGATCGTGACGGTCTGGCCGACCTCGGTCGGCAGCTCGGTGATCTGCGCCGGCTTGACCGACGTGCCCTTGGCGTTCCACCAGGTGGTCGCGTAGCTCACGCCGCCGCTCCGCTTGGTGAGATGCGTCCACACTTCCTCGCCAGGGTAGTAGCGGACCACCCAAGGCCCGACCACGCCGGTCGGGATCTCCCGCCAGGTGACCAGGATCTCGTCGCCCGGCTTCACGTCGCCCTTCTTCACTTCGAGCACCTGCAAGGTGGCGAGATAGCCGGGCAGTTCCTCGCCGGTCCGCTCGTCCTGGGTGATGCTAGTGACGGCGACCGTCAGCACGCGCACCAGCGCCACGACGTCGCTCTTCGCCATGAGGTCCTCGTCGGACATCGGCGCGGGGATCGCGCGCAGCACGGACGGCGCGACGAGCAAACTCACGAGAAACAGGCTGGATACGACGAGGGGGCGGCGCAAATCGACCTCCATGCGGGGGGCCTGCTCCGTGCAGGCTGACGGATCACCCTAGCGCATCTATGCTCGCCGCAAGGGAAGAAACAAAGGAGGCAGGCATGCGCCCCTGGTTGTTCATGGCTCTGGCGCTTGGCGGAACGGCGGCGGCGCTCGCCACGGTCGCGACGACGCGCGCCGCGGTCGACGAGAAGCCGAAGCTTCCGGTCGTCGTCGGCGAGTGGACCGGCAAGTCCGAGACGCTCGTGCTCGACGGGCCTGCGGCGACGAGGCCGCGCCTCGAAGAGGCAACGTCCACCATGTCCGTCGAGGGGCAGGACGGCCGCCGCTTCTGGGGCAAGCTCGGTAGCGCCAGCTCCGCCGATCCTTTCGTCGCGTTGTTCTCGTCAAGCCACGTGTTCGGCTATGGTGCGGGCCGGAACGGGTTCTATCATTTCCGGAGCCACGGTCCGGACAGGCTAGAGCTTTGCTACACGCAGCCCGGCACGGACGCCGCCAAGACGATTGCCGCCTGCACCATGTTCACGCGCGCGGGGAGTTGAACGTCATGATGAAGATCTTTCTCTTTATCGAGCTGGTCGGCAAGGCCAATGCGCGGGTGACGGCGCGGCGCCTCAAGGCGCTCAAGCTGGCCAAGGCCAAGTTTGCCAATGTCGTGGTGCTGGCCGACGACAAGATCGTGGCGCAGCTCGATTGCGACAACGCCGCCGCGGGTCAGAAGGCGATCATCGAGCAGATCGCGCCGATCGAAGGCGTGGTGCAGACCAACGTCATCGCCACCGTGACGCCGGTGAAGCGGTAGGAGAGTGTGCCGCAGCGGAGGCCCTTCTAATGCGCGGCTTCCCAGTTGTCGCCAGCGCGCGCGTCGACCTTGAGCGGCACGCGCAATTTGAGCGCGGGCTCGGGCGCCTGCTCCATCACCGTCTGCGCGACCTCCATGGTCTTGTCGACTTCGTCTTCGGGCGCTTCGAACACCAGCTCGTCATGCACCTGCATCAGCATGCGCGCGGATAGACCGGCCGCCGCGAGCGCCGCGCTCATGCGGATCATGGCGCGGCGGATGATGTCGGCCGCCGAGCCCTGGATCGGCGCGTTGATCGCCGCGCGCTCGTAATTGCCGCGGAGGCTCGGGTTCTTGGTGTTGATCTCCGGGTAGTGCACCTTTCGCCCGAACAGCGTCTTCACATAGCCATGGCGGCGCGCCTCGGCCTTCATCTGCTCCATGTAGTCGCGGATGCCGGGGAAGCGCTCGAAATAGGTCTTGATGTAGGCGCCGGCCTCGCTCCGCCCGATACCGAGTTGCGCCGCCAAGCCAACGGACGAAATTCCGTAGACAATTCCGAAGTTTATCGCCTTCGCGCGGCGGCGGATGGCGGGGTCCATGCCTTCGATCGGCACGCCGAACATCTCGCTCGCGGTCATCGCGTGGATATCGAGCCCGTCGGCGAAGGCCTGCCGCAGGGTCGGCGTGTCGGCCATATGCGCCAGCACGCGGAGCTCGATCTGGCTGTAGTCCGCGGAGATCAGCTTCTTGCCGGGCTCGGCCACGAACGCCTTGCGGATGGCGCGGCCCTCAGCGGTGCGCACCGGGATGTTCTGCAGGTTCGGCTCTTGCGAGGACAGCCGCCCGGTCGTCGTCGCCGCCAGCGCGTAGGAGGTATGCACGCGGCCCGTCTCTGGATGGATATAAGCGGGTATGGCGTCCGTATAGGTGCTCTTGAGCTTCGCGAGCAGGCGCCAGTCGAGCACCTTGCGGGCGAGCTCGTTCCCCTCGGCGACCAGCTCCTCGAGCGTGGCCGCATCGGTGCTCCATGCGCCCGTCTTGGTGCGCCGCCCGCCCGGCAGGTTCATCTTGTCGAACAGGATCTCGCCGAGTTGCTTCGGCGAGCCGATATTGAAGTCCTCGCCGGCCAGCTCTCTGATCTCGTCTTCGAGCCGCGCGATGGTCTGCGCGAACGCACCGGAGAGCTGCGCGAGTGCTGAGCGCTCGACCTTGACACCCGCGCGCTCCATCTCGGCGAGCACGGGTGCCAACGGCCGCTCCAGTGTTTCGTAAACCGTGGTGACAGACTCCGCCGCAAGCCGCGGCTTCAGGATCAGCCACAGCCTGAGGCCGATATCGGTCTCCTCGCCCGCATATTCCGTGGCGCGCGCGACCGGCACGCGGTCGAACGACACGGCGTTGCGTCCCGAGCCAAGCACCTCTTTCTCGGTGAGGCAGGTATAGCCCATCAGCCGCCCGGCCAGCTGCTCGGGCAGATGCTCGGCGCGGCCCGCATCGAGCGCGTAGGACATGAGGCAGGGATCGTCGACCGCGATCAGCGCGATGCCGTAGCGGGCGAGCGCGATCATGTCGAACTTCGCGTTCTGCACGATCTTGAGCACGCCCTCGTCTTCGAGGATCGGCTTCAAGAGATCGAGCGCCGCGCGCAGGTCGATCTGCGCGATGGTCTCGCCGCCGAGATCGAGCCCGTCGCTCGCGCGATGTGCGAGCGGCACGTAAGCCGCATGCCCCGGCACCAGCGCCAGCGCAACGCCAACCAGCTCGCCCTGCATCGGGTCGCCGGAGTTCAGCTTCACGCGGACGGCGAAATGGCCTTGATAGCGCGCGGCGTCGAGCAGGTCGGCAAGGCGCTCCGTCTCCGTCACCGTCTCGTAGTTCGAGCGGTCGAAGCCGACCGTCTCCAGCCGGCTCGCGCGCTCGACCGCGAGCTCGCCGGGCGAGCCGCCGTCGGGCTTCGGCCCCGGGGAGGGCGGCGCCACCTCGCCGCGGGCCCCGCGCCTGAGCGGATGGTCGTAGTCGTTCTTCTTGCGCGCGACCGTCTTGGGCGGCGGCGCGGCACCCTCCGGCGCCTCGACCCCGAGCCCGTCGGCCACGCGCCGGAGCAGCGTCGAGAACTCGAGCTTCCGCATGAAGCTCAGCAGCGCGTCGGAGTCCGGCTGCCGCACCGTAAGATCGGCAAGCGGCACGTCGAGCGGCACCTCGAAATCGAGCGTCACCAGCGTGCGCGACAGCCGCGCCTGGTCGGCGAATTCGATCAGGCTCTCGCGCCGCTTCTGCTGCTTGATCTCGGAGGCGCGCGCGAGCAGCGTGTCGAGATCGCCGAACTCGTTGATCAAGAGCGCCGCGGTCTTCACCCCGATGCCAGGCACGCCCGGCACGTTGTCGGAGGTATCGCCGATCAGCGCCTGCACCTCGACCACCTTCTCGGGCGGCACACCGAAGCGCTCGAACACTTCCGCCTCGCCGAGCATCTTGTTCTTCATGGTGTCGTACATGCGGATGCCGGGCCGCACGAGCTGCATCAGGTCCTTGTCGGAGGAGACGATGGTCACCTCGGCGCCGGCCTCGACCGCCTGCAGCGCATAGGTCGCGATCAGGTCGTCGGCCTCGTAGCCGCGCTTCTCGATGCAGGCGACGTTGAAGGCATGCACCGCGTCGCGGATCAGCGGGAATTGCGGGATGAGATCGTCGGGCGGCGCGGAGCGGTTCGCCTTGTAGCCGTCGAACAACTCGTTGCGGAAGGTGTGCTCGGACAGGTCGAAGATGGCGGCGAGATGCGTGGGTGGGGCGAGCTCACCGGTCTCGCGCAGCAGCTTCCAGAGCATGCCGCAGAAGCCGTGCACCGCGCCGACCGGCAGCCCGTCCGAAGGCCGCGTCAGCGGCGGCAGCGCGTGATAGGCGCGGAAGATATAGCCCGAGGCGTCGACCAGATAGACGTGATCGCCCGCCGCGACGGCTTTGGCGGCCGCGGCTGGAGCCGCCGCTTCTGCCTTAGTTTTTGGGGGTGCCATGATGGGCGAAATATAGGGATTCCCGGCGCCTCAAGGGAGTCGGTTCACCGCGCCATCCACCGCGCCCGAGTCACAAGGCGACGCGACGCACTTTAACTTTGGGTTGCAGCTGCCTATTTTTGCACCATGCGCACTTATCATGAGACCATCCTCTGCTTGGCAAATTCCCGGCGACCGCTAGGGACGTGCTTTGCCGGCAAGCGGCTCGTGGATGGAAAGACTTCAGCTTGGATTAGACCGATCAACGCTGCTAATGGCGGGGCGGTATCCACCAATGACCGCCGCTACAAGGATGGGTCTCTCGCTGAGCTCCTAGACATCGTGAAAGTGCCGCTTCGGGCAGCCAAACCGCAGTTGCATCACCAGGAGGATCATCAGATTGATGCGACTTCGTTTTGGGAAAAGGTCGGTCGCGCCAACTGGAAAAACGTGATTGAAGCAACAGATGTCGTGGAGGGTCCGCTTTGGGTCAACGAAGGCTCCAGCCACCATGGAACGAACGACAAAGTCAGTGAAGCGTCTGCGGCCAAGCTCTCGGGCTCGCTATATCTCATTGAGCCCGATGATCTTGATCTCGTGGTGGGCTACGAAACTGCTTACCAAGCGCCCAAGGTGCGCCGCGTTCGTGCGAGCTTTTCCTACAACAAGATGCGGTACAACTTCGTTGTGACGGATGAACCTGTGGAGGCGTCTTATTTTGCCAAGGCGGACGGCACCTACCGCATCAAAGATGTTCGCCTCTGCGTTAGCTTAGCGGAAGTGCTGAATGGGAATGCTACAAAGCTAGTCGCGGCGGTCATCACTCCGGATAGAGCCTGATTCATGTCGGATGCCGTCTATACCATTGGTCACTCAACCCACTCGATAGAGCGCTTCATAGCCCTGCTGCGACAGCACTCGGTGACGGCATTGTGTGATGTCCGCTCTCGCCCCCTCAGCCGCTTGAACCCGCAATTCAATCGCGAGCATTTGAAGGCGAGCTTGCGAGAAGCGCACATCATATACGCCTTCTTAGGTGAGGAGCTTGGCGCGCGCTCGGAAGACAAGAACTGCTACCGGAATGGTCAGGTCCAATTCGACCTTCTTGCAAGGACCGCCCTTTTTCGGCGGGGTATTGATCGTATCAAAGATGGAACGCGCGCGTATCGGGTCGCGATGATGTGCGCGGAAAAAGAGCCTCTTGAGTGCCATCGGACAATCTTGGTCGCCCGCAGATTATTCGAGGAAGGGGTGCCGGTGCTGCACATTCACGCAGATGGTCACCTTGAAGAACACTCGCAAGCAATCGAGCGGCTGATGGCAATGTTACATGGTCGAACGATCGATATGTTCCGCTCACATGATAATGCTGTTTGCGACGCCTATGCGCACCAAGCCAAGCAAATCGCATATCGAGAGCAGAACTCCAGTGAGCCAGTCTCAAATCAAGAGTACCCTGGTCATTTGTACGGATTCAGGGAATGAAACTGTTCACAATAGGTTTTACAAAAACATCTGCCGAAGGCTTCTTTTCGAGATTGTCGAACGCTCGCGTCAACAAGTTGATCGACGTTCGCTTGAATAACGTGTCTCAACTTGCCGGATTTGCGAAGAGAGATGACCTTAGCTACTTCGCAAAGACGATATGTGGAATCGATTATGAGCATTTGCCGGAACTCGCGCCTACGCAGGACATTCTCGATGAGTATAAAAAATCGAAGGGCGCGTGGTCAGTCTATGCAGAAAAATTTCTCAATCTGATGGTGCGACGACAAATTGAGGACCTCGACCACACGCACTTCGACGGTGCATGCTTGCTCTGTAGCGAGGACAAACCTCATCATTGTCATCGACGACTTGTCGCAGAGTACCTCAAGGCAAAATGGGATGATGTCGAAGTCATCCATCTTTAGCCATGGCTCGGGCGCGTTACCAACCTAAGGCAGCGTCTCAAGCTCGGTCGCAGAGTCCGTGCTGCCGGGCGCGAAGGACTTGTCCAGTCCGCCGAAGGTGCGCTCGATATAGTCCTTGAAGTAATTGTCGAGGAACGGGAAGGCGCGGGCGAACCGCGTGAAGTCCTTCTGCGCGATGAAGAGCAGCACGCCGTCCTCGAGCGCCTTGACGAGCCCGGTGCGGAGCGCTGAGCGCAGCAGCACGCGCTCGCCGAAATGCTCGCCCGGCCCGAACACCTTCTCGAAATGCTCGCCCGTGTCCGGGTTGTCGATGGTCAGCTTGAAGCGGCCCTTGGTCACCGTATAGAAGCCGTCGATCAGCATGCCCGGCTCGAACACCGTGTCGCCCTTGCGGTAGTGGATGTAGCGCGTCGCGGGCGGCGTCGACTGGATCTGCACGATGTTCGGCGGCATCACGCTGTTGACGAGCCAATTGATGCCGACCCGGAGCTTGGCCTGGAAGCCCGGCAAGAACGATAGATAGAAGCCGCGCCACAAGAGCCAGGCGATCGTGCCCGAGAGCTTGATGCCGTAGACGTCGGCGACCGCCTTGCTCATGCCGAGCGAGGCGAGCGAGCCCTTCGAGGTATAGGCGAACGGCTTCATGTCCTTGCCGGTGAGCTTCGCCCAGATATTGCCGGCAAGCTGGCGCCCCTCGCGCACGGCGAATTGCGCGGTCTGCGGCGCGTAGTGGTGCGGGTCTTCCTTCGGCTCCTCGACCATCGGGATCAGCGCCGCGTCGCCCAGCGCCCAGACGCCGTCACGGCCCGGCACGCGCATGAACTGGTCGGTCCGGATGCGCCCCCAATGCATGTCGAGGCCAAGCGTCTCGACCAGGCGATGCGGCCCGTTGCCGATCGTCGCGACGATAGTCGAGGTCGGGATGTAGCGCCCGTCGGTCAGCTCGACGCCGGTGCCGGTCGCCGATTTGGTGCCGACGCGGGTCAACACCTCGATGCCGTGGATCTCCAGCCGCCGCGTCGCATATTCGGCGAGGTCCGCCGAAAAGGTCGGCAGGATGCGGTCGGCATATTCGATGAGATAGAAGCGCACCTCCTCGGGCTTGATGTTCGGGTAGTAGCGGAGCGCGCGGCGCACCAACTCGCGCATCTCGGCGACCGTCTCGACGCCGGAGAAGCCCGCGCCAACCACGACGAAGGAGAGCAACTGCCGCTTGATCTCGGGATCTTCCGTGACGTCGGCGGTCTCGAGGCAGCCGATCACGTGGGTGCGGAGCCGGTGCGCGTCGGCGAGGTTCTTCATGGTCAGCGCGTGCTCGGGCAGGCCCGGAAAGCGGTTCAAGTCGACGCCGGTGCCAAGCGAGATCACCAGCTCGTCGTAATGGAGGTCGACCGGGATACGCCGCGTGCCCTGCACGACGATGACCTTGCGCTTCTCGAAGTCGATGCCCACCACGTCGGCCTGGCGCACCTGGATGCGGCGGAGCAGCTGGCGGAGCGGCACGACCGCGTCGGCCGAATGGATGGACGAAGCCGCGACCTCGGGGAGGAGCGGCTGGAACACGAAATAATTGTTGGCGTTGACCAGCTCGACATCGACCTTGCCGCGTCCGAGCTTCTCAAGCGCCTTCGCGGCGAAGATGCCGCCGAAGCCGCCGCCGAGCACCAGCACCTTCTTCTTGCCGGTGCCGGCAGGGCCGGGGTCCTTGCCGGCGGGGACCGGGGCGGTGACCGTTTCTGGATGTTTTTGGTTCATGGCTGCCCAGCCTTTCACGCCATACCTATTCCTTTGCTGCATTGCGTCAAGTCACGCATCGCCGCCCTGGGCCCCGCGCGGGCGGGCGCGGCGTTTGCGTATCGGGCGCGGGTTGATTACGTTCCCCGGCGAAGCACCCGTAGCTCAGCTGGATAGAGCGTTGCCCTCCGAAGGCAGAGGTCACAGGTTCGAATCCTGTCGGGTGCGCCAATTCCCTATAAGCGGGCGCGCGTTTCGCTGGTGCCGTTGTGCCAGCAAAATCAGGGTGTTATCGCGCGAGCCGGCGCGCGCCCAAGATTTGCTGAAGCCCCGCGCACAGCTTCAAGGCTTCCGATGGAAACTCTTTAGGCACGTCCTAGTTTTGACATGGCGGCCGGATAGTTTCTCGCCGCGTTTGTGAGGGACTATTCAACGCCACGACGCGACCCCTAAGGAGGAGGACTGTCTACCATGCGCAGATTTCTTATGATCGCCGCGGCCAGCGCGATCGCTCTTGTCGGCCTGTCGGCCAATCAGTGCGGCAGCGAGCAGAAGCCCGCTTCGCCGCCGGCCGAGTCTACGCCGCCAGCAGAGCCGCCGGCCGCGACGCCTCCGGCCGAGACACCTCCGGCCGAGACGCCCGGGCAATAGCGCTTGAGGCTTCACAAAGGGGCCGCGCGGGCTGACGCCTACGCGGCCTCTTTCATACGCGCAAAGCCGCTAGTCCTGCGCTTCCGCCTGCCCGGCGCCGTCATTGTTGGCGTCCTCCGGGCGCGGCGCGCAGAGGAGGATCGTCACGCCGATCAGCGCCGAGACGATCGAGGCCGCGAACACCGCGATCTTGGCCGCAGCGAAATCGCTCCCCACCGAGAAGGCCTGGCTTGCGATGAACAGCGACATGGTGAAGCCGATACCGGCCAGCGCGCCGGCGCCGGCGAGCTGCCACCAGGAATATTCCTTGGGCTTCACCGCGAGCTTGAGCCACACGGCAAGCGCCGAGGCCGTGACAATGCCGATCGGCTTGCCGATCACGAGGCCCGCGATGATCGCGAGCATGAGCTGCTCGTGGCCGTGGATCACGGTCATGGAGATCTCCACGCCGGCATTGGCGAGCGCGAAAAGCGGCAGCACGATATAGCTCGACCGCGCGCCGGCATGCCTGAGCAGCCGGTCCGCGGGCGATTCCAGCCGGTCGTGGATCGCGTCGAGCGCGCGGAGCGCCGGCACCGACGGCCCATGTCGCAGCACCTCGCCGCTATGCCGCGCCTCCGCTGCGAGGATGGCGTTCGCCTGCGCGGTGAGAGCGTTGAGGTCTGCCGGCGGCCGCGTCGGGATGAACAGGGCGAGGATCACGCCGGCGAGGGTGGCGTGCAGCCCGCCTTCGTGCACGCAGAACCACAACAGCACGCCGAGCAGGGCGTAGGGCATGACGCTGTAGACGCGCGCGCTGGTGAGGAGCGCGAGCGCCGCGATCACGGCGACCGCGGCGATCAGATATTCGATATGGATGGTGTCCGAATAGAAGAAGGCGACCACCAGGATCGCGCCGATATCGTCGACGATCGCAGCCGCGGTGAGGAAGATGCGGAGCGAGACCGGCACGCGCGCCCCGAGCATCACGATCAGCGCGATGGCGAACGCAGTGTCGGTCGCGAGCGGCACGCCCCAGCCATGCGCCCATGGGCCGGAGGGAATGATCGCCATGTAGAGCGCCGCCGGCAGCACCATGCCGCCGATCGCCGCCGCAATCGGCAGCGCCGCCTCGCGCGGGCTTGCGAGGTGGCCCACGGTGAACTCGCGTTTGATTTCGAGCCCGACCACCAGGAAGAAGATCGTGAGCAAGCCGTCATTGATCCACTTGATCAGCGGCATGGAGAAGCTCCAGCCGCCGAACCTCAGGCCGAAATATCTCTCCCAGAAGTCCTGAAAGGCGGGCCCCAGCGCCGAATTGGTGAGCACCACCGCGAGCACCGCGGCGATCAGGAGCAGAATGCCGGCCGACGGCGCCCAGGCCGCGAAATCGAGCGCCGCCGCGCGCACGCGGTGACCGAGCCGGCCGAGCATGGCATCGCCGAACGAGCTCTCGTCCCACGGCCCGTCATAGCGGCGCCCGTTGATGAAGAAGGTCGGCGTGATCAGGACGCCGCTCGACTTAGCGCTTCTCTGGTCGGCGGTGACCCGCGCCTTGGCGCGCTTGATCTGCTCCTGGCCCGTCTTGGTCGTGTCCTTGGGCAGATGGAGCTGCTCGGCGACCGCCTTGAGGTCGTCCTCATTAAGCGCGCCGGAGCGCGTCATCAGCGCGACATGCGCGTCCCAAAAGCTCTTCTCGTCAGGCGCGCGCTCGACGAGGTCGGCGGCGCGGCGGGCCATCTCGTTTCCCGTGAGCGGCTTGTGCCGGAACACGTAGCGCAAGCGATCGCCGAGCCGGTCGCGCACCTCGGCGATGCGCGCGTTGGCCGCGCGGCAATGCGGGCAGGCATAGCTGCCATATTCGACCAGCGTGATCGGCGCGTCGTCTGGCCCGAGCACGTGGTCGCGCGCGGGATCGACGGGCCGGTCGAGCCGGTTGCTGAGCCGCCTGCGCGCCACGCCTAGGCGAGCCCCGCGGCGTCTTTCAGCACCGCGTCGGCATGCCCCGGCACCTTAACCTTGCGCCAGATGCCGCGGATGATCCCCTTGCCGTCGATCAGGAAGGTCGCGCGCTCGATGCCCATATATTTCCGGCCATACATGCTCTTCTCGACCCAGGTGCCGTAGGCCTCGCACACCTTGCCGTCCTCGTCGGAGGCGAGCACGAAGGGCAGGCCGTATTTCTCCTTGAACTTGTCGTGGCTTTTGACGGGATCGCGCGAAATGCCGACGATTTCCGCGTTGACCTTGGAGAAATCGGGAAAGGCGTCGCGGAAGGCGCAAGCCTCGGCGGTGCAGCCCGAGGTGTCGTCCTTGGGATAGAAATAAAGCACGACCGTCTTGCCTTTCAGCTCTTTCAGCGCAATCTTGCCGCCCCCATCGATCGGCAGCACGAAATCCGGGGCTTTATCGCCCACTTTCAGGCTCATGCGTCTTTCCTCTCAAAATCCGTCGCGCCTTGCGCAATAATGGCCCGATCGGCGGCACCCCCTCCATATCCCATCCCCTATAGCAGTCATTATGCTCTTTGAACTGCTCGTCCTCGCATTTCTCATTCTGCTGAATGGCTTTTTCGCCATGGCCGAGCTTGCCATCGTCTCGGCGCGCCGCGTGCGGCTGCAGGAGATGGCGAAGGTTGGGAAGCGCGGCGCCGCGAGCGCGCTGCGCCTGCTCGACGACCCGGTCGGCTTCCTCTCGACTGTGCAGGTCGGCATCACGCTGGTCGGCATCGGCGCCGGTGCCTATGGCGGCGCGATCTTCGCCGGGCCCTTAGGCGAATATCTGCGCGGCATTCCGCTCGTCGAGCCTTATGCCGAGGAGATCGCCTTCTTCCTGGTCGTGCTGCTCGTCACCTATTTCTCGCTCGTGATCGGCGAGCTCGTGCCGAAGCGCATCGCGCTCAATCACGCCGAGGAGATCGCCTCGTTCGTGGCGCCGGTGATGACCTTCCTCGCCAAGATCGGCGCGCCTTTCGTCTGGTTCCTGCGCAGGAGCACGCAAGCGGTGATGACCTTGCTCAGGCTCAAGCCCGCGCCGGAAAGCGCGGTGACCGAGGAGGAGGTGAAGGCGCTGATCGCCGAGGGCGCGGCCTCGGGCGTGTTCCAGCCGGCCGAGCGCGACCTGATCGAGGGCGTGCTCAAGATGGGCGACCGGTCAGTGCGCTCCATCATGGTGCCGCGCACGGCGGTGGCTTGGCTCGACGTCGAGGACCCGCCGGAGGAGATCTACGCGACCATCGCCGAGACAGGCCATTCCCGCTATCCGGTCGCGCGCGGCGACATCGAGGACGTGATCGGCGTCGCTCACACCAAGGACCTGCTCGAGCAACAGCGCAAGACCGGCACGATCGACGTGGCCGCCGCCGCGCGCGAGCCGCCTTACGTGGTGGACCGCATGACGGTGCTCAGGCTGCTCGACCGCTTCAAGACGTCGGCCGTGCACATGGCGATCGTGGTCGACGAGCATGGCTCGTTCGAAGGCGTCGTCACGCCGACCGATATTCTGACGGCGATCGCCGGCGACCTGCCGACCAGCGACGCGGCGACCGAGCCGCTCGCCGTGCAGCGCGACGACGGCTCCTGGCTGCTCGACGGGCTGATGCCGGTCGACGATGCCGAGCGCACGCTAGGCCTCGAAGGCATGGGCGAGGAGGGCGACTTCAACACGGTCGCGGGCTTCGTGCTGAGCCGGCTGGAGCATCTGCCCGAGGCCGGCGAGCATTTCGACTGGCGCGATTTCCGCTTCGAGGTGGTCGATCTCGACGGACGCCGCATCGACAAGATCCTGGTCACCCCGCCGCAACGCCCCGAGGCCGAGGCGTCTTAGGCCCAACACGCGGTACAGTTCAAACCTCCCCCTTGTGGGGAGGTCCGACTTCGCCAAGGGCGAAGTCGGGGTGGGGGGCATTCTGCCAGCGCAGGGATACTCACCCCACCCGGCTCGCCGCGAGCGGCGAGCCGCCCTCCCCATCAAGGGGAGGGTTGCGGCCGTGCAGCGCCGACCTTCCTTACTTAGATGGCACGAGGGCGACGACGCGGGCAGGACCACCGGAACCGCGGGCGATCTTCATCGGCAGCGCGATCACGGTTGCGCCCGTCTCCGGCAACTCGTCGAGATTGGCGAGGTTCTCGATGCCGATCGCGTTGTTGGCGGCGGCGAAGCGGTGCACCGGAAAGTCCTGCGAGGTGCCGGGATCGATGCTCGCCGTGTCGACGCCGATCATGCTGACGCCACGCTCGCGGATCAGCAGCGTCACGGCCTCGAGCCCGAAAGACGGGAAATGCAGGTTCGAGGCGTCGCCCGGCGTATCGTCGCCGAGATAGCGGCGCTTGTCGGGCCAGCGCTTGCTCCAGCCGGTGCGGAGCAGCACCGCTTGGCCTGCCGCGATCTTGCCGTGCTTCGCCTCGAACGCGGTCACGTCGGCGACGCTCAGCGTGTAGTCAGGGTCCTTCGCCGCCTTCTCGCTGACGTCGATCACCACAGCCGGGCGGATGAAGCGGTCGACCGGGATCTCGGCATTGGTCCATTTGCCTTCGGCGAAATGAACTGGCGCGTCGAGATGGGTGCCGCCATGCTCCGGCGCGCAGAACGCGTAGGCCGAGTAGAAGAAGCCGCGCCCGGTCAGCCCCTCATGCAACCGCTTGAGCTCGAAGCCTGACGGCGAGGTCGGCCAGTAGATCGTGTCCTTGTCGAAGGCATGGGTGAGATCGACCGCGCGCGCCGTCGCGAGATCGATCTCTTGCGCGCGAACACCCACCGGCGCGGCCAGCGCATACAACACAGCAAGCCCGGCAAGCGCGACGATCCGTTTGCAGCGCATGACCCTCTCCTTCAGTGTCTAGGGGGACGTAGCGAGCCGCTCGACCATGGCCCAGATGGCGGCGATCTGCGGCGCGTCCTTGCCGAGAAAATCGAGACCGGTATAGCCCCACCAGTCCCAGCAGCCTTGCGGGTTGGTGCTGCTCGCCGAGACTTGCGGGAAGAGCACGACCAGCCGGTTCGCATCCGCCACGCGCGCGAAGCCCGACTCCTTGACGAAGGTGTCGCCGACCTTCTCGCGCGCCTGGTCGCAGCCATGCAGCGCGACATGCACCCGGCAGCCGGGCTCGCTCTCGCAGGCCTTCGGGATATAGACCATGCCTTCCGCGGCGAGCCCCGCGCCGGAGCCAGCGAACTCGCCCTGGCCGAACACGACGAAGCGGCCTTGCGGCTCGGCAGGGGGCTCGGCGAGCGGGCCGTAGATCCAGCCGAGGATCGCCTTCGCCTGGTCGTAGTCGCAGTCTGTGACGTAAGGCGCAGCCGAGATGCCGCAGGCCGCCCCGCCTTCCTCGGTGATGAAGGCATGCCCGCCGTCGCCTTCGACCAAGGTCAGGTTGCCCTCGTTGACGCCCGCGGCCTTGTAGAAGCGCGCCGCCTCCTGCACCACGGGGCGCGTGACCGTCTGGTCGTCATTGCCCGAGAAGAGATAGACGTTATCGGCCTTGAGGCCGTCCAGCGGGTCGATCTTGCCGGCTTCGGCCAACGCCTTGGCACGGCCCGCAAGCGCCTCTCCGTCCGGCGGCCCCCAATAGGTCTTCATGCATTTGAACGCGGCCTGGCTCGCGTTCTGCGCCATCGCCGTCGGCCAGAACGGGAAGATGAGCGCCGCGGGGTTCTCCGCGCAGGCGTAAGGCCCGCCAGCGACGACGCCTGCGCCGACGATGTCCTTCGAGTGCGCCACATGAAGCTGGCCAGCCATATAGGCGCCCGACGAGAGACCGGAGACCGAGGTTGCGCCGAGCTCTGTCCCGAGCTTCGGCAGCACCTCAGGTGCAAGCGCGGCGGGCGCTTCGGGCGCGGGCGTCTCTGGCGTGAGCGCACCGGCCGAGAAGGCCGGGCTGCAAAGAACGAACGCGGCCAATCCGGCCGCGCGCACGAAGAGCAGGGGTGAGGTCATCGCCGGACTTTAGACTGGCGGCCGCTCGCGGCCAACCCGGCCTCGGCTTTGAGCGTCTGACATGATGACACTGAACCGCGCGACTGCGAGGCTCTCCGCGCGTCGTTACGAGCATCACGTTGGCGTCATGACGCCGCGTCTGGGCAAAAACTTCTTGCATTCCGCAGCGCTTGGCGCATATAGCGCGTCGTTTGTGATTTGACATCTGCTGGTTGGGGAGGACGCCATGTCCAGTGACGCCCTCTTCCAATTGGGGATGGACTTGGATCATGGTTCAAGCACCGCCCAAACGGAAGAAAAGCATTCCCGGTGCACCCACTCCGAAGGAGAGGGGCACAAGGACTTTTTCTGTGAGCGGGATGGAGTCCGGTTCGCCGGCACGCATCTCATCATCGATCTCGTTCGGGCGGAGCGCCTAGACGATCTAGACCACATCGACCAAACGCTGCGGCGATGCGTGGAGGTGGCTGGCGCCACGCTGCTCCACATCCATCTGCACCACTTCACGCCGAATGGCGGCGTGTCTGGCGTGGCGGTCTTGGCCGAGTCGCATATCTCCATCCATAGCTGGCCCGAATACGGCTATGCCGCGCTCGACGTGTTCATGTGCGGCGAGACCAATCCACGGGCGGCCATCGACGTCTTGAAAGAGGCCTTCTCGCCTCGCAAGGTGGTGGTCAAGGAACATTTGCGCGGGAAGGAGATGCAGCGATGGAACGGTGGGTCGAAGAGACGCTACACCGCGGTTTCCGCGTCCGTCTGAAAGCGGACCGCGTCCTCTTCGACAGCGAGACCGAGCATCAGCATCTCGTCATCTTCGAGAACGAGGATTTCGGCCGGGTGATGATGCTGGACCACGTGGTCCAGCTCGCCACCAAGGACGACTTCATCTATCACGAGATGATGGCGCATGTGCCGCTGTTCGCGCACGGGCGCGCGCGGAAGGCGCTGATCATCGGCGGCGGCGACGGCGGCGTGCTGCGCGAGGCGCTGAAGCATCCCGAGCTCGAAGACATCACGCTCTGCGAGATCGACCGCTCGGTGCTCACGCTCTGCCGCGAGCATTTCCCCGAGATCTCGGCCGGCGCTTATGACGATCCGCGCACCCGCATCGTCATCGCCGACGGCACCAAGTTCGTCGCCGAGACCGACGACCGCTTCGACGTGATCATGGTGGATTCGACCGACCCGATCGGGCCTGGCGCCGTGTTGTTCACCAAGGAGTTCTACACGAACTGCCGACGCTGCCTGAAGCCGGGCGGCATCCTCGTCACGCAGAACGGGCTACCCTTCCTGCAGGCCGACGAGCTCAAGGAGAGCGTCGGCTATTTCCGCGACCTGTTCCGCGATGCCTTCGCCTATCTCGCCACCACGCCGAGCTATTTCGGCGGCCCGATGTCCTATGGCTGGGCGACCGACGACACCGAGGCGCGGCGCTATCGCATCGAGGCGATCGAGCGGCGCTATGCCGATGCAGGCGCCTTCCCGACGCGCTACTGGCGGCCCGACGTGCATGTCGCCGCCTTCGCGCTGCCGAACTACATCCGCGAACTGGTGGAGTAGGGTGGGCAACGGCAGTGCCGTTGCCCACGCGGTTCGCTGGCTGGTGGGCACGGCGCTCGCGCGCCTTTGCCCACCCTACAGCCGCCCGCTACTTCTTTTTGCACTCGGTCATGGTGTGCATGGCGGTTTCAGCCTCGCCTTGCGTCGGGTACTTGCCCAGCATCTTGTACTTCTTCATGTCGGACGGATGGGTGGCCATCGTCACGCACTTCTTCGCCGTGGTGTCGAACATGATGTAGAAATCGGCCGCGAGCGCGGGTCCGGCAAAAGCGGCGATCAAGGTGGCGGCGATCAGATATTTCCTCATGGCGGAGCTCCTTGGGTTGGCTCTAGACCTCGCGATCAGAGCACCGGACCCCCGCTCTCGGGAAATCAAGCTCAGGCCACAACGCGTGACCACGAGTTGATCGTCGCGCGCGAAATGGTCGTCGGCCGCGCTAAAGCCGCTCCGTTTTCGGCAGATCTCCGACCAAGGGCAGGCAGTAGGCGTGGAACGCTTCCGTGATGTCATTTGAACCGGCGATAAACTCCGCGGGCACATGGCGGGTGCGGCGCGCGACCGCGGAGAGATCGGCGCGGCGGCATTCGCTGGCGTAAGGCGCATTCGAGCTGCGGACCAAAATCACCGAGGCCGAGGCATCGCCCTTGGCGGCAAGCTCTGCCGCATAGCGGCCCACCGCGCGCGCCTCTGCCGCATCGACCGGCGAGCTGTAAGGCCAGCAGCGCTGGAGATAGCCGAAAGTGTCGGCGCGCACGCGCGGCGCCTTGCCGCCGGCGGGCGTCAGCCCCTTCTTGACGAGATCTGCGAGCCCGTCGCCAAGCGCGCCGGAGCCCGAGAGCTGCACATTGCCGTGCGCGTCGCGCTCGTTGGATTGCATCAGCTGCGGCCCGATCTCGGCGCCCGTCTCGTCGCGGATGCCTTCGCTCACCGCGACCTGGCAGCGCCCGAGCTTGGCGTAGACCGCCTCGACATCGGCGAGGAACGCGTCGGTCGAGAACGGCACCTCGGGCAGGTAGATGAGATGCGGGGCAGGGCGGTCCGCTGGTGTCGCGCTGCTGGCGGCTGTACCGCGGGCGAGCGCCACCGCCGCGGTAAGAAAGCCGGCATTCCGCCCCATCACCACGTTGATCTTGATGCCGCCGAGGCTCGCATTGTCGAGCGCGTCGCCCATATGCGCGAGCGCGACGTAGCGTGCCGCCGACGGGAAGCCTGGCGTATGGTCGTTCTCGAGAAGATCGTTGTCGATGGTCTTCGGCACGTGGAAGCAGCGAAGCTCGTAGCCGGCAGCCGCCGCCTTCTCGCTGACGATGCGGCAGGTGTCGGCCGAGTCGTTGCCGCCGATATAGAAGAAGTAGCGCACGTCGTTCCGCTTGCAGCCGTCGAGGATGCGCTCGCAATAGGCCTCGTCAGGCTTGTCGCGGGTCGAGCCGAGCGCGGCGGAAGGCGTGGCGGCAATGGCTTCGAGCTTGGCTTTGTCGATGTCCGTCAGATCGACCAGCCCGCCGTCGCCTTCTTTCACCAACCCACGCACGCCGTGCCGCATGCCGAGAATGCGCTTCACCTTGCCGGAGGCGCCGAGCCCCGCTTTCAGCCCCTCGACGAGCCCGACCAGCGACTGATTGATGACCGCGGTCGGCCCGCCCGACTGGCCGATGACCGCATTCCCCGAGACAAGCTCCGCCACGCGCTGCTCCCTTTATTAATGGCGGCGCACCATGCCCGCAGGCTTAGCCGATGGCAAGGTTCGTAGGGTGGGCAAAGGCGCGCGAGCGCCGTGCCCACGCTTGGCACCCTACAAGCGCAGCAGATGCAGGCTGAAGAGCTGCTTGGGGTCGGTCCAGGCTTTGACTGGCTCCCAGCCGGAAGCGGAGGCGAGGGCCTGGAACTCGGGCACGGTGTATTTGTGCGAGTTCTCGGTGTGGATGCGCTCGCCGCGGGCAAAGCGGAACTCGCGCCCGAGCACGCGCACGCGCTGGTCGGCGAGGCTCTTGATATAGATCTCGATGCGGCCCGCATCCGCGTTCCAGATCGCTTCATGCGCGAAGCGCTTCAGATCGAAATCGCCGTCGAGCTCACGATTGATGCGCGCGAGCAGATTGAGATTGAAGGCCGCCGTCACGCCACGCGCATCGTCATAGGCGCGGAGCAGGATCGGCGCCGGCTTCTTGAGGTCGACGCCGACCAGGAAGCGAGCGCCCTTGCCGAGCACGCGCGCCGCGTTGCGCATGAACTCGCGCGCCTCGTCATGGGTGAAATTGCCGATGGTCGAGCCTGAGAAGAAGCCGAGCTTGGGGCGATCGCGCACGAACGCCGGCAGCGTCACGGGCTTGGTGAAATCGCCAACGACCGGCTCCACGTTCAGCCCCCAATGGCAACGGCGCTGCGAGAGCCAGCCCACGGCCTCTTGCAGGCTTTCGGCCGAGACGTCGATCGGGACATAGGCGGGAATGAGAACCGGCGAGAATGCCTTGAGCAAGGTGCTCGTCTTGCGGCTCGAGCCTGAGCCGAACTCCACCAGCACGCGATGGTGGCCCGTGAGCCGAGCGATTTCTTCGCCATGCGTTTCGAGCAGCTTCGTCTCGGTGCGGGTCGGGTAATACTCGTCGAGCTGCGTGATCTCTTCGAACAGCGCGCAGCCCTGGGCGTCGTAGAAGAAGCGGCACGGAATGGAACGCGATGCGCGCGCGAGCCCAGCCAGCACGGCGGCGGCGAATTCCTCGTGCTCGGCCTCGTTCCGCTTAAGGCCTTCCCGCGGTGCGGCCTCGGCCGCGCTGTCGGCCCGGAATGCGAGGTCGCTGTCGTCCATCGTCACGCGTCCGCGGCGAGGCGAAGCCCCGTGAACTGCCAGCGCTGATGCGGGTAGAAGAAATTGCGGTAGGTGCGGCGCACATGGCCGTCAGGCGTGGCGCAGGAGCCGCCGCGCAGCACGAATTGATTGCACATGAACTTGCCGTTGTACTCGCCGACCGCGCCGGGCGCCGCCTTGAAGCCGGGATAGGGGAGATAGGCGCTTGCCGTCCACTCCCACACATCGCCGAACATCTGCAGCAGTCCGTCGCCTTGCTTGGCGGGCAGCGGCCGCAAACAGCCCTCGCCGAGCGTACGGCCGGCGACCGGCAGGCGCGCCGAGGCGACCTCCCATTCGAACTCGCTCGGCAGGCGATAGCCGGCCCAGCGCGCGAATGCGTCGGCCTCGAAATAGCTCACATGGGTGACGGGCGCGGCGAGATCGACCGGGCGGAAGCCGTTGAGGCCCATCTGCATATAGCCGCCTTCGGCCGCCTCCCAATAGAGCGGACCCTGCCAGTCCTCAGCCTTCACCGTGGCCCAGCCGTCGGCGAGCCAGAGCGTCGGGGTGCCGTAGCCGCCGTCCTCGATGAACGCGATCCATTCCGCGTTGGTCACGCAGCGGCGCGCCAGCTTGAAGGAACGGATCAGCTCCTCGTGGCGCGGGCCTTCATTGTCGTAGGCGAAGCCGTCGCCAGCATGGCCGACCTCGAAGATGCCGCCATCGAACGAGACGAACTCGAGCGGCAGCGCCTCGCGCACCACCACGCCGGGGCTCGCCTCGCGATAGGCAGGCTTCAGCGGCTCGACGGCGAACAGGCTCAGAATGTCGGTGAGCAGAAGCTCCTGATGCTGCTGCTCGTGATTGATGCCGAGCTCGATCAACTCCGCCGCCTCGCGCGGCAGGTCGCCGTCGAACAGACGCTCGAGCGCTTCGTCGACGTAAGCGCGATAGGCGCGCACCTCTTGCGTCGACGGCCGCGTCAGTAGGCCGCGCCTCGCGCGCGGATGGCGCGGACCGACGCTCTCATAATAAGAGTTGAAGCAATATTCGAAGCGCTCGTCGAACACGGCGTATCCCGGAAGGTACCGGTTCAGCAGGAACGCTTCGAAGAACCAGGTGGTATGCGCGAGATGCCACTTGGTCGGGCTCGCATCGTCCATCGGCTGGACGACCTGGTCCTCGTCCGAGAGCGGCTTGGCGAGCGCGGTCGATAGCGCGCGCGTCGCGGCCAGGCGCTCTCTCAGGGAATGCAGTTGCGATTCGGTTTGCTCGGGGAGAGCGGCTGGCTGCACACTCATGGGGACTCCCTCGGACTTAAGTCTAGCTGCACAAAAACGCCCGGAAACGCCGGGCGGCCGCTCCATCCCACAACGCGGGTTTTTAGCAGCTTGTTCCTCGCGCTGAAATACTTAACCATGCACAATCTGGTGACCAGGATTTGCGTTCGCAAGGAGACTTCAGTGCTGGAAACCGATACCGCGCCTGACGACAAGCTCGTCGCTTTCGATGGCAGGCAGTCGGAGATCGCGGCTGAGTTGCAACGCGGCGTGTGCCGCGCACTCCGCGCTTTCGGTCACTCGGTGGTCACGGAGCTGCCGCTCGCCAACGGGCGGCGCGCCGACGTGGTCGCGCTGTCGGGTGCCGGCGACGTGCAGATCGTCGAGATCAAGTCCTGCCTGATCGACTACCGCACCGACCACAAATGGCACGATTACCTGCCGTTCTGCGACCGGCTCTATTTCGCGGTGTCGCCGGATTTTCCCTGCGAGGTCATCCCCAGCGAGGTCGGCCTCATCCTCGCCGACCGCTACGGCGCCGAGCTTGTGCGCGAGGCTGAGGAAGCGCGGCTCAACGCGGCGCGCCGCAAAGCCATGATGCTTGCCTTCGCGCGCGCTGCGGCGCTGCGCTTACAGCTTCACCTCGATCCGGGGTGTGGCTTCGAGCTTTAAGGTTGTCATGCCCGCGAAGGCGGGCACCCAGTACGCCTCGGCATGGGCAATGCTTACTGGGTCGCCCGGCCAAGCCGGGCGATGACGAGGCTCTGGAATTTAGAGAACCTACTTCGGGGCGCGCTTGGCGAGGATGCGCTGCAAGGTCCGGCGGTGCATGTTGAGCCGGCGTGCGGTCTCAGAGACGTTGCGGTTGCAGAGCTCGTAGACGCGCTGGATGTGCTCCCAACGCACGCGGTCGGCCGACATCGGGTTCTCCGGCGGCTGCGGCTTCGCGGTCGGCGAAGCGACCAGCGCGTTATAGACATCGTCGGCATCGGCGGGCTTGGCGAGATAATCGACCGCGCCCAGCTTCACCGCGGTGACGGCCGTCGCGATATTGCCGTAGCCGGTCAGCACCACGGCGCGCGCCTCGGGCCGCACATCCTTGAGCGCGGCGATCACGTCGATGCCGTTGCCGTCGTCGAGCCGCATGTCGACCACGGCAAAGGCCGGCGGCCGGCGGCGTAAAGAGGTGAGCCCGTCCTCGACCGAAGCCGCCGCCTCGACCTCGAAGCCCCGCGTCTCCATGGCGCGCGCGAGTCGCGCGAGGAACGCGCGGTCGTCGTCGACGATGAGCAGGGTGTTATCCTGCGGCGCGCCGATCGCGGCCTCGGGCGAGATCTGCTGCATTTCCATGGCAAGCTCCTTCGGCGGCTGAGTGGCCTCAAGCCTTGCGCGCAAGCTCCCTCGGTATGGCTTCTTATTGGCGCCCGGTGATCGGGCGCGGCAAGCTGGCCTAGAGCTAAGCGCTTTAAGCCCGTTCGGCAAGGGCAGCGGCGCCGGTCATTCCGGCGAAAGCTGGAAATTCTGGGCGTATGCCGCTCAATGAGCGGCCGCGATCTGCTCGAGATGGCCGAGGCTGATGGCGCCGCTCTCGAGCCCTTGCGCGACGGCCAGGGTCGCGACGATCAAGGCGGCGATGATGAGCAGCTCGTAGGCGATGTTCATGGGGCGCCTCGTCTTGCCGGCTTCGAGGCTAGGCGGTCATGGTTAATGAAATATGACCCGCCCAGCTCACGCCGGCGCCGGCGCCAGGGCCTCGCGCCGGTCGTCGGCCCGCTCGAACTTGGCGCGCGGCCAGGTCACGGTCA
Organism: uncultured Methyloceanibacter sp.; assembly: GCA_964634195.1. Lineage (GTDB taxonomy): Bacteria > Pseudomonadota > Alphaproteobacteria > Rhizobiales > Methyloligellaceae > Methyloceanibacter. The sequence continues at coordinate 83,916 of CAZWIO010000009.1, read as the reverse complement.
CTACGGCGCCCGCTTGCGCGCCTCTACGATTGGCGAGGTCGAGCCGGGCACCCGAGCGCTCGAGCAAGGTCTTGGCGATGAAGAAGCCGAGCCCCATGCCGATATGCTCGTCGGGACCGTCGCGTTCGCGCGACGGACGGGTGGTCACGAACGGCTCGCCGAGCTGCTCGAGCACGTAAGGCGGGAAGCCCGCACCATCGTCGGCGATGACGATCGATACTTCGTCGGCGGACCAGCGGGCCTCGACCTCGACCTTGTCCGCGGCGAAATCGACGGCGTTCTCGACGAGATTGCCGAGCCCGTAGAGCACGCCCGGATTGCGCTCGGTGATGGGCTCCTGCGCGGCGGCACTGCCGGCGGGCACACCCGGCGCAGGCCCCGTCGTCACCTCGATCGGCACGGCGACCAGGCGATGCGGCGAGACCACCTCCTCGATCAGGTGGCTCATCGGCAGGCGCGACACGATCAGGTCGAGCTGCTCGCCGCGCCCGGCAAGCTCGGCGAGGATCTGGCGGCAGCGCTCGGCCTGTGCGCGCAGCAGCACCACGTCGTCGTAATGCGGGTCCGACGGCTTCGCGTCGCGCATCAGCTCCTTGGCGACAACGGCCATGGTCGAGAGCGGCGTGCCGAGGCCGTGCGCGGCAGCCGCGGCAAGCCCGTCGAGCGCGGAAAGCTTCTGCTCGCGCGCGAGCACCATCTCGGCCGCCGCGAGCGCCTCGGCCATGCGCCGCGCCTCTTCCGCCGTGCGCCACGAATAGAAGCCGATGAATAGGATGCCCGACACCACCGCGGCCCAGACGCCCATCACGTAGGGGAAGGGTAGCAGCAGGTTGGTGTGATGGAACCAGGGCAGCGGATAGTGAAAACTCGTGAGCAAGGTCGCCGCGACGATGGCGAGCGCGCCGAGCGCCGCGGTGATGCGGATCGGCAACGTCGAAGCCGACACCGTCACCGGCGCGATCAACAGGAACGCGAACGGGTTCTGCAAACCGCCGGTCAGATAGAGCAGCACCGCGAGCTGGAGGATGTCGTAGCCCAGCATCATGGCCGCATAGTTGTTCTTGAGGCGATGGCTCGCGGGATAGCGGATGCGGAGCGCGACGTTGAGCCAGGCCGACATCGCGATCGCCGCGAGGCAGCCGGCGATCGGCAGCTCGATGCCGAGCACCCAATAGGCGCCGACCACGGTGATGGTCTGGCCGATCACCGCGAGCCAGCGGAGCCGCACGATGGTTTGCAGCCTGAGCCGGCTTTCGCCGGCGCGCAGCCATTCGGACACGGACGCGCGGCGCGCGGTTTGACTATTGTCGAGTGCGGTCATAGGTGAAGTCTAGCACGAGGGGGCGCGGGCCATAATTCCGACAAGACAGGCGAGCAGCGCAAGGTCATGGATGAAAGAGTTGGCGGGTCTGGCAGATTTGCCGGCGCGGACGGAGCGTCAGCGGCGCCCGTCGTCGTGCGCGATCTCGTCAAGCGTTACGGCGCCATCACCGCGGTCGATCATATCAGCTTCAGGCTCGAGCCGGCCACCACGGTTGCGCTCCTAGGCGGCAACGGCGCCGGCAAGACCACGACCATCGCCATGCTGCTCGGCCTCGTGGTGCCGACCTCGGGCGAGGTGCGCGTGTTCGGCGCCGACATGGCGCGCGACCGCGTCGCCGTCGCGAACCGGATGAATTTCCAGAGCCCCTATGTCGACCTGCCGATGCGGCTCACGGTGCGCGAGAACCTCACCGTCTATGCCGGGCTCTACGGCGTCGCCAACAAGACCGAGCGTATCGCCTTCATCGCCGACGACCTCCAGATCGAACCGCTGCTCGACCGGCCGACGGGCAAGCTCTCGGCCGGACAGAAGACGCGCGTTGGCCTCGCCAAGGCTCTGCTCAATGCGCCGGAGCTCTTGCTGCTCGACGAGCCGACCGCCTCGCTCGATCCCGACACGGCCGACTGGATCAGGCGGAAGCTGAAGGACTACGCCAAGCGCCGCCGCGCGACCGTGCTGATCGCCTCGCACAATATGGCCGAGGTCGAGCGTCTCGCCGACCGCGTGATCCTGCTCGACGCCGGCCGCATCATCGAGGACGCGACACCCAAGGCACTGATCGAGACCTATGGCCGCGAGACGCTGGAAGACGTGTTCCTCGACGTGGTGCGCGGGCGGCGGCAACGGCAAGAAGAAGACGAGGTCATCGGCACTGAGCAGTCCCCTCCCCCCTTGAGGGGGAGGGCTAGGGTGGGGGGTGCCGACTCCGATTCGTTCGACCCCCCTCCCGGCTCGCCGGAAAACGGCGAGCCGACCTCCCCCTCAAGGGGGGAGGTGAAAAACACCTCGCGGAAAGCATCATGAGCACGGCCAGCATGATCCGCGCAGGCGCCGAGCCCATCATCCTGCCGCCGACCGGGCTTGCCGCCTCGCTGCGGCGCATCGGCGCGCTCGTCGCGCGCTACATGTATCTTCTGCGCAGCTCAGGCGTCAGGCTGATCGAGCTGATCTACTGGCCGTTCCTGCAGATGCTGACCTGGGGCTTCCTGCAGAAATATCTCGCCGAGACCAAAGGCCCGCTCGCCATGGCCGCCGGCGTCTTGATCGGCTCGGTGCTGCTCTGGGACATTCTGTTCCGCTCGAAGATCGGCTTCTCGACCACTTTCATCGAGGAGATGTGGTCGCGCAATCTCGGCAATCTGCTCACGAGCCCGCTGCGGCCGACCGAGCTGATCGCGGGGTTGAGCGCCTGGAGCATCATCCGCCTCATGGTCGGCATGGTCCCAGTCGCGATCGCGGCGCATTGGATCTTCGGCTTCAATCTGCTCGATCTCGGCCTGCCGCTCGTCGCCTTCTTCGCCGTGCTCGTCCTGACGAGCTGGGCGCTCGGCCTGATCGCCGCCGGCATCATCCTGCGCTATGGGCTCGGCGCCGAGGAGCTTGCCTGGTCGATGGCGTTCCTCTTGCTGCCGCTCTGCTGCGTCTATTATCCGGTGTCGGTGCTGCCGGATTGGCTGCAGCCCATCGCGCTCGCGCTGCCGCCGACCCATGTGTTCGAAGGCATGCGCTCGATCCTGCTCGACGGCGTATTCGATGCGTCGGAGCTCTGGTGGGCGCTCGGCCTGAACGCTATCTACCTGATCGTCGGCTATCTCGTGTTCACCTGGTTCCTGCGCAGCGCGCGCGAGAACGGTACGCTCCTCAGGCTCGGAGAATAGATCATCATGCGCAGCCGCCTCATCACCGTGGTCCTTGCCGGCTTCCTCATCGGCGCGCTCGGCGGTGCCGCGGCACTGGTGCTGTCAGGAGGCATGCCGGGGCCGAGGGTCGCGACGAGCGGCAAGGCGCTGGTTGGCGGACCTTTCGCGCTGACCGATCCTGACGGCCGGACCGTCACCGACCAGGATTTCCGCGGGCGGCATATGCTGGTGTTCTTCGGCTTCACCAATTGCCCGGACATCTGCCCGGCGGAGCTCCAGGTGATGGCCGCGACCCTCGAGGAGCTTGGGCCTCAGGCCGAGCGGCTGGCGCCGATCTTCATCACCCTCGACCCCGAGCGCGATACGCCGCAGGCGGTCGGCGCCTATGTCAAGAATTTCGGCCCGCGTTTCATAGGCTTGAGCGGGTCTCCGGAGGCTATCGACAAGGCCGCCAAAGCTTATCGCGTGGCCTATTCGAAATTCGTGCCGGAAGGTGCGGACGAGGCCACTGGATATAGTGTAGACCACACGGCATTCGTCTACCTCATGGGCCCAGACGGCCAATATATCACGCATTTCCCCTACGGCACCCCTGCCGCGAAAATTGCAGAAACTTTGCGTGGCTACCTTTAGTCGCGCGACCGATCAGCCCCCGCGTCAAACTGTCGTTGCGCTGCAACAAAGAATCACCATCTCTTTGTGCGACGCAGCATGTACCTTAGCTACGCGAGGGACAAGGGATGCTTTATCACCTGTACGAGCTGAATCAGGCGGCGCTGACCCCTGCGCGGGCGGCGGCTGACGCCTATCGGCTGCTGTTCCGCAACCCGCTGAACCCGGCATCGCATACGCCGCTTGGCAAGAGCGCGGCAGCCGCGCTCGAACTGTTCGAGCGCACCACGCGCCGCTACCGCAAGCCCGAATGGGGCATCGACTCCGTCGAGATCGGCGGGCGCGAGGTCGCGGTGCATGAGCGCACCATCATCGAGAAGCCGTTCTGCAAGCTGATCCGCTTCGAGCGCGACGTGTCGCGCTGGCGCCGCCTCACCGACAGCAAGCTCCTGATCGTCGCGCCGCTCGCGGGCCATTATCCGACGCTGCTCCGCGGCACCGTGCGCGATCTCTTGCCCGATCACGACGTCTATATCACCGAGTGGCAGGACGCGCGCTTCGTGCCGCGAGGCGAGGGTCCGTTCGACCTCGACGACTACATTGACTATGTCATGGAATTCATTCGCTATTTCCATGGCAACGTCCATGTCATGGGCGTCTGCCAGCCAACCGTTCCGGTGCTGGCCGCGGTCTCGCTGATGGAGGCCGAAGGCGATCCGGCGGTGCCGCGCTCGATGATCCTGATGGCCGGCCCGATCGATGCGCGCGAGAGCCCGACCGCAGTCAATTGCTTCGCCGAGAGCAAGGACCTCGACTGGTTCCGCCACAACGTCATCACCCAGGTGCCGTGGCCCTATCCCGGCATGATGCGGCTCGTTTATCCGGGCTTCCTCCAGCTCTCGGGCTTCATGGGCATGAATCTCGACCGCCACCTCAAGGCGCATCGCGACCTGTTCCATAATCTCGTGAAGGGCGACGGCGACTCGGCCGACAAGCACCGCGAGTTCTACGACGAGTTCCTGGCGGTGATGGACCTGACCGCGGAGTATTACCTCCAGACCATCGAGACGGTGTTTCTCGAGCACAAGCTCCCCAGGGGCAAGATGGAGCATCGCGGCGTGCCGGTTGAGCCGGCGGCGGTCAACCGTGTCGGCCTGCTCACGGTCGAGGGCGAGAAGGACGATATTTCCGGCCTCGGGCAGACCTATGCTGCACAAATTTTGTGCAAGAACTTGCCGAGCACCCTCAAGCAGCACCATATGCAGGAAGGTGCCGGTCACTATGGCGTGTTCAACGGTTCCCGCTTCCGCGCCGAAATAGTGCCGAAAATCCGCGATTTTATAGCAACCCATCAACGCCGTAGAGGGTTACTCGCGAGGGCGCTCCGCCTATCTGCCTAAAGCACGGGCGCGCGCTCCCCTCCAGGCCTGTGCTACTGTACGGCTCCGATTCGAGGGGTCGGCAGTAGGGAGCGTACCGATGCTTAAGCGCCTCAATCTCGGTCGCGGAGAGACCATCGAGGTCAAGATCCGTGGCCTGGACATCCCCATGGTTCTGAGGCGCAGCGCCCGCGCCAGGCGCTTCAGCCTGCAGGTTAGCGAGGCGCGCCGCGGCGCGGTGCTCACCATGCCGCTCTATTCGAGCTTCGGCGACGCCGACGAGTTCCTCTCGCGCCATCTCGACTGGCTCAAGGAGCGCGTGGCCGGTCTCTCCGAGCCCGTGCCCTTCAGCCATGGCGCCGTGGTGCCCTTGCGCGGCTATGCGCATGTCGTCCGCTTCGCCGGATCGGTGCGGAAGCGTGGCGTCGTCTGGATCGAGGAGGCCGAAGACACCAAGGCTGCGCCGGCCTGGCCAGGCGGCGCGCGTGTCGCGGTGCGGCGTCTGCCGCGCCTGCAGGTGGCGGGCGAGGACGAGCACGCGCCGCGCCGCCTGCTCGACTGGCTGAAGCGCCAGGCGCATCTGGATCTGAAAAACCGCGTCGACGTGCATGCGCGGAGACTCGGGCTCGCGCCGCAGCGCCTCTATGTGCGCGACCAGACCACGCGCTGGGGCTCCTGCTCGACGAGCGGCGCGCTCTCCTTCTCCTGGCGGCTCGTGCTCGCACCGCCTTTCGTGCTCGATTATCTCGCGGCGCACGAGGTCGCGCATCTCGCGCATATGAATCACGGCCCGCGCTTCTGGGCGCTGGTCGAGCGCACCATGCCGCGCCACGAGGAGGCGAGGGTGTGGCTGCGAAAGCACGGCTCGAGCCTGCACCGCTATGGCGCCGGCAGCGCGCTGCCGTCCTCGCGCGGCTCCTCGCCCAAGCGCAGCATCGAGTAGCGCGGATCTGCGAACGTTATGGGCCTCATCCCTCCCCTTGATGGGGAGGGCGGCCGACAGCTTGTTGTCGGCCGGGTGGGGTGAATATCCCGGTCGCTCAGAATGCCCCCACCCCGGCGACGCAAGCGTCGCCGGACCTCCCCACGAGGGGGAGGTTTGGCGCGCGTCGCAGCGCTCAGGCTAATTCCCGCCGAAGAAGCCGATCACGCGCTGGAAGAGCGGCGCCGACGGTTTCCGCTGCGCCTGGTTCTGGTTCCAGGGAAGCCGCGCGATCGCGTCGGGTAGTTGCCGGCCGCGGGTGCCGGGGAGCGGCATCGGCTCCTTGTCCTGATGCGCAACGAGCATGACGTCATGCCAGAGCTTGGCGGGGAGGGTACCGCCCGTCACCTTCTTCATGCGCGTCGCGTCGTCATTGCCGATCCAGACGCCCGCGACGTAATGCGCGGTGTAGCCGACGAACCACGCATCGCGCGAGCCTTGCGTCGTGCCCGTCTTGCCGCCGGCGATATGGCCGGGGAAGGCGGCGCGCTTGCCGGTGCCGCGTACGATGGTCGCGTTCAGCATGTCGTTCATCGCGCCGACATAGCCGAGCGCCACCACTTGGCCGGTGGTCGAGCGCCGCCGCTGATAGAGCACCTTGCCCTCGCCGTCGCGCACCCGCGTGATGAGATGTGGCAGGACGCCGTGGCCGCCATTGGCGAACGGCGCATAGGCCGAGGTCAGCTCGAGCAGCGTCACCTCGGCGGTGCCGAGCGCGATCGACGGGTTCTCGTGCATGGCCGACTGGATGCCGAGCCGCCGCGCCGCGCGCACCACGCGCCAGGCGCCGACATCCGCCGTGAGCCGCGCCGCCACCGTGTTCAGCGAATGCGCCAGGCTCTCGCGCAAGGTCACCTCGCCCTGATAGGTGCCGGTATAGTTGCGGGGCGACCAGCCGGCGATGGTGGTTGGCCCGTCATAGGCCATCGAGTCGGGCCGGTAGCCGCTTTCGAGCGCGGCGAGATAGACGAACGGCTTGAAGGCAGAGCCCGGCTGGCGGAGCGCCTTCAGCGCGCGGTCGAACGGGCTCGACGCATAAGAACGGCCGCCGACCAGCGCCTTCACCGCGCCGTAGGGATCGAGCACGACGACCGCCCCTTCGCCGGCCCGCGCCGCGCTGCCCTCGGTGTCGAGCAGGCGCCGCAGCGCCTGTTGCGAGGCGCGCTGCACGCCGGGATCGATAGTGGTCTCGACGATCAGGTCGGCCTGATGCTCGCCGACGAACTCCGGCAGGAGCTCGGCCACCCAATCGACCGCATAAGGATAGCCCGTAACGTCGTCCTTGGCGCTCAGGCGGAGCGGCAGCTTGCGCGCCGCCGCCGCTTCGTCGTCGGTGAGGAAGCCCGCCTCGACCATGTTGTCGAGCACCTCGGCGACGCGTGTGCTTGCGAGCTTCGGGCTGCGGGTCGGCGCATAGCGCGACGGCGCCTTGAGCAATCCTGCGAGCAGCGCCGCTTGCGGCAGGGTGACGCCGCGCGCCGACTTGCCGAAATAGCGCCGCGCCGCCGCCTCGATGCCGTAGGTGCCGCCGCCGAAATAGACGCGATTGAGATAGAGCTCGAGGATCTCGTCCTTGGAGAAGCGGTATTCGAGCCAGAGCGCGTAGATCACCTCTTCGAGCTTGCGCGAGAAGGTGCGCTCGGGACGAAGGAACAAATTCTTGGCGAGCTGCTGCGTGACGGTCGAGCCGCCTTCGACCACGGTGCCGACTTGCGCGTTGCGCACACTCGCGCGCACGAGGCCAAGCGGATCGATGCCGAAATGCCGGTAGAAGCGCCGGTCCTCGGTGGCGAGCACGGCGTTGACGAGGTAGGGCGGCAGCACATCGAGCCGCACATGGCCGCGCCTCAAGCCGCGCTCGGCGAGCACGGTGCCGTCGGCGGCGAGCACGGTGACGTTAGGGGGCCGATCGTCGAGCGTAGCGAGCACCGGGTCCGGCGCGCGCGCCACGAAATAGATCACGACCAGTGAGAGGACCGCCACGCCGGCAAGTGCCGCATAGAGCGTGTAGCGCAAGCTCGCGCGCAGGAAGCGCCGGCCGCGGCTCGGGCGCTTCCGCCGCGCCGGCTTGCGCGCACCGCTCGCGGGACGCCGCTTTTGCGGCGCGCCCTGCCGCGCCCCGAACTGAGTTCCGTGCGCCTGACCTTTGGCGCCCGGTCTCGTGCTTCGCCGCGGGCCCTGCATGATTCCCTCGCTCCGAACACGCGAAAGCGGGCCCGCGCGCTTTAGTCGGCGCGAACCCCCACCCGGGCGCAAGCCTAGGCGTCCCGCATTGACACAGCGTTAAGGGATTGGGGTGAGGGGATCCGCATGCGTGGGGTTAGTCGACTCATCAACCCCTCCACCGTCATGGCCGGGCTTGTCCCGGCCATCCACGATTTGCAAACTCACCGCATGCGGGGCGGATGGGTCTACATTCTAACCAATAAACCGAACGGCATTTTGTACACCGGGGTGACACGGGACCTCGCCCGGCGTGTCTGGCAGCACCGCGAAGAACTCGTTGCCGGCTTTACGAAGCAGTATGGACTGAAGCGGCTGGTCTTCTGCGAACACCACGACACGATCATCGGCGCGATTCAGCGTGAGAAGAACATCAAACATTGGCCGCGTGCCTGGAAGGTGCGGTTAGTCCACGAGTCAAATCCCGAATGGGACGATCTCTACGAGACGATCAACCAGTAAATCGTGGATGGCCGGGACAAGCCCGGCCATGACGGCTGAGAGGCGTGGGAGAAATACGTCGACCGCAATCAAGCGGCGTAAATACCATCCATCCAATAGGCGTTACACATCCAAATTCGCGACTTGCAGCGCGTTGGCCTGGATGAACTCGCGGCGCGGTTCGACCACGTCGCCCATCAGGCGGGAGAAGATGTCGTCGGCGTCCTCGCCTTCCTTGATCTTCACCTGCAGCATGGTGCGCGTGTCGAGGTCGAGCGTCGTCTCCCAGAGCTGCTCTGGGTTCATCTCGCCGAGGCCCTTGTAGCGCTGCAGCGAGAGCCCCTTGCGCCCAGCGGTCATCACCGCATCGAGCAGCTCCGACGGCCCATGCACCGCAAGGCTCGTGTCTTTGCGCTTGAGCGTCGCGGGCTTGGCATAGACCTCCTGCAGATGCGGGGCGAAGGCATCGAGCTTGAGCGCGTCGGCCGAGGCGATGAACGGCCCGTCGATCAGATGCGACTCCATCACGCCGCGCAGCTCCCGCCAGAAGCGCAAGCCGCCCTCGGGCAGCGCCTCGCCGTGCCAGCCGCGCTCGGTCTCCTCGGACAGCGCGTCGAGCCGCTTGGCGATGTAGTCGGCGGCCGCCTGGGCGTGCCGGGTCTCCTTCAGGAATTTCGGATTGAGCGCGCCGGCAATCGCCACCTGCTCGACGATGAAGCGCGAATAGCGGCTATGCAGGCCTTTGAGGATCGCGCCGATCTTGCGCGCGGTCTCGACGATGTCGCGCAGATCGCCGCCGCCGCGGGAGGCACTGTCGCCGGTGATCAGCAGGGCATCCTCGAGGCCTTCGCCGATCAGATAGTCCTCGAGCGCCTTCTCGTCCTTGAGGTAGCGTTCCTGCTGGCCGCGCTTCACCTTGTAGAGCGGCGGCTGGGCGATGAAGAGATGGCCCGCCTCGATCAGCGACTGCATCTGCCGGTAGAAGAACGTGAGCAGCAGCGTGCGGATATGCGAGCCGTCGACGTCGGCGTCGGTCATGATGATGATCTTGTGGTAGCGGAGCTTCGACAGGTCGAACTCGTCCTTGCCGATGCCCGTGCCGAGCGCGGTGATCAGCGTGCCGATCTCGGCGCTCGACAGCATCTTGTCGAAGCGCGCGCGCTCGACATTCAGGATCTTGCCGCGCAAAGGGAGCACAGCCTGGAAGGCGCGGTCGCGCGCCTGCTTGGCGCTGCCGCCGGCCGAGTCGCCCTCGACCAGGAACAATTCCGACTTGGCGGGATCGCGCTCCTGGCAATCGGCAAGCTTGCCCGGCAGCGAGGCCATGTCGAGCGCGCCCTTGCGGCGGGTCAGCTCGCGGGCTTTCCGCGCGGCCTCGCGCGCTGCAGCGGCTTCCACGATCTTTTGCACGATGTTGCGCGCCTCGCCCGGATTCTCCTCGAACCAGCCTGAGAGCGCGTCGTTCATGACGCTCTCGACCACGGGGCGCACCTCGGAGGAGACGAGCTTGTCCTTGGTCTGGCTGGAGAACTTCGGATCAGGCACCTTGACCGACAGCACGCAGGTCAGCCCCTCGCGCGCATCGTCGCCGGTCAGCGCCACCTTCTCCTTCTTGGCGATGCCCGACGACGCCGCATAGGTGTTGACCGTGCGGGTCAGCGCGGCGCGGAAGCCGGCGAGATGCGTGCCGCCGTCGCGCTGCGGGATGTTGTTGGTGAAGCAGAGCACGTTCTCGTGGTAGCTGTCGTTCCACCAGAGCGCGGCCTCGACGATGATCGCGCCCTGCTGCTTCTCGACCACGATCGGCTCGTTGATCAGCGGATGCTTGGTGCGGTCGAGGAAGCGCACGAAGGCGCGCAAGCCGCCCTCATAGCGCATCTCCTCGATCTTCGGCTCGACGCCGCGATGATCGGCCAGCACGATGCGCACGCCCGAGTTCAGGAACGCGAGCTCGCGCAGGCGGTGCTCCAAGGTCGCGTAGTCGAACTCGACCATGGTGAAGGTTGCCTGCGACGGCACGAAGGTGATGCGCGTGCCCGACTTGCCGCCCGCATCGCCGACCACCGCAAGCGGCGCTTCCGGCACGCCGTCGGCGAAGCGCATGAAATGCTCCTTGCCGCCGCGCCAGATGGTGAGCTCGAGCTTGGACGACAGCGCATTCACCACCGACACGCCGACGCCGTGCAGACCGCCCGACACTTTGTAGGAGCTCTGGTCGAACTTCCCGCCGGCATGGAGCTGCGTCATGATCACTTCGGCGGCCGACACGCCTTCGCCTTTGTGGATCTCGGTCGGGATGCCGCGCCCGTTGTCCTCGACGGTCACCGAGCCGTCGGCATTCAGCGTCACCAGGATCTCGTCGGCATAGCCCGCGAGCGCCTCGTCGATGGCGTTATCCACCACCTCGTAGACCATGTGATGCAGGCCCGAGCCGTCATCGGTATCGCCGATATACATGCCCGGCCGCTTGCGCACGGCGTCGAGGCCTTTCAGCACTTTGATGGACTCTGCGCCGTATTCCGCGGCGGCGTCGGCCTTGCGTTTCGAGGCTGGCGTCATGGTTCCCTGGGAGCGTTTTTCGGTCTTTTGAGCGGGCCGTGGCGGCCCCGTGAATCAGGCCCCGATCTTACCCCGATTCACGATGAAATTCTGGGCTTTTTGGCCGAGCGGCGCGAAAAGTTCTTGGTCCGTTCCAGTCATCCAGGCCTGCACCTCAAGCCTTAGAATCTCGGCAAAAAGCGCCTCTCTTCGGGCCTGATCGAGATGCGCTGCGATCTCGTCCAAGAGGACTAGCGGCGAGAGGCCCGAGACCTCCCGGATCAGCTCGGCTTTGGCGAGGACGAGGCCGATCAGAAGCGCCTTCTGCTCGCCGGAGGAGCAATGCGCGGCAGGAGCATTCTTGGGCCCGTGCACCACTATTAGGTCACTCAGATGCGGCCCTTCAAGAGCGCGCGATGCCGCACGGTCGCGCTCGCGGCCTTGCTCCAAAGCGAGCCGGAAAGTGTCCTCGACCTCGGTCGCGGGCCGCATCGCGAGCCCATTCTCCAGCAGGCCTTCGAGCGCGATCTCGGCATGCGGGAAGGGGCCTTCGCCTTGGGCGGCGCGCGTCCGCTCGATCAGGCCGGAAAGGCGGGCGATCGCCTCGACCCGCGCGGCGGCGATCGCCGTGCCCGCTTCAGCCATCTGCTGCTCGAGCCCCTCGAACAGCGCGCGCGAATATTCGCGAAGCTGGAACAGCCGATTGCGCTGGCGCATGGCGCGCTCGTAGCGGCTGAGCGGCTTCCGCATGTTGGGATCGACCGTGACCACGAGCCGGTCGAGGAAGCGCCGCCGCTCGGACGCCGCCCCGGTGAAGAGCCCGTCCATCGCCGGGATCAGCCAGACGAGCTTGACATGCTCGGCGAGCGCGCCGGCGCTCTCGTTCTTGCCGGCGAGGCGGACGCTCCGCCCCGTCACCTCCTCGCGCGTGCCGAAGGGAATACCGGTGCCGATCTCAACCTCGCCATGGCGTGACACGACACGCGCGGCGATGGCGAAGCCGCCGGCGCCGTCCTTCCGGCAGAGCTCGGCATAGGGCCTGGCGCGGAGGCCATGGCCGGAGGTGAGCAGCGAGACCGCTTCGAGCAGGTTGGTCTTGCCCGAGCCGTTGTCACCGACCAGCACCACGGGCCGTTCGTCGAGCTCGATCTTGGCGGAAGCGTAGTTGCGGAAATCGGTGAGCTTCAGCTCGCCCACGAAGATACGCCGCGCAAGCCCGGCAAGCGTGAACTGATCCCCCTGGTCCTTGCGCGTCGGCCTCATACCCGCATCGGCATGAGCACATAGAGCGCGGACGCGTCCTTCACGTCGCGCACCATGGTGGGGGAGCCGGGATCGGCGAGCTGGAACTCGGCGGTGCCGCTTTCGAGCTGGCCGGAAATGTCGAGCAGATAGCGGGCGTTGAAGCCGATCTCCAGCGGATCGAACCCGTAATCCACCACCAGCTCCTCGGTGGCGCTGCCGCTGTCTGGGTTGTTCACCGAGAGCGTGAGCTTGCCGTCATTGATGGTGAGCTTCACCGCGCGGCCCTTGTCGCTCGAAAGTGTCGAGACGCGGTCGACGGCCTGGGCGAAGGCCGCGTTGTCGACCTCCATGCGCTTGTCATTCCCTTGCGGGATCACGCGCTCATAGTCGGGGAAGGTGCCGTCGATCAGCTTGGAGGTCAGCACCACGCGGTCGGTGGTGACGCGGATCTTCGAGGGCGACAGCTCGAGGCGCACCTCGCCGTCGGCATCCTCGACCAGACGCGCGAGCTCCAGCACGGTCTTGCGCGGCACGATCACGCCCGGCATGTCCTTGGCGCCCTTCGGCAGCGGCAGTTCGACCTGGGCGAGGCGATGGCCGTCGGTCGCGACCGCGCGGAGCACAGGCTTGCCGCCGCTCTCGGCGGCATGGAGATAGATGCCGTTCAGGTAATAGCGCGTCTCCTCGGTCGAGATGGCGAAGCGCGTCTTGTCGATCAGCCGCTTGAGGTCGCCGGCGGGAAGCGTGAAGGCATGGCCGAGATCCTCGACACTGAGCGCGGGGAAATCATCGGCGGGCAGCGTCTGCAGCGAGAATTGCGCCGGGCCGCTCGTCACCGTGAGCCGCCCGTCGGAGCTGTCGCGCACGAGCTCGATGTCGGAGCCTTCGGGGAGCTTCCGCACGATGTCGTGCAGCATATGCGCCGGCACCGTGGTCGTGCCTTCGCCCTTGGCCTTCGCCGGCACGGTTTCGACGATCTCCATGTCGAGATCGGTCGCGGTCAGCGTGAGCTCGTTCTTGCCGATCGCGAGCAGCACGTTCGACAGGATGGGGATGGTGTTCCGCCGCTCGACCACGCTCGCGACATGGGCGAGCGCGCGCGAGAGGCTAGGTTTTTCAATGCTGAGCCGCATGGTTCACCGATACAAGATTTTGCCGCTTCGAGCTATGCGGGGGGTAAGGGCCGATGGCGCAAGCGCCCGTCCCGATCCGCCCGAATCCGTGCTGAAAGCTAAGAAACTCCCTGCCAAACCTTGCCGCGCTGCGCGGCATAATTCAAGGGGCTACGCTGCTTCCGAATTCCCTCCGAATTGTCATTGCCCGGCTTGACCGGGCAACCCAGTAATCGAGGCGTGGGCTAGTTGATCGAGGCCGGGAGTACTGGATTCCCGCTTTCGCGGGAATGACAGACGGATAGGAAATTCAGGATCAGAACGTCCCAAAGCGGTTCATGACAAACGGGTAGGGGGGACGCCAGCCAGAGCCCCCCTCCCGCCTTCCCTCTAGTCGCGCAGCAGGCGCTTCAGAAGCTCGATCTCCTCGCGGAGCTGGTTGTCGTCGTTCATCAGCTGCTCGATCTTGCGGATCGCGTGCAGCACGGTGGTGTGGTCGCGATTGCCGAACCTGCGGCCGATCTCCGGCAGCGAGCGCGAGGTCAGAAGCTTCGCGAGATACATGCCGATCTGGCGCGGGCGGACGATCGAGCGGTTGCGCCGCCCCGACAGGAGATCGCCGCGGTTGACGCCGTAATGCTTGGAAACGGTGCGCAGGATGTCGTCGATGCGGACGCGCCGGGGCTCGGCCCCGCGCATCAGATCGCGCACGATCTGCTCAGCGACCTCTATCGTCACCGGTTGGTCGGTGAGCTGGTAGCTTGCCCGCAGCCGATGGATCGCGCCTTCGAGCTCCCGCCCGCTCTCGGTCAGGCGTTCGGCGAGGAAATCGAGCACCGTGGCGGAAATGGCGAGCCCCTTGGTGTCGGTACAGGCCTCCTGCGCACGCTTCTCGAGAATGGAGCGGCGAAGCTCGTGGTCCATGGCGCCGATCTCGGCCACGAGCCCGCCGCCAAGCCGCGAGCGCATGCGCATGTCGAGCTTGTCGAGCTGGGTCGGCGCCCGGTCGGCCGCCACTACCACCTGGCGGCCGCCGTCGATCAGCGAGTTCAGCGTGTGACAGAACTCCTGCTGGATGGTCGGGCCCTGCAGGAACTCCATGTCGTCGATCAAGAGGATATCGATCTTGCGGAGCTTATCCTTGAAGGCGAGCGCGTCGCGCGCGCGGAGCGCCTGGACGAAGCCCGACATGAAGCGCTCGGCGGTGAGGTAGAGCACCTCTGCTTCCGGCTTCCGCTTGGTCACCTCCCACGAGATCGCGTGCAACAGGTGAGTCTTGCCCAGGCCGACACTGCCATGCAGGAACAGCGGGTTGAACAGCGACTGCGTGCTGTTGAAGGCGGCAGCCACCTCGAGCGCCGCGGCATGCGCCAGCCGGTTCGAGACCCCGACCAGGAAGCTCGTGAAGGTGAGGCGCGGATCGAGCGGCGAGCCTTCGAACCCGCCCGAGCCCGTGCGGAGCGGCATCGGCAGACCGGCGGATTCCGGGACCATGGGGGCGACGGGACGGCGCTGGCGGATCGCTTCCTTGGGGGCCTCGCCGCCGAAATGCGGCTGCCGCACCGTGAATTCGACGCGCTCGATGTCAGGCCATTCGGCGCGCGCGAGCCTCAGCACGAAATCGTAGTAATGCGACCTGAGCCAGTTGCGGAGGAAGCGGGTCGCGACGGTGAGGTGCAGGACCTCGCCCTCCGCGTCCTCGAGCTCCACCCCCCGGAACCAGCTTGCGAAGACGTCCTCTCCAAGCTCTGCGCGAAGCCGGCTCTTGACCCTCGCCCAAGCCTCGCTTGGCGCGCACTGCTCTTGCTGTGCCACGGTTCTTGCTCTTTCCCATTCTTTTTGTTCGCGCCGTTACGCACCGCACGCCTCTTACATGAGCAGTCAACAAGGTCGACGCGGACAGCATGTCCGTTCCCTACGGCTTACCTTAACCCTAGCCTTGCTGCCAGGGGAGGCCCGCCGCCTTCCATCCTTCAACGGCCCCGCGATGCCGTTCATCGTCGAGCGGGCCTTCAAAGCCCGCGGCGACGTTGTGGCAGTTGCGGTAGCCTACCGCAGCCATCGCTCTGGCAGCTGCCAGGCTCCGGCTTCCCGAACGGCAAATGAAATAGAGATCGTCCTCCGGTTTGACGCCAAGCGCCTTGAGCTCGCCGGCAAGCCGCTCGGCGAAACGCGGATCGACCGTCTGGTCCGGAAAGGTCTGCCACTCGACGAGGACAGGCCGCTTGCCGAGCGAGGCAAGATCCGGAATGCCGACATAGGTCCACTCCGCGCGCGTACGCACATCGACGAGCTGCGCGCCGTCGCCCGTGGAGAGGCCTTCCCAGGCTGTCCCCACATCGACCTCATCGACCGCAGTTTCGCCGCTTGGTGCGCTCAAGAGAACGCTCCCTCCCTCAAAAATAAGAGCACGACCCAAGAACAAATTTGGTGCTGACCACTATAGGTGGCGGCCGGATGCCTTGAACAACATGGCCAACCACAGCTTACGCAGAAACATTCCACAAGATTTCCACCCTCCTTACATCGAAGACAAAGAAACCCTTTCCCGGCGACGACCAGGCCGAAGGTTACTCGATTGTATAGAGGGGAAATGCCCCGTTCGGATGGTTGGACTATACACATGCCCTAGACGCCGATCAAGGGAACCACCCTTCCAGATTTCCCCGGAATTCCCGGCAAACCCCGTAGTCAGGCGCACCCGGCAAACCTCTGTCGCGCAAGCCTGAATCTCGTGGGTCGTCGAGATTTCGGACGAGCACATAACGCCGTCGCGGGGCCTCCAGTTCTGCACGATTTTTTTTGCCGCCCGAGATGCACGGGCCGTGTGGGATGGGCACGCCGCGCCGCGCGCGCGTCCAAGCGTTTGATATCTTCGTCGAAATGACATGACGCCGCGAGCCCGGCGCAACAATGCCGTGGCGCAAGCGCAACAGTCGCGATTTTTTGCTTTAGGAGGCGGCGGCGCCCATCGCGCCGACGCGCTTGGCGAGGCGGGAGACTTTGCGCGAGGCGGTCCTGCGGTGGACCATGCCCTTCTGGCCGGAACGCGCGATGATCGGCTGCGCTTCCTGCAAGGCGGCCTGCGCCGCCTGCTTGTCGCCTGAGGCGATCGCCTCTTCGACCTTGCGCACGGAGCTCCGCATGCGGCTCCGACGCGCCTTGTTGGCGGTGGTGCGGCGCTCGGTCTGGCGCGCGGCCTTCTTGGCGGATTTGGTATTTGCCATTGGCTCGATCCTTGAGACGCCCTTCGACCTTGCGGCGGGCGGAAACTGCGCTTCGCTTCAGGGGAATTTGGCTGCTCTATACCGAGCGGGCCGAAGGGCGTCAACCGCGCGAAATCGTGCGATTTCTGGACCCGAGTTCAGTTGACAAGCCTCACGGCCGCGCTTTTGATCGCTCGCCCATAGCCCGATCGGAAGCGAACCGCACCCTTGCCGGCCGACAAACCGAAAAAAGCGCCCCAGCGCGCGGCCTTCATCAGCTACGCCAAGCCGGATTTCGAGAAGGCGCAGGAGATCGCCGAACAGCTCGAGGCGCATGGCTTCAGATGCTGGATCGCGCCGCGCGACGTGCGTCCGGGCCGCGCCTATGGCGACGAGATCATCAGGGGCATCGAGGGGGCGCAGAGTTTCGTGCTGGTGCTGTCGGGCGCGAGCAACGGCTCGGCCTTCGTCTCGCGCGAGATCGAGCGCGCGGTCTCTAAGAACAAGCACATCTTCACCGTGCGCATCGAGGACGTACAGCCGGCGCCGGCGCTCGAGCTGTTCATCTCTTCGACGCAATGGATCGACGCCTTCAAGGGACGGCTCGGGCCGCATATCGACCGGCTCGCGCAACAGCTTGCCGACGACGACGATGTCGGCGCGCCCGACGGCTGGCAGGCGGCGCCGCGGAAGGCGGAGGCCGGGAGCACAGCGGTTTGGCGCTCACCCTATGTGCTGGCGGGCGCCGCAGTCGCACTGCTCGGCCTAGGCGCCTTGCTCTGGTTCCTGCTGCCGCGCGGGCCAGGCGCCGAGGAGCTCGCCACCGCCGCCAAGACCTGCGAGCTGTTCTCGGGGCAAGGTGCGCTCGCTGCCTGCGACCGGGCCATCGCCTCGGGCAAGTTCAAGGGCGCTGAGCTCGCGACGCTCCACGGCGTGCGCGGCTATAAGCGCCACGAAGCCGACGACACCGCCGGCGCTTTCGCCGATTATGGCGAGGCGCTCCGGCTCAACCCCGACATCCCCCAGGTCTTGAATGCCCGCGGCACGCTTTACCGGGACGCCGGCGACTACGACAACGCGATCGCTGATTTCGACAAGGCGATCGCGCTCCGCGAGTGGGCCGATCCTTATGCAAGCCGCGGCTGGGTCCTGGTCCAGAAGGGCGAGAACGATCGGGCCCGCCGGGATTTCGAGAAGGCGCTCTCGCTCAACCCGACGCCCGAGCTGAAAGAGCGGTTGCAGGCTGCGCTCGGCACCTTGTCAGGGAGCGGGCAGGGCGCCGCGCAAGCGGAGCATGGGTTCTTCGGCCCCGATACGCGGAAGAGCCTGGCAGAGCTTCCCGAAGAGCAGCGGGCGAAGCTCGCCGCAAGCTATGGCCATGTCGGCGCGCTGGTGAAGGGTCATTCGGCCGTCTGCAACGCCACGCTGGTCGGCCGCAACCTGATCCTCACCAGCGACTATTGCTTCGACGGCAGCGGGCTCGGCGACTACAGCTTCCGCATCCGCGGTGCCGATGGCCGCCCGCTCGAATCCGCGATCACGCAGACGGCGGTCAGCGAGGTAATCCGCGGCGTCACCGGCAAGCAGCGCATCAGCCTTGCCGTGCTCGCCGAGCCGCTGGGCGAAC
This sequence comes from uncultured Methyloceanibacter sp., assembly GCA_964634195.1. Classification (GTDB taxonomy): domain Bacteria; phylum Pseudomonadota; class Alphaproteobacteria; order Rhizobiales; family Methyloligellaceae; genus Methyloceanibacter. The sequence goes on along the minus strand of CAZWIO010000009.1, from coordinate 65,368 downwards.
AGGCCGGTTTCGTCGAGCGCGTCGGCGGCGAGCCGGCGGTCGGCGACAAGCTCGACATCGTGGCGCTGGACGTGCGGCCGGGCGCGGTGGGCGCGGCGGAAATCAAGATTTCAGGCGCCACGACCGGTGACCCGAACTGCGCCGTTCTGGCGCGCGAGCCCGACACCGACATCTTCGCCCATCGCTGCATCTCGCCCGAGGGGAGCGGCGGCGCGCCGATCTTCGATGCCGCAACCGGCACCCTGGTCGGCATCGTGGGGGAGAGCGGGGCGGACAGCGCCTATGCCTATCGGACCACGGCCGTCCCCGGCCTCATCCAGCAGACCGCAGCCCGCTAGCGTCCCCGCGAGCGGGCCCTGGCGCGAGGGCCCGCCTTTGGAGTAGATTGCGCGTAATACAACCCGGGGATTTAGGAGCGGATCCCGCACCCCGAAGGTCACAATGCAAGACCCATCCTTACCCCTTGCCTTTGTCAGCCATGCCAAGACCGACGCCGCCGCGGCGCAGGCCATCGCCGCCGCCCTCGAAGAGCGCGGTGTGCCATGCTGGATCGCGCCGCGTGACGTCGAGCCCGGCCGCAATTTCGGCGACGAGATCATCAGAGGGATCGAGGCGTGCCCCGCCTTCATCTTGGTCCTGTCGGGGGCCAGCAACGGCTCGGACTTCGTGGCCAAGGAGCTCGCCACCGCCGTCGACAAGAAGAGGACGGTCATCCCGATCCGCATCGAGGAGGTTCAGCCGGCGCCCGCGCTTGCCTTGTTCATTGCCGGCACGCACCGGATCGATGCCTTCGGCGGCAAGCTCGGCGGCCAGGCCGACCGGTTGGCGAGCCTCCTTTCGGGCGCACCAAAGCCGGCAGCCTCAATTCCACAACCTGCCAAGCCTGCGGCGCGGCCACGCTGGGGCCGGCGCGCGGCGGTAGCGATGGCGGCAGCCGCCGCTTTGAGCGCGCTCATCGTGGGCTGGCCATTCGGCGGTCAGGCGCCAGTCAGCAATGCACCGACGGTCGATCCCGTGGTGATCGATCCGTCGACGATGTCGCGCGATACCGAGCAAATGGCACAGCCGGCGCCCGCCGAAACCGGTGATCAGGATATCCTCTTGGGTCACATGCCCAAAGAGCCCGACTTCCAAGGGGACGGCATCATAGGCGCTCCCGAGGTGGTGGCTCCCGGCGGGCTGTAGACTTTAGCGCTGTTCCTTCCCCCGCACCGTCATGCCCGGCCTTGAGCCGGGCATCCAGGGGCAACTGGCACCGTGCAGGTGGCCCTGGATCGCCGGGTCGAGCCCGGCGATGACGTGTTGTTGCTACCAACAGGAAAGATGCCCTAGCGGTTCTTGAACTCGGGCTTCCGCTTCTCGATGAAGGCGGCCATGCCCTCCTTCTGGTCCTCGGTCGCGAACAGCGAGTAGAACTGGCCGCGCTCGAAGCGTGAGCCTTCCGCCAATGTCGTGGCGAAGCCGCGGTTGATTGCTTCCTTGATCATCATGACGGCATGCTGGGAAAGGTTGGCGATCTTGTCCGCGACCTTCATCGCCTCGGGCAGCAGCTCGTCCGCCGGCACGACCCGGCTCACCAGGTTCGAGCGCTCGGCCTCCTCGGCTTTCATGTAACGGCCGGTCAGGCAGAGCTCCATGGCCTTCGCCTTGCCCACCGCGCGGGTCAGCCGCTGCGTCCCGCCATTGCCTGGCATGATGCCGAGCGTGATCTCGGGCTGGCCGAACACGGCATTGTCAGCCGCGAGGATGATGTCGCAGGCCATGGCGAGCTCGCAGCCGCCGCCGAGCGCATAGCCCCCGACCGCGGCGATGATCGGCTTCCGGTACTGCACGATCTTGTCGAACGGCGCGAGGAAATCGCTGCCATAGGCCTCGACGAAGGTCTTCTGGTGCATCTCCTTGATGTCGACGCCGGCGGCGAACGCCTTCTCGTTGCCGGTGATGACGATGCAGCCGATCTTCGGATCGGTCTCGAAGGCCTTGAGTGCGCGGTTCACCTCGCCGATGAGCTGGGCGTTCAGCGCGTTCAGCGCATGCGGGCGGTTCAGCGTGATGAGGCCGACCTTGCCGTGGCGCGTGACGAGGATCGTCTCGAACGCGCCCTCCGCTGCGGCCTGCTCGGGCTCCTTGATGGAAACATTGACGTTCATTTGCTTTGCAGTCCCCTAGCTTTGACAGATTGGACAATAGAAGGTGGAGCGTCCTCCCTGGACGACGCGCCGCACGGTTCCGCGGCACGATTTCCTGGCGCAAGGTTTTCCCGCGCGTCCATAGACTTTGAAGCGATGCTGGAAGCGGCCGATCCTGCCGTCCGTGCGCCGGTAATCGCGGAGCGACGAGCCGCCGGCCTTGATCGCGCTCTCGATCACCGATTTGACGCCTTCGACCAGCGCCGCGATTTTCGGTGTCGGCTTGCCGGTCTTGGTCGGCAGCGTGCCCGCCAGCCTGAGCGGCGAGATGCCCGCAACGAACAGCGCCTCGCAGACATAGATATTGCCGAGCCCCGCGATCAGCCTCTGATCGAGCAGCGCCGCCTTGATCGGGGTTGCCTTGCCTTTCAGCCGCGCGGCAAGCCACTCCGGTGTGAAGCCGGGGTCGAGCGGCTCGACGCCGAGGCCTTTGAACAGCGCGTGGCTATCGAGCGCCGGCGCCGGGATGAGGTCCATCAGTCCGAAGCGCCGCACATCCGAATAGCGCACCGCGGTGCCGTCACCGAGATGGAACACGATATGCTCATGCTTGGGCACGCGCTTCCGTTTCGGCGCCGCCTCGCCGTCAAGCGGGAAGACCGGCGCCGAGGGGTCGATCGTATTGCTGCGGTCGATACGGAACTTGCCGGTCATGCCGAGATGCATCACCAGGACCTCGCCGTCGTCGAGCCGCGCCAAGAGATATTTCGCGCGGCGGTCGAGCGCCTCGACCGTGCGGCCGGACAGGCGCGCGCCGAAATCCTTAGGGAAGGGGAAGCGCAGATCGGCGCGCCGCTGCTCGACGCGCGCGAACGCATTGCCCACCAGGATAGGCTCCAACCCCCTGCGCACGGTCTCGACCTCGGGTAGCTCCGGCATGATCGCCCAGTCGTGAGGCCGAAGCCTCGTGATGCTCGTCGTGTGATTCCCAGTATACCGCAGCGTATACCGCAGTGCAGAATGCTCCGTTGCACTGCAACAATAGCCTGATCTTGGGGCTTGCGCTATTGTCCCGGCGCAATGTCGCAGACGACGGACAAAACCCGCGAAAGCGCCGGCGAAACGAGCTTCGGCTTCGCCAAAGTGGCGCCGGAAGCCAAGCAGGGCCTGGTGAACGACGTGTTCGCCAAGGTGGCGCCCCGCTACGACCTGATGAACGACGTGATGTCGGGGGGGCTGCACCGTCTATGGAAAGGCGACCTGGTTGCGTGGCTGGCGCCGCCAAAGAGCGCCGTGCCCTATGCGCTGCTCGACGTGGCCGGCGGCACCGGCGATATCTCGCGCCGCGTGCTCGAGACCGCGGGCACAGGCACCCGCGCCGTGGTCTGCGACATCTCGGCCGAGATGATCGAGGCGGGCCGCGCCCGCGGTGAGGGGGAGGGCGAGCGGCTCGCTTTCGTGCGCGGCAATGCCGAAGGCCTGCCCTTCGCCGACAAGAGCTTCGATGCCTATACGATCGCCTTCGGGGTGCGGAACCTGACGCTGATCGACGCCGCGCTCGCCGAGGCCTTCCGCGTGCTGAAGCCCGGCGGCCGGTTCCTCTGCCTCGAGTTCTCCCATGTCGAGATGCCGCTGCTCGACACGCTCTACGATGCCTACTCCTTCCACGCGATCCCGGTGCTCGGCGGGCTCGTCACCGGCAACAGCGCGGCCTATCAATATCTCGTCGAAAGCATCCGCCGCTTTCCGGATCAGAAAGCCTTTGCCGGCATGATCGAGGCGGCCGGCTTCGAGCGCGTGCACTATCGCAATCTGAGCGGCGGCATCGCCGCCATCCATTCCGCCTGGCGGCTGTGATGAGTAGGATGTTGAAAGTGGCACCGACCCATACCTCCCCCTCGTGGGGAGGTCCGACGTCACGCATGCGTGGCGTCGGGGTGGGGGGCTCACTCTCAGGATTTTCTTCAGGCGCAGGGATACTCACCCCACCCGCTCGGCCTTTGGCCGAGCTGCCCTCCCCATCAAGGGGAGGGATGAGGCCGAGCCCGCGGCGAGGGTTCCCAGAATGAACGCCATTGCCGATATGGCGCGGCTGGCGCGCGCGGGCACCGTGATCGCCTGGTCCGGCGCGCGCGTGCTACCCGACGACGCGAAGCTGCCGCCGCCGCTGCGCGTGTTCAGCCGCGTGACGGCACCGCTCCGCAAGGACAACGAGGCGGGCGACGGTAACGAGGCGAAGCTGTCAGACGCGCTGACCTCGCTCGGGCCGAGCTACATCAAGCTCGGCCAGTTCCTTGCCACGCGCGACGACATCATCGGCCGCGAGCTTGCCCGCGATCTCTCCACCCTCCAGGACCGGCTGCCGCCCTTCTCGCAGGAAGAGGCGCGGGCGGCGGTCGAGGCGGCGCTCGAAGCGCCTATCGACAAGCTCTTCGTCGAGTTCGGCCCGCCGGTCGCCGCCGCCTCCATTGCCCAGGTGCATAAGGCGAAGGTCCGCGCACCCGACGGCACGCTGAAGCAAGTCGCGGTCAAGGTGCTCCGCCCCGGCATCGAGCAGCGCTTCAAGCGCGACCTCGATTCTTATTTCTTCGCCGCGCGCATGATCGAGCGCCTGCACCCGCCCTCGCGGCGGCTGCGCCCCATCGCCGTGGTCGATACGCTCGCGAAATCCGTCGCCATCGAGATGGACCTTCGGATGGAGGCCGCCGCCATCTCCGAGATGGCCGAGAACACCAAGAACGACGAAGGCTTCCGCGTGCCTGAGGTCGACTGGACGCGGAGCGCGCGGCGGGTGCTGACGCTCGAATGGATCGACGGCATTCCCATCGCCGACCACGCCGCGCTCCGCGCCGCGGGCCATGACCTGAAGGCGCTCGGCGCGCGGTTGATGCAGACCTTCCTCAAGCACGCCATGCGCGACGGCTTCTTCCATGCCGACATGCATCCCGGCAACCTGTTCGTCGACGACAAGGGCCGCATCGTCGCCGTCGATTTCGGCATCATGGGGCGGCTCGGCATGAAGGAGCGGCGCTTCCTCGCCGAGATCCTCTACGGCTTCCTCAACCGCGACTATACCCGCGTCGCCGAGGTGCATTTCGAGGCGGGCTATGTGCCCCGCAAGCACGCGGTGTCGCAATTCGCGCAAGCTCTGCGCGCCATCGGCGAGCCGATCATGGACCGGCCGGCGAGCGAAATTTCCATGGCGCAACTGCTCGGCCAGCTCCTGCAATATACCGAAGTCTTCGACATGCAGACGCGCCCCGAGCTGCTGCTGCTGCAGAAGACCATGGTGGTGGTCGAAGGCGTCGGCCGCTCGCTCGATCCGGAGCTGAATATGTGGGTCGTGTCGGAGCCCGTGGTGCGCGACTGGATGGAGAACACGCTTGGGCCCGGCGCGCAGATCGAGGCGGCGGCGGATGGTGCGCTCTCGGTCGGCCGCTTCGTCGGCGAGATCCCGAAGCTGCTCGGCCAGGCCGAGCGCGCGGCGGATGCGTTCTCCGCGATGGCCGAAGAAGGCCTCAGGCTCGACGATCACACCGTCGAGCGGCTGGCCGAAGCGCAAGGCCGGCAAGGCCGCTGGACCCGCATCGGCATCTGGGTCGGCGCTATCGCGCTCGCGGTGCTGGCGCTCTCCGCGTTCCTTTAGTCCACCAAGCCCAACCGCTTGTCATTGCCCGGCTTGACCGGGCAACCCAGTAATCCTTTGCGATGGTGGTGATTACTGGGTGCCCGCCTTCGCGGGCATGACAACGGAGGGGACTTCACTCCTTTTGGACGATCTCAACAAATCCCCAAGCTCAAGGTGGACCTCAGCCTCCACCTGCGCGGCGTCGGCGCTGCGCATCGCGCTCGCCTCGCCGCCGAGCAGCCCGGCGATCGCTTCGCCGTCCTGCAGGACCGGCCACGGCCATCCTGCTGTCGAGTCGAGCTCCGCGTAGCGATCGGCGACGCCGTCGCGCTTTAGCACCACATAGGTGTTGCGGGCCCGCTCGCGCGCGTTCTTCACCACGCGCGCCTGCACCATGCGGCCCGTCTCGAGGAAGCGCTTGACGACGCGGCGCGCGGCCTCGTCCTCCGACACGTCGACATTGATCAGATCGACGGCATAGCCGTGCTGCTTGACCGCCTCGGCGATGCGGCGGATCGAGGCCGAGGTGCTGCCGGTGCGCGGCCAGATGAAGTTCTCCCCGCGGGCGATGAATGCGTCGGCCACGAGATGCGCGATCTCCGCGCTCTCGCGATGCACGGCCTGCGTGCCCCGACCGTCCTCGTATTCGGGGAGCGTCTCCTTGACGAGATCGGCATCGACGATGGCCGCACGCTCGCGCCTGGCAATCTTCAGCGCGAGCGTCGATTTGCCGGACCCGGGACCGCCGATCACCAGCACCGCGCGCCTGCCCGCCGCCACCTGACCGTCAGGTGCAAAAGCCTTCGCCACATCGACCAGGCGCGGCAACGCGTCCTCGTAGCCCACCACGGTCTCGCCCTCGATGACGAAGGGCCGCTCGGCCTTGGCTTCGGGCGCTGCGTAGGTGTCGGCAGTCTCGGCGCCCTCGGCGCGCGCGTCGACCAGCCTCTCGGCCGCGATCCAGTCGGGATGGGCGAACAGCTCCGCCGCGGTCGCCTTGCGGGCGATGAGGTCGGTGAGCGTCTCGGACGCAAGCGTCTCTGCGGCGGCAGGCGACGCCAGCAGGCAGAGGATGAAGAGGGCAGGGAGGGACGCGAGTCTTATGATTTTCATTGGGCGGGTATCGCGACTTGGGGCACGACGATACCACCGCTAGGTTCAATCGTTCACTCATTGTCATTGCCCGGCTTGACCGGGCAACCCAGTAATCCCATTGATAGGGCCTCGATTACTGGGTGCCCGCCTTTGCGGGCATGACAGCGGCGGCGGAGTAAAGCGAGTGCAAGGCAAGCGCATCCTGCTCATCGTCGGTGGCGGCATCGCCGCCTATAAGAGCCTCGACCTCGTGCGCCGGCTGAAGGAGCGCGGGGCGTCGGTGCGCGCCATCCTCACGCGCGGCGGCGCCGAGTTCGTCACGCCGCTCTCGCTCGCCACGCTCACCGAGGACAAGGCCTTCACCGACCTGTTCGACCTCAAGGACGAGGCCGAGATCGGCCATATCCGTCTCTCGCGCGAGGCCGACCTTGTCGTGGTCGCGCCGGCAACGGCGGACCTCCTCGCCAAGATGGCGCACGGGCTCGCCGACGATCTCGCTTCGACCGTGCTGCTCGCCACCGACAAGCCGGTTCTCGCGGCGCCCGCCATGAATGTGCGCATGTGGGAGCACGAAGCGACGCAACGCAATCTCGCCACGCTCCGTGCAGACGGCATCCACTTCGTCGGTCCCGATGAAGGCGAGATGGCCTGCGGTGAATATGGCTTGGGCCGCATGGCCGAGCCCGCCGCAATCCTCGCGGCCATCGCCGATCTGCTTGGCGTGAAGGCGGCAACTGCGCCAACCCCGCTCCGGCCTGCGCCGGGAACCGGCCCGCTCGCCGGCAAGCACGTGCTCATAACCTCCGGCCCGACCCAGGAGCCGATCGATCCGGTGCGCTATATCGCCAACCGCTCCTCCGGCAAGCAGGGCCATGCGCTGGCCAAAGCTGCCGCCGCGCTCGGCGCCGAGGTGACGCTGGTCAGCGGTCCTGTGACGCTGCCCGATCCGCAAGGCGTGCGCGTGGTCAAGGTCGACACCGCGCATGAAATGCTCGCCGAGGTTCTGAAAGCGCTGCCCGCGGACCTCGCCATTTGCGCCGCGGCGGTCGCCGATTGGCGCGCGGCGGACGAAGCGGTGCAGAAATTGAAGAAGGCGCCTGGCACCGACAGCACGACGCTCCATCTCGCGCTCAACCCGGACATCCTCGCCACGATCGCGAAGCCCGGACCGCAGCGCCCACGCCTTGTGATCGGCTTTGCCGCCGAGACCGAGAACCTGATCGAGAACGCCAAGGCGAAGCGCACGCGGAAAGGCGCCGACTGGATCGTCGCCAATGACGTCTGGCCCGGCACGGGCGCGATGGGCGGCGACCGCACGCAAGTGCACATCGTCACCGCGGCGAGCGTCGAGGACTGGCCGGCGATGGGCAAGGACGAGATGGCCACGCGCCTCCTCGCGCGTGCGGCCGACGCGCTCGCGGCGCTCCGCCCGGCCGCCGAATGAGCGAGCGTCCGCGCGGTGTGACGCTCCGCGTGCTCCGCCTGCCGCACGGTGAGGGGCTGCCGCTCCCCGCTTATCAATCCGCCCATGCCGCCGGGCTTGATCTCGTCGCCGCGCTGCCGGAAGACGCGGCGCTCGAGCTTCAGCCGAGCGACCGCGCGCTGGTGCCGACCGGCCTCGCGATCGAGCTGCCGCGGGGCTACGAGGCGCAGGTCCGGCCGCGCTCGGGGCTCGCGCTCAAGCACGGCGTGACCTTGCTCAATAGCCCAGGCACGATCGACGCCGATTATCGCGGCGAGGTGAAGGTGCTGCTCATCAATCTCGGCGCTGCGCCATTCCCGATCGCGCGCGGCGACCGCATCGCCCAGCTCGTCGTGGCACCCGTGAGCCATGTCGAGATCGTGGCCGTCGAGGAGATCGGCGCCACCGCGCGCGGACCCGGCGGCTTCGGCTCGACGGGCTCGTGATTGGTGGAACACCGCATCGCAGCTTTGCCCGCACCAAATAGGCGAGGCCTCTACGCTTGTCATGCCCGCGCAGGCGGGCGCCCAGTAATCGAGGCCCTAGCAACGGGAGTACTGGGTCGCCCGTTCGAGCCGGGCGATGACACCGGTTGGTACGGTGACAAGTGTGGAACTTATCCCCGCCGTCCGCAGCGCGGTTAAACTGCGTGTCACCTCATCCGCGAGGGGCGCTTTCGCGAGGCGTCGTTGAAGCGGGGTGAGGCGCGGACGCCTGCGGGTCTCGTCGCAACGAGACGCCCGGGCGGTGGCGGGGCCCTCCCCGGGGCCACTACGAGCCCCTGCCAGGAGCTGGCTGACGTAGCGTGTTGCGCGCTTGGCTTTCTCGGGTCGAGGTGCGGCATTGCGCGAAAGCGGAGCCCGCTGCCGGAGACGCCCGCGAAATGAGCATGCGCTCGAGTGCGTCGAAGCTGCGCCTCGCGCTCAAGTAGCGCGAAGCGCGGTAGCGCAACTCAAATAGAGCGCATGTGGCGCGCCGAAAGGCGCCCGCCGTGCTTCGGCACGGACACCATAAGGATTTGCGCTTTTCGGCGCGCCATCCCCTCGCGGAGAGGGGACACGATCTTTGACACGACTTCGCGCGGGCTCGCGGCGAAGCGATCGGCCATGCCAAGGAGCTCACCGTTGCCCACGCCCACTACGCTTGTCATGCCCGCGTAGGCGGGCACCCAGTAAGTAGCGCGGCTGCCAGTCTTGCGCATACGCTTTCCGATTCCCGGGCGTACTGGGTTCCCGCATTCGCGGGAATGACGCCGTGCAGGGGGCGCGCGGAGCGGAAGCCCTTCGATGACGAACTGAAAAAGAAGGCCTACATTCCGCCCATGCTCACGCCTGACGAAATCGCACGCTACAAACGCCAGCTCGTGCTGAAGGAGATCGGCGGCGAGGGCCAGCAGAAGCTGAAGGCCGCGCGCGTGCTGGTGGTCGGGGCGGGCGGGCTCGGCTCGCCGGTGCTGCTCTATCTTGCCGCGGCCGGCGTCGGCACGATAGGGGTGATCGACTCCGACCGTGTCAGTCTCGACAACCTGCACCGGCAGGTCGCGCATGATACCGAGAGCGTCGGCGCCTTCAAGACGGCGAGCGCCGCCGAGACCATCGGGCGCATCAACCCGGAGGTGACGGTCGAGCTGCACACGACGCGGCTCGCGGCCGACAACGCACTCGATATTATCGGCACCCACGATATTGTGGCCGACGGCTCGGATAATTTCGCCACGCGCTATCTCGTCAACGACGCCTGCTATTTCGCGAGGGTGCCGCTGGTGTCCGCGGCGCTCGGGCCGCTCGACGGCCAGCTCACCACCTTCCGCGCCTACGAAACGGACGAGGCGGGGCGCCCACGGCCGTCTTACCGCTGCCTCTTCCCCGAGCCGCCGCCCGAAGGCAGCGTGCCGCCTTGCTCGGAGGCCGGCATTCTCGGACCCGTCGCCGGGGTGATCGGGTCGCTGCAGGCGGTCGAGGTCATGAAGGAGCTGCTGGGGCTCGGGGAGGGCCTGGTCGGCCGGCTTCTGCTCTACGAGGCTCTGCCGGCGCGGTTCACGACCATCGCCTATGCCTGGGACCCCGCCAATCCGCTGAACGGGAAGAGCCCGCGCTACCGCGATCTGTCCCATCACCAGTTGGAAGGGGCGACGGGTTGATGCGCGGCCCTTCGCCCAAGGCGTCATCCCGGCGGAAGCCGGGATCCAGTTTTTGGGTTGCGCTTCGCCGCGAAGCGGTTTGCGCGCTGGATTCCGGCTTGCGCCGGAATGACGGAGCGAAAGGCGGTGGTCGCGCGTTTAGAGCAATTCAGGCCATGAGGTAGGTAAAAGAGGGATGGCCAAGCTCACGACGCGCTGCGCCATCGCCGGCGGGGGCCCCGCGGGCATGATGCTCGGCTTCCTGCTCGCCCGCGCCGGGGTCGATGTGCTCGTGCTGGAGAAGCATGCCGATTTCCTGCGCGACTTCCGCGGCGACACCATTCACCCCTCGACGCTCGAGGTCATGCACGAGCTCGGCCTGCTCGACCAGTTCCTGAAGCTGCCGCACTCCGAGGTCCGCGAGATCGGCGCCTTGATCGGCGACGAGCCCGTGACCTTCGCCGACTTCACCCATTTGCCCGTGCGCTGCGGCTTCATCGCCTTCATCCCGCAATGGGACTTTCTGGATTTCCTCGCCGACCAGGGCCGGCGCTATCCGGGCTTTCATCTCGAGATGCGCGCGGAGGTGGACGATCTGATCTTCGACGGCGATCGCGTCGTAGGCCTCGAGGCCAAGACCCCGCGGGGGCAGCTCGAAGTCCGCGCCGATCTCGTGGTCGGCGCCGACGGCAGGCATTCCGAGGTGCGGCGGCTTGCCGGACTCGAGATCATGGATTTCGGCGCGCCGATGGATGTGCTGTGGCTCAAGCTCTCCAAGCGCCCGGGCGACGGCAGCCAGACGCTCGGCCGCATCCAGCCCGGCCGCTTCTTCGTCATGCTCGACCGCGGCGACTACTGGCAGTGCGCCTTCGTCATCCCGAAGGGCGGTTTCAACGAGATCCGCTGCAAGGGCCTGGAAGCCTTCCGCCAGGACCTCGTCGCCCTCAACCCCGCGCTTGCCGATCGCGTGTCGGAGATCGCCTCCTGGGACGACGTGAAGCTGCTGACGGTGCGGGTCGACCGCTTGAAGCGCTGGTATCGGCCGGGCCTGCTCTGCATCGGCGATGCCGCGCATGCCATGTCGCCGGTCGGCGGCGTCGGCATCAATCTCGCCATCCAGGACGCGGTCGCCGCCGCGAACATCCTGGCCGCGCCGCTCCGTGAGGGCCGGGTCACGGAGGAAGACCTGGCCAAGGTGCAGAAGCGCCGGCAATGGCCGACCGAGATGACCCAGCGGCTTCAGATCGCGATCCAGAAGCGCGTCATCACCAGCGTGCTCGCCTCGACCACGCAGCCAGGCGTGCCGTTCGTGGCGCGGATGCTCAACCGTTTCCCTTGGCTGCGCCGCATCCCGGGCCGGTTGATCGGCATGGGCTTCCGCCCTGAACATGTCGAAACGCCGGAAATCGTGCCGTCGCGCGCAGCCCGCGAGCCGGCTGCGCACTAGTCAATGCATTCTCTATCTGAAACCTGGTGGAGCGACGTCCGCTCAGAACATCGCCGGATGGACGCGATCAGGCGGCGCGTGGCCGTCGAGGAAGGTCTTGATGTTGATGATGACCTTCTCGCCCATGTCGACGCGGCCTTCGAGCGTGGCGGAGCCCATATGCGGCAGCACCACGACCTTGTCGCTCTTGAGCAGCTTCGGGTTCACCGCGGGCTCGTGCTCGAAGACGTCGAGCCCGGCGCCGGCAAGCTCATTGTTCTCGATCATGCGGGCGAGCGCGTTCTCGTCGATCACCTCGCCGCGCGCGGTGTTGACGATGTACGCGCTCGGCTTCATCAGCGAGAGCCTGCGCGCCGAGAGCAGATGATAGGTCGCTGGCGTATGCGGGCAGTTGATCGAGATGATGTCCATGCGCGCGAGCATCTGGTCGAGGCTGTCCCAATAGGTCGCCTCCAGCGCCTGCTCGACATCGGGCGCGACGCGCCTGCGGTTGTGGTAGTGGATCTGCAGGCCGAAGGCCTTGGCGCGCTTGGCCACGGCCTGGCCGATGCGCCCCATGCCGACAATGCCGAGCCGCTTGCCGAAAATGCGATGGCCGAGCATCCAGGTCGGCGACCAGCCACGCCACGCGCCATTGCCCTTGAGCAGCATGGCGCCCTCGGTGAGCCGGCGCGGGACGGCGAGGATCAGCGCCATGGTCATGTCGGCCGTGTCCTCGGTCAGGACGCCCGGCGTGTTGGTGACGAGGATCGAGCGGTTCCGCGCCGTCTCGAGGTCGATATTGTCGACACCCGTGCCGAACTGGGCGACCAGCTTGAGGTTCGGGCCGGCCTGGCTCAGCACGCCGCGGTCGATGCGGTCGGTCACGGTCGGCACCAGCACGTTGGCCGTCTTCACCGCGTCGATCAGCTCGTCCCGCGAAAACGGGCGGTCGTCGAGATTGAGCCGCGCGTCGAACAGCTCGCGGAGGCGCGTCTCGACCACGTCGGGGAGCTTGCGGGTGACGATAACGAGAGGACGGTCAGGCATGCGGGTCCAGCCAGGATTTGCGGTAGGAGGCGCGAGCGATGCGCCCTTGAAAACGTTGGAATGCCTATGGGAGGCCTGCTTTGTCTAACAGAATGGGCTTTCCAAGATAAAGCGTCATGTTGCCTTAGGGGCCACGTTCCGTTCACTTTTCTGGTTCATTCCAGAATCCGCCGATTCGGGGGGAGCATTCGGGCAGGTGAGGGCAGTGCGGCATCTTGGCTTGATTGCGTCGGGACTTGCGCTTTGCCTCCTGGTTGGTGGCGCCTTGCCTGTGGCCGCCGAGAACGGCGTCAAGCAGGCGGCGGCCGAGGCGACAGGCGGGAAGAAGCTCCCGGTCCCGCGCTTCGTCAGCCTGAAATCCGACAAGGTTAACGTGCGCCGCGGCCCGAGCACCGACCAGGCCATCGTCTGGGTCTTCTCGCGCGCCGGCTTGCCTGTCGAGGTGATCGCCGAGTCGGAGAATTGGCGGCGCGTGCGCGACAGCGAAGGTGCCGACGGCTGGGTGTTCCACAGCCTGCTCAGCGCGCGGCGTACCGCGCTTGTGATCCCCTGGTCCAAGGGCGAGGAGAGCGTGACGCTCTACAACTCGAAATCGACCAGCGCCCGTGCCGTTGCGGCCCTGCAATCGGGCGTGCTCGGCAGCGTGCTCGCCTGCGACGGCGAGTGGTGCGAGCTCTCGGTCGACGACTACTCAGGCTATGTGCAGCAGGAAAAGCTGTGGGGCGTCTATCGCGGCGAGCAGGTGAAGTGACGCCTACCTGCTCTACTGCTTCTCTTGCTTGTCATCGCCCTCCCCGGGCTCGACCCGGGGATTGACCGGGCGACCCAGTAATCGAGGCCGTTGAAACCCATCGAAGGTCGGCGGTTACTGGGTGTCCGCCTACGCGGGCATGACACAGCTCTGGAATGGTGCAGAAACCTACCGCCCGGTCTTGTTGACCAGCCGCACCAGCACGTCCACGCGCGAGATCGCCATGCCGTCAGGGGCCTCGGGCAAGCCGTCGATGCGGATCTTGCCGGTCGAGATGTCCATCAGCTTGCCGGAGTGCTCGCAGAAGAAGTGGTAGTGGTTCGAGGTGTTGGTGTCGAAATAGGTCTTGGCGCCTTCGACCGCGACCTCGCGGAGCAGGCCAGCCTCGGTGAACTGGTGCAGCGTGTTGTAGACCGTGGCGAGCGACACCGGCACCTTGCGGGCGAGCGCCTCTTCATGCAGCGCCTCGGCCGTGACGTGGCGGTCGCCCTCCGCGAACAGGAGATGCGCGAGCGCAACCCGCTGGCGGGTCGGCCTCAAGCCCGCTCCGCGCAGGAGCTTGGCGACTTCGGCAATGGTAGGTTCCGCTGTCAGGGTCTTCGCGCCGTACACTGGTTGATCTCGTCCGGTCGGCTGATCGAAGCCGAACGAGGCGAATATAGGGGTAAGCCTGCCGCACCGCAACGAGGCCGCCTGCCACGCCTTTTGCTTGACTGTCCCGTTTTCGGCAAGGGGAAACGTCTCCCTTGGCCGGGCACTTGGGACCGCTTTTCCGTGCGGATGGCAAAGCTTCCCGCAGGCTTTTGGTGGGCCCTCGTCTGTGTTAGGAAACCTCCCCATATCTTCAGTCTTCTCTTCAGTCTTCGGGAGGCGAGGCCAGAGTGCAGAAACCTACGGCAGAACGGCGGGCCCAGTTCGATTACGAGGACCTGCTGGCTTGCGCGCGTGGCGAATTGTTCGGGCCCGGCAATGCGCAATTGCCGCTCCCGCCGATGCTCATGTTCGACCGCATCTCGCAGGTCGAGGAGAAGGGCGGCGAGCACGGCTATGGCCGCATCGTCGCCGAGCTCGACGTCAAGCCCGACCTCTGGTTCTTCCCCTGCCATTTCAAGGGCGATCCCGTCATGCCGGGCTGTCTCGGGCTCGACGCCCTCTGGCAGCTCCTGGGCTTTTTCCTCGGCTGGCTCGGGGCGCCGGGCAAAGGCCGGGCGCTCAGCGTCGGCGAGGTCAAATTCTCCGGCATGGTGCTGCCGACCATGAAGAAGCTCGAATATATCGTTGAGCTGAAGCGCGTGATCCGGCGCAAGTTCACGCTCGGCACGGGCGATGGCTGGCTCAAGGCCGATGGCGAGACGATCTACACGGCCAAGGACTTGCGGGTCGGCCTGTTCCAGGCGGACGAAGCCGCCGAAGCCAGTGGCTGACGCGACGCCACACTCGATCGAAGGACTTTGAACTCATGAGACGCGTGGTCGTGACCGGCATGGGCATTGTGTCCTCGATCGGCAACAACACCCAGGAGGTGCTCGCCTCCTTGCGCGAGGCGAAGTCCGGCATCGTCAAGGCCGAGAAATACCAGGAGCTCGGCTTCCGCAGCCAGGTGCACGGCGCGCCGAAGCTCGACTGGGAGGGCATGATCGACCGCAAGGTCAAGCGTTTCATGGGCGAGGGCGCGGCCTGGAACTACCTGGCGGTGGAGCAGGCGGTCCGCGATGCCGGCCTCGAAGAGGGCGAGATCTCCAACGAGCGCACCGGCCTGATCATGGGCTCGGGGGGCCCCTCCACCCGGGCCATCGTGCAGGCGGCCGAGACTACGCAGACCAAGGGGCCGAAAAAGGTCGGACCGTTCGAGGTGCCGAAGGCCATGTGCTCGACCAATTCCGCCACGCTGTCGACGCCCTATCACATCAAGGGCGTCAGCTATTCGATCTCATCGGCCTGCGCGACCTCGGCGCATTGCATCGGCAACGGCGCCGAGCTGATCCAGCTCGGCAAGCAGGACATGATCTTTGCCGGCGGCGGCGAGGAGCTCGACTGGACGCTCTCGGTGCTGTTCGACGCGATGAACGCCATGTCGTCCGACTTCAACGACACGCCCGCGACGGCGAGCCGCGCCTATGACGCGAACCGCGACGGCTTCGTCATCGCCGGCGGCGCCGGTGTCGTGGTGCTCGAGGAGCTCGAGCACGCCAAGGCCCGCGGCGCGCGCATCTATGGCGAGCTGGTCGGCTACGGTGCCACCTCTGACGGCTACGACATGGTGCAGCCTTCGGGCGAGGGCGCCGCGCGCTGCATGCGCATGGCGCTGCAGAATCTCGGCGAGGGTGAGCTCGACTACATCAATCCGCACGCCACCTCGACGCCGATCGGCGACGTCAAGGAGATCGAGGCGATCCGCCAGGTGTTCGGCGAGAAGTGCCCGCCGATCAGCGCCACCAAGTCGCTGACCGGACATTCGCTCGGCGCTTCGGGCGCGCAAGAGGCGATCTATTCGCTGCTGATGATGAACAACGGCTTCATTTGCGAATCCGCCAATATCGAAACGCTCGACCCGGAAGTGGCCGACATGCCCATCGTGCGCAAGCGCAAGGACAATGTCGCCATTAACGCCGTCATGTCGAACAGCTTCGGGTTTGGCGGGACCAACGCCACATTGGTGTTCCGCCGGTTTGACGGATGATGCGTGGAACGCGCGGGACGGGGACAGAAGCGAACCAGAGTACGTGTCATGACAACGACAAGAGACATAGCTGAGCCGGGCCCGCTGATGGCGGGGAAGCGGGGGTTGGTGATGGGTGTCGCCAACGACCGGTCAATCGCCTGGGGCATCGCGCGGGTGCTGCACGGGCAGGGCGCCGAGCTTGCCTTCTCCTATCAGGGCGGTGCGTTCGGCCGCCGCGCCGTGCCGCTCGCGCAAGGTATTGGCGCCAAGATCATCGAAGAGGCGGATGTCGAGGATCTCGACAGCGTCAAGCGCGTGTTCGACGTGATCCGCAAAGAGTGGGGATCGCTCGATTTCGTCGTGCACGCGCTTGCCTTCTCCGATCGCAACGAGCTGAAGGGCCGCTATTGCGACACGACGCGCAAGAACTTCGAGCACACCATGGTGATCTCGTGCTTCTCCTTCACCGAGCTCTGCAAGCTCGCCTCCGAGCTGATGCCGCGCGGCGGCTCGCTGCTCACCTTGACCTATGGCGGCTCGACGCGGGTCGTGCCCTGCTACAACGTGATGGGCGTGGCGAAAGCGGCGCTTGAGGCATCGGTGCGCTATCTCGCCTCGGACCTCGGCGCGCAGGGGATCAGGGTCAACGCGCTCTCGGCCGGGCCGATGCGCACGCTGGCCGGTGCCGGTATCTCCGATGCGCGCACTTTGTTCCATTTCCAGCAGAAACATGCGCCGATGCACCGCTCGCCCACGCTCGACGAGGTGGGGGGCGCGGCGCTCTATCTTCTGTCCGACCTGTCGGGCGCGGTGACCGGCGAGGTGCATTTCGTGGATTGCGGCTACTCGACCATCGCCATGCCGAACCTGCCCGCGCTCAAGTCGATCGAGCAGAGCGAGGAGCTCGAGGCTGCGACCGAGAAGGCGCCGCGCGAGGCGGCGCAGTAGCATCGGCCGGACTTTCCAATCGGTAACGTGAACCTGCCTTGGCCCTTGGCTAAGATGCGGAAAGCGTTGTAGGAAACGGGCCGCCGCGAGCTACGGACGCGCGGCTCAGGGAAAAAATGGAGGTACGGGCATGTCCGCCCATCTTGTGATTCTTGCGTGCCTGGTAGGCCCGCCTCATACCTGCGGCGAGGTGCCCTTGCCCGACGTGACCGCCGAGGACGTGAAGACCTGCATCCGCGACTCAGGCATGAATGCCCAGAAGTGGCAGGAGAAGAACATGGACAGGCACGTCATCGGCACGAAGTGCATCAAGACCGACTGACGCCGATTGCTCGCAATGAGGTGCCGTTGTCATTCCCGCGAAGGCGGGAACCCAGTAAGCACCGACCAGGGCATGCGCGTACTGGGTTGCCCGGTCAAGCCGGGCAATGACGATGAATGGATGCCCGGCACAAGGCCGGGCATGACGAAGTTTAAGGGACGGTAAGGCCTAGCTCGCTTCGGCCTTCTCGAGTTCCTTGCCGGTTTTCTGGTCGACGATCTTCATCGACAGCCGAACCTTGCCGCGGTCGTCGAAGCCGAGCAGCTTGACGTAGACCTGGTCGCCTTCCTTGACCACGTCGGTGACCGCCTTAGGCCTGCCTTCGGCGAGCTGCGAGATGTGCACCAGCCCGTCCTTGGCACCGAAGAAGTTCACGAAGGCGCCGAACTCCATCACCTTGACGACTTTGCCCTTGTAGATCTCGCCGACCTCGGGCTCGGACGCGATCGACTTGATGCGGTTGATCGCGGCGCGGATCGATTCGGCGTTGGCCGAGGCGATCTTGACTGTGCCGTCGTCGGAGATATCGATCTTGGCGCCGGACTCCGCGACGATCTCGCGGATCACCGAACCGCCGGAGCCGATCACCTCGCGGATCTTGTCGACCGGGATGTGGATCGTCTCGATGCGCGGCGCATATTCGCCGAGCTCGGGCCGCGCCGTGTTGATCGCCTTGTTCATCTCGGCGAGGATGTGCATGCGGCCGTCGCGCGCCTGATCGAGCGCGACCTTCATGATCTCCTCGGTGATGCCGGTGATCTTGATATCCATCTGCAGCGAGGTCACGCCTTCGGACGTGCCCGCCACCTTGAAGTCCATGTCGCCGAGATGGTCCTCGTCGCCGAGAATGTCGGAGAGGACGGCGAACTTATCGCCTTCCTTGATGAGGCCCATGGCGATGCCGGCGACGGGCCGCTTGAGCGGGATGCCCGCATCCATCATGGCAAGCGAGGAGCCGCACACCGTGGCCATGGAGGATGAGCCGTTCGACTCGGTGATCTCCGACACGATGCGGATCGTGTAGGGGAAATTCTCACGGTCCGGCAGCACCGGATGGATCGCGCGCCAAGCGAGCTTGCCGTGGCCGATCTCGCGCCGTCCGGGCGAGCCCATGCGGCCCGTTTCACCCACCGAGTAGGGCGGGAAGTTGTAGTGCAGCAGGAAGGTCTCTTTGTAGGTGCCCTGCAGCGCGTCGACATATTGCTCGTCTTCGCCGGTGCCGAGCGTGGCGACGGCGAGCGCCTGCGTCTCGCCGCGGGTGAACAGCGCGCTGCCATGGGTGCGCGGCAGGATGCCGACCTCGCAAGAGATCGGCCTCACGGTCACGAGGTCGCGGCCGTCGATGCGCTTGCTGGTGTCGAGGATGCTCGAGCGGACCACGTCCTTCTCCGCCTCCTTGAATGCGCTCGCGGTCTTTGCCGCCAGGGCGAGGTCGGGTGCATCTTCCGGCACGATCGCGGTCAGGACCTGCTCCTTGACGGCGGCAACACGGTCGCGGCGCTCGGCCTTGGCGGCGATGGCATAAGCCTCGCGCAGGCCCGCCTCGGCAAGGCCACGCACGCGCGCGGCAAGTTCGGCGGCGTCGTCTTTCGGCTTAAGCTCCCACGGCTCCTTGGCGGCGCGCTCGGCAAGCTTGATGATCGCTTCGAGCACGGGCTGGAAATGCGAATGCCCGTACATCACCGCGCCGAGCATGATGTCCTCGGGCAGCTCCTTGGCTTCCGACTCGACCATCAGTACGGCGTCGGCGGTGCCCGCGACGACGAGGTCGAGCGAGGTTTCGGGCATCTCGTCGATCATCGGGTTCAGCACATATTGGCCACCGATATAGCCGACGCGCGCGGCGCCGATCGGGCCGAGAAACGGTACACCGGAAAGCGTCAGCGCCGCGGAGGCGGCGACCATCGCTACGATGTCGGGATCGTTCTCCATATCGTGCGACAGCACGGTGGCAATGACCTGTGTCTCGTTCTTGAAGCCGGACGCGAACAGCGGACGGATCGGCCGGTCGATCAGGCGCGAGGTCAGCGTCTCTTTCTCGGTCGGGCGTCCCTCGCGCTTGAAATAGCCTCCCGGGATCTTGCCCGCGGCGAAGGTCTTTTCCTGGTAGTTGACGGTGAGCGGGAAGAAGTCGATGCCTGGCCGCTCTTCCTTGGCGGCGACGACGGTGGCGAGCACGCTGGTCGCGCCGTAAGTGGCGAGCACGGCGCCATCCGCCTGGCGCGCGATGCGCCCGGTCTCAAGCGTGAGGGGCCGCTTGCCCCAGTCGATCTCAACGGTGTGTTTTTTGAACATGGTGGGTTCCCAGTGGGTGTGTATTTACGGCCCGTGCCGCCGGATTGCGGACGGGCATATGCATGTCGAAAGTCTTGAAGCTGCGACGAGGGGCGGGCTTCGCCATGGCGGTGGTCGTCACCGGCGGATACCGAGCCGATTGATCAGCTTCTGGTATCGGTCCTCATCGGCGGACTTGACGTAATCGAGCAGCCGGCGCCGCTGGCTCACGAGCTTGAGCAGGCCGCGCCGCGAATGGTTGTCCTTGGTATGGGTCTTGAAATGCTCGGTAAGATTGGTGATCCGCTCGGTCAGGATGGCGACCTGGACTTCCGGCGATCCGGTGTCGTCAGACTTGGTCGCATATTCCTTGATGAGCTCTTGCTTGCGCTCAGCGCTTATCGACATCGTGTGATCCTTGGCTTTAGGGGTTGATCAGGGCCGGGCCGGGATGTCGTCCAGCACGGTCGGTGTAGCTCGCGCGTCGTGGCCCAAACCGGCCCGCGCGATGGCTGCAATATAGGGATAATCAGGCCCGAGACCAGTGGAATTTGCCGGGCGGCGCGGTCAATTGCAGGCGAGATAGTCGCGATAGACCCAGCCGAGCGGGACCAGCGAAGTGTCCGTGTTCACCCGCGCCCAGACCTTCGTCTCGTCGATCACGGCCTCGTCCACGATGACCAGCTTCATGCCGTCCGGCAGCGTGCTAACCACAACACCGCGCGGGCTTGCGCGTACCGTGAGCGGGCGCCCGTCGTGATCCTTCACCTCGCAGCGGTCGCCTATGGCCGCTTGGGCATTGCCGGAGCCGAACAAAATCAGGGCCGCGAGAACCATCGTTATCGTACGTGTCATGCCTTCCTCCATCACTGGGCCAGGTTGAAGATGCGCCGCGGCTTGATCTGGCCCTGCTCAGCATCGCAGATGGCGACGAGCGCCCCGCGCGCGGTAGCATAGACCGGGCCCGTCAGGATCGGCGCATCCCGCCCGCGCAGGATGACAGCCTGGCCTTGCCTGAGCCGCCCGGCATCCGAAGGGCTGAGCGCGAGCGCCGGCAGGTCGCCGAGCCCGGCTTCGACCGGGAGCAGCGCCCCGAGCAGGGCTTCGCGCCCGCTCTCGGCCAAGCCCTCCAGCGCGTCGAGCGTTGTGGCCCGATCCTCGCTCAGGATGCCGACCCGCGTACGCCGCAGAGCGGTGACATGACCGTAACTGCCGAGCGTGCGGCCGAGGTCACGGGCGAGCGCACGCACATAAGTGCCCTTGCCGCATTCGGCCTCCAGCACCGCGTGATCCGGGTCGGGCTGCTCCAAGAGCGTCAGCCGGTCGATGACGACCGTGCGCGCGGCAAGCTCGAACGCCTCGTCCTCGCGCGCGAGATCGTAGGCGCGCGCGCCCTCGACCTTCAGCGCGGAATAGCGCGGCGGCACCTGCTCGATCTCGCCGGTGAAGCGGGGTAGTGCGGTCTCGATCTCGGCGCGGGCCGGTCGCTTGTCGCTGGTGGCAACGGTTCGGCCTTCGGCGTCGTCGGTGTCGGTCTCGGCGCCGAAGCGCACGGTGAAGCGATAAGCCTTGCTGCCGTCGACCACGAACGGCACGGTCTTGGTGGCCTCGCCGAGCGCGATCGGCAGAACGCCGGTGGCGAGCGGATCGAGCGTGCCGGCGTGTCCCGCCTTCGCCGCATCGAACAGCCGCTTCACGCGCGCAACCGCCGTGGTCGAGGTCATGCCTTGCGGCTTGTCGAGCACGAGCCAGCCATGCACGGCCAAGCCTTTTCGCTTCCGTGCCATCACGACTGCCGTCAATCGTCGAGGTCGCGGGCGACTTCGGGCGAGGCAAGCAGCTCGTCGATCCGGCGCGAGCTTTCGAACGAGGTGTCCACCTTGAAGCGAAGCTCCGGCATGAACTTCAGGCTCACCCGCCGGGCGAGCTCGCCGCGCAGGAAGCGCTTATGCTTCTCGAGATGCTCCACTGCTTCTTCCGTCTCACCACCGCCAAGCGTCAGCACATATACGGTCGCGAGCTTGAGGTCCGGCGTCATGCGCACCTCCGGCACGGTGAGCGAATGCCGTTCCAGCACCTCGTCCCTGATCTCACCGCGGTTGAAGATGTCGGCAATCGCGTGCCGGATCAGCTCGCCAACCTTGAGTTGACGCTGCGATGGACCCTTGGGCTTGTCGCGGTGACTCATGGGGGCAGTGTCTCTCATTCGCTCGTCATGCCCGGGCTTGACCCGGGCATCCAGGGCAACCGGCACTGAGCAAGCGGCCCTGGATCGCCGGGTCAAGCCCGGCGATGACGCGGTTCAAGCGGAAAGTTACAGCGTGCGCTGGATGTGCTCGACCTCGAAGCACTCGATGACATCGCCGGCCCGCATGTCCTGATAGCCTTCGAAGGCCATGCCGCATTCCTGGCCGGCGACCACCTCGCGCACCTCGTCCTTGAAGCGCTTGAGCGTCGAGAGCTTGCCTTCGTGGATCACCACGTTGTCGCGGATCAGGCGCACCTGCGCGCCGCGCTCGACCTTGCCTTCGGTGACGCGGCAGCCGGCCACCTTGCCGACCTTCGAGATGTTGAACACTTCGAGGATCTCGGCATTACCGAGGAAGGTCTCCTGCCGCGTGGGGGCGAGCAGGCCCGACATCGCCTGCTTGACCTCGTCCACCAGGTCGTAGATCACTGCATAATAGCGGATCTCAACGCCATCGCGCTCAGCGGCGGCGCGGGCCTGCGTATTGGCACGCACGTTGAAGCCCAGCACCACCGCGCCCGAGGTTGCGGCAAGCCCGACGTCGGATTCGGTGATGCCGCCGACACCGGCGTGAATGATGCGCGCGCGGACCTCGTCGGTACCCATCTTGTCGAGCGCCGCGACAATGGCTTCGACCGAGCCCTGCACGTCGCCCTTGACCAGCAGCGTGAACTCCTTGACGCCGACGGTCTTCAAATTGTTCATCATCTGCTCGAGGCTGCCGCGCTGGCCGGCGACAGCCAGGCGCTTGCGACGCTCGCGCTGGCGATAGTCGGTGATCTCGCGGGCGCGCGCCTCGCTCTCCACCACGGCGAACTGGTCGCCCGCTTCCGGCGCGGAATCGAAGCCGAGCACCTCGACCGGGACCGACGGGCCGGCGCTGCTCACCTGCTCGCCGAGCTCGTTGATCATGGCACGCACCCGGCCATAGGCTGAACCTGCGACCAGGAGGTCGCCGAGCTTCAGCGTGCCGCGCTGGATAAGCGCGGTGCCGACGGGTCCGCGCCCGCGCTCAAGCTTGGCCTCGACGATCACGCCCTCCGCCGCGCGGTTGGGATTGGCGGTGAGCTCGAGCACCTCGGCCTGCAAGGCGATCGCTTCGAGCAGCCTGTCGAGGCCTGTCCTCTTCAGCGCCGAGACTTCGATCTCCAGCGTGTCGCCGCCCAGGCTCTCCACCACGATGTCGTGGCTGAGCAGCTCGGTACGGACGCGCTGCGGATCGGCGCCCGGCTTGTCGATCTTGTTGATGGCGACGATCATCGGCACGCCGGCGGCCTTGGCGTGATTGATGGCTTCGATGGTCTGCGGCATGACGCCATCGTCGGCGGCGACCACCAGCACGACGATATCCGTCACCTGCGCGCCGCGCTGGCGCATAGCGGTGAAGGCCTCGTGGCCCGGCGTATCGATGAAGGTGACCTTCTGCCCGGACGGCGTCTCGACCTGGTAGGCGCCGATATGCTGGGTGATGCCGCCGGCCTCCTGGCTCACGACATTGGCCGAGCGGATCGCGTCGAGCAGCGACGTCTTGCCGTGGTCGACATGGCCCATGATGGTGACGATTGCCGCGCGCGGCTCCAGATCGTCGGCATGGTCGTCGGCACCGATGAAGCCTTCCTCGACGTCGGCCTCCGACACGCGCCTGACCGTATGCCCGAACTCCTCGGCGATGAGCTGCGCGGTGTCGGCATCGATCACATCGGTGATCTTATGCATCTCGCCGTCCTTCATCAGGAACTTGATGACGTCGACGCCGCGCTCGGCCATGCGGTTGGCAAGTTCCTGGATGGTGATGACCTCGGGGATCACCACCTCGCGCTGGATCTTCTGCTGGGCGAGGGGGCCCGAGATCTGCTTCTTTTGCCGCTCCTGACGGCGCTTCAGCGAGGCTAGGCTCCGCTGGCGCTGCTCCTCGTCGAGCGCGTTGATGATGGTGAGGCGTCCGCGCACACGCTCCTGCTGGCCGCGCCGCGGCGCGACCGGACTCTTCTTGTGGCGGAGATCGGCTGGCCGGGCCGGCTCTTCCTCTTCCTTGAGGTGCTTGCGCGGCGCCGCTTCCTCGGTCTTTTCCTTTGCCTTTGTCTCGGCCTTCTCCTCGCGCGGTTTGGGCTGCGCGATCTCTGCGACGGCAGGCTCGACCGCGGGCTCGGGCTCGACAATCTCCGGCTGCTCGGCCTTGATCCGCTCTTCCTCGGCCTGCCGCTGGCGCGCCTCGATCAGCGCGCGCTGGCGCAAATCCTTCTCTTCCTCGGAGAGCTGGCGCAGCACCTTGGCCTCGCGGCGCGGGGCTGCTTCCTCCGGCTGCGGCTTGGGCGCAGGCGTAGCGGCGCGCGCCGTAGGCTTCGGCTTGGCGTCCTCCGCCGGCTGGGCCGTGCCGCCGATCACCCGGCGCTTCTTCTTCTCGACGACCACGGATTTCGAGCGGCCATGGCTGAAGCTCTGCCGTACATGGCCGGACTCGACGGTCCGACGCACGTTGAGCGTCATCTTCGATGCGCCGCGAGCGGTCTTTTCTTCGGTTTCAGTCTCGCTCATTCCGTGTCCGTATCTTTCATACCTTGGGCAAATGCGCCGCTGCCCTTGCGGTAGCGCTCCAAACGCTGCGCCGCCGCGAGGAACCGTCGAGCCGCTCCACCCTGGATTAGGGCTGCATGTATCACATTTGTCCGGCCGGATGCCAAACCCAATTCGTCCGTGCCGAGAGTGCTTAAGGCCGGGATCGGGACCCCGTCCCTTGCGGCGCGGGCCTTGCCGTCAAGCTTGCGGCAGCCGTCTTCCGCGGCTTCGCGCGCGTGAACCAGCGCGAGAACCGGGGCCTTAACCAAGGCCTCCTCGACCTTGGCGTGTCCAAACACGACTTCTCCCGCCTTGTTGGCGAGGGCAAATGCACCGAGCGCTGCCTCCGTCAGCAGCCGGTCGACCAGGGCCGCGAGGTCGGGGACAGGCTTGGCCTGTGTCTTCAGCGCCCGGGCGAAGACGTTGCGCTTGGCGGCTTCGGCCACCGTGTCATGCGCCGCGGTAAGCCAGACGCCGCGGCCGGGCAGCTTCTCCTTGAGGTCGGGGACGACAACGCCGTCGGGACCGAGCACGAAGCGGATCAGCTCGTCTTTCGGACGGCGGGCGCGCGTGAGCGCGCAGCGGCGGACCGGGTCAGCCGCTGTAAACTCCTCCGTGTATTCCTGCTCCGCCGTCGCTTCTTGCAAATCCTGGAACTCCTAGCCGCCTCATGACGCGGCGCCTGCACCGCTCGGCGAGGCGGCGTCTGCCGTCTCAACGACCGCTTCATCACCCTCGGCCTCACTCTCGGCCTCGCCTTCGCTCTCCTCGGGCTCAGTTGCGAGATCGGCCTCGGTGATCCAGCCTGCCTTGATGCGTGCCGCGAGGATCAGCTCCTCGATCTGCTGCTTGCTCAGGCCGGACTTCTCGAGAATGCCGTCGTGATGGATCGTCTCCTTTTCCTTGTCCTTGCGCTCATTCCAGCCGGCGAGGTCGTCGGTGGCGCAGTCGGCGAGGTCCTCGACGGTCTTCACGCCGTTCTCGCCGAGCGCGACCAGCATGGCCGTAGTGATGCCCGGCACCTCGGTAAGCTCGTCAGCGACGCCGAGGCTTTTGCGCTTGGCATCGAGCTCGGCCTCGATCTTCTCCAGATGCTCGCGAGCGCGGGTCTGGATCTCGGCCGCCGTGTTCTCGTCGAAGCCTTCGATCGAGGCGATTTCAGACGGCTCGACGAAAGCGACTTCCTCGACCGACGAGAAGCCCTCGGAGGCGAGCAGCTGCGCGATCACCTCGTCGACGTCGAGCGCCTCCATGAAGGTCTGCGAGCGTTCGGCGAACTCGGCCTGGCGCCGCTCGGACTCCGAGGCCTCGGTCATGATGTCGATATCCCAGCCGGTGAGCTGCGAAGCGAGCCGCACGTTCTGGCCCTTGCGGCCGATGGCGAGCGAGAGCTGCTGGTCGGGGACCACCACCTCGATGCGCTCGGCGTCCTCGTCGAGCACGACCTTGACCACCTCGGCGGGGGCCAGCCCGTTGACGATGAAGGTCGCGGCATCAGGCGACCACTGGATGATGTCGATCTTCTCGCCCTGAAGCTCGTTCACCACGGCCTGCACGCGAGAGCCCCGCATGCCGACGCAGGCGCCGACGGGGTCGATCGAGGAATCCTTCGATACCACCGCGATCTTGGCGCGGCTGCCGGGATCGCGCGCCACCGACTTGATGGTGACGATGCCCTCGTAGACCTCGGGCACCTCCTGCGCGAACAGCTTGGCCATGAATTCCGGATGCGTGCGCGAGAGAAAGATCTGCGGGCCGCGCTGCTCGCGCCTGACGTCATAGACGTAAGCGCGGATGCGGTCGCCATAGCGGAAATTCTCGCGCGGCAGCGTCTCGTCGCGGCGCACGATCGCCTCGGCGCGGCCGAGATCGACAATCACGTTGCCGTATTCGACGCGCTTGACGATGCCGTTCACGATCTCGCCGACACGGTCCTTGAACTCGTCGTACTGGCGCTCGCGCTCGGCCTCGCGCACCTTCTGCACGATGACCTGCTTGGCGTTCTGGGCGGCGACGCGGCCGAAATCGAGCGGCGGCAGGGGCTCGGCGATGAAATCGCCGATCTGCGCCGCGGGGTTCTTGCGCCGCGCTTCATCCAGCGAAATCTGCGTCGCCTCCATGGTCACGTCCTCGACCACTTCGAGCAGCCGTGCGAGAGAGATCTCGCCGGTCTTCGGATCGACCTCGGCCCTGATCTCGTTCTCGCTGCCGTAGCGGGACTTCGCCGCCTTCTGGATCGCGTCCTCCATGGCGGCGATCACGACCTGGCGGTCGATCGACTTCTCGCGCGCGACCGCGTCGGCGATCTGCAAAAGCTCCAGCCTGTTGGCGCTTACGCCTGCCTGAGCCATGTCTTTCCTACCTCCATTGCAATCGTCATGACCGGCCTTGAGCCGGGCATCGAGGGGCCGCAAGCTCGGAGCTTGTTGCCCTGGATTGCCGGGTCAAGCCCGGCAATGACGTGCGGTTGTTTCAATTCGACAAACTTCATCTCAGTGCTTCTTGCCGGAAAGGTCGGCTTTGAGTTCCTGTATGTCCGCGACGAGCTTCGCCTCGCTGATCAGCGAGAAGGGCAGCCCAATCGTGACCGGCTCGGGCTGGCCAGCGAGCTCTATTCTGAGACGCGCCTCGTCCTTCGCCACGCCTTCGATCACACCCCTGAAGCGCTTGCGCCCGTCGACCATTTCCCTCAGCTCGACCTTCGCCTCATGGCCCGCCCAGTTGGCGAAATCGCTCGGGCGGACCAGCGGCCGGTCGATCCCCGGCGAGGATACCTCCAGCCGATAGCCGCCTGGCATCGGGTCGTAGGCATCGAGCACCGGTGAAAGCCGCCGGCTGATCGCGGCGCAGTCGTCAATGCTCATCGTTCCGTCGGGCCGCTCGGCCATGATCTGCACCGTTCCGCCGTCGCGGCCCGACACCTTGACCCGCACCAGCCGGAAGCCGAGCTCATCGAGCACGGGCTCGGCGAGATCGGCGACGGTGCGCTCCGTGCCCGTCTCGCGGGCGAAGCGGCGATCGGCGTCGGCGACGCGGTTCGACATCGGGCGGTGAGGCCTTGGGCTTGGCGGCAGGGACAAGCCGCCGGACCTAACAAAAAGGAGCGGGCCGCGGCCCACTCCTGATCAAATCAATCATGAGTTTCAGCCCGTAATATACGAGCTTTTTCCAGGCATTCAAGCGGGTTGAGACCCGCTTGTGGGGTGTCATCGCGGCGAAAGCCGGGTATCCAGAAATCACCCACTCCGGGCTGGCCGCTCCTGGATTCCGGCTTGCGTCGGAATGACGGTGCGGGGTCTTACTCGCCGATGACCTGCTGCCTGATCCGGTCGAAATCGTTGATCCGCTCGTAGGACAGCGCGCAGAGACAGCTCGAATAGTTGCCGCCGGTGGCGGTGCCGCCGAAGGCGAGTGCGTCCTCGAAGCCGCAATTGGCATCGCGGAACTCGATCCATTTCTTCTGCGCGTCGGTCAGCGCTTTGAGCTGCGGGTCGGGCGACTGGCCCATCTCCTTGGCCGAAGCGCGAATGGCGTCCTGGAGCGCCTGGTAGCCTTGGTTGAGCAGCCGGTCGGCCTTGTTGGACGCGCGGGAGAGGCACGCCTCCAAGGTCGGCGTGGAGTCGGTCTCGGATGCGCAGTCGGTGTAGCAGGCGGCGATGATGTCGGCGCTTGCGGGCGCGGCGGGCAGGAGCAGGATCAGGACAGCAAGCACGAACACGCGCATTTCGGGGTCCTCCTCACTCAGAGACGGCGCCAGCTGAGATAGACAGGCTTGCGGCCCTCGCTCAAGGCCTTCCGCTCATAGCGGGTCTCGGGCCAGTCGGCCGGCCGCGTCCGCCAGTCGTCCGCGCGCTCGGCGCGCCAGGCGAAAACCCCGCTCCGCCCGACCGTGAACAGCGTCAGCGCGGCGTAGGCGCTGTCGTCGCTGGCGAATCGGAGCTCACCACCGGGCGTGAGCACGTGCCCGAAGGCGGCGACCGTCTCGGGCGAGACGAGCCTGCGCTTCTGCTGCTTCTTCTTCGGCCAGGGGTCCGGGAACAGTACGAAGAGGCGGCTGATCGAGCCGGCGGGCAACCAGTCGAGCACCTCGCGCGCGTCGCCATCATGGACGCGGATGTTCTGGATGCCGCGATCTTCGATCGCGCCGAGCAGCGTGCCGACGCCATTGATGAAGGGCTCGCAGCCGATGAAGCCGACGTCTTTGTGCTGCTCGGCCTGCCACGTGAGGTGCTCGCCGGCGCCGAAGCCGATCTCGAGCCACACCTCGCGGACGGCCATCGGAAACAGCGCGCGCAGGTCTTTTGGCGCGGCGGTCTTTAGGTCGAGGCGAAGCGTCGGAAGGAGCTCGCGGAACAGCCGCTCCTTACGTGCGCTGAGGGGCTTCGACTTGCGCCTGCCGTAGGTCCTGAGCGGTGGCGTTTGGGTCATCGCTGTAGGGTGGACAACGGCATGCCGTTGCCCACGGTGCGGCACAATGGTGGGCACGGCGCTGCCGCGCCTTTGCCTACCCTACGACAGCTCGCCGCGGATCGGCTCGACCAGGTCGAGGCGCTCCCAGGAGAAGCCGCCGTCATTGTCGGGCTGCCGGCCGAAATGCCCATAGGACGAAGTGCGCTCATAGATCGGGCGCGACAGGCCGAGATGCTCGCGGATGCCCCGCGGGCTCAGGTCCATAACCTGCCTGAGCGCCTTTTCGAGCTGGTCCTCCGGCACGTTGCCGGTGCCGTGCAGATCGACATAGAGCGAGAGCGGCTGCGACACGCCGATGGCATAGGAGAGCTGCAAGGTGCAGCGGTCGGCGAGGCCGGCGGCCACGATGTTCTTGGCGAGATAGCGCGCGGCGTAAGCCGCCGAGCGGTCAACCTTGGTCGGGTCCTTGCCCGAAAAGGCGCCGCCGCCATGCGGAGCCGCGCCGCCATAAGTATCGACGATGATCTTGCGGCCGGTAACACCGGTATCGCCGTCCGGCCCGCCGATCACGAAGCGGCCGGTCGGGTTGATGTGGAACTTGGTATGGCCGTTGACCCAGCCCTTCGGCATCACCTCGTCGACGAAGCCGCGCACGATCTCCTTGACGCGCTCCTGGCTCACGTCCTCGCCGTGCTGGGTCGAGACCACGATGGAATCGGCGCGCACCGGCTTGCCGTCCTCGTAAACCAGCGTCACCTGGCTCTTGGCGTCGGGCCCGAGCTCGGGCGTCTGGCCCGTGTGCCTGGCCTTGGCCATCTCGTGCAGGATGCGATGCGCGTAGTGGAGCGGCGCCGGCATCAACGGCTCGGTCTCGCGGCAGGCATAGCCGAACATGATGCCCTGGTCGCCCGCGCCCTCGTCCTTGTTCGAGTCGGCGTCGGCATCGACGCCTCGGGCGATGTCGATCGACTGCTCATGCACATAATTCTGGAACTCGGCGTCCTTCCAGTGGAAGCCCTTCTGCTCGTAGCCGATCTCGCGCACGGCGCGCCTGGCGGCTTCCTCGATCGCCTCGGGCGTCACCGTCGCGGGGCCGCGCACCTCGCCCGCCATCACGATGCGGTTGGTGGTGACGAGCGTCTCGATGGCCACGCGCGAATAGGGATCGGCGGCGAGATAGAGATCGACCACCGCGTCGGAGATGCGATCGCACACTTTGTCGGGATGGCCCTCCGACACGGATTCGCTGGTGAAGAGGTAGTTTGCGCGGGACACCTGACGCTCCCTGTCTGCGAGGAGAAGCTAGCCGGCGCCAGAACGGCGGCCGAGGCGGCTCTCGCAAATCATGGATAGGCTGGGCGGTCAAGCCCGCGTGTCGCCGGATCCTAGCGGTCGGCGCCGTTGCCGTTGCTGCTCAGCGCGCGCACGAGGTCGACCACGCTTTTGCGCACCTTGGGATCGGCGATCTTGACGAAGGCCCGGTTGAGCTCGAGCCCTTCGCGGCTATTGAGGAACTCGAGGATGAAAGCCTCGGAATCCGGCTCGGCCATGCCGCGCACCGCGCTGCCGTCGCCGATATGCGGCGCCTCCTCGAAGAAGAACTGCACGGGCACGTCGAGGATCCTGGAGATCTGGAACAGCCGGCTCGCGCCGATGCGGTTCACGCCCTTCTCGTATTTCTGCACCTGCTGGAAGGTGAGGCCCATGCTCTCGCCGAGGCGTTCCTGACTCATGCCGAGCAGCATGCGGCGCAAGCGAACGCGGCTTCCGACATGCTGATCGACTGGGTTGGGCTTCTTGCCTGCCATCGCCTCACTCGCAGAAATCATGTCGCGCAAAAACAAGCGGACTCATGGACTTGTAGGAAAAATCCCCAACTTGTAGGAAACATCCCCGCGCGGTCGTTCATAGGGTTGGGTCCACCTGCCGTCAAGCATGCATAGCCCGCGCGTCACATTTGTGGCGATCAGATCGTGCGATGAGGCCGAAGTGGTTGCACGTGACACGCGAGCCAGCATGCAAACGCAAGAACCAGCAGCGAAGTTTCGAGAATAGTTCCGTGCCGGACAAATAACGTCGGGGTAATGGCCTGCGGCAAATTGGCATCGGCTATGCCGGTCTCGCCGAGACCGATCTCGGCGAGGATGCGGCCATACGGATCGATCACCGCGGAGATGCCGGTGTTGGCTGCGCGCGCAAGCGGCAGGCCTTGCTCGACGGCGCGGACGCGCGCCTGGTGGAAGTGCTGATAGGGGCCTGCGCTTCTGCCGAACCACGCATCATTGGTGAGATTGAGCAGCCAGCCGGGACGCTCGCCGGTTCCTGCGATCTCGTCGGGGAAGATGATCTCGTAGCAGATCAGCGGGCGCACTTGCGGCGCGCCGGGAACGGCGAGCAGCAATGTGCCTGAGCCTTCGCTGAAACCGCCGCGCACGCCGGTCATCTGCATGAAGCCGAGGCTTTCGAGAAAGTCCTGGAACGGCAGATATTCGCCGAACGGCACCAGGTGGCGCTTGTCGTAGATGCCGCGCACCGTGCCGGCATCGTCAACCACGAGCAGGCTGTTATAGATGCGCCGCGCGGAGAGGCCGTCTTGCGCGTTACGCTCCTCGACGAGGCGCGCCGCTCCGACCAGCAGCGCGGCCCCTTGCGGCAGCGCATTGCCGATCGACGCCAGCGCGTCGGGCGCATCGGCCAGCAGGAAGGGGACCGCGGTCTCGGGCCAGATCACGAGGTCGATGGCGTCGATGCCGGGCGACTTGGTGAGCCGGAGATAGTCGAGGAAAATCTCTTCGCTGTTCTCAGGCCGCCACTTCAGGGCCTGATCGACATTGGCCTGCACTATGCGGAGCCTGACGCCCGTGTCTGTGCTCTCGGCCGCGGCGAGCCGGCGTTCGCCCCACACATGACCCAGCGCGAGCGCGCCGAGCATGACCACGGCAAGCGTCGCGGTCGGCCCGCGTCCGGTAAGCTCCGAACTCGCTGGCGCGAGGAATAACGCGGGGCTAGCGAACAGCAGTACCGCGAGCAGGCTCAAGCCATAGACGCCGAACAGTGCGGCGAGCTGCATCAGGGGCAGGCTGCCGAGCGGCGCATAGCCGAGGAGGTTCCAGGGCAGCCCTGTCAGGACATGGCCGCGCGCATATTCGGCAAGGCCGAAGGCGATGGCGAGCGCGAACACGCGGCCGGCGCCAGGGCGCCACATCGCCATGGCTAGCGCGGCGGCGGCGGCGAAGAACAGCGCCATGCCGGCGGGCATCGCGGTCATGACGAAGGGGATGAGCCAGCCATGCCGCCACGGCTCGACGAGAAAGGCCTCTGCGATCCAGTAGAGCCCCGCGAGGAAAAAGCCGAAGCCGAACCAGAAGCCGATCGCCGCGGCGCATTTTAGTCGCGGCGCGAGCGTCGCGTGGCGCGCGTGGCAACCGTCGAGCATAAAGACCAGCGCGCCGAACGTCAGGAACATCACTGGCCAGGCATGCACCGGCGCGAAAGCGAGCACCGAGAGCGCCCCGGCTGTCGCGGCGAAAACGGCGCGCCGCCAACCTTCCAGCGCCGCGACCCAGGTGGCGATGCGCGTCATGCTCCAGCCCTTACAGAGGACACGTCATTACCGGGCCGGACGCGCCCGCGAGCCTCGCTCGCGGTGGCGCGCCGTGACCCGGTAATCCAGGAGCCGCTGGCTCCGTGCCTGTTGCCCCTGGATTGCCGGGTCAAGCCCGGCAATGACGAGTCTATTGAGATTGGTCAATCCTGAAGACGGGCGCGGACGCGCACCCCTCACGAAGCGCTCTGCTCCTCGGCCGGCTTGGGTGGAGGCACGTGGATGCGGAGCTTCTTAATGCGGCGCGGTTTGGCCTCGAGCACCTCGAACTCGACGCCGCTCGGATGGGCCACGCGCTCGCCCTTGGCGGGGATGCATCCGGCAATCGCGAAGACCAGCCCGCCGAGGGTGTCGATGTCGCCGTTCTCCTCCTCGCCGATCAGCTTCAGCCCGAGATGCTTTTCGAGGTCCTCGACAGGCATGCGCGCGTCGGCCACGAGCCCGAGGCGCGGGTCGGTGCGGATCAGCGGTTCCTCCTCGATGTCGTGCTCGTCGGCGATGTCGCCGACCACCTCCTCGACCAAGTCCTCGATCGAGACGAGGCCATCGGTGCCGCCATATTCGTCCACGACCAGGGCGAGGTGGATGTGCGATTTCTGCATCTTGAGCAGGAGGTCGATGACCGGCATGGAGGCCGGCACGTAAAGGATCTCGCGGGTAATGTGGATCTCTTCCACCGTGCGCTTCGGATCGACCCGGCCGAGATCGAGCCCGGCACCTTCGCTGCTCTCCGCCTCGGTCGTGATCCACGACATGAGGTCGCGGATGTGGATCATGCCGCGCGGATCGTCGAGCGTCTCGTGATAGACCGGTAGGCGCGAATGCTCGGCCTCGCGGAACACGCGCATCAGCTCGTCCACCGTGACGCTCTCGTCGACCGCGACGATGTCGGCGCGCGGCACCATCACGTCCTCGACCAGGAGCTTGCCGAAATGCAGGATGCGGCGGAGCATGCTGCGCTCCTGCGCGCTCAGCGTGTCGCTCTTGCTGCGGGCGAGCGCGTCCTCGATCAGCTCGCGAAGATCGGGCTCCTCGCCAAGCCCGAAGGATTGCAGCAGGCGCTCGAACCAGGAGGCCTCCTCGTCGGCCGGGCGTTGCTCGTCGGCGGTGAGATCGTTCTCGGCGATGCGGTCGGTATTGCTCACGATGATAGCTCCGGAACGGGCGCCGTCTCCGCGTAAGGGTCGGCAATGCCGAGCGCGGCAAGCGCGCGACGCTCGAGGTCTTCCATGCGCTCCGCATGCGCGTCGTCTTCATGGTCGAAGCCGACCAGATGCAGCACGCCATGCACCACGAGATGTGCGACATGGTCGGAGGGCGCGACGGCGCGCGCGCGAGCTTCGTCGCTTATCGTCTCGTAGGCGAGCGCGATGTCGCCGAGGAGACCTGGGCCGCTCAATTTATCGTTGGCGGGGAAGGACAGCACATTGGTCGGCGCGTCCTTGCCCCGCCAGTCACGGTTCAGCGTGCGCATTTCCTGGTCGTCGGTGAGCAGAATGGTGAGCTCGTAATCGCCGGCGGGAAGGGCAGGTGCTTCGGCCAGCGCCGCCCGCGCCGCGCGTTGCAGCAGGGCGTCGGCGATCCGCGCCTCGTCCCACGCTTCCGCATGGCGCGCGACCTCGACGTCGAGCTTGACGCTCGCCGGAGGCGCAGGGTCGTCGGGACTAGGGCCAGATTCATCCATGGCGTTTACCACGGCGCTCCGCGGCCTCGTAAGCATCGACGATATGGCCCACGAGCTCGCGGCGGACCACGTCCGCCCGGGTGAAGGCGATGTGATCGATTTCGTCGATGCCGTCCAGGATGTCGATCGCTTCGAGCAGGCCGGAATCCTTGCCGGCGGGCAGGTCGACCTGGGTCGGGTCGCCGGTGACGATCATCTTGCTCTCGTCGCCGAGGCGGGTGAGGAACATCTTGAGCTGCACCGGGGTGCAGTTCTGCGCCTCGTCGAGAATGACGATGGCGTGCGACAGCGTGCGGCCGCGCATGAAGGCGAGCGGCGCGATCTCGATCACGCCGGTGGCGAGCCCGCGCTCGACCCGCTCGGGCGGCAGCACGTCGTAGAGCGCGTCGTAGAGCGGGCGGAGATAGGGATCTACCTTCTCGCGCATGTCGCCGGGCAGGAAGCCGAGCCGCTCGCCGGCCTCGACCGCGGGTCGCGACAGGATCAGCCGGTCGCAGCCGCCGCTCTCCAGGCACGCCGCGGCGAAGGCGACAGCGAGGTAGGTCTTGCCGGTGCCGGCGGGTCCCGTGGCGAAGACGAGGGCGTTCCGCTCGAGCGCTGCGAGGTAAGCGCTTTGCGCCGGCGTGCGCGCGGTGATCAGGCGCTTGCGGGTGCGGATCTGGCGCGCTTCGGGAAGCTGCACGCCGCTCTCGTCGGCTTCGCCGGGCTCGACGACGCTTGCATGGCGGATGGCGCCGACCACTTCGCCGACGCCGATCATCTCGCCTTGCGCGAGCCTGCCGTAAAGCTGCTCGAGCACCGCCTTCGCCGTGGCGCAGGAATTCTCAGGCCCACGCAGCGCGACCGCATTGCCGTTGACCGTGGCCTCGACGCCCAGCCGGTCTTCGAGCACGGCGAGGTTCGCGTCGTAATCGCCGAGCAGGTCGCGCACGAGCCGCATGTCATCGAAGAACACGACGGTCGGCTCGCCGCCATTCGCCTGCGTTCCGCCGTGCGCCGCGCGCGCTTGCACCGGCGCGCGGGGGCGCGGCATCGATGCTTTCCTGCCACTGGCCTTGCTGGTCACACGGCCGCCTGAACTGGCCCGCGCCATTCAAACCCCGAATTGATGACACCGGTGAGACTGTTCGGGCCCGCAGCCAAGATGTCAACCTCCGCGATTTGGCCGATCAGCTCCGCCGGCCCCTCCACGTGAACCGCCTGGAGATAGGGTGAACGCCCGGCGATCTGCCCCGGTTTCCTCCCCTTTCCCTCGAACAACACCTTGAGCCGCTTGCCGACCGTGGCCCGGTCGAAGCCGTGGCGATGCTCGTCCAGCAGCGCCTGGAGCGCCGCGAGCCGCTCCCGCTTGGCGGCCTCGGGCACTTGTCCGGGCAGATCGGCGGCGGGCGTTCCCGGCCGCGCGCTATACTTAAAAGAGAAGGCTTGCGCGAAGCGGACGCGCCTCACGAGCGCGAGCGTCGCCTCGAAATCGGCATCGGTCTCGCCGGGGAAGCCGACGATAATGTCGGTGGAGAGCGCGATGTCGCGCCGAGCCGCGCGCACCTTCTCCGCCAGCGCCTCATAGTGCTCCGCCGTATGCTTGCGGTTCATCGCCTTGAGAATGCGGTCCGAGCCCGCCTGGAAGGGGAGATGCAGATAAGGCATCAGCTTCGGCTCGTCGGCGAACAGCGCGATCAGCTCGTCGTCCATGTCGCGCGGATGGCTCGTGGTGTAGCGCAAGCGCTCGATGCCCGGCACCTGCGCGAGCCGGCGCAGAAGTTTGGCGAGGGACCACGCCGCGCCGTCCGGCCCTTCACCGTGATAGGCGTTGACGTTCTGGCCGAGCAGCGTGATCTCGGCGGCGCCGCGCGCGGCGAGCTTCTCGACCTCGGCCATGATTTCGCCCGGCGCGCGCGAATATTCCGCGCCCCGCGTATAGGGCACGACGCAGAACGTGCAGAACTTGTCGCAACCTTCCTGCACCGTGACGAAGGCCGACGGCGCGGCCTTGCTCGTCGGGCGCGCGGGGAGATGCGCGAACTTGTCCTCGGCCGGAAACTCGGTGGCGACCAGGCCGCCGCCCTTCAGCGCCGCCTCTGCCACGAGGTGGGGCAGGCGGTGATAGCTTTGCGGGCCGACCACGATATCGACCACCGGCGCGCGTGCTGCGATCTCGCGTCCCTCGGCCTGTGCCACGCAGCCCGCGACCGCGACCAGCGTCTCGAGGCCATGCGTCGCCCGCCGTGCTTTGGCGAGCCGCACGCGGCCGAGTTCGGAATAGACCTTCTCGGCGGCCTTCTCGCGGATATGGCACGTATTAAGAATGACGAGGTCGGCCTCGTCGGGGTCGCCGGTCACCGCATAGCCGGCGGTGCCGAGCGCTTCGGCCATGCGCTCGGAATCGTAGGCGTTCATCTGGCAGCCGAAGGTCTTGATATGGACCTTCTTGGCCGAAGGCTTTTCCGGGGTAGGGGCCATGTCCTCCGTTGTTGCGGCACTTGCGCCACCTTCGTCAAGACCCGCGCTGCGCGGCCCCCCGTTGGGAAGCAAACCGGGTGTCATCATTCCCATGCTACAAGCCACGGGGCGGGGATAAGCGCGGGGGTTAGCTTCGAACCGGCCACCTGCACGGCGTCATTCCCGCGAAGGCGGGAACCCAGTACGCCTCGGCCCTGGAAGTTTGGGTGCGAGACTGGCAGCCGCACCGATTACTGGGTGCCCGCCTACGCGGGTATGACAATCGGAGGGGCGTGGGCAGCCGGCGAGCCCCTCGGCATGGTTCATCGCTTCGCCGCGGAGCCCGCGCGAAGGCATATCAAAGAACCCGGCCCCCTTCACGAGGGGGGTGGCGCGCCGAAAAGCGCAAATCCTATTGGTTCCGTGCCGAAGCACGGCCGGCGCCTCTCGGCGCGCCACATGCGCTCAAGCAGCGGAGCGGTAGCGCATCAAAAAATGCGTCACGCACGGCTGAGCGCATGCTCATTTCGCGGACGTCTCCGGCAGCGGGCTCCGCTTTCGCGCAATGCCGCACCTCGACCGGAGCCCAACGAGGCTCGAAGGCCCGAGCGCGCAACACGCTACGTCAGCCAGCTCCTGGCAGGGGCTCGTAGTGGCCCCGGGGAGGGCCCCGCCACCGCCCGGGCGTCTCGTTGCGGCGAGACCCGCGGGCGTCCGCGCCTCATCCCGCTCTCAAGACGCCTCTAGAAAGCGCCCCTCAAAGGATGAGGTAGTGCAAGTGTAAGCGCAGTTGGAGCGGCGGGGATAAGTTTCGCTCCGTACCACCTGCACGGCGTCATTCCCGCGAAAGTGGGAACCCAGTACGCCTCGGAGCTGAAACAGTATGCAAAGCCTGGCGGCCGCGCTGACTACTGGGTGCCCGCCTACGCGGGCATGACAAGCGGAAAGGGCTCGCCAGTTCGGCCATGGCCAGGCGGAAGGGGCGGGCGATGCAGGCCCGCTCATCGCATCCGCGCATTGCGTTACCGGGGCGAAGCATTTATCTACCCGATCTACCAGGTCGACTTTTAGAAACCCATTCCACGAAGTGATCTCGCAAAAGGCCAAATATGCTCTCCGCGCCCTGGTGGCGCTGGCGCGGGAGGGCAACTCGATGATGATCGGCGAGATCGCCGCCCGCGAGCGGATCCCCCGGAAGTTCCTCGAGCAAATCCTGCTTGAGCTGAAGCGGCACGGTATCGTCATGAGCCGGCGCGGCAAGCTGGGGGGCTACGACCTGCTCATGTCGGCCGACCAGATCACCTACGGCCAGGTGCTGCGCATCATCGACGGGCCGATCGCCCCGCTCCCCTGCCTCAGCCGCATCGCCTATCGGCGCTGTGCCGACTGCCGGACCGAGGAGGAATGCGAGATCAGGCGGGTTTTCGCCCGGGTCACGACCTCGGCGCGCGAGGTGCTGGACCGCACCACCATCGCCGATTCCCTCAGCCTCGCCGATCCGGACCTGGCCGAAGCCGCCTCCTGAGGTCCGCGCCGGGCGGGCCAATTCGGCGCCTGTGGAAACCAATTCTCCTAGCCGGTGGTTTTGCAGCCACGAACAGTTTGCACATTCCAAAATTGTGGTAAGGTCCGCTCTTGCGAATGTCTACTGAATAGATAGAGTTTAGGGTCTTCAGTCACTCATATCGAAATGTGGAGATCACGGTCATGAAGCTTCGAAGCACCCTAGCCGCCGGCGCGGCGCTCATCTTGACAAGTTTCGCGGCGGGCACGGTGCTCGCCGAGACAACCCTGCTCAACACGTCCTACGACCCGACGCGCGAGCTCTACAAAGCCGTCAACCCGCTCTTCGCGAAGCATTGGAAGGAGAAGTCCGGCGAGGACGTGAAGATCGACCAGTCCCATGGCGGCTCCGGCAAGCAGGCGCGCGCCGTCATTGACGGTCTGCAGGCTGACGTCGTGACGCTCGCGCTCGAGGGCGACATCGACCAGGTCGCCAAAGCCGGCCTCATCACCGATCCGAAATGGCGCGACCGGCTCGACAACGGCAGTTCGCCCTACACCTCGACCATCGTCTTCCTGGTCCGCAAGGGCAATCCCAAGGGCCTCAAGGACTGGGACGACCTCGTCAAGGACGGCGTCGAGGTGATCACCCCGAACCCGAAGACCTCCGGCGGCGCGCAGTGGAACTATCTCGCGGCCTGGGCCTTCGCCGACGGCAAATACGGCCACGACGAGGAGAAGAACAAGGAGTTCCTGCAGAAGCTCTACGGGAACGTGCCGGTGCTCGATACCGCCGCGCGCGGCTCGACCACGACCTTCGTGCAACGCAAGATCGGCGACGTTCTGCTCGCCTGGGAGAACGAGGCGTTCCTCGCGATCCAGGAGCTTGGCCCCGACGAGTTCGACATCATCGTACCGCCGCTCTCGATCAAGGCGGAGCCCAAGGTCGCGGTGGTCGACAAGGTGGTCGATGCCAAGGGCACGCGGAAAGCGGCCGAGGCGTATCTCGAGTTCCTCTACACGCCTGAAGCCCAGAAGCAGATCGCCAAGAACTACTACCGTGCCTACAAGCCCGAATATGCCGACAAGGAAGATGCGGCGCGCTTCCCCGACGTGAAGCTCGTCACCATCGACGATCCGCTGTTCGGCGGCTGGACCAAGGTCAGGGAGAAGCATTTCGCCGACGGCGCTTTGTTCGACCAGATCTACCAGCCGAAGTCCACGAACTAACCAGGAAGAGGGAAAACGCGAATGGCCGGCGCCCGCGGCCTTGCGTTGAAGAAGCCGAGCGTCATCCCGGGGTTCGGGTTGGCGCTCGGTTTCACTTTGACGTACCTGTCGCTCATCGTCCTGATCCCGCTTGCGGGGCTGATCCTCTACGCCGCCTCGCTCGGCTTCGAGGGTTTCTGGAAGATCGTCACCGAGCCGCGCACCTTGGCCGCGCTCAGGGTGAGCTTCGTCATTTCGTTCGTCGCGGCGCTGATCAACGTCGTGTTCGGCGTGATCGTCGCCTGGGTGCTGATACGCTATCGCTTTCCCGGCCGGCGCTTCCTCGACGCGATCGTCGATCTGCCCTTCGCGCTGCCGACCGCGGTTGCGGGTATCGCGCTGACCGCGATCTATGCGCCGAACGGCTGGGTCGGAAGCTGGCTCGCGCCGCTCGGCATCAAGGTGGCCTACACGCCGCTCGGCATCGGCATCGCGCTCGTCTTCATCGGCTTGCCGTTTGTGGTGCGCACCGTGCAGCCGGTGCTCGAGGATTTCGAGCGCGAGATCGAGGAGGCTGCCGCCTCGCTCGGCGCCACCCGCCGGCAGACTGTGTTCCGCGTCATGCTGCCGAGCCTGCTTCCGGCGATCCTGACCGGCTTCGCGCTCGCCTTCGCCCGCGCGGTCGGCGAGTACGGCTCGGTGATCTTCATCGCCGGCAACATTCCATATGTCTCGGAGATCGCGCCGCTCCTGATCGTCATCAAGCTCGAGGAGTTCAACTATGCGGGCGCGACCGCCATCGCCACGGCCATGCTGTTCATCTCCTTCATGGTCATCCTTCTGATCAATCTCATCCAGGCCTGGCAGAGGCGGAGATTTGTCCAATGAGCGACCTTTCCGTCCCTCTCGGTCTCGACTTCATCGGCGCCGACGATCGCGCGCGCTCGGTCACCACCGAGCGGCGCTGGGTGCGCGTGACCTTGATCGTCACCGCCGTCGTGTTCCTCACGCTGTTCCTGCTGCTGCCGCTCATCACGGTGTTCGTCGAGGCGTTCCGCGCGGGGCTCAACGCCTATTGGGCAGCCATCACCGAGCCCGATGCGCTCGCCGCCATCCGCCTCACGCTGCTGGTCGCCGCGATCGCCGTGCCGGCCAATCTGATCTTCGGTCTGGCGGCCTCCTGGGCCATCGCCAAGTTCGAGTTTCCGGGCAAAAGCTTCCTCAACACGCTGATCGATCTGCCCTTCTCGGTCTCGCCGGTGATCTCAGGGCTCGTGTTCGTGCTGCTGTTCGGGCTGCAGGGCTATTTCGGACCCTGGCTGCAGAGCCACAATCTGCAGATCATCTTTGCGGTGCCCGGCATCGTGCTCGCCACCATCTTCGTGACTTTCCCGTTCGTGGCGCGCGAGCTCGTCCCGCTGATGCAGGAGCAGGGTACGCAGGACGAAGAGGCGGCGCTCTCGCTCGGCGCCTCCGGCTTCCAGACCTTCTGGCGCGTGACCTTACCCAACATCAAATGGGCACTGCTCTACGGCGTGATCCTCTGCAACGCCCGCGCCATGGGCGAATTCGGCGCCGTGTCGGTAGTGTCGGGGCATATCAGGGGCAAGACCAACACCATGCCGCTGCATGTCGAGATTCTGTACAACGAGTACAATTTCGCCGCCGCCTTCGCGGTGGCCTCGCTGCTTGCCCTGCTCGCTCTGGTCACGCTCGTTATCAAGGTCCTGCTGGAATGGCGCTATGCCGACCAGATCGCGGCCGCGGGCCGGCATTGAGCTTCCGCGAAACCGGCCACAATCAGTCCGCCCCCGGAGAAAGTCATGGACGCTTTGGTGACAAATGAAGTGAACTACGACGCCCCAGGCTCGTTAGAGGCGCATGGGGGGAGGAGCTGGGACAAGCCTATGCAGGTCGCCGTCGAAAACGTCGTGCGCACCTTCGGCACGACGCCGGCACTTTACGGCGTATCGCTCGACATCAAGCCGGGCGAGCTCGTGGCGCTGCTCGGGCCTTCGGGCTCCGGCAAGACGACGCTGCTCAGGATCCTCGCCGGCCTCGACTTCCCGACCGAGGGCCGCGTGCTGTTCGACGGCGAGGACGCGGCGAGGCTCACCGTGCAGGAGCGGAATGTCGGGCTCGTGTTCCAGAACTATGCGCTGTTCCGCAACATGACGGTGCTCGACAATATCGGCTTCGGCCTGAGCGTCAGGCCGGGCGCGCGCCGCCCGCCGCGCAAGGAGATCAAGCGCCGCGCGTTAGAGCTGCTCGACTTCGTGCAGCTCTCGGGGCTCGAGAAGCGCTACCCGTCGCAGCTCTCCGGCGGCCAGCGCCAGCGCGTTGCCTTCGCCCGTGCGCTCGCCATCGAGCCGCGCGTGCTCTTGCTCGACGAGCCGTTCGGCGCGCTCGACGCCAAGGTCAGGCGCGACCTGCGACGCTGGCTGCGCGAGGTGCACGACCAGACCGGACATACCACGGTGTTCGTCACCCACGACCAGGAGGAGGCGCTCGAGCTCGCCGACCGCGTCGTGGTGATGAGCCAGGGCAAGATCGAGCAGATCGGCACGCCGGACGAGGTCTATGACGAGCCGAACTCGCCCTTCGTGTTCTCCTTCATCGGCGAGTCGAGCACGCTGCCGGTCGAGATCAAGCGGCGCAAGGTGCTGCTCGACGGGCGCGAGATCGGCCTGTCCGCCGAGGGCCTGCCGGACGGGCCGGCGACGCTTTATTTCCGCCCGCACGACGTCGAGGTCGGCAACGATCTCGGAGGCGGCATCGAAGGCATCGTCTCGATCCTCAGGCGCCATGCCGGCACGCGCCGCGTCGAACTCGAGATCGGCCGCGACCGCGACCAACGCGTCGAGATCGAACTGCCCGCGAACTACAAGCTCAGCATCTCTGGCAAGGTGGTGTTCCTGCCCAGGCACTACCGCATCTTCCCAGACACGCCCGACACCGCGGCAGGCTAGGCGCATAGGGAAACCGCCCCGAATGGTTCGAGGCAGTTTCTCAACACTTCGAATTTAGCGGGGGCTTAAGCGTCAGCCATTGCACTCGGGCAGCAACGACATTGCCGTCTGCGCCTCCGCCAAGGTCGGATAGGACTTGCCGCCGACCAATTTCATGGTCGTGCCGTCGGGCTGGATGCTCATCACGCGGCACTGCTTGCTCGACGTATCCAGCGCCACGAAATATTCCTCGGCAGCCAAAACGGGCAATGCCATGGCGAACGCCATCGCGCCCGCGATAACGAGTCTCGTCATGGGACGTTCTCCTTTCGGTTCCCGTCCCCTCCATATCCAGTCTCAACGCCTGAATCGGGCTTGAGTTTGACGGTGCCGGCGATCTATCGCCGAGCAGCGGAGAGAGACGCCCGGCCGATCGGCCAGGCGTCTCACATCTCCCCCGCCTTTTAACTATTGCATTCCGCGATGCTTCTGATGGCCTGTTGCGCCTCGGCCTGCGAGCTATACGGGCCGCTGCCGACCATCTTCATGGTCGCGCCGTCAGGCTTCTGCGCCACGATTTGACACTGATTGGTCTGCGTATCGAGCGCCACGTAGAAGGGCGCAGCGAGAGCCGGCGTCGAAAGTGCAATCACGAACGCGGCTGCGGTGAGATATTTGTGCATCGGGTGGCCTCCTTTGCATGAAGGTTGGCCGCCCCTCCCGATTTGTGAACGCTAGCAGAGCAATCGGGCCATCGTCTGGCGATAGCGTGCCGTCACTTGAGCAAAAGCTTGAAATTGCTGGGGAGGGTTGCAGGCGCGAGCTGCTCGAAAGTGCACTGGCGCGGGGCCTTGTCGGGGCGGAAGCGCACCAGCCGCGTGCCGTGCCGAAAGCGCCCGCCGGTCACATGATCGTAGCGCACCTCGACCACCAGCTTCGGCTTGACGGGCTCCCATTCTCCGGTGCGCTCGGTGCTCCAGCGCGAGGGCCCGCCAGGTGCATCGCCCGTGAAGCCAGGCGGCGCGCGCAGCGCTTCGAGCTGCTTGGTTAGGGCAGGGCGCTCGATGTTGGTGATGGTCGCGGTGAAGCCAACATGATCGAGCTTGCCTTCATCGTTGTAGAGCCCGAGCAGGAGCGAGCCGACAAGCTTGCTTCCGGCCTTGTAGCGAAAGCCGCCCACCACGCAATCTGCGGTGCGCAGGTGCTTGACCTTGAGCATGGCCCGCTCACCCGGCAGGTAGGCGCCGTCCAGGCGCTTGGCGACGACGCCGTCGAGCGCGCCGCGCGCCTCGTCGAGCCAGCGTTCGGCCGTCGCGCGTTTGTCGGTGAACGGTGAGAGCTTGAGCG
This sequence comes from uncultured Methyloceanibacter sp., assembly GCA_964634195.1. GTDB lineage: Bacteria > Pseudomonadota > Alphaproteobacteria > Rhizobiales > Methyloligellaceae > Methyloceanibacter. The sequence continues at coordinate 21,554 of CAZWIO010000009.1, read as the reverse complement.
AGCGCGTCTCGCCGGCGGACTTGTAGAAGGCTTCGAGCGCTTCGCGGCGCTCGGTGAGCGGCGCCTCGACCAGGCTCTTGTTCTTGGCATCCACCAGCATGTCGAACAGGATCAGGATTGCCGGCGTCTCGACGGAGAGCTTCTTGATGCGGCTTTCGGCCGGATGGATGCGCTGTTGCAGGGCGTCGAAGGACAGCGTGCCGCCGAGCGGGATGGCCAGTTCGCCGTCGAGCACGAAGCAGGTGGGCTTGAGCCCCGCGACAAGCGCGACGACCTCGGGGAAATAGCGCCCTAGCGGCTTGCCCGATTTTGCGCGGAGATCCACCTCGCGCCCGGCGCGGAAGGCAAGACAGCGGAACCCGTCCCATTTCGGCTCGAACTGCCAGCCTTTGTCATGCGGCAGCTCGCTGACAAGCTTTGCCTCCATCGGCTCGATGCCGACCGGCACGGCGAGGTCTGCGAGGGACTTCGGCAGCATCTCTCCACCTTGTCATTGCCCGGCTTGACCGGGCAACCCAGTAATCGAGGTGCTTGGCCATTTCTTGCGGGGCCGTCGCTTACTGGGTGCCCGCCTTCGCGGGCATGACAAACTGCGAGTTATTGCGGTCCGAACCGCGTGGGCAACGCCGCCGCGTTGCCCACCCTACAGTTATTGCAGCCGCACGACGACGCTGTCGACCGCCCCGGTCGCGTCGGTAACGGTGAGCCGCACGAAGCCCGGCCCGTCGGGCTCGAAGAACAAGGTCCGCGCCGTCTCCTTGGTGGCGACCGGCAGGCCGTTCATCAGCACATTGAGCGGTGGCGTGCCGCCCGCGATCTTGACGGCGATTGGGTCAGGCGCCTCGCCGGCAACGCCGCCAAGCTCGAGGCTCGAGCCGTGCGGCGGGAACACGATCCGCACCTTCGGCACGAGAGTCGCCTGCGCGTCCTTGAAGGAGGCGAAGCGCTGCAGCGGCGGCGGCAGCTTCGCGGTGCTCGCGACGATCGCGCCCGGCGGCCGCTGCAGCAGAGGAACGATCGGTTGCGCGATCCGGGCGAAGGCGTCGAACAGGATCGGCGCCGCGGCCGTGCGCCCGGTCAGCCCCGCGACCGGCGCGCCGTCGGGACGCCCGGCCCACACGCCGATCGTGCGCTTGCCGTCGAAGCCGACGGCCCAGGCGTCGCGATAGCCGTAGCTCGTGCCGGTCTTGTAAGCGATGCGGCCGCCAACCGCGTTCTCGGGCGGCGGCGTGCCGAGCAGCACATTGGCGACGTACCAGGAGGCGACCGGCTCGAGCAGCCGGCGGGCCGGCAGAGGCTCGGCGTCCTGCCGTTCGATAAGCGGTGCTGCGCTCCCCCCGCGCGCGAGGCCGGCATAAAGCATGGTGAGATCAGTGAGCCGGACGCCGATGCCGCCGAGCCCGAGCGCGAGCCCCGGCGCCTCGCGCTTCGGCAGGACGAGCGGCGCACCGGCTTGCGCAAGCCGGGCGATCAGCCGGCTCGGCCCCACCTCTTCGAGCACCGCCACCGCCGGCACGTTGAGCGAGAGCTGCAGCGCGCGGCGCACCGTGACCGTGCCCTGGAAGGTCAGGTCGAAATTCTCGGGCTGGTAGCCGCCGTAACGGATCGGCCGGTCGGCGATCAGCGTTTCCGGATGGATCAGCCCGTCCTCGAAGCCGAGGCCGTAGATGAAGGGCTTGAGCGCGGAGCCCGGTGAGCGCACCGCGCGCGTGAGGTCGACCTGCCCCGCGCGGCGCTCGTCGAAATAATCGGGGGACGCGACCCGCGCCAGCACCTCGCCGCTTTCGTTGTCCACCACCACGATGGCGACCGACATGTCCGCGCCGAGTGCCTGGGCGCGCTCGCGGGCGAAACGCTCGAGCCGCTTCTGCAGCCGCGCGTCGAGCGTAAGCTCGAGCACCGGATCGTGCGGCGACGCGCCCTTCGCCTCGTCGGCGGCATGCGGGGCGATCAGCGGCATGGGCTTCCGCGCGCGGGGCACAGGTTCGAGCTTGGCGCGCGCGATCTCCTCAGGGGTAAACAGCCCGCGCTTGGCGGCGCGGTCGAGCACGCGGTCGCGCGCGCGCTGCGCGGCCTCCGGCGAACGATCGGGACGGCGGGCCTCGGGCGATTGCGGCAGCGCGACGAGCAGCGCCGCCTCGCCGAGCGTGAGCCTGCGCGGCTCCTTGCCGAAATAAGCGAGCGAGGCCGCGCGCACGCCTTCGAGATTGCCGCCCATCGGCGCGAGCGTCAGATAGAGATTCAGGATCTCGTCCTTGCTGAGCGCCCATTCGAGCTGCAGCGCGCGCACCGCCTCGCGGAGCTTCACATAGAGCGAGCGCTTGTGCCGCGGCTCGATCAGCCGCGCGACCTGCATGGTGAGCGTCGAGCCGCCCGAGACGATGCGGCCGTTGGTGACGAGCTGGAAGGCCGCGCGCCCGAGCGCGAGCGGATCGACGCCGCGATGCTCGAAGAACCGCTTGTCCTCATAGGCGTAGAGAATGTCGAGATAGTCCTGATCGACATCCTTTGGCGTCGCCGGCAGGCGCCAGCGGCCTTCGCTCGTGAGATAGGCGCGGAGCAGCTTGCCGTCGCGGTCGAGCGCAAGCGTCGAGACTTCGAGGTCGCGGCCGAGCTTGGCGGGGCCGAAACTGTCGATCAGCCCGGTGAGCGCGCCCGCCGCGGCTGCAACGAGCCACAGCACTCCGACGCCCGCGAAGATCGCGCGCCGTCTCCACCGGCTCGACCTACTCCCTCTCCCCTTGAGGGGGAGGGTTGGGGAGGGGGGTGCGATCTTCCCAGGTGTCTCTGAAATACCCCCCTCCCTCCGCTCAGCCGGTGGCTGAGCGGAGGCCTCCCCCTCAAGGGGGGAGGCGTCAGTCAATGCCTCGTTCGAGTCTGTCCTCATTAAAACCGGGTCTTCATCGCGCCGGCGCAACCGTCACCGCGCCGGTATCGGTGCGGCCGAAGCGGTCGGGCCGGTACATGTCCTCAACCACCGCCTGCGGCAGCACATATTGGCCGGGCGCCACGGCGCGCACGATATAGGCGACCGTATAGACCGGCTTGTCGTTTTGGCGCCGCTCGAACGCCGCGACGAAGCGGTCGTCGCGAAACTCGGTATGCACGGGAGAGCCCGCGTCCTCGATCCAGTCGAGCGTGCCGGTATCGCCAGACGACACGAGCCGCGGATTGTCGATCTCGAACCCGGCCGGCACATAGTCGGTGAGCGCAACGCGCGCGAATTGCGGCTTGGGCTCCGTCACCTTCAGCACCACCACGAAGCGGTCGTTCTGCTTAGCGCTTCCGATGTCGGCTGCCTCACCGTCGAGCGTGTGGAAGCTCCGCTCGAGCTTGAAGCCGCTTTCGGCGGCGGGCTCAGGGCTAACCGGCGCGCCGCTCACCGAGATAATGGTGTCGAGCGAAATGTCGCCGGTATTGGTGACCGTCACCGGTGTGGCCTTGAGCTCGTCCTCGCTGTAGCTGCGATAGAGCGGGCCTTCCTGGCCGCCATCGTTCACGTCGAGGCTGACGTTCTGCTTGCCGAGCGCGCGTGCGGCGAGCACGAGCCAGGCGTCTTCCTGCGTCGAGGTGAAGTGCACCTTGTCGCGTGCCTCGCCGATGCGGTCGGTTGCGCTCGCAAGGATCAGCTTCGGCGCATCGCCTTCGGCTGCAAGCGTCACCACCACCGCGGCGTCGCGCAGCGGCGAGCCGAAATCGACGCGCCCGCCCTCGAATTTCGGGTCCTGCGGCAGCGCGGCGAGGGCCGCGTTGAACGCCTTCTCGGCGCGTACCCGGTCGCCGAGCATGGCAAGCGCCGCGGCAATCTCGGCCTTGGCGGTCGCCGTACCGAGCTTGTCGAGCTTCACGTCGGCGATGTAGCGGAGGTCGCCGACCGGCGCCATGCCGTTCCGGGCGAGCACATAGAGCGCATAGGAGAGCGCGAGCCCGCCATCGGTCGCGACATCGGGCGCCGTGCTGACATAATTGCGCAACCGGTTCAGTGCCAGCTTGAACTGAAGGTCCGTGACGGGGTGGCCGCGCTCGCGTGCGCGGGTGAAGAAGTCCGTCACATAGGCGTCGAGCCAGGGATCGTCTCCGCCCGGCGACCAAAGCCCGAAGGCGCCTTCATAACCCTGGCGCGCGAGCACCGTCTCGATCGCCTTCCTGATGCGCTCGTCGATGCCTGGATCGACCGTAGAGTCGGTCGAGAGCTCGCTGACATAGAGCAGCGGCAGCGCGCGGCTGATGATCTGCTCGGTGCAGCCGAGCGGGTAGCGGTCGAGCGCGGCAAGCAGGGTCGCCACGTCGAGCGCCGCCTTCGGCGTCACCGACAGCGCAACCTTGCCGGTTCCCGGCACGAGGCCTGCGAACACGTCGGAGGTGAGCGTAATGCTCTGCGCGGTCTCGAGCTTCTTCACGGTCCGTCGCGCCAGGATATGCGTCGACGGGCTGACCGCGAGCGCATAGCGCCGCTGCAGCGTGAAATCGCCAGGACCAGTGACGGCAACGTCGACCGTGCCGACGCCGACACCTTTGGCGTGAAGCGGCATGAGCACCGCGCCGCGCTTCTTGGCATCGAGCGGAACGGTCTTGTCGGGATTCTCGACGGTCAACGGGCCGCCGGTGCTCACCGCGATCTTGTAGTCGCCGGTCTCGCCCTCGACATTATCGAGATCGAGGCGGAGCGTGGTCTTGTCGCCGGTGAGCAGGAAGCGCGGCAGCGTGGCGCTGACCACGACCGGATCGCGGATGACGACCTCGCCCTCGCCGTGGCCGACCTTGTCCTTGCTCCAGGCGACCGCCATCACCCGCGCCGAGCCGGTGAAGGCCGGGATCGGGAAGGAGACCTCGGCCGTGCCGTCGGGGCCGACCGTGACGATGCCCGAATAGAGCGCAAGCGGCGGCTGGGTCGGCGGGCTTCCCTGCATGGCGCCGTCGCCGCCGTCGCCGCCGGTGCGGATCTGGCCCTTGGTGCCCTGCATGCCGTCGATCAGCTGGCCGTACAGGTCGCGCACCTCGGCCGAGAGCTTGCGCTGGCCGAGATAGTACGCGTCAGGCGCGGGCGTCTTGTAGTTGGTGAGGTTCAGGATGCCGACATCGACCGCCGACACCACCAGGCGCGCCTCTTCGCCCGCCGCTAGCCCCGCGAGCTTGACGGGTACGCGAAGCGTGGTCTCGGGCCTGATCGTCTCCGGCAGGTCGAGCGAAACGCCAAGCGTGTGCGCGGCCTTGTCGATGCTGAACCACTGCACGCCGATGGCGCGGCCCGGCATGCGCTTCTCCGCCTCGTCGAGCGGACGGCGTAGCGTCGCGAGCACATAGGCGCCGGTACCCCAATCCTCGCCGACGGTCAGCGGCAGCTTGACGAGGCCCGGCTCGACATCGGTGGTGGTGGTCTCGATCAGCCGATCGCCGATCACCGAGAGCGTCACCTTGCCGGCGCTCCGCGCCGTCACGGCGACGGTCATGGCATCGCCCGGCTTGTACTCGGATTTGTCGAGCGCGATCTCGAGCAGGTCCGGCGTGTCGGCCGAGGCTTCAGCGTACCAGCCGGAATCGAAGCCGACCGTGGTCTCGGGCCCGCCCGTCTCCGGGCTCACCACCTCCAGCCGGTAGCGGCCCCAGGTGACGGGCACGGAGATCTTGCCGGGGCCATCGGGCGCGACATCGAGCGTGCCGTCGGCGACGCGCCGGGTGATCTTCACCGGCTCGTACTGCCAATAGCCGCCCTGGCGGTACCACTGATATTTCGACTCGACGCGCAGCAGCTGCCATTTCAGGCCGCTCGCCGCGCGCTCTTTGCCGTCAGGCCCGACCATGATCACGTCGAAGCCCGCCATGTCGTTGTCGCCGAGCGACTTGCCCGAGAAGAGCGGCTTCACGCCGATCATCGCGGCTGACGGTGTGATCGGCAGCGTGAGGCGGCGCTCGACCGCGCGGCCACCGGGATCGGCGAGCCGCAGCACGACGGTGGCATCGAGCGGACGGGTCGAGGCGGGCACCTGGGAAAGCGCCACATTGAAGACCGCCTTGCCGTCCTCGTCGGTCTCAGGCAGGTCTTCGAGCGGCATGCTCTCGGGGCGGAACTCGTCGCTGTCCGACGACCCGTCGAGGCCGAACTGATAGCCGGCATAGCCCGGCAGCTCCTTGGCGAGCGCGATATTCACCTCCCCGGCGAGATCGAGCTCGGAGGCGGGCGCGCCATAAAGGAAGCGGCCATCGACGGTGACTTCCGCCGGCTCTTTCGTCGAGATGCTCTTGGCTTCGGTGGTCAGGTCGAATTCGAGACGATCCGGCACATAGTCCTCGACCAGGAAGCTCGTCTCGCCGATCCGTGGCTGTTTCGGATCGGAATAGACCGCAACGCGCCAGGTCCCGGTCGGCGAGGAAGGGAGAATTGACAGGTCGAGCGAGCGCCCGCCGATGCCTTGATCCGGCACGACCGCGCGCCGGTACTCGACGCCGTCCGGCCGCTCGACCACCAGTGTGAGGTCGACGTCGGGAACCGCCACGCCGTCGGCATCGCGCAGCAGGGTCGTCACATAGACCGTCTCGCCGGTTCGGTAGACGCCGCGCTCGGTGAACACGAAAGCGTCGAGGCCCGCAGGCACGTCACGCCCGGCAACGCCGCGATCGGCCAGGTCGAAGGCCGATTGCTTCAGATTGAGGAACGCATAGCCGCCGCTGGCGCTTGAGGCGATCAGGAGCGCAGGCGACAGCCCGCCTTCGCCGCGCGCGAGACCCGGCGCGAAGCTCGCCCTGCCATTCGCGTCTGTGGTCTTGTTAGCGAGCACCTCGTTGTTGCGCGCGATGAGCCGCACCTCGACGCCATCGAGCGGGGCCGTAGAGGCAAGCGAGTTGACGAAAGCATGGACGCCGTCGCTGCCGGAATAGGAGGTGAGCCCGAGGTCCGAGACGATGAACCACTGCGTGGTGCGCTCGCCATAGTCGTTGCCGGGGACGTCGCCCGGCTGCGCGGTCAGGATATAAAGGCCGGGTTCGAGCGTGGACACCGCCTCCGTGACCGGGAAGGCGGTCGTGATCTCGGCGTTCAGCTCCTTCTCGACCTGAAGCGATCCAGTCCAGACCTTCTCGCCCGACTGATCGGCGATCTGGTCGAGGTCGTAATTGTAGAGATTGCGCTGAAACTCCCAGCTCTGCACCTTCTCCATCAGGTTGCGGTCGCCGATCCGGTAGATCGTGACGTTCACCGAGCCCGTATTGACGGTGACGAGCGGGATGCCCTGCTGCCCGGTCTTGGGCAGCACGTAGGCCTTGCTGGAGAGGCGCACGGACGGCGCGCGGTCGCGCACATAGATATTGAAGACGGCGTCCTTAAGCAGGGCCTCGTCGACCGTCGAGGGAAGACCCGCGCGCAGCGTGATCGAATAGGTCTCGCCGTGTTTGAGCCCCTCGATGCAGAGCTGCTTGTTCTCGGCTGACAGCGCCGGCCTGTCCTGGCCGACCACGGTGACGAACGGCGAGAAATCCGTGCGCTTCGGCAGTGGCTCGGTGAATTGGAAACAGGCGCGCGGGCTCGCCGCGTCGGAGTCGATGCTGAAATTCGCGACGCGGAAGCCGTATTTCTCGCGGAGATCGTCATAGGCCTTCTTGAGGTCGGGCGTCTCGTCGAGGGTGAGCGCAAGCTTCAGCGCATCGATCGCCGCGCGCCACTCGCCGCGCTTCCCCGATGCGTCGGCATAGATCACGAGCGACGCCGCCTCGTCCTTCGGTGTGGTGGCACGCTGATAGGCGATATAGGACGCGGTGCGCGCGCGCTCGAAGCGCTCGGAGCCGTCGTCGTCGTCGGTCTTGGGAATTTTCAGCCAGACATTGGCGAGCGCGCGCCAGGCAGCGCTGTCGTCGGGTTCCACGCTGACGATCTGGGTGAAGGCCTTGGCGGCGCCTTGCAGGTCCTGCGCGAGGAGAAGCGTTTCGGCCTCTTTCTTGAGCTTGGCGACGGGCTTGTCGACGGTGCCGGCCTCTTCGTCGAGCTCGGCCTCGAGCGTGATGGCCGCGTCGTCGAGGGCTGAATCCTGGAAGGTCTTTTCGGCGGCAAAAACGGTGGGAGTGGCGACGATAACGAGCAGCGCGGCAGCCAAGCTGGCGCGGAACCATGCGAACATTGACGTCCTCCGGGAGCCCGCCGCTGGGGGGTGCGGGCGTGAGGCCATGCTAATCGAGCCCGCGCGCGGACGCCAGAGGACGCTTTTGCTCAATCCGGCAAAAATCGGCGCGCGAATTTCAGGCGGGGTTCTCGATCTCGCGGGCGAGGTCGGCGAGCTCGCTGCGCACCCATTGGTGGCATTCGTCGCGGTCGTAGCTCGAATGCCACAGAAGCCTGAGCGGCAGCGCGACGGGGCCGATCGGCTGGGCGATGCGCACGGCCCCGAACTGGTTCTCCAGCATCAGCGCGAGCGAGGAAGGCAGCGTCAGCAACGCGTCGCTGTTCAGCGCGAGCAGCAGGCCGACCAGGACCGAGGGCACCTGGGAGGAGACGTTGCAGGCGAGCTTGCGCGCGCCGAGCGCACGGTCGATCAGCGGGATAGCCGGCAGCGAATCGACCGCGATGTGATCGGCGGCGGCAAAGGTGGCCGCTTGCGGCTTTCGCTTGGCGAAGGGATGGCCGGGGCGGGCGAGCGTCGCGAGTTTGTCGTCGAACAGCTTGAGCGCGCGGATGTCGGGCACCTGCAGCGGCGCGCCCTCGATATCGATGACGAAATGGCAGCGGCTGTAGCGAAGCGCGTCGGTATTCTCGTCGCCGTTCGACTTCATCCAGCCGAGCCGCACGTTCGGCGCAAGCGGCTGCAGGCGCCGGCGGAGCGGCTGGACCAGAATCAATTCGCCGGTCTCGTTCGCGGCGACCGCGAAGTCGCGCACCGAGAGCGACGGATCGAACGGCTTGCTCGGCCTGAGTAGGCTCTCCATGCCGGCGAGGATCACGTGAACGGTCGGTGCAAGCTCGAGCGCCTTGGCGGTCGGCACGAGCTTCTGCCCGGCGCGCACGAACAACTCGTCGGCGAAGATCTCGCGGAGCTTGGCGAGCGCATGGCTGATCGCAGACGCGCTGCGCCCCAGCCGTTCGGCGGCGCGCGTGACGCTCGCATCGACGAGCAGCGCGTCGAGCGTCACGAGCAGATTGGCGTCGACTTCCTTCAGATGCATGGCGTGCAAAGATTTTGCTGAAAAGAGTTCACTTCATGCATGTTATCGCTTCGGCTAGTGTCTTGACAAGGCATCCGGCCGCCCAGCCCGGGTGCCCGAAACGTCCGAGGCGCAAGTTTTGGACGTTTCCTCATCTCAACCTTGCGGCGGCCCGCCGGTTCTCGGGCCGAAGGGCCGCCGCAAATTTTCCGCGGGAGAGTGGTGCGGCAACAGTCCGCATAGCGCGCGGGGAGCGAGCGAGTGAGATGAACACTGGGCCAGGTCACCAAGGAGTTCCGATGAGCCAACGTCGTGCGATCGCGCTGCCGTGCGCGCTGTTTTTGGCCGTGCTTTGCCTCGGCTCTCTGCCCGCGTCTTCCGAGCCCGCGCCAGAGGCCAAGGCAGTGCTCGAGACTTATGCCGATATCGCGCAGGCGGGTTACGAGGATGCGCGCGACACGGCCATGACGCTCAAGCTTGCGGTCGACGCGCTGCTCGCCAAGCCGACCGAAGCGAATTTGCGCGCCGCGCGTGCCGCCTGGATCGCCGCACGCATCCCCTACATGCAGACCGAGGCGTATCGCTTCGGCAACTCGATCGTCGACGACTGGGAAGGCAAGGTGAATGCCTGGCCGCTCGACGAGGGTTTGATCGACTATGTGGCCGCAGCCTACGGCGCCGAGTCGGCCGAGAACGAGCTCTACGTCGCCAACGTGATCGCCAACAAGGTGGTCACGATCGGCGGCAAGAAGTTGAACGCCGCGAAAATCACCAAGGCGCTGCTCGCGGATGACCTGCACGAGGCCGGCGGCGTGGAGGCGAATGTCGCCACGGGCTATCACGCGGTTGAGTTCCTGCTGTGGGGCCAGGATTTGAACGGCACAGGCCCGGGGAGCGGCGTGCGGCCCGCGAGCGATTTCGACACCAAGAAATGCACCGGCGATAATTGCGCGCGCCGTGCCGAGTTCCTTCGCGCGGTCACCGACCTCCTGGTCGACGACCTCGCCTGGATGGCCGATCAGTGGAAGAAGGGCGGCGACGCGCGGAAAGCGGTGACCGAGGCGAGCGACAAGGCGGGGCTCACGGCAATCATGACCGGGCTCGGCAGCCTCTCCTATGGCGAGCTTGCCGGCGAGCGCATGAAGCTAGGCCTGATGATCCACGATCCGGAGGAGGAGCACGACTGCTTCTCCGACAACACGCATGCCTCGCACTTCTTCGACGCGCTCGGCATCCGCAATGTCTACCTCGGCAGCTACAGGCGCGCCGACCGCTCGACCGTCACCGGCCCGAGCGTGTCGGACCTCGTGCGCGCTAAGTCTTCGAAGGCCGACGAGGATGTGCGGGCGAGCCTCGACGCCACCATGGACGCGATGAACGCGCTCTATCTCCGCGCTCTCACCGTCGAGTCCTACGACCAGATGATCGGCGAGGGGAACGACGAAGGGAACGCGGTGGTGCAGCGCGCGATCGATGCGCTGCTCGATCAGACCAAGGCGATCGAGCGTGCCGTCGCCGCGCTCGAGTTGGAGGCCATCGAGTTCGAGGGCTCCGACAGCTTGGACGACCCTGAGAAGGTCGAGAAGGAGGCCGCGAGTAGCGGCGGGTGAGTGCGTTATTCCGACGCAGGCGCGGTGCAACGAACGCCTGCGGTCGCGATACAGCAGCGGGGGGCTGCGAACATGAGCAACCAAATGGCCAGAGGCGCTCGCAAGAGCGGTCTTGCCGCGGACCTGTTGCGGTGTGGACACAGAAGCCGTGGGGAAATTACGGGGCCGATTGACACTGCCCTGGCGCCGCTGCAACGTGGTGGAGTCGAAGGTTCATCGACGGCCGCGTCCGCAAGGGCTTGGCCCGAGAGGACTAAGAGGGAACACGGACGGCGCACGACGAGCGCCGAAGCCGTGGCTGCCCCCGCAACTGTGAGCGGCGAGCCTCCTGCCACGAACGGCCACTGGGCAACCGGGAAGGTCGGCAAGGAGGCAAGGACCCGCGAGCCAGGAGACCTGCCTTCGACCGTGCCAGGGCTGACGCGCGAGCGGGGGAGCTCTCGCGTCGTCGGACACCCATGGGGGGCGCTTCCGAAAGCTTTGACACGCGATCGCGGTCAACTTGCTTCGGAGGGAAGTATGTCCATCATCGAAATCAACGTACCCAAGGCGCGCGAGGCGTCCCGGCCGAAGACTGCGCGAAAGTGGCTGACGGCCTTCGCCACCGTTGCGACGCTGATCTTCGCGGCCGCGCCGACTTCGGCTTATGCCGATTGCGACGTGCCGGACGACGGCACCGGCATCCCTGAGGATGTCGCCTTCAGGGCGGATGTCGGCGGCGCGCGTGCAGCGCTTGCCAATGCCGGCATCGGCATCGGCGGCGCCTATTACGGCGAGGCGTTCCAGAATTGGGGCGGCATCCACGACGGCAGCGCCTATGACGGCGTGCTCGAGCTCTACATCAACGCCGACATGAAGAAGCTCGGCCTCTGGAAGGGGCTTTGCTTCTTTGCCAACGGCTATCAGATCCACGGCAAGTCGATCACCGCGGACTATGTCGGAGCTTTGATGCCGATCTCAAGCCTCGAAGCATCGCCCGCCACACGGCTGTTCGAGATGTGGTTCGAGCAGAGCTTGTTCAACGACACCGTGACGGTCAAAGTTGGCCAGCTTGCCGCCGATGCCGAGTTCATCCTCAGCGAGGGTGGCGGCTACTTCCTCAACGGTACCTGGGGCTGGCCCTCGATCACGGCGTCAGACCTGCCAAACGGCGGCCCCGCCTATCCGCTGGCCACGCCCGGCGTGCGCGTCGCCATCAATCCGAGCGAGCGCTACGGCGTGATGGTCGCGCTCTACAACGGCGATCCGGCCGACCCCTGCAGGAGAAGCGAGAACCCGCAAGTCTGCAACAATCACGGCCTCGATTTTCGCATGGAAGGTCCACCGTTGCTGATGGCCGAAGGCATGTACAATTACAGCCCTGACGGCTTGCGAGGCATCGTCAAGGTCGGCGGTTGGAACCATTTCGGCGACTTCGAGCACCAGCATCTCGACGTTGCCGGCCAACCGATTGCCCTTACCGGCCGGCACGCGCACGTCCTCGACGGCAATTGGGGCATCTACGGCATCATCGACCAGTTGCTCTGGCGCGTACCCGGAAGCGAAGATCCGAAAGGCGTCGGCGTGTTCGCCCGTGTTATCGGCGCACCCGATGATCGCAACCTCGTCGACTTCTATTTCGACGGCGGGTTCACCTTCAGCGGCATGATTCCCGGCCGGCCTGACGACGCGCTCGCAATTGGCTTCGCCTATACCGGCATCTCCGACAAAGTGCATGCCTTCGATATCGAGAATGGTGAGCCCATCGGGCGCAACTACGAGTCGCTGATCGAGGTGACCTATACCTATCAGATCAGTCCCGGCTGGGCCGTGCAGCCCACGTTCCAGTACGTCTTCCAGCCGGGCGGCAATGTCACTGACGTCGACGATGCAGCGGTCGTGGGGGCACGTTCTACTCTCAATTTCTGACAGGACGAGTGCACCCAACCGATCCCAAGTTCCGCGATTGTCTAGCGGAGACACCGAACCGAGCATCGAGAAGCCGAGCGCAGCGCGCTTGGCTTTTCGGCGTCATCGCCTTCGGCGCCGCGCTCCCGCTTCTGGCCGGCGCCTGGCAGACCTACGGCGCCGACGGCCAAGCCGTCGATGCGCTGCTCGCGCCCACCACAGATTTCGCGAAGCTCGAGCCGGGCGAGGAGAAGCCGGGCGGCGGCGCCACCTCTCGCGGCAGCGTCGACAACGCCAACGCGTTCTCGCTGTCGTCCGGGAACATGAACTTCAAGCGCGAGCTCGACTTCAAGATCGGCAACAGCATCTTCCGCCGGAACTGGGTCTCGGCGCCGGCCTCGACCGACTCGACCGACGGGCTCGGGCCTCTGTTCAATTCGCGCGCCTGCCAGGCCTGTCACCTGAAGGACGGGCGCGGCCATCCGCCGCTCTCCGCCGATGTGCCCGACGATTCCGGCTCGATGCTGGTCAGGCTCTCGGTTCCGGCCGCGACACCGGGCGACAAGGAGAAGCTCGAAGCGCACAGCGTCAACTCGATCCCCGAGCCGACCTATGGCGGCCAGCTCCAGGACCGGTCGATCCAGGGTCATAAAGGCGAGGGCAGGCTAAACATCGACTACACCGAGAAGCCGGTCACGCTCGAAGGCGGCGAGGTGGTGAGCTTGCGCGAGCCGGCTTACGAGCTTGTCGATCTCGGCTACGGCCCGATCAGCCCTGACGTGATGATCAGCCCGCGCGTCGCGCCGCCGATGATCGGGCTCGGACTGCTCGAAGCGGTGCCGGAGGAGCAGATCCTGGCCAAGGCCGATCCCGACGACAAGGACGGTGACGGCATCAAGGGCAAGCCGAACCGCGTCTGGTCGCGCGAAGAGGAGAAGGTGGCGCTCGGCCGCTTCGGCTGGAAGGCGGGCGTGCCCAGCATCGCCCAGCAGACCGCCGAGGCCTTTGCCGGCGATATCGGCATCTCCTCGACCATGATGCCGTTCCCCTCGGGCGACTGCACCGAGAAGCAACCGGATTGTCTCGCGGCGCCGAGCGGGGTCTCGCCGAAGCACGACAATGCCGAGATCAGCGACGAGCTGTTCGACCTCGTCACGTTCTATTCCCAGAATCTTGCCGTACCGCCCCGCCGCAAGCCGGACGACCCCGATGTGCTGAAGGGCAAAGAGCTGTTCTACAAGTCGGGCTGCGCGGACTGCCACCGGCCGAAATTCATGACCGGGGACGTGCCGGGCCAGCCACATCTCTCGCGCCAGCTCATCTATCCCTATACCGACATGCTGCTGCACGACATGGGCGAGGGTCTTGCGGACCACCGTCCCGAGGGCAAGGCCAGCGGCTATGAGTGGCGCACGCCGCCGCTCTGGGGCGTTGGGCTGACCGAGACGGTGAGTGGCCACACGCTCTTTCTGCATGACGGCCGTGCCCGGAACGTCACCGAGGCCATCCTGTGGCATGGCGGCGAGGCGCAGGCCGCGCGTGATGCCTTCGCGGCGCTTCCCAAGGGAGACCGCGACCGGCTCGTCGCCTTCGTCAATTCTCTATGATGCGCGCCCGACTTACAACTTGCCCCCGCTCCCCCCTTGAGGGGGAGCACGCGCGCCTCTTTGGCGCGCGGAGGGGGGTAGCCGGCGCAGCAAGTTCTTCGATTGAACCCCCCTCCCTATTCCTCCCCCTCAAGGGGGGAGGGGACAACACGTGGCATGGGTTTGTTTCGTGCCTCATCTCCCTTGCGATGGTGCTCTGTATGGGTGCCGTTCCCGTACGCGCCGAAGCGGACCATGCGGCGATCGCGCGCGCGTCGCTGGAGAAGATCGTACGGCCTGGCTTCGCTGCTCTGGCCAAGAGCGCAACCGATCTCGAGGCGAGCGTCGAGGCGCTCTGCGCCAAGCCTTCGGCCGAGAGCCTCGCGGCAATGAAGCAGGCCTTCGCGGACACGGCCGGCGCGTGGAGCAAGATCGAGGTACTGCGCTTCGGGCCGGTCACCAAGGATCAGCGCTACGAGCGGCTGTTCTTTTGGCCCGATCCAAAGAGCCTCGGCGTGCGCCAGGTCAAGGACGCGCTAGCCAAGCAGGATCCCACCGTGACCGAGCCCGCGAAGCTCGCCGGAAAGAGCGTGGCGCTGCAGGGGCTACCCGCGTTGGAATATCTGCTTTACGGCGAGGACGCCGAGACCTTCATCCAAGCCGGCGAGGCCGGCGAGGCCGGCGCGTTCCGCTGCCGCTTCGCCGCGGCCGTTGCGGCGAACATCGTCATGATCGCCAAGGAGGTCAGCGAAGCCTGGGGCGATGGCGCTCCCGCCGCCAACGCGTTTCTCGACCCGGGGCCCGATGATCCCACTTACCGCACGCCAAAAGAAGTGACGCACGAGCTGTTCAAGGCCCTCACCGCGGGCATCGAGCTGGTGCGCGACCAGAAGCTTGCCAAGCCGCTTGCCGCCGCGCCCGAGCAAGCCAAGCCGCGCCTCGCGCCCCTCTGGCGCAGCGGCCTGACCTTCGCCAACATGGCCGGCAATCTTGACGGCGTGCGCGCGTTGTTCGCAGACAGCGGCTTTGCGGAAGTCGTTGCCGCGGAATCGCCGGGCGTGGAGAAATCCGTGCTGTTCGACCTAGACCACGCGATTTCCGTGCTGCGCGGCATCGATCTCGTCGCCGACGAAGCGTTCCGCGACGAAGCCTCCCGTGCCAAGCTCGAAGCGTTGCGCGCGTCCCTTAAAAGCGCGCGCGATACGGCCGGCGCCTTGATCGCGCGCGGTGCAGGGCTGAGCTTCGGCTTCAACGCCATGGACGGAGACTAAAGCCATGCAGATCGACCGGCGGACGATGCTTGCGGGGCTCGCCGCGAGCGGCGCCGCGCTGCTCCTGCCGCGCGGTGTGCATGCGACGCTCGGCGCCGAATATTTCGCCGCCGCGCGCAAGGACGACAGCGGCACCTATTCTGCCGCGCTCTTCAATCTGGAGAGCGGCGACTTGCGCGCGGTTGAGCTGCCTGGCCGCGGCCACGACATCGCGCTGAAGCCCGACGGCAGCGAGTGGGTCGCCTTCGCGCGCCGGCCGGGCCGGTTCGGCGTCGCGGTTCCGACCGGTGCGCGCCCGCCGGTCTGGTTCGAAGCAAAGCCCGACCGACATTTCTTCGGGCACGGCGTCTTCTCCGCAGATGGCCGGCTGCTCTACGCCACCGAGAGCGACTATGGACACGCGCGCGGCGTGATCGGCGTGCGCGACGCGACGGACGGCTACCGGCAGATCGGCGAGCTCGATGCGCGCGGCATCGAGCCGCACGACATCGCGCTGCTCGGCGACGGCCGGACCATGGTGATCGCCAATGGCGGCATCCGCACGCATCCCGACTCGGGCGCGACGGAGCTGAACCTTTCCGAGATGCAGCCCTCGCTCGTCTATGTCGATGTCGAGACCGGCGATCCTTTAGAGGAGCACAAGCTTTCCGCCGATCTCCATCAGCTCTCGATCCGGCACCTCGCCGTGGCTGGCGAAGATGTCGTGGCATTCGGCTGTCAGTTCCGCGGACCGGAAGACGAGGCGCCGCCGCTGATCGGCTTCCATCGGCGCGGCGAAGCACCTGTCATTGTGCCTGCGCCAGAGGCGACGCAACCGAGCCTGCGCAACTATATCGGCTCCGTCACCGCTGACGCTGGCGGCGGCATCGTCGCCGCCTCCGCGCCCAAAGGCGGGCTCGTCACCTATTGGGACGTGGAGGCGAGGCGCTATCTCGGCGCGTCCGAGCTGAGCGATGGCTGCGGCTTGGCACCCACCCATCGCAGCGCCAATTTCCTCCTGACGAGCGGGGAGGGCTGGCTCGCGACCGCCGAGGCGAGTGGCACCATGACGCGCCGGTCCTCGGGCTTCCACTGGGATAATCACGCCATTCTCGTGCGTTAGCGTGTCCCCGAGCCTGCCGCGCAGCCCCCACACTTCCTATTCTCACCTTATTTCTCGGGCTAGACTCTAGGACCGGTCGGGAAATATGCAGGACAAACCACATCATCGGGCGCTTGCGTCGCTGCGCGCGCAGTGGAGTGCCATCAATCCGCGCACGCGCCTTGTTCTGGCGATCGCCGGAGGCATTGCGGCTGTCCTCTCGCTCGCGCTGATCGCCGTCAATCTGCTCATCTCGGCCGACTGGGTGCGCGAGCGCATTGCCCAGCGCGTCAAGCAGGAGACGGGCCGTGAGCTCCGCGTGAACGGCGCCACGGTACTGCTGTTTACGCCTGGCCCGCGTATCGTCGTCACCGATGCGGCCTTCGTCGATCCCGAAGCGCGCGCGGGCTCCGCCGACTTTTCCGTGGAACGGCTCTCCGTCGATCTGAGCTTCGCGGAATTGCTTAGCCGCCAGATCGACGCGCGCAAATTGGTGCTCCGGCGCCCGGTCGTGACCGTCAGGCTCGGACCTGACGGCACGATGGGCCGCCGCAGCGAGGCGGGCGACAAGCCTCAGCCGCTTCGCTTCGCCAAGGCCGACACCGCGGGCGGCGAGGCCGCAGGCGGCGAGGATGCCTCCCGCCGCGAGATCAGGTTGAGCGACGTGCGCATCCAGGACGGCACCGTCAACATCGTCTACGACGACAAGGGCACCGTGCGGAGGATCGAGCACATCAACGCCAAGCTCAGCCTGCCCTCGGTCAGCGATCCGCTTACCGGGCGTGGCACCTTCGACTGGAAGCAGCAGACCGTGGAATGGAGCCTCGCGCTTGCTTCGCCCGCCGATCTCCGCGAGGCACGTCCGGCGCGGCTCGAGGTCGGGCTCGACACGGACTCGGTGGCGCTCCGCTTCGACGGCAGCGTGCGCGGCGGGGCCAACTTCTCGGGCGAAGGCCAGCTGTCGGCCAAGGTGCATTCGATCCCCTCGCTGCTCGCCTGGATGCGCGAGACGCCGCCTGCCTCTTCGGCCATCGGCGACGGCGAGCTTGCCAGCCATGTCTCGTGGAAGGCCGGCGAGATCGAGTTTTCCGATGCCCGTTTCGCGCTTGAACATGCGACGGGGCAGGGGCAGGCCGTCGTCACCTTGCGGAGCCCGCGGCCGCATGTGCGCGCGGCGCTTGCCTTCGATCTGCTGAACCTCAATCCGTTCCTCGCGCGTGGGGCCGGCCGCGCGGCGCAATCGGCCGCGGCGCAGCGGGCGGTGCCGCAGCAAGAAACACCTCCGGTGCCATCTGCCGCGCCAGAGGCGAGTGCGCCGGTCTTGGCGGTATCCCCGCCCGAGCCTGACGGCGCCGTATCCGCGCAGACGGGAAGTCCTGGCCCCGCTGAGCCGCCCGCGCTCGCAACGCGCGTGGCGCGGCCGGCGGCCTTCGATGCCGACGTCAATCTCAACGTGCGCAAGACGCGGTTCGGCCATCTCGATATCGGACCGAGCTCGATCGGTTTTGCGCTGCGCGACGGCGTTCTCAACGCCATGCTCGGCGGCATGGAGCTTTATGACGGGCAGGGCAGCGGCAGGCTCGTGGTCGATACCAACAAGCCCGTGCCGACCTTCAGCGGCAATTTCCAGCTCGACGGCGTGCAGGTGCGGCCGCTCCTGAGCGACGCGACCCAGTTCAACCTGCTCTCCGGCCGCACCAAGCTCGATCTGGAGCTGAGCGGCGCAGGCTCAACGAGCGAGGAGATCAGGCCCTCGCTCCAGGGCACCGGCAATGTCGCCATCAGCGACGGCGCGATCGAGGGCATCAATCTCACCGAGCTGATCGCCTCGGTCGGCGCGGGCCAGATGCCCAATCTGCGCCAGGGCCCGGGCGCCAAGACGGCCTTCAGCGATCTCGGGGGGAGCTTCACCATCACCAACGGCGTAGCCGAGACGAACAATCTGCAGATGGTCAGTCCGCTGCTCAAGGTGGCGGCGGCGGGCACGGTCGACCTCATCAATGACAGCATCAACATCCTCGCCACGCCGCAGATCGTCGCCGAGGAATCTGGCGGTGGGCGCAAGTCGAATGCGCTTGCCGGGCTTTCCATTCCGGTGCGCGTCGAGGGCTCGCTGCAAAATCCGAGCATCAGGCCCGAGCTCAAGGGGCTGTTCGGAAATTCCGAGCAGGCGGGCGAGACGGTCAGGCAGATCGGCGACGCCATCAAGAAGAGCTTCAAGGGCAAGCCTGCGGGCGAGGCGCTTGGCCGCTTCCTCGGCAATGTCCAGATCAGACGGCGCGGCGGCGGCGAGAGCGAGGACGGCGCATCGGCGCCGAAGCGCGGGCAGACCGCGCCAAGCTTCGCGCCGGCCGAGCGCCCGGACCCTCAGGTCGAGGACATCCTGCGCTGATCTTAGCGGCGGCGCCGGCTAGGCGGCGGCTTCCGCGGTCGAGCCCGCCCCCTCTTCGCTGAAGGTGATCAGCGTGCGCATCTCCGGGTTGCCGAGGCCGACGCACATCGGTGCGCGCACGCCCGGAATGAACGCCGCGTCGAACAGCTCGCGCACCGCGCCCTCGAAGCGGATCCAATGTAAAATGTCGCCGGTGCGCGTATCGACGATATAGGCGCCGCAGCGCGGCTCGCCGTCCCGCGTCTTGATGTTGTCGTCGAGCTCGAGCCCCTTGAAGGCGCCGTCGCGCGGCAGCGATGTGCCGATCAGCGCATAGCCTTGCCAGAAGGACAGCCCGCGCGCAAAGCCGGGACAGAACGTGACCTGCTCGGTCTTGCCGGTATCCGGATCGACGCGGCAGAGATAGCCGCGCCCCGAATCGAGCACCCATAGCGTCCCGCCATTGAGCCGCGGCGAATGCGGCATCGACAGATCCTCGGTGACGACGCGGCCGGTCTCGACGTCGATCAGGATGCCGCCTTCGTGGCGGCGCTCGCGCCAGCCGTCGACCACGTCCGAGCGCGAGACGGCCGTCACATATTTCGGCGCGCCGTCCTTCATGGCGAGCCCGTTCAGGTGGCAGCGGTCCTCCGGCGCGATCTTGGAGATGAAGGACGGCTTCCAGATCGGCTGGAAGCTGTGCACGGGATCGGTCGTGGCGAGGCAGGAATATTTCGTGTTGACGAAGATCAGCCTGTCTCGCGCGTCGATGGCGATCTCATGCGCATCGATGTCGCCGGTCGTGTGCGAAGCGCGCGGCACGTAGAGCCGCTCGTAGTGGAGCTGCTGCGACGTGGCGAGCTGGCCGGGCCCCAGCACGTTCTCCAGTCGCCAGATCTGCGCGATGGTTGAGAGATAGAGACGCTGCGGCGAAGCCCAAAGCCCCATGGCGCGCACGAAGTTACGTTGGAACACCGAGAGCCTGTTATCGAGCAGCGGCCCGATCAGCATGAGCTGGCCGGTCTGATAGGAGGTGAGCGCGAGACTCAGACGGTTGGTGACGAGAAAGTCGATGAAGCCGCGCGAGGTCGTGATCTGCGTCTGCTCTTGTTGCTGCTGTTGCTGCTCGGGTGTCGCCGCGGCGGCTTGCGGCGCGAGCGCGGAAGCGGCAGCGACCTCGGCGTCGCCGATAGCGGGCGCGCTCGCCTCGACGACGCGCTCGGCGGCCTTGGACCGGGATGCGCGCGCGGGCTTCTGCGGCTGCTTCTTGCGCGCGGTCCGCTCGGGTTCTTTGCCTGACGCCACCCCGTATCCTTCCTGACCTCGCGGACGCGGACTCTAATTCACTTGCGCTTGGCGTCGCTTGTCGAGCGCCGCAAGCCCGTCGGTGAAGCCGGAGAAGTCGGTGCCCGTCTGCACGGGCCGCCCGTCGAGCGTAAAGACCCTGAGCGTACCCTTCGCCGCGGCCCTCAGCTCGCCCTTCAAGTCCTCGGGCACCACGAGCAGCGCCCTGCACCCTTGGGCGATGCAGGTCTGAAACGGCAGGCGATAGACCTTGCCAGCGTCGGGGTTCTCGCCGGTGGCGAACTCGATGCCGCGCTGTAGCGCGACGCCGGTCGGTCCGTCCACGCGGAGCACGAGATTGCCCTGCGGCCCATAGGACAGGATGATGCGGAACACGAGCTTCTGCGAGTCGCGCTCGACCAGAGCCTGCACGAGCGAGCAGGACTCCTTGGCGCTCTCACCTTCATTGGGCTTGCCGCAGACCAGCGCCCACTGGCCGAAATTCCCGACGATGGCCGGAGCGCTCTCGGGCGCCGGCTTCGCGTTTTGAGGCTTAGCGGCATTCGCCTTTGCCGCGCCAGGCTTCGCCGCGTTGGGCTTAACGGCCTTCGGCACAGCGCCACCGGGGCTGTCGCCCTGCGCGAACGCGGCACCCCCGCCCGAAAGGACGATAACCAGCGCAATCGCCGTGATCCTGGACGCAAACGCCACCATGAACCGAACCCCGCTTCCCGCTTGTCTCTTCGGGCGCGAGTATAGCCGGACTAAGCCGGCTCGCGGCAAGCGCTTCGCTGAAATAGACGGCTGGGCGGCGCTCGCCTATAAGCGCGCGATGCCTGCCGCGCCGCAAAAGCCGAGCCCCAAAAAGCCAAGTCCCAAAACGACGCCCAAGATCGGCTTCGTCAGCCTTGGCTGCCCCAAGGCGCTGGTCGATTCGGAGCGCATCATCACCAAGCTCCGCGCCGAAGGCTACGAGCTCTCGCCGAGCTACGAAGGCGCCGATGCGGTCGTGGTCAATACCTGCGGCTTCCTGAACAGCGCCAAGGAAGAGTCGCTCGCGGCGATCGGCGAGGCTCTGGCCGCGAACGGGCGGGTCATCGTCACGGGTTGTCTCGGTGTGGAGGCCGACCGCATCCGTGAGGCCCATCCCGGCGTGCTCGCCGTCACCGGCCCGCATCAATATGAGGCTGTCGTCGACGAGGTGCACAAGGCCGTGCCGCGTCCGCACGACCCGTTCCTCGATCTCCTGCCGCCGCAAGGCGTGAAACTGACGCCGCGCCACTACGCCTATCTGAAGATCTCCGAAGGCTGCAACAACGCTTGCAGCTTCTGCATCAT
>CAZWIO010000008.1:0-222261 GCA_964634195.1 uncultured Methyloceanibacter sp. | reverse complement strand
CCGAGCAGGTGGCCAAGGAGATGATGAAACGCATCTCCTCGGTCCAGCGCGATGCGAAGACCGGCCGCGAGAAGCCGATCAACTCCATCTATATGATGTCGCACTCCGGTGCGCGCGGCTCGCCCGCCCAGATGAAGCAGCTCGCCGGCATGCGCGGCCTGATGACCAAGCCGTCGGGCGAGATCATCGAGACGCCGATCATCTCCAACTTCAAGGAGGGGCTGTCGGTGCTCGAATACTTCAACTCGACGCACGGCGCCCGCAAGGGTCTCGCCGACACGGCGCTCAAGACGGCCAACTCCGGCTATCTGACGCGGCGTCTGGTCGACGTGGCGCAGGACTGCATCGTCACCGAGGACGACTGCGGCACGGAAGAGGGCATCACCGCGCGGGCCATCATCGAGGCCGGCGAGGTTACGGTGTCGCTCGGCCAGCGCGTGCTCGGCCGCACCACCGCCGAGAACATCAAGAACCCTGCCACCGGCAAGGTGATGATCAAGGCGGGCACGTTGCTCGAGGAGGAGCAGGTCGAGGCCATCGAGGAGGCGCGCGTGCAAGAAGTGCGCATCCGCTCGGCGCTCACCTGCGAGACCCGCAACGGCATCTGCGCCATGTGCTACGGGCGCGATCTCGCCCGCGGCACGCCGGTCAATATGGGTGAGGCTGTCGGCGTCATCGCCGCGCAGTCGATCGGCGAGCCCGGCACGCAGCTCACCATGCGCACCTTCCATCTGGGCGGGGTCGCGTCGTCCAAGGTGGTGGACCAGTCTTCGCTCGAGTCGAATTTCGACGGCACGGTGAAGATCAAGCAGAAGAACGTTGTGAAAGACTCCCAGGGCCGCTCCATGGTCATGGGCCGCAACACCTTGCTGCTGGTGCTCGATCAGGACGGCACGGAGCGCGCGGTGCACAAGCTGCCTTACGGCACGCATCTGCGCGTTGACGACGGCGTCCAGGTCAAGCGCGGCGACCGTCTTGCCGAGTGGGATCCGTACACGCGGCCGGTGCTGACCGAGATCGAAGGCACCGTCGACTTCGAGGATCTGGTCGAAGGCGTGTCGGTCTCTGAGCGGCGCGACGAGTCGACCGGCATCACCAACAGCGTGATCATCGATTGGCGTGCGTCTCCGCGTGGCGCCGATCTGCGTCCCGCCATGGTGATCAAGGACAAGAAGGGCAAGATCGGCAAGCTGTCGCGTGGCGGCGAAGCGCGCTACCTGCTTCCGGTCGATGCGATCCTGTCGGTCGAACCTGGCTCCCACGTGGGCGCCGGCGACGTGCTGGCGCGTATCCCGACGGAAAGCGCCAAGACCCGCGACATCACGGGCGGTCTGCCGCGCGTGGCGGAGCTGTTCGAGGCCCGTCGGCCCAAGGACCACGCCATCATCGCCGAGGTCTCTGGCATCGTGCAGCTTGGTCGCGACTACAAGAACAAGCGGCGCATCACCATCGTGCCTGACGACGACCAGGAGCCGGTCGAGTTTCTCATCCCCAAGGGCCGGCATCTTGCCGTGCAGGAGGGCGACCGCATCGAGAAGGGCGAGTTCCTGCTCGACGGCCACCCCGCGCCGCACGACATTTTGGCGATCAAGGGCGTCGAGGAGCTTGCCAACTACCTCGTCAACGAGATCCAGGAGGTCTACCGGTTGCAGGGCGTGACGATCAACGACAAGCATATCGAGGTGATCGTCCGGCAGATGCTGCAGAAGACCGAGGTGGACGATCCGGGCGATACGGAGTTCCTCAAGGGCGAGCAGGTCGACCGCATCGACTTCGAGGACGCCAATATCGCGGCGGAAGCCGAAGGCAAGCGGCCGGCAACCGGCCAGCCTGTGCTGCTCGGCATCACCAAGGCCTCGTTGCAGACACGCTCCTTCATCTCGGCCGCATCGTTCCAGGAGACTACGCGCGTGCTGACCGACGCGGCGGTCAACGGAAAAACCGATGCGCTTGAAGGCCTTAAGGAGAACGTCATCGTCGGCCGGCTGATCCCGGCCGGTACCGGCGGGATGCTGACCCGGCTTAACCGGGTCGCCTCCCATCGCGACGACCTCATCCTTGAGGAGCGCGAGCGCTCCTCCGTGCAGATCGAGGGCGAGGAAGAAACCGAGGACGCCTCGGCCTAGGCCGAGGCTCGGAATTCAAGTGTCGGGCGACCGGGCCCTCCGGCGCCCGGCACTTGGCCGACACTTGCCCGACACTTGGCACGTTTCGGCGGTTTTTGCCGCGGAAAGCCTTGACGATCCGAGAATCTGCCTGATACAACGCGCGCACTTTCGCGGCAGGCGGTAGCCCAGTTCTGGGTCCTTCGGGCGCGGGTTAGACGCTGCCGGACTAACCGGGATCAAATCGGGGTCACGATCTTGGGGGCATAAGCCCTCCGAGATCCTCTGTATTGAGGCTCTGAGGCCGCCTACGTCGCGGCCGCACGGCTTTGTTAGGTCATGTGGGGTCCGCCCCACGAGCAGATTAGATTGAGACAGGCAGGATGCCGACGATACAACAACTCATCCGCAAGCCGCGCCAGCAGCCGGTGAAGCGGAACAAGGTCCCTGCCATGCAGGCCTGCCCGCAGAAACGCGGCGTCTGTACGCGCGTCTACACCACGACGCCGAAGAAGCCCAACTCCGCGCTGCGCAAGGTCGCGCGCGTCCGCCTCACCAACCAGCAGGAAGTGACGAGCTACATCCCCGGCGAGGGGCATAACCTGCAGGAGCATTCGGTGGTTCTGATCCGCGGCGGCCGCGTGAAGGACCTTCCGGGCGTACGCTACCACATCATTCGCGGCGTGCTCGACACGCAAGGCGTCGCCAGCCGCCGTCAGAGACGCTCCAAATACGGAGCCAAGAGGCCGAAATAGTTTCGGCCTCTTTGCATAGGCAAGATCGAGAGAACACTTAAGCGATGTCGAGGCGTCACAGAGCGGACAAGCGGGAGATCAACCCGGACCCGAAATTCGGGGACGTGGTGCTCACCAAGTTCATGAACTCCATCATGTACGAGGGCAAGAAGTCGGCCGCCGAGCGGATCGTCTACGGCGCCCTCGATCAGATGGAGAAGAAGGCGAAGCAGAACCCGGTGGAACTGTTCCACGAGGCTCTGCGCAACGTCATGCCGGCGCTTGAGGTTCGCTCCCGGCGCGTCGGCGGCGCCACCTATCAGGTGCCGGTCGAGGTGAGGCTCGACCGGCGCCAGGCCCTTGCGATCCGCTGGATCATCTCCGCGGCGCGCGGGCGCAACGAGAACACCATGGTCGAGCGCCTCTCCGGAGAGCTGCTCGATGCCGCGAACAACCGCGGGACAGCGGTGAAGAAGCGCGAGGATACGCACCGGATGGCGGAGGCGAACCGCGCCTTCTCCCATTACCGCTGGTAACCGCTAAGGACCTGACGATGCCCCGGACGACCCCTTTAGAGGACTACCGCAATATCGGGATCATGGCGCATATCGACGCCGGCAAGACCACGACCACCGAGCGCGTCCTCTATTACACCGGTAAGAGCCACAAGATCGGCGAGGTGCATGACGGCGCCGCGACGATGGACTGGATGGAGCAGGAGCAGGAGCGCGGCATCACCATCACGTCGGCCGCCACCACCGCTTACTGGAACGACAAGCGCATCAACATCATCGACACGCCGGGCCACGTGGACTTCACCATCGAGGTCGAGCGCAGCTTGCGCGTGCTCGACGGCGCGGTAGCCCTGCTCGATGCGAACCAGGGCGTCGAGCCGCAGACCGAGACGGTCTGGCGCCAGGCCGACAAATACGGCGTGCCGCGCATGATCTTCGTCAACAAGATGGACAAGATCGGCGCCGATTTCTTCCTCTCGGTGAAGATGGTCAAAGAGCGGCTGGGAGCCAATCCGCTGGTGATCCAGCTGCCGATCGGCTCCGAGTCGAATTTCAAGGGCGTCATCGATCTCGTGCAGATGAAGGCGATCGTGTGGGACGACGAGTCCCTCGGCGCCAAGTTCCACGTCGAGGAGATCCCCGCGGACCTCGCCGATCTCGCCAAGGAATATCACGACAAGCTGGTCGAGCAGGCGGTCGAGCTCGACGAGGAGGCGATGGAAGCCTACCTCGAGGGCAAAGAGGTCGGCATCGACAAGATCAAGGCGCTGATCCGCAAGGGTACCATCGGCAACCAGTTCGTGCCGATCCTGTGCGGCTCGGCCTTCAAGAACAAGGGCGTGCAGCCGCTGCTCGACGCGGTGGTCGACTACCTGCCGTCGCCGCTCGACGTGCCGGCGATCAAGGCGATCGACTCCAAGTCCGGCGATGAGACCGACCGGCCCGCCTCGGATGCGGCGCCGCTCTCGATGCTCGCCTTCAAGATCATGAACGATCCGTTCGTCGGCTCGCTCACCTTCTGCCGCATCTATTCCGGCAAGGTCGAGTCCGGCCAGACGCTGGCCAACACGGTGAAGGACAAGAAAGAGCGCATCGGCCGCATGCTCTTGATGCATGCGAACCACCGCGAGGACATCAAGGAAGCCTATACCGGCGACATCGTGGCGCTGGCTGGCCTCAAGGACGTGACCACCGGCGACACGCTGTGCGATCCGACCAAGCCCGTGATCCTCGAGCGCATGGAGTTCCCGGACCCGGTCATCGAGGTCGCGGTCGAGCCGAAGAGCAAGGCCGACCAGGAGAAGCTCGGCGTGGCGCTGCACCGCCTCGCGCAGGAGGACCCTTCCTTCCGTGTCGCGGTCGACCACGAATCCGGCCAGACCATCATCAAGGGCATGGGCGAGCTTCATCTCGACATCATCGTCGATCGCATGAAGCGCGAGTTCAAAGTCGAGGCTAATGTCGGCGCGCCGCAGGTCGCCTATCGCGAGACCGTGTCGAAGCGCTCCGAGGTCGACTACACCCACAAGAAGCAGACCGGCGGCTCGGGCCAATTCGCCCGCGTGAAGCTCGTGATCGAGCCGAACGAGGCAGGCAAGGGCTTTGAGTTCGAGAATAAGGTGGTCGGCGGCAACGTGCCGAAGGAATACATCCCGGGCGTCCAGAAGGGCGTGCAGAGCGTCATCGATGCCGGCATCCTGGCCGGCTTCCCGATCCTCGACACCAAGGTCACGCTGATCGACGGCGCCTATCACGACGTCGACTCCTCGGTGATGGCCTTCGAGATCGCGGCGCGCGCCGCGTTCCGCGAGGGCGCGCTGAAAGCGGGTCCCAAGCTGCTCGAGCCGATGATGAAGGTTGAAGTCGTGACGCCCGAAGATTATGTGGGCGGCATCATTGGCGACCTCACCAGCCGCCGGGGCCAGGTGCGCGGCCAGGAGACCCGGGGCAATGCCGCGGTGATCAGCGCCATGGTCCCGCTCGCCAACATGTTCGGCTACGTGAACAACCTCCGCTCCATGAGCCAGGGGCGGGCGCAGTTCACCATGCAGTTCGACCACTACGCCCAGGTACCCCAGGCGGTGGCTGAAGAGGTGCAGGCCAAATTCGCATAGCTCCAAGTGGGCGTGATGCCCCTCGGAGCTTTCGTTGTCTTTGACGTTGAAGGATGGAGAGCCAAGATGGCTAAGGAAAAGTTCCAGCGGACCAAGCCGCATTGCAATATCGGGACCATCGGTCATGTCGATCACGGCAAGACGACGCTGACGGCCGCGATCACCAAGGTCTTGGCCGAGAAGGGCGGTGCGAAGTTCACCGCCTATGACGAGATCGACAAGGCGCCGGAAGAGAAGGCGCGCGGCATCACCATCTCGACGGCGCACGTCGAGTACGAGACCGACAAGCGCCACTACGCGCATGTCGACTGTCCGGGCCATGCCGACTACGTGAAGAACATGATCACCGGCGCGGCGCAGATGGACGGTGCCATCCTCGTCGTCTCCGCCGCCGATGGCCCCATGCCGCAGACGCGCGAGCACATCCTGCTCGCCCGCCAGGTCGGCGTGCCGGCGCTGGTCGTGTATCTGAACAAGACCGACATGGTCGACGATCCCGAGCTGCTCGACCTGGTCGAGCTTGAGGTCCGCGAGCTGCTGTCCAAATACGAGTTCCCGGGCGATGAGATTCCGATCGTCAAGGGCTCGGCGCTTGCCGCGCTCGAGGGCAAGGACGCTGAGGCCGGCGAGAAGTCGATCCTGGACCTGATGGCGGCGGTCGACAGCTATATCCCGCAGCCCGACCGTCCGAAGGACAAGCCGTTCCTGATGCCGATCGAGGACGTGTTCTCGATCTCAGGCCGCGGCACGGTGGTGACGGGCCGCATCGAGCGCGGCGTGGTCAAGGTCGGCGAGGAAGTCGAGATCGTCGGCATCAAGCCCACCAGCAAGACCACGGTCACCGGCGTCGAGATGTTCCGCAAGCTGCTCGACCAGGGCGAGGCGGGCGACAATGTCGGCTGCCTGCTGCGCGGCGTGGATCGTGAAGGCGTGGAGCGTGGCCAGGTGCTGGCGAAGCCGGGCTCGGTCAAGCCGCACACCAAGTTCAAGGCCGAGGCCTACATCCTCACCAAGGAGGAGGGTGGCCGCCACACGCCGTTCTTCGGCAATTACCGTCCGCAGTTCTACTTCCGCACCACCGACGTGACCGGTGTGGTGCAGCTGCCGGAGGGCACCGAGATGGTGATGCCGGGCGACAACATCGCCATGACGGTCGAGCTGATCGTGCCGATCGCCATGGAAGAGAAACTTCGCTTCGCCATTCGCGAAGGCGGCCGCACCGTCGGCGCCGGCGTGGTGGCGTCGATCATCGAGTAAAGGGACGCGGGAGCGCGCCGTCCGAAAGCGGCGCGCTCCTCATTTTGTCGAGGCCAATGCGATGCAAAGTCAGAACATAAGAATCAGGCTCAAAGCCTTCGACCATCGCATCCTCGATGCGTCGACCAAGGAGATCGTCAACACGGCGAAACGCACGGGCGCCGAGGTGCGCGGGCCGATCCCGCTGCCGACGCGCATCGAGAAGTTCACCGTGAACCGCTCGCCGCATATCGACAAGAAGAGCCGCGAGCAGTTCGAGATGCGCACGCATAAGCGGCTGCTCGATATCGTCGATCCGACGCCGCAGACCGTCGATGCGCTGATGAAGCTCGACCTTGCGGCCGGTGTCGACGTGGAGATCAAGCTGTGAGGCACTGCGGTGCCATAACACTTCGTCATGCCCGGGCTTGACCCGGGCATCCAGGGGCCGCTGGCTCAGTGCCGGTTGCCCTGGATCGCCGGGTCAAGCCCGGCGATGACGTGAGAGAAACTGGAAAGAGAAGAACAATGCGGTCGGGAGTCATCGCGCAGAAGGTCGGCATGACCAGGATCTTCACCGACGCCGGGGAGCACATCCCGGTGACGGTGCTGCGCCTCGACAATTGCCAGGTGGTCGGCCAGCGCACCGAGGAGAAGAACGGCTACACGGCCGTGCAGCTCGGCGCCGGCAGGCCGAAGGTGAAGCGCTTGAGCCGCGCGGCGCGTGGCGGCTTCGCCGTGGCCAATGTCGAGCCTAAGCGGAAGCTCGCCGAGTTCCGCGTCACGCCGGACAATCTCATCGAGGTGGGCGCGGAGATCACCGCCGACCATTTCGTCGAGGGCCAGTTCGTCGACGTATCGGGCACGACCATCGGCAAGGGCTTTGCCGGCGCCATGAAGCGGCACGGCTTTGGCGGCTTGCGCGCGAGCCACGGCGTGTCGGTGAGCCACAGGAGCCACGGCTCGACTGGCCAGCGCCAGGACCCCGGCAAGGTGTTCAAGGGCAAGAAGATGGCCGGGCATATGGGTGACGTGAACGTCACCACGCAGAACCTCCGCGTGGTGAAGACCGATCCCGAGCGCGGGCTGATCATGATCCGCGGCGCCGTGCCCGGCGCGAAGGGCGGCTGGGTGACGATCCACGATGCGGTGAAGCGCGCGCTGCCCAACGAGGCGCCGAAGCCCGGTGCCTTCCGGAAAGCCGGCGGCGAGGCTGCAGCGAAGCCCACCAAGACCGACGAAGCGCCCGCCGAGACGAACGAGGCCACGCCGGCGGCAGAGGGTGAGGGTCAGGAATAATGAAAGCCGACATCACCACCCTCGACGCCAAGAAGGCCGGCACCGTCGATCTGCCTGACGACGTGTTCGGGCTCGAGCCGCGCGCCGACATCCTGCAGCGCATGGTGCGCTACCAGCTCGCCAAGCGCCGTGCCGGCACGGTCGAGGTCAAGGACCGCTCGCAGGTCAACCTGACCGGCGCCAAGGCCTATCGCCAGAAGGGCACGGGCCGCGCGCGCCACGGCAGCCGCAGGGCCGGCGTGTTCAAGGGCGGCGGCAAGACGTTCGGGCCGAAGCCGCGCGATCATTCGATCGACCTGCCGAAGAAGGTGAGGGCGCTCGCGCTGAAGCATGCGCTCTCCTCCAAGGCCAAGTCGGACACGCTGGTCGTGCTCGACAAATGCGAGCTGAAGGACGGCAAGACCAAGGAGCTCAAGTCGCGCTTCGCGAAGCTCGGCCTTGGCTCGGTGCTGATCATCGACGGCGCCGCGGTGCAGAACGAGTTCGCCCGCGCGGCGCGCAATCTTCCCCAGGTGGATGTGCTGCCGGTTCAGGGCATCAACGTCTACGACATTCTGCGGCATGAGAAGCTCGTGCTGACCAAGGCCGCGGTCGAGGCGCTGGAGGCGCGGTTCAAATGAGTGCGCTCGCCGCATATGACGTGATCCTCTCGCCGGTGATCACCGAGAAGGCGACGTCTGCCTCCGAGCAGAACAAGGTCGTGTTCAAGGTCCGCCGCGACGCGACCAAGCCCGAGATCAAGGACGCGATCGAGAAGCTGTTCAAGGTGAAGGTGGTGTCGGTAAACACGCTGACGCGCAAGGGCAAGACCAAGCGCTTCCGCGGCATCAAGGGCCGGCAGCAGGACGTAAAGAAAGCGGTCGTGAGGCTCGCCGAAGGCGACCGGATCGACGTGACGACGGGAATCTAACCGCGATGGCCCTCAAGAAATATAAGCCCATAACGCCCGGCCAGCGGCAGCTCGTGCTCGTGGACCGCTCGCAGCTTTGGAAGGGCAAGCCCGTCAAGACGCTCACCGAAGGACTGACCAAGTCCGGCGGGCGCAACAATCACGGCCGCGTGTCGATGTGGCATCGCGGCGGCGGGCACAAGCGCTCCTATCGCATGGTCGATTTCAAGCGCAGCAAGCTTGGCGTGCCGGCGACGGTCGAGCGGCTCGAATACGATCCGAACCGCACGGCGTTCATCGCGCTCATTAAATATGAGGACGGCGAGCTCGCCTACATCCTGGCGCCGCAGCGCCTCGCGCCCGGCGACAGCGTGATCGCCGACGAGAAGGCCGACGTGAAGCCCGGCAATGCCATGAAGCTCGCCAACATGCCGATCGGCACGATCGTGCACAATGTCGAGATGAAGCAGGGGAAGGGCGGTCAGATCGCCCGCGCGGCCGGCACTTATGTGCAGCTCGTTGGCCGCGATGCCGGCTACGCGATCCTTCGGCTGAACTCCGGCGAGACGCGCATGGTACCTGCCGAGTGCATGGCGACCGTCGGCGCCGTGTCCAATCCGGACAATTCCAACGTCTCGCTCGGCAAGGCCGGCCGCTCGCGCTGGAAGGGCCGCAAGCCCGTGGTGCGCGGCGTGGCCATGAACCCGATCGACCATCCGCATGGCGGCGGCGAAGGCCGCACCTCCGGCGGTCGGCATCCGGTGACGCCGTGGGGCAAGTCGACCAAAGGCAAGCGCACGCGCTCCAACAAGGCGAGCGACAAGTTCATCCTGCGCAGCCGCCACCAGAAGAAGAAGGGTTAGGACAAGTGGGACGCTCGATCTGGAAAGGTCCGTTTGTCGACGGCTATCTCCTCAAGAAGGCGGAGAAGGCGCGCGGCTCGGGCTCGAACGCGGTGATCAAGATGTGGTCGCGGCGCTCGACCATCCTGCCGCAATTCGTTGGGCTGACCTTCGGCGTGCATAACGGCCAGAAGCACATCCCGGTGCTGGTCACCGAGGACATGGTCGGCCACAAATTCGGTGAGTTCGCGCCGACGCGGACGTTCCACGGCCATGCCGCGGACCGCAAGGCGAAAAGGGCGAAGGCTTAAGAGATGGGCAAGCAGAAGCGCGAGCGTACGCTGTCGGACAGCGAGGCGAAAGCGGTCACGCGGCTCATCCGCGTGAGCCCGCAGAAGCTCAACCTGCTTGCGCAGCTGATCCGCGGCAAGAAAGTCGATCGCGCGCTCGCGGACCTCACCTTCTCCAAGAAGCGCGTGGCCAAGGACGTGAAGAAGACGCTGCAGTCGGCCATCGCCAATGCCGAGAATAACCACGACCTCGATGTCGATGCGCTCGTCGTCTCCGAGGCCTATGTGGGGAAGAACATCGTGATGAAGCGGCTGAAGGCCCGCGCCCGCGGCCGCGCCGCCCGCATCGAGAAACCGTTCGCGCAGATGACCGTGATCGTGCGCCAAGTCGAGGAGCCCGCTTAAATGGGTCAGAAAGTCAATCCGATCGGGCTCAGGCTCGGCGTCAACCGCACCTGGGATTCGCGCTGGTACGCGGATCGCGGCGAGTATGCGCGCCTGCTGCACGAGGACCTGAAGATGCGTGAGCATATCCTCTCGTCGCGCAAGCAGGCCGGCATCTCCAAGGTGGTGATCGAGCGCCCGCACAAGAAATGCCGGGTGACGGTGCATACCGCGCGGCCGGGTATCCTGATCGGCAAGAAGGGCTCGGACATCGAGAAGCTCCGCCGCGAGCTCGCCGCGCTGACCGACTCGGAGGTGCATCTCAACATCGTCGAGGTGCGGAAGCCCGAGATCGACGCGACTTTGGTCGCCGAGGGTATCGCGCAACAGCTCGAGCGCCGCGTCGCTTTCCGCCGCGCCATGAAGCGCGCGGTGCAGTCGGCGATCCGTATGGGCGCACTCGGCATCCGCATCAATTGCTCGGGCCGGCTCGGCGGCGCTGAAATCGCGCGCATGGAGTGGTACCGCGAAGGCCGCGTGCCGCTGCACACGCTGCGCGCCAATATCGACTACGGCACGGCGCTCGGGCGCACGGCTTACGGGATCATCGGCATCAAGGTCTGGATCTTCAAAGGCGAGATCATGGAGCACGACCCGATGGCCCAGGAGAACAAGGCGCTCGAGGCGCAGGAAGGCGGGCGCTCCACCGGACGCCGCGAGCCTGCTCCGGCACAGGGCGCGTAAGGCTAGAAGATCATGCTGCAACCGAAACGCACAAAATACCGCAAGGCCCATAAGGGCCGCATCAAGGGCGAGGCCTCGAGCGCCGTCACGCTCGCCTTCGGCACGTTCGGGCTGAAGGCGGCGGAGCCCGCGCGCATCACCGCGCGGCAGATCGAGGCCGCCCGCCGCGCCATGACGCGCCAGATGAAGCGCGCGGGCCGCGTGTGGATCAGGCTGTTCCCCGACGTGCCGGTGTCGAAGAAGCCGACCGAGGTGCGCATGGGCAAGGGCAAGGGCACGCCGGAGTTCTGGGTGGCGCGCGTCAAGCCGGGCCGGATCATGTTCGAGATCGACGGCGTGAACGAGCAGGTGGCGCGTGAGTCGCTCAGGCTCGGCGCGGCGAAACTTCCGATCAAGACGCGCGTCGTCGCGCGTATCGAGGGTTAGGCGATGCGGGCGACGCAAGTCAGAGGTCTGACGGCCGACCAGCTCAACGACGAGCTGGTAAAGCTGAAGAAGGAGCAGTTCAACCTGCGCTTCCAGGCGGCGTCCGGCCAGCTCGAGAACACCGCGCGGGTGCGGCAGGTGCGGCGCGACATCGCGCGTATCCAGACCATCGCGCGCGAGGGTGCGGCGCCGGTCGCCAAGGCTGAGCCGAAGCCCGCGCCCAAGCCCAAGGCGGCGAAGCCGAAGGCTGCGCCCAAACCGAAACCCGCCGCGAAGCCCCGGCCCGCGGCCAAGTCGAAGCCCAAGGCCAAGACGACGAAAGCGAAGAGTTAGGACGAGACGATGCCGAAACGCGTGCTGCAAGGGGTCGTGGTGAGCGACAAGAACGACAAGACCGTGGTGGTCCGCGTCGAGCGGCGCTTCACGCATCCGCTGCTGCAGAAGACCGTGCGGCGGAGCAAGAACTATCACGCCCATGACGAGAAGAACGAGTTCAAGGTGGGCGAGATGGTGTGGATCGAGGAATGCCCGCCGATCTCGAAGCAGAAGAAATGGACGGTGCTGCCGCGCGAGCAGGCAGCTGGATAACGAAGGATTTGTCGCGCTTAAGCGCAGGCGAAAGCGAATGCCATGATTCAGATGCAGACCAATCTCGACGTCGCCGACAATTCCGGCGCCAGACGCGTCCAGTGCATCAAGGTGCTCGGCGGCTCGAAGCGGAAATACGCCTCGATCGGCGACACCATCGTGGTCTCTGTCAAGGAGGCGATCCCGCGCGGCCGCGTGAAGAAGGGCCAGGTGATGAAGGCGGTGGTGGTGCGCACGGCCAAGGGCGTGCGCCGGCCCGACGG
The DNA here is from genome assembly GCA_964634195.1 of uncultured Methyloceanibacter sp. Taxonomy (GTDB): domain Bacteria; phylum Pseudomonadota; class Alphaproteobacteria; order Rhizobiales; family Methyloligellaceae; genus Methyloceanibacter. The sequence goes on along the minus strand of CAZWIO010000008.1, from coordinate 209,832 downwards.
CTCGATCATCCGCTTCGACCGCAACGCCGCGGTGCTGGTGAACCCGCAAGGCGAGCCGATCGGCACGCGCATCTTCGGCCCGGTGACCCGTGAGCTTCGCGCCAAGAAGCACATGAAGATCGTCTCGCTCGCTCCGGAGGTCCTGTAGATGAGCGGACTCAAGATCAAGAAGGGTGACCACGTCGTGGTCATCACCGGCAAGGACAAGGGCAAGAAGGGCGAAGTGCTCAAGGTGCTGCCGAAGGAGAACCGCGCCATCGTCAAGGGCGTGTCAGTGATCCGGAAGCATCAGCGCCAGACGGCGGCGCAAGAGGGCGGCATCGTCACCAAGGAAGCGCCGATCCATGTCTCCAATCTCGCGCTTGAGGATCCCAAGGACGGGAAGCCCACGCGCATCGGCTACAAGTTCCTGAAGGACGGGCGCAAGGTGCGTTTCGCCAAGCGTTCGGGAGAAGTCATCGATGGCTGAGCAGGCTTACATTCCGCGCCTCAAGCAGCACTACAACGACGTGCTCAAGGGCGAGCTCACCAAAGAGTTCGGCTACGCGAACCCCATGCAGGTGCCGCGCCTCGACAAGGTGGTGCTGAACATGGGCATCGGCGAGGCCGTGAGCGACAGCAAGAAGGTGAACGCCGCCGCCGGCGATCTCGCGCTGATCGCGGGGCAAAAGCCGGTGATCACCAAGGCACGCAAGTCGATCGCGACCTTCAAGCTGCGCGAGGGCATGCCCATCGGCGCCAAGGTCACGCTCCGGCAGAACCGCATGTACGAGTTCCTCGACAGGCTCGTGAACATCGCCCTGCCGCGGGTGCGGGACTTCCGCGGCCTCAATCCGAAAAGCTTCGATGGCAGAGGCAACTACGCCATCGGGCTCAAGGAGCACATCATCTTTCCCGAGATCGACTACGACAAGGTCGAGGACGTTCTCGGCATGGACATCATCGTTTGCACGACGGCGCGCACCGACGACGAGGCGCGGGCGCTGCTGAAGGGCTTGAATTTTCCGTTTCGCGGCTAGCCGGGCTGGCGCGACAGGAGGACGTGAATGGCTAAGACGAGCATGATCGAGCGGGACAAGAAGCGGCGCAGGCTGGCCAAGAAATACAAGGTCAGGCGCACGCGGCTGCGAGCCATCGCGGCAGACCGTTCGCTGCCCGCCGAGGAGCGCTTCGCCGCGCGGCTGAAGCTCGCCGAGCTTCCGCGCAACTCCTCGCCGACGCGCATCCGCAATCGCTGCGATCTCACCGGGCGCCCGCGCGGCTATTACCGCAAGCTGCGCATGTCGCGCATCGCGCTGCGCGACCTCGGTAGCCAGGGACAGATCCCCGGCATGGTCAAGTCGAGCTGGTAAGGGCTATCGATGAGCATCAACGATCCACTAGGCGACATGCTGACCCGCATCCGTAACGCGCAGATGCGGCACAAGACCAAGGTCACGACGCCGGCCTCGAAGCTGCGCGAGCGCGTGCTCGACGTGCTGGCCGAGGAGGGCTATATCCGCGGCTACGCGCGCGTCGATTACACGGGCGGCAAGTCCGAGTTCGAGATCGAGCTGAAATATTTCGACGGCGAGCCGGTGATCAAGGACATCAAGCGGGTGTCGACGCCGGGCCGCCGGGTCTATTCCTCGGTCAAGGATTTGTCGAACGTCGCCAACGGGCTCGGCGTGGCCATTCTCTCGACGCCGAAGGGCGTCATGTCGGATTCGCGCGCGCGCAGCGAGAATGTGGGCGGCGAGATCCTCTGCAACGTATTCTAGGGACGCTGGACGAAAGCGAAGCTTTGTCATGTCGCGCATCGGCAAGAAGCCAGTCACTGTACCGGGCGGCGTTACCGCCCAGGTGAACGGCCAGGAAATCAAGGTCAAGGGCCCCAAGGGCGAGCTCAGCCACGTGCTGGTCGATGACATCATCGCCAAGCTCGAGAATGGCGGCATCGAGGTCGCCATGCGCGAGGACACCAAGAATGCGCGCGCCATGTGGGGCATGTCGCGCACCATGGTGGCCAATCTGATCGCGGGCGTGACCGAAGGCTTCACCAAGAAGCTCGAGATCACCGGCGTCGGCTATCGCGCGGCGGTGCAGGGGCAGAACCTGCAGCTTCAGCTCGGCTATAGCCACGACGTCGACTATCCGATCCCGCAAGGCATCCAGATCGTGTGCCCGAAGCCGACCGAGATCGTGATCACCGGCATCGACAAGCAGAAGGTCGGCCAGGTCGCGGCGGAGATCAGGCGGTTCAGGCCGCCGGAGCCCTATAAGGGCAAGGGCATCAAATATGCGGGCGAGTTCATCCTGCGCAAGGAAGGCAAGAAGAAGTAACGGCCATGAGCACGGTGAATAACAGCTTCGGGCGGCGGTCGCGCCGCGTGCGTCACACGCTGAAGCGTTCGGCGAACGGCCGCGCGCGCCTGTCGGTGTTCCGCTCCTCGAAGCATATCTATGCGCAGGTGATCGACGACGCCGAAGGCAAGACGGTCGCCGCCGCCTCGTCGCTCGACAAGGACCTCAAGGGCGCGCTGCCGAAGGGCAGCGACCTCGAAGCGGCCAAGGCCGTGGGCAAGCTGGTTGCCGAGCGTGCGGTGAAGGCCGGCGTCAAGGACGTGGTGTTCGACCGCGGCGGCTATATCTATCACGGCCGCGTCAAGGCGCTGGCCGATGCCGCGCGCGAAGCCGGCTTGAACTTCTAGGCATTCTGAAAGGACGAGAGCAGTGGCACGAGGCCAGCAAGGAAGAGACCGGGACCGGGACCGCGAGGAGCGCGACAGCGAGTTCGTCGACAAGCTCGTGCACATCAACCGCGTGGCCAAGGTGGTCAAAGGCGGCCGCAGGTTCGGTTTCGCCGCGCTCGTCGTGGTCGGCGATCAGAAGGGCCGCGTCGGCTTCGGTCACGGCAAGGCGCGCGAGGTGCCCGAGGCGATCCGCAAGGCGACCGAGTCCGCTAAGCGCAATCTGTTGCGCGTGCCGCTGCGCGAGGGCCGCACCCTGCATCACGACGTGACGGGCCGGCACGGCGCCGGCAAGGTCGTGCTGCGCGCCGCACCTCCAGGCACCGGCATCATCGCCGGCGGTCCGATGCGCGCGGTGTTCGAGACGCTCGGCATCCAGGACGTGGTCGCCAAGTCCATGGGCAGCTCCAATCCGTACAACATGGTGCGCGCGACCTTCGATGCGCTGAAGCATGAGGACAGCCCGCGCGGCGTCGCGGCGCGCCGCGGCAAGAAGGTGAGCGAGATCGTGTCGCGGCGCAGAGACAGCGCGACCGGCGAGGGCGCCGCCCAGGCCGAGGCGTAAGGGATAAAGGTTCGAGACCATGGCCGAGGCAGCGAAGAAGAAGACCATCACGGTCGAGCAGATCGGGAGCCCGATCCGGCGCCCGCACATTCAGCGCGAGACGCTGATCGGGCTCGGCCTTAACAAGATGCACAAGCGGCGCACGCTGGTGGACAGCCCGCAAGTGCGCGGCATGATCGCCAAGGTGAGCCATCTCGTGCGCATCGTCGATGAAGATGGTCAGAGGTGAGCGTGACAAACTCTGCCAAAAAAGCCACCACGTCATTGCCGGGCTTGACCCGGCAATCCAGGGCCGCGGGCTCCGTGCCTTGTTGCCCCTGGATGCCCGGCTCAAGGCCGGGCATGACGAGCTAATGGGAATGAAGAGATGCGACTGAACGAATTGAGCGACCGCCCAGGCGCGACCAAGCCCAAGAAGCGGCTTGGGCGCGGTCTCGGCTCCGGTCTCGGCAAGACCTCGGGTAAGGGCCAGAAGGGCCAGAAGGCGCGCGCGGGCGTCGCCATCAAGGGCTTCGAGGGCGGCCAGATGCCGCTGCACCGGCGCTTGCCGAAGCGCGGCTTCAACAACATCTTCGCCAAGGACTATAACGAGGTGAACTTGGGCAAGGTGCAGAGCGCGATCGATGCCGGCCGTCTCGACGGCAAGAGCCCGATCACGGTCGATGCGTTGCTCGCGGCGGGCATCATCCGCCGCAAGCGCGACGGCGTGCGCCTGCTCGGCACCGGCGAGCTCAAGACGAAGCTCGTGTTCGAGGTCACCGGCGCTTCCTCGGGCGCGATCAAGGCGGTCGAGGCCCAGGGCGGCAGCGTGAAACTTTCGCCGCTGCCCTACGCGTCAGGCAAGCCGGTCGCGGTCAAGGACAAGAAGCCGAAGAAACTGCGCGGGCTGAAAGCCAAGGCCGCGGCCGAAGAGGCGGCGCAGTCCGCGAGGGCTGAGAAGAAGAAGGCGAAGGCCGAGGCGTCTGAGGATGCCGCGCCCGAAGCCAAGCCCGAGAAGGCCGACAAAAAGCCCAAGGCCGAGAAGGCCAAGAAGGACGATTAGGGCCGGGGCGAGGCGGTGTGCCGCCTTGCACGCGCCTCGTTTAGGGACGAGAACGCTTAGATGGTTTCAGCGGCAGAACAGCTCGTCGCCAATCTCAACTTCGCGGCTTTCGCCAAGGCCGACGAGCTCAAGAAGCGCATCCTGTTCACGCTCGGTGCGCTCGTTATTTATCGGCTCGGCACCTACATCCCGATCCCCGGCATCAACCCCGAGGCGCTGGCCGAAACCTTCCGCCAGCAGCAATCGGGACTGCTCGGCATGTTCAACATGCTGTCGGGCGGCGCGATCGGGCGCATGGCGATCTTCGCGCTCAACATCATGCCGTATATCTCGGCGTCGATCATTATCCAGCTGCTCACCACCGTCTCGCCGCATCTCGAGCAGCTGAAGAAGGAAGGCGAGCAGGGCCGCCGGCAGATCAACCAATATACGCGCTACGGCACGGTGTTCCTCGCGACACTCCAGGCCTACGGCATCGCGCTCGGGCTCGAAGGCGCCGGCAACATCGTGGCCGATCCCGGCTGGTTCTTCCGGCTCACCACCGTCATCACCCTGGTCGGCGGCACCGTGTTCCTGATGTGGCTCGGCGAGCAGATCACCGCGCGCGGCGTCGGCAACGGTATCTCGCTGATCATCTTCGCCGGCATCATCGCCGAGCTCCCCTCGGCCCTGGTCGGCACGCTCGAGCTCGGCCGCCAGGGCGCGCTCTCGACCGGGCTTATCATCGCGCTGCTGGTGATGGCGGTCGCGGTGGTGGCCTTCATCGTGTTCATGGAGCGGGCACAGCGGCGGCTCCTGGTGCAATACCCGAAGCGACAAGTCGGCAACCGCATGTTCCAGGGCGATGCCTCGCATCTGCCGCTCAAGCTGAACAGCGCGGGCGTCATCCCGCCGATCTTCGCTTCGTCGCTGCTGCTCTTGCCGGTCACGGTCGCGAACTTTTCCTCGGGGCAGGGGCCCGAGTGGCTGCAGACCATGACCGCCATGCTCGGCCGCGGCCAGCCGCTGCATATCTTCATCTACATCGCGATGATCATCTTCTTCGCGTTCTTCTATACGGCGGTCGTGTTCAACCCGAAGGACACGGCCGACAATCTGAAGAAATACGGCGGCTTCCTGCCCGGCATCAGGCCCGGCGAGCGCACCGCGGAATACATCGACTACGTGCTGACCCGGATCACGGTGGTCGGCGCGCTCTATCTTGCCGCGGTCTGCGTGCTGCCGGAGCTCTTGATCACCTATACCGGCGTGCCGTTCTATTTCGGCGGCACCTCGCTCCTCATCGTGGTGAGCGTAACCATGGACACGGTCGCGCAGATCCAGAGCCATCTGCTCGCGCATCAATATGAAGGCCTGATCAAGCGCGCGCGGCTCAAGGGAGCGCGGCGGAGATGAACCTGGTCCTGCTCGGGCCGCCGGGCGCGGGCAAAGGCACGCAGGCCAAGTTGCTACTGAAGGACCGGGACCTGGTCCAGCTTTCCACTGGAGACATGCTGCGCGCCGCAGTCGCCGCGGACACGGAGCTTGGCCGCGAGGCCGGCGCCATCATGGCGCGCGGCGAGCTCGTGCCGGATGCGCTGGTGATCGGGCTAATCGCCGCGCGGATGGACGAGGACGGCCAGGCCGACGGCTATATCTTCGACGGCTTCCCCCGCACCATCGCCCAGGCCGAGGCGCTCGATCGCCTGCTCGAGGAGCGCGGCAGCGAGATCGACCGGGTGATTGTGATGGAGGTCGATGACGAGGAGCTGGTCGGGCGCGTCGCCGGCCGCTTCACCTGCGCCAAATGCGGCGAGGGCTATCACGACCCTAACCGGCTGCCGAAGGTTAACGGCACTTGCGACAAATGCGGCGGCACCGAGTTCGTGCGGCGCCCCGACGACAACGCCGAGACAGTGCGGGCAAGGTTAAAGGCCTATCACGCCCAGACCGCCCCGCTGATCGGCTATTACCAGCGCCAGGGCAAGGTCCACGCGGTCGACGGCATGGCTGGCATCCCGGTCGTGGCGAGGGCCATCGCCGAGGCGCTGGACAGGGAGTGAAAACCGCGAAAATGCGCCGGGTTGACCTTGTCAAGCGGAATCGCTAGATAACGCCCCATACAGAGGTCTTGGACTGACCGGTCAGCGGGGGTTGAGCCTGTCCGCGATCGGTCTCGTCGTGTTCAGAACGGAAAATCCAACTTTGATTTCAGCACGTTAGTGCTTAGGAGGCGACTTCGTGGCCCGAATTGCAGGCGTGAATATCCCGACCAACAAGCGGGTCGAGGTGGCGCTCACTTACATCCACGGCATTGGCGACGCGTTCGCCAAGCAGATTTGCGCCAAAGTGGCCATCCCGCCGGAGCGGCGGGTCAGCCAGCTCACCGAATCCGAGGTTATCCAGATTCGCGAGGTGATCGACCGCGACTATATGGTCGAGGGCGACCTCCGGCGCGATGTGGCCATGAATATCAAGCGGTTGATGGACCTCGGCTGCTATCGCGGCTTGCGTCATCGCCGCGGTCTTCCGGTGCGCGGACAGCGCACGCACACCAATGCGCGCACGCGCAAAGGGCCGGCCAAGCCGATCGCCGGCAAGAAGAAGTAGGCACCGAACAGGGCGGCCGAGCGCGCGAGCTTTGCTGGGCCTAAGTCAATGCGGGAATAGAGCATGGCCAAGGACAAGACGCGGGTTCGTCGCCGCGAGAAGAAGAACATCACGTCTGGCGTCGCCCACGTGCATGCGAGCTTCAACAACACGATGATCACCATCACCGACGCGCAGGGCAACGCCATCTCCTGGTCGTCTGCCGGCGCGATGGGCTTCAAGGGGTCGCGCAAATCCACGCCTTACGCCGCCCAGGTGGCCGCCGAGGATGCCGGCAAGAAGGCGATGGAGCACGGCATGAAGAATCTGGAGATCGAGGTGAGGGGGCCAGGCTCTGGACGTGAGTCGGCGCTGCGCGCGCTGCAGGCCTCCGGCTTCAACGTCATCTCGATCCGCGACGTGACGCCGATCCCGCATAACGGCTGCCGGCCCCGCAAGCGCCGGCGCGTCTGACGACAAGAAAGGCAAGCTACATCGATATGCTGCACGAAGACATTCGCAAGCTGGAGCCGGCGGCTCCGCTAAACGGACAAGAAAGGGCTAACACGGTGTTGCAGAAGAACTGGCAAGATCTCATCAAGCCCACCAAGCTCAACGTCGCCTCGGGCCGCGATCCCTCGCGCTTCGCGACCGTCGTGGCCGAGCCGCTCGAGCGCGGCTTCGGGCTGACGCTCGGCAATGCGCTCCGCCGCGTGCTGCTGTCCTCGCTGCAAGGCGCCGCCATCACCTCGGTGCATATCGACGGCGTGCTGCACGAGTTCTCCTCGATCCCCGGCGTCCGCGAGGACGTGACCGACATCGTCCTCAACATCAAGGAGATCGCGCTCCGCCAGCATGCCGAAGGCGTGAAGCGCATGGTCCTGAAGAAGGAAGGCCCGGGCGTCGCCAAGGCCGGCGACATCGAGGGCGGCGCCGATATCGAGATCCTGAACCCCGACCACGTGATCTGCACGCTCGACCAGGGCGCCTCGATCCGCATGGAGTTCACCACCGCGACCGGCAAGGGCTATGTGCCCGCCGAGCGCAACCGGCCCGACGACGCGCCGATCGGCTTCATCCCGGTCGACTCGCTCTACAGCCCGGTGCGCAAGGTGTCCTACCGCGTGGAGAACACCCGCGAGGGCCAGATCCTCGACTACGACAAGCTCACCATGGAGATCGAGACCGACGGCTCGGTACGTCCCGAGGACACCGTGGCGCTCGCCGCGCGCATCGTGCAGGACCAGCTCTCGGTGTTCGTGAATTTCGAGGAGCCGAAGAAGGAGACCGCGCTCGAGCGTACGCCCGAGCTCGTGTTCAACGCGGCGCTGCTCAAGAAGGTTGACGAGCTCGAGCTTTCGGTTCGCTCGGCCAACTGTCTCAAGAACGACAACATCGTCTATATCGGCGACCTGATCCAAAAGACGGAAGCCGAGATGCTGCGCACCCCGAATTTCGGGCGCAAGTCGCTCAACGAGATCAAGGAAGTGCTGGCTTCGATGGGGCTGCATCTCGGCATGGAAGTGCCGGACTGGCCGCCCGAGAATATCGAGGAGCTCGCCAAGCGCTTCGAGGATCATTATTAGCCGCGTCGCGGAGTAGGGACGGGACCATGCGTCATCGCAAAGCAGGGCGGAAGCTCAACCGCACGGCGAGCCATAGGGGCGCGCTGCTGGCGAGCCTCGCGGCCGCCCTCATCAAGCACGAGCAGATCGTCACCACCTTGCCCAAGGCCAAGGAGCTCAAGCGCGTCACCGACCGGCTGATCACGCTCGGCAAGCGCGGCGATCTGCATGCGCGCCGGATCGCCTTCGCCCGCATCAGGGACGACGCGATGGTCGCGAAATTGTTCGATACGCTCGGGCCGCGTTATGCCGACCGTCCGGGCGGCTATACGCGCGTGATGAAGGCCGGCTTCCGCTATGGCGATGCCGCGCCGATCGCGGTGATCGAGCTGGTCGATCGCGATCCCGACGCCAAGGGCCTCGACTCCGGTCCCGTGCCCGACCAGGGCGACGAGGCCGAGAAGGCCGCGGCTTAGCTTCGCTGGCTCATTCCTATGATGGGTGTCATTCCCGCGAAAGCGGGAACCCAGTAACCACGGGCCGTGCATAGCTTGTGAGGGCCCGGGGCTACTGGGTTGCCCGGTCAAGCCGGGCAATGACAGGCACTGAGTGCCGATCGGACAGCCGCGCTACTGCTTGCCTTCCTTGGCCTCGGCGGCTTCGATCGCCATCTTCTTGATGCCGGAGACGCCAGCCTCGAAGATCTCGCCGATGAGCTTCGCCGCGTCCTCGTCGCTCGCACCGTTCGCGTCGAAGGTCGCGTTCCAGACGATCTCGATCCGATCCTCTTCGTCATCCGGACCGACGGTGAGCGTCGCGTGATAGTCCTTCACCGGAAGCGGACCCGAGAGGATCGTGTAGCTGTAGCTGGTCGCCTCCTTCTTGGTCTGCTCCTCCTCGATCTTGGCGCCGTCCTGCAGCGTGAGCGTGCGGATGACCTTGCCGTCCTTGGTGACTTCCTCGCACTTGGCGACCGCGGGGTGCCACTTCTCAATGTCGCAATAGCCGCCGACCAGCGCCCAGACCTCGGCCGGCGTGCCGGGTGCCTCGCGCCGCTTCTTCACTTCGAGTGCCTCGGCGTATGCGCTCCACGCCACGGAGGCGGCTATGGCAACAAGAGCGAGCTTGACGATACGCATGCGTTTCTCTCCGATTTCCGGGGCGTTGATGGGTTGTGGATGAGCGCGCGCCCCACGCGCGCGGCATCTTAGTGGAACTGCCCGGCCGGACAAGCGGCCAGCCTGCCGAAATTCGGCCTGCAAAGCGGGCGATTCTGGGCGCGGAAAGCCGGTTTTTCCCCGGGCCCGCTTGGGCTATAGCAGCATAAACCCCATGTTCATGCGGCGATTCGCCGAGCAATCGAGACGGAGTAGCATGAGGCGTAGCACGTCAATGGTCCGGGTGGGATGGCTTGCCGCGGCGCTCGGCGCGGGCCTGCTCGCCGTGGCGTCGGGACCGGCCTCGGCCGAGCAGCAGCGCACGGTGCCGAAGAGCCAGGCCGAGCTGAAGCAGTCCTTCGCGCCGATCGTGAAGCGCGCGGCGCCGGCGGTGGTCAACGTCTATGTCCGGCACAGGGTGCAGCAGCGGGTCTCGCCGCTGTTCGACGATCCGTTCTTCGGCCGCCTATTCGGCGACCGCTTCGGCATCCCGCGCGAGCGCATCCAGAACTCGCTGGGCTCTGGCGTGATGGTCAGCCCCGACGGCGTCGTGGTCACCGCGCATCACGTCATCCAGGGCGGCGACCAGGCGGAGATCAAGGTGGCGCTGGCCGACGGCCGGGAATTCGCCGCCGAGCTCGTGCTCAAGGACGCGCAGACCGATCTCGCGGTGCTGCGGCTCGACGCCAAGGGGGTCGAGTTCCCCTATATCGGCTTTGCGGACTCCGACGAGCTCGAGGTCGGCGATCTGGTGCTCGCCATCGGCGATCCGTTCGGCGTCGGCCAGACGGTGACGAGCGGCATCGTCTCGGCGCTCGCCCGCACCAAGGTCAACATCACCGACTATCAGTTCTTCATCCAGACCGACGCCGCCATCAATCCGGGCAACTCGGGCGGCGCGCTGGTCGACATGGACGGACTCCTGGTCGGCATCAACACGGCGATCTTCTCCAAGAGCGGCGGCTCGCACGGCATCGGATTCGCGATTCCTTCCAACATGGTGCAGCTCGTGGTTCAAGCGGCGCAGACGGGCGGCAAGGTGCAGCGGCCCTGGTTCGGCGCGGCTTTGCAGCAGGTCACGCCGGACCTCGCCGATACGCTGGGGCTCGCCACGCCGAAGGGCGCGCTCATCACCAACCTGCACAAGCAAGGGCCAGCGGCGAAGGCCGGGCTCCGGGCCGGCGACGTCGTGGTCGATGTCGACGGCAGGCCGGTGCAGGATCCGCAGGCCTTCGAGTATCGCTTCGCCACCAAGGGCGTGGGCGGACAGGCCAAGCTCGGCATTCTGCGGAAAGGCGAGGCGCTCACCACGACCGTGACGCTGCTCGCGCCGATCGAGGACCCGCCGCGCGATGCGCGCGCGCTCACCGGGCGCCATCCCCTGTCGGGCGCCAAGGTCGCCAATCTGTCGCCGGCCGTGGCGCAGGAGTTCTCGATCGACGACGACAGCCGGTCCGGCGTGGTCGTGACCGAGGTCGAGAACCGGAGCACCGCGGCGCGACTCGGGCTGAAGCGCGGCGATATCCTGGTTGCCATCAATGACGAGAAGATCGACTCGGTCGCCCAGCTTGTGGTGACCCTCGAGCTTGCCAGCCGCGGCTGGAAGCTTGCGGTCGAGCGTGGCGGCAGGGTGTTCAACTTCGCGGTCCAAGGCTGACGCATGAAAAAGGCCTCGGCCACGTTGTTCGAGGCGGCCGGGCTCGCGGACGCCGCGCCGCGGCCGCTCGCCGACCGGCTGCGCCCCAAGACGCTCGCCGAGGTGATCGGCCAGGATCATCTGATCGGTGAGAACGGCATGCTCGGCCGCATGGTGCGGGCCGGGCGGCTCGGCTCCGTGATCTTCTGGGGACCGCCAGGGACCGGCAAGACCACCGTGGCGCGGCTGCTCGCCGAGGTGACCGATCTCCATTTCGAGCAGCTTTCGGCGATCCAGTCGGGCGTCGCCGATCTGCGCAAGGTGTTCGACGCGGCGAAGGCGCGGCGCGAGGAGGGCAGGGGCACGCTGCTCTTCGTCGACGAGATCCACCGCTTCAACCGCTCGCAGCAGGACGCCTTCCTCCCGCATATGGAGGACGGCACCATCGTCCTGGTCGGCGCCACCACTGAGAACCCGTCCTTCGAGCTGAACTCCGCGCTTCTATCGCGGGCGAGCGTGCTCACGTTCCGCCGGCTCGATGAGGCGGCGATCGAGAAGCTGCTTGCGCGTGCGGAAGCGCATGAGGGCCGCAAGCTGCCGCTCACCGACGATGCCCGCGCGGCGTTGATCAACATGGCTGACGGCGACGGGCGCGGCGCCATCAACCTGGCCGAGGACGTGTTTCTCGCCACCAAGCCGGGCGCCGCGCCGCTCGACCGCGAGGCGCTCACCGCGCTCGTGCAGCGCCGTGCGCCGCTCTACGACAAGGGCCAGGACGGCCACTACAACCTGATCAGCGCGCTGCACAAATCGGTGCGCGGCTCCGACCCCGACGCCGCGCTCTATTACCTCGCACGCATGCTGGCCGGCGGCGAGGACCCTCTCTATATCGCGCGACGGCTGGTGCGCATGGCGGTCGAGGATATCGGCATGGCCGACCCGCAGGCGCTGGTGCAGGCCAACGCCGCCAAGGACGCCTACGATTTTCTCGGCACGCCCGAAGGCGAGCTCGCCCTGGCGCAGGCCACGATCTATGTGGCGACCGCGCCGAAATCGAACGCGGGATACCGAGCGTTCAGCGCAGCCAAACGCGCGGCGGAAGAGTCCGGCTCGCTGATGCCGCCGAAGCACATCCTCAACGCGCCGACCCGGCTGATGAAGCAGGAAGGCTATGGCAGCGGCTACGCCTACGACCATAACGAGGCGGAGGCCTTCTCGGGCCAGAACTACTTTCCCGACGGGATGGCGCGGCAGACCTTCTACGAGCCCACCGCTTACGGCTACGAGGCCGAGGTGAAGGCGCGGCTCGAGCGCTTCGCCGCATTGCGCGCGAAGAAGTCGCGGCAATAGCGTGCTCCGCAACCATCCGTCAGCAACCCATCCGATTGTCATGCCCGCGTAGGCGGGCACCCAGTAATCGGGGCCGTGGCAGGTTCTGTGCGGTCGTCGCGTACTAGGTTGCCCGGTTAAGCCGGGCAATGACAAGGTTTGGAGTCAGAGACGAGAGGAGAGCGTCAAGCCAGATGGTAACAGTGGCCGACAACACACAAGACGGCTTGCGCCGCGCGGTGCTGATCGTCGCGCTGCTCAATCTCGGCTATTTCGGCATCGAGTTCGCCGTGGCGCTTGCCATCGGCTCGGTTTCGCTGTTCGCCGACTCGATCGATTTCCTGGAAGACGCCGCGATCAACCTGCTCATTCTGTTCGGGCTCGCCTGGCCCGCACCGAAGCGGAGGCTGCTCGGCAAGGTGCTCGCCGCGATCATCCTGGTGCCGGCCATCGCCACGATCTGGATGGCGGCGCAGAAGCTCATGCTGCCGGTGGCGCCGGCGCCCGTGCCGCTGACCCTCACCGGGCTCGGCGCGCTGATGGTGAACTTCGCCGCGGCGGCAAGCCTGATGCGCTTCCGCCATCACGGCGGCAGCCTGAGTCTCGCCGCCTTCCTCTCGGCGCGCAACGACGTGCTGGCCAATGCCGCGATCATCGCCGCCGGCTTGGTCACGGCCTATACGCTGTCGATCTGGCCTGACCTGATCGTCGGGCTCGGCATCGCCTACATCAACGCGGACGCGGCGCTCAAGGTCTACAAGGCGGCGCAGAAGGAGCGCGACCTCCCGAAGCCGGTGCCCTGACAAACACGCTACGTCATCGCCGGGCTTGACCCGCCGATCCAGGGGCGACCGGCTCAGTGCCGCTTACCCTGGATGCCCGGCTCAAAGCCTGCCCCGGACTTGATCCGGGGCCCGAGTATGAGGAGGCTGGCAGGTTAAGCGGAGCTGGTCGGGCTTTGTTGTTGCAGCTAGAACTGCTGTCTCGATTTCGACGATGGGCTCAGCCATGACCTCATTCCTTCTCGTGTTCCTCGGTGGCGGCATTGGCGCGAGCGCCCGGCATGGCGTGAATGTTGCGGCCCTGCGCGCGTTCGGCCCCGGCTTTCCCTGGGGGACGCTGATCGTCAATGTGACGGGCTCTATCGTGATGGGCCTGCTGGCCGGCTATCTCGCGTTCCGCACCGGCGGCAGCCTGACGCAGCACGCGCGGCTCTTTCTCGCCACCGGCGTGCTCGGCGGCTACACCACGTTCTCGGCCTTCTCCCTGGACGCGGCGCTACTAATGGAACGCGGCGCGACCGGACAGGCGCTTCTCTACGTCCTGGGCTCGGTGCTGCTCGCGATCCTCGGCCTGTTCGCGGGGCTCTGGCTGGTCAGAGCGCTGACCTGATGGCGGAACCGCCCCGGGAGACCAAGGCCGCACGCGCCGTGACCAATCGAGAGGTCGGGCGCGACGAGGACGGCATGCGGCTCGACCGCTGGTTCCGCACCCATTACGCGACGCTGCCGCATAGCCGGCTCGAGAAGCTGCTCCGCACGGGCCAGGTGCGCGTTGACGGCGGCCGCGCCAAGGCGAGCACTCGGCTCGCGGCCGGCCAGGCCATACGCGTCCCGCCGCTGCCTGACATTGCGCCGCCGCCTTCGCCGCGGCGCGCGCTGTCGAAGGCCGACCGCGATTTCCTCGCCGCGATCACCCTCTATGAGGACGACGACCTGCTGGTGCTGAACAAGCCGTCGGGGCTCGCGGTGCAGGGCGGCACCAAGACCGCGCAGCATGTCGACCGCCTGCTCGAAGCGATGGGCGACGGGCCCGAGACCCGGCCACGCCTCGTGCATCGGCTCGACCGCGACACCTCCGGCGTGCTGGTGATCGCCAAGCGCCGCAGCGTGGCGGCGAAGCTTGGCCGCGCCTTCCAGACGCGCTCGGTGCGCAAGATCTATTGGGCGGTGGTGAAGGGCGTGCCGAAACCGCCGCAGGGCAAGGTCGAGGCGGCGCTGGTCAAGGCCGCGGGGCCGGAGGGCGATCGTGTGCGCAAGGCGCGGCCCGGCGAGCAGGACGTGGCGCAATCCGCCGTCACTTATTATGCGGTGGTGGACCGGGCAGGGCAGGCGGCGTCGTTCGTCTCGCTCAAGCCGGTGACCGGACGGCAGCACCAGCTCCGCGCGCATATGGCGATCCTCGGTCACCCGATCCTGGGTGACGAGAAATATCATGGCGACCGGGAGCTGCCAGAGAACGTGCCGAGCCGGCTGCATCTGCATGCGCGGCGCATCAGCTTTCCGCATCCTTCCGGCGAGGGCGTGGTGGACGTCACCGCGCCGCTGCCTGAGCATATGCGGCAGAGCTTTGCGCTGTTCGGCTTCGACGAGAAAGAGGAGCAGGTGGCGTGAGCAAGGACGGCGCGAACGGCGCGGGCGCGGATACTGAAGCCGGGCAGAAGAAGAGTCTTCCCAAGCGCTTCTACAAGGAGGTTGCCGTCACGGACGAGGGCGGCGCGGCGGCGCTGCTGCTCGACGGCAAGCCGGTGCGCACGCCCGGCAAGGCCCCGCTCGCGTTGCCCAACGCCGCCGCGGCCGAGGCCCTCGCCGAGGAATGGCGCGCGCAAGGCGAGCGCATCGATCCGTCGACCATGCCGCTGACCCGGCTCACCAACAGCGCGATCGACGGCGTGCGCGGGCAAGAGGCGGCGGTCGCGGCCGACATCGCGCGCCACGCGGGCTCCGACCTCGTCTGCTATCGCGCCGACGGGCCGGAAGGGCTGATCGCAGCGCAAGCGAAGCATTGGGACCCGGTGCTGGCCTGGGCCGAGCGTGAGCTCGGTGCGCCGTTCCGCCGTGTTGCCGGAATCACCCATGTCGAGCAGCCAGCCGCTTCGCTCGAGGCGATCGCGCGCCGGCTGGAAGGCTTCGACGCGTTCGCGCTCGCGGCGCTGCATGTGATGACGCAGCTCACGGGCTCCGCGCTGCTCGCGCTCGGCGTTGCGCTCAGGCGGCTCACGCCGGAGGAGGCCTGGGCCGCCGCGCATGTCGATGAGGACTGGCAGATCGGCCAATGGGGCGAGGACGCGGAAGCCGCCGCCCGCCGTGTCAACCGCAAGCGTGACTTCGACGCCGCCGCGAAGCTGCTGGAGCTGGTTCGCCCCCAATGAAGGCTGTCATTGCCCGGCTTGACCGGGCAACCCAGTAACCACTGGTCTTTCCAAACATGCGAAGGACGGCGTGTACTGGGTGCCCGCCTTCGCGGGCATGACAATCCGATAGCTAAGAAGCTTTACTCCGGCGCTTTCCGCTCGATCTTGTCCAGGCCCGCGGCAACGTCGGCGATGCGCTCGCAATGCCGCCACAGCGCCTTCAGCTCGGCGCGGCGGAACTGGCGCGCCAGGAAATTGGCACGCAGATCGTAGATGCGCTCGCAAAGCTGCGGCGCGCGCTTGATGGCTTCGGCGGTTTCCGGATCGTCGGGCCGGGCGAGCTGGGCCTCGGTGACGAGGCTGCCCCTGATCTCGGTGATCTCGCCGCCGACGGAGCGCCAATAGAGGCCGAGGCCGATCCCGAGCAGGACGGCGGCAGCCAACACCCCCGCGATGATCGGAACCCGCATGGCGCGCCTAGGCTTCGGTTCGGCCCTTCACGCCGAAGCATGCCGCGTTTCGCCCTGCCAGGCAACGCCGGCTCGCGCGGGCCATTTGCGCCGTTTCGCCCCCATGCTATTGACGGTCGAGACCACGCAAGACGCGTCAAGGAGCGGCCATGAAGGAAGTTCTGGAAGAGCTTGAAGTTCGCCGGGAAAAGGCGCGCGCGGGCGGAGGCGCGGCCCGCATCGACGCGCAGCACAGACGCGGCAAGCTGACCGCGCGCGAACGGCTCGACCTCCTCCTCGACGAGGGCTCCTTCGAGGAGTTCGACATGTATGTCGAGCACCGCTGCATCGATTTCGGCATGTCCGAGACGCGCGTGCCCGGCGACGGCGTGGTCACCGGCTGGGGCACGATCAACGGCCGCGTGGTCTATGTCTTCGCCAAGGACTTCACCGTGTTCGGCGGCTCGCTCTCCGAAGCGCACGCCAAGAAGATGATCAAGATCCAGGACATGGCGCTGCAGAACCGCGCGCCGATCATCGGCCTGTTCGACGCGGGCGGCGCGCGCATCCAGGAAGGCGTGGCGGCGCTCGGCGGCTATGGCGAGGTGTTCCTGCGCAACGTGCTGGCCTCGGGCGTCATCCCGCAGATCAGCGTGATCATGGGCCCGTGCGCCGGCGGCGACGTCTATTCGCCGGCCATGACCGACTTCATCTTCATGGTGCGCGACACCTCCTACATGTTCGTCACCGGGCCCGACGTGGTGAAGACCGTGACCAAGGAGGAGGTGACCGCTGAGCAGCTCGGCGGCGCGAGCGTGCACACCACCAAGTCCTCCATCGCCGACGGCGCCTACGACAACGACGTCGAGGCTCTGCTGCAGATGCGGCGGCTGATGGACTATCTGCCCTCGAGCAATCTCTCCGGCGTGCCGGAGATGCCGACGCGCGACCGCTGGAACCGCGAGGAGCCGTCGCTCGACACACTGATCCCCGACAATCCGAACAAGCCCTACGACATCAAGGAGCTGATCCATAAGGTCGTGGACGAGGGCGATTTCTTTGAGATCCAAGAGGCGTTCGCGCCCAACATCGTGACCGGCTTCGCGCGCATGGAAGGCCGTACCATCGGCGTCGTCGCCAACCAGCCGATGTTCCTCGCAGGCGTGCTCGACGCCGACGCCTCGCGGAAAGCGGCACGCTTCGTGCGCTTCTGCGACTGCTTCAACATTCCGATCGTGACCTTCGTCGACGTGCCGGGCTTCCTGCCGGGCACCGACCAGGAATATGGCGGGCTGATCAAGCACGGCGCGAAGCTGCTGTTTGCCTTCACCGAGGCGACCGTGCCGAAGGTGACCGTGATCACGCGCAAGGCCTATGGCGGCGCCTATGACGTCATGTCGTCAAAGCATATCCGCGGCGACGTGAACTATGCCTGGCCCTCGGCCGAGATCGCGGTGATGGGCGCGAAGGGCGCCGCGGAGATCTTGTACCGCGCCGAGCTCGGCGATCCGGAGAAGATCAAGCACCGCATCGACCAATATCAGCAGCGCTTCGCCAATCCGTTCGTGGCGGCGGAGCGCGGCTATATCGACGAGGTGATCATGCCGCGGGCGACCCGCAAGCGCGTCGCCCGCGCGCTGCAGATGCTGCGCAACAAGACGCTCGAAAACCCCTGGAAGAAACACGACAACATCCCATTGTGATCAAGGTGAGCATGAGCCGTCGAGCAAGATGCGCCGCCTTTGCCATTGCCGCCATGGCCGTGCTCACCGCGGACTCCGCGCCGGCTGAGACGCCGGTGGCCGAGGCCAAATTCAAGTGCGCGGACGGCAAGACGATCGACGCGACGTTCTACGCCTCTGCGGTTGATCTTAAGCTCAGCGACGGCCGGAGCCTGAGAGTGCCGCAGGCCATGTCGGGCTCGGGAGCCCGCTACGCGAACGCGGACGAGACCTTCGTATTCTGGAACAAGGGCGACACCGCCTTCGTCACCGAAGGCAAGGACGGCAAGGAGACTTACGCGGACTGCGTTGCTCCCGAATGAGCGTGGCCGAAACTTATCCCCGCCTCTCCGCGCGGCATTAAACTCACCCCATCCCTCGTCCATGAGGACGCGAGCTGCAGACCGTCTGTGTCTCGGGATGAGGGGCGCGGCGCCTGAGGTGCTTGTGGAACGAGCGGCGAGTTGTACGTGTGTCCTGGCTCGCCGGCCACGGCAGGGTAACGGACCAGCCTCAGGGGTCTTCGCGCCGGCGCCTGGACTGGGATGTCCAGGCCATCCCTCTGCCCGCGCCGTTCGAGGCGCGCGCGGAAGGCGGGTAAGACGGCGCCTGGGCTTGAATATCGCCGCATAAGCGGGGCGCCGGAAGGCTGCCCAATTTGCGCAATCGGAATGCGGTCGACCGGTGCCCCGCAGTCCTCGTTGCTCCTCATGCCTTCGCGTCTCCGGGCGGCGAAGCGAAGGCGCGCTACGTCACCGCGAGCTCGGTGCTTCGAGAGGACGAGAGCTTGAGAGGACCAGGCGCGCTACTGCGCGGGCGGGTCGGCCGGCGTGAGGAAGCGGTTGTAGATCCAGCCGGTGGTCGAGCTCTTGGGATCGTGGACCTGGATCCAGTTCTTGTCCCGCGCCGTCACGCGCAGCTTGACGCCCTTCTCGGCGACCTTGACGGTCTCCGACGACTGCAAGGCCTTCGCATGCATGTCGACCGCGGTCTTGGTCACCATCCACTCGCCGCCCGTTTGCGGCTCGTCCTGCGGGGGAGCAAGCGCATAGGCGCCGTCATGCGGCCGCGACGCGCGCGGCGCCGGGATGGTGACGGCCTTCACCTTGTTGACCTTCAGGTCGGACTCGGCCGCCGCCGTGTTGGCCTTGCGGGCCGGCGCGGGCACGCTGGCGATGGAGCCCGTCGTCTCGATCACCTCGTCCGACTCGGACAATGGCTCGGGCGCGGCAGTGGCCAGCTCGGGTGTAATCGCCGCGACCGGAGCAGCGGCAACGGGCGCGGGCGTCACGCTCAGCTGCGTCTCGGATTGCGCCAGCACGGTGCCGTCGCCCGCGATAAGCTCGAGGCGAATGTCGCTGACGCTGCTCTGCGCGGGCAGGCGCAAATGCACATCGCCGGTCTCGTCCGGATGAAAGCTCCATCCGCCCGCGCCATAGGGCCGGCCTTCGGAGAACGCGGCGCCCTCGGGCAGGGCAGTCACGGCGACGATGCTGCGCGCCGGAAGTGCCGCCGTCGCATCGATGACGATGGGGAAGCCGACGGTCGCGCCGGTATCGGCTTCGATGCGCTCGGGCGAGGTGAGCGCAACTTCCAAGCTGGTTTGCCGCTGCGCCGGCTCGGGCGAAGCGGCCTGAGCCGTGCCTTCGACGGCGGGAGCCGCGCCTTCGGCCGTGCGCTCGGCCGGCGTGTCCTGCCAGAGCCAGAGGGCGAGCAGCGCCAAGGGAAGGAGCGCCGAAAGCGCCGCGGCCGAGATTGCCGCTTTGCGATTCAGGTGCAGCCACGGCTTGGCTCGTACCGCAGCGGGCAGGCTTATCTCGTAGGCCGCGAGTTCTTGCGTCTCGGGAAGACCGGGCGCGTGCGGGACGGGGGTCGGCTTCGCGGCTACCGGGCGCGGCGCGATTGGCTCCTCGCCGCGCAGCGGCTCGGCAAAGCGCTTCGCCAGCGTGCTGATGTCGGGGGCCGACGGGTCGCGTCCGAGCTGCTGGGCCTGGGTCTTGAGGGGCTGCACGTCCAACCTATTGTGAGAGAGCCTGCCGTTCCAGCGATCTGCCCGGCGGCCTGTGTCCTTCCGGTCACTGTCAAGCGCTATGATGACAATTCTGGGGCGAAATGGACCGTCCCGCGCTCGATCCTGTGGATTGCGCGGCTAGGGGCAGGGGCGGGCGGCGAAGGTCTCGTGGCCGGCGGGCACGGCGAGCTCCGGAAAGTCGCGTGGGAGCGCGGCGATGATCGCGCGCGCGTCCTTGTAGCGCGCGGCATTGCTCGGGCTGCCGAGCACCACGATGGCGATGGTCTGCCCGTTCGGCGCGACCCAGGCCAGAGCGAGATTGAACATCTTGTTGCCGGCATGCGAGCCGGTCTTGCCGGCCACCACGCCGTCCTCGCCGAGCATCTCGATGGTGGTCTTCAGCGCCACGTTGCGCGCGTTCGGCCCGCCGATCTTCAGGCTCCGCTCGGTGCATTGCCAGGCCGGCAGCAGGCGCGCATCGCGGAAGGCCGTGGCGGCGATGATGCCCACCTCGCGCGCGGTCGAGACGTTCGCCGGCGAGAGCCCGTAAGGGTCGGCGAACTTGGTCTGCTTCGTGCCGAGCGCGGCGGCTTCGGCGCGCATCGCCTCAACGAAGCGCGCGGACGGATTGCCCTTCTTGCCTTCCGCGGCGAGCATCGCGGCGCCGACATGATCGGCGATGGCGACCGAGGCGTCGTTGCCGGAGACGAGCATCGCGCCATAGAGCAGGTCCTGAAGGCTCCAGACATCGTCCTTGCGCAAGCCCGCCGTCGAGCCTGGCCGGAGATGCGTTTGCTTGATCGCGACCGTCTCGTCGAGCTGCAATCCCATCCGCTGCACCAGCACGTAGCCGGTGATCAGTTTGGTGAGGCTCAGGATGTGATAGCTCTTGTCGGGGTTCTTGGCGTAGAGCGTCTGCCCGGTGTCGGCATTGATCACGAACACCGAGGCGGCGGCGACCTTGGGCGGGGCGAGCGGCTGCTCCGCGCCGACCGCCGCACCGCCGAGCGCCGCGGCAAGCAGCAGCGGCGGCACGGCGAATGAAAAGCGCAAGCGCGGGCTCACCGGTCGAGCACCAATCTGATCTCGACGAGGTTCGAGCGCACGCGGAGCACATAGAAGCCCATCGTTGCGAGATGCGCGGGCATCAAGATACCGGACTCCGAGCCGTTGGAGATGATGATCGGCTGGATCCTGAGCGCCGCGCGGAGCTGGACCTCGAGCTCGTCCCAGAGCTGGCCGAGACCGCGCTGGGCGATCACGTCCCTGAAGTCGGCACGCGCCGCGGTGAGGATGCCGTAATAGCCGTAGAGCTGGCCGTAGGCGAACCAGAAGCGGTCGTCGGCGCGCGGGTCGAACCAGCCGAGATTGTACTGCTCGGAGCGCTCGCGCAGGATCGCCGAGGTCGAGCCGATGTCGTTGGCGATGCGGTCGATGAATTGCAGCAGGTTGTCGGCGCGCGCGTCGAACACCGCCTGGCAGTTCTGCAGCCGGTCATTGAAGGCGTTGAGGTCCCTGATCCCGGCCCGATAGAAGCTCGGCGTCGGCGTCTTGGGGCCGAACGGGTTCAGCCCGAAATACCAGGTGAACTCGTTGAACTGCAGATTGCCGCGCGCATTCTGCAGATTGGAGTCGATCTGCGAGGTGCCGCGTACGCGCCCGAGCGTATCGACCAGCTCGATCGAGGTGCGGCGGATCGCCTGGTGAACGCCGCGCTGGAACGAGGCCTTGTTGTCAAAGAAGAAGGTGCGGTCCCAGTCGACGCCGAAGAAGCCGAGCTTGTAGAGCAGCATCGAGGAGATCCACGCATTCTGGTTGACGTTGAAGTCGACCAGGTCCGAGGTCACGTCGACGATCACCGAGCGCGTGCAAGTTTGAACGGCGCCATCGCCGGGCGCCGCAGGCGTCGCGGCTTCAGAGGTGACAATGCCCGCATCCGCCTTTGGCTGGCCGGGCGAGGTGCGTTTCGGCGAGAGGTCGAGCGCGGAGGCGTAGTTCGGATCGAAGCCCGTCCAGACTTGCGTGTTCCAGAAGAAATAGCCGTAGGACAGGACGATGAGCAGCAGGATGGTGCCGACCGTGCCGCGCAATATCCAGCCGCGCTCCCTGTACCAGCGGCCAAGCCAGACGAAGGGCCGGAGCACGAAGCTCACCGCAAGGCCTATGGCCCGCCCGATCGCTTGGAAGATGCGGGTGAAGAACGTCACGATCGGGTCGAGCATTGGCGCTTTCCAGTTGGGGGCCGGGCGCGGCACTCACGCGGCAAGCTCGTCGAGGAGCACGCGCGCGGCCGCCAGGTCCGGCCGTCGAGGCCTTCGGTGACGCGAGTATATAGGGCGGAGGAGCGTCTCGCGCGCCCCTTGAAATTGGCAGGCATCCGCGCAGCCGAAAGAAGCGCCGTAGACAGACAAGGCTACGGAGATTGTCATGCCCGCGAAGGCGGGCACCCAGTAATCGAGGCGTCGTTCTGCGAGGTTGGCGCGTACTGGGTTGCCCGGTCAAGCCGGGCAATGACAAATGCGAGGTGCTGTGCGGAGGCGGGGCGGCATGGTAGCGTCGCGGCGCTTCTGATGGGTTCTGCATGGGGAGGATCGGATGCGCCTTTTGCCTGTATCGAGACTCGTAAGCCTCGCCGCCTTGGCTCTTACGGCCGTCGTCCTGCTGCTGCAGCCGTTGCCGGCGCAGGCGAATTGCTACGAAATGATCGGCTGCACCAACAGCAACTACTTCAAGCCCGCGCAACTGAAGAAGTTCAGCTGTCAAATTCTCTGGGAGATCCGCAACACGATCTACCATGAGAACGGCTACTGCTTCAAAACCAAGAAGGCGAAGAACCATTTCGGCAATGCCGGCTGCACCTACAACGACATGGGCTCGGTGCCGCTCAACGCTTATGAGCGCGCCAATGTGGGCGCGATCGTGAAAGCCGAGAAGCAGAAGGGCTGCTAGCGACGGGCTCGCGCGCATCCGCCGTGGATACACGCAGCGGATGAGTTCGTTCAGTCTTGACAAAACAAACTAAACGCACGAGTTATCGGGCCATGACGATCATGCCCAAGCCACGCGTGCGGAAGAGCGCCGACCCGGAAGCCGTGATCTCCGAGTTCATCGAGCAGCTCGGCCTGATCGGAGAGGCGGACGGGCTGCCGCGCATCTCGGGGCGGATTCTCGGCCTGCTGGTGATCTATGGCGGGCCGATCAGCTTCGCCGAGATCGCCGAGCGGTTGCAGATCAGCCGGAGCAGCGTGAGCACCAATACGCGGCTTTTGGAGCATTTCGGCGTCATCGAGCGCGTGGCGCGGCCAGGCGAGCGGCAGGATTATTTCAGCCTGGCGCCCGACCCGTACTACCGGTTGATGACCGGCATCGCCGAGCGCAAGCGCCGAGCCCGGACCATCGTCGACAAGACCAAGGAGGCCCTGCCGCCGGATTGGGGCGACGCCAAGAAGCGGCTGGCGAGTTTGTCGGCGTTCTACGGGCTGTTGGGCGAGGTCGGCGAGACGCTCTCGCAGGATTTGAAAGGCAAGACGTAGCAGGCAGGTCGCGCCGGCCGGGGCGCAATTTCGCCGTCACTTGCAGCTAAAGCCGCGCCGTTGGGCCTTCTGGACGAGGCCGGGACAATAACGACAAAGCCATGATCAAGCGCCTTCTCATTGTCGGGACCCTTGTCGCCGTGTTCCTCGGGGGCGTGGCCTGGTTCAACCTCGTCTTCAAGCCGGCGATGATCGCCGACTTCATCGGCAAGATGGCGCAGCCGCCCGCGACCGTCACCGCCGAGAAGTCCAAGGTCGAGGAATGGACCGACCGCGTGCATTCCATCGGCACGCTGACGGCGATCGAGGGCGTCGACGTATCGCCGCAGCAAGGCGGCATGGTCGTGGAGTATTTCTTCGACAGCGGCGACGACGTGGAGCAGGGGGAGAAGCTCGTCAAGCTCGACACCACGGTCGAGGAGGCCGACCTCGCCAGCAACAAGGCGACGCTGCTCCAGGCCAATCTCGATTACGACCGCCAGGTCAATCTCGTGAAGAAGCAGGCGGTGTCGCAAGCCGTGCTCGACCAGACCATCGCCAAGCGCGATCAGGCCGCGGCCGCGGTGCAGAAGGTCGAGGCGATCATCACGCAGAAGACCGTCACCGCGCCGTTCGCGGGCAGGCTCGGTCTTCGGCGCGTCGAGAAGGGACAATATGTGTCGGCAGGACAGGCTCTGGTCTGGCTGCAGGCGCTCGATCCGATCTGGGTCGACTTCCCGGTGCCCGAGAGCGAGGTGGCGCGCTTCAAGATCGGCTCCCCGATCGAGGTCACGGTCGATACCTTTCCGGGCGAGGTCTTCAAGGGCAAGGTCGAGGCGTTCGACGCGCGGCTCAACCAGGATGCGCGCACGCTGATGGTGCGCGGCACCTTTGCGAACCCGGAGCGCAAGCTGCTGCCCGGCATGTTCGCCAACGCCGCGGTGCTCGCAGGCGAGCCCAAGGAGGTGGTGACCGTGCCGCGCACGGCGCTGACCTATTCGCTCTATGGCGACAGTGTGTGGGTGGTGAAGCAGGGCGAGGCCGAGAAGCCGGCGCCCACGGCGAAGAAGGCAGAGCCGGTCGGCTCGGCCATCGCCGCCGATGCCGCCGACAAAGCGGCGGAGCCCAAGCTCGTCGCCGAGCGCCGCTTCGTGCGCGTCGGTCCGAGCCAGGGCGACAGGATCGCCATCGTCGAGGGCCTCAAGCCCGGCGAGGAGGTGGTGACCAGCGGCCAACTCAAATTGCAGCAGGGCGCGGCGATCCAGGTCGACAATTCCGGCGCGCTGAAACCGCCGGCCGAGCTGCCGAAGCAGTAACGCGATGAGCTTCACCGACATCTTCATCAAGCGGCCGGTGCTCGCCACCGTGGTCAGCCTCTTGATCCTGCTGATCGGCGCGCAGGCGGGCCTCAAGCTGCCGATCCGGCAATATCCGGAGCTGTCCAACACCACCATCACGGTGATGACGACCTATCCGGGCGCCAACGCCGACCTGATCCAGGGCTTCATCACCGTGCCGATCCAGCAGGCGGTGGCGAGCGCCGAAGGCATCGACACGCTGGTCGCGAGCTCCACGCAGAACGTGAGCACGGTCACGCTGAACCTGAAGCTCGACGCGGATCCCGACCGCGCCATGACCGACGTCTTGTCGAAGGTCGCGCAGGTGAAGTCCATCCTGCCGCGCGAGGCGAACGATAGCGTCGTCACCAAGCAGACCGGCGAGGGCTACGCGCTGCTCTACATGTCCTTCAATTCGGACGTGATGAACTCGTCACAGATCAGCGACTATCTCACGCGGGTGGTGCAGCCCAAGCTGCAGACCGTCGACGGCGTGGCGCAGGCGCAGATCCTCGGCGGGCAGGTGTTCGCCATGCGCATCTGGCTCGACCCCGACCGCATGGCCTCGCTCGGCGTGACCCCGCTCGACGTGCGCGCGGCGCTCGCCAACAACAACTTCACCTCCGCGCCCGGCCAGGTGAAGGGCGATTTCGTGCAGACCAATATCGACGCCAAGACCTCGCTCGACAATCCCGATGCCTTCAAGGACCTGGTCGTCATGTCGCGCGGCGACTCCCTGGTGCGGCTCGGCGACGTCGCGGAGATCGAGCTCGGGCCGCAGAACGCAGACTCTTCGTCGGTGTTCGACGGGTCCAAGGCCGTGTTCATCGGCGTGTTTGCCACGCCCACCGCGAACCCGCTCACCGTGATCACCGACGTGCGGAAGGCGTTCCCGGAGATCCAGAAGGAGCTGCCGCCGGGCCTCACCGCAGACATCGCCTACGACGCCACCAACTTCATCCGCGCCTCGCTGTGGGAGGTGATGAAGACCATGGGCGAGGCGGCGATCATCGTCATCGTGGTGATCTTCCTGTTCCTCGGCAACATGCGCTCGACCTTCATCCCGCTGGTCACCATCCCGCTGTCGCTGATCGGCGTGCTCGCGGCGCTCGCGGCGCTCGGCTACTCGATCAACCTGATGACGCTGCTCGCGCTGGTGCTCGCCATCGGGCTCGTGGTCGACGACGCCATCGTCGTGGTCGAGAACATCTACCGGCACATCGAGGAGGGTAAACGGCCCTACGAAGCGGCGCTGCTCGGCGCGCGCGAGATCGTCTACCCGGTCATCGCCATGACCATCACGCTGGCCGCGGTGTTCGCGCCCATCGGCTTCGTCTCGGGCCTGACCGGCGCGCTGTTCGCCGAGTTCGCCTTCACGCTCGCGGGCGCGGTGATCGTGTCGGGCATCATCGCGCTGACGCTCTCGCCGATGATGTGCTCGAAGCTGCTCAAGGCGCACAAGAAGGGCGAGGAGGGGCGGCTGACGGCCTGGCTCGACCGCCGCTTCGAGAGCCTCAAGCAGCGCTACCAGCGCCGCCTGCACGGTACGCTCAATTATCGGCCCGTGACCATCCTGCTGCTGGCCGGGCTGATCGCCGGCACCGGTCTCATGTATATGACGACGCAGCGCGAGCTCGCGCCGGAGGAAGACCAAGGCATCCTGTTCTCCATCGTCAAGGCGCCGCAATACGCGAACCTCGACTATCTCGAGGACGCCACCAAGCAGCTCTACGACGTCTACAGCTCAGTGGCCGAGAAGGAGCACGTCTTCACCATCAACGGCATGCCAGACGTGCATCAGGGCTTCTCGGGCCTCTTGCTCAAGCCCTGGGGCGAGCGGGAGCGCAGCCAGAAGGACGTGCTGCAGGAGCTCTCGCCGAAGATCAACAGCATCGCCACGGCGCAGGCGCTCGCCTTCTCGCCGCCCGCGCTGCCTGGCTCGGTCGGCGGTCCGCCGGTGCAGTTCGTCATTACCACGACGCATGACTTCCGCGAGCTCGCCGACGTGCTGGCCGACGTCGAGAAATCCGCGCGCGAGAGCGGCATGTTCATCTTCTCGGACAGCGACCTGCGCTTCGAGACGCCGCAGATCGAGTTCCATATCGATCATGCCAAGGCCAACCGGCTCGGCATCACCATGGCCGATATCGGCAACTCGCTGGCGACGCTGCTCGGCGGCAATTACGTGAACCTGTTCGACCTCTACGGGCGGAGCTACCAGGTCATCCCGCAAGTGCCGCGCGAGTACCGCCTCAACGAGGACTGGCTGACGCGCTACCAGATCCGCACCAGCGCCGGCACGCTCGTGCCGCTGTCGAATGTCGCCACGGTGAAGAAGGTGGTGCAGCCGAACGCGCTCACCAATTTCCAGCAGCTCAACTCGGCGACCTTCACCGCCGTGCCGTTCCCCGGGCGCACCGTGGGCGAGGCGATCGACTTCCTGAAAGAGAAGGCGGCGACGAGCTTCCCGGAAGGCTTCACCTACGACTTCCAGGGCGAGAGCCGGCAGTTCGTGCAGGAAGGCAGCACGCTGGTCTACACCTTCATCTTCGCGCTGGTGGTGATCTTCCTCGTGCTCGCCGCGCAATATGAGAGCTTCCGCGACCCGCTGATCATCTTGATCGCGCTGCCGACGGCGATTTTCGGCGCGCTGATCCCGCTCAACGCGGGGCTCGGCACGATCAACATCTACACGCAGATCGGGCTCGTGACGCTGATCGGGCTGATCTCGAAGCACGGCATCCTGATGGTCGACTTCGCCAACAAGCTGCAGGAGCAGGGCCTTGGCCGCCGCGAGGCGATCGAGCATGCCGCGGCGGTCAGGCTGAGGCCGATCCTGATGACCACCGCCGCCATGGTGGTCGCCATGTTCCCGCTGCTCATCGCCGACGGTGCGGGCGCCGCAGCGCGCTTCGCCATCGGCATCGTCATCGCCATGGGCATGACCATCGGCACGTTGTTCACGCTGTTCGTGACGCCCGCGATCTACACCTACATCGCGCGCGACCATCAGAAGGCGAAGCGCGATGAAGCGGCGGCGCTCGCCGCCATGGGCGCGCAACCGGCCCATGCGGAGACGCCCGGGGAGGCCGACGAAGCCGCGGCGGCCGGCATGCTCTATCCGGCCCCGCCCGAGCCTTACCCCACCGAAGAGGCGCTGTCCGCCGAAGCGCAGGGCATCGGCTCCGCGGCCGAAGCAGCCTCCGGCGCCAAGCCGGCCGCCCGAGCCAAGCGCCGCGCCTCCCGCCGCCGCCGTCTCGTCCCCGCCGCCGAGTAGCGAAACCCCTGCATTCCTTGTCATTGCCCGGCTTGACCGGGCAACCTAGTAGCCGAGGCTTTCCCAGCTTGGCAGAGGCTCTGGGTACTGGGTGCCCGCCTACGCGGGCATGACAACCACCGAGGCTAGTTTACTAGGCCCCATCAAGCCTCTAGAAAGCTCCAGCAGGCTGGGGACCTCATGTTCAAGAAGCTGCTCATCGCCAACCGGGGGGAGATCGCCTGCCGGATCATCCGGACCGCCAAGAGGCTCGGCATCAAGACGGTCGCCGTCTATTCCGAGGCCGACCGCGACGCGCTGCACGTCTATATGGCCGACGAGGCGGTGCCGATTGGCCCTGCGCAGGCCGCGCAGTCTTATCTCGATATCGACAAGATCGTGAACGCCGCCAAGTCGACCGGCGCCGACGCCGTGCATCCGGGCTACGGCTTCCTGTCGGAGAACCGCGCCTTCGCGCAGGCGCTCGAGAAGGCCGGCATCACTTTCGTCGGGCCGAACCCGAAGGCCATCGAGGCCATGGGCGATAAGATTGAGTCGAAGAAGCTCGCCGCGAAGGCGAAGGTCTCGACGGTGCCCGGCCATCTCGGCGTGATCAAGGACGCCAAGGAGGCGGTGAAGATCGCCGACGAGATCGGCTATCCGGTGATGATCAAGGCCTCGGCGGGCGGCGGCGGCAAGGGCATGCGCATCGCCTATAGCTCGAAGGAGGTGGCCGAGGGCTTCAACTCCTCGCAGTCTGAGGCGCGCTCGAGCTTCGGCGACGACCGCGTGTTCATCGAGAAATATGTCGAGGAGCCGCGGCACATCGAGATCCAGGTGCTGGGCGACAAGCACGGCAACGTCATCCATCTCGGCGAGCGCGAATGCTCGATCCAGCGGCGGAACCAGAAGGTCGTCGAGGAGGCGCCGAGCCCGTTCCTCGACGCGAAGACCCGCGAGGCGATGGGCGCGCAAGCCGTCGCGCTGTCGAAGGCCGTTGGCTATGACAGCGCGGGCACGGTCGAGTTCATCGTCGACAAGAACCGCAAGTTCTACTTCCTCGAGATGAACACGCGGCTGCAGGTGGAGCATCCGGTGACCGAGCTCGTCACGGGGCTCGATCTCGTCGAGCAGATGCTGAAGGTTGCCGCCGGCGAGAAGCTCGCCATCAAGCAGAAGGACGTGAAGCTCAAGGGCTCGGCCATCGAGGTCCGCGTCTATGCCGAGGATCCGACGCGCAACTTCCTGCCGTCGACCGGCCGGCTCGTGCTCTACCGGCCGCCCGCGCTCGGCACGGAGGACGGCCTCACCACGCGGCTCGATTCCGGCGTGGAGGAAGGCGGCGAGATCAGCGTCTATTACGACCCGATGATCGCCAAGCTCGTCACGCATGCGCCGAAGCGGATCGAGGCGATCGACCGGATGGGCCGGGCGCTCGATGCCTTCGCCATCGACGGCTTCCGCCACAACATCCCGTTCCTCGCCGTCTTGATGCGGAACGAGCGTTGGCGCGAGGGGCGGCTTTCGACCAAATTCATCGCCGAGGAATTTCCCGAGGGCTTCCAGCCGCCGACGCCGGTCGGCCACGTGCGCGACGCGCTGATTGCGGTCGCCGCGAGCATCGACCATCTGTCGAACCTGCGCCGCCGCCTGATCACCCAGCAGATGCACGGCGAGCCCGTACGCTTCGCCGAGGCGCGCGTGGTCCAGCTTGCGGGCGAGAGCGTGCAGGTCACGGTCGAGGGCGGGTTCGAGGGCCCGACCGTTGCGACCTTGAACGGCGCGGGCGCCGGCAAGCGCAAGACCAAGGTGACGGTCGCGTCGGACTGGTGGTTCGGCGAGCCGGTGTGGGAAGGCAAGATCGACGGCGAGCCGGCCTCGGTGCAGGTGCGGCCGATCGTGAACGGCGTGCATCTCACCTATCAGGGCGTCGAGGCCGAGGTGCGCGTCTACACGCCGCGCGAGATCGAGCTGATGCACAAGATGCCGGTCAAGGCGAAGGCCGACATGTCGAAGTTCCTGCTCTGCCCGATGCCGGGGCTGGTGGTCTCGCTGAACGTTACCGAGGGGCAGGAGGTCGCGGCGGGCGATCCGCTCGTCGTGGTCGAGGCGATGAAGATGGAGAACGTGCTCAAGGCCGAGCGCGACGGCAAAGTCGCCAAAGTGCTGGCCAAGCCTGGCGACAGCCTCAATGTCGATGCCGTGATCCTCGAATTTGTGTAGTTGTTTTCACTGCACCAACCCTTTGTCATTGCCCGGCTCGACCGGGCAATCCAGTAATCGAGGCCTTCATTAGTTCGTCTAGAACGGCGGCTACTGGGTGCCCGCCTACGCGGGCATGACACCGACATGAGTGGTCTCACTGACAAAATCCGCACCGTCACCGTGCGCATCGAGGGCCGGGTGCAGGGCGTGTTCTATCGCGCCTGGACCGAGGAGACGGCGCGCCGGCTCGGGCTTGATGGCTGGGTGCGTAACCGGCGCGACGGCAGCGTCGAGGCGGTGTTCTCCGGACCCGGGGCCCAGGTCGATGAGATGCTACGCCTTTGCGCCGAGGGTCCGCGCGATGCGCAAGTGACGAGCGTTGCGATCACGGACGAAGGCGGCGCGGCGCCGTCAGGCTTCCGCGTGCTGCCCACGCATTAGCTCTGCGCTTGCAGCCAGCGCACCACCTGTGCCGCGCTCTCGTTGGGCGGGAACACCGGATAGAACACGTGCTCGATCGTGCCGTCGCGCAGGATCAAGGTCAGGCGCCTGACGAGGCGCTTGCCGCCGGCTTCGAAGGTCGGCAGGCGTAGCGCGTCGACGAAGCGGAATTCGGCATCGCTCAGCACCTCGAAAGGGAGGTGCAGGCGCTCGGCCATCTCGCGCTGATAGTCCGTCGTCTGCGTGCTGAGCCCGAACACCGCCGCGCCGAGCGCCGCCAGCTCCTGGTGATGGTCCCGGAAGGCGCAGGCCTGCGGCGTGCAGCCGCGCGCGCCGGGGATCATGTCCCAGCTCTCCGGCAGCGCCACGCCAGGCGCGCCGGTCATCGGGTAGCAATAGACCACCGTCCGGCCCGGCAGCGCCGCAAGCTCGACCTCGCGCCCGGCGGTCGAGGGCAGGGCGATGGGAGGCACCGGCAGCCCCACGAGATGATCGCAGGCGCCGTCATCGATGGGTCGCGGGAGATCAGGAGGAAGCGCCGTGAAATCCGTCATGACCTCCAAACATTGTCATTGACCGGCTTGACCGGGCAACCCAGTAATCGAGAACGGTGCTTACTGGGTGCCCGCCTTCGCGGGCATGACAACGGCAAAGGTGTCTCGCAAGGCCTGATCGACCTTCGCCATGTCGGTCTCGGCGGCGAGCGCGGCGAGGCTGGTGACCGGCGTGTCCTTGAGGCCGCACGGGACGATGCCGGAGAAATGCTCCAAGTCCGGATCGACGTTCAGGCTCACGCCGTGGAACGTCACCCAGCGCCGCACGCGCACGCCGATCGAGGCGATCTTGGCACTGCCTACGAAGATGCCGACCGCCCCCGGCCGCCGCTCGCCCTCCACGCCGAGCAAAGCGAGCGTCGCAATCAGCCAGTCCTCGAGCGAACCGACCAACGCCCTCACGTCGCGCCCACGCTTGGCGAGGTCGAGCATGACATAGGCCACGCGCTGTCCGGGCCCGTGATAGGTGTAGCCGCCGCCGCGCCCGGCGCTGACAACCGGGAAGCGGCCGGGATCGATCAGGTCCGCCGGTTTCGCGCTGGTGCCGGCCGTATAGACGCAAGGATGTGCGAGCAGCCACACGCATTCGCTCGCCTTGCCATCGAAAATTGCCTGCGCGCGTCCCTCCATGGCCGCGATCGCGTCCGCATAAGGCACCGGTTCGCGGCTTTCTAGCCACGCGACCGGCGCGGGCGCGGCCACGGGGGCTGGTTGCAGGGCGTGAACGGTCATCTGGTCCATCCTAGGCCAAACCTTGCACCCCCAGCACGGGTTTGCTAAGGCAGCGGACCCTAGAGGCGGCTTGCCGCCAGGGGCCTTCATTGCCATATCGGGGGAGGCAAATCCCCTGATTCTTGCGGTCGTGGCGGAAATGGTAGACGCGCAGCGTTGAGGTCGCTGTGAGCTTAGCTCGTGGAGGTTCGATTCCTCTCGACCGCACCACTTTCTCCCTTTCGGTAGTCGATATCCCGGTTCGAGGGCGCCCTTATTCACGGTGTCATAAAGCCGGCTATTCTGTCGTTTTTGCGCACAGCCTTGCGCGCTTTTGGGCTGGAAAATTTCAGGCAACCGGCGTCTAGTGGCGCCGGGCCGCGCCTGTTCTTCACAGGCCGGGAGCGGCGGGCGGCGCGCAACGGGAGAGGCGCCCATCCCCGACCGGCGATCGGCGCGGCCCTTCCCGTTGAAGCTGCAACCAGTGGAGCGGACAGGCGATGCAGGACGCCGCTGGCGAGGTCCAATCGCGCGACGGGGAAGGCGGCATCAGCGCCGACTTCCTGCATGAGGTCTCCGCCGCCCTCGAAGCGGGCGATGCGGAGAAGCTCCGCGCGCTCACCCTCGATCTGCACGCAGCCGACCTCGCCGATCTGATCCAGCTCCTGCGCCCCGATCAGCGCGCGCCGTTCATCACCACGCTCGGCCGCGACTTCGACGCCGCCGCGCTGCCCGAGCTCGACGAGCCGGTGCGCGACCAGGTGATGGAGGAGCTGGAGCCCGAGCAGGTTGCCGAGGCCATTCAGCAGCTCGATTCGGATGAAGCCGTCTATCTGATCGAGGACCTCGACAAGGAAGAGCAGTCGGACATCCTTGCCAAGCTGCCGCCCTTCGAGCGCGCCCAGCTCGAACGCAGCCTCGAATATCCCGAGGACTCGGCCGGGCGCATCATGCAGACCGACCTGATCGCGGTGCCGCCGTTCTGGTCGGTCGGACAGACCATCGACTATATCGGCGAGGCCGAGGACCTGCCCGACCGCTTCTACGAGGTGTTCGTGGTCGATCCCGCCTATCATCTGATCGGCGTGGTTCCGCTCAACCGGCTGCTGCGTTCCAAGCGCACGGCGCGGATCGAGACGATCACCGAGCACGACGTCCACCCGATCGAGGCCAATGCGGACCAGGAGGAGGTGGCGCGGCAGTTCGAGCGCTACAACCTCACCTCCGCGCCTGTGGTTGATCCCGACCGCAGGCTGGTCGGCGTCATCACCGCCGACGACGTAGTCGAGGTGGTGCAGGAAGAGGCCTCGGAAGACATTCTGAGCATGGGCGGCGTGGCGGGCTCGTCGGTCAGCGACACGGTCTGGCAGACTCAGCGCCACCGCTTCATCTGGCTCATCGTCAATCTCGGTGCGGCGCTGCTCGCCGTCTGGGTGATCAGCCAGTTCGAGGCCACGATCCAGCAGATGGTGGTGCTCGCCGTGCTGATGCCGATCGTCGCCTCGATGGGCGGCAACGCGGCGAACCAGACCATGACGGTGACGGTGCGCGCGCTTGCCACCAAGGATCTCGGCCCTGCCAACGCCTATCGGGTCATCGGCCGCGAGACGATCGTCGGGCTGCTGAACGGCCTCCTGTTCGCGACTCTGCTCGGCGGGATCGTCTTCTTCTGGTTCGGCAATGACGAACTTGGGCTCGTGATTGGCGCGGCCATGGTGGTGAATTTCCTGGTCGCGGCGCTCGCGGGGATACTCATCCCGCTCACGCTCAACCATGTCGGCATAGACCCTGCCGTCGCCTCCGGCGTGTTCGTCACCACCGTGACCGACGTTGTCGGCTTCTTCGCCTTTCTCGGGCTCGCCACCTTGTGGTTAATCTAGGCACGGGACGCGAGGGGTCATGTTCTTCTATGTCGCCAAGGTGCTGTGGTTCCTGCTGCAGCCGTCGACTCTGATCGCGCTCCTCATCGGCTACGGCTCGATCCTGATCTGGACCGGCTGGGCGCGGTGGGGCCGGCGCTTCGTGTCGGCGGGCGCGGTGCTGCTGCTCGTCGCGGGCCTCTCGCCGCTCGGCAATGCGTTGATCCTGCCGCTCGAGGACCGCTTCCCGCGCGCGGATCTCGACACGCCGCCACCGCCGACCGGCTTCGTGCTGCTCGGCGGCGCCGAGGACCGTCTCGTCGGCAAGGCGCGCGGCGCGCCTACCATCAATGAGGCCGGCGAGCGGCTGCTCGAGGCGGCGATCCTCGCCAACCGCTTCCCGGGCTCGAAGATCGCCTTCTCCGGCGGCGACGCCGGCATGCTCTACACCTCCGACAGCGAGGCCGAGGGAGCGGCAGCGCTGCTCACCCAGCTCGGCATCCCGCGCGACCGGCTGATCCTTGAGGCCGCCGCGCGCGACACCTATGAGAACGCGGTGTTCCTCAGGCAGGAGCTCGAAAAGCTTGGGCAGATCGGGCCCGACAAGCGCTGGCTCCTGATCACCTCGGCCTATCACATGCCGCGGGCGATGGGCGCCTTCCGCAAGGCGGGCTTCGCGGTCGAGCCCTGGCCCGTCGACTACCGCACGCGCGGCCGCGCCGACCTCAAGCGGCCGTTCGACAAGGTCTCCGAGGGTCTGCGCCGCGTCGATGTCGCCACCCGCGAATGGGTCGGGCTGCTCGCTTATTGGCTGACGGGGCGGACCGATGCGCTCTTCCCCCGGCCGGCGCCGGGTTAGCATCGGGCGAAAGCGCGGCGAGGCGCCATGGCACTGAACGACATTCTCGTCCACATGGACGGCACCGAGGCGGCCAAGCAGCGCATGGATTTCGCCGTGGGCCTCGCCAAGGCGCATGGTGCGCACCTTGTCGGCATCGCCTTTGCGCCGACCGCGCTGCTCCCGCTTTACGGCGCCGACGTGGGCTTCGCCGACATGAGCGA
Organism: uncultured Methyloceanibacter sp.; assembly: GCA_964634195.1. Classification (GTDB taxonomy): domain Bacteria; phylum Pseudomonadota; class Alphaproteobacteria; order Rhizobiales; family Methyloligellaceae; genus Methyloceanibacter. The sequence continues at coordinate 174,990 of CAZWIO010000008.1, read as the reverse complement.
GGTGCTGGCCGGCGTGAAGGCGCAAGGCGAGGCCGCGCTCGGCGACCTGCAGGCCCGCGCCAAGACGGCGGGGGTGAGTGCCGAGGCGCGGCTGATGGAGGGCATGAGCGAAGAATTTCCCGGCGACTTTGCCTGCGCGGCGCGCCATGTCGATCTTGCGGTCCTCGGCCAGCCGCGCGACGGCGATCCGCTGCTCGGTCAATATGCGCTGGTCGAGCGCTGCCTGTTCGCGTCCGGGCGTCCCGTCATGATCGTGCCGGCCGAGCCCGCCAAGCTCACGCTCGACGGCACCATCGTCGCCGCCTGGGACGGGAGCCCGCAGGCCGCGCGGGCCTTCAACGATGCGCTTGCCTTCCTCAAGGCCGCGCGCCGCGTGGTGCTGCTGATCGCTGGGCCGGCCGAGGCCGAGGGGGACGAGGACTGCGAGCCCCGCGCCGACGGCATGATCGCGCATTTGAAGCGGCACGGCGTCGAGGTCGAGGCCATGCGCGTCAAGCCGGGCGAAGGCGAGGGCGATATCGGCCGGCTGTTGCTCGGCCAGGCCAAGGCGCTCGGCGCCGACATGATCGTGATGGGCGCGTTCCACCATTCGCGCGTACGGCAGTTTATCCTGGGCGGCGTGACCCTGACCATGCTGGAGCAGGCCACCGTGCCGCTCTTCATGGCGCATTGACACGCGATGACCGTGCATCTGCTCAAGCTTTGCGTCGGCGTCGATAATGTGCAGGACTTGGCGCGGTGGCAGACCAGGCGCCTGAAACGTCTCAAGGTCCCGGAGCTCTGCCACCGCACCCTGCAAATGCCGCGGCGGCGCGACGAGGTGCTCGATGGCGGCTCGCTCTATTGGGTGATCAAGGGCTTCGTGCTGGTGCGCCAGCGGGTGCTCGACCTGCGCCCCGACCGTAAGGCCAACGGCACTGCCTGCTGCGGCATCGTGCTCGACCCCGAGCTCGTGCTGACGCGGTCGCATCCCCGCCGCCCGTTCCAAGGCTGGCGCTATCTCGATCCCGACGACGCGCCGCCGGACATTCAGGTCTACGACGCGGCGGCGGACGACATTCCGCGCGGCATGCGCGAGGATCTGCGGGAGCTACGCCTGATCGATTGGTGAGCGCCCGGTCAGCCTTCGAGCGGCACGGGCACGTTGTCGATCAGCCGCGTCTGGCCGAGATAGGCCGCCGCCAACACGCGCGCGCGGCGTACCGGGCCTTCGAGCGTCTTGAGGGTCTCGGGCTCGCGCACCGAGACATAGTCCACGCGGAAGCCTGCCGCCTCCAGCTTGAAGCGCGCCTTGACCAGCGTAGCGTCGCAGCCTTTGCCGCTCTCCAGATCGCGGGCGGCCTCGGCGATGGTCTGGTAGAGCACAGACGCCTTCTCGCGCTGCGTGGGCGTGAGGTTCGCGTTGCGGGATGAGAGCGCAAGCCCGTCAGGCTCGCGCAGGATCGGCGCTGCGAGGATCTCTACGGGCACGTTCAGGTCGCGCACCAGCCGCCGCACCGCGAGCAGTTGCTGGTAGTCCTTCTCGCCGAACACGGCAAAGTCGGGCAGGGCTTGCAGCAGCAGCTTGGTCACGACGGTCGCCACGCCCTCGAAATGATTGGGCCGGGCGGCGCCGCACAGGTCCCTGGTCAGATCGCAGACCTTGACCGTGGTAGAGAAGCCGTCCGGATACATCTCCGCCGTCTCGGGGATGAAGACCAGGTCGACGCCCGCCTTGCCGAGCTTGGCGAGATCGCCGGCCTCGTCGCGCGGATAGGTGCTGTAATCCTCGCGCGGCCCGAACTGGGTCGGATTGACGAAGATCGAGACGACCACCCGGTCGGCGGCTTGCTTGGCGATCTCGATCAGCGAGAGATGGCCGTCATGCAGCGCGCCCATGGTCGGCACGAGAGCGACCGTCTCGCCGGCCTGGCGCCATTTGGCGACGCGCGCGCGGAGGTCGGCGACGGTTCTGGCGGGGACGGTAGACTTGGCCATGGGTCTTGTTAACACCCGCGGGACAGTTCAGCGCAAGTAGAAGGCGCGCCTCGAACCATGGCCCGGCAAGCGTTAAACTTTCACCATGGCCGAGCACAGCCCCCAGATTGGGACGGACGTAGCGCTGCCGAGCCGTGCGGGGCTCGCTGCGGCGCTGCTCGCGGACGAAACCGCGCTGGTCGAGGCGTTGGTCGAGGCCGGGCGCTTCGACGAGACGCAACGTGCCGAGATCGAGCGGCTCGCCACGCGGCTGGTGGAGGCGGCGCGAGCAGGGCGGCACGAGACGGGCGGCGTCGATTCCTTCCTGCACGAATACGGCCTGTCGAGCGAGGAGGGCGTGCTGCTGCTCTGCCTTGCCGAGGCGCTGCTGCGCATTCCCGACGCCGCGACGGCCGACCGGCTGATCGCCGGCACGATAGGCCTGGGCGATTGGGCGCGCCATCTCGGCCACTCCGACTCCTGGCTGGTCAACGCCTCGACTTATGCGCTGATGCTGACCGGCCGCATCGTCGATTGGGGCGATGAGCCGGGAAGCGACCTCGGGGCCCGCGCCCAGCGTCTGATCGCCCGGAGCGGCGAGCCCGTGATCCGCCAGGCGATGCGGCAGGCGATGCGCATTCTCGGCAGCCAGTTCGTGCTCGGCCAGGACATCGCGGAGGCGCTGGAGAATGCCGAGGGCGAGGCGGCGCAAGGCTACCGCTTCTCCTTCGACATGCTGGGCGAAGCGGCGCGCACCGGAACCGATGCCGCGCGCTACCACGCCCGCTATCTCGAGGCGGTCGACGCCATCGCGGGCTGGGCCGGCCCGCCTTCGGCGCGCGACGACGCAGAGCTCGAAAGCCGGCCCGGCCTCTCGGTGAAGCTCTCGGCGCTGCATCCCCGCTATCAGCCCTCGCAAGAGGCGCGGCTGAAGACGGAGCTCGTGCCAAGGCTGACCGAGCTTGCGCAGGCCATGCGCGCGGCGTGGCTGCCGCTCACCATCGACGCCGAGGAGGCCGACAAGCTCGACCTGTCGCTCGCGCTGATCGAGCCGTTGCTCACCGACCCGGCACTCGCTGGCTGGAACGGGCTCGGCATCGCGGTGCAGGCCTATAGCAAGCGCGTGCTGCCGTTGCTCGACTGGCTGGCGGAAATGGCGCGGGCAACAGGCCGGCGCATTCCGGTGCGGCTGGTCAAGGGCGCTTACTGGGACAGCGAGATCAAATGGGCGCAGGAAGCCGGGCTCGCCGGCTATCCGGTCTTCACCCGCAAGGTGAACACCGACGTCGCCTATCTCGCCGCCGCCCGGGCTCTGCTCGCACGCCCCGACTGCTTCTATCCGCAATTCGCCACGCATAACGCGCACACCATCGCCGCCATCGCGGTGCTGGCCGGCGACAAGCCTTACGAGTTCCAGCGGCTCTACGGCATGGGCGAAGCGCTGCATCGCGAGGTGGTGCATCCCGAAGCGTTGGGGAAACCGTGCCGCATCTATGCGCCGGTCGGTGGGCACCGCGATCTGCTCGCCTATCTCGTGCGACGGCTGTTGGAAAACGGTGCCAACACCTCGTTCGTGAACCGGCTCGCCGATGACGACGCGCCCATCTCGGCCATCGTCGCCGACCCGGTCGAGAAGGCGGCGGCGTTGCCCGCGAAGGCTAACCCGCTGATCCCGCCGCCGCCGAACCTGTTCCTGCCGGAGCGGCGCAACAGTCTCGGCCTGCCGCTATTCGAGCCGGCCGTGCGCGAGCCTTTGCTGAAGGCGATGGGCGAGGCGCTGGCCAACCCGGCCACGGCGGCGCCGATCGTTTCCGGCGAAGAGATCGGGGAGAGCGAGCCCGAATGGATCACCTCGCCGCATGATCCCCGGCTCGTGGTTGGCACTGTGCGCTCAGCCGATAGTGCCGCCATCGACAAGGCGCTCGATGCCGCGAAGGCCGCGAGCGAGAGTTGGGACCGGCTGGGCGGCGAGGGTCGCGCCGCCATCCTCGACCGCGCAGCGGATCTGTTCGAGGCGGACCGCGCCGGGCTGATGGCGCTGATCGTGCGCGAGGCCGGCAAGACCATCGGCAATGCGCAAGCCGATTTGCGCGAGGCGGTCGATCATCTGCGTTATGCCGCGGCCGAGGCGCGCCGCCAATTCGCCGGGCCCCAGGTGCTCAAAGGGCCGACCGGCGAGCTGAACGAATTATCGCTGCATGGCCGGGGCGTGTTCGCGGCGATCTCGCCCTGGAACTTCCCGCTCGCCATCTTCACCGGGCAGATCGCCGGCGCGCTCGCTGCCGGCAATGCGGTCGTGGCGAAGCCTGCCGAGCAGACGCCGCTCGTCGCGGCGCGCGCCGTACGCCTGCTGCATCGAGCCGGCGTCCGGCCTGACGTGCTGCATCTCGTGCCGGGACCGGGCGAGGTGGTCGGCGCGGCGCTGGTCGCCGATCCCCGCGTCGATGGGATCGTCTTCACCGGCGGCACCGAGACCGGCATCGCCATCAACCGGGCGCTCGCGGCCCGGGACGGGCCGATTCCTCGGCTGATCGCCGAGACCGGCGGGCTCAACGCCATGATCGTGGATTCGTCGGCGCTGCCCGAGCAGGTGGTCGACGACGCGCTGACATCGGCCTTCGACAGCGCCGGTCAGCGCTGCTCGGCGCTGCGTGTGCTGTTCCTGCAGGACGACGTGGCACAGCCGATCCTCGACATGCTGCTCGGCGCGGCGCGCGAGCTGGTGCTCGGCGATCCGCTGGACTATGCGACCGATGTCGGCCCGGTGATCGACGCGGATGCCACAGCCGCGCTCGAAGCCCACAAGGTGCGTATGCGAAGCGAGGCGCGCGAGCTGCTGGACTTGGCCGTGCCACCCGAACTCGCGCACGGCACCTATGTCGGGCCGGCGATCTATGAGATCCCGTCCATCTCCGTGCTGAAGCGTGAGGTGTTCGGTCCGATCCTGCATGTGGTCCGCTTCGACGGCGAGCGGCTCGGCGAAGTCTGCGAGGCGATCAACGCGACCGGCTACGGACTGACGCTCGGCCTGCATAGCCGCATCAAGGCCACGGCGGATTTCGTCGCCGAGCGGGTCAAGGTCGGCAATATGTACGTGAACCGCAACCAGATCGGCGCGGTGGTGGGCGTGCAGCCCTTCGGCGGCGAAGGCCTGTCCGGCACGGGGCCGAAGGCCGGCGGACCGCATTACCTGCAAGCCTTCGCGGTGGAGCGCGTGCGCTCGACCGATCTCACGGCGTCGGGCGGCAATGCGAGCCTGCTCGCAGCGGGAGCCGACGAACCGTGACCCTGCCCGCGCGGCATTGACGCCACGGCTGGAGGGTCCATTTATAGTCAGGATACGAACTGTTGGCGCTGGAGGCGCCAAGACATGCTATTGGCGCTAGGAGGCGCCAAGACATGGCCGATACCAAGACCCCCGCCAAGAAGGCCGAGAGCGGCGAGGTTGCCGCGCAGCGCTCGTCGCGCGCCGAGGTGGATGCCTTTCTCGACCAGGTGCGAACGCTCGCGCCGGCGCCGTCGGGCCGCGGCAGGCTGATCTTCGCCATGGACGCGACCATGAGCCGCCAGCCCTCCTGGGACATGGCGCTGGAGCTCCAGGCCGACATGTTCCACGCGGTCAAGGAGGTTGGCGGGCTCGACGTTCAGCTCATGTATTTCCGCGGCTTCGACGAGTGCCAGGCCTCGAAATGGGTCGGCGATCCCGACGCGCTCGCGCGGCTGATGCGCAAGGTCTCCTGCCAGGGCGGATATACCCAGATCCGCAAGGTGCTGAGCCACGCGCGGCGCGAGAGCGAGCGGACCAAGGTCAACGCGCTCATCTATGTCGGCGATTGCATGGAGGAGGACATCGATCATCTGAGCCAGCTCGCGGGCCAGCTTGGGCTGATCGGCGTCCCGGTGTTCCTGTTCCAGGAAGGCAACGATGCAAAGGCCGAGCGCACCTTCCGCGAGATCGCGCGGCTCTCGCGCGGGGCCTATTGCCGGTTCGACGCGGGATCGGCGCGGCAGCTTCGCGAGCTGCTCATGGCGGTCGCGGTCTACGCCACGGGCGGCCGCAAGGCGCTCCAGGAATCGAAGAGCGGGGCCGCGCAGTTGCTGCTCGAACAGCTCGGCTGACGGTACGGGATGGCGTATTTTCTCGCGGGCTGCTTGCTGCTGATCCTCGTGCTGCTCGGCGTCCGCGCCTTCTCCCATGCGGATCCGCGCAGGCTTGCGGCCGGCGCGCGCAAGGCGGGCGGAGCTGCGGCGCTTGGCGCGGCCGGGTTCCTGATCCTGCGTGGCGCGCTGCCGGTCGCCATCCCGCTTGCCGTGTTCGGCCTGTCGCTGCTCAGGGGTGGCGGCGGGTTCGGCGCGAGCCCGTTCGGCGGCTCACCGACGCCCGGCCAGACCTCCGATATACGCACCGACAAGCTTCAGATGACGCTCGACCACGACAGCGGGCAGATGGATGGGACCTGCCTGACCGGCCGCTTCTCGGGCCGCGCGCTGTCCTCGCTCAGCGATGCGGAGATCATGGAGCTGCTGCACTCGTTCCGCACCGAGGGGGCGCAGGAGGCGGCGCTGCTCGAAGCCTATCTCGATTGGCGGCTACCCGGCTGGCGCGACCGGGCGGAAGAGGCAAGGGCGAGGGATGGCTGGAAGCGCCGGCGCGGCGCGGGCGGCATGACCGCCGAAGAGGCCTATGCCGTGCTCGGCGTCGGCCCAGAGGCGAGCGACGAGGACATCAGGCAGGCGCATCGCAAGCTGATGATGAAGATGCACCCCGACCATGGCGGGTCGACCTATCTTGCCGCGCGCATCAACGAGGCGAAGGAGGTCCTGCTCGGCCGGGGCTGACACCTTGGCCCGCGCGGCCGCTATTGCGCCGTGCTGGGATCGATCATGGTGCGCACTTCGGTGATCTTGTCGGCCGGGAAGCCGCTCATATCGGCGTGCTTGCGGATCGCGTCTTCGTCCTTGGCCAGATAGACGCAAAACGTCTTGTCGTCGGCGACGTAGCTTTCGAGCCATTGGATATCCTCGGCCCCGATCCGGCATAGTATTTCATTCGATTTGGACGCGGCGTCGGAGAGCTGCTGCTCGTTCAGGCTGCCGACCTGCGGGATGTTGCGCTCGATGATGAATTTCCTGAGGGCCATTGGTTCCTCCTTTGTCGGTGGTGGTGATGGTTTTGGTTGATGACCGGTGCGCGATCACGCCTTCACGCTCGCGATGATCTGGCGGATCGTTGGCTTGATGATGCGGGCGTCCTTCAAGGCCCAAGCCACGAGGCTTGCTCCTTCCAGAGCGCTCAGGATGAGCGAAGCGGTGTGTTTGGCGTCCAGGTCGGGCCGAAACTCGCCGGTGCGGACGCCATCCTTCACGACCCGGCCCAGCCAATCGAGATGAAGCTCGAAGAAATAGCGAACCCGGCGCTGAAGGGAGTCCGGCAGGGCCGAGATCTCGGCGGAGAGCGCACCGCAAAGCGGCATCATGCCCTCACGCATGCTGGCGATGAAGAACTCTGCGTAACGGGTGAGCCGCTGCTCGGCTGTCGCCTCCTCGGCAAGAATCTGCGCGAGCGCCTGCTCGAACTTCTCGAGGTAGGAGTCGATGAGCGACGCGCCCAGAGCCTCCTTGGTCGGAAAGTGATGGTGTATGCTGGCTTTGCGGATGCCGACGCGCTCGGAAAGATCGGCATAGCTGAAGGCGGCATAGCCGAGCGTGCGCATCAGCGTCTCGGCCTCGCGCAGCAGCAGCTCTTTCATGTCATGCGTCATGGTGCACCGGGGGTCGGGATCGCCAAGCGGGGCGAGAGGAGACCGGATGATATCAGTCTCCGGCCGGTTGTCTACCAACTAGTAGGTTTATAGGGCGCAGCTACTCAGCCTATGGTGCGGTGCAACAGAATTTGTGGCGGCGCTGGGGAGCACGTTGTTGGCGCGGGTGGGTAGGCCGGCAGCGAAGTGGGCGGGCACGGCCACTGCCCAACATGCCTGCAGAGGAGCGCCTATTCCGCGCGCATCACCACGCAGTCGAGCGAGCGCTGCTTGAGCGCGGCGCAGGTGTTGCGCGCTTTCTCCTCAGAAAAGCCGGCGAAGCGGGCACGGAACCACTCCCGCTCGTCCTTCAAGAAGGACTGAGTGAAGGGGAGGTGACCGTCGAGCAGGTCGGGCGCGCGCTGTTGCACCATGCCGAGCCGATTCTCCGCGTCGCCCTGGCTCATATAGGCACCGACCTGGACCTGGAAGGCGCCGTCGACGCCGCTTCGCTTGGCGCGCTGGGGCGCAGGTTCAGGGGCCAGGCTCGCCTGGATGATCTCGGCGTCGAGCCCGTCGTCGCCAGGCATCGGCATGGAGGCTTGCTTGACCAGTGCCTTTGCCGGCGGCTTCGCGGGAGCCTTGGCCGGCGCAGACAGCGCCGGTGCCGCTTCGGCGAGCGCGTAAGTGGGCTTCTTCACCGGCGGGGGAGGCGGGGCAGGCGGTGTCGGCTCGGCGAGTGCGAAAGCCGGCTTCTTGGCTGGCGCACTCTTGCCCATCAGCGTGGCGACGAGGGACCTGGACTGCGGCTTCGGCGCCGAGGCCTTGGGCAGGTTCTTGTCGAGCAGCGCGCGCATGAAAGCATCGCGCTGGGCGCCTGTCTTGCCGCCGAGCACGACGGCGACCAGGTGCTTGTCGTCGCGCTTGACCGACGCCGTAAGGTTGAATCCGCTTGCCCGCGTGTAGCCGGTCTTGATGCCGTCGGTGCCCTTATAGCCGTAGAGCAGCTTGTTGTGGTTGCGGTAGTTGCGCCCGCGGAAGCTGAAGGAGCGCGTTTCGAACACACCGTAATATTCCGGGTAGTCGCGGATGACCCTGACCGCGAGGATGGCCATGTCGCGCGCCGTGGTGACCTGATCCGGATTGGGCAGGCCGGAGGCATTGCGGAAGGTCGAGTTCTTCATGCCCATGTTGCGCGCGGTCTGGGTCATGAGCCGACCGAAATTCTCCTCGGTGCCGGCGATGTTCTCGGCAATCACGGCGGCGGCGTCGTTGGCTGAGTGGGTGACCAGCGCCTTGATCGCGTCGGAGGTCTTGATGGTCGAGCCGGGCTTCAGGCCAAGCTTGGTCGGCGCCTGGCTTGCCGCGTGCTGCGTCACCACGAGGTCGGTGTTGAGCTTGATCTTGCCCGCCTTGAGGTAGCCGAACAGGACGTAGAGCGTCATGACCTTGGTGAGCGAGGCGGGGTAGCGGGGCGTGTCGGCCGATTGCGAATGCAGGATGGTGCCCGCGTTCATGTCCAAGACGATCGAAGCGGCGACGGTCGGGGTGGCGGATGCCGACGACCGCTTCTTCTTTTTCTGGGCAAGCGCGTCGCCCGGAGCGGCGCAGGTCGCCGCGAGCGTGAGCAGCACAGCTAAACCCAGGCGCAGCGCCCAGGCTGAATATGCCCAACAATTAGGCTTGAGGCTGCTCACAGACCCTCGAAGGCGGGTGCCTTCCCCCGTTGACGACCTTCCCTGACGCGATTTCCCTCCGCGTCCTACTTCGCTTTGGAAGGCTCCGGCCGTGCCGACGCCCCCCGGCGCTCAAGGGGAGAAGGCTAAAATCCGCCCGTTGCCAAAGCGTTAAGGCAGCCCTGTGGAATTTATTGTGCAGTGCAAAAATTTTTGTTGACGTTTTTTGTGCAATGCATATATATCGCCTGCGTTCGCAGCAATCAGGCAACGAAGCGTTTTCGAGGAAGAGGGCTCCCCCAATGCTCAAAGGGTTCGAAGATTTTCAGAAGGTCGGCAAGGACGGCTTCGATGCAACCGTCCGTTCGTTCGGCGAGGTCAACAAGGGCTTCCAGGCGATCGCTGCCGAGATCACCGACTACTCCAAGAAGGCGTTCGAGGACAGCACCCGCGCCTTCGAGCAGCTCATCGGCGCCAAGACGATCGAGCAGGCCATCGAGATTCAGTCTCAGTATGCCAAGAAGGCCTATGACAACTACATCGCCGAAGTCTCCAAGCTCGGCGAGATGTATGTCGGCCTTGCCAAGGATGCGTACAAGCCGGTCGAGGCTGCCTTCTCCAAGAAGGTCGCGTAGTTCTCAGAATACTGCCACCTTTCACTCTCCCAAGGCAGTATGACCCGGGGTTCGACCCGGGTCTTTTTTTTTGCCGTTTTCCTGTGCCCAAGTGCGGCTATGGTATGAAGAGTCGCGAGCCGCAAATTTGCGGCGGCGCGCACGGCTCCGCTAGAATGGAGCGCATGGTCGCAGGGACGGTTCGGTTGCTCGCCTTGCAAATGGAAGACGTGACGCCACATAGAGGCTGACGATGGCGCGGAACGGCGATCCTCGCCGGGGCGACGACACCGGCACCCATATCATCACCAAGACGCGGCCGAAGACCAAGCGGCCGAGCCTCTACAAGGTGCTGCTGCTCAACGACGACTACACGCCGATGGACTTCGTCGTGTACGTGCTCGAGCGGTTCTTCAACAAGCCGCCCGAGGAAGCGACTCGCATTATGCTGCACGTCCACCAGAAGGGCGTCGGCATCTGCGGGGTCTACACATACGAAGTCGCTGAGACTAAGGTAGCGCAGGTGACGAGTTTCGCGCGGCAGCACGAACATCCGCTGCAATGCACGATGGAGAAAGAGTGAGGTTTAGGTGGCTTCGTTTTCGACCAGTCTCGAGCAGGCTTTAAGGCGCGCGCTGCAATACGCCAACGAGCGCAGCCATGAGTACGCGACCCTGGAGCATCTGCTCCTGTCGCTGATCGACGACCGCGACGCGGCGGCGGTTATGCGCGCCTGCGACGTCGACCTCGATCTGCTGCGCGACAAGCTCACCGGCTATATCGACAACGAGCTGTCAGGCCTTGTGCTCGACTCGCACGGCGACGCGCAGCCGACCGCCGGCTTCCAGCGCGTGATCCACCGCGCCGTCGCGCATGTCCAGTCCTCGGGCCGTGAGGAGGTGACAGGCGCCAACGTGCTGGTCGCGATCTTCGCCGAGCGCGAGAGCCATGCCGCGTTCTTCCTGCAAGAGCAGCACATGACGCGCTTCGACGCGGTCAACTATATCAGCCACGGCATCGCCAAGCGGGCCGGCATGTCCGAGCCGCGCGCCGTGCGCGGCGTCGACGACGACGCTGCCACGGTCGACGGCGCCGAGGAGAAGAAGCGCGGCGCCGATGCGCTCGAGGTCTACTGCATCAACCTGAACCAGAAGGCGCGCGCCGGGCGGATCGATCCCTTGATCGGCCGCGGTCCGGAGATCCAGCGTACCATCCAGGTGCTGTGCCGCCGCCAGAAGAACAACCCGCTCTTCGTGGGCGATCCGGGCGTCGGCAAGACGGCGATCGCCGAGGGCCTCGCGCGCCGCATCGTCATGGGCGACGTGCCGGAGGTGCTGCAGGATTCGACGATCTTCCAGCTCGACATGGGCGCGCTGCTGGCCGGCACCCGCTATCGCGGCGATTTCGAGGAGCGGCTCAAGGCCGTGATGCGCGAGATCGAGAACTATCCCGGCGCCATCATGTTCATCGACGAGATCCACACGGTGATCGGGGCAGGCGCCACCTCTGGCGGCGCCATGGATGCGTCCAACCTGCTGAAGCCCGCGCTGCAGTCGGGGACGCTGCGCTGCATCGGCTCGACCACCTACAAGGAATACCGCCAGCATTTTGAGAAGGACCGGGCGCTTGTTCGCCGCTTCCAGAAGATCGACGTGAACGAGCCGTCGGTGCCGGATGCGATCGAGATCCTGAAAGGGCTGAAGCCCTATTTCGAGGACTTCCACCGCGTGCGCTACACCAGCCAGGCGATTAAGTCGGCGGTCGAGCTGTCGGCTAAGTACATCCATGACCGCAAGCTGCCCGACAAGGCGATCGACGTGATCGACGAGACCGGCGCCTCGCAGATGCTGCTGCCCGAGCGGCAGCGGCGGAAGACGATCGGCGTGAAGGAGGTCGAGTCGACTATCGCTACCATGGCGCGCATCCCCCCGAAGACCGTGTCGAAGACGGATCAAGAAGTCTTGCGCGCGATCGACGAGGATTTGAAGCGCGTGGTGTTCGGCCAGGACCGCGCCATCGAGGCGCTGGCCGCCGCGATCAAGCTGTCGCGCGCGGGACTACGCGAGCCTGGCAAGCCGATCGGCAACTACATGTTCTCCGGCCCGACCGGCGTCGGCAAGACCGAGGTCGCGCGCCAGCTTGCCTCGCTGCTCGGCGTGGAGCTGCTCCGCTTCGACATGAGCGAGTATATGGAGCGGCACACCGTCTCGCGGTTGATCGGCGCGCCTCCAGGCTATGTCGGCTTCGATCAGGGCGGGCTGCTCACCGACGGCATCGATCAGCATCCGCATTCCGTGCTGCTGCTGGACGAGATCGAGAAGGCGCATCCGGACCTGTTCAACATCCTGTTGCAGGTGATGGATCACGGCAAGCTGACCGACCACAACGGCAAGCGGGTCGACTTCCAGAACGTGATCCTGATCATGACCACGAACGCCGGCGCCACCGACCTTGCCAAGGCGGCGATCGGCTTCAACCGCTCGAAGCGCGAAGGCGACGACGAGGAGGCGATCAACCGCCTGTTCTCGCCGGAGTTCCGCAACCGGCTCGACGCGATCATTCCGTTCGCCAATCTCTCGCCCGAGGTGATCGCCAAGGTGGTCGAGAAGTTCGTGTTCCAGCTCGAGGCGCAGCTCGGCGACCGGAACATCACCATCGAGCTGACGCCCGAGGCGAATGCCTGGCTCGCCGAGCGCGGCTATGACGACAAGTTCGGGGCGCGGCCGCTTGCGCGCGTCATCCAGGAGCACATCAAGAAGCCGCTCGCCGAGGAGATCCTGTTCGGTGCGCTGAAGGATGGCGGCATCGTGCGCGTGCTAGTCGAGGAGAAGGGCGACGAGAAGCTGCTCGGCTTCGAGTATCTGAAGCCCGACACGCCGATCCGCCCGCGCGACCCCGAGGACAGCGAGCCTGACGGGGAGGGGCCTGGCGGCTCTGGCCCCAAGCGCTCGGCCAAGGAGCGGACGGCGAAGCCGCGGGGCGGCAGCAAGGCCGGTGCGCGCAAGCCTCGCGCCGCCAAGCCGCGTGCCGTCGGCACGAGCCTCGTGCCCAAGGTGCCGCTCGGCTCGAAATAGCAGGGTGGGCAACGACTTGCCGTTGCCCACGGCGGCGTCCGACGGTGGGCACGGCGCAGTGCGCCTTCGCCCACCCTACGAGAGCTTCGCCCTGATCTTCCCCGCCACCGCGGTAAGCTCCCCCTGATCCTCCATCTTGCCGGCATGGGGCTTCAGCGGCTCGCCCTCCTTGCGTGGGACGATATGGACGTGGAGGTGGAACACGGTCTGGCCGGCGGCCGCGCCGTTGAACTGCTGGATCAGCACGCCGTCGGCGCCCACGGCTTCGGCGATCTTCGGCGCGAGCTTCTGCACCACCGCCATGGTCTTCGCTAGCGCGTCAGGCGAGATGTCGAACAGGTCGCGCGCCTTCTCCTTGGTGATGACGAGCGTGTGGCCTTCCGAGCGCGGCATGATGTCGAGGAAGGCGAGCGTGTCGTCGTCCTCGTAGAGCTTGTGGCAGGGGATCTCGCCGCGCAGCATCTTCGCGAAGATGTTGTTCTCGTCGTAGGCCATTGTGCTCCTCGCGCGCTGCGTTTCCTGAGTCATTTCGAGTCGTTACGGGCGCGACGTCAACCGGAGAATCACGCCTGGCGGTAGGGCGATTCTTCGCCGAGCAGGGCGATCTCACGAGAAACGGCGCGCCGCTCGCGCTTGAGGTAGTCGGCAACGGCGCGGCGCAGGCCGGGATCGGCGATCCAATGCACACTATAGGTCTCGACCGGCAGATAGCCGCGGGCGAGCTTGTGCGAGCCTTGCGCGCCAGCCTCGACGCACGCAAGTCCGTGCGCGATGGCGAAGTCGATGGCCTGGTGATAGCAGATCTCGAAATGGAGGTATGGGTGCTCCTCGATCGCGCCCCAATAGCGGCCATAGAGCGTATCGGCGCCGATCACGTTCAGCGCACCGGCAACGTAGCGGCCCGCGCGTTTGGCAAGCACGAGCAGCAGACGGTCGGCCATGCTCTCGCCGAGCAGGCTGAAACAGCGCCGGTTTAGATAGGGCGAGCCCCATTTGCGCGAGCCGGTGTCGATGTAGAATTCGAAGAACGCATCCCAATGCGCCTCGGTCAGGTCTCCCCCCGTCACCCATTCGATCTCGATGCCGCCTTCAAGCGCTTCGCGCCGTTCTTTCCGGATCGCTTTCCGCTTGCGCGAGGCGAGCGCCCCCAGGAAATCTTCGAAGCTTGCATAGCCGTCATTCCGCCAATGGAACTGACGGTCGGTGCGCTGCAGGAAACCGAGTGCGCCCGCCAGCTTCCATTCGTCCTGCGTGAGAAAGGTCACATGCAGGCCCGACAGGTCGAGCTGATCGGCAACCTGCACGGCGGCTTGCAGCAGCAGCGCCTCGCGCTCGGCCCGGTCGGCGCCCGCGCGCGCCAGCAGCCGCGGGCCGGTGACCGGCGTGAAGGGCACCGAAGCTTGCAGCTTCGGGTAATAGCGCCCGCCGGCGCGCTCGTAGGCTTCGGCCCAGCCATGATCGAACACGTATTCGCCTTGGCTATGCGCCTTCAGATAACAGGGCATGCAGCCGAGCAGCGCGCCCGTCTCGTCCTCAAGGAGGAGATGCTGCGGCAGCCAGCCGGTCGCGCGTGCGGCGGAACCGCTCGCTTCGAGCGCATGCAAAAAATCATGAGATATGAATGGGTTCGCTGGACTCGGCGCAGAGTTTGAGTCACCTGAAGCGGCGCAAGCGTCAGCGGCGCAAGCGTCCCAGTCGCGCGCGGGCACGTCGGCAATCCGCGCGACGGTGCGCACCGTGTAGCGCGGCTCGGTGACGGTAGTTCTTTGCGGTTGCTCGATGTCGCCCATCGGCTACGGCCTGATGCCTTCGAAGATGATGGCGTCCACATAGCGGAGCGCACGCACGCGCTCCTCTTCGGTTCGCACTGTCCAGGCGAGCAGCGGCAAGCCGGCGAGACGTGCTGCGAGCGGCGCCACGGCAGGCAGCGCCCGTACATCGTAGGCGATGAACTGGGGCCGCGCGAAGGCGGACGTGAGCAAATGCCGCATGGTGAAACGCTGCCGCGCTGAGAGCTGCGGCCATTGGTCCTTGCCGAAACGCTCGGAGACGAGCCCGCGCGAAATGCTGGGCGCCGCTTCGCGGAACGCCGCCACCGCATAAGGATCGAATGACATTACGCCGACCGGGCCCTTGTAGGCGGCAAGGGGCTTGGCGATGTTCTTTTCGAACACGCCGTCGCGGCGCCAGGCGCTCTTCACCTCGAGCAGAAGCGGCACGCGGCCCTCGACGAGATCGAGCAGGTCGGTGAAGGGGAGGATGGTGTCGCCGCTATTGCGCAACGGGATCTTGTGTAGCACCTCGGCGTCGCGCGCCGCGACAGGCCCCGTC
This sequence comes from uncultured Methyloceanibacter sp., assembly GCA_964634195.1. Lineage (GTDB taxonomy): Bacteria > Pseudomonadota > Alphaproteobacteria > Rhizobiales > Methyloligellaceae > Methyloceanibacter. Next base: position 159,598 of record CAZWIO010000008.1, on the reverse strand, counting down.
TCGCCGGTGAGCCGATCGAGCTTGGCGTCGTGGAACACCACAGGCATGTCGTCCGCGGCGCATTGCAGGTCGACCTCGACCGCATAGCCTTTGCCCATGGCGGCCTTGACGGCTGACAGGCTGTTCTCGATGACGCCGCGCTCAGCATCGTGCAGCCCGCGATGCGCGAAAGGACGTCTGAGCCAGTAGAGTTCGCCCATGGGAGGCGCGCCGGGTTGCTAGTCGATGGCGAAGATCGCGTCGATCTCGACCGCCGCGCCGAGCGGCAGGCTGCCTACGCCTACGGCGATGCGGGTATGGCGCCCTTTATTGCCGAGGATTTCGACCATCAGGTCGGATGCGCCGTTGATCACCTTCGGGTGGTCGGTGAAATCGGGCGGCGCATTCACGAAGCCGTTGAGGCGCAGCAATTGCACGATGCGGTCGAGATCGCGCAAGGCGGCCTTGGCCTGCGCCAGAATATTGACGGCGCAGAGCCGCGCTGCGGCCTGGCCCGTGATGAGATCGACGCTGTCACCGACCTTGCCGGCAAACACCACCTTGCCGTCCTGCATGGGAAGCTGCCCGGAGACGAACAGCAGCCGGTCGAGATGCAGGAAGGAGACGTAATTCGCCACCGGGCTCGCCACCTCGGGCAGCACGAGGTCGAGCGCCTTGAGCCTTGCTTCGATCTCTCCGGCCATGCGGCTTTCCTTCCGACGGGAGCTTGCGGTTAGAGGCCGTTGCGGGGCAAGCAAAATCCGCGCGCCGTCCGCTGCGTCGCGCTGGCCCTTGTCCGGCGTTGCGGTTGGTGCGAAAACCAGCGGTCGCTGGTCCTCTTGCGGCCGGCAGATCAGGGTTAAGACCGAGGATGGCTAACTTGAGGCGAAGGATTGCGCTTGCCGTTGTGGCGCCGTTTCTCGGCGCCGCGCTGTATGGACCCGCCGCGGCGCAGGCCGTCAAAGAGGTCAACAAGCTCACGCCGCACCGCGCCATCTACGAGATGACGCTGGACGATGCGCGCTCGGCTTCAGGCATAACAGGCATCGACGGGCGCATGGTGTTCGAGTTCACGGGCTCGGCTTGCGACGGCTACTCGCTGAACATGCGCATGGTCACGCAGCTTACCGATTCGCAGGGCCAGACCAACATGACCGATCTTCGCTCCTCAACCTGGGAGCAGGGGGACGGCGATAAATTCCGCTTCCAGTCGGCGCAATACGTGAATGACAAACTGAGCGACGTGACCATGGGGCGCGCCACAAGGGAGCCGCCGAAAGAGGTGATCAAGGTCAAGCTCAGCCAGCCCGCCTCGGCCGAGCTCAGCCTATCGGGCAAGGTGCTGTTTCCGACCCAGCACAGTCTCGCCCTGATCGATGCGGCGCATGCCGGCAAGAGCGTGCTGCAGGCCCAGATCTATGACGGTTCGGAGAAGGGGCGGAAGGTCTACGACACCACGGCCTTTATCGGCCAAGAGGTCAAGGCCGGCGCGGAGGCCAAGCTCGAGAAACCTGCCGAGGACAAGGGCCTCGGCGACCTCGCGTCGTGGCCCGTGTCGATCGGCTATTTCGATGCGAAGGGCGGCGATCTCACGCCGAGCTACCAGATCGATTTCCGCCTCTATGCCAATGGCGTGAGCCGCGAGCTGCTTATCGACTACGGCGACTTCACCATCCACGGCACGCTGACCTCGCTCGAATATCTCAAAGCCGGCGCGTGCAAGCCGTAGGCCTAAGGCCTCGATCATCAAGCCCGAAAAAGCCCGGTTTCCCGGCTGTTTTGCTATGCGTCTAAAGAGTTTGGTTACGGGTTTACGGTGAAATCAGCTCCGAACAAAAATGGGAGCAAGCCAACATGTTCTGGAGGAGTAGGCCGGCTCCGACCGCCATGGCGCATTACCCTACAATGGCCGATCATGGGCCTGCCGATTCGCGAGTGCCCGGACCGAGGCCGATGACGAAGACCGTTCTGATCGTCGAGGACAATGAGCTGAACATGAAGCTGTTCCGCGACCTGCTCGACGCGCACGGCTACAAGACGTTGCAAACGCGGAACGGCATGGAAGCGCTGGCGCTCGCGCGCGAACATCGGCCCGACCTCATCCTCATGGACATCCAGCTCCCCGAGGTGTCGGGGCTCGAGGTGACCAAGTGGCTCAAGGAGGACGACCAGCTCCGCGAGATCCCGGTGGTCGCCGTCACGGCCTTTGCCATGAAGGGAGATGAGGAGCGCATCCGCGAGGGCGGGTGCGAGGCTTATATCTCCAAGCCGATCTCGGTGATGATGTTCCTCGATACGGTGAAGCAGTTCATCGGCGAGGCGCGGTAGAGCGGATCATGACTGCGCGCGTTCTCGTCGTCGACGATGTCGACACCAATGTGAAGCTGCTCGAAGCTCGGCTCGCAGCCGAGTATTTCGTCGTCCGCACGGCGAAGAGCGGTCCCGAGGCGCTGCAGATTTGTGGCCGCGAGCGGGCCGACGTTATCCTGCTCGATGTGATGATGCCCGGCATGGACGGGTTCGAGGTCTGCCGCAGGCTCAAGGCAGACCCGCGTACCCAGCATATCCCCGTCATCATGGTAACCGCGCTCGACCAGCCCACGGACCGGGTCAAGGGGCTCGAAGCCGGCGCCGACGACTTTCTGACCAAGCCGGTCGACGATATCGCGCTGATAACGCGCGTCAGGAACGTCGCGCGGCTCAAGATGCTCACTGACGAGATGCTGATGCGGGCCTCGACCGAGGAGCAAATGGGCTTCGCCGCCTCGCTCGGCGTGAACCTCGACCAGCTTGGCCAGGGCGGACGCGTGCTGCTCGTCGAGGATCGTGAACGTTCGGCCGAGCGCATCTTGGAGGTACTCAAGTTCGAGCAGCAGGTTGAGCGGGAGTCTGACCCTTCGCGCGCCCTGCTGCGTCTGCCGGACGGCGATTTCGACCTGCTGATCGTGAGCCTCAGCCTCGAACATGCCGATGGGCTCAGGCTCTGCTCGCAGGTCCGTTCGCTCGACCGGACCAGGCACCTCCCGATCACCATCATCGTCGAGCCGGGCGACGATGCGCGCCTGCTGCGCGGGCTCGACATGGGCGTCAACGACTATATCGTGCGCCCCGTCGACCCGAACGAGCTCCTGGCGCGGGTGCGCACGCAGGTGAAGCGCAAGCGCTTTACCGACCATCTACGCACGCGGTTGGAAGAGACCGTGGAGATGGCAATCCTCGATCCGCTCACGGCTTTGCACAATCGCCGCTACATGACGAGCCACCTCAAGACGCTGTTCGAGGAGTCCTCGCAGCGCGGCAAGCCGATCTCCGTGCTTCTGCTCGACATCGACCACTTCAAGGCGGTCAACGACAGCTACGGGCACGATGCGGGCGACGCGGTACTCAGGGAGTTCGCCGCGCGCGTTCGCCGCAACATCCGCGGCATCGACCTGGCGTGCAGGCTGGGCGGCGAGGAGTTCGTCGTGGTGATGCCCGATACCGACCTAGCCAAGGCCTATCTCGTTGGCGAGCGCCTGCGCCAGTGCATTGCTTCGGCGCCGTTTCCGGCCGGCGAGCGGACCGGCGCGATCGGCGTTACGGCAAGCGTCGGGGTGGCTGCGCTCGAGTTCGCCGACGACACGCCAGAGCTGATCCTCAAGCGGGCCGACCAGGCGCTCTATTGCGCGAAGCGCGACGGCCGCAACCGGGTCGTGGCGGACGCGGCATAGATTGCAGGTCAGGCGATTCGCGCTGGCGTCTCGGCTTCGCGGGGTCGCGCGTGATGGTGCGGAGGTTGAGGCGGAAACTGAAGGATTATGCTTAACGATTTACAATGCCTAGGCTTTTATCGTACTAATCAAGAAAATTAGTTAGATTTAATCCCACTGCCGTCTGCTTTGTGATTTGATGCAAAGTTGCAGCGGCATTTGCGCGGGAGGCAAAGACCGGGCAGGGGAGAGGCAAGCAGTTCTCGACCGCACCCGGCGTCTCAACTCCCGCGAATACAGGTTAACCCTGCGGATGCTCAGGTCCGCCGCATCTCCTGGGTCCGTGGGGTTCGGCCGGCCGGAACGTGGCTGAGTGGCCTCCTCGTTAGCGCCGCGTTTCGGCCGGCCAACTACCGTCCGTGAAGCAGAGCCTGGCGGCCGCCGCTCCGGCATCTTGCGGTCTACTGACCCTCAGCCCTATTTGATCTTGGCTTCCTTGAATTCGACGTGCTTGCGCGCGACCGGATCGTATTTCTTGAACACGAGCTTCTCGGTTTGATTGCGCGGGTTCTTTTTCGTCACGTAGTAGAAGCCCGTGCCGGCTGTGCTCACGAGCTTGATCTTCTGGGTAATTGGCTTGGCCATGGCGGTCTCGAAACTGTTTTAGCGCGGATTTGCGCGTTTATGCCTGCGTATCGTCGTTCGTGCCGGAACCTATTCGGCTGCGCGCGTAAGTTCAAGAGGGCGGCGGCACGATCCGCCGGGGCGTGGGCGCCGGCAGGTCGGGCGCGAAGCTATCCCCGATCTCCTCCTTGGCGTTCGGGTCGAAGCCATGCATCAGAAGCGCCCATTGCAGCCCGACCAGCGCCCCCTTGATCGGTGGCAGCGTGACCAGGGCCAGGATGACGGTCAGTGGCAGCCACAGTGCCGCGTGCACCCAGAGCGGCGGCCGCAGCGCCATCTCGACCGACAGCACGAGGCTCACGACGATGTGGCCGACAATGGTGATGGTGAAATAGGGCGGGGCATCGTCGGCGCGGTGGTGGTGCAGCGCCTCGCCGCAATGCGGGCAAAACGGGTTGACCTTCAGATAGCGCCCGAACACGCGGCCCACCCCGCAGGCGGGGCATTTCAGCATCGCGCCGCGCAGCATGGCCTGGCCCACCGACCGCTCTCCGGCTGAACGGCCGTCGTAAGGCTGGTGGACGTGCTTCTGCATGACGCTCCCTTCTACCGCCGCTTGCGGGACGCGCCACGCGCTTGTTGCCGCGGCCCCCGCTTGCCCTTCGGCCCTCCCTTAGCACGCGGCGGTCCCGCGCGCCTCTGTTTCGTGCCCCCCTCGAGCTTACGTCCCTCGCTCAGCATCTCGAATCTGAGCGCGCCGGCGGTCGGGATCGCCTCGACCAGCCGCACCTCGACCGGATCGCCGAGCTGGTAGGCGAGCCCCGACTCCTCGCCGACCAAGGCCTGCCGCACCTCGTCGTGATAGAAATATTCGCGGCCGATCCCGGAGGCGGGCACGAAGCCGTCGGCGCCCGTCTCGACCAGCCGTACGAACAGCCCGCTCCGCACCAGCCCCGAAACGCGCGCGGCGAAGCTCGCGCCGATGCGGTCGGCGAGATAGGCCGCGATCAGCCGGTCCGCCGTCTCGCGCTCTGCCGCCATGGCGCGGCGCTCCGTATCGGAGATGGCTTGCGCGATCTCGTCGAGCTGCTCGATCTCTCCGTCGGTCAGCCCGTCATTGCCGAAGCCGAGCGCGCGCACCAGGGCGCGGTGCACGATGAGATCGGCATAGCGGCGGATGGGCGAGGTGAAATGCGCATAGCGGCGCAGGTTCAGTCCGAAATGCCCGAAATTGGCGGCGCTGTAGACGGCTTGCGCCTGGCTGCGCAGCACGACCTCTCCCACCAGCTCCGCGGTCGGCGTCGCGCGCGTATCGGCGAGGATGCGGTTGAACTGCGCGGGCTTGAGCACGCCAGCCTTCGGCAGCTTCTGGCCGATGGTGGCGAGGAACTCGCCAAGCGCCGCAAACTTCTCCTTCGACGGTGCGTCGTGCACGCGATAGATCAGCGGCGAGCGCTTAGCCTCCAGCGTCTCGGCCGCGGCGACATTGGCCGCGATCATGAACTCCTCGATCAGCCGATGCGCATCGAGCCGAGGCGGGCTCACCACGGCGCGCACGCGGCCCTGATCGTCGAGCAGGATCTTGCGCTCCGGCAGGTCGAGGTCGAGCGGGCCCCGCTCGTTGCGCGCAATCTCGAGCGCCGCGTAAGCGCCCCAGAGCGGACGCAATACCGTATCGAGCAGCGGACCTGTGGTCTCGTCGGGACGCCCGTCGATCGCGGCTTGCGCCTGCTCATAGGTGAGGCTGGCTGCTGAGCGCATCAGACCGCGCAGGAAACGGTGGCCGAGCTTCCGGCCATCCTTGTCGAACACCATGCGCACGGCGAGGCAGGCGCGGTTCTCGCCTTCCTTCAGCGAGCAGAGATCGTTGGAAATGCGCTCGGGCAGCATCGGCACAACGCGGTCGGGGAAATAGACCGAGTTGCCGCGCTTGCGCGCTTCCTTGTCGAGCGCGCCGCCGGACTTCACGTAAGCCGAGACATCGGCGATGGCGACGATCACCACATAGCCGCCGCGGTTCTTGGGATCGGGGTCCGGCTCGGCCCACACCGCATCGTCATGGTCGCGGGCATCGACGGGATCGATGGTGACGAGCGGCAGATGGCGTAGATCCTCGCGGCGCTTGAGCTCGGGTTCCTTGGCGGCCTCGGCTTCGGCAAGCACGGGCTCGGGAAACACGTCCGGGATGCCGTGCGCATGGATGGCGATCAGGCTCGTTGCGCGCTGCTCGGATGGGCTGCCGAGCCGCTCGGTGACGCGCGCGCCCTGGACGCCGAAGCGCCCTGAGCGCGCCAGCTCGAAGCGCACCAGCTCGCCGTTCTCGGCATCCCCGGTGCTGCCGCGCGCGACCGGCCATTCGCGGAGCTGCTTACGGTCGATCGGATCGATCACGCCCGTCCCGCCCGGCAGCGAGCGGAAGATGCCGAGCAGGCTTCGCCCGGCGGTCCGCGGCAGCTTCTTGATGGTGCGCGCCTGGTACGGGTAGTCGGCGTCCGCGCCGAGCTGGGTGATGCGCGCGAGCACGCGATCGCCGATGCCTGCCGGTGGCGCGGTGTCGCGGCGGCTCTCGACCATCAGGACGCGGGGAGGGGGCCCGTGCTCTTCGTCCCAATTCGCAGGCCGCGCCACGAACTCGCCGTCGCGGTCGCGCGCGGTGATTTCGAGCACAGTAACGGGCGGCAGCACGCCGGGACGCTGGAGCTTCCGGCGCGAGCCCGCGATCAGCCCGTCATCGGCCATCTCGCGCAAGAGCGCCTTCAGGGCGATGCGATCGCTCCCCTTGACGTTGAAGGCGCGCGCGATCTCGCGCTTTCCGGCTTCGCCGGTCGCGCCGGCGAGGAAATCAAGAATGTCCTGCTTGGAGGGAAGCTTGCCCGCCTGCTTCTTGCGTGTGGCGGGCGCCCCCTTGCGTTGTGCCACCGCCGCCGCTCAGCCCGCCGTCTCTTCGACGGCCTCTTTGCTGGCCTTGCCCCCGCCCTTGCGCGCGGTCGCCTTGCCTTTCGCCGGGGACTTCGCCTTGGCGGGCGCCTTCTCTTTCGGCGCGGCCTTTGCCTTGGCGGGGGCCTTGCCCCGTTTCTTGGCCGGACCCTTGGCGGCGCGCGCGGCGATCAGCGCGACCGCCTCGTCCATCGTCACCTCTTCAGGCGCGCGGTCGCGCGGCAGGGTGGCGTTGACCTTGCCGTGCTTCACGTAAGGTCCGTAGCGGCCAGACAGCACCTGCACCTTGCCGCCGCCGTCCGGGTGCTCGCCGAGCTCCTTGATGACGCTCGCGCCTTGCGGCCTGCGGTTCGCCGCCTTCTCGGCGAGCAGGCTCACGGCGCGGTTGATGCCAACCTCGAACACCTCTTCAGGCGTGGCGAGGCTCGCATATTTGCCGTCATGCTGGACGTAAGGCCCGTAGCGGCCGAAGCCCGCCAGGATCGGCTTGCCGGTCTCGGGATGGGCGCCGATCTCGCGCGGGAGGGCGAGCAGCGCCAGCGCCTTTTCGAGCGCGAGGGTTTCGGGATCGGTGCCTTTCGGGATCGAGGCGCGCTTCGGCTTCTCGTCCTTGCCGTTCTGTTCGCCGAGCTGGACGTAAGGGCCGAAGCGGCCCGTGCGCAGCGTCACGTCGAGCCCGGTCTCGGGATCCGTGCCGAGCAGCTTGCCTTCGGCGCCGATGGCCGGCTTGTCGCCGGTGTCCGCAAGCTGGCGGGTGAAGCGGCAATCGGGGTAGTTCGAGCAGCCGATGAAGGCGCCGAACTTGCCGACCTTGAGGCTCAGGCGGCCGACATCGCAGGAGGGGCAGGCGCGCGGATCGCCACCTTCGCTCGTCTCCGGGAAGATGTGGGGTCCGAGCAGCTCGTTGAGCGCTTCCAGCACCTCGGCGATGCGGAGATCGCCGATATCGTTCACCGCGGCGATGAACTCGCGCCAGAAATCGCGCAGCACGTCCTTCCATTCGAGCTTGCCCGCCGAGATCAGGTCGAGCTTCTCCTCAAGGTCGGCGGTGAAGTCGTATTCGACATAGCGGCGGAAGAAGCTCTCGAGGAACGCGGTGACGAGCCGGCCCTTGTCTTCCGGGTAAAGCCGCTTCTTGTCGATGCGGACATATTCGCGGTCGCGCAGGACGTTGAGCGTTGAGGCGTAGGTGGAGGGGCGGCCGATGCCGAGCTCCTCCATCTTCTTGATGAGGGTCGCCTCGCTATAGCGCGGCGGCGGCTCGGTGAAATGCTGCTTGGCGACGATCTCGCGCGGGTCGAGCTTGTCGCCTTGGGCGAGAGCGGGCAGGGCACCGTCCTCGCCGATCGCATCGTCAACGCCTTCCTCGTAGATCCTGAGGAAGCCGTCGAAGCGGATCACCGAGCCGGTGGCGCGGACGCCGTAAGGCTTGCCGTCGCTGCCGGCCACCTCGATCTCGACGGTAGTGCGCTCGATCTCGGCGCTCGAAGCCTGGCTCGCCAAGGTGCGTTGCCAGATCAGCTTGTAGAGCTTGGCCGCGTCCGGATCGAGATAGCGGGAGACTTTGTTAGGCTCCTTGGAGAAGTCGGTCGGACGGATGGCCTCGTGCGCTTCCTGCGCGTTCTTGGCCTTGGTCTCGTATTGGCGCGGCGAGGGCGGCACGTAGCGGTTGCCGTGGGCGCTCGTGACGAGGCGGCGGATGGCCGAGATGGCCTCCGGCACGATCTGCACGCCGTCGGTCCGCATATAAGTAATGAGGCCCTCGCTCTCGCCGCCCATGTCCACGCCCTCATAGAGGCGCTGCGCGAGCTGCATAGTGTGGCGCGGCGAGTAACCGAGCTTGCGCGAGGCTTCCTGCTGGAGCGTCGAGGTGGTGAAGGGCGGCGCGGGATGGCGGCGCTGCGACTTGCTCTCGATGGTGCCGACGGCGAAGCGGCCGCCTTCGAGCGCATCCTTCAGCCGGGTTGCGGTCGCCTGGTCGGGGATGTCGAACTTGTCGAGCTTCTTGCCGTCGGCGATGACGAGCCGCGCCTCGAAGGTCTCGTTCTTGGCGGTCGCGAGCTCCGCGACGAGGGTCCAATATTCCTGCGCCTTGAACTGCTCAATCTCGAGCTCGCGGTCGCAGACGAGGCGCAGCGCCACCGACTGCACGCGGCCGGCCGAGCGCGCGCCGGGGAGCTTCCGCCACAGCACCGGCGAGAGGGTGAAGCCGACGAGATAGTCGAGCGCGCGGCGGGCGAGATAGGCGTTGACCAGCGGGCCGTCGATCGCGCGCGGGTGGCGCATGGCGTCGAGCACCGCCTCCTTGGTCACCGCGTTGAACACGACGCGCTCGACGGGGACGCCGGTCAGCGCCTTCTTGCGGTCGAGGATCTGCAGCACGTGCCAGGAGATGGCCTCGCCCTCGCGGTCGGGGTCGGTGGCGAGGACCAGCTTCGCGGCCCCCTTGACGGCGCGCGCGATCTCGTCCAGCCGCTTCGCCGCCTTGGGATCGACGTCCCAATGCATGGCGAAGTCCTTCTCGGGCTCGACCGAACCGTTCTTGGCAGGCAGGTCGCGCACGTGGCCGTAGGAGGCGATCACGCGGTAGCTCGGCCCGAGATATTTGTTGATGGTCTTTGCCTTGGCGGGCGATTCGACGATGACGATGTTCATTGAGACTTCCTAGCCCGCGAGAAAACGCGCCAGGCTCAGGGTTCAGGGGGCGGCTTGGCCCCGGCTACGCGCCCGAAAATGGTGTCTTGTGCCGCCTCTGTCAAATTTGGCTCGGGGCGATTGACAACTTGTAAGGGTGTACATTAATCAGAACAACCTTAGGATGCTAAGAGAGTCCTGAGGGTTGGAGCCTTTGGCGCGCCTGAAAAACGGCCGTTTCCGGCGCCGGCTCGGGAAGTCTACGCGAACCAAGGCAGAACATTATGGCGGGGACGGGATCTCGGCCTCCGGCCGGCACCGCAGATTCATTTGGGGATGGCTCGGGCCTGACGCCCCAGGAGGCGGCCGACTATATCGGCTCGCTGCTCGAAGGCCTGCGGCTCATGGCGCACAACGCCAACCTGCCGTTCCTTGCCTATCTCATCGCCGTAGCGGTCGAGGAGGCGAAGAGCACCAAGGCGTCGGGCAAGTCGCAGGGCCAATCCCAGGGCTAGCGACCGGCCTCTGGCTAGAGGTCGATCAGCGAGACGAGCTGGCGCCCATGGCGTTGCAGGCGTCCGGCAAGGTCGAGCTCGAGCAGCACGATATGCACCTTGCGGGTCTCGACCCCGGTCGCGCGGATCAATTCGTCGATATCGACCGGGCTTGGGCCGAGCGCGCTCACGACCCTCTCCCGCTCGCTCTGGCGAATGTCGGGCAGGGGCTCGGGCGTGCGCTCGTCATCGGAAGACGCGAGCTCGATGGGCGGCGGCCCGAGGGGGCGGCCGAGGATCGGCGCCAGCGCCTCGATCACGTCGCGCGCGGACGTCGTCAAGGTCGCGCCCTGCTTGATGAGGTTGTTGGTGCCGGAGGCGCGCGGATCGAGCGGGCTGCCCGGCACCGCGAACACCTCGCGGCCCTGCTCGCCCGCGAACCGCGCGGTGATCAGCGAGCCGGACCGCTCCGCCGCCTCGACCACCACGACGCCGAGCGCGATGCCCGAGATCAGCCGGTTCCGGCGCGGGAAGTCCTTACCGCGCGGCGAAAAGCCCGGCGGACGCTCGCTGATCAAGAGACCCTTCTCGCCGATGGCGTGATGCAGCTCCTCGTTCTCGGGCGGATAGACGATGTCGATCCCACCCGCGAGCACCGCCGCGGTGCCGCGTTCCAACGAAGCGACATGCGCCGCCGTATCGATGCCGCGCGCGAGCCCCGAGGCCACCACGAAGCCTTCGAGCCCGAGATCGCTCGCCAGCGCGCGGGTGAATTTCTGGCCGATGGCCGAGCCGTTCCGCGCGCCGACCACCGCAACGATCGGCGCCATAGCAAGGTCGAGCCGGCCCTTCACATAGAGCAACGGCGGCGGTGCATCGACCTGCGCGAGCGCGGGCGGATAACCATGCTCGCCGATCGCGACGAGATGCGCGCCGAGGCGTTCGGCGCGTGCCAGCTCGGCTTCCGCCTCGTCTTCGCTGCAGAGCCGAATATCGTGCATGCGCCCGCCGCGCCGCGACAGCTCAGGCAGCGCTTGAAGCGCGCCTTCCGCGCCGCCGAACTGGTTGACCAGCGCGCGGAACGTGGCCGGCCCGACATTCTCGCTGCGGATCAGCCTGAGCCAGTTGAGACGCTGGCCGCGGTCGAGCCGCGTCACCCGCGCCGGTCTAGTGCTTGCCTTCGCCAATCCGCGTCTCCTCGCGCCCGATCAGGCGTTCGATATTCGAGCGATGCCGGACGATGAGCAGCACGGTGAAGACGAGCGCGAGCGCGGCAAGCGTCCAGTAACCGAGCACCGCCAGCAGGGCCGGCGTCGCTGCCGCGGCGGCCAGCGCGGCGAGCGAGGAATAGCGCGTCACGAGCGCGACCAGCAGCCAGACCGCGCAGAAGAAGAGCGCCGCGGGCCAATAGAGCCCGAGCATCACGCCGATATAGGTCGCCACGCCCTTGCCGCCGCGAAAGCCCAGCCACACCGGATAAAGATGTCCGAGAAAGGCGCCAAGGCCCGCGGCCATCGCGCCCAAGTCACCGCCGAAGCGCGCGGCGATCAGCACCGCGGCAGTGCCTTTCGCCGCATCGAGCAGCAGCGTGAGCGCCGCGAGCCCTTTGCCGCCGGCACGCAGCACATTGGTCGCGCCGATATTGCCCGAGCCGACCGCGCGGACATCGCCGAGGCCCGCAAGCTTGCCGAGGATCAACCCGAACGGGATGGAGCCGAGCAGATAGCCGAGGGCGAAGGCGGCGGCGAGCAGGAGGGCGCCATTCCAATCGGCAGGCGACATCGACCCCCCTTGGCTCGCGAGACGGCGCTCTTATTGACGCATGATCTTATCGGAAAACCGGTTCCCACTTTTCCGGATCATGCTCAAGGCCCGAACGGATCAGCGTAGTAGTAGACGAAGCGGCCGGCAACGAGGGTGAGCAGGACGCGCCCCTCGAAGCGCGCGCCGTCGAACGGCGTGTTCTTGGACTTGGAGCGGAGCTGCTCAGGCTCGAGCGTCCAGGGCGTGGCGAGATCGATCACCGCGAGGTCGGCCGGTGCGCCCTTGGCGAGTCGCCCGCTCTTCAAGCCCAGCAGGCGCGCGGGGTTCGCGGACATAGCCGCGAGCAGGCGGTGCAGTTCGACCTCGCCGTTGTGATAGAGCCGGAGCGCGGCCGCGAGCAGCGTCTCGAGCCCGATGGCGCCGTCATTCGCGTCGGCAAACGGCCGGCGCTTGCCTTCGGCGCCGCGGGGGTCGTGCGCCGAGACGATCACGTCGATATCGCCGCTCGCAACGCCCTCGACCATGGCGCGGCGATCGTCCTCCGAGCGAAGTGGCGGCTTCATCTTGAAGAAGGTGCGATAGGGCGCGATGTCGTTCTCGTTGAGCGTGAGGTGGTTGATCGACACGCCGCAGGTGACGGGCAGCCCGCGCGCCTTGGCGGCGCGGATGATGTCGAGCGAAGCGCGACAGGAGATCTGCGCGGCGTGGTAGCGGCCGCCGGTCAGCTCGACGAGGCGGATGTCGCGTTCGAGCATGATGGTCTCGGCCGCGGCCGGCACGCCGCGCAGTCCGAGACGCGTCGCGACCTCGCCCTCGTTCATCACGCCGTCCTTGGCGAGATGCGGGTCTTCGAGGTGGTGCACGATGAGCGCGCCGAAATCCTTGGCGTAGGCGAGGACGTTGCGCATCACTTTGGCGTTGGCGAGGCTCGCTTTGCCGTTGGCGAAGGCGATGGCGCCGGCCTCGGCAAGCAGGCCGATCTCGCTCATCTCCTCGCCGGCCAGCGCCTTGGTCATGGCGGCCATGGGATGCACGTTGACCAGCGCCGTGTCGCGCGCGCGGCGCAGGATGAAATCGACCAGCGCCACATCGTCGATCACGGGGTCGGTGTTCGGCATGACGACGATGGTGGTGACGCCGCCGGCCGCCGCGGCGCGGCTGGCCGTTGCGAGTGTCTCGCGATGTTCGTGGCCCGGCTCGCCGGTCGATACCATCATGTCGATCAGCCCCGGCGCGAGCACGCGGCCGCCGCAATCGATGGGCTCCGCGTCGCCGAGCTGGCCGTCGGCGATATGCGGGCCGAGATCGGCGATCTCGCCATGCGCGATCAGCACGCCGCCTTGCTGGTCGAGACCCGTCGCGGGATCGACCAGCCGCGCATTGACGAGCGCGACCGGGCGGGTCGAGGCGGGTTGTTCGAGGTCGAGCACGTCCATGGGGCTCACCGGTTCGGCAAATGGCGGGCGAGCGCCTGCAGCACGGCCATGCGCACGGCGACGCCCATCTCGACCTGCTCGCGGATGACGCTCCGCGCATCGTCGGCGACATTGCTATCGATCTCGACGCCGCGGTTCATCGGGCCCGGATGCATGACGAGCGCGTCGGGCTTGGCGCGGGCGAGCTTGTCGTAGTCGAGGCCGAAGAAGTGGAAATATTCGCGCTGGCTCGGGATCAGCGCCGAGGTCATACGCTCGCGTTGTAGCCTGAGCATCATGACGATGTCGGCGCCTTCGAGCCCCGCCCACATCGAGTTGTAGACCTCGACGCCGAGCCGTTCGATGCCGGCGGCGAGCAGGGTCGAGGGCGCGATCACGCGGACGCGTGCGCCGAGCGTGTTGAGCAGGAAGATGTTCGAGCGCGCCACGCGCGAGTGGAGGATGTCGCCGCAGATCGCCACCGTCAGGCCTTCGATCTCGCCCTTATGGCGGCGGATGGTCAGCGCATCGAGCAGGGCTTGCGTCGGGTGCTCGTGACTGCCGTCGCCCGCGTTGATCACCGAGCAATCGACCTTCTGCGACAGCAGCTCCACCGCGCCGGCCGCGTGATGGCGCACCACGAGGATATCGGGGCGCATGGCGTTGAGCGTCACGGCGGTGTCGATCAGGGTCTCGCCCTTCTGCACCGAGGAGGTCGGGATCGACATGTTCATCACGTCGGCGCCGAGCCGTTTTCCCGCCAGCTCGAAGGAGTTCTGCGTCCGGGTCGAGGCCTCGAAGAAGAGATTGATCAGCGTGCGGCCGCGAAGATCGTCGCGTTTCTTGGCGACTTGGCGGCTGAGCTTCGCAGCCTCCTCGGCGAGGTCGAGCAGGGACACGATCTCGGCCCGCGAAAGGCCTTCGATTCCAAGGAGATGCCGATGAGGGAAAGAGAGTTCGGTGGCTTGGGAGGCAAGGCTCATCGAAGATGACTGTATAGGCCGGCGCGCTGGGCACGGCAAGCGTGGTGCGCGTTAAATGCAGTAAGGTTGTTTTCCGCGCAGCATGGGAGCTTGCCCCATGGCCGAGCCCGCGACCCCGACCGACGAGGCTGCCAATCAAAGCCCGCCTTTCGCGGACGTGAACCTGTTCGCGTCAGACCGCGCGCTGCGGGAAGCTGTGGCGCGTGAGGGCGCCGGTTGGGCGAACGCGGCGCTCGAGGCGTTCGGGCGGGTGGCCGGCAGCGCGGGGGCGATCGAGCTCGGCCGGCTCGCCAACGTGCATCCGCCGGTTCTCGACGCTGCCGGCACGGTCACGTTCCATCCTGCCTATCACGCGGTGATGGCGATCAGCGCGGGGGCAGGGCTGCATTGCTCGACCTGGCAGCATCTGCCCACCGGCGAGCGTCCGCGCGAAGGCGCGCATGTGGCGCGCTGTGCCGGGAGCTACCTGGCGGCACAGATGGAGCCCGGCCATTGCTGCCCGATCACCATGACCCACGCGGCGGTCGCCTCGCTCTTGCACGCGCCTGAGCTTGCGCGCGACTGGCTGCCGAAGATCTTGGTGCGCGACTACGATCCGTCCGCCGTGCCGTTTGCGGAGAAGCGCGCGGTGACGCTCGGCATGGGCATGACCGAGCGGCAGGGCGGCACCGACGTGCGCGCCAACACCACGCGCGCCGAACCAACAGACCACGCTGCCGGCACATACGCGATCACCGGGCACAAATGGTTCCTGTCCGCGCCAATGTCGGATGCGTTCCTGGTGCTGGCGCAGGCGAAAGGCGGTCTGTCCTGCTTCCTGCTGCCGCGGCTCCTACCTGATGGCGCGCTGAACGGGCTGCGGATGGTGCGGCTCAAGGACAAGCTCGGCAACCGCTCCAACGCCTCGTCCGAGATCGAGTTCGACAACGCGGTCGCGCATCTCGTCGGCGAGGAGGGTAGGGGCATCGCCACCATCATCGACATGGTGACCCTGACACGACTCGATTGTGCCGTGTCCTCCGCCGGCCTCATGCGCCAGGCGCTCGCGCGGGCCATTCATCATGCGCGCCATCGCAGCGTGTTCCAGAAGAAGCTGATCGACCAGCCGCTCATGCGCCAAGTGCTCGCCGACATGGCGCTCGACGTTGAGGCCGCGACCGCGCTCGCCTTCAGGCTCGCGCGCGCCTTCGACGCGCGCGACGACCCGGGCGAGGCCGCGTATCGCCGGCTGATGACGCCGGTCACCAAATATTGGGTGTGCAAGACGGCACCGCCGCTCGCTTGCGAGGCGATGGAGTGCATGGGCGGCAACGGCTATGTCGAGGAGAGCGGCTTCCCGCTGCTCTATCGCGAGGTGCCGGTCAACGCGATCTGGGAAGGCTCAGGCAATGTCATGGGTCTCGACGTCCTGCGCGTGCTCGAGCGCGAGCCCGAGGCCGTCGAGCTCGTCGTGTCGGAGTTCGCGGCACTCGCGGCGGGGGATACGCGGCTTACGAGCGCGCTCGACCGCCTCAAGGCCTTGCTGGTCGAGGCGCGGCGCGATCCGGCGCAAGCCCGCACGCTGATCGAGCAGCTCGCGGCGGTGAATGCTGGCGCGCTGCTGCTGCATCATGCGCCGAGCGCGATCAGCGATGCCTTCCTCGCCACGCGGCTCGCCGGCCCCTGGCGCAACACCTATGGCGCGGGGCTGGCGCGGGCCGATATGCGCGCGATCCTGGCCCGCGCGGCCCCGCACCAGGCGTGAGGCGAAGCACGATCGGGCTTGTCATCTTTCGGAATTTCAATACCTTGGCCCCATAGCGATTCGTTTTGCGTCAGCGTGTGGACGTAACGCGTCGAACGTGCCGGGTGAGGGTAGGGGTTCCCAGCCGGGCGGAGGCTGCGCCATGATGAGCTTGCCGTTTCTTCTATTCGCCTGCGGCCTCGGCGCCGCATGGCTCAGGCAGCGCGGGGCGGCGATGGGGTTCTGGGTCGCCGGGTTCCTGGTGATGATCGTGCTGTTCCGCATACACATGACCGAAGTTCTCAACATCGCGCTTTGATCTAAGGGGGACCGAGCGTGACGGCCGACTTGTCGAGGCTGCTTAATGCCTTGGGGCTCGTGCTCGTCAACCTCGTGCTGCTCGCGGCGTTCTTCGACCAGTTCTGGTTCGGCGACCTGCCGTGCCCCCTCTGCCTGCTGCAGCGCGCGGCGTTCGTCGCGGTGGGCTTCGGGCTTGCGCTCAACATCATCTTCGGGCCGAAGCCAAGCCACTACGCGGTCGTCATCCTGAGCGCGCTCGCGGGCGCCGGCATCGCCATGCGCCAGGTCCTGCTGCATATCGTTCCGGGCTCGACCCCGTACGGCAACGCCGTGCTCGGGCTGCACCTCTATAGCTGGGCGTTCATCTTCTTCGCGCTGATCCTGATCGGCAGCGCGCTGATGTTGTTCTCCGACCGGCAGTTCGCGCAGATGGGGCCGATCTCTACGCGGCTCAGGCCGCTGGCGCTGGCAGCCTTCCTCATATTCGCGGTGCTGGTCGTGCTGGAAGTGATCGCGGCGCTCGCGCTGTGCGGCGTCGGCCTCTGCCCCGACAACCCGACGGGCTATTGGATGTTCGGCGGTCAGCCGGGCTAGCCAGCCGTTCCTTCCGTTCCACGCTATTCCGCGAGACGCTTCAACCGGTCGAGCGCGCCTTGCAGGATATAGGCGGCTGCCATGCGGTCGATCACCTCGGCACGGCGCTTGCGCGAGGCATCCGCCTCGATGAGATGCCGCTCGACGGCGGCGGTCGACAGCCGCTCATCCCAGAACACGATGGGCACGGCGACATGGTTCGCGATATTGCGGGCGAAGGCGCGGGTCGATTGCGCGCGCGGACCTTCCGTGCCGTCGAGATTGAGCGGCAGTCCGATCACCAAGCCGCCAACCTGAGTCGTTTCAATCAGTTCTTGAATCGGCTTGATGTCGGCGGTGAATTTCGTGCGACGGATCGTGTCGTAGGGTGTTGCCACCGTGCGCGTCACGTCGGAGAGCGCAAGGCCGATGGTCTTGGTGCCGAGATCGAGGCCGAGCAGCCGCGCATCGCGCGCGAGCAGCTTCGGCAGGTCTTCTATCGCGACGAGAGGTGCTACAGTCACGGAAAGAGCAGCATCAAGGGGTGAAGGCACATGAAGATTACCTGGTTCGGCCATTCCTGCTTCCGCATCGACGGAGGCGGGGTCAGCATCCTGATCGATCCGTTCCTGACGCACAATGCCACGTTCGAGAAGACGGGCATCAAGCTGCTCGACGCGGTCAAGGGCGTGACCCATGTGGCGCTGACCCACGGCCACGAGGACCATCTGGGTGACACGGTCGAGATCTGCAAGGAGACCGGCGCGCCGCTGCTCGCCGTGCACGAACTCGCGACGTTCCTCGCCGGGCGTGGCGTCGACCGCGTCGATGGCGGCAATACCGGCGGCACGCTCTATCACGGCCATTTCGACCTGACCTTCGTTCCCGCCTGGCATTCGGCCTCCAACATGATCGACGGGCGTCCCGTCTATCTCGGGGCGTGCTGCGGGCTCGTGATCGCGGTGAAGGACGGCAAGACCGTGTATCACATGGGCGACACGGCGATCTTCTCCGACATGGGGCTGATCAACGAGATCCACCGGCCGCAGGTCGGCTTCGTGCCGATCGGCGACCGCTACACCATGGGCGCCAAGACGGCGGCGCTCGCCTGCAAGCGCTTCTTCCAGTTCGAGACCATCGTGCCGTGCCATTACGGGACTTTCCCGGTGCTCGACCCGACGGCGGACAGCTTCGTCGCGGAGATGGACAGCAAGGCCGTGGTCGTGCCCAAGGTCGGCGTGCCGTTCGAGGTCTAGCGTCATTCCACTCGTTTTGCTCCCCCTTTAGGGCGCGCGCCTTTCGGCGCGCGGAGGCGGGTAAGCGGCCTTGCTCCGTCCAAAGAAATTACCCCCACCCGCGATGCTAATCGCCACTGCGTGGCGAAGCATCGCTGCCCTCCCCCTCAAGGGGGAAGGAGACTGCGGCTACGGCCCGTGATGTAGCGGTTAGCCACGTTGCCGCCCGGCGGGGCGGGTGGTAGAGGAACGCCAGCAAACCTCCGCATCCACCCTTTCGGCCCGCCATGTCCGTCGACCGCGCCACAGTCCACCGCATCGCCCGGCTCGCCCGCATCGCCATCACCGATGAGGAGGCCGAGCGGCTGGAGACCGAGCTTTCCGGCATTCTCGACTGGGTCGCACAGCTCGACGAGCTCGACACCAGCGATGTCGAGCCGATGACGCGCGTTGCCGCCATGACCATGAAGAAGCGCGAGGACGTGGTCACCGACGGCTTCTGCGCCGACGACATCCTCAAGAACGCGCCGAAGGTCGACGATCATTACTTCGTCGTACCGAAGATCGTCGAGTAGGGGGCGGAGGTGACGCGCGTCCTTCTCGTCATGGCCGGGCTGGCGACGCTCGGCGCGGTCCCGGCGACCGCCCAGGACTTTCCCGAAGGCGTTTTCGCCTCGTCGAAGGAGGGCTGCGAAAAGCTCGCCAAGAAAACCACGAACGAGCTCGGCGAGAATTTCGACTTTCGCATTCTCACCAAATCCGGCACCCAAAGCTATGGGCAGAGCTGCGCGTTCCTGAACGTGACGGCGCGCAACGAGATGAGCTGGCTCGCTACGGCATTCTGCGACGACCAGGGCTATATCTACCCGGACATGTTCGCCATCGCACGGAAAGACGACGGCACGCTCGGCGTCACCCGCACGACCGACGCGGCGCCCGACGAAAGCCTGGAGGCCCCCGGTGACGGAGAGGACCTGCCGGCCGAGGAGCTCGACCCGGCAGAGGCCGGCGCCGCGCCCAAGCCGTCCGAGCCCGCGGAGAACGAATTCACGCCGTACGAGGTCTACGGCGCATTCAGCGCTTATGTTCGCTGCGAGACGGTGAAGGAGTAGGGCCGCGATGCTTCGGACGCGCCTATTGCAGTGCTGCGCCCTTGTCATCGCTGTGTGGATGCTAGGCGCGGGCGCGGGCTTGGCCGCGAACCCAACTGCCGTGCTACCCGACGCGATGTACGCGACCGGCAAAGGCTGCGCGGTCATCAAGAAGACGCTGCCGGAAGACGTTGAGAAATTCACCTTCCACGCGCTGTACAATACCGATCTCTATGGGCCGGGCTTCGTTTGCAATTTCACCGACGCCGCGAAAAGCGGCATAGCGACCACGGTGAAGGCGAACTGCCAATTCGGCGGGACAGCCAAGCCGAACACCATCGTGATCAAGCCGGGCAAAACGAAGGGCATGGGCGTGCAAGTTTCCATGACCGATGCTCAGGGCAAACAGACCGACCTCGGCACGTTTGCCTATTGCGGAAAGATTCTGGCGCAGTGACCGAGCTCACCGATCTGACCATCGCCGAGGCGCGGGCTGGCTTGCGCGACAAGTCGTTCTCGGCGACCGAGCTCGCGCGCGCACATATCGAAGCGATCGAGGCGGCGAACGGCGTGCTGAACGCCTATGTGCTGCCGACGCCCGAGCGCGCGCTCGAGATGGCCGCGGCGAGCGAGGCGCGGCTCAAGCGCGGCGAGGGCGGCGCGCTCGAAGGCATCCCGCTCGGCATCAAGGATCTGTTCTGCACGAAAGGGTTCCGCACCACGGCCTGCTCGCACATCCTCGACGGCTTCACCCCGACCTACGAGTCGACCGTGACCGCCAATCTTTGGGATGCGGGCGCGGTGATGCTCGGCAAGCTGAACAATGACGAGTTCGCCATGGGCTCGTCGAACGAGACGAGCTATTACGGCGATGTCGTCAATCCGTGGCGGCGCAAAGGCTCGGACGCCAAGCTCGTGCCGGGCGGGTCGTCGGGCGGCTCGTCGGCGGCGGTCGCCGCGCGGCTCTGCATGGGCGCGACCGCGACCGATACGGGCGGCTCGATCCGCCAGCCCGCGGCCATCACCGGCACGGTCGGCATCAAGCCGACTTATGGACGCTGTTCCCGCTGGGGCATCGTGGCGTTCGCCTCGTCGCTCGATCAGGCGGGGCCGATCGCGCGCAGCGTGCGCGATGCGGCGATCCTGCTCGGCGCGATGGCAAGCAGCGATCCCAAGGACACGACGAGCGTCGACCTGCCCGTGCCCGACTACGAGGCGGCGGTCGATCGCGGCGTGAAGGGACTCACCATCGGCATCCCGAAGGAATATCGCGTGCCGGGCATGGCGCCCGAGATCGAGGCGCTATGGCAGGAAGGCGTGGCCTGGCTCAAGGCGGCTGGCGCCAAGATCGTCGAGGTCAGCTTGCCGCACACCAAATACGCGCTGCCGTCTTATTATATCGTCGCGCCGGCGGAGGCCTCGTCCAACCTCGCGCGCTATGACGGCGTGCGCTACGGGTTGCGCGAGAAGGGCGCCGATGTGACCGCGATGTACGAGAACACGCGCGCCGCGGGCTTCGGCGCCGAGGTCAAGCGGCGCATTCTGATCGGCACCTATGTGCTGTCGGCCGGCTATTACGACGCCTATTATCTCAAGGCGCAGAAGGTGCGGACCTTGATCAAGCAGGATTTCGACCGCGCGTTCGAGACGGTCGATGCGATCCTGACGCCGACCACACCGGGGCCAGCCTTTGCGCTCGGCGAGAAATCGGGAGACCCGGTCGAGATGTATCTGAACGACATCTTCACGGTGACGGTGAACATGGCGGGCCTGCCGGGCATGAGCGTGCCCGCGGGGCTGTCGTCGGAGGGTACGCCGCTCGGGCTTCAGCTCATCGGCCGCGCCTTCGACGAGGAGACCTTGTTCCGCGCCGGCCGCGTGATCGAGGAGGCCGCGGGGCCGCTGTTCAAGCCGAAGGATTGGTGGAGCAAAGCCGCATGAGTACGAAACGTGTGTTGGTCTCCTCGGGCAGTCCCTATGAGCCGATCATCGGCTTCTCGCGCGCCGTGCGCGTGGGCAAGATCGTCGCCGTCGGCGGTACGACGGCGGGGTCGAGCGGCAAGCCGGTGGCCAAGGGCGATCCTGCCGCGCAGACCCGCGCCATTCTCGAGATCATCGAGAAGGCGCTGCAGGATGCCGGCGCGCGCCTCGAGGACGTGGTTCGCACCCGCACCTATCTGGTGGACATCGCCCATTGGGAGGCGGTCGGGCGCGTGCACGGCGAGTTCTTCAAGGACATTCGCCCGGCTTCGAGCATCCTCCAGGTGACGGGCTTCATCAGCCCCGATTGGCTGGTCGAGATCGAGGCCGACGCGGTGGTGCAGGAGAGTTAGCCATGGCGCCGCGCAAGGCCGACGAGTGCAAGGACATGGAGGCGGTGCGGGAGGAGATCGACCGCATCGATGCGGCGCTGGTCGACCTGATCGGCGAGCGCTTCGGCTATGTCGACCGCGCCTGGCAGCTCAAGCAGTCGCCGGCCGAAGCGCGCGTGGCCTGGCGCATCCAGCAGGTGATCGACCGCGTGCGCGCGCGCGCCTCCGAGCAGGGCCTGCCGCCCGAGCTCGCGGAGGCGCTGTGGCGCCAGATGATCGGCTGGTTCATCCAATATGAGGAGGAGAAGCTCCGCGCGCAAAGCGAGAAGGAGTGAGTTCCAGGTCGAGCCGTTGGCTCCCCCTCTCCCCTGTGGGGAGAGGGCAGGGTGAGGGGGATGAAGAGTCGAAGCAGCCTTACGCGACCCTACGAAGCGAGCCGACGCGTGCTGAACGGAAGCTCTGGTCTAGACTACGCGACCGGCGCTTCCTTGGACTTAAGTTCAAGCGCCAGGTGCCGATCGAGCAGTTCGTCGTGGACTTTGCCTGCTTGGAGGCGAATCTCATCATCGAGGTTGATGGTGGTCAGCATGACGAACGCAGTGCTGCCGACAAACGAAGGACTGAGATACTTGAATCACTCGGGTTTTTGGTGCTGCGGTTTTGGAACAACGATGTGCTCACGAATATCGACGGCGTGCTTGAGTTCATCGCTTTGACGATTAAACCTGAAGCGTTAGAACCCCCTCACCCGGCGCGCCAGGGCGCGCCGACCTCTCCCCAAAGGGGAGAGGATTAGGCTTTGCCATGGATGCTACTGCGGAAAAATCGAATCTCATTGAGGGCGCGACCGGCGACTGGGAGGTCGTGATCGGCATGGAGGTGCATGCGCAAGTCACCTCCAACGCCAAACTGTTCTCCGGGGCCTCGACCGAGTTCGGCGGCGAGCCCAACAACCATGTCAGCCTGGTGGATGCGGCCATGCCCGGCATGCTGCCGGTGATCAACGAAGGCTGCATCGCGCAGGCCATCCGCACCGGGCTCGGACTGAAGGCGAAGATCAATCTCAACTCTGTGTTCGACCGGAAGAACTATTTCTACCCGGACCTGCCGCAGGGCTATCAGATCAGCCAGTACAAGAGTCCGATCGTCGGCGAGGGCGAGGTGATCGTCGATCTGCTGGGCGGCGAGCGGGTGGTCGTCGGCATCGAGCGGCTGCATCTCGAGCAGGACGCGGGCAAGAGCCTGCACGACCAGCACCCGCAGTTCTCGTTCGTCGATCTCAACCGCTCGGGCGTGGCGCTGATGGAGATCGTGTCGAAGCCCGACATGCGCTCGTCCGAGCAGGCGCGCGCTTACGTCACCAAGCTCCGCAGCATCATGCGCTATCTCGGCACCTGCGACGGCAATATGGAGCAGGGCTCCTTGCGCGCCGATATCAACGTGTCGGTGCGGCGCCCCGGGGATAAGCTCGGCACGCGCTGCGAGATCAAGAACGTGAACTCGATCCGCTTCATCGGCCAGGCCATCGAGCATGAGGCGCGCCGGCAGATCGATATCCTCGAAGAGGGCGGCGTGATCCACCAGGAGACGCGGCTGTTCGATGCGAAGAACGGGACCACGCGCTCGATGCGCTCGAAGGAAGAGGCGCATGACTATCGCTATTTCCCCGACCCGGACTTGCTGCCGCTCGAGCTGACGCAGGACTATGTCGATGCGCTGGCGCACGACCTGCCCGAACTGCCTGATGCGAAGCGCGCACGCTTCATCGAGGCCTTCGGGCTCACGCCCTACGACGCCGACGTGCTGGTGGCGGAACGCGAGGCTGCCGATTATTTCGAGGCGGTCGCCGAGGGCCGCGACGCCAAGCAGGCGGCGAACTGGGTGATCAACGAATTGTTCGGGCGCCTCAACAAGGAGGGCAGGGAGGCCGCCGCGAGCCCGGTCTCCGCAAGCCAGCTCGGCGCGATCCTCGACCTGATCAAGGACGGCACCATCTCCGGCAAAATCGCCAAGGACGTGTTCGATATCGTCTGGACCGAGGGCGGCGACCCGAAAGAGATCGTCGCGGCGCGCGGCCTCGTCCAGGTCACCGACATGGGCGCCATCGAGGCCGCCGTCGATCAGGTGATCGCCGCCAATCCCGACAAGGCCGAGCAGGCGAAGCAGAAGCCCGCGCTCGCCGGCTGGTTCGTCGGCCAGGTGATGAAGGCGACCGGCGGCAAGGCAAGCCCGCAAGCCGTCAACGCCCTGATCAAGCAGAAGCTTGGGATCGAGTAGCGCGATCCAAATGACCCACGCGATCCGCATCCATGACTATGGCGAGCCCGACGTCCTCAAATGGGAGGAGGTCGAGGTCGGCGCGCCAGGTCCCGGCGAGGTCAAGATCAGGCAGACGGCGGTCGGCCTCAATTATATCGACGTCTATATGCGGACCGGGCTCTACCCGCAGCCGTCGCTGCCCTTCATCCCCGGTCAGGAAGGCGCCGGCGTCGTCACCGAGATCGGCGAGGGCGTGCGCGACGTGAAGGTCGGGCGGCGCGTCGCCTATGCGGGACAAGTCGGCGCCTATGCGCAGGAGCGCATCATTCCCGCCGACCGCGTGGTCAAGATCCCGCCCGGCATTTCCGACGAGACCGCGGCGGCGATCATGCTCAAGGGCATGACCGCGCAATATCTCCTCAGGCGGACCTACAAGGTCGGGCCGGAGACGACGCTGCTGTTCCATGCGGCAGCCGGCGGCGTCGGGTTGATCGCCTGCCAATGGGCCGCCTCGCTCGGTGCGACGGTGATCGGCACGGTCGGCTCGGCGGGCAAGGCGCTGATTGCGCGCGCGCATGGCTGCGACCATGTGATCAACACGCGCGAGGAAGACCTCGTCGCCAAGGTGAGAGAATACACCAAGGGCAAGGGCGTCGACGTGGTCTACGATTCGATCGGCAAGGACACCTTCCCGGCCTCGCTCGATTGCCTGAAGCCGCTCGGCATGTGGGTGAGCTTCGGCCAGTCGTCGGGCCCGGTGCCTGAGTTCAGGATCACGCTGCTCTCGCAGAAGGGCTCGCTGTTCGCCACGCGTCCAGCCCTCGGCAACTATATCGAGACGCGCAAGGACCTCGTGGCCACCGCCAACGACCTGTTCGGCGTGATCGCCAAGGGCAAGGTCAAGATCGCGATCAACCAGACCTTCCCGCTGGAGGACGCGGCGCGCGCCCATCGCGAGCTCGAAGCGCGGCTTACCACCGGTTCGACCGTGCTGTTGCCTTAAGCGCGCTGGCGAAAAGCCCCGCGCGTGGTCAGGCAAAAATCTCTCTTGGTTATCGGCTGCTGACCGCGAATGGTCAAAGAAACCTTGCCGGCGCCCGCGCTTAACCAATATCCCCGCGAAGTCGCCCGCGCGATAAACCAAGATTACTCCGCGATTTAGATTCAATGACTGGGCATTAAGCACGCCGATTCAGGAGTTGTTGAACGCTCGCAGCCATCATCATCCGCGTTTGGAGCCAACAAGACTCCAGATGAACTGCCGCAACGGGGAAGTATTCGGCAGGCATCTGGAAACAAGCGTCAAAGAGGGGAACGGACGATGGCACGCATGGTGGGTTACACGGAGATGGCGGTGGAGCAGGCGGCGCTGGTCGCCGCGCCGGATGCTCTTTTCGAGCTCGGGATGCTCTACGCGACGGGGCGGGACGTGGAAGCCGACCTGGTCACGGCGCATAAATGGTTCAATCTCGCCGCGGCGCGCGGCAACCGCTCGGCGCTCGAGCGCCGCATCGAGATCTCGCAGGAGATGTCGGCCGAGCAGATCGCCGAGGCGCAGAAGCTCGCCCGCGAGTGGCTGCATACCCAGCACTAGTTGCGAGGTGAGGCCGATCGGATGCGCGGCTATTGCAGCGTCTGCGCGGCCTCGTCGCTGCAGCTGCGGAAGAACGACCGCATGCAGCGATAGCTCTTACGCGCGAAGCCGCCGACCGCGGAGCTCGCGCGCTTCATCCGGCTCTCGCTTTGCGGGTCCGGACTCGTGCTCGCCGTAGCGCTTGCGGCTTCGGCCGGCGCTGAGGGCGGAAGCGGCGCCGACTCAGGCACAGTGGTCGGGGCGGCGGTTTGCCGCGGCGGCGACGGGAGCGGTGCTGCAGCCGGGCTTGGCGCAGGCTGAGCCGCGACGGGCGCACTCGCGGAAGAACTGCCGCCGATCCGCTCGCGCGCATTCTGCCAGCCTTGGCGCGAGGCGCTGACCGCGCGGCCGCCAAGCTCGAACACGGTCGAAGGCGTTGCACCTTTTGGCTTGGCGAAGGCATCTTGCTGGCGCCGCATCTGCTCGACGGCGCCCCGCACGCGCGGATCGGACGCGATCTGCGAGGAGAGCGCCGCACCGTCAAAGGCATAGACCTTCTCAGGGCCGCTGCAGCCGGAGGTCCGCCGCTCCGCCGAGCAGGAGGAATGCTTCCCATCCTGCGCCGTGCGGATGATGCAATAGAGCTTCAGCGCATCGGCGGCGCTGGGCGCCTCGCCGGTCACGCGGCAGCGATAGGTCTGATCCGGATTCTTGCAGGTGACGCAATAGTTCGCGTCGGCGAGCGCCGGTGGCGCAAGCGAAACAAAAAGGCCAGTGACGAGCAGCGCTCGCCCCGCCGATCTTGGGCGAATTTGCCGACCCATGGCGCAGCGCGCCCCCTTTGGAGTTGCCTTGCCAAGCTTAGCATATTGGCCGGTCAAAGTATCAGGTAATGGGTTTCCCATCGCGCGATTCAGGCGGCGGCGAAGGCGCGCGCCAGCCTGCCCCCAGGGCCGAAAGGCCGGAACTCTCAAGCTCTAAAGCCAACCAACTGACGCTGCAAGAAATGCGCGAGCGCGGCGATTGGTTCCCGCGTTCCCGATTTTCGCCACGATTGGGCGGCGCGGCGCGGGTGGTGGGCGGCGCTAGTTCGAGACGTAGGCGCTCAGGCCAAAGCCCAGGACATAGATGCTGGCGATTACGCCCCAAGCCAGCGCGGAGCCCGCGAGAAA
Source organism: uncultured Methyloceanibacter sp. (assembly GCA_964634195.1). Lineage (GTDB taxonomy): Bacteria > Pseudomonadota > Alphaproteobacteria > Rhizobiales > Methyloligellaceae > Methyloceanibacter. Next base: position 132,841 of record CAZWIO010000008.1, on the reverse strand, counting down.
TTCCAGAATGTCCGTGTATCCCGAACGCATCGCGCCGTCCTCCGAGCCTGAAGGCTGATCCGCCGTAGTCTGTCTGCACGCCGCGGAAGGGACGAGGCACCGTCTTGCTTTTTTGATGCCGTTTCGCGTGGTTCGTGCTCGGCTTTGTCGCGACGGCCGAAACTGCCGCCCTTTTCGCGTTTAGCCTGCCATCCATGGCGCGTTAGGGGGCCGGCCCTTCAGTTTGTTGCCAAGCGGGCAGGGACCAACTATTTGAACTGCCTAGCGGGAGACGTGGCCGAGAGGCTGAAGGCGGCGGTTTGCTAAACCGTTATACGGTCAAAAGCCGTATCGAGGGTTCGAATCCCTCCGTCTCCGCCACTACCCCATGATTTTCAAGGCGCCCAGGGGGATTTTCGATCCAATCCCCGGTCAGACGTCGAGAATGATGGCATCAGATGGCCTGGATGACCGACGCCGAGAAGGCCGGCACCGCAATAGGCTCGATCGTCGTGCTATTCGCCCGGTGTCTTGTTCGCCGTTCCGCTCGGCATCTTTGCGCTCGAGGTAAAGCCTCGCGACTGATCTCGGTCGCTCGCAAAGTCTTTCATCGTCCGCTAGCGGCCGACTACGGGGGTGCCATTCGCGCCCCGTTGCGATAGGCTGTGCCGGGGCTTGGGGCGCTGTTTGGAGTATGCCCCATGGGAAAGAGCCAAGAGCGGCTATTGGAAGAGCTCGACGCGCTCAACGAGCGGCAGATCGAGGCGGGTCTCGGCGCCGGCGTCTGGGACGAAGAAGCGCGTCCGTTCGTCGAGAACTATCTGGGCCAGCTGACCTTGGAGCGCATCGAAGCCGAGGCGATGGAGCAGGTCCAGGAGGCGCGCAGGGCGCGGGAAGCGGCGCTTCTCGCAACGCAAGAGGCCGTCGAGGCGAAACTCAGAGCGAACGCGGCCATCATTCTTTCGCTCGGCGCGATGCTGGCCTCGTTCCTTGTTGTTCTCATCCTGGTTTCGCGCTCCTGAGGACAGGCCGTCGCAGTCCGTCTTCGGCCGTTTGTTGCGGGCTTGAGATGGCGTAAGCTTGCACCGGCCGTGGGCCTCCGCTGCGCGCGGTCCACTGTCGCGCCAGAACGGGGAAGATCATGACCGTGCCGCCAAACCCAAAGAGCAGGCAGAATCTCGACCACAGTTTCGTCGAGCGCGACCGCGATCGTTTTGCCGGGCGGGCGCTCTCGTTTCTCGTTCTGTTGAACGGCGTCGCGGCGGTGGTGCTGCTCACCATCCTTGCGCAGGCCCCGCGCGGGACGGTCGATTCCAAGATCGCCTCGGCCATGCTGTTCTTCGCCGGCGGCGCGCTCGCGGCGCTGCTCAGCTCCTTCATCGCCTACGTTAACCGGACGGTCAGGATCGAGGCGCCGGAGCGGGTGCCGTTGCGGCGCGCACTGCGGCTCGTCGCGATCGCCGCCGTCATCGGCAGCGGCGTGGCCTTCATGACCGGCATGAACATGGTGAGCGGGGCCGTTTCGGAGAAATCGAGCTCGCATCCGAAGGGCGAGCGGCAGAAGCGGGAGCCGGTCTCCGCGCCAAGCGAGCGGGTGATGCTGCGCGGTGGCGATGCAATGATCGAAGCGCGCGCATCGAACCCGTATGCAGCCCATGAGACGCGGCCTAGGGCGGGCCGGTCATCTCGCGGGTGAAGTCGTTCCACATGACCTGCGCGTCGGCGGTCAGCGCGTCGACCTTCTTGCCCACGACGTCCCAATTGACCATCGGGCGCTCGGTCTCGCCGCCCGCGGCAACCGCGGCGGCATTGTCCTTCGCGCGCGAGTCGGCGAAATACGCGACCGCGATCGTAAGCAGGGACCCGATGATCATGCCGAGGATGAAACGCATGGCCGCTTTTCCGAGATACCCTTCATCATAAGCCGCCGCGCGTCCCTAAGGAAGGCGGCATGAAGCCCCCCGGCATGCTGCCGCATCCTGCCGGAAAAATAATCAGGAATTTGAAGGGGAAAGCAGCGCGTATTGCGATACGCGTTCAGGCGGTGTTGGGCATTGCCGCAAAGTGCCGCGTCATCCAGCCGGTGCCGAACCGCACGAGATCGGCGGCGTCGATCAGCTCGGCTTTCGCCTGGCCGACGCAGCCCTGCGCCGCCCGGCCGGTGGCGAGATAGTCGCGCAGGATCGTCGCGAAATAGTCCTCGCCCGGCCAATCGACGATGCCGTGCTCGTCGTCGAGACACGCGATGGCGCGGGTCTCGGGGCCGTCCGCCCCCTTGACGCGATAGTGGCGGCGCACGCGGCGCTTGCTCGGCACGTCGGCGAGATACTCCGCGAAATGCAGGACGGTCGTGGTGTCGAGGCTCGCGCCTAGTCTGAGCACGCGGCCGCCGATCCGGCAGAATCTGTCGAGCGGCGAACCGGGCCCGTAATAATCGTGCCAAGGAGCGTCGCGGAGCAGCTCTTGCGCGCGACGCCCGCGCGCAGCGAAGCGGCCCGAGGGATTGTCGGTGACCAGCGTGCCCGGGCGCCGGCGAAAGATCTCGGCGAGCGTGCCGACCTCGGGAAGCACCGGCGCCGTCGCGGCGTCAAAGGGCGGTGCATCGGCGAGCAGGGCAGGGCGCTCAGATTCCGGCAAGCGATTGACGTAGTCGTGCGCGATCTCGGCGCCGAGGATCATCAGCAGCGTGCCGTCCGGGCCGACCGCGCGCTCGAGCGCCTCCAGCACGCCGTCGGCACCGCCTGCAACCTTGCCGATCGCCTTGAGCGATGCATGCACCATCAGCGCATCGCCCGGCTGCACGCCGAGTGCTCTGAGATCATTGACTAGGTCTGAGTCCGGTGAGGCGTGGCCTTGCATTGGTAGAGCTCGTCGCTTAGGTTACATGTAACCTCCAAGTTGGATTGTGGCGATGGCGAACAGCGAAAGTAGAGAGAAGGTGCGTACTTATCGTGAGCGCATGCGCGCGCGTGGATTTCGGCCAGTGCAGATTTGGGTTCCGGACACGCGCACGGCCAGGTTCCGCTCTGAAGCGCATCGCCAGTCGCTGGAGGTCGCCCGAAGCGAAGGCGAGGCTGAGGACCAGGCCTTCATCGATGCCGTTTCCGAGCAATAGACGCGCATGAAGCGGGGGGAAGTATGGACGTTGTCGGCACGCGGATACGCTGGCAAGCCGCGGCCGGCCGTCATCGTCCAGGACGACCGTTTCGACGCCACCGCGTCCATCACGGTCTGCGCCTTCACAACCGACCGAACCGAAGCACCGCTGTTCCGCCTGGTTGTCGATCCCAGCGAGCGCAACGGTCTGCGCGCGCAATCGAGCTTGATGGTGGACAAGATCACGACGGTCCCCAAAGAGCGGCTCGGAGAACGCATCGGGCAACTTGACGGCGCCGACCTGATCCGCTTGGACCGCGCAATGATGGTCTTTCTCGGCCTCGCCTAATTCAAGCGCTGGCGGCGCGGCGCTGATCGTCCGACGCAATCACGGTCTCAGGCGCGCGCGGCTCGAGCGCCGCCTCGACCGCGTCATCGACCGTCGAGAGCCAGACGAAGCGCACCTGCTCGCGCGCGGCTTCCGGCACGTCCTCGAAGTCCTTCTTGTTGCGCTCGGGCAGCATCACCGTGGTGATGCCGGCGCGCACCGCGGCCAGCACCTTGTTCTTCACCCCGCCGATCGGCAGCACGAGGCCACGCAGCGAGATCTCGCCGGTCATCGCCGTATCGCTGCGCACGGTACGGCCCGTGAGCAGAGAGGTGAGGGCGATGAACATGGCGACGCCCGCGCTCGGCCCGTCCTTGGGGATGGCGCCCGCCGGCACGTGCACATGGATGTCGGACTTCTCGAAGGTCGCCGGATCGACACCGAGCGTCGACGCGCGCGCTTTCACGAGGCTGAGTGCGGCCTGCGCGCTCTCCTTCATCACGTCACCAAGCTGGCCGGTAAGGATCAGCCTGCCGTTGCCCGGCACGCGCGCCGCTTCGACGAACAGAATGTCGCCGCCGGTCGGCGTCCAGGCGAGGCCGGTCGCCACACCGGGCACGCTCGTCCGCATCGCCACCTCGCTCTCGAAGCGGCGCGCGCCGAGGATCGCGTGCAGGTCTTTCTCCTCGACCGTCACGCGCGCCGCTTTGCCTTCGGCGATGTTCATCGCGACGCGGTTGAAGATGGCGCCGAGCTCGCGCTCGAGATTGCGCACGCCGGCCTCCCGCGTGTAATCGCGGATGACGGCGCGGATGGCATCGTCGGTGATCTCGGCCTGTTCGGGGGCGAGCCCCGTCGCCTCGAGCCGGCGCTTTACCAGATAGCGCTTAGCGATCTCGACCTTCTCGTCCTCGGTGTAGCCCGGCAGCTCGATCACCTCCATGCGGTCGCGCAACGGACCGGGGATGGCGTCGAGCACGTTGGCCGTGCCGATGAACATCACGCGCGACAGATCGAACGGCACCGCGAGATAGTTGTCGCGGAAGGTCGCGTTCTGCTCGGGATCGAGCACCTCCAAGAGCGCCGCGGACGGGTCGCCGTGGAAGCCCTGGCCGAGCTTGTCCATCTCGTCGAGCATCATGACGGGGTTGCGCGTCTCGGCTTTTCGGATCGACTGGATCACGTTGCCGGGCAGCGCCCCGATATAAGTCCGGCGGTGACCCCTGATCTCGGCCTCGTCATGCACGCCGCCGAGCGACAGCCGCACGAATTTGCGGCCCGTCGCGCGCGCGATCGACTGGCCGAGCGAGGTCTTGCCCACGCCGGGCGGGCCGACGAAGCAGAGGATCGGGCTCTTGCCGTCAGGTTTGAGCTTGCGCACGGCGAGATATTCGAGGATGCGCTGCTTGACCTTGGGCAGGCCGTAATGGTCCTCGTCGAGGATGCGCCGCGCCTCGGCGATGTCGATGCTTTCCTCGGAGAGCTTCGACCAGGGCAGCTCGATCAGCCAATCGAGATAGGTGCGGATCATGCCGTGCTCGGCCGACGCCTCGGGCATGCGCTCGAGCCGCTTCAGCTCCTTGCGCGCCTGCTTCTCGGCCTCCTCGGACATACCGGCCTTCTCGATCGCTTCGCCAAGCTCGACGATCTCGGCCTGGCCGTCCTCGCCTTCGCCGAGCTCCTTCTGGATCTGGCGAAGCTGCTCGCGCAGAATGTGCTCGCGCTGGCGGCCCTGCAGCGACTCTTGCGTCTGCTCGCCGATCTGTTTCGCCAGGCGCAGAACCTCGATCTGCTGCGCGAGATAGCGCAGCAGCTTGTCGAGCCGCTCGGAGACGTCGAAGGTCTCGAGCAGGTCCTGCTTCTCGGCGGGCTGCAGGTCGGAGACGTTGGCGATGAAATCGGCAAGCGCGGCCGGCGACTGCAGCTGATCGATGGCGGTCGCGATCTCGGGCGGCACGTTGGGCAGCAGCGAGATCGCCTCGCGGGCGCGCTCCTTCAATTGGTGCATGCGCGCGGCGATCTCGGTCGAGAGCACCTCGGCCTCACCGATCTCCTCGACGCGCGCGACGAGAAACGGATAGCCGGGCAGAAATTCCTGCACCCGGAAGCGCCGCGTGCCGCGCGCGACCAGATGGTGCGTGCCGTCGGGCGCGGTGACGTAGCGCAGAATCTCGGCGACAGTGCCGACCTGATGCAGATGCTCTGGTCCGGGCGTTTCGGCAGTCGGGTCCTTCTGCAGCAGCACGCCGACGGCCCGGTCCGACTTCGCGGCCTCCTGCGCGCCTGCGATCGACTGCGGGCGGCCGAGCGTGAGCGGCACGACGATACCCGGGAAGAGCACGGCGTTCCGCGTCGGCACGAGGATCAGCGCGCCTTCGGGAAGCTGAATGCCGGAAGCCTCGCTGCCGGAAGCGGGCGCGGCGGACTGCGCAGGCTCCGGCGCCTGCTGCGGCGCTTCGGTCGAGAGCGGAGTGTTCTGTTCGATATCGTTCATGATGAGCCGGGCTCGTTCACTCAAGACTTGACGAAAGTGAGGATCAGGCAGCCGTTGCGCAGCTCACGCTCCGAGAGCTGCAGGCGGGCGGCCAGGGTGATGCGGCGCTCGAAACGGCCATAGGGAATCTCCAATCTCAATATATTGGCCTTGCGCGCGCCGCCGGGGAGGGGTCTCGAACCGGCGATCAGGAGCGTCTGGCCTTCGAACTCGACGCGCACCGCCTCAGGGGCAACGCCCGGGAGTGCTGCGATGATGCAAAGCTCGCGCTCGGTCTCGAAGATGTCGACCGGCGGCTCCCAGCGCGCGCCGCTCCGCGAAGGCTCGAAGAACTGGCGGTGCAGCTGCTCGGCCTGCTTGAGCATGGCGCAAGCTTCGGCCCACATCTGGTTCTTCGGATCACGCATCACTGGCCTCGTCGAGAGGGGTCGGGGAGCCGCGAGCGGCAAACCGCGAGCGGCAGGCGATCTTAGCGCCGCGCAAGCCGGGTTGGAAATCGAGGGCCGTTAGGCCGCAGGAGAACTATGGAGGGTAGGGAGCTTGCGCAACGGACACCCTATCTGGGTGCGCAGAGACCAGATTGCAAGGGCCGCGCGCTATTGGCCCGGAGTTCGTGCACCACCGTAGATGCCGGTTGCTCGCCAGTTTTGGCTGCCGACACCAAAGTTGCCGATAACGCCGTGGGCCTTCAGATCGCCCTTGTTCACGAAGGACCCGACCGTGGCGCCCGAGATGCCGTTCTTTCCGGAGAGACCGCCGACAAAATGATTGTTGCCCTTTGCGCATAGCGGACCACCGCCGCAAAGATTGCCGCCGAAGGACCTATTATCAAAATTCGTAATATCGATGCGCCCTGTCCGTCTGGCGAAATCCCAATTCATCGACATGTCACCGGTTTTTGTGATGGGCGCACCCCAGATGCCGCCCGTCCGAGTGGCAGTGTAGCCGATCGCGTTGCCGGCAAAGCTTGCGGTGCCGGTCTTCGGAAGATCTACGCCTTTGGTAATATCGCCGGCCACCCACCAGCCGCCCATCTCCGTTTTCGACTGATTTGGATGCGTCAGGGTCGCACCCCATGCGCCCCACTTGATGAACTCACAGGATGCGCATAGTCCCTGTGGAAGTTGTGATGAGCCGGTCGCAATGCTTCCGGTCGTAGCGACTTGAGTTTCCCTCTGGAAAATAAGAAATCTCTCGATCACCGTGCCTGTCGGGTTTGCGCTCGCCGAGAATGTGTTGTCATCGGAATAGTTTGCTGCATCCGATCCCGTGTATCCCAGGCCGTAGGTTGTGCTGCCGAGAATAGCTTCCAGCAAGTTAGCGGGAACCTCGCGCAAGGTGAGTCCTGCCGCAACGGTGTCGGTGCTCGGTGTCAGCACAAGCGTCACATCGTCGGGGTTGGTGTTCGCGACGAAAGTCGGCGCGCCATTCGTCAGGATGAAGCCTGATGCATAGCCGTTGAATTCTCCGCCTATCCGCGTGTCGACCGGGTCTGGGGTCTTTGCAGGCGGCGGGAGGTCGGTCGTTTTGGTGGGCGGAGGCGTATCGGTCTCGGGCGGCGGTAGATTCTCCAGGCGGTTCTTGAACTCCTCCTCGAGCGTGGCTTGAATTTGGCTCTGCGTGGCGGTGTTGATGATCTCGCTGATCGTGTTGCTGGCCTGATTGGTATTGCCGTTGGTGCTCGGCTTGGTCCCGCTAGTGCTTCCGGTGTCCGCCGTGCCGGTGCCGCTGCCGCCCTTGGCGAAGGCCTTCATGATGAGGTTGGTGTCCGCCGCAGTGGTCGGCCTGATCTTCGGCGTGCCGCTCGTCAGGTCGAGCGTGTAGCCAGGCTGAAACACCTTGTAGACCTGCCCGTTCTTGCCGTTGAAGGTGAGCCCGACACCGTAGAGGAAGGAGAAGATGCCCTTGCCGCCGCTATTGATCTTCGCCTGGAACATGCCGCCGCGGATGGCGAGCGCGCCGGCCGGCGTCTTCATCTTCACCGCGTCGGCGTTCTTGGAGATTTTGCCGCCGACATAGCGCACCACGCCCTTGGAGAAGGAGGTCGTGATCTCGCCCGTGCCCTTCTTCGGATTGTAGACGAACTTGTCGATCACGAGGTCGGAGCCGGGGCCGACCGTGAAGGTCGAGCCGTCGACGAGCAGGACCTGAACGAGTCCGCTGTCGGTGGTCTTGATCCGCTCGTTGAAGAAGATCGACTTGCCGATATTGAGCTGGTTCGTCGGCGTGCCGGAGAGCGACGAGAAGGCGTCGGGGTTCACGGCGGCGGCAACGCCCACTTTCGAGGCGTCGGCGGGGGCGATTGCGGCAGCCATGCCGAAGCCGAGCGCCAGCAAAGCTGCAACGGCGCTAGCGCCGCGCAGACCAACTCTCGGCCACGATGATGGTGCCCGCATGCCCCTTCAAACCTCTTCCCGTGCCCGAAGAAGAGCCAATCTCGGAGACTTATAGCATGGATTCCGGCCCAACAGCGAGCATTAAGCGTAGGCTGGGGCCGAAAATACTTAGGAAATCCAACGGCGGGCCGGTTCGGGCACGCCGCTTTCGCGCTAGCGGGCGGCTCCGAAGATGCCGGTCGCTCTATAGGTATCGCCGTTGCGCGCGGCCCAATTGCCGATCACGCCGGCTGCGGGATCGCTGCCTCTTCTGGCGAATGAGCCGTTGGCCGAACCCGTGAGACCGGACCCGGCCAGACTGCCGTGGAACCGGTTCACCGCACTGTTGGGGCCCGACATGTTCATCGTTCCGCTGAAATTGCGGGCGCCGTCAAAATTGGTGATGGCGAGATTTCCCGTCCGGCTCGCAAAGTTCCAGTTCATGTTGACATTGCCGGCGGCGGCGCGGGTCGCCCAGGCGGCGTAGTAGTCGGCCCTGTGGGCCACAATCCCGATGGTGTGGCCGGTATAGGTGGCGCTCCCCGACGTCGGGAGTTGCCCGACTGTGGGAAGGTCTCCCGCGACCCAGAAACCGACGATCGTGCTTTGGGATTCATATGGCGGATCGTTCGTATAGGTGACCTCCGCCTCAACGAATCCCCAGCGCATGAAATCGCATTTGCTGCAGAGCACCGGCCCACCGTCCGGATTGCCGACAAAAAATGCTCCCGAAGCGCTGCTCTGCTGATAGGGATAGCCTCCAGAGCCGACGACCGTCGCCTCCATAGTCCCGATATGGCCGGGGAATCCTGCTATCGATGTCGCTCCGATCGGTACGGCGAGCTGGTAGGTGCCGGGGCCGCTCTCGTTGGGCTCGGGGTTGTGCAGCATCATTTGCGCCGAACCTGTCGCGCCGTTGAAAAAGAGCGCGAAATCGCTCGGCGAAAGTCCGATGAGCTGATTCGCGTCCCAACCATCATCATCGATCGAAATGGCGGCGGCATAGCCGCTGAGATTGTCCGGGATCGGCGGCGGCGGCGGGGTAGAAGGAGTCGGCTCGGGCTCGAACCATTGCAGCAGCAGCGCTGCCTGGATTTGGTTGGCCGTGAACTCGTCGATCAGGTCGGCGATGTCGTTCGAGATGTTGGCGAGTTGCGAAACGGCGTCGGGCCCTTCGCCCTCCTCGTCGTCGCTCGAGCCGACCGCGCTCGTGTCGCTATTGGTCAGCTGCGCCACGACCTTGGCGATGTCGGCTGCCGTGGTCGGCCTGACAGTCGGAATGCCGCCCGACAGGTCGAGCGTGTAGCCCGGCTGGAAGACCTTGTATGTCTGGCCGTTCTTGGCGGTGAAGACCATCTCCCTGCCATAGAGGAAGGAGAACAGCACGGTCTTACCGCTGACGATGCCTTGCACCATACCGCCGCGCACCGCGAGCGAGCCGTTCGGGGTCTTGATGGTGACGCCGTCCTGGTTCTTGGAGATCTTGCCGCCGACATAGCGGATGGCGCCCTTGGAGAAGGTGGCGACGACCTCGCCGGTCTCCTTCTTCGGGTTGTAGACGAATTTGTCGATGACGAGGTTCGAGCCTGGGCCGACCGTGAAGGTCGAGCCGTCGACCAGGAGCACCTGCACCAGCCCGCTGCCGGTTGTGCTTATGCGCTCGTTGAAGAAGATGGACTTGCCGATATTGAGCTGGCCGCCGCGGCTCGTAAAGGCGTCGGGATTGACGGCGGCGGCCACGCCGACTTTCTGGGCGGCAGCCGGGCCGACGCAGGCGGCGAGGGCGAAGCCGAGCGCCAGAACGCCGACGCGCAAGCCGCGCCGTCTGCCGTCAGAGCGCAATGCGGGCTGCACGATCAGAACCTCTTCTGCAGGCCGACCATCGCCGTGAGGTCGTCATAGGCCCTGAGGTCGTAGTTGGAGGCCTGGTCGCGATACTCGACCTGCGGCACCAGCGACCAAGTCTCCGCGAAGGGCATCACCACCGCAACGCGGCCCCACCAGATCTCGTCCTCCTCGGCCTCGAAGAGGTCGATCAGCGGATCGGGCTCGTCGTAGTCGCGCAGGATGACACCGCCGCCGACCTGCAGCGTCCACGGATATTGGCTCTGCCACATGGGGTTGGCGAAGGTGTAGCCGAAGCCGCCGGACAGCGCGATTTCCCAGTTGGAATAGAAGTCCGCCGTGACGTCCTCGCGCTGCACATAGCCTTGCGCGGTCAGCATCAGTTTCGGCGAAGTGTAATAAGCATAGGTGATGCCGGCGCGGGTCTGCGGGCCATCGCGCAAGGAGTTGGTCGGCAGATCGGGCGTGTCGTCGAACTCGCGCACGCGCGTCTCGATGCGGGCATCGAGCACGCTGTTCTCCTTAACCGTCAACATCCGGACGCCAGCGCCCGGCGCCGCGAAGTAATAGTCGTAGCCGAGGTAAGCGAGGTTGCCGATGCCATAGAGATAGAGGCGCGACTGATCCATGCCGAAACGCTTCATGTTGAAGCTCGGCCCGAGCGTCAGCTCGAGGAAGTCGAGATCGATGTCGTTCAGGTCCTTGTCGAAATAGGCTGTCGAGTAGAACAGCGCGTCGAACTCGATGCGGTCGCCCTGTTTCTTGAGGTCGTAGCTGTAATGCATCGTACCGATCGTGAGCACGCTCCAGCCCGACTTGCCGATGGATTGGTCGTCGAGCGTGAAGTCGATGCCTTGCAGGGTGATGTTCTGCGTGCCTGGGCCGGAGTTGGCGTTGCTCTCCCAGCGGATCCCCGAGAACACCGAGGCATAGAAGGGCGGCGGATCGGCGGCGAGCGCGAGCTGCTGCAGATAGAGCCTGATCTGCTGTCTGACCTCGGGCGGCGTGGCAGGGTTTGCCAGCGCCTGGTCGAAATAGCTGCGCGCCATGTCGTAGGCGCCGATCTTGTAATAGAGGATGCCGAGCTCGACCTGCAGGCGCGGCGTGTTGGGCGCGTAGATCAGCATGCGCTCGAGCGTGGAGATGGCGGCTTCGTAATCGCCGACGCTCGCCGACAGCGTCGCGTAATCGAAAGCGAGATCGAGGTCGTTCGGCCGGGCGATCATCTGGTGCAGCAGCGCCTCGCGCCGCGCTTCGACGTCAGGCGGCCCGAGCCGGCGCACCGGAACCACGGTTTCGCCGGCCGCAAAGCAGAGGGAGGCCTCGGTCATGACGAGACCGGCAACCGCGATCGCGATCACCCACTTCGCCCACCCCATCATCGACCGCTCGGCCTTTCCGAGAGGCGCTCGCGAGTTGATTCCCGCAAAATCCGCCCCGTCCCGCGAAAACGTTACTCAGTTAACCTTTTGCCAGCAAGTGCCGGCGTCCGTTTGTCGAGTACTTTCAAAGGCCAGTGTGGCCGAACGGGCACGCAAACCGCGTGTTATGGTTAACCGATGAGCATCCCGGCAACCGATCAGGCGATGTTGTTCCAGTTTCTTGGCAGGCCGGAGACTTATGGCCCGGGCGCCCGGTCCGTCGAGCGAATCGACACCCATGCCTCGTCGGTATTCCTGGCGGGGCCCTTCGCCTACAAGGTGAAACAGGCGGTCAAATACCCGTTTTTGGATTTTTCCACCTTGGAGAAGCGGAAGGCGGCGCTCGAGAACGAGCTACGCATCAACCGTCGAACGGCGCCCGACGTTTATCTCGATATTCTGCCGGTAACCGGCGCGGGCGGCGCCTTGAAGCTCGAAGGCGAGGGCGAGCCCGTCGAATGGGTCCTGCACATGCGCCGTTTCGACCAGGACAGGCTCTACGACCACCTTGCCGAGCAGGGTGCGCTCGATGCGGCGGATATGGTGCGGCTCGCGGAGATCGTCGCCGATTTCCATGCGCGCGCAGACCGTGTGCTGACGCCGGCTTTTGCGGTCGCGCCGCTTGTGGCGATCCTGGCCGACAACGAACAGGCGCTCGCGGCGCATCCCGATATTTTCCCGGCCGAGGAGGTCACGGTTCTTGCGCGGATGAGCGAGGCGACGCTGGCGGCGCTTACCCCGCTGCTGAAATCGCGCACGGCGAGCGGTTATGTGCGGCACTGCCATGGCGACCTGCATCTCCGCAACATCGTCGAGATCGACGGCGCGCCGGTCCTGTTCGACGCGATCGAGTTTGACGACAGGCTCGCCACCATCGATGTGCTCTACGATCTTGCTTTCCTGCTGATGGATCTCGGCAAGCGCAGTCTCAAGGCGCACGCTAATGCGCTGCTCAACGCTTATCTCGACCGCGACGGCAACTCCGGCAATCTGCTCGGGCTTGCGGCCCTGCCGCTGTTCCTGTCGATGCGTGCCGCGGTCAGGGCCAAGGTCGAGCTGCTGCGCAGCGAGCGCGCCGGCGACGCATCCGCGCGCGCTGCGGCTCGCGGCGAGGCCAAGCTCTATTTCGATCTCGCCCGCGCCTATCTCGTGCCGCAGCCGCCACGGCTCGTGGCCATCGGGGGACTCTCGGGCAGCGGCAAATCGGCGGTGGCACGGGCGATCGCGCCTTACATCGGGTCGTTCCCCGGCGCGGTCCATGTCAGGAGCGACGTGGAGCGCAAGCGGCTGTTCGGCGCTGGGCCCGGCGAGACCTTGCCCGCCCGCGCTTATGCGCCGGAGGTGTCCGACACGGTCTACAAGATCTGCCGCAAGCGCGCGCTGCTCGCCCTCGCTTCGGGCCGCGCGGTGATCCTCGATGCGGTGCATGCCAAGCCCGCCGAGCGCACAGAGGTCGCAGAGCTCGCGCGCAAGATCGGGGTTCCGTTCACCGGCCTCTGGCTCGACGCGCCGCCTGCGCTGATGCGTCAGCGGGTCGCCGCCCGTACCGGCGATGTGTCGGACGCAACGCCGTCGGTGGTCGATGAGCAGCTCGGCTACGACCTCGGCAAGCAGGAGTTCGCCGTGATCGACGCGAGCCGCAAGCTCGACGGGGTTGCCGCCGCCTGCCTGCAACGCCTCGGCCTCTGACGTAACCTCCCCCTCGTGGGGAGGTCCGACGGCGCGCACTGCGCGGCGTCGGGGTGGGGGGAGGTTCTGAGAGGCTGGGATATTCACCCCACCCGTCGCGCCTAAAGGCGCGACACCCTCCCATCAAGGGGAATTATATACATTGCAAACTAGACCCTAAATGCGGTAGCTTCCCTCGATTCAGTCAAGGGAGCGGGCCGATGACGAACGCACTCTATTACGGGGACAACCTAGACGTGTTGCGGGGGGGGGGCAATCCCCGGCGCGAGTGTTGATCTGATCTACCTAGACCCGCCCTTCAACTCCAACGCCTCCTACAACGTGCTTTTCAAATCGCCATCTGGCGAAGGCTCGCAGGCGCAGATCGAGGCGTTTGAAGATACCTGGCACTGGAACGATAGCGCCGAGCGAGCCTTCGATGACGTGGTAACGGGGCCTCATTCCGACGCAGCGATCATGCTTCGCGCCATGCGCTCTGCATTAGGCGAAAACGACATGATGGCCTATCTCGCCATGATGGCCGTGCGGCTGATCGAACTGCACCGTGTCTTGAAGTCTACCGGCTCGCTCTATCTGCACTGTGATCCGACCGCGAGCCACTATTTGAAAACCCTGCTAGACGCGATCTTTGGCGCCCAGAACTTTAGGAATGAGATTGTTTGGAAGCGCAGCCAAACTCGATCGTCAATCTCACGCATTTTCAGACGCGCACATGACTGTCTATTGTTCTACTCAAAGAGTGACGCCTATTTTTTCCAGCTTCAATACCGAGAATTGTCCGACACATCCAAAGCGATCTATTCAAAAGATGATGAGAAGGGCTTGTATCGGCTAGTCCCTCTATTGGTCAGCGGCAAGCGGAATGGCGTGACTGGTAAACCATGGCGCGGCATTGACCCCAACACGCGCGGGAAAACGGGGATGCATTGGGTCACGACGCATGACAAGCTCGATGAATATGAAAAGGCCGGCTTGGTAGTTTGGCCTGACAAGCCGGGAGGGGCACCGAACTTAAAATACTATCTTGAGGAAAACCCCGGAGTGCCCGCGAGTGATTTTTGGGATGATGTTCCAATCATATCGTCCAATTCGCCGGAGGCGCTGGGCTATCCGACACAGAAACCCGTCGCTCTTTTGGAGCGCATAATCGCCGCTTCTTCAAAAGAGGGTAATGTTGTGCTCGATCCATTTTGTGGTTGCGGCACGACGATTCACGCCGCTCAAAAACTCAATCGACAGTGGATCGGCATCGACATAACGCACCTCGCAATCGCTCTAATCGAACGCCGGCTAAAAGAAGCCTTCCCTGGAATCGAATACGAGGTTCATGGCGTCCCGACCGATCTAGCTGGCGCGCGTGACCTCGCCGAACGCGACAAACACCAATTCCAAATGTGGATCACGGCGAAGATCGGAGCACAGCCTTACAAGGGCGGCAAGAAAGGCATGGACCGTGGTGTTGACGGCTACCTGCATTTCCGCGACGCAGACAAGAAGCCTCAATTCGGCATCGTCTCGGTAAAGGGCGGCGGCATCAAGTCCGGCGACATACGCGACTTGAAAGGCACAATGGACCGCGAGAAGGCCGCTGTAGGGCTGTTCCTCACACTAAAGGAACCTACACGCGAGGTGGAAAAGGAAGCCGCCGCTGCCGGGCTTTACGAAACGGGCGGCATGAAGGTGCCGCGTGTGCAAATCCTGACCGCCGCACAAATCCTAGATGGGAAGCGGCCGCAAGTGCCGTTTGGCTTTACCGAGGGATACAAAAAAGCCGCCCGCGAAAAGGCCAACGAGCAAGCCGAGCTACTTTGATTTGCGCTCTTGCTTCGGTTCTGGCTTTCGCGGCTTCTGCTTCGCGATGATGCGGAGCGCCTTGTCAAATCGCTCCTCAGATTCATCGCAGCCAAGCTCTCGCGCCTTTTCGATGAAGCGCCGGGATTGCTCTGGATCATCTCGCTTGGTGCGCGGCATCAAAAGAGCTTTCCTTGTTTGGGCGGCGGCGGCTCGCGCACAATCAAGGCTGCAACCGTTCCGCTCTTGCTGATAAGCGACTTGTCAAAGGTCTCAAACACTGGCGCGTCCACCGCCAATGCGGACGCGATATGAACCGCGTCTTTCGGGTCTATACCGTTTTCCCATACTAAGTCGCGCGCTAACTCTGCCACCTGTCGGGTTACGTTCTGCACGGAAATGTATTCGTTTTTGAAGAAATTTACGACCTTGCGCTTCATTTCTGGCGTTGGCGGCAGGCGCTCTTGCCCTCGTATTGCCAGCACTTCTGCAAGCGTAAGCGCGCAAGTGACAATGAGAACTTTGCCGGCCTCTGCTTCCTCAAGGGCAGCCTCGCAACACGCAATGCGCTCCGCTTCCGCCTGGAAGTAGGCCAGGAAGGTGCTCGAATCCCAACACCGAATTTCCCGGCTCACGCTTTCGCTCTAAAGATTCCGCGCATGTCCCGAAAGGAAGGCAAATCTTCTTTTGCAGGAAATTCGGTCAGCGCCTTAGCGGCGATACTGACGGGGATACCGTCCCTGCGATATTTTATGCGACCAGCCACCTCGACTCGTTTCCGAAACGCCCCCAAAAAATCCGGCAACATATCTTCTTCGAAATAGCACCGAACGCGGCGACTGCGAATTGGCTCAGCCACGAACACATGCAGATCGCCTTGATCGGATATGACCTGAACGCGCCCCTCGATTGTGCCAAAATCCTCGTAAGCATCGTTAAGCAGGACTGCAACATTTGCGACTGCTCTATGCGTAACTGCCACCGGCTGCTTCCTCGCCCAAACCCTAACTTTGGTATCGTCTTCGTCATCTGTGCCGACAATGCTGGCGAGCTCACGGATGTGTTTTAGCGCAGCCTCAGATAGCGCCTTGGGCTCAGAATCAGCTTCGATGCTTTCAATGCCTTCTTGAAGGCTTGTATAAATCGCATTTATCTCGGATGGATCGACATTAAATTGAGTGGGCACAACACCGATCAGATTGCTCCCGCTTTTTACTTGGACGGTCCAGCGCACGAACTGATTGGATTTGGCGTGCGCCCGCGTTGCCTCGTTTAGCAGTGCAAAGAATGCCCTAACGCCTCGCTGAAACTTTTCAGGCGTGACGTTTCTGCCGTCAATCTCAAGTGTCAAATCGGCGTCAATATCGGCTTTCGTTGCCATGGGCAAAACCTCTATCCACGCCGGGCCAACGAGTCCCGGTAGGTCATGCGCTTTCCAGCGATGCCGGCGAGCGCCTTGCGCGTGCGGGCCAGATCGCTGACGCCTAGCGCGACGCGCTCGTTGTAGCGAAAGTCAAATTCAGCAAGGTATCTGCGCAAATGCTTCGGACTTACATGGTGGTACACGCCAGAAATTCCGCGCTTCATGATGGAAAAGTAGCCTTCAATCGTATTGGTATGCACGTCACCGCGAACATACTCGTTAATGCTGTGGTTGACCGTTTCGTGGTTGGGAAACTCGCGGCCAACACGCGCACCGCCGTCGTCACTCATTAGACGGCTTGCTTCTACAAGCTGCTTCTCCAAGATCGGTCTAAGCGTCTTTGCGCTTACGCTCGGGACGTGGTGGGACTGGACCTTGCCGCCACGCTCAACAAGAGCGAACACGATCTCCTTTCCCGCGCCGCCAATGTTGCTGCGCTTACGCCTACTGAGGCGCTTGTTCTTCTCTTTGCCGCCGACATAGGTTTCGTCGATCTCGACGACCTTGTCGGCACCGCCAAGCGGGCCTAGCTTCCCATCGCGCATGGCTTCGCGAATGCGATGGGCTAGAAACCACGCACTCTTGTAGGTGATCCCAAGCGTCCGATGCAGTTGATGGGCGCTCACGCCCTTCTTGCTGGCGCACATGAGATAGACCGCCTGCAACATCTTTTGCAGCGGCATCCGGCCATGCTCGAACACGGTGCCGACCTTCACCGTGAATTGCTTGCGGCACTCCTTTTCGTTGCACTTCCATACACCGCGACGGTGCTTCTCGCCCTGTAGCTTCGTGGCATGGCCGATAATGCCGCAATGCGGACAAATCGGGCCCTCCGGCCATAAAGCCTGCTCCAAATGCTCGAAGGCAGCTTCCTCATTGTGGAAGTATGGCTCGGACAAAATGGACATCGGAAATGCTCCCTGATTTAAGAGCATCCTACATTATGGGGCCTAGTTTGTAAAGTATATAATTCCCCCATCAAGGGGAGGGATGCTTCACCTTTTACTAACGCTCCCTGGCCGAGAGTGGGGCCGGGCGCCGGGTCGGCATTCCGGCGCCAGCCGAGTTTGGCCTGACGGGGAATTCAGTGCTGCGTATCTTGGGTCGGGTCGCGCCCGCTTATCGGGCGGGGGCTAGTGGATTCTCCGTGCGTCTGCGCACGGCTGCGCGCATCGCGCTGGCGCTTGGGCTTGGCGCGGTGCTCGCGAGCAGCCTCACCTGTTGCGGCTCAAGAGGGGCAAAGCTCGGCGAGCGCGTGGTCCCGCTCGGCAAGCCGGTGCCCAAGGGCGGCGGCGCCTACCGCGTCGGCGAGCCCTACGAGATCGCCGGCACCTGGTACTACCCGCGCGAGGACAAGAACTATAACCGCGTCGGCAAGGCGTCGTGGTACGGCGAGCTGTTCCATGGGCGGCGCACCGCGAACGGCGAGATCTACGACATGGACCGGCTCTCGGCGGCACATCCGACCTTGCCGCTGCCAAGCTATGCGCGGGTGACCAACCTCAACAACGGCCGCTCGGTCGTCGTCAGGGTCAACGATCGCGGGCCCTTCGCCAATGACCGGATCATCGATTTGTCGCGGCGCTCGGCCGAGGCGCTCGGCTTCCGCGGCAACGGCCTCGCCACCGTGCGCGTGCAATACATGGGCCGCGCACCGCTCAACGGCGACGATTCCTACGAGCGGCGCTATCTCGCGAGCCAGGGCTTCATGCAAGTCGCCGACAAGGGCAGGGGACGGCGCAGCGGCGAGCCGCGTGGCAGCGAGCCGCGCATCGTGAGCCTCGCCGAGGAGTTCGAGGCGCGCGGCAAGGCCGCGCCGCAGCAGACAGCCTCGATCCGCGCCGACAAGGGCGCCTGGCGGCTGGGGACGCCCGCGACCGCTGAACCCAAGCCTGCTGCAGCGCCCAAGCTTGCAGCTGGGCCAAAGGCCTCAGGCGAGACGACCGGGGCGATCGCGCGGCCGATCCCGCGCGGGGCGCTCGTGATCCAGGCCGGCGCCTTCAAGGTCAAGGAGAATGCCGAGAAGGCGCGCGGGACGCTTGGCGAGCTCGGCACCGTCGAGGTGGCCGAGATCGAGATGAAGGGCGAGCCGTTCTACCGCGTCCGCGTCGGGCCGTTCCGCGACCGGAAAGGCGCCAGCGCGGCGCTTTCGGAGGTGGCCAAGGCCGGCTACCAAGGCGCGAAGATCATCAAGGCGGATTAGGCAACAAATCACGTCATCGCCGGGCTTGACCCGGCGATCCAGGGCTGCGGGCACTGAGCAGGTTGCCCTGGATGCCAGGCTCAAGGCCGGGCATGACGAAGCGGTTGCGTGGAAGAAGTGCCCCCGGGTTGATTTTTCAACGCCGTCATTTGATAGTGGTCGCCGACCTGCCGCAATGCGGCCCTAGTGTCACGCAAGGTCCAGTTCGTCCCGTGTACGTCATGCGCCTCCATAAAGCGGTCACGCTTGCGCTCTCCGTCGCCGTCATGGCGGCGGGCCACGCCGTCGCGCCGGCATTTGCGCAGAAAACGCAGTCCTCGGCCTTCGAGACCAAGGCGAGATATGCCATCCTGATGGATGCCGGCGCCAATCTCGTGCTCTACGAGAAAGAGGCCGACACGCTGATGGTCCCGGCCAGCATGAGCAAGATGATGACGCTTGCCGTGCTGTTCCGCGACCTGAAGGCCGGGCGCTTCACCCTTGAGGACGAGTTCAAGGTCAGCGAGCACGCCTGGCGCACGGGCGGCGCGCCGTCCGGCACCTCAGCCATGTTTGCGCCGCTCAACACGATGGTGAAGATCTCCGACCTGATCCAGGGCGTCACCGTGCAGTCGGCCAATGACGGCGCCATTATCATCGCCGAGGGGGTCTCGGGATCCGAGGAGGCTTTCGCCCAGGAGATGACCGCCTACGCGCGCAAGATCGGGATGGAGCGCTCCACCTTCGTCAATGCGACGGGTCTGCCGGCCGAAGGCCAGCTGATGACGGCGCGCGACCTAGCCATTCTCGCCCACCACCTCATCTATACCTATCCCGAGTACTACCATTTCTTCGGCGAGAAGGTGTTCCGCTATCGCGACAAGTTCACCTTCCATAACCGCAACCCGCTGGTGCTCGGCGATATCGGCGTCGACGGGCTCAAGACGGGTTTCGTCAAGGAGTCCGGCTATGGCGTGACGATCTCGGGCACGCGCGGCAACCAGCGGCTGATCGTGGTGGTGAACGGGCTCGCCACCCCGAAGGAGCGCGAGGCCGAGGCGCGCCGGCTGCTCGAATGGGGCTTCAAGAGCTTCAAGCCGTTCCGGCTGTTCGATGAGGGCGAGAAGGTCAGCGACGCGCTGGTCTGGGGCGGCGAGAGCCACTACGTGCCGCTGGTCGGCGACGGCAACATCAACATCATCCTGCCGGTCAATACGAGCGGGAAGGTCTCCGCTGCGGTGGTCTATGACGGGCCGATCAAGGCGCCGATCAAGAAGGGCGACCAGCTCGCCACCCTGCGCATCACCTCCGAAGATTCGAGCGCGACCAACGAGATTCCGCTTTATGCCGGCGACGATATCGGCCCGAGCAACTTCGCCTATCGCGGGATCGACTCTCTGCTGGTGCTCGCGTTCGGCTGGCTGCTATAGCCTTCAACCATGCAACGCGAGACGGCCGGTCTCGGCCGATTCATCACCTTCGAGGGCGGGGAGGGCGCGGGTAAGTCCTCCCAAGCCGGCATTCTGGCCAACCGCCTGATGCGCGCGGGCCGCAGGGTGCTGTCAACCCGCGAGCCGGGCGGCACGCCGTTCGCCGAGGACGTGCGCGAGGCGCTGCTGTCCGGCCGCGTTTCGCAACATGGACCACTCGCGGAGGCTGTGATGTTCGCGGTGGCGCGGGCCGACCATATCGAGCAGGCGATCAGCGGGGCGCTGCAACAGGGCGCGTGGGTCGTGTGCGACCGCTTCCTCGATTCCACGCGCGCCTATCAGGGCGCCACGGCCGGCGTGCCCAAAGGGCTGATCAACGCGCTCGAGCGGCTAACGGTCGGCGACCTCCTGCCGGACATCACCTTCATTCTCGACATTCCCGCCGAGGAGGGGCTTGCGCGCGCGAAGGCGCGGGCCGAGGGCGAGGCGGCCGACCGCTTCGAGGGGCAGGAGCTGATCCTGCATGAGCGCATTCGCCGGGCTTTTCTCGACATCGCCGAGGAAGAGCCCGATCGCTGCATCGTCATCGACGCGAGCCAGCCCGAGGCGATGGTCGCCGAGGATGTGTGGGAGGCCGTGCTCGAGCGCCTCCACCCATGAGCGTGGCGGCTGAGCGCAGGCGCGCGGACACCGCCGCGGCCGAGCCCGACCGGCTCGAGGGCTTCTCTTCTCCGCGCGAGGTCGATCACCTTTACGGCCATGACGCGGCGATCGCCGAGTTCGAGGAGGCGCGCGGAAGCGGGCGCTTGCATCACGCCTGGCTGCTGGTCGGGCCCGAAGGCGTCGGCAAGGCGACGCTCGCTTATCGCTTCGCGCGCAGCCTGCTCGCCGAGGGCGATGGCGCGGCCGCGCAGCATGCTAGCCATCCAGTGTTCCGCAAGGTGGCGTCGCTGGCCCATCCCAATCTGCTGCTGCTGCGGCGGTCGCTGAACGAAAAGACCAAGCGATACGGACAATGGATCGGCGTCGACGAGGTGCGGCGGCTGCGTGCGTTTCTCGGTCATTCGGCGGGCGAGGGAAGCGGCTGGCGCGTGGTGGTGGTCGATCGCGCCGACGAGATGAACCAGAACGCGGCCAACGCGCTGCTCAAGGCGCTGGAGGAGCCGCCACCACGCACGCTGTTCCTGCTCGTGGCAAGCGCCGAGGGGCGGCTGCCGGTCACGATCCGCTCACGCACCCGGACGCTCCGCGTCTCGGCCTTGAACGAAGAAGATCTTGAGGCCGCGGTGCGCGCGGCGCTGGCACGCGATGAGCACGATGTGGATGAGGCGACGCTGGCGACAGCGCTTGCACTCTCAGAAGGTAGCGTGCGGCGCGCGCTCGAATTGGTCTCGGGCGACGGCATCGCGCTCTATGGCGAGATTCTGACGACGCTCGCCGCGCTGCCCACGCTCGACGCGCCGCGGTTGCATGCGCTGGCCGACCGGCTCGCGGGCCCGAGCGAGACCGACAGGCTCGCACTTTATATCTCGCTGCTGCTCGGGCTGATCGAGCGGCTGATCCGCTTCGCCGCGACGGGCGAGGGCACGACGGAGGACGAGCGCGCGGCTGCGCGGAAGCTCGTCAGCGCCGCCAATCTCGGAGCGTGGGCCGAAGCCTGGGAGGCGATCGCCGCAGCCAAGGACGAAGCCTTCGCGCTCAACCTCGACCGCACGCTGCTCCTGCTCGACACCTGGTTCAGGCTTAAGCACCTCGCGCGCGACCATCCCGTTTAGCGTCTCGGGCAAGCGCGCTTGCCGGGTAGGGCCGGCGAGGCTATGTCTCGCGCCATGGCGGACAAGCAGTCTTACTATATCACCACGGCCATCTCCTACCCGAACGACGCGCCGCATATCGGGCATGCCTATGAGGCGGTCGCGACCGACGCGCTCGCGCGCTTCCGGCGGCTTCAGGGCCGCGACGTGTTCTTCCTCACCGGCACCGACGAGCACGGCATCAAGATGCTGCAGACCGCGAAGGCGCAAGGCATCACGCCGGCCGCGCTTGCCGACCGCAACACGCCGAAATTCCGCGAGATGGTGCGCGCGCTGAATTGCTCGAACGACGATTTCATCACGACGCGCGAGGCGCGCCACGCGCGCGCCTGCCAGGAGCTGTGGCGGCGCATGGCCGAGGCCGGCGACATCTATCTCGACAAATACGCGGGCTGGTACTCGGTGCGCGACGAGGCCTATTACGACGAGAGCGAGCTGAAGGAGGGCGAGGGCGGCAAGAAGCTCTCGCCGCAAGGTACGCCGGTCGAGTGGGTCGAGGAGGAGAGCTATTTCTTCAAGCTGTCGGCCTATCAAGAGAGGCTGCTCGCGCATTACGAGGCGCATTCGGAGTTCATCGGGCCCGAGACGCGCGCCAACGAGGTGAAGAGCTTCGTGCGCGGCGGCTTGCAGGACCTCTCGATCTCGCGCACGACTTTCGATTGGGGCGTGCCCGTGCCGGGCGATCCCAAGCACATCATGTATGTGTGGGTCGACGCGCTGACGAATTACCTGACCGGCGTCGGCTTTCCCGACGAGCAGTCGGAGAGCTTCCGCAAATTCTGGCCGGCCGATGTGCACATCATCGGCAAGGACATCATCCGCTTTCATGCGGTCTACTGGCCGGCCTTTCTGATGTCGGCCGGCGTCGAACCGCCGCGCCAAGTGTTCGGTCACGGCTTCCTCTATAATCGCGGGGAGAAGATGTCGAAGTCGGTCGGCAACGTGGTCGATCCCTTCGTGCTCGCCTCCGACTACGGCGTCGATCAGATCCGCTATTTCCTGCTGCGCGAGGTGCCGTTCGGCCAGGACGGCAATTACAGCCGAGAGGCGATCGTGCAGCGGATCAATGCCGACCTCGCCAACGATCTCGGCAATCTCGCGCAGCGCTCGCTGTCGATGATCGCCAAGAATTGCGGGGCGCGCGTACCCACGCCCGGCAGGCTCACGCAAGCCGACGAGACGATTCTCGCCGCGGCCGATGGGCTGTTGCCGCGCGTCGAGGCGGCGATCGACGATTTCGCCATCCATCGGGCGCTCGAGATCGTGTGGGCCTTGATCGCCGACGCCAATCGCTACTTTGCCGGCGAAGAGCCCTGGGCGCATAAGAAGACCGACCCTGCGCGCATGGGCACGATCCTCTACGTCACCGCCGAGGTGCTGCGGCAGATCGCGATCCTCGTGCAACCGGTGATGCCGGAAGGCGCCGCCAAGCTGCTCGACCAGCTCGCTGTGCCAGCGGATGCGCGGAGCTTCGCTTCGCTCGGGCCGGACGCCAGGCTCACGCCGGGCACTGAATTGCCGGCGCCGCAGCCCGTCTTCCCGCGCCACATCGAGGAAGAGGCGGAAACCTCTTTGCACTAGAAACAGGTAGTTACGTCATTGCCGGGCTTGACCCGGCAATCCAGGGGCCGCTTCTCTGCCGGTTGCCCTGGATGCCCGGCGCAAGGCCGGGCATGACGTTGTGTGTGTTGGTATGGTCCTAAGATGCTGATCGACAGCCACTGCCATTTGGACTTTCCGGACCTGCGCGACCAGCTCGACGGCGTGCTCGCGCGCGCAAGCGACGCCGGTGTCGGGCTGATGGTGACGATCTCGACCCGGGTGCGCCGTTTCGACGAGCTGCGCGCCATCGTCGAGGCGCACGACAACGTGTTTTGCTCGATCGGCACGCATCCGCATAACGCCGCCGAGGAGCCCGACGTGACGGTCGAAGAGCTGATCGCGCTCGCGCAACACCCGAAGGTCGTGGCGATCGGGGAGGCGGGTCTCGACTATCACTATGACCACAGTCCGCGCGACGTGCAGGCCGCTAGCTTCCGCACGCATATCGCCGCAGCGCGCGAGACTGGCCTTCCGCTTGTGATCCATGCGCGCGAAGCCGATGCCGACATTGCCCGCGTCCTGATCGAGGAGACCGAGAAGGGCGCCTTCCCGTTCGTGCTGCATTGCTTCACCAGCGGGGCCGAGCTTGCGCGCACCGGCCTTGCGCTCGGCGGCTATGTGTCCTTCTCCGGCGTCGTGACCTTCAAGAAGGCTGACGCACTTCGCGACATTGCGCTCGCCGTGCCCGATGACCGCCTGCTGGTCGAGACCGACGCGCCCTACCTCGCGCCCGAGCCTTTGCGCGGCAAGACCAACGAGCCGGCTTATGTCGCGCATACCGCGCGGCGGCTCGCCGAGGTCAAAGGCGTGGGCGAAGCCGAGCTCGCACGGCTCACCACCGACAATTTCTTCCGCCTGTTCCGCAAGGTTGAGCGCACAGAGGTGCCGCGCGCGGCGCTGAAATCCCGCGCGAGCGGCGCATGAGCCTCAAAGTCACCATTCTCGGCTGCGGTACGTCGGGCGGCGTGCCGCGCATCGGCGGAAAATGGGGCGCCTGCGATCCGTCCGACCCGAAGAACATCCGCCGCCGCTGCTCGCTGCTGGTCGAGCGCGAGGGTGCCGAGGGCAAGACCTCGGTGCTAATCGACACCTCGCCGGATTTGCGTCAGCAACTGCTCGATGCGGGCGTCTTCTGGCTCGACGGCGTGCTCTACACCCACGACCACGCCGACCACACCCACGGCATCGACGATCTGCGCCAGGTCGCTTACAACGGCCAACGCCGCGTCGACGTCTATTACGACGAGGTGACCGGCAGCCTGCTCCGCAAGCGCTTCGACTATTGCTTCGCGCAGCCCAAGGGCAGCGAATATCCGCCGATCCTGAAGGGGCACGAGATCGCGCCCGGCGCGCCCGTGCGGATCGAAGGCGCGGGCGGCACGATCGAGGCGCTACCCTTCCGGCAGATCCACGGGCCCGGCGAGACGCTCGGCTTTCGCTTCGGCGGGCTCGCTTACTCGCCTGATGTCAGCGATTTCCCCGCCGAGTCCTTGCGGCATCTCGAAGGGCTGGACGTCTGGATCATCGACACACTCCGTCCGGTGCCGCATCCGAGCCACCTCACCGTCAAGCAGGCGCTCGGCTGGATCGAACGCATGAAGCCTCGCCGCGCGGTGCTGACGCATATGCATATCGATCTCGACTACGCGACGCTCGCGCG
Source organism: uncultured Methyloceanibacter sp. (assembly GCA_964634195.1). Taxonomy (GTDB): domain Bacteria; phylum Pseudomonadota; class Alphaproteobacteria; order Rhizobiales; family Methyloligellaceae; genus Methyloceanibacter. The sequence continues at coordinate 107,712 of CAZWIO010000008.1, read as the reverse complement.
CGAGCTCCCGGCCGGCGTCGAGCCTGCCTATGACGGGATGGTCATTGATATCGAGTGCTAGAAGCCGAGCACGTTGCTCGGGACCTTGACCTGCACCTTGCCGGTGGTGGCGGGCGCGTCGGTGCCGCTGCTCTCGGTGTAGTCGGCGGTGGCGCGGATGTCGAAATTCTCCGGCTTGATGAGCGAGACGCCGGCGCCGAGCGTGTTGCGCGAGACGGGGTCCGCCATGGACGCATCGCTGAGGTCGAGGTTCGACTTGAAGAACGCGAAGGGCTCGACGGCGGCGCCGCTCTTCGTATCGAACTGGCGCTTGATCTCCGGGCCGACGCTGAGCCGCGTCACGTCGACGGAGCCGCCGGCAGTGTCGCTCTGCTCGCCGAGATAGGTCACGGCGCCACTCGGGTTGAACTGCCAGCGATCGAAGCCCCAATTGCCGGTGAGCTTCGCCTCGCTCTGCATGCGCTCACTCAAGAAGCGTGTGCTGCCGAGCTCGCCCACCGCGCTGTCGTCGGCGGCGCCCCAGCCGGCCTTCGCATCGAGCGTCAGGTGCGGCGTCAGCCGATAGGCCATGTAGGGACCGGCCAAGAACGCCCTGCCGTCGATCGCCTCAGGTGCCGCGATGATGCTCTGGCGCGAATCGTCGAGCTGCACCATGCCGCCGAACAGGAAGTCGCGCGAGGCGCGGTAATCGGCGCCGAGATAGGTGGTGAGCGCGCTGTTCTTCTTGCCCGCGCCTTCCTCGGTGAACGCCTCGCGGCGCCCCGCGGCCCAGACGTCGAACTTGCTGGGCTTGAGCTTAGGAGGCTTCGGCAGCGGGATGTCGTCGTCGAGGTCGAGCTTGGCGTCCTTGAGCGCCTGCGCGTCGGCGGCCGTGAGCGCGGCGCCCCACTGGTTCAGGCTCGTGTTGAAGTCGGTCGCGTTGCTGCCGCCGGAGTTCATCGAGAATGGCGCGCTGCTACTGGAGGCGCCGTTGCGGTCGAGCCGGCCGAGCCGCTCGGACGCGGGGTCGGTGGCGAGCGTCCGCCCGACACGGCTGCGGGAGAGGTCGCGGGCAAGGTCTGGCGCGGCGCCGCAGACCGCGATACCCGGCACGCCGACCGGACAGGCCTCGTTGGCGGCGGCGGGCAGGGCGGGCGCGAGCAGGAGACCGGCTGCCGCGCCTGCGAAAGCGGCGCCTAGCAATGCTCTCCGCGAGCCTAACTCTCGACAAACCATCCGGAATTTCCCTCGCCCTAGTCGTGCCGCGCAGGCGCTTAACGAGCGGTAAACGCGCCCTTGTTTTGCGGCGCAGCAAGACTCGGCCATGCAGGCGTCATGGTCAACCCCTGAACCGCGTCATTCGGGCGCAAGCCTGAATCCAGCAGAGCCGCAACCTACCGTTGCTCGTCATGGCCGGGCTTGTCCCGGCCATCCACGATTTTGGTCTCGCCGCTCGCCCAATCGTGGATGCCCGGCTCAAGGCCGGGCATGACGAGGAGTTGGGGGAGGGAATTGGACCGGCTACCCCCGCACGATTTTGCCCGTCTCTTCCCACTCAGGAGATGCGAGCGTCACGAAGAGCTCGGTGATCTCTTCCGGCTGGCGCAAGGTCTCCTGGTCCTCGCCGGGATAGGCTTCCGCGCGCATGCTTGTAGCGACCGGTCCGGGATCGATGAGGTTCACTTTCACCGCGCTGCCGGCGGTCTCCTCAGCGTAGGTCTTGGCGAGCGTTTCGAGTGCCGCCTTCGACACGGAGTAGGGCGCCCAATAGGCGCGGCCTTGCTCCGCCACGCCATGTGAGGTCACGAAGATCGCGCGGCCGGCGTCGGAGCGGCGGAGCAGCGGGTCGAGCGTGCGGATCAGCCGCCAATTGGCGGTGAGATTTACGGCGAGCAGGCGCTCCCAATGCTCTGACGGAACATGCGTAAGCGGTGAGAGCCGCCCGAGCATCGCCGCATTGCCGACGAGGATGTCGAGGCGGCCGAAGCGCTCGTAGAGGCTGGGGCCCAGCGCGTCGATCTTCAGGCCGTGCGCGAGGTTGAGCGGGATCAGCGTCGCCGTGCCGCCTTCTGCCCTGATCGCATCGTCGACGGGTTCGAGGCTTTTGCGGGTGCGCGCGAGCAGCAGCACATGCGCGCCCTCGCGCGCATAGGCCAAGGCCACCGCGCGGCCGATCCCGCGCGAGGCGCCGGTGATCAGCGCGATGCGGTCTTTGAGACGCTTCTCCGCCATCCCCCCTTCTTGTCATTGCCCGCGTAGGCGGGCAATCCAGTATCGGTGCGCCGCGACAGACGGGCTCGAGCCGTGGTTACTGGGTCGCCCGGTCAAGCCGGGCGATGACAAGGTAGGTTGGTTGCGGGGGTAGGATTTGAACCTACGACCTTCAGGTCAACCCACTTCGGCGAGGAAGGAGAGCTGCTTCTGCGGCGGCGGGCCTTCGCGATCGGTCAGGCGCGTCGGATATTCGCCGGTGAAGCAGTGGTCGGTGAATTGCGGATTGTCGTCGTCGCGGCCCTCATAGCCCATGGCTTTGTAGATGCCGTCGACCGACAGGAAGGCAAGGCTGTCGGCGCCCATGAAGGCGCGCATCTCTTCGAGGCTGCGCCCCGCGGCGAGCAGCTTCTGCTGGTCTGGCGTGTCGATGCCGTAGAAATCGGGGTGGGTGATCGGCGGGCTCGAGATGCGCATATGCACCTCGCGCGCGCCGGCCTCCCGCATCATCTGCACGATCTTCACCGAGGTCGTGCCGCGCACCACGCTGTCGTCGATCAGGACGATGCGCTTGCCCGCGACCTGGCTCTCGTTCGCGCTGTGCTTGAGCTTCACGCCGAGCTGGCGGATGCGCTGCTCGGGCTCGATGAAGGTTCGGCCGACATAGTGATTGCGGATGATGCCGTATTCGAAGGGCAGGCCTGATTCCTGCGAGTAGCCGATGGCCGCCGGCACGCCTGAATCGGGAATGGGGATGACCACGTCCGCGTTGGCCGGGGCCTCGCGCGCCAATTGCCGGCCCATCTCCTTGCGTACGTCGTAGACCGAGCGCCCGCCGACGATGGAGTCCGGCCGGGCGAAATAGATGTATTCGAAGATGCAGAGCCGCGCCGGATATTTCGGGACGAAACGGTGGCTCTCGATGCCGTCCTCGGTGATGACCACCACCTCGCCGTTCTCGACCTCGCGCACGAACTCGGCGCCGATGATGTCGAGCGCGCAGGTCTCCGACGCGAGCACCCAAGCCTCGCCCAGCTTGCCGAGCACCAGCGGGCGGATGCCGTTCGGATCGCGCGCACCGACCAGCTTCTTGTTGGTGAGGCCGACAAAGGCATAGGCGCCTTCGACCTGGAGCAGCGCCTCGATGAACTTCTCGACGAAGCGGCGCTTCTCGCTACGGGCGACGAGATGCAGGATCACCTCGGTGTCGGTGGTGGATTGGCAGATGGCGCCCTTCTTGATGAGGGCGTCGCGCACGGTGAGCGCGTTGGTGAGGTTGCCGTTATGGGCGAGCGCGAAGCCGCCGGAATCGAGATCGACGAAGAGCGGCTGCACGTTGCGGAGCACGGGATCGCCGCAGGTCGAGTAGCGCACATGGCCGATGGCCACGTTGCCCTTGAGGCGCTCGATCACCGGGCGGGAGGTGAAATGGTCGCCGACCAGGCCGACGCGCCGCTCGGTGTGGAAATGGGTGCCGTCGAAGGAGACAATGCCCGCGGCTTCCTGGCCGCGATGCTGGAGGGCGTGAAGGCCGAGCGCGGTCAGCGCCGCTGCGTCGGGGTGGTTGTAGATGCCGAAGACCCCGCACTCCTCGTGCAGTCTGTCTTCGGCCAACCAGCTCAAATCGGAATCTCTCGCCTCAATCTGGTCAGTCACGGGCCCAGCTCCTCGCAACGTGTAAATAAGCGCGCTTCCAAGCGCTTCAATGCCACGCGACCCTAAACTTCACCAACCCTTAGGACGGCTGCTCAGGCGTCTCGATCGGGGCCGGCGGCGGTGGCGGCGCGGCTGGCGGCGACTTGGGCTGATCGCCCGGCTGCGCGCCTGGCTCGCCTTCGCCGTCCTCCTCCTTGTCGAGCCCGCCCGGCAGATATTGCTCGGGATTCATGGGCAGCAGCGACTCGATCGCCACCTGCGTTCTTTGCAGGATGGGGTAGGAGCGCGCATTGGTGACCCATTCCGGTTGGTCGCGGGCGAGCGCGGTGAACAGGATGAACACGATGGCGACGAGCAAAAAGCCGCGCGCGAGCCCGAAGATGAAGCCGAGCGTGCGATCCAGCGCGCCAACCCGCGAATCCAGCACCTTGTCGGAGATGCGGAAGGTGATGAGGCTGACGATGATCAGGGAGAGGATGAAGACGCCGACGGCGAAGGCAATCTGAGCAACGCTCGGCGAGGGGAAATAAGGCTCGACCGTCTGCCAATATTTCGGCGTGAGGTAGAGGGCGGCCACCGCGGCAACGGCCCAGGAAAAGATGGAGAGCACCTCGCGCGTGAATCCGCGCACCATCGCCAAAAAGCCCGAGATGAGCATGATGACGATCAGAATGACATCGAGCCAGGAAATGGGCATCGCGCAGGCTCCCCTGACGGCGCGGACACTACTATCACGATTCCCGGCGATGAAGCACAATTGGCCCGGTCGGCGCAATGCCGGAAGCCGGATTGTCGCAGCCTATTCCTGCGGCACCGCGAACCATGCCACGAGCTCGCCCAATTCCGAGAGCGGCAGGAGTTGCAGCTGCGCGGCCTCACGCGCGGTTGTATTGGCCGACTCGGGGATCACCGCGCGGGCGAAGCCGAGCTTGGCGGCCTCCTTCAGGCGCTGGTCCATGTGGCCAACGGCCCTGACCGCGCCGGTGAGACTTACCTCGCCGAAATAGACGCTGTCCTCCGGCGCCGCCCGGCCGGCGAAAGACGAGAGGAGCGCCGCGGCGGCGGCAAGGTCTGCCGCGGGCTCGGTGAGCCTGAGGCCGCCCGCGACATTGAGATACACGTCGTGGCCCGCAAGCCGCACGCCGCAGCGCGCTTCGAGCACGGCGAGCAGCATCGAGAGCCGGTTCGGATCCCAGCCGACCACGGCGCGGCGCGACGTGCCGAGCGAGGACGGCGCAACCAGCGCCTGGATTTCCACAAGCAGCGGGCGCGTTCCCTCCATGCCGGCGAACACGGCCGTGCCCGGGGCGCCGCGGTCGCGGTCGCTCAGGAACAGGGCTGAGGGGTTCTCAACCTCTTTGAGGCCCTCGTAACGCATCTCGAACACGCCGATCTCGTCGGTCGGGCCGAAGCGGTTCTTCACCGCGCGCAGGATTCGGAACTGATGGCCGGAGAGGCTCTCGAAATAGAGCACGGTATCGACCATGTGCTCGATCACCTTCGGGCCGGCGATCTGCCCGTCCTTGGTCACATGCCCGACCAGCACGAGAGCCGCGCCGCTTTGCTTCGCGTAGCTGACGAGCGCCGAGGCCGCGCCCCTGAGCTGCGAGATGGTGCCGGGCGCCGCATCGATCGCCTCCGACCAGAGCGTCTGCACCGAGTCGATGACAACGAGGGCCGGCGGCGGACCGCTCGACAGGGTGGCGACGATATTGGCAAGATTGGTCTCGGTGCCGAGCGCCACCGCGGCATCGCCGAGCCCGAGCCGCGCTGCGCGCAGCCTGACTTGTGCCGTCGCTTCCTCACCGGAGAGATAGACGACGGGTACGCCGCAGCCTGCGAGGCTCGCGGCAGCTTGCAGCAGCAGCGTGGACTTGCCGATGCCCGGATCGCCGCCGACCAGCACGGCCGAACCCGGCACGAGCCCGCCGCCAAGCACGCGGTCGAGCTCGCCGATGCCGGTCGGGAGCCGTGGCGCGTCGGTGGTGGCGGTCGCAAGCGTCTCGAAAGCGGCGCGCGGGGCACGCGCGCCTTTGCCGCCTTTGATGGCGATGAGGGCAGGGGATCCGGCGGGCGCGGTCTCCTCGATGATCGAGTTCCACTCGCCGCAGGCGCCGCATTTCCCCGACCAGCGCGAGGTCACGGCGCCGCAAGCCTGACAGACATAACCGCGCGAAGCTTTAGCCATTTGAGTCGTGACCTATCAAAACAATCACGTCATGCCCGGCCTTGAGCCGGGCATCCAGGGCAACCGGCACAGAGCAAGCGGCCCCTGGATTGCCGGGTCAAGCCCGGCAATGACGTGTTTCCGGTTTCACGCACAACTAATGGGGATCACCCGCCGATATATCTTCGTGCGGCGCGGCGGCCGAGGCTGGTCAGAACCTCGTAGTCGATGGTGCCGGCGCGGGTCGCGACCTCCTGTGCGGTGACGTTGGGACCGATGAGTTCGACCCAGGCGCCGCGCCGCGCGACCGCCTCCGGCACATGGCTCACATCGACGGTGATCAGGTCCATCGACACGCGGCCGAGCACCGGCGCGGCGTGACCCTCGACCGAGACGACGAGCCCCTCGACGCCGTCGCCGACCGACAACGCGCGGAAGAAGCCGTCGGCATAGCCCACGGCGATCGTGGCGATGCGCGTTGGCGTGCGAACCGTGCGCGTCGCGCCATAGCCGACCGTCTCGCCCGCATCCGCCTGGCGCAGCTGGAGGATGCGCCCTTCGAGCCGCACCACGCAGGCGAAGGAGTTGGCGCCGCTCCGGCAAGGCTTGCCGCCATAAAGCGCGATGCCGGGCCGCACCAGGTCGTAGGCATAGCTTCTGCCGAGCAGGATGCCCGCCGAGTTGGCGAGGCTCGCAGCGGCTTGCGGGAGCCGCGCGCGGAGCCTGTCAAACGTGGCGCGCTGTGCCTCGCTTTTCGGATGTTCCGGATCGTCGGCGCAGGCGAGATGGCTCATTACCAGCGCGAGAGAGAGGCTGGACCACAGCGCGCCGGCGTCCGCCACCGCCTCAACCTCGTCGGCTGTGAGACCGAGCCGGTTCATGCCGCTGTCGATATGCACCGCGCAAGCAAGCTGCACGCCGACCGCGCCGCAGAACGCGGCCCACTCTTTTATCTCATCGGCGCTATTGAGCACCGGGCGGAGATCATGCGTGCAGAATTGCTCGGCGGTCCCCGGCATCAACCCGGCGAACACATAGATAACGGCCTCCGGGAGCAGCGCACGGAGCTCGGTCGCCTCGGCGAGTGTCGCGACGAAGAAGGTGCGGCAGCCGGCGCGCCACAAAGCGGGCGCGGCCTCGGCCATGCCGAGCCCGTAGGCGTCGGCCTTGACCACAGCGGCGCATTCGGCGGTGCCGGCAAGCATGCACAGGCGGCGATAGTTCGCGGCAAGCGCGTCGAGATCGATGGTGAGGAGGGCGGTGTCGCCGGCATCCGGCCCGCGCGCGTCGGCTAGTCCATCCGCTCCGGCAGACGATCCTGCGTGGCGAGATTGCTGAACCGCGTGTACTCGGCGGTGAACTGCAGCCTCACGGTCCCGGTCGGGCCATGGCGCTGCTTGCCGATGATCACCTCGGCCTGTCCGGTCACCGCCTCCATCTGGTTTCGCCACTGGGCATGCTCTTCCGTGTTCAGGGATGGCTCGCGCCGCTCAAGATAATACTCCTCGCGGAAGACGAACATTACCACATCGGCGTCCTGCTCGATCGAGCCGGATTCGCGCAAATCCGCCAGTTGCGGGCGCTTGTCCTCGCGTTGCTCCACCTGGCGGGAGAGCTGGGAGACCGCGAGCACCGGCACGTGCAGCTCCTTGGCGAGAGCCTTGAGGTTCGTGGTGATCTCGGTCACCTCCTGCACGCGGCCTTCGGAGGCGCGGCGCGAGGAGCCCGACAGCAGTTGTAGGTAGTCGACCACGATCAGGCCGATGCCGCGCTGGCGCTTCAGCCGCCGCGCGCGGGCGGCAAGCTGGGCCACGGTGATGCCGCCGGTCTGGTCGATATAGAGCGGCAGGTTCTGCAGCTCCTGCGAGACCTCGACGATGCGGTCGAACTCGTCGGAATCGATGCGGCCGCGGCGGATGCGCTCCGACGGGATCAGGCTCTGCTCGGAGATGATACGGGTGGCGAGCTGCTCGGCCGACATTTCGAGCGAGAAGAAGCCGACCACCGCTCCGTCGAGCGCGTTGTCGGTTTCTTCGCCCGGCCGGTAGGACTTCGCCACGTGATAGGCGATGTTGGTGGCGAGCGCGGTCTTGCCCATCGATGGGCGGCCGGCAACGATGATCAGGTCGGACGGCTGGAGCCCGCCCATGCGGTGGTCGAGATCGGTGAAGCCGGAGGCGAGGCCCGAGAGGCCGCCGTCGCGCCGATAGGCATTTGCTGCCATGTCGATCGCGTCGGTCAGCGCGGCGGAGAAGGGCTCGAAGCCCGAGCCGTATTTGCCGGTCTCGGCGATGTCGAACAGCGCCTGCTCGGCCTCCTCGATCTGCACGGAAGGCGGCGCGTCGATCGGCGAATCGTAGGCCGTATTGACCATGTGCTCGCCGATGCCGATCAGCTCGCGCCGGATGGCGAGGTCGTAGACCGTGCGGCCGTAATCCTCGGCGTTGATGATGGTGGTGGCGTTCGCGGCGAGCCGGCCCAGATATTGCGGCACGGTCAGCTCGCCGACCGGCTCGTCGGCCTGGAAGAAGGTCTTGAGCGTGATCGGCGTTGCGCGCTTTCCCCCGAGGATCAGCTTGGCGGCCGTCTCGTAGATGCGCGCATGCAGCGCGTCGTAGAAATGGGCAGGCTTCAGGAAGCTCGAGACCCGGTCGATCGCCTCGTTATTGACCAGGATGGCGCCGAGCAAAGCCTGCTCCGCCTCGACATTATGCGGCGGGGCCCGGAAAACGGGCGTCTCGGGGACGGGGCGAATCAGGGCGCTCATGACCTGACAGTACCGAATCGCAATCCGGTGGCCAGACGGTGGCGCTGTGGAGATCGGGGGTAACGCGCCCCGCCCACAGGCTTAGGGAGCCTCTCGGTCTGCACGGTGTCATTCCCGCGAAGGCGGGAACCCCAGTAGACGAGGGCCTTTCCGATTCTGATGGGCGCCGGCTACTAGGTTGCCCGGTCAAGCCGGGCAATGACAAACGCGCAGGGTTCGCAAAGTCTACCCGCCGCTCCGCCGGCGGCGCGTGGGCACCCGCGCCCCGTCAGGCAAGGCGAGCGCGCGCTCGGCCTCGAACATATAGTCGCGCGTGAGCGGCAGCGCCGTCTGGTCCTTGGCGAGCTGAAGCTGGAACACCATCAGATGCTGGTAGCGGAAGCCGATCTCGGCCATGGCGAGATAGGCCTCCCACATGCGGCAGAAGCTCTCGCCGAACCGGGCCACGGCCGTGCTCCACTGGCTGCGGAAGCGCTGCCGCCAGCGGCGCAAGGTCATGGCGTAATGCAGCCTGAGCACCTCGATGTCGGTGACGAAGAGGCCATGGCGCTCGACCGGCGGCAGGACCTCGCTCAGTGTGGGGATATAACCACCGGGAAAGATGTACTTGGCGATGAAGGGATTGGTCGCGGCCGGGCCATCGGAGCGGCCGATCGAATGGACCAGCGCCGCGCCGCCCGGCTTGAGCAGCGCCCCGATCCTGTGGAAGAAGGCGTCGTAGTGGCTGAGCCCAACATGCTCGAACATGCCGACCGAGACGATGCGGTCGAAGCGCGCCTCCATGTCGCGGTAATCGCAGAGCTCGAAGCGCACCGCCTTGGCGAGGCCCATGGCGCGCGCCCGCTCGCGCGAGATCTCGAGCTGCTTCTCGCTCAGCGTGATGCCGGTGACCGAGACATGCGCGGTCTTGGCGAGATAGAGCGCGAGGCCGCCCCAGCCCGAGCCGATATCGAGCACGCTCATGCCGTCGCGGAGGTCGAGCTTGGCGGCGATGTGGCGCTTCTTGGCGGCCTGGGCCGCATCGAGCGACATCGTGGCGTCCTCGAAATAGGCACAGGAATATTGCCGGTCCTTGTCGAGGAACAGGTCGTAGAGGCTGCTGTCGAGGTCGTAATGATGCGCGACATTGCGGCGGGCGCGCGCTTGCCGGTTGTGGTGGAGCCGCCGCGTCAGATAGCGGACCCGCTCGAGCGCGCGCGCCAGGCGCGGCCAGGGGGCGCCGCCGCCGGGTCTCGCGGCGAGGTTTGCCGCGATAAGCTCGAACAGGTCGTAGATTGCGCCCTGCTCGAGCGTGAGGCGGCCGTCAATATAGGCTTCGCCCACGGCGAGCACCGGATCGTAGGCAAGGTGCAGCTCGGTCCGGCGGTCCGCGATGCGCACGACGAGCGGCGGGCCGCCATGATCGCCGAAGCCATGGTTGCGACCGCCGGCGTCGATCAGGTTGAGCCGACCTGTCGTTACGATGCGGTCAAGCATGTAGCGGAGTGGCGGAAACATCGCATCACGCCCGCTTTGTCGGTTACGCTGCCCGGCTCCTAAGCGCGCGGGCGCCTTATTCTAAAAAGGCAGCGAAGACAAAACAACAGAGCGGGGCGCGCTGTTCCGGCGCCAGGAAAACGCGGTGAATAATTTACGTGTGTCATTGCCCGGCTTGGCCGGGCAACCCAGTAATCAGCGTCCTTTCAATGCAGGAGAGGCGGTCGAATACTGGGTTCCCGCTTTCGCGGGAATGACACGGCACGCTTGTCGTTACTCTTCCGTCGCTTCGCTCTCCGGCTCGGCCGCGGCTTCGTCCTCGTCAGGGGAGGCGCCTTCCTCGAACAGCTCTTCGGCGGCGCGGCGCGCGGCCTCGGCGTCCTCCTCGGCCTCGGTCGCGCCACGCGAGACGTCTTCGCCGCGCGCCTGCCGTGCCGCTTCTTCTTCGGAGCGGGCGACATTGACGACGATATGCGGCTCGACCTCGCCGTGCAGCTGCACGCGGACCTCGTGCAGGCCGAGCGACTTGATCGGCCGGTCGAGCATCACCTGGCGCCGCTCGATGGAGAAACCGCCTTCGCTCACGGCGGTGGCGATATCGCGGGTCGAGACCGAGCCGTAGAGCTGGCCGGTGTCGCCCGCCTGGCGGATGACGATAAAGCTCTGGCCGCCGAGCTTCTCGGCAACGGCCTGGGCTTCCGACTTCAGCTCGAGATTGCGGGCTTCGAGCTGGGCGCGCACGGAGTCGAAGTGCTTGCGGTTCTCGTCCGTCGCGCGAAGGGCCTTGCCCTGCGGCAGGAGGAAGTTGCGGGCAAAGCCGTCCTTGACGGTGACCACGTCGCCCATTTGTCCGAGGCGCCCGATGCGCTCGAGCAGGATCACTTGCATGGCGGAACTCCTATTCTTTGCTCAGGTGGTTGTGTCGTCGTCGGCGGGCGGGGGTGCGCTCTGCCGCGCGCGCTCGCGCAAGCCGAGCAGCGGCTCGGCGAGACCGAGAATGGCGACGAGCAGGGCAACCCAGCCCAATAGAAAAATGGCGAGATAGACGGTGGCGAGCAGGAGGCCGCGCATCGGCACGCCACGGCTATAGACGTGGATCACCGCAAGCCCCTGCAGCACGTAGGCGAGCAGGAGGGCGCCGGCGAAGCCGGTGGCGATGAGCCCTGGCACACCAGGCAGGAAGGAGCCCGCGAGCGCAATCGCGAAGACCACGACCAGACCGTTCGGCAGCTCGAAGGCGTTGAGGTCGGGCCATGGCCTGAGCGCCCGGCCCGACGCATCGACGATTAGCCCGGCGATCCAGAAATTGAACAGGGTGATGATGAGCCAGACGATGGCGACCGCGGCAGGCAGCGCGCGCGCGAGCACCGCCACGAGCTTCGTCACATTCTCCTCGGTGAGGAGCGTGCCGTCGCGGTCGAGTTCCTTGAAGGCAGGATGCTCCAGGGTCTGGCGGATCGTCTCGCGATAGGCCTCCTGGTCGAGGGCGACGATCAGCACGAGAAGAGCGGCCAGCGCGCCAGCCATCAGCGCGGCCCAACCGACCAGACGTCCTGGCGGATACCACTCGGTCGCGCCCATGACCTGGCCTTGCGCCGTCTCTGCGGGACGCGACAGGAGCGCGAGGTGGGACAGCAGCGCTGCGGGCACAGCGACCGCCAGCGCAAAGATCGCAGCCGCCGCCGGACCGAGCGCGGCGCCGACCACGACCGTGCCGGTGAGCGCCGCGAAGATCGCCGCCGTACTGGCCCAGCCGAGTCCCGCGAGGAAGATCGGCAGCGGCGCGAGATAGAAGAGAATGCCGGCGAGCACCGACGCCGTAGCCGCCGAGGCGAACAAGGTCGCCGAGACGAGGCCCGCACCGGCGCCGATCATGAGGGGTAACGGTGGCATTGTCGCTGTCCCGCCTCCTTGGGAGCGGTTAGGGGAGGGGCTCTCGCGCCCACCCCAACTTTCATTCCATCACGCGTGTCATTGCCCGGCTTGACCGGGCAACCCAGTAATCACTGACATTCAGACACGATGAGCCTCGGTGGTTACTGGGTTCCCGCTTTCGCGGGAATGACACGTCGGCTCGGTGTGTGCATCTACTGAATCAAATACGGCAAGAGGCCGAGGAAGCGGGCCCGCTTGATGGCGCGGGCGAGCTCACGCTGCTTCTTGGCGGAGACGGCGGTGATGCGGCTCGGCACCATCTTGCCGCGCTCCGACACATAGCGCTGCAGCAGCTTCACGTCCTTGTAGTCAATCTTCGGCGCCTTATCCCCGGAGAAGGGGCAGGTTTTGCGGCGGCGATAGAACGGGCGGCGCGCCTGGGTCTGCGTCATGCTCATTTACGCGTCCTCCTCGGCGGTACTGGCATCGGCGGTTTCGGCCTCGACGGGCGCACGCTCGGTGCGCGGGCTGAAATCGCGATCGCGCCTCGGGCCGCGGCGTCCGTCGCGGTCGCCTCTGTCGCCACGATCACCACGGTCGCCCCGGCCGTCGCGCTCGTCGCGGTCTGCGCGGCGCATCATGGCGGATGGCGTCTCGTCATGCTCGTCGACGCGCACGGTCAGGAAGCGGATGACGTCGGTCGAGAGCCGCTCCTGGCGCTCGAGCTCGGCGACGGCCTCGTGCGGCGCCTCGATATTCATCAGCGTGTAGTGCGCCTTGCGGTTCTTCTTGATGCGATAGGTGAGGGACTTGAGGCCCCAATATTCAGTCTTGCCGACCTTGCCGCCTTTCTCCTCCAGGATCTGGCGGAAGCTCTGCAACAGGCCTTCGACCTGCTGCGGAGAGATGTCCTGGCGCGCCAGGAACACGTGCTCATAGAGAGGCATGGATCGCCTTTCCTTCTCGTTTGCTCCGGCGCTGAGCCTCGCATGGGCGCTTTAGAAGGAAAGGCCCAAGAGACGTCCGTGAGAGCGAAGACACGGGAGGGCGGCTTGCGCCTACCGCTCGAAACGCGAGCGGTCCTCCGTTCAGCCTCCGACCGGAGCGGTTGCTGGTTGCGGTCTTATAGACTTTCGCCTGCGCTTTGCAAGACGGCTTAGTCATTCCGGCGCAAGCCGGAATCCGCGAGGGCGACGGCTATTGCGAGACCGACTGCGAGCTGCAAGCGGTCTCCTTGTTGTCGGTGATCGAGAAGGCCTTGCAGTTCTCCTGCCCATAGACCTCGATCACGCCGACCTTGTCGATCGGCGCGTCCTTATATTCGAGGTTGAAGGTGACCGGCGTCGTCACCTGGTTGGTCATATCCTGCGGCGGACGGCCCTTGGCGTCGAAGGCGAAGACGAGGTCTTCGGCATTGCCGATACGCGGGCCGAGCTGCATCTCGGTGAAGCCGGACGTCGGCGCGGTGGCGCTGACATTGATGGTGACGGTCGGCGGGTCGGACTTGCTGATCGAAGCCGTGACACTCTCGACGCTGGTCAAGACCACGAGCGCGGGGTCTGACGGCATCTTGTCCTTCCACGGCCAGATCAATGCCTCGGCGGATGCGGGAAAGGTCGCTGCGAGCCCGGCGATGGCGGAAACCGCCCCGATTGCGATCAAGCGTCTCATGCCAATTCTCCTTCGAGAAAGCCCGGGCCAATTCGTTCCGGCGTCTTCTAGCACGACCCGCAGCTTGACAGAAAAGATTGAAACGGTGTCTTTGGCCGCGACTTCCGCACAATCAATAGACGATTTCCGCGCATGAGCATCGCATTTCTCTTTCCCGGACAGGGAAGCCAAGCCGTCGGCATGGGCGCCGAGCTCGCCAAGGCCTATCCGGCCGCGCGCGCCGTGTTCGCCGAGGTCGACGAGGCGCTCGGCCAGACCCTCTCCAAGATCATGTGGGAGGGGCCGGAGGCCGAGCTGACGCTCACCGAGAACGCGCAGCCCGCGCTGATGGCCGTGTCGCTTGCGGCGATGCGCGTGCTTGGCGAGAAGGGGCTGAGCTTGCCGGACCGCGTGGCCTATGTCGCGGGCCATTCGCTCGGCGAATATTCTGCGCTCGCCGCCGCCGGTGCGCTGAGCCTTGCCGACACGGCGCGGCTCCTCAAGACGCGCGGCCGAGCGATGCAGGAGGCGGTGCCGGTCGGCGAAGGCGCTATGGCCGCGCTGCTCGGCGCCGACCTCGCGCAGGCGCAGGAACTCGCCAAGGCCGCCGCTGACGGCGAGGTCTGCGAGGCCGCCAACGACAATGCGCCGGGCCAGGTGGTGATCTCGGGGACAAAGGCCGCGATTGAGCGGGCCGTCGCCCTCGGCCCGAAATTCGGCGCGCGCCGGGTGGTGCCGCTGCCGGTGAGCGCGCCGTTCCATTGCGCGCTGATGCAGCCCGCCGCTGAGGCGATGCGCGCGGCGCTCGCCGCGGTCGAGATCAAGGCGCCGTCGGTGCCGCTCGTCGCCAATGTGCTCGCGGCGCCGATCAGCGATCCGGAAGAGATCCGCGCACGGCTGGTCGAGCAGGTGACCGGCATGGTGCGCTGGCGCGAGACCATGGACACTCTGAAGGCGAACGGCGTCACTTCAGTCTACGAGGTTGGCGCGGGCCGCGTGCTCACGGGCATGGCGCGTCGTCTCGAAGGGATGGATGCGAAGAGCGTCGGCACGCCCGACGAGCTCGAGGCCGCAGCCTCCGCGCTTGTCGTCTAGGCAGACAATAGAGGAGAGCGTCATATGTTCGACCTGACAGGGAAGGGGGCTCTCGTCACAGGTGCCTCTGGCGGCATCGGCGGGGCCATCGCCAAGGCGCTGCACGCGCAGGGCGCAAACGTGGCGATCTCCGGCACCAACAAGGAGAAGCTCGAGGCGCTCGCGGCCGAGCTCGGCGACCGCGTCACGGTGCTGCCGTGCGATCTGCGCGACCGCGCGGCCGTCGCGGCGCTCGCCGAGAGCGCGGAGAAGGCGCTCGGTCAGGTCGATATCCTGGTCAACAATGCCGGCATCACCCACGACAATCTCTTCATGCGCATGAAGGACGAGGAGTGGGACGACGTGATCGCCGTGAACCTGACCTCGGTGTTCGTGCTGACGCGCGGCATCCTGCGCAACATGATGCGCCGCCGCTACGGCCGCATCGTCAATATTGGCTCGATCTCCGCCGTGCTCGGCAATCCGGGGCAGCCCAATTATGCGGCCTCGAAGGCGGGGCTGGTCGGCATGACCAAGTCGCTCGCCCGCGAGGTGGCGGCCCGCGGAATCACCGCCAACGCCATCGCCCCCGGCTTCATCTCGACCCCCATGACCGACGCCCTGAACGAGAAGCAGGTCGAGGCGATCGCCGGCGCCATCCCCGCCCAGGCCTTCGGCAAGCCAGAGCATATCGCCGCCGCCGTGGTGTTTCTGGCGAGCGACGAGGCGGGCTACGTCACCGGCGAGACTATTCACGTCAATGGCGGCATGGTGATGGTCTAACCGCTGGAATGACAAGGACTTGGCAGGACGGCTTGAGGCGATTTGGCGCCTTCGGGCCTGCTGAGGGGAGCGGCCGGGCAAAAGCCCATGCAATGGGCCATAAAATATGCTACCCAAACGACCGCTCTGTGGGGGCTTGACAAAGCTTAATCCCGCCGCGATCAACCCTCTGAACATACCGCTCGTGCGTTAGGCGTCAGCCGCAGCTCGGGGGGACGTGCAAGGCTATGGACTGACAGGCAAGGGACGGTAGAGGCGATATGAGCGATATCTCTGAGCGCGTTAAGAAGATCGTGGTGGAGCATCTCGGGGTAGAGGCCGACAAGGTCACCGAGAATGCGAGCTTCATCGACGACCTTGGAGCCGACAGCCTCGACACCGTCGAGCTCGTCATGGCGTTCGAGGAAGAGTTCGGCTGCGAGATCCCGGACGACGCCGCGGAGACCATCCTCACGGTCGGGGACGCGATAAAGTTTCTGGAGAAGAACACCGCCGCTTGACGCAAGAGCCGCGGGAGCGCCGGGGGGTCTAAGCCGCTCCCGGCGCGATCAAACTAGCCGAAAACGGCTTGAGCAACAGGACCCCGCGAAGAACAACGCGAAGGCGCGATGCGACGTGTCGTCATCACAGGTCTGGGTATCGTCTCCCCGCTCGGCACGGGGCACGAGATCGTCTGGGAGCGTCTGACCGCTGGCCAGAACGCCGCGCGCCGTATCGAAGATTTCGACGTCTCCGATCTCTCCTGCCAGATCGCCTGCCAGGTGCCGAAGAACGGCGTGGCGGGCAGCTTCAATCCGGACGAGTGGATGGAGCCGAAGGAGCAGCGCAAGGTCGATGATTTCATCGTCTATGCCATGTCGGCTGCGACCCAGGCGCTCGCCGACGCCGGCTGGAAGCCGACCGCTTACGAGGACCAGATCCGCTCGGGCGTTCTGATCGGGTCGGGCATCGGGGGCTTGCAGGGCATCGAGAAAACCTCGCTGCTGTTCGCCGAGAAGGGCCCGCGCCGGGTGAGCCCGTTCTTCATCCCGGGCCGCCTGATCAATCTCGCCTCGGGCTATATCTCCATCGCGCATGGGCTGAAAGGTCCGAACCACGCCGTGGTCACCGCCTGCTCGACCGGCGCGCATGCCATCGGCGATGCCTCGCGTCTCGTGGCCTTCGGCGATGCGGACGTGATGCTCGCGGGCGGCTCCGAGTCGCCGATCTGCCGGCTGGCGCTGGCGGGCTTCGCCGCCTGCCGCGCGCTCTCGACCAATTTCAACGACGAGCCCCAGCGCGCCTCGCGTCCCTATGACCGCGACCGCGACGGCTTCGTCATGGGCGAGGGGGCGGGCATGGTGGTGATCGAGGAACTCGAGCACGCCAAGGCGCGCGGCGCGCGCATCTATGCCGAGATCATCGGCTACGGGCTGTCCGGCGACGCCTACCACATCACCGCGCCGGCGGAAGACGGCGACGGCGCCTATCGCTGCATGCAGGCGGCGGTCAAGCGCGCGGGCATCGACCCCGCCGACATCGACTATATCAACGCGCACGGCACCTCGACGCCGATGGGCGACGAGATCGAGCTCGCGGCGGTCGAGCGGCTGTTCGGCAACGCGGCGGGCAAGGTCTCCATGTCGTCGACCAAGTCGGCGACTGGGCATCTGCTGGGTGCGGCGGGCGCGATCGAGGCGATCTTCTCGGTGCTCGCCATCAAGGACAATGTGGCGCCGCCGACGCTCAACCTCGACAATCCGTCCGTCGCCACGGCCATAGATCTCGTGCCGCATCAGGCGCGGCGCCGGAACATCGATACGGTGCTCTCCAATTCGTTCGGATTCGGCGGGACCAACGCCTCGCTGATCATGCGCCGCTTGGACGCGTAAGACGGATCGGGCTTGCCCGCCGATCCTCCCTTTCGCCATATTTCGACTTCACTTGAGGGAGTTATCCGCGTGGGGCGCGAGCCGGACATGTCTCTCAACAGGAAGCCGTCCACGGCCAACGACAACCGGGAAATCATGCCGAATGCGCTCGCCGGCAGGCAGCTCGCGACGGCGGAGCCACGCAGCCCGACTGAGGCGCTAACTCCCATGCGCCTGCCCGACAAACCCGAGGAGCCGGACGAGCCCGAGGAGGACCGGCATCCGTTCCTGCGGATGTTCGACGGGCTGTTCACCTTTATCTTCGTGCTGATCTGCCTCGCGGCGGTAGGCTATTATTTCATCAAGACGCAGTTCGACAAGCCGGGGCCATCGACCACCTCCACGGTGGTCGTCATTCCGCGCGGCGAGGGTGTGAGCGCGATCGCCGACCGGCTCGAGCGCGACGGCGTGATCGCCGACCGGCGCGTCTTCATGACCGGCGTCCTCTACTTCAAATATCTGAAGGGGCAGGGGACGCTCAAAGCCGGCGAGTACGAGTTCCCGAAGCAGGCCAGCATAAGGCGCGTGCTCGATACCATCGTCGAAGGCAAGTCGATCGAGCACAAGGTTACGCTCGCCGAGGGCCTCACCTCCCAGCAGATCGTGCAGAAGCTGCTCGACCATCCCGAGCTCGCCGGCGAGATCGAGGAGGTCCCGCCCGAGGGCTCGTTGCTGCCCGATACCTACAAGTTCGGCAGCAAGGACACGCGCCAGAACATCATCGACCGCATGCGGCTCGCGCGGGAGAAGTTCCTCGCCAAAGTGTGGGAGACGCGCGATCCGGACATCATGGTCTCGACGCCGGAGGAGGCAATGGTCCTCGCTTCGATCGTCGAGAAGGAGACTGGGCGTGCCGACGAGCGGCCGCGCGTCGCCGCCGTGTTCCACAACCGGCTGAAGAAGCGCATGCGCCTGCAGTCCGACCCGACCATCATCTACGGGCTGGTGGGCGGGAAGGGCGCGCTCGACGGGCCGATCACGCGCGAGCAGCTCGACCGCGAGACGCCTTACAACACCTATAAAATCAACGGCTTGCCGCCGGGGCCGATCGCCAATCCGGGCCGCGCGTCGATCGAGGCGGTGCTGAGGCCGGCCAAGACCAACGACGTTTATTTTGTCGCCGACGGGACGGGCGGCCATGTCTTCGCCGCGACGCTCGATGAGCACAACCGGAATGTCGCCAAATGGCGCGCCATCGAGCGCGAGATCAGGCGGAAAGAGGCCGAGGCTGCCGCCGCAGCCGCCGCTGCCGCGGAGGCTGCGGGCGCTGATCCTGAAGCCGCTGCTGCTGCCGCTGCGCAGCAGGCGACCGGCGCTGCGCCGGCTGCGGTGCCGGGTGCCGTCATCGTGGACCCGAACGCAGAGGCATCGGGAATGACCTTCCCTGGCGATTTGTTGGAAGCTGACCCCGAGACTCCTGCCGACGGCGGCGCCGTGCCTGCGCCCAGGCGCAATCCCAGCCGTTAGCGATCTTCTCCGTTCTGGCCCTCGCCACGCGCGACTCGGCTATAAGGGCTGACCGGGTGGCACTTCCGAACGCGGGCCCTTAAGAACGCGCCATGACCCTCAAGAGCATGACCGGCTTCGCCCGTACCGAGGGCGCCCATGCCGATACGAGCTGGTATTGGGAGGCGCGCAGCGTCAACGGCCGCAATCTCGATCTCAGGCTCCGCCTGCCGCCGGGCTTCGAGTGGCTGGAGATCAAGACGCGCGGGCTTTGCCAGGAGAAGCTCGCGCGCGGCAATTGCACCATCACGCTTGGGATCAAGCGCGAGGGCGCCGTCGCCGAGATCCGTCTCAACGAGGCCGCGCTCGCGCAGGCGCATGCTGTGGCGGCGCGCGCGCATGAGCTGACCGGGCTCAAGCCCGCGCGGCTCGATTCGCTGCTCGCCCTGAAAGGCGTGGTCGAGACGGTCGACGCCGAGGAGAACGAGGCGGCCCGCGAGGCGCTCGGTCATGCGCTGCTTGCGGGGCTTGCCGGGGCGCTCGACCGGCTAGTCGCTGCGCGCGAAGCGGAGGGCGCGCGGCTCACCCGCGTCATCGAGGCTCAGGTCGGCTCAATCGCTGCGCTCACCGAGCGCGCGGCCAATGCGGCAGCACGCGCGCCGGCCGCGATCGCGGCGCGGCTTGCCGAGCAGGTGGCGAAGCTCAGCGAAGCGGGGTCAGGGCTCGATCCGGAGCGGCTGCACCAAGAGGCCGTGCTGCTCGCCGCCAAGGCCGATATCCAGGAGGAGCTCGACCGCCTGCGCGCGCATGTCGCCGCGGCGAACGAGCTGCTTGCCGGCCGCGACCCCGCGGGGCGTAAGTTCGAGTTCCTGGCGCAGGAGTTCAACCGCGAAGCCAATACGATCTGCTCCAAGGCCGCGGATATCGAGATCAGCCGCATCGGGCTCGAGCTCAAGGCGGTGATCGATCAGCTCCGCGAGCAGGTGCAGAATATAGAGTGAGGGGAGAATGGCGGGGAGGATCGCGCGGCGGGGATTGATGCTGGTGCTGTCGTCGCCGTCGGGCGCCGGCAAGACCACCCTCGCGCGCGAGCTCCGTCAGCACGACAAGGACATCGCCATGTCCATCTCGCACACGACGCGCGAACGGCGCAAAGGCGAGAAGGAGGGCAGGGACTACCATTTCGTCGACAAGGACGCGTTCACAGCGATGCGCGACCGTGGCGAGTTCCTCGAATGGGCGGTGGTGTTCGACAATTATTATGGCACCACGCGCAAGCCGGTCGAGCGTGCGCTGGCCGAAGGGCGCGACGTGCTGTTCGACGTGGACTGGCAGGGGGCCGCAGCCTTGCGCGAGAACGCGCCGCGCGACGTGGTCTCGGTATTCATCCTGCCGCCGTCGGCGGATGACCTCGAGCAACGTCTCAATGTGCGCGCCGAGGACCCGCCGGAGGTCGTGCGCCGCAGGATGCGCGGGGCGAGCAACGAGATCCAGCATTGGTCCGAATACGACTATGTGGTGGTCAACCACGATGTCGAACAGTCCGCGGCGGCGCTCCGCGCGATCCTCGCGGCCGAGCGGCTGCGCCGCGAGCGCCTCACCGGGCTGAAGAATTTCGTGCAGGGACTGCTCGCGGCGCTTTAGTTTCGCCTCACCAAGAAAGTTCGTCATGCCCGGTCTTGTGCCGGGCATCCACGATTGGGCAGGCGCCAAGACCGCAAATCGTGGATGGCCGGGTCAAGCCCAGCCATGACGGTGTCAGGGTTTTGGGAAAAGCGCGTTGGCGAGGCGGCAGAAGTCGGCGACCGACAGCTCTTCCGCGCGTGCGCTCGGCTCGATGCCAAGGCCCGTAAGCAGCGTCTCGGCGTCGGGCGTGAGCTGGCGAAGCGATGAGCGCAGCATCTTGCGCCTCTGGCCGAACGCCGCCGCCGTGACCCGCTCCAGCGCCTCGACCCTGCAAGGCGGCTCCGGCATTTCCCTCGGCACGAGCTCGACCAGCGCGGAATCGACCTTGGGACGTGGCGTGAAAGCGGCCGCCGGCACGGTGAACAGCAGGCGCGGGCGCGTGCGCCATTGTGAAAGCACGGCGAGACGGCCGTAATCCTTGGTGCCGGATGCTGCGGTGATGCGGTCGGCGACCTCGCGCTGGAACATCAGCACGAGCCGGTCGAACCAAGGCGGCCAGGGCTCGGCCTTGAGCCAGCCGATGAGCAAATGCGTGCCGACGCTGTAGGGCAGGTTGGCGACGACACGCGCGCGTGTGCCGGCAGGGGAGGGCAGCGCCAACGTCCGCCAGTCCATGTCGCGCGCGTCGGCCTCGACGATGTCGAGCCGCCCGGGGTAGGCGGCTTCGATTGCGGCGAGTGCCGGCAGGCAGCGGCGGTCCTTCTCGATGGCCGCCACGCGCGCGGCGCCTTCCAAGAGCAGCGCGCGGGTGAGCCCGCCGGGTCCGGGCCCCACCTCGACCACCGTCACGCCTTCGAGTGGGCCCGCGGCGCGGGCGATGCGCCGGGTCAGGTTGAGATCGAGCAGAAAGTTCTGGCCGAGACTTTTCCTGGCAGTGAGGCCGAGCGCGCCGATCACTTCGCGTAGCGGCGGCAGCCCGTCTGGCGTCGTCGTCACGCCTGCGTTCCGGTTGCGCGCGTCATCGCCTCGGCCAGCCTTAGCGCCTCGATCAGGCTGCGCGGATTGGCGCGGCCGGTGCCGGCGATGGCGAAGGCCGTGCCGTGGTCGGGCGAGGTGCGCACGAAGGGCAGGCCGAGCGTGACGTTCACGCCCTCCTCGAAGGCGAGCGTCTTGAACGGCACGAGCGCCTGGTCGTGATACATGCAGATCGCCGCGTCGTAGCCGCGCCGCGCATCCGCGTGGAACAGCGTGTCGGCGGGGTAGGGTCCGGTCGCGTCGATCCCGCGCGCGCGAGCCGCCTCGATGGCCGGTGCCACGATCTCGATCTCCTCGCGTCCGAGGGTGCCGTCCTCGCCGGCATGCGGGTTGAGCCCGCTCACGGCGATGCGCGGCTGTGTCAGGCCGAAATAGCGGTGGAGGTCGCTCGCGGTGATCTCGATGACTTCGAGCAAAAGCGCCGAGGTGAGCGTAGCGGTGACGTCCTTCAGGGGAATATGCACCGTCGCGGGAACGACCCTGAAACCGGCCGAAGCGAGCATCATCACCGGATGCGGCGCCGGACCCCCGCCCGGGGCGGCAAGCGCCGCGAGATATTCGGTGTGCCCGGGGTAGCCGAAGCCCGCGCCATAGAGCAGAGACTTGGCGATCGGATTGGTGACGACGGCGCGGACCTCTCCCGCCTGCACCAGGCGGACGGCGCGCTCGATCGAGTCGAGGATCGCGTGCGCCGCAGCGGGGTTCGGACGACCCGCGACGATGGCGGGCGCGGGCGCCGTCTCGAGCACCGGCAGCGCCTCGGTGAACACGGTGGGCGCCTCGCCGGCTTCGTTAACGACGCGGACGGGGACCGCGAGCCCGAGCGTCTTGGCTCGCAGCGCAAGCACGGCGGCATCGCCGACCAGCACAAAAGGCGGGATCGGCTCGCGCGCCTGTGCGGCCCAAGCGGCAAGCGTAATGTCGGGGCCGATCCCCGCGGGATCGCCGAGCGTAAGGGCGAGGGGGCGCGCATCCTGTGTCATGGCGCCCGGGCTAGCACGAAACGCGCGCTAGCGATATTCGATGAAGGCCTCCTGCCGCGTGTCGCGCAGCAATCGTTCGGCGCGGAGCCCCATCTCCTGGTTCATCAGTTTGCGTTGCGTCTCCTCGCGCACCTTGTTGTCGCGCACCACGCGCTTGCCGCAGACAGCATAAAGCTCGACGCCGGACGCCGATATGGTGGGCGGCGTCATCTGTCCCGACTTGGCATGCGCGACGAGCAGCCGCGCGGGCTGGGCGAGACTGGCGGCCTCGCCGAGTGCCTTGATGCTCGCGCCGTCGACGTTCTTGGTCAGCTCGGCGATGTTCGCGCAGGAGGAGAAGCGCGCCCGCAGAGCCTCGGCGGTGGCAACCCGCGCCGCGACGGTCTTCTGATCGGCGCCAGACGGCAGGCTGAACTTGACCTGGCGGATCTGCTGCACCGTCTCGCTCGTACCCCCGCCATCGTCACCGCCGCCGGCGTCGGACAGCGCCCGGTCGACATCGACATCGCCGACCTGGATCTCATGGCGGAACTTGCGCCGGACGACATCCTGCCAGGTGAGCTGCGCCCTGATGCGGTCCTTGAGCGTCTTGATGTTGACGCCGGCCTTGCCGAGCGCGGTGGTGAGACCCGCGACGTCGAGATTATTCTTGCTCGCCATGCCATCGAGCACGGCGTTCACGTCCTCCTCGGCGACCGACACGGTGAGCTTGCGGCCCTGCTGCATCTGCAGGCGCTCGTCGATGAGAAGGTCCGTGGCCTCCTTCTTCAGCTCGGGCGATGGTTGCCGCTGCGTGGTGAGGGCAAGGAAGCGCTCGCGCTGCTCGATGTCGTAATCGGAGATCGGGTCGTCATTGACGAGCACCTTGATGGAGACTTCTTGCGTCAGCGCGAAATGCGCCCCGCCGAGCAAGAGGACGAAGGCAGCGAGCAGGAGCACCGCGGTGCCGGGCATGCGGCGCGGCGCTGGAGCGGGAAGGGCGGGTTGGCGGTCCTTGCGCACGATCCGCTCCTAGTCGTTGCTATCGGAGCCGGACGCGCCGAAGCCGCCGAAGGCCTCGGTGGCGACGCTGTAGGTGCCGAGATATTTCAGCATGAAGTTCACGAGGAAGCGCTGATCCGGCTCGATGTCCAGGTCGCGGATGTAGGAGCGCTGGTAGGTCACGTCGATCAGGAAGCAGTCATCCTGATAGCGCAGGCCAAGACCGTCGGTAAGGGTCTGGTCGGCTTCCAGGTCGTAGCGGATATTGCCGAGCAGCGACCAGTCGCGCGTCAAAGCGAGTGCGCCGGCGCCGAGAATTTCTTCGCGCTTCTCGCCGAACGCGAGGCCGGGCTCGCCGGTCACGTCGGCATAGTTCACCCTGATCTGCGCAGGGCCGTAATATAGCGAGCTGCCGAGATCGGTGCGCCGGATGTCGAACGTGTCTTGGTCGAAGCGCGACTGCGCCGACAGGCTGATGAAGTCAGCGGCCTGGATGTACAGCCCGCTCACATAGTCGGACGAGTCGGTCGCAAGTCCGGCGTTACGGTAGAACTCGGTATCGAACTCGTTGTCGCCGGCGATCTGATAGCTCTGGCCGAACACGGCGCGGGCATAGGCGCCTGAGGCGAATTGCGCGGTATAGCGCACGCCCACATTGGCGCGGGTGCCGGTCTCGATCCGGTCGTAGCCCGAGAACTTGTCGATATCGAACAGCAGCGTGTCGTCGAACACGAGGCTCAGCGCGTCCTCGTTGGGGATTTCCTGCTGATCGCCCACCGTGTTGGGCCGCGCGACGATCTGGCCGATCGGCTCGAAGACGTGCGAGACGCTGCCGGTGCTGGCGATGAACGGATAGCGGTATTCCGCGCCCGCCACGGCGTTGCCGCGCCAGATCGGACCATCCTCCGGATTGCGGGTGAACAGGTCCTCGGAACCGCTGAGGTCGCTCTGCTGTACGCCGCTGATCCCGTACACGTCGCCTCTCAACCCGCCGAACGGGGTGAACACCTGACCGATCCCGTCGATCATCTGGCGCCGCCAATTGGCTTCGGCGATCAGTCGGTTCGACTGCGTCCCGTCCTCGCTGGAGAAGACCATGGCGTTGGAATTGAAGCTGAGTTCACCGCCGAGGATCGGCTGGCCGACGATGTAGTCGTAGTCGACGATCGGGTAGACCGTGGCCTCCGAGAAGTCCTCATCGCGCAGCAGCAGGCTCTTGGTGTTGTAGAACCGGGTCGAGAAATAGTTCCGGTCGTGCAGGCCTTCGAGATAGAGCTGCGAGATGCGGTCGGTCTTGAGCCGCGAGTCGAGGTTGTAGTAGCGGCGGAACGTCTCGTCGGTCTCGGCGATCACGTCCCAACCCCAGCCCCAATAGGGGTTGAGCGCAAAATGACCTTTCGATTTGACGCTGCCGCGGAAGTCGCCGTTGAACGGGCTCTCGAGTGTGCCTTCGTCCCAGACGCCGGCGAGCTCGACGCGATAGCCGCCGTTCGCGAGCCTGTGCCGCCAATCGCCCTTGAACACCGTACCCGCCTTCTCCGTGTACATCGGCGCGAAGGTGAAGTCGTAGTGATCCGAGAGCGCGAAGTAGTAGGGGACCTCGACCGTGTTGCCGAGCTCGTTCGAGTGGCTGTAGCTCGGCATCAGGAAGCCCGACTTGCGCTTCACGGTCTGATCGGCGGTCTGGAAGTAGGGCACCCAGACGAGCGGCACGCCGAAGAAGTCGAACACGGCGTCGCGGAAGGTGATGGTCTGCTTGTCCTTCTTGTGCGTGATCTTGCCCGCGCGGATGCGCCAGGTCGGCGCCTTGTCGGGCTTGTCCTCGCAGATCTTGCAAGGCGTGAACCAGCCCTTGGTGAACACGGTGGTGTTGCCGGCCTCGCGCGATGCGGACTGCGCGACGATGCGCGTGTCGTCGGTGGTGACGAGCTTCAGCGCGTCGATGAAGCCGTCGCGGAAATCGTCGGTCAGCGTGATCTGGTCGGCGGTGATCACCGCGCCGTCGGGGTCCTTGATGCGGACGTTGCCCTCGGCGGACAGTGTGTTCCTGGCGCGGTTATAGACGACGCGATCGGCGAGCAGCGTGTAGCTGCCGTAGTAGATCTCGACGTTGCCCTTGGCCGTGATCCGATTGTTGTCGTTGTCGTAGATCATTTCGTCGGCCTGCAGCAGCATCGGCTGCGACGGGTCGGTCTTGGGCGCCTTGACGATCTGCTCGAGCTGGGTTTGCGCCTGGGCGTGCGCCTGTTGCGCGGGACCGAGCAAGGCGGCGAGAAGGGCGCCGAGGCAGGCGAAAACGGCAAGACGCAAGCGGCCGCGCGTCCGGTCCATAGACGCGGCAAGGCCGGGCAGGGCCCGGCGCGCGGTCATGATTGCGTCCCCCGTCCGCATCGTCATCCGTCCTCTCGGTACAAAAGCACGGTGAGGGCGAGTGCGGACGCGACGACGACCGGGACCCAGGCCGCCGCCGCGGCCGAGGTCAGCTCCGCCATGGCGAAGTTGCGCGAAATTTCCGAGAACACGAAGAACGCAAAGCCCGCGGACAGTCCGAGGACCGCGTTGAGCTGGACATTGCCGAAGCGGAAGCCGCGCAGCGCGCAGGTTGCCGCAATCAGCACCATGGTGACGAGCAGGAACGGGCGCGACAGGAGCAGATGGTATTGCACGCGGTATTGCGTCGCCGGCAGTCCCGCGCGTTCCGAAAGCTCGATGAAGTTCGGCAGTTCCCAGAACGACACCGAGAACACGGTGCCCAGGCTGTCGCGCACCTGGGTCGGGGTGAGATAGGTCGAGACCAGATAATGCTCGTAGCGCGCAGGCTCCTGGTCAACGGCGCTGACCCAGGCGTCCTCCAACTCCCAGCGGCCGTCCTTGAGGGTCGCCTTGCGTGCCTCGATGCGCTCGGTGAGCCGATGATCGCGGTCGTAGTGGAAGATCGTGACGCCGCCGAGCTCAAGTCCCTGGTTCAGAACCTGGAGCGCATGCACGACGGACGGTCCGTCGGCGCCATCCTCGCGCAGCCACGCACCCGCGGTCTTGTTGGACTTGAGCAGCGACTTGTCCTGGTTGAAAGCCAACGCGTAGAGCCGCTCGGCTTCTCCGCGCGCGGCCGCCGCGATCGGATTGTAGGCGAGCACGAAGGCGACCCCGAGCAGGAAGGCGACGATCATCGCCGGCAGCATGAACTGCCACACCGAGATTCCGGCCGCGCGCAATACGACAAGCTCTGACGAACGGCTCAGCATCAGGAACACGACGATGGTTCCGATCAAGACGGCAAAGGGGAGGGTGAGCTCGGAGAACGACGGCAGTCGCAAAACCGTCAGCCAGACGAGCAACAACGCGGGAATGTCCGCGCCGGTATCCTTGCCCTCGCGACGCAGCATCTCGATGAAATCGACGAAGAAGACGAGCAGGCAACAGATGAGGAACATCGCCAACATGGCGAGCAGGAAGCGCAGCGAAAAATAGCGCGCAAGTGTCCCCCTGGCACTGATGCCCCGCATCTGCGCTCTCACGTCGTCTGCATCCCTCTATCGGCCCAAAACTTTATCGTTTTTGGGAACTTAAGCTCGAAACTCAGCTTGGACCGCAATTCCGGTGACATTCTAACGTGCGCCGTCCAGGCCGCAACGAGAATCGCCCCAATTGGAATAGCATACACAAGGGGTACGGCCCACGCTTCGTGCGCCAGGTTGTTGGCTGTCAGGCCTGCAACCCGGAGCCCTACGCAGATGCCTGCGGCGGCCAGAATCTGTCCCCAGCGGGCCTCGCGCGTGGTGCGGGCATGCGCCAGCAGCGCCACCGCCACGAAGGCGAAGACGAGGGGGTAGAGCGGGGTGGACAGACGCTCGTGCAGCTCGGCTCGGAGCCTGCCGGCATGGCGTTGGAGGACCTTGTCGTCGGGGTCGGGGCTGATCAGCTCCATAAGGTAGCGCTCGCGCGGCCTTAGATCTTTCTCAGCATCGTCATTCGGGTTGAACTCGGAAAGATCGAGCATATTCTGGTCGAAGGCCACGATTTGCACAGCCTTATCTTTGTCCTCCGCGTTGTAACGGTGGACATAACCTTCGAGCATTACGAGATAAGAGCCCTCATCGTTGGTGATGATGCGGCCACGCTCGGCGAGGTAGCTCATCACCTGCTTGGGGTCGCGCTCGTCATGCATGATCAGGCCGAGCAGGTCGCCGTTCGGACTGCGGTCGCGAATATGGAAGGTGAGGCCGGGCTCCGGGTTGGAAAATCGGCCTGGCTGAAGGACTTGCGAGATGAGGTCGGCACGGACCTGGGTGATGAAGCTCTGCAGCTCCCGCATGCTGGCGGGGGTGAGGTAGAGGTTGGCGATCACGATGGCGAGCGAGACCAGCGCGGCCAGCGCGAAGAGGGGGGCGCCGATCCGCCAGATGGTGGCGCCCGCGGCCGTCATGACGATCACCTCGCTGTCGTTGTTCATGCGGTCGAGCGTGTAGAGCGCGGCCATCAGCATGGCATTCGGCGCGATCAGCGCGACGAGGCTCGGCAGCGAGAGCGCGGTCATCTGGAAAAACAGCCAGAGTCCCTGGCCGCGCGAGGTGATGAGGTCGAGCTCTTTCAGGGCCGTGGCGAGCCAGACGACGGCGCTCAGCGTGAGCAGGATCAGGAGGAACGCGTTCGCCGCCTGCCAAAACACGTATCGGCTGAAGAGCGTCGTCATGGACGTTCGCGATTGTCCCCGTAAGAGGCCCGAAAGCGGCCGGCGCGACGCTGCCGGATTGCGGCCAACCGACTGGTGCCTAACGCGATTCCCAACAGTCTAACATGGCGGAATTTCGGCGTTTTCGAACCGCTTGCTTTCGCTCCGGACAGGATTTAGGTAGGGCCGCGCAATTCCCCGAAGCTGTTGCACGCCTGCATCAGCCAGGCGCACCGGCGGGGCTCCCGCGGGCCGGCTTGGAGCCGTCCTGCCCGAGCCGGACAGCCGACGTCTTTTCAAGGAGTTAGCCGTGAACGATCAGACCGCATTGAGCTTTGCCGGCAAGGACCTGCCGTCCGACGGCGTCGTCGTAGTATTCGCGGAGGAGGGGCCCAAGTTTTCGGCCGCCGCCAAAGAACTCGACAAGAAGTCTAACGGCTTGCTGACGCGGGCGGCGAGGCTCACCGGCTTCAAGGGCAAGAAGGATTCCACGGTCGATCTGCTCGCGCCGCAGGGGCTCAATGTTGCCCGGGTGATCGTGGCGGGACTCGGCAAGCCTGCGAGCTTCAGCGGCGACGACTGGCTTAATCTCGGCGGCACGGTGCGCGGGCTGCTTTCGGGGCGCGAGTCGCCGACCGCCCATGTGGTGCTGGACCGGGACGGGGCCGCCGTCCGCCCTGCGGAGGTCGCGAATTTTTCCCTCGGACTGTTGCTGCGCAGCTACAGCTTCCAAAAGTACAAAACCAAGGGCCTCAAGAAGAGCGCCGATTCGAAGGACAAGTCTGCCGACAAGAACGACCGCACGCTGAAGAAGATCGTGGTGCATTGCGCCGATCCGAAAGCGGCGACGCGCGCCTTCGCCGAGCAGCGCGCGATCCTCGACGGCGTGACGTTCGCGCGCGATCTCGTCAACGAGCCCGCCAACGTCCTCGGTCCCGCCGAGTTCGCCGCGCGCGCGAAGGAGCTGTCTAAGCTCGGTGTGCAGGTCGAGGTACTTGGACCGCGCGTGCTCGAGCGGCTCGGCATGAATGCGTTGCTCGCGGTCGGGCAGGGAAGCGACCGCCCGAGCCAGGTCGTGGTGATGCAGTGGAAGGGCGCGGGGGCCAAGAGCGGCGCGCCGGTCGCCTTCGTCGGCAAGGGCGTGACCTTCGACACCGGCGGCATCTCGCTGAAGCCTGCCGCCGGCATGGAGGATATGAAGGGCGACATGGCCGGCGCCGCCGCGGTGGTCGGACTGATGCGCGCGCTCGCGGAGCGCAAGGCGAAGGTGAACGCCGTCGGCATTATCGGGCTCGTCGAGAACATGCCGAGCGGCCGCGCGCAGCGTCCGGGCGACGTGGTCGCCTCGATGTCGGGGCAGACGATCGAGGTGCTCAACACCGACGCGGAAGGGCGCATGGTACTCGCCGATTGCCTCTGGTACGCGCAGCACCGCTTCAAGCCGGTGGCGATGGTCAACCTTGCGACGCTGACCGGCGCGGTGATGGTCGCGCTCGGCAAGGAGCATGCGGGCCTCTTCAGCAACAACGACCGGCTCTCCGACTGGCTGATCGAAGCGGGCAAGGAGACCGGCGAGAAGCTCTGGCGTCTGCCGCTCGGGCCCAAATACGACAAGATGATCGACTCGAAGGTCGCCGACATGAAGAACACCGGCGGCAAGTGGGGCGGCTCGATCTCCGCCGCGCAGTTCCTCCAGCGCTTCGTCAAAGAGGGGACGCCGTGGGCGCATCTCGACATCGCCGGCACGGCCATGTCGTCGGTCGACAACGAGATCAATCGGAGCTGGGGATCCGGCTTCGGCGTCCGGCTGCTCGACCGCCTCGTGCGCGATCACTACGAGCGGAACTGAGCGCGACGCAAGGCGCACACCGCCGGCGCACTGCGCGCAGACAGTGGGTCCTTCTACCTCTCAACTTCGTCATGCCCGGCCTTGTGCCGGGTATCCACGATTGAGCAAGCGGCACGTCCAAAGTCGTGGATGGCCGGGACAAGCCCGGCCATGACGACGAGAGGGTGTTGGATGAAACCTGCTAGGCGTGCGGCGTAGCCTTCGGCTGGATGATGGTTGCGCGCTCTTCCAGCCGCAATCTGCCCGTCCATATATTTTCCATAATATACCTTATGCGAATCCAGGATATAAGGCAGGATTCGCGCCGTCTCGCTGATTTTCCTGCTATTTCAAACAATTAGTGCGGTGATACAGGCTAGCGCTCGGCACCCTCGTGCGGCGGTTCGAGCGTCGTCAGCGCCTCCTTGATGAAGGCGCAAGCCGCGAACTCGGCCTTGTGGAGCTTGAACACGCGGTCGTCGGGACCGAGCGTGACGTCAACGACTTCCCAGCGCTTGGCGCGCGTGACGAGCGACGGGTCGTCGATATGCACCATCATGGTCTTGCCGTCGGGGGCCGGATCGAGAATGGCCGCGCCGCCCTCCTCGGCGCTGCTGACGCCGATGAACACATCGGGCACAGCGGAGGTCACGCAGCCGGCGCCGGTCTCCTTTTTGAAGGTCGGCATCCAGTTGGGTGGGCCCTCGAAATTGCCCCACTGGCAGTCACCCGAGAGGAACAGAGCCTCGGGCTTGCCGCGGAGCGTGAGCGCGAGCCCGGTGTTGCCACTTTGAAGGATGTCGGCGTTGCCGGTGATCCAGAGGGTCATGGTGGTGACCTGCTGGCGCGGATTGTTCTTGAGGTGCGCCTCGTCATAGACCCGGCGGAAGCAGACCTCCTTGCCGCCGGCGATCAGCGTGTCGAGCGGGTTCTCGGCCGCAGCGGGCGTGGCAAAAACGACGGCGGCCAACGATCCCGCGATGATGGCGCTGCGCATGGCAGAGCTCCTCGTGACGCTGCATACTAGCGAACATGACGGACCAACGCGAGAAGCGGCATAGGCTGGAGGAGTTGCGCGCGGTGATGGCGCGGCTGCGCGACCCTGAGACCGGCTGTCCGTGGGACATTGAGCAGGACTTCGCGAGCATTGCGCCCTACACGATCGAGGAAGCCTACGAGGTGGCCGACGCGGTTGCGCGCGGCGATATTGACGCGCTGAAGGACGAGCTCGGCGACCTCCTGTTGCAGGTCGTCTACCACGCGCAGATGGCGTCCGAGCAGCGGCGCTTCGACTTCGACGACGTGGCCGACGCCATCACGCGGAAGATGATCCGCCGGCACCCGCATGTGTTCGAGGACCCGAGCCGGCGCGAGGAGTTTCTCGCGACCGACCTTTGGCGCCGCATCAAGGCGGAGGAGAAAGCCGAGCGCGGGGCGGGCGAGGCGGCGTCCGTGCTTGGGGACGTGCCGGTCGGGCTCCCTGCCCTGACGCGAGCCGTCAAATTGCAGAAGCGCGCGGCAGAGGTCGGCTTCGACTGGCCGAGCCTCGCGCCGGTGCTCGCCAAGGCCGAGGAAGAGATCGGCGAGCTGAAGGCCGCGATCGAGGAAACGTCGGCCGATGCAAAGGACGCGAAGCGTGTCGCGGAGGAGTTTGGCGACCTGTTATTCGTGATGGCGAATGTCGCGCGGCATCTGGGCATCGATCCTGAGGCGGCGCTGCGCGACGCGAATGCCAAATTCGTGCGGCGCTTCGAGAGCATCGAGGCGGCACTCGCCGCCGACGGCCGCAAGCCCGAGGACTCGACGCTCGAAGAGATGGACGCGCTGTGGGACGCGGCGAAGGCCGCCGAGCGCAAGGACTAGAGCCTCGCTCCAGCGCCGTGGTATGATAACGCTATGAAACCGAAATCGATCGAAGACCTGCTCGAGCGCGTAAAGACGTGGCCGCCGGCTGCGCAAGGCGACCTCGCCCAGGCCGCGCTCGGCATCGAAGCCGACATTGAGCGCGGCGCCTATGAAGGGGAGGTCTATGTGCCGACGGAAGAAGAACGTCGGGCACTTGAGGAGGCGCTGAAGCAAGCCGATGCTGGCGAGTTCGTGAGCGAGGATGAAATCGAGGCGCTATTCGCGAAATATCGTCGCGCATGAGGGCGCGGTACACTCCGCGGGCCGCGCGCGACCTCGATGCGATCCTCTCCTATATGCTTAATCAGAATCGGCTGGCAGCCGTCGCTCTGGCTGGAACCATCGACAATGCCATCGCGCGCATTTCGGATTTTCCCGAAAGTGCGCCGCGCGTTGTTTTTGCAGAGGGAATTCGGGTACTGACGCTGTCGCGGTTGCCCTACCGCCTCTTTTATCGCATTCGGCCGGACAGGATTGAAATCCTGCATATCAGGCACACGTCGCGAGAAGCGTGGGAAGGTGGACGTTAACGCCTACTCCGCCGCCAGCTTCAGGCGCGCCGGGCCGGCGAGGCGCGCGAGCCGGTCGCGCTTCTCCGGGGCGATGCGGATACGCAGTGCCGTGACACCCTCGCCGAGATCACGGCGCGCGATGACCTCGCAGTTCTCGTAGATCCAGTTGGAGAGCGAGCCCTCCTCCGGCTTGACCGCGATCTCCAGCGTCTGGCGGCGACGGTTGAGCCTCTTCTCGATCTCCGCACGCAAGGCATCGAGCCCCTCGCCGGTCACGGCCGAGACCAGCACGGCATCGGCGCGCTTCGCTTCGCCGCGCAGGCGCCGCAGCGATGCCGCGTCGAGCAAGTCGGACTTGTTCCACACTTCGAGCAGGCGGTCGGGCTCGGCTTTCGCGTCGATGCCGAGTTCTCCGAGCACGGCGTTCACGTCCTCGCGCTCGCTCGTACTCGTTTCACTCGCGATGTCGCGCACATGCAGGATGAGCTCGGCTTCGAGCACCTCTTCGAGCGTGGCGCGGAAGGCTGCGATCAGCGTGGTCGGCAGATCGGAGATGAAGCCCACCGTGTCGGACAGCACGGCCTTCGAGCCGCCCGGCAGGTCGAGCGCGCGAATGGTCGGGTCGAGCGTGGCGAACAGAATGTCCTCGGCCAGCACCCCCGCCCCCGTCAGCGCATTGAACAGCGTCGACTTGCCGGCATTGGTGTAGCCGACCAGCGCCACGGACGGATAGGGCACGCGCTGGCGCGACTTCCGGTGCAGCGCGCGGGTACGGCTCACCTGCGCGAGCTCCTTGCGGATCGCTTCGATGCGCTCGCTGAGCAGCCGCCGGTCGGTCTCGATCTGCGTCTCGCCGGGGCCGCCGAGAAAGCCGAAGCCGCCGCGCTGGCGCTCGAGGTGCGTCCAGGAGCGCACCAGCCGGCTCTTCTGATAGACGAGGTGGGCGAGCTCGACCTGCAGGCGCCCTTCCCGCGTCCGCGCCCGCTCGCCGAAAATCTCAAGGATCAGCCCGGTACGGTCGAGCACCTTGGCGTTCCACGCCGTCTCGAGGTTGCGCTGCTGCACCGGCGTGAGCGGATGATCGACGATCACGAGCTCGGCCTCCTCGGCGCGGATCAGGCCGGCAAGCTCCTCGACCTTGCCCGCGCCGAACAGCGTTGCAGGCCGCGGCTGCGGCACGGGCACGAGCCCGCTCGCGCGCACGTCGAGGTCGATCGCCGCGGCGAGACCGACAGCTTCGTCGAGACGCAGTTGCGGCGACCGGTCCGAGATGGGCGCGCGTGGGCTTGGCTTGGCGCCCCTGCCCCCACGTCCGCCGATGACAGGCAGCAGCACCGCCACTTTCACGCGGCCGCGGCCACGCGCAATTGGTGCCTTGCGCCCCGCCCGCTCCGTCTTCTTGCGCTTCAGGTCTTTCGGGTCGGTCGGACGCAATTACTCAGCGGCACCTTCCGCGTCGGAAATCTCGGCAAGCTGGATGGGCTGACCCGGCATGATGGTCGAGATGGCATGCTTGTAGACGAGCTGCGAATGCCCGTCCCGGCGCAGCAGGACGCAGAAATTGTCGAACCAGGTGACGACGCCCTGCAGCTTCACCCCGTTCACCAGGAAGATGGTGAGTGGCGTCTTGTTCTTGCGGACATGGTTGAGAAACGTGTCCTGCAGACTTTGCGTGCGTTCTGTTGCCATGGGCTTCCCCGTCCCTTTTGGTAGACGCTTACGCTTGTCGATGGCGCCCCAATCGACCCTGCTCCCGGCGCCACCGCCATTAGACGCGATTGCAAGCCAATCCTGCAAGAGGCGTGATGAAGGATGTTTCTGCCCCCTCCCCTCGCGTGCCGGCCCCGCTTCGAGTCGCATGCTAGCGCAGAGCGGGGCTCCTTTCATTGGAATTGACGCCGAGCGCACGCAATTTGCGGTGAAGTGCCGAGCGCTCCATGCCAACGAATTCAGCCGTGCGCGAGATATTGCCGCCGAAGCGGTTGACCTGGGCCAGCAAATATTCGCGCTCGAAGATCTCGCGCGCGTCGCGCAAGGGGAGCGACATCAGATGCTCGCCGCCCGCCCCGTTGGGCGTAAGCGGCACGGGCGAGATGATCTCGTCGGGCAGCATGTCGGCGGTGATGATCGAATCGGGGTCGCCGCCCACGAGGATCATCAGCCGTTCGATATTGTTGCGGAGCTGGCGCACATTGCCCGGCCATTCATGCGACTGGAGCACGGCCATCGCGTCCTCGCCGATGCGCCGCGGGGCGAGTCCCGAGGCGACCGAGATGGCTTGCACGAAATAGCGTACGAGATCGGGCACGTCCTCGCGGCGCTCGGTGAGCCCCGGCACTCTGATCGGCACCACGTTCAGCCGGTGATAGAGGTCTTCGCGCAGGCGCCCGGCCGACATCTCCTTTTGCAGGTCGTGGCTCGTGGACGAGACCACGCGCACGTCGACATGCACCTTCGGTCCGCCGCCGAGCCGCTGGAAGCGCTGCTCGACCAGCACACGCAGGATCTTGGCCTGCGTCTCGAGCGGCATGTCGGCCACCTCGTCGATATAGAGCGTGCCGTTATGCGCTTCCTCCAGCGCGCCGACCTTGCGCGCGCCAGAACCGGAGCCTTCCTCCGTGCCGAACAGCTCTAGCTCCATGCGGTCGGGCACCATGGCCGCCGCGTTCAGCACCACGAACGGTCCGTCCGCGCGCGCGGACTTCGCATGCATCACCCGCGCGGCGAGTTCCTTGCCGCAGCCGGAAGGTCCGGTAATCAGCACGCGGCTGTTGGTGGGCGCCACCTTGTCGATCGCCTGGCGGAGCTGGTTCACGGCGACCGACTTGCCGATCATCTCGTAGCTGAGCGTGCTGCGCTCACGCAGCTCCCGGTTCTCGCGGCGGAGCTTCGAGGCTTCGAGCGCGCGCGCGGTGATCAGCACCAGCCGGTCGGCCTTGAACGGCTTCTCGATATAATCGTAGGCGCCGCGCTTGATGGCGGCGACCGCCGTCTCGATATTGCCGTGGCCGCTGATGATGATGACGGGCAGGTCGGGATGCGCCTTCCTGATGCGGTCGAGAAGCTCAAGGCCGTCGAGCTTCGAGCCCTGCAGCCAGATATCGAGAATGACCAGCGACGGGCGGCGCTCCTCGATTGCCTTCAGGGTCTCGTCGCTGTCCTTGGCGAGCCGCGTGCCGTGACCTTCGTCTTCCAGGATGCCGGAGATCAGCTCCCGAATATCGGTTTCGTCGTCGACGACCAGAATGTCAGACGCCATGACTCACTCCCTCTTTTTCCTTGGCGGCCTTTGCGGGCCCCGCGCTCTCCTCGGCGCTTGCAGTTGTTTGATCCTCGGCACGGGTGTCGGGGGCGCCCACGTCCTCGCGCTCGCCGACCGGCAGGTCGAGGCGCACCGAGGCGCCCTGCACCTTGCCGTTCCGCTTGGGCGCATCGGCGAGATGTAGCGTGCCGCCATGCTGCTCGGTGATGCGCTGCACGATGGCGAGCCCGAGCCCCGTGCCCTTCTCGCGCGTGGTCATATAGGGCTCGACCAGGCGGTCGCGGTTCTCCTCAGGCAGACCGCAGCCATTGTCGATCACCGTGATCTGCGCCCGCTCGCCCTTGCTGCGCACCTTCACCACGATGCGGCCCGTGCCGGCACGCGCGGCATCGGCTTCGACGGCGCTGTCGATCGCTTCGCTCGCATTCTTGACGAGATTGGTGACGGCCTGGGTGAGCAGGCGGCGGTCGCACAGCGCCATGACGGGGCTGTCGGGCAGGTCGAGCTCGAACTTGATCTCGGGCCGGCTCATCTGGAACAGGAACACGGCCTCGCGCACGATCTCACGCACGTCGTTCCGCTCCATCACCGGCTTCGGCATGCGGGCGAAGGCTGAGAACTCGTCGACCATG
The DNA here is from genome assembly GCA_964634195.1 of uncultured Methyloceanibacter sp. Taxonomy (GTDB): domain Bacteria; phylum Pseudomonadota; class Alphaproteobacteria; order Rhizobiales; family Methyloligellaceae; genus Methyloceanibacter. The sequence goes on along the minus strand of CAZWIO010000008.1, from coordinate 71,282 downwards.
CGGCCGATATCCGACACCTGGCGGATGATCGTGTCGGTGCACTGATCGAACACCTCGCGGTCCTTGGTGATGGCGTCGCCGTATTTGCGGCGGATGCGCTCGGCGGAAAGTTGGATCGGGGTGAGCGGGTTCTTGATCTCATGGGCGATGCGGCGCGCGACGTCGGCCCAGGCGGTGCTGCGCTGCGCGCTGACCAGCTCGGTGATGTCGTCGAAGGTCACGACATGGCCTTCGGCGTCCTTGCCGCCGCCCTCGCTCGTGACGCGGACGTTGAAATTGCGCTCCGAGCCCATGCGCCGCAGCACGATCTGGTCGGTGACGAGCCGCCTCCCCTGCTTCTGCGCGCGCCTGAGCAGCGGCGCGAATTCCGGGATCGCCTTGTCGAGCGGCTTGCCGGTCAGCGCCCCCTCCTTCGCGCCCATCAGGGTCTCGGCCGAGCGGTTGACCAACGTCACCGTGCCGTCGGCATCCACGCCGACCACGCCCGCAGTCACGCCGGACAACACCGCCTCCATGAAGCGGCGCCGGTCGTCGAGCTTCAGATTGGCGCCGACCAGCTCATCGCGCTGGCTCTTCAGCTCCGAGGTCATGGTGTTGAAGGTCGAGCCGAGCACGCCGAGATCGCCGTCGCCGGGGCGTACCTTGACCTGCACGCCGAGATCGCCTTGCGACACCTGCTTGGCAGCGCCCATGAGCTGGCGGATCGGCGCCACCAGCCGGTTCGCGAACCACATGCCGATCCAGATCGCCGATAAGAGCAGGGTCAGCGCGATGGCGAGATACATGAGGCCGAACGCGACCTGCACGCCTGCGCGGCGCTGCTCGAGCAGCTGGTACTCGGCGACATTGGCGCGCGTGGCGCGAAGCTGCTGCAGCACGCGCGGGTTCACTGGGCGGATCACGTAGAGATAGGTATCGCTGAAATTCTGCAGGCTCTTGATCGCGCCGACGATGCTGCTTTGGCCCGGCGCGATGACGATGACCTGGCCCTTCTTGGCGAGCTCCATCGCCTCGGCGGGCGGCGGCTTATAGGGAAACTCGGGCAGAGACGCCGCCGTGGCGAGGATCTTCCCCTCGCCGTCGATCAGGTAGGCCATGGGCAGTGCCCTGATCGCCGCCTGGGCGTTCAAGAAATTCCCGAAGCCTTGCGGGCGCGACTTGACGAGCGCGACTGCCTCGTCGATGTCCTTGGCCATGCCGACCGTGTCGGCGCGGATCACGCCGCCATGCTCCTGCAGATAGGCGGTCGCCACATCGATCGAGTTCTGGATGATCGACTTGGTGCGCTCGGAGAACCAGTGATCGAGGCCGCGGTTCAGCGAGACGGAGGCGAACACCGCGAGCAGGATCGCGGGCACCATGGCGATGACGCTGAACAGGCTGACGACGCGGGTGAGCAGCTGCGCGCCCGCGACCTGCCTGCGCCGGGCGAGCCACATGCCGGTGACCTGCCAGGCGATGATCACCAGCATGGCCAGCACAAGCACGAGGTTGATCAGGAGCACCGCGACGACCACGCGATGGGTCGGCAAGATCGGCGTGAGCCCGGTGAGAATGAGATAGGTCGCAAGCCCCGAGCACAGCGAGGCCACCACGGTGATCAGGCCGAGCGTGAAGAGCAGCCGGTTGCGGGTCCGAACGGGCTCGCTCACAGGCTGTGGCGCGGGTTCAGGCTTTGACGGCGTCTTGATCATGGCTCGACGCGGGCGCCGCGCATCATGTGCCGGGCTCCCTGATGCAAGGTCTGGAAAACGTTGCGCACCGCTTTCCCCTGCTTCCCCGAGGACTTGGTCGGCTTTGTCGATCTTGTTGTTTCGGGGACTTGTCCGTCTAGGACCTGATGCAATAAGGACACAATGTGGCGCTTTGGCGACAGCGTGTGAATAATGCTACAGCCGCCGCCGCGCGGGGCAAAATCATTTCAAGTTGAAGCTGCTGGTTTTTGTGCATCCCCTCCTCTGGCTCGTCATGCCCGGCCTTGAGCCGGGCATCCAGGGGCAAGGGGACGGCGCCAGAGGCCCCTGGATCGCCGGGTCAAGCCCGGCGATGACGTGCGGTGGGATGTGGGAGTTAAGACCCCGGGCTGCGGATGACCTTGATGCCGAGGTCGCGGATCTTCTTGCGCAAGGTATTGCGGTTCAGCCCCAGCAACTCGGCGGCGCGGATCTGGTTGCCGCGCGTGGCGGCGAGCGCCGCGGTGATGAGCGGGGCCTCGACCTTGCGCGCCACGCGCGTGTAGAGCCCGGAGGGCGGCAGATCCTGCCCGAAGCTCGAGAAATAATCCGTTAGGTAACGCTCGACCGCTTCGGACAGGTCGCCCGCGGGTTCGGCGGCGTCAGGAAACGGCGCGCGCGCCGCGCTCGCAAGCTCCGACTCGACCATCTCCTGCGTGACGAGGTCCTGGGCGTAGATCGCCGAGAGGCGGCGCACCAGGTTCTCCAGCTCGCGCACATTGCCCGGCCAGTGATAGCGCTTCAGCCGCTCGATGGCCGCGGGCTCGAAGCTCTTCGACGGCAGGCCTTCCTTCTCGGCGATGCCGAGGAAATGGCGCACGAGATCGGGGATGTCCTCGAGCCGCTCGCGCAAGGGCGGTAAGCGGAGCGGCACCACGTTCAGCCGGTAGAACAGATCCTCGCGGAACAGGCCCTGGTCGATTTGCTGCTGCAGGTCGCGGTTGGTCGCGGCGATGATGCGGACATTGGTGCGGATCGGCGTGCGCCCGCCGACCGTTGTATATTCGCCTTCCTGTAGCACGCGGAGCAGCCGCGTCTGGGCCTCCATCGGCATGTCGCCGATCTCGTCGAGGAACAGCGTGCCGCCTTCGGCCTGCTCGAAGCGGCCGATATGCCGGGTCTGCGCGCCGGTGAAGGCGCCCTTCTCGTGGCCGAACAGCTCCGACTCGATCAGCTCGCGCGGGATCGCCGCCATGTTGATGGCGACGAACGGGCCGTTCCGCCGCTTGCCGTATTCATGCAGCGCGCGCGCGACGAGCTCTTTGCCGGTGCCGGACTCGCCCGTGATCATCACGGTGAGATCGGTCTGGGTGAGCCGCGCGAGGACGCGGTAGATTTCCTGCATCGCCGTGCAGCGGCCGATCAGCGGCAGGCCCTCGCTGTTATCGGCCGAAAGACGCTGCGGCTTGCGGCGCGGCTCGGACAGCGCGCGGCCGACCACGGCGACCAGCTCGTTCAGGTCGAAGGGCTTCGGCAGATATTCGTAAGCGCCGCGCTCGGCGGCGGTGATCGCCGTCATGAAGGTGTTCTGCGCGCTCATCACGATGATCGGCAGGTCGGGGCGCAGCTTCTTGACGCGCGGAATGAGGTCGAAGGCGCTCTCGTCCGGCATCAGCACGTCGGTGATGACGAGGTCGCCCTCCCCCTGGCTGATCCAGCGCCAGAGCGTCGCGGCGTTGCCGGTGGCGCGCGGCGCGTAACCCGCCCGCGCCAGCGCCTGGTTGAGCACGGTGCGGATCGCGGCGTCGTCGTCGGCGATCAGGATGTTGCCTTTGCCCATCTACGTCAGCCCTCGCCGCTCGCCGCGCGTTCGCCGTCGGCGATACGCTCGGACGCTGCCAAGCGATCCGACATCGGCATGAGCGCGCGGAACACCGTCTGGCGCGGCCGCGAGTCGCATTCGATGATGCCGCCATGGTCGCCGACGATCTTGGCGACGAGCGCGAGGCCGAGCCCCGTGCCGGAGGGCTTGGTGGTGACGAACGGGTCGAACAGATGCGGCAGGAGGTCCGCCGGCACGCCCGCGCCGTTGTCCTCCACGGCGATCTCGAGCGGCAGGCTGACGCGCGCCTGGCTGCCCGGCACGGAGAGCCGCACGCCCGGGCGGAACGAGGTGGTGAGCGTGATCTGCCCGTCGGCCCTGCCCTCGCCGATCGCTTCGGCCGCGTTCTTCACCAGGTTGAGGAACACCTGCACAAGCTGATCGCGGCTGCCGGGCACGGGCGGCAGCGACGGATCGTAGTTCTCGACGAACTTGATCTCGCGCGCGAAGCCCGAGCGGGCGATCTGCTTCACATGGTCGAGGACGTCGTGGATGTTGACGGGCTCGCGCTGCAGCGGTCGCTCGTCGCCGAAGATCTCCATGCGGTCGACCAGCTTGCAGATGCGGTCGGACTCCGCGCAGATGAGCTGCGTCAGCGTGCGGTCGTCGGGATTGGCGCGCTCCCCCTCCAGGAGCTGCGCCGCGCCCCTGATGCCGGAGAGCGGGTTCTTGATCTCATGCGCGAGCACCGCGGCGAGCCCGGACACGGAACGCGCCGCGCCGCGATGGGTGAGCTGGCGCTCGATCATCTGCGCCATGCTGCGCTGTTGCAGCATGATCAGCACGCGTCCCGGCGCTTCGGCCACCGGCCCACCATAGAGGTCGACGAGCTTCGGCCCCTCGAAGCGGAACGAGCCGAGATCGACGCCATATTCATTGACGGTGGTGCCGTTCCGCTGCACCTGTTCGACCAGGGCGACGAGCGGGCTGCCGAAGGCGACGATCTCGGTGAGGCCGTTGCGGCAGAGCACGCTCACGCTCATGCCGAAGAAATCTTCCGCCGCGGTGTTGGCATATTCGATGGCGAGGTTGTCGCCGATGACGAGCAGCGGATGCGGCAGCGCGTTGAGCAGCGCTTCCCCGTCTATCGCGGGCGGCGCGAAACGCCGCGGCGCGCTGCTCTTTTTGGCCGAGCCGCTCAATGCGGTATATCCTGTCGGTGATGGCGCGTGGCTGGCTTCACTGGTGCACAATTTTTATGCAAAGATGCCCCATGAATTATAATTGGGCACAATACGAGGGATTCTGGGCGCGGGCAACACTCGTTTTGCCGCAGTGCAGCAATCAGGATTTTCAGGGGCTTCCGCGCGCGGGGGGGATGCGTCTGTGAGCGTCGCGGCGCTGATCGTCGCGGCGGGCCGCGGCACGCGTGCCGCCGAGACAGGCACCGCCGAGGCCGCGAGCCTGCCGAAGCAATACCGTCCGCTCGGCGGCGTGCCGATGCTGGCGCGCAGCATCGAGGCCTTCGGCGATCATCCCGGCATCGACACGGTGGGCGTGGTGATCAATTACGCCGACACCGATTTTTACGCGGCTGCGAGCGAGCCGTTCGCCGCGTGCTTGCGTTCGCCGGTGGTGGGCGGCGCGCGGCGGCAAGACTCGGTGCGGCTTGGGCTTGAGGCGCTGGCGGCGGATGCGCCGTCAGCCGTGCTGATCCATGACGCGGCACGGCCCTTCGTCGGCGCCGACCTCATCACGCGCGTGATCGCGGCCCTCACGCAGCATACAGGCGCCCTGCCCTGCCTGCCCGTCACCGATACGCTGAAGCGCGGCACGGACGGCCGCGTGACCGGCACGGTCGATCGCGCCGAGCTGTGGCGTGCGCAGACGCCGCAAGGCTTCCGCTACGATGCGATCCTCGCGGCGCATCGCGCGGCGGCGCAGGATTCCACGCTCGAGTTCACCGACGATGCGAGCGTCGCCGAGTGGTTCGGGCTCGATGTGGCGCTGGTCGAAGGCGCCGAGGACAATCTGAAACTGACGACGCAAGAGGACATCGCCCGTGCCGATGCGCTGTTGCGACGCGCGGGCGCGCGCGGGGCCGGCGCGACGCGGGTCGCGACCGGCTACGACGTGCATGCGTTCGGGCCGGGCGATGCGGTCATACTATGCGGCGTGCGCATCCCGCACGGCCGCGCGCTCTCCGGCCATAGCGATGCCGACGTCGCGCTGCATGCCTTGACCGACGCGCTGCTCGGCACCATCGGCGCCGGCGATATCGGCGTGCATTTCCCGCCGTCCGATCCGCGCTGGCGCGGCGCGGCCTCCGAGATCTTCTTGAAGCACGCGGCCTCGCTCATCGCCGAACGCGGCGGGGCGATCGTGCACGTCGATGTCTCGCTGATCTGCGAGGCGCCGCGCATCGGCGCTTACCGCGAGGCCATGTGTGCGCGCATCGCCGGGCTGCTCGGGCTCGCGCCGGATCAGGTGAGCATCAAGGCCACCACCAACGAGGGCCTCGGCTTTATCGGCCGGGGTGAAGGGATCGCCGCCATCGCGACCGCGACGGTGACGCTGCCATGAAGATCGAGATCGACATCGGTCCCGACATCACCAAGCGGGCGGCGGACCTGCTCGACGCAGCGCGCGAGCGCGGCGAGCTGATCGCCACCGCCGAGTCCTGCACCGCCGGGCTGGTCGCCGCCACGCTGACCGCGGTGCCAGGCTGCTCCGACGTGTTCGAGCGCGGCTTCGTCACCTATTCCAATGCCTCCAAGAGCGAGATGCTCGGCGTGCCGGCCTGGCTGATCGAGAAGCACGGTGCGGTGAGCGAGGATGTTGCGCGCGCCATGGCCGGCGGCGCGCTGATCCATTCGCGTGCCACGCTCGCCGTTGCGGTCACCGGCATTGCGGGGCCGGACGGCGGCACGCCGGACAAGCCGGTGGGGCTCGTGCATTTCGCCGCCGGCCGGCGCGACACTCCGATGCTGCATGAATGCGTCGAGTTCGGCGATCTCGGCCGCGAGGAGATCAGGCGGCGCAGCGTCGAACGCGCCATCGCCCTGCTGCATGCGATGTTGTGAAGTGAGGACACCCACCCCACCGTGTGTCATCGCCCGGCTTGACCGGGCGACCTAGTAATCACTGACCTCACAGAACCTGCGAACGCCTCGATTACTGGGTGCCCGCCTACGCGGGCATGACAATGGATCGGTGTGGACTAGACGGCGGACGCCGCGACGCGCTCGCGTCCGTACACTTCATCGGCGCGGGCTTCGAAGGCCGCGGTGTATTTCTCGACGGCCTTGGCGAACAGACCGCCGACCAGGCTCTCGAACAGCCGCGAGCGGAAGCTGTAGGCGATGTAGAAATGGATCGCGCAAGACCCCTCGCCGAGCGGTTCGAAGCGCCAGCGGTTCTCGAGATGCGAGAACGGCCCGTCGAGATATTCGACGAGGATGGTGCGCGCGGCCCTGTCCAGCATCACTTGCGTGGTGAAGCTCTCGCGGATGAGCTTGTAGCCGACCGTCATGGTGGCGACGAGCAGCTCCTCACCGCCGCGTTGCTCGCGGCGCTTGACGTGCACGCCCTCGCAGAGCGGCAGGAATTTCGGATAGTCCTCGACGTCCGCCACCAGCGCGAACATGTGGTCCGCGGTGTGGGCGACGACGTGCCTGGTCTCGTAGACGTGCATGGTTCTCTTCTTTGTCATTGCCCGGCTTGACCCGCCTGCGGCCCGAAGCATTAGCGAACAACAAGCCTAAGCGCCAAGCTTCGGCGGGCGAAGGGCCGGGCAACCCAGTACTCTAGGCGCTCGCCTTTTCCTGTGAACGCCGGGGTTACTGGGTTCCCGCTTTCGCGGGAATGACAAGCGGCTTTGTGGTCGCAACACGCATGGCCTTCAACCGCGCGAAGTCCTCGCCCGCGTGATGCGAGGAGCGCGTCAGCGGGCTCGATGCCACGAGCAGGAAGCCTTTCGCGTAGGCCATGCGCTTATAGGTGGCGAATTCCTCCGGCGTCACAAAGCGGTCAATGGCCGCATGTTTGCGGGTCGGCTGCAGATATTGGCCGATGGTCAGGAAATCGACGGAAGCCGCGCGGAGATCGTCCATCACGCCCCGCACCTCCTCGCGCGTCTCGCCGAGCCCGACCATCATGCCGGACTTGGTGAAGACGTGCGGATCGAGCTTTTTCGCGCGCGCGAGCAGCGCCAGCGACACGTCATAGCGCGCGCCGGGGCGGATGGCGCGGTAAAGACGCGGCACCGTCTCGACATTGTGGTTGAGCACGTCGGGCCCCGCCGCGAGCACGATCTCGAGTGCGCGGTCCTTGCGCAGGAAATCCGGCGTCAGCACCTCGATGCTCGCTTCGGGCCGCGCGCCGCGGATCGCGCGGATGGTCGCGGCGAAATGCGCGGCGCCGCCATCGTCGAGATCGTCGCGGTCGACCGAGGTCACCACGACATGCGAAAGACCGAGCGCGGCGACCGCATCCGCCACACGCGCAGGCTCGTCCGGATCGACCGGCCCCGGTCTGCCGGTGCGCACATTGCAGAAGGCGCAGGCCCGCGTGCAGGTGTCGCCGAGGATCATGAAGGTGGCGTGGCGCTTCTCCCAGCACTCGCCGATATTCGGGCAGGCCGCCTCGTCGCACACGGTGGTGAGCCCGCGCGTGCGGAGCACCGCCCGCGTCTGCTCGAAGCTCCGCGCATCCGGCGCCCTCACCCTGATCCAGGGCGGCTTCGGCAGAACGGGCGTATCGGGCAGCCGCACCTTCTCGGGATGGCGCGGCCGCGCCGGAACGCTCAACGCATCGATCAGCAGAACCATCAAGCCCCGCTAGGCCGGTCCCTGAACTGCCGCCAGAACCACAAGATCAGGATCGCGCCGATCGAGGCGACGATCAGATTGCCGAGCCAGCCGTAGAACGCGATGTTCAGCAGGTTGGCCAGCGAGCCGCCGACAAACGAGCCGGCGATGCCGACCAGCAGGTTGGTGAGCAGGCCGTGATCGCTCGCGGTCACCTTCTCGGCGATATAGCCCGCGAGCATGCCGATGATCAGCATGCCGAAGAATCCCACCCCCGGCATGGACAGCAAAGACTGAGACTCCATGATGGCCTCCCTTGATGCGTTTGTCCGCTCCGGACGGCGTGCCGGCGGACGGCCTAATATAGGTGTTCTGTCTGGCCGGTACAGGTGGCGCGCGTCACTTGAGGCGCTGCCAGACCCAGATGCAAAGGATCGCGCCAAGCGTGGCGACGATGATCTGGCCGAGCAGGCCGTAGGCGGCGATGCCGACCAGCCCCGCGAGGAAGCCGCCGACCACGGCGCCGATCACGCCGATCAGCAAATTCACCAGGAGGTCCTGCTGGCGCCCCATGATGTAGGAGGCCAGCACGCCCGCGATCAGGCCTACGACAAGAAAGATAATCAGGCTCATGGTTCTGCTCCCCGTTGTCTCAGCACCGATTCGCTATGATCGGCGCAAATCGGCAGCAGGGGAAGTGCCCAGCTTCCTTCCCAATATCATTGTCATTGCCCTCCCCGGGCTTGACCCGGGGATTGGCCGGGCAACCCAGTAATCGAGCACCACAAACACCGTTGAGGTCGGCGTCTACTGGGTTCCCGCCTTCGCGGGAATGACAACCTGCAACTCAGAACAGTTGATGCGGCTGGCTCAGGCCGTGCGGCCGAAGCTCTGCACGTTGAGCGAGGCGGCGGCATCTTCCCAGTTCTGGCCGTCGAACGGCACGATGCGCAAGCCCAGATACGAGCCCTCGTCGAGGCAGCGCACATTCACGCTGTAGCGGCCGAGATGGGAGCGCGGCACGTAGAAGCTCTTGATGCCGCAGATCTTGCAGAAGAGATGCTGCGCCGTGCCGGTGTTGAAGCAATAGGTGTTGAGCCGGTCCTCGCCCGATTGCAGCCGGAAGCGCTCCTTGGGCACGATCAGGTGCAGATAGGAGGTGAGCCGGCAGATCGAGCAGTTGCATTCGAGCGCCTCGATCTCGTCGGGCGCGAACACGGTGAAGCGCACGGCGCCGCAATGGCAGCCGCCGGGCTTCCAGCTCATCGGCGGCTCCTCGGCCACGCGCTTGGGCGCGGTCCGTCCCTCTTCCAGCCAGAAATTGGCCGCATGCGGTGAAAGACTAGGAGTCACGATCTTGCCAGCCCCCTCTCGATCTCAGTCCCCGCGGGAAGGCTAACACGATCTTGCGCCGCGCTTAAAGTTGGAGATGTCAGCCCGCGCGCGGCGTATTGATCCAGATCGTGGCGAGGATCGCGAGGAAGCACGCGACCATGACCATAACCATGAGGAAATGCCGCCGCACATGGACCATTGCGGCCGGCGGCATATAGGGCACGGCCGCGTAGCCCATGGCGAAGCGCTTCCAGCCGAGCGCGCGGAACGGGGCGTGCCCTTCCGAGGCGAGCCAGGCGCGCGCCATGGAGATCATGCCGAAGATGGCCGCGCCGACGGCGATGGTGACGAGCACCGTGACCGTCGGGCTCATCGAGATCGCTGCGACTTCGCTGTCCATGGTCTCGCCTCCCTTTGCCGTGCGTTTTGCCAGAATCCCGGCTTGTCGCAAGCCTTAGACCCGTCATAAAACTGTTGCAGACATAAATCTGTCACAAGCACAGAATGTCCAGGGTTGCGGGGGTCTCGGGATGTGGCGGGTCGGCTCCAACATTGGCGTGCAAGCTTCGCGAGCCGAGGCCGCCAGTCTTTGGTTGCTCGGCGCGTTCGCCGCAATCCTGCTCTCCTATGTCTGGTTCCTCCTGCTCGATGCGCACACCGCCCAAACGCTCGCCGACGAGGACGGCATCGTCGAATATCTCGGCGCGGTGTTCTCGCTGCTTGCCGCTTGCTTGTTCCTGCTCTGCTATCTGCGGTCCGATGGTGACGCCAATAGTTTCTTCGGTATGAGAACCAAGCGGAACATCTGGTTCCTTGGGCTTGCCTTTTTGATGTTCGTGGCCTTCGGCGAGGAGATCAGCTGGGGGCAGCGGATCTTCGGCTGGAACACGCCAGAGGTCCTCGGCGAGCTGAATGCGCAGGGCGAGACCAACCTCCACAATCTTTGGTTCATGCAGGCAACCAATCCCGACGGCACGCACAAATCGAGCCTTGAGTTGCTGCTCAATGCCAACAGGCTCTATTCGATGTTCTGGCTCGCTTACTGCGTCGCCCTGCCCCTTCTCGTCGGATCGTCGGACTTCGCCCGGCGCTGGGCGCGATTTTTCGGCGTTCCGGTGCCGGCCCTGATCGTCGGCGGCCTGTTCGTCGCCAACTATTTCATCTTCCAGGCGGTCGTTGCGTTTGGCGGGCTCGACAAGGCGGCCGTGCAAGCCCTCGATGAGCTGAAGGAGACGAACTACGCCTTCGCCTTTGCGGTGCTTGGATTACGGTTCCTCGCCGACATGGCGGAGAGCGCGCCGCAAAGCGCGCTGGCGGCGAGCCGCTGAGCGCCGGGGCGCCGAGCGTCTCTCAGCGCTTGCGCAGCGCGCCGGTGACTTCCGGCGGCGGCTGCTTCCGCTTCAGCATGATGAGGTCTTCCGGGTGCGCGAGGTTTAGGATCGCGCGGGCGCGTTCGTCGAGCATGTCAGGATCGAGGCTCTCTGGCCTGAGCAGCGCCACGTCGCGCTCGAGCCGCTGCTTCACCTCGCGCAAGCCTGCAAGCTCGCCGGCCAGCACGTCCTTGCGGCGCTCGAGGTCGGCCCGCGCCTCGAGGCCGTGATCGCCCTTGTGCAGGTGATAGCCGAAATAGCCCCCGGCGAAGCAGGCAAGCAGCGGAAAGATGAGAGCCTTGAAGCGCATTCTCCCTCGCATTCCCCCGAGCAGGCGAGCCCGACAGCATGTGCGGCGGTCGTTAATCTCGGGTTAGCAGACTTAAATCTGCGTCATTGCCGGTTACCCGGCGGCGCCCCGGAGCACGCTCTTGCCGGCGTAGCGGGCGCGGTCGCCCAGAGCCTCCTCGATGCGGATGAGCTGGTTGTATTTCGCCACGCGGTCCGAGCGGGCGAGCGAGCCGGTCTTGATCTGCCCGCAATTAGTGGCGACCGCGAGGTCGGCGATGGTGGCGTCCTCAGTCTCGCCGGAGCGGTGCGACATCACCGCGGCGTAGCCCGCGTCCTGCGCCATGCGCACCGCATCGAGCGTCTCGGTCAGCGTGCCGATCTGGTTCACCTTGACGAGGATCGCATTGCCGACGCGGCGGTCGATGCCCTGCTTCAGCCGCTCGACATTGGTGACGAACAGGTCGTCGCCGACGAGCTGCACGCGGTCGCCGAGCGCCTCGGTCAGCTCGCGCCAGCCCTCCCAGTCGTCCTCCGACATGCCGTCCTCGATGGAGAAGATCGGGTAGTTGGCGACGAGCTCGGAGTAATAGGTGACCATCTGGTCGGAGGTGAGGCTCCGCTTCTCGCCTTTGAGGAAATAGCGGTCCTCGCCGTAAAGCTCGGTCGCTGCCACATCGAGCGCGAGATAGACGTCCTCGCCGGCGCGGAAGCCGGCAGACGCAATCGCCGCCATGACGAAATCGAGCGCCTCGCGGGTCGAGGCGAGGTTCGGGGCGAAGCCGCCCTCGTCGCCGACCGCGGTCGAGTGGCCCGCGCCCTTCAAGGCATGGCGGAGCGCATGGAAGATCTCGGCGCCCGTGCGCACAGCCTCGGCGATCGAGCCCGCGCCGACCGGCACCACCATGAATTCCTGGAAGTCGATCGGGTTGTTGGCATGCGCGCCGCCATTGACGATGTTCATCATCGGCACCGGCAGCAGCGTCGCGTCGTCGCCGCCGAGATAGCGGTAGAGCGGCTCCTCGCGCGCATTGGCCTCGGCCTTCGCCGCCGCCAGCGACACGCCGAGAATGGCGTTGGCGCCAAGCCGCTTCTTGCTGCTCGTGCCGTCGAGATCGCGCAGGCGCTGGTCGAGCCCCTTCTGGTCTGCCGCGTCGAAGCCCTTGAGCGCATCGCGGATCTCGCCGTTCACTGCCTCGACGGCCTTGCGCACGCCCTTGCCGCCATAGCGCTCGCCGCCGTCCCTGAGCTCATGCGCCTCGTGCGCGCCGGTCGAAGCGCCCGACGGGACCGCGGCGCGGCCGAACTGCCCGCCGTCCAGCACCACATCGACCTCGACGGTCGGATTGCCTCGGCTGTCCAGGATTTCGCGGCCAACGATAGTAGCGATGGCGGTCATGGCTTCCCCTCTAAGCTCCGGGTTGATTGCCTCGACCCGGCGTGACACGCTCTCCCGCGCCGGGTTTTAGCCCGTTGCGGGTCAAGCGCAAGGCCCTTGCGGCGCCAACATTCGGTGCCCCGCGAAATTCTCGCGCCGAAGGAGAGGCCCATGCCCGAGACGGCCAAGCATAGCGGGAGCTGCCATTGCGGCGCGGTGCGCTACGAGGTCGAGACCGACCTCGCGCAGGTGCTCTCCTGCGATTGTACGTTCTGCCGGAAGCGCGGCGCGCTGTGGACCTATGTAGGAGCCGAGCAGTTCAAGCTCTTGTCCGGCCAGGACGACCTCGCCGACTACCAGTTCAACAAGAAGATCATCCACCACGTGTTCTGCCGGCATTGCGGGGTGGGCTCGTTCTCGACCGCCAAGGGCAAGGACGGCTACGAGGGCATCGGCATCAATGTGCGCTGCCTCGACGATGTGGATGTCGATGCGCTGGAGCTGACCCCTTATGACGGGCGCAGCCGGTAGGTTTTCCTACGCCCCGCAAGCGTGTCATTCCCGCGAAGGCGGGAACCCAGTAAACGCTGAACCTCGCCAAGATGGCACGTGCCGTGAATACTGGGTTGCCCGGCCAAGCCCGGCAATGACAAGAGTTGGTGGTGACTCAATCGGACAAGCAAACCGCCGCGTTGGTGCTGTTCTCCGGCGGGCAGGACTCGACCGTCTGCCTTGCCTGGGCACTCGAACGCTACGCGCGCGTTGAGACGGTCGGCTTCGACTACGGCCAGCGCCATAGCGTCGAGCTTGAGTGCCGCGCCCGGGTGCGCGAAGAGATCGCCGCGCGCTTTCCGGATTGGGCGCCGCGGCTCGGGCCAGATCACACGCTCGACATTTCGAGTTTCGGCGCGATTGGCGAAACGGCGCTAACCTCGGACGCCGAGATCGAGATCGCAGCATCGGGCCTGCCCTCGACCTTCGTGCCTGGCCGCAATCTCGTATTCTTCACCTACGCCGCCGCGCTCGGCTACCGGCGCGGCTTACCTGTGCTGGTGGGCGGCATGTGCGAGACGGACTACTCGGGCTATCCCGATTGCCGCGACGTGACCCTGCGCGCGCTCGAACAGGCGCTCCGGCTCGGCACCGAGATCCCCTTCATCCTCGAGACGCCGCTGATGTGGCGCACCAAGGCCGAGACCTGGGCGCTCGCGCACACGCTCGGCGGCGCGGATTTCGTCGAGCTGATCGTCGAGGAGACCCACACCTGCTATCGGGGGATGCGCGGCACGCGGCACGATTGGGGCTATGGCTGCGGCACCTGCCCGGCCTGCGCGCTGCGCGCCAAGGGCTATGCCGGATGGCATGCGGCAATCTGACCGGCGCGCCCAGGGAACGACAGGCGTAGCCTTCCGTTCACGGCTAGGTGCCCCCATCCCGGGCGGCAACGCCAGCCATTCCGGCCAGGGGGTTCTCCATGCGGCCACAGCACGAAAGCAATGGGTTTAGAACGGCGGCGCTGCTCGCGGCGCTGAGCTTTGGGCTGCTCGCCGTTGGCGGCGAGGCCTGGATGGTCGCTCATGCCGCGGGAGACGCTTCGCCGGCGCCCGCCGCCACCAAGGCCACGACCGAGGCGGCGCCGAAGGACGGCGAATGCTGCCCGCCGAATGACGCGACGCTGCCGCTCGAATTGATCGCCAAGTACCCGCCGGGGCAATTGCATAGCCCTTATCAGGACTACAAGAAGCTCGCCGAGGACAAGGAGCTCGTGAAGCAGTTCCGCCTGCCCGGCTGCAACGAATGCCACGGCGGCGGTGGCGGCGGCGGGTTCTGCCCGGCCCTCAGCCAGGGCGTCTGGTTCTGGGGCAATACCGACGACGTGCTGTTCAGGCTGATCGCGCTCGGGTCAAAGGGGCTCGAAGAGCAAGGCTTCAAGCGCATCCAGTTCGGCACTGTGCCGGCGCCGATGCCGCCGATGGCCGTCTCGATCAAGAGCTCCGACCAGCTCTGGAAGATCATCGCCTTCATCCGCTCGATCAATCCGCCGGGCACCAATCCGCCGGAGAAGGTCATCCCGGGGGTCATGGCGGAGCCGGCGGAGAAGAAATAGCCCGGTAGGGTGGGCAACGCGTTTTGCGTTGCCCACGTGGAACGCAGCGTGGGCACGGCGGCTGCGCCGCCTTTGCCCACCCTACGCCGAGGACTTGTTCCGCCGGCTTGCGAGACTTGATACTCTCCCGCGGAGAATAGCGCGGGTCGCGGGATGGCTCAGGTCTTTGTCAGCTACAGCAGGGCCGACGCGGCGCGCGCGCAGCCAATTCTCGACGCTTTGGGGCGGTCCGGCTTGCATGTCGCGCGGCCCGAGGGGCACGCCCTCGGCCTATCGAACGCGGAGGCGATTGCGGAAGAGATCGCCCGCGCGGACTGCGTCCTGGTGCTGTGGTCGAAGGCCGCCGCTCAATCGGACTGGGTCCAGCAGGAAATCCATCTCGCCATCGAAGCGTGGTCGGCCGGCAAGCTCGTGCTGGTGAGCCTCGACGATGCGCCGTTGCCGGTCGGGCTGAGAGACCTCGAGACGATCCCATTCCACGACGACGACGCGACCGGAACGCGCGAGGTGATCCGTCGCGTCGAGGAGGTCGTCTGGGGCAGCGCGCGCGAAGCCATGACCGCGCCGATGGCCGCGCCATCCATGGCGGGAGCGCCGCGCGCTTCGCGCCGCGGCGGCGCGCGATGGGGCATCCTCGGCGGTGCACTGGCGATGCTCTTGGTGGCCGGGCTTGGCACCTACCTATTCACCGTAGGGTCCGGGCCGGGGTCCGAGCCGGTCGGCGGCGCGGCTCCGCCCGGCTTTGGTGGCCCGCCGGCACCGGAGCCGTCTCCTCCGCCGGACGAGGGCGCAGCCGAGCCGCCACCCGACAAATGGCACTTCGAGTGGGGCGAGGAGGAAATTCCGTCGCCCGAACCGAGCTCCCCATATCCAGAGCCCAGTCTCCCCAGCTACGAGATCAATCGCGACCGTCCGGGCCCCGACCCGATGCTCGTCGCCCTCGTCACCGGCCTTGCAGGCCTCCTCGCCGGCGCGGGTCTCGCCTGGGCGACCTGGCGCTGGTCGCGGCGCCGCGCGCGGCGGGAAGCTCCGGCCGTTCCAGCGCCGAGCCTGCAGTCCGTCGCCGCATCGTTGCCCGACGGCATGCCGGTGTTCGTCTCGTACAGTCGTGCGGACCTCAACGACGTCGACCGGCTGGTGAAGCAGATCGAGCAGGCAGGCTACGGCGTGTGGATCGACCGCCAAGCGCATGGCTCGCAGCGCTACGCCGCGCCGATCGTGCGCGCCATCAAGTCGTCGCAGCTCGTGGCGCTGATGTGCTCGCAGAATGCCTTCGCCTCGGATCACGTGATCCGCGAGATCTACATCGCCGGCGACTGCAAGAAGCCGTTCCTCGTGTTCCAGCTCGACACGTCCGAGTTCCCGGACGAGGTGCTCTATTTCGTCACCGGCTTCCCGCGGCTCAGCGTCACCGCGCTCGACCCGCAAGGCCTGCGCACGGAGCTGTCGCGCCTGCTGGTGAATTGATCCGTAGGGTGGGCAACGGCTCGCCGTTGCCCCCCCGCGAACCACGAGCCTTTCAAGTCGCTCCCGCTCTCCCCTTGGGGGAGAGCACGCGAGCCCACATGGGCTCGCGGTGAGAGGGAAGCGGCTCAGCCGCGTCAGCGTGCAGCCGTCACCCAGAATCCCCCTCACCCTTTTCGCCATGCGACTCTCCCCCAAGGGGAGAGCGAGTCACGCGGTGAGCTGTCTGATGATCCTGACGATGCCGAGCAGGATCACCGCGCCGACAAAAGCGAGCAGGATCGCGCCGAATATGCCTCCGAGGGCCGATAGCGCGAGGCTGGAATACGGGAACAGGAACCCCGCCACGAGCGCTCCGAGAATGCCGACGACGATGTCGCCGCCGAGGCCGAAGCCGGTCCCTTGTACGAGCACGCCGGCAAGCCAGCCGGCGATGGCGCCGACGATGAGCGTGATGATGATTGCTGTCAGCATGGCTCCCCCCTTTTGCACCGCCAACGCTAGCACGAGTCGCATGAGGCCGGTGCGCGTGCGGTGCCGAACCGCTTTAGTCATGCCTTCCCCACCTCGTCATGCCCGGCCTTGACCCAGCCATCCACGATTACAGCGGTGCCGCACGCAAATCGTGGATGCCCGGCACGAGGCCGGGCATGACGAGGCGGGTGAGTTTGTGGTGAGCTTGCCTCGCGGGACCATAAGCCCCAAGTTCCGGCCCATGTATGCCGTGAAGGAAATCTATTACACGCTGCAGGGCGAAGGCACCCACGCCGGACGTCCGGCGGTGTTCTGCCGTTTCGCCGGCTGCAATCTGTGGTCGGGCCGCGAGCAGGACCGCGCCGAGGCGACGTGCCGTTTCTGCGACACGGATTTCGTCGGCACCGATGGTCCTGGCGGCGGCAAGTTCGCCGATGCGAACGCGCTCGCGCGCGCGGTGCGCGCGGCGTGGCGCGGCAATTCGGGCACGCCGCCTTTCGTCGTGCTGACCGGCGGCGAGCCGATGCTGCAAGTCGACGAGGCGCTGATCGAGGCGCTGCACGCAAGCGGCTTCACCATCGCCATCGAGACCAACGGCACGCTGCCCGTCCCGCGCGCGATCGACTGGATCTGCGTGAGCCCGAAGGACGGCGCGCCGCTCGTGCAGCGTTCGGGCGATGAGCTGAAGCTCGTCTATCCGCAAGCCGGGCTCGACCCGGCCGCGCTCGATGGGCTCGACTTTACCCACTACCTGCTGCAGCCGATGGACGAGGGCGACAAGGGCGCTTCGAACCTCCGCGCGACCATCGACTACTGCCTCGCGCACCCGAAATGGCGCTTGAGCCTGCAAACGCACAAGCTGCTCGGGCTGCCGTAAGCAAACGCCACGTCGCGCTGGTTCGCGCCGGCAAAATCGCCTAAACACCAGCAAAACCGGCTAAACACCGCCATGCGCATCTATAAAGAGTTCACTTTCGAAGCCGCGCATTTCCTGCCCTCGGCACCCCCGGGGCATCCGAATTCGCGCGTGCACGGCCATTCCTTCCGGGTCCGGGTCACCATCGGCGGCGAGCCGGACGCTGAGACGGGTCTCATCTTCCATCTGGAAGAGCTTGAATCCGCTCTAGAAAATGTGCGCGACGCGCTCGACCATCGCCTTCTGAACGAGGTCGAGGGGCTCGCCATGCCGACGCTTGAGCGGATCGCCGTATGGCTTTGGGATCGGCTGCATAATCGCCTCCCGGGGCTTGCCGAGATCGAGATCGCCCGCGACTCCTGCCGTGAGGGCTGCATCTATCGTGGGCCCTTGCCGCGGCTCGCGGCGGAGTAGCGGAAATGGCGCGCAAGATCAGCGGCTTGAAACAGCTCGGGGCGCAGACGCCGCTGCCGAAGACGCCGGCCGAAGCCAAGCTCGAGCGCGTGCCTAATCCGCATCCCGACACAGCCTATATCGCGCGCTTCACCGCGCCCGAGTTCACCTGCCTCTGTCCCGTGACCGGACAGCCGGATTTCGCGCATTTCGTCATCGACTATGCCCCGCGGGCGTGGCTGGTCGAATCGAAGTCGCTCAAGCTGTTTTTGGCGAGTTTCCGCAACATCGGTGCCTTCCACGAGGACGCGACGCTCGCCATCGGCAAGCGCATCGTCGCCCTCACCGAGCCGGCCTGGCTCAGGATCGGCGGCTATTGGTATCCACGCGGCGGCATCCCGATCGACGTGTTCTGGCAACACGGAAACCCGCCGGAAGGCGTGTGGATTCCCGATCAGGGTGTTGCACCCTATCGCGGCCGGGGCTGACGGCGCTCCCGCTTATCCTCGCCGATCCGAAGCGTGGTATTTTTTCACCAGCCGGTCGATCTCGATGAGCTCTTTCAGGAGAGATTCGAGCTCGGCGAGCGGCACCATGTTCGGGCCGTCTGACGGCGCGTTGTCGGGATCCTGATGCGTCTCGATGAACACGCCCGCCACGCCGACCGCGGCCGCCGCGCGTGCGAGCACCGGCACGAAGCGCCGCTCGCCGCCGCTCGCCGCGCCCTGCCCGCCCGGCTGCTGTACCGAGTGGGTCGCATCGAAGATCACCGGCGCGCCGGTCTCGGCGAGGATCGGCAGCGCGCGCATGTCTGAGACCAGCGTGTTGTAGCCGAAGGAGACGCCGCGCTCGGTCACGAGCACGTTCGGATTGCCGGCGGCGGTGAGCTTCGCCACCACGTGCCGCATGTCCCAGGGCGCGAGGAACTGGCCCTTCTTGACGTTGACGGGCTTTCCCGTCCGCGCGGCGGCAAGCAGGAGGTCGGTCTGCCGGCAGAGGAAGGCCGGGATCTGCAGCATGTCCACCGCTTCCGCGACCGCCGCGCATTGGGCCGGCTCGTGCACGTCGGTGATGACGGGAAGCCCGAGGCTCTCCCTGACCTCGGCGAAGATCGGTAGCGCCGCCTCGAGCCCGAGCCCGCGCGCGCCATGGGCGCTCGTGCGGTTCGCCTTGTCGAAGGACGATTTGTAGACGAGGCCGATCCCAAGCCGCTCAACAATCTCCTTGAGCGCGGCGGCAGTCTCGAGCGCATGGGCGCGCGATTCGAGCGCGCAAGGTCCCGCGATAACCGACAGCGGCAAGCCATTGCTGAAGCGCGCCTTTCCGGCCGCGACGATGGCGCTTGGCGCAGGCTTTGCGGCTTCGTTCATGGGCGGACCATGCGGCCCTTTCGGCTCAAGCGTCAACTGCGCAACAGGCGCGCTCAACCCTACCCTCGCAGCGCCACATCTGGCATCATCCGCGCGCTAACAAGGGGGCTATCATGAACAAAGCTATCGCAGAATTCATCGGGACTTTCACGCTGGTGCTGCTCGGCTGCGGCGCGGCCGTTATCGGCGGCATGGGGTCGGGCGCGACGGCCATTGACCTGCTCGGCATCTCCGTGGCCTTCGGCCTCGCGCTGATCGGCATGGCCTATGGCATCGGCCAGATCTCAGGCTGCCACATCAATCCGGCCGTAAGCGTCGGCGTCTGGTCGGCGGGCCGCATGAGCACGTCCGACCTGATCACCTACGTGATTGCGCAGGTGTTGGGCGCCATCGCCGCGGCGGCGGTGCTCTATCTGATCCTGTCCGGCAAAGCCTCGGGATGGACACCGGGCGCGCTCGGCCAGAACGGCTGGGGCACCGGCTATCTCGGCGAATACAATACGACGTCGGCTTTCCTCTACGAGGCGATCGCGACCTTCCTGTTCCTGGTCACCATTCTCGGCGTCACGCAGCGTGGTGCACCGGTCGGGATCGCGGGTCTCGCTATCGGCCTGGCGCTGATCGCCATCCATCTGTTCGGCATCAACATTACCGGCACCTCGGTGAACCCCGCCCGCTCCATCGGGCCGGCGCTGGTCGGCGCGGCGGAGAACGCGAAGGCGGTGGCTCAGCTCTGGCTGTTCATCGTCGCACCCGTGATCGGCGCGGCCATCGCGGGCTTCCTGTTCCGCTCGGGTGGCGTCCTCGTGGCCGAAGACTCGATCCCGGAGCGCGGGGTGACCAAGTCCGACGTGCCGCCGGCGGCCGCGGCCCCGCGCAAGAGGCGCTAATCGCGATCAGACGCGGACGGAGCTAGTCAGGCTCCGTCCGCCACCATTTCGGCCGGGCGAGCGCGTAGCGGTGCGCGACCGTCGGGAACTCAGGCAGCCATGCCTCGCGCCGGTCGTGCCAGAGCTCGTAGCTTGGCGCGAAGAGACCCGGCTCGTCGAAGGAGCCGCCGTAGACGTCGATCTCGTCAGCATGGTCGTATTGCGAATAGACCGGTGCGCCGCAGGCCTTGCAGGCATAGCGGCGGCCATGCTCGGAGCTTGCGAAGGTCGTGACCTCGCCTTCGATCTTCACCGCATCCACCGGATAGACCACGAAGAAATTGAACGGCGCGCCGTGCACCTTCCGGCAGGTCATGCAGTGGCAGACGCCCACACGATAGGGCTCGCCGCTTGCCTCGAACCTGACCTTGCCGCAGGCGCAGCCGCCCTTGTGCGCGTGATCGGCCATCGAAGGAATTACACCAGCCGGCTCTGCTCCACCGCCGCGCCAATGAACGAGGCGAAGAGTGGATGCGGCTCGAAAGGCCGCGATTTTAGCTCGGGGTGGAACTGCACGCCGATGAACCAGGGATGATCGGGCCGCTCGACAATCTCCGGCAAGAGGCCATCCGGTGAAAGACCCGAGAAGCGCAAGCCAGCGTTTTCGAGCCGGTTGCGGTAGCGTGTGTTGACCTCGTAGCGGTGACGGTGACGTTCGGAGATGCGCGTCCTGCCGTAAATCTCCGCCGCCTTGCTGCCTCCGGCAAGCACCGCGTCATAGGCACCAAGCCGCATGGTGCCGCCGAGATTGCCGTTCCGTTCGCGCTTCTCCAGCTCCTCGCCTTTCATCCATTCGGTCATCAGGCCGATCACCGGCTCATCGGTGGGGCCGAACTCGGTGGAGCTCGCGCCCTCGATGCCGGCCTCGCGCGCGGCCTCGATCACCGCCATCTGCATGCCGAAGCAGATGCCGAAATAGGGCACGCGGCGCGTGCGCGCGAACCGCGCCGCCTGGATCTTGCCTTCCGAGCCGCGCTCGCCGAAGCCGCCGGGCACGAGGATGCCGTTGACGTCCTCGAGATAGGCCGCGGCGTCCTGCCCCTCGAAGGTCTCGGATGCGATCCATTCGAGGTTGACCTTGACCTTGTTGGCGATGCCGCCATGCACCAGCGCCTCGTTGAGCGACTTGTAGGCGTCCTTCAGCCCGGTGTACTTGCCGACAATGGCGACGGTCACCTCGCCGTCGGGATTGGCGACGGTGGTCGCGATCTCGCGCCAGCGCTCGAGGTCCGGCTCGGGCGCGTTGGTGATGCCGAAAGCGGCGAGGACCTCTTTGTCGAGTCCCTCCTCGTGATAGGCGACCGGCACGTCGTAGATGCTCGCCACGTCGAGCGCCTGGATCACCGCCTCGGGCCGCACGTTGCAGAACAGCGCGATCTTGCGCCGCTCATCGCGCGGCAGCGGCCGGTCGGTACGGCAGAGCAATACGTCCGGCTGGATGCCGATCGAGCGAAGCTCCTTGACGGAGTGCTGGGTGGGCTTGGTCTTGAGCTCGCCGGCGCTCGGGATGAACGGCACGAGCGTTAGATGGATAAAGGCGGAGGTGCCGCGCGGCAGCTCGTTGCCGAGCTGGCGGATCGCCTCGAAGAAGGGCAGCCCCTCGATGTCGCCCACCGTGCCGCCGATCTCGCACAGCACGAAATCCACGTCCTCGTTGCCGGCGGTGATGAACGCCTTGATGGCGTCGGTGACGTGGGGAATGACCTGCACGGTCGAGCCGAGATAGTCGCCGCGCCGTTCCTTGGCGATGATCTGCTGGTAGATGCGGCCGGTGGTGATGTTGTCGGACTGGCTCGCCGGGCGCCCGGTGAAGCGCTCGTAATGGCCGAGGTCGAGGTCGGTCTCGGCGCCGTCATCGGTGACGAACACCTCGCCGTGCTGGTAGGGGCTCATGGTCCCCGGATCGACATTGAGATAGGGGTCGAGCTTGCGAAGCCGCACGCTGAACCCGCGCGCCTGCAACAGCGCGCCGAGCGCCGCAGAGGCTAGCCCCTTGCCGAGTGAGGAGACCACGCCGCCGGTAATGAAGACGTACCGCGCCATGGGCCTCGACCATATACCGAAACGCGGGCGAGTCGTAAGCCCCTAAGCGCGACTGTCCCCTGTAAGAGCCGCCAGGGCGCGAGCCGGGCTACTGGGATTGCGGCGCTTGCGGTGCCTGCGGGGCCGCTGGAGCCGGCGTGGTTGCCGGTGGCGGCGCAGTGGGCGCTTGAGGTGCCGGCGCTCCCGACGTCGGCGATCCGGGCGGGGCTGCCGGGATCTGGATCGGCGCAAGGCCGGTGCCGTCTCCGGACGGGCCTAGGATCGACGGCGCGCCGGTAGGCCGGCCGGCCAGGATCGACAGAAGCAGGCTGGTCACGAAGAAGCAGGCCGCGAGAATCGCGGTGGTCTTGGTCAGTGCGTTGCCAGCGCTCCGGCCGGTCATGAAGCCGCCGCCGGCACCGCCGCCGCCAATGCCAAGCGCGCCCCCTTCGGAGCGTTGCAGGAGAACCACCCCCACAAGCGCGATTGCGATCATGAGGTGGATCAGGAGAAGGACTGTGCTCATCGTGTGGTCTTGATCTGCGGAGGCGCTGTCTTATCGGAATCCGCTACCGTTTGGCTAGTCTTTGTAGCGGACGTGGTCTTGGCTTGCGCCTCCAGCAGCCGCATCGGGTTCCGGTCCGGGAGCGAGACGGTCTGCGGCGTAAGCTTGGGCAGGCCCTCGCGGCAGCGGAAGGCTACCTGCTCCTCGACCAGGAGGAACTCCCTGACCTTCTCGATCTTGTCCGAATCGAGGTGATCCTTCACCCAGTCGGGGCCGCGCTCGAGGGCTGCCCTGACGTCGGGCGTCATCAGTTTTTGCTTTTGCACCTCGAGATTGGCGCAGGTTTCCTTGTCGAGCGGCGCGGCAAGCGCGAGCGTCGGCAGGAACGCCGCCGAACACGCAACGAGACTGGCGACGGCCATCACGCGCAGCAAAGGCCCAAGCTCCCTCAAGAAAGTCCCCCTGCCCTTAAGAACCGGTAGAATGGCCAAGATTGGCTGATTTGCCAACCCCACGCAAAGCAATTCGCCGGGAATCAGCGGGATTCGGGCCGATAGACGGAGAGGATTGCATAGAAGTCACTGGCCTTGAGGCTCGCCCCGCCGACCAGCGCGCCGTTGACATTCGGCACCGCCAGAAGCGCTGCGGCATTGGCGGGCTTGACCGAGCCGCCATAGAGGATGCGCGTCGTCCCCGCCTCTTTGTCTCCGATCAGGCCTCCAAGCTCGCCACGGATAAAGGCATGCGCCTCCGCTACGTCCGCTTCCGTCGGCGTGAGCCCCGTGCCGATCGCCCAGACCGGCTCATAGGCGATCACGGTGTTCGACGCTTTCGCGTCCTGAGGCACCGAGCCGCGCAATTGGGTGCCGATCACCTCCAGGGTTGCGCCGCCGCGCCGCTCGTCCGCCGTCTCGCCCACGCAGATGATGGCGGTGAGCCCGGCGCGATGGGCGGCGCGCGCCTTGGCGTTCACCACGGCGTCGGTCTCGGCGTGATCGGTACGCCGCTCGGAATGGCCGACGATGATCGCGGACGCGCCGACGTCAGCCAGCATCTCGGCCGAGAGGTCGCCGGTATGCGCGCCGTCCTTGAGCGGATGGCAGTCCTGGGCGCCGAGCGCGATGTCACTGCCCCTCAGCGCATAGCGCGCCTGGGCAAGCAAGGTCGCCGGCGGACAGACCATGACATCGGCGCCGGGCACTGGCGCCTCTGCCAGGCGATCCTTGAGCGCCTGCAATTCGGCCAGAGAGGCGGTCACGCCGTGCATCTTCCAATTGCCGGCGACGAGCGGTCTGATCGTCGTCACATTAACTCCTCGCAACCACCTTGCCTCCGGCCCCGCGCCGGGCCAGTTAACCTATCGAATTTCAGTCCCCTGCCAAGGCCTTGGCGAGCCCTTCGCCTTGCCGCCTCGGCCCGTGCTACCTATGATGCCGGCGGCCGCGCGAGCTTGGCCCGTTTCGGGTCAGGGCGCGGCTTTGGCAAATTTGAGACAATGAAAGGTCGCGAGGCGTGGCTGTACTTGAAAAGATGCGGAAAGGCGCGAGCCAGATCCTCGGCCTGGTCCTGATCGGACTTTTGGTGATCAGCTTCGCGGTCTGGGGCATCGCGGACATCTTCACCGGCTACGGGCAACAGACCCTGATCAAGGTCGGCGACACCGAACTCTCCGCGCAGGACTATCAGCGCGCGCAGCAGGAAGAGCTCCGCGGCATGAGCGCGCAAGCCGGACGCAGCCTCAGCCTGCAGGAGGCGCGCGCGCTCGGTCTCGACGACCGCGTGCTGGAACGCCTGATCGGCGGCGCGGCGGTCGATTCCCATGCCAAGGACCTCGGCCTCGGCATCAGCGACGAGATTCTGTTCGAAAACATCACCAGCGAGCCCGCCTTCCAGGACAGTGCCGGCAATTTCAGCCCGCTCGCCTTCGCGCAGACCTTGCGCAATATGGGCATGTCCGAGCAGGGTTATCTCGCGGCAATGCGCGAGAACAATCTGCGCCGGCAGCTCCTGACCACCGTCGGGGCCGTTCCGAGCAGCCCCGAGGTGCTGGTCGTCGCGCTCAACCGCTATAACGGCGAGACGCGGGTGCTGCGCTACGTGCTCGTGCCGCAAAGCGCGGCGGGCGAGATTCCCAATCCGACCGAGGAAGAGCTGAAGCGCTATTACGAGAACCAGCGCGGCAAGTTCACCCAGCCGGAATACCGCAAGGCCGGTGTGCTCGCGGTGACGCCGGAGAGCGTGCGCGACCAGGTGACGATCACCGAGGCCGATCTCAAGACGGCTTACGAGACGGACAAGGACAAGCTCGGCAAGCCCGAGAAGCGGACCGTGCAGCAGATCACCTTCCCCGACCTCGACGCTGCAAAGGCCGCGCGCGAGAAGATCGTCGGCGGCACCGATTTCATGGAAGTCGCGAAGGCGCAAGGGTTGAGCGAGACCGACGTCAATCTCGGCAACGTGACGCGCGGCGAACTCGCCGACTCCGTGATCGCCGAGGAAGCGTTCAAGCTCGAAAAGGACAAAGTGAGCGAGCCCATCACCGGCAAGCTCGGCAGCATCGTGCTGCTGCGTGTCACGGCAATCGAGGAAGGCAAGACACCGACCTTCGAGGAGGCCAAGGCCGAGCTCGAAAAGAAGATCCTGAAAGAGCGCGCATCCGGCTTCATCTTCGACCTGCATGACAAGATTGAGGACGAGCTTGCTGGCGGCTCTCAGCTTTCCGAGGTCGCCGAAAAGCTCAAGCTCAACTATCAGGTGATCGACCAGGTGGATCGCGGCGGCAAGAAGCCCGACGGCTCGGCCGTGACCTTGCCGGCGCAGAAAGAGGTGCTGAACGCCATCTTCGCCACCGACGCCGGCGTCGAGAACGATGCGATCGACGCCAAGGATGAGGGCGTCATCTGGTACGAAGTGCTTGGCGTCACGCCCGAGCAGCTCAAGCCGTTCGACCAGGTCAAGGCCGAGGTCGAGCAAGGCTGGCGCGCTGAAGAGGCGCGTAACCGCGTGGCGAAATATGCGCAGGAGCTGATCAACAGCCTGAATTCAGGCAAGACGCTCGAAGACATCGCCAAGGACCTCAATGTCGAGGTGCTGACCAGCGATCCGCTGAAGCGCGACGGCATCACCGTCAATATCCTGCCCACCACGGTGGCGCAGGCCTTCACCTTGCCCGAGGGCGGCTACGGATCGGCGCCGTCGGGCATCGACGAGGGCCGCGTCGTGTTCAAGGTCGACAAGGTCACCGCGCCTCCCCCGGTCGACGAGCCCACGTCGTCGCGCCTCAAGCAGCAGCTCGCGCTGCTCATGGGTGAGGACACGATCTCGGAATATTTCCAGGCGCTCGAGAGCCGCTATGGCGTGACCATCAACCGGCAGGCGCTGGAGAAGCTGATCGGCACCGGCGAGGAGCCATGAGTTCTGCTTCCGCTCCGGCCGCGCCGCTTGCGCCGCAGGGCGGCAGCCTACCGCTAGAGCCGGACTTTACGGTCTTCGCGCAGACCTATGACGCGGGCGTGCCGCAAGTCGCGTGGACGCGGCTCGTCGCCGATCTCGAGACGCCGGTCTCGGCCATGCTGAAGCTTGCGCATGGCCGGCCGAACAGCTTCCTGTTCGAGTCTGTGGAAGGCGGTGCCGCGCGCGGCCGCTACTCAATCATCGGTTGCGAGCCGGATCTGATCTGGCGCGCCAATGGCGACAAGGCCGAGGTCAACCGAGCGCCGCAATCGGACCCGCAAGGCTTTGCGCCCTCGCCGCTTGCCGCGCTCGCCTCGCTGCGTGCCCTGCTCGCCGAATCGGCGATCGCTCTGCCGGCCGAGCTGCCGCCGATGGCCGCAGGTATCTTCGGCTATATGGGCTACGACACGGTACGGCTGATCGAGCGCCTGCCCGACCGGAAGCCCGACACGCTCGGCCTTCCCGACAGCATTCTCGTGCGCCCAACCCTGATCGTGATCTTCGACAGCGTGAAGGACGAGATGACCGTGGTGACGCCGGTCCGTCCCGCGCCTGGCGTGAGCGCCAAGGCGGCTTACGCGCGCGCGGCCGACCGGTTGAACCTCGTGGTCGAGCGGCTCGACCAGCCTTTGCCTCACATCGCCGATCTCGATGTCGACGCGGCGCATCCTGAGCCTGAGCCCGTCACCGCGCCCGAGGCCTATATGGAGAAGGTGCGGCGTGCGAAGGACTACATCGCCGCCGGCGACATCTTCCAGGTGGTGTTGAGCCAGCGCTTCGAGGCGCCGTTCACCCTGCCCTCTTTCGCGCTCTACCGGGCGCTGCGGCGGGTGAATCCCTCGCCGTTCCTCTATTACCTCGATTTCGGCGGCTTCGCGGTGGTGGGGTCGAGCCCCGAGATCCTGGTCAGGGTGCGCGGGGGCAAGGTCACCATCAGGCCGATCGCCGGTACGCGACCGCGCGGCGCGAACAAGGAAGAAGACAAGGCGCTGGCCGCCGAGCTGCTCGCCGACGCCAAGGAGCGCGCCGAGCATCTGATGCTGCTCGACCTCGGCCGGAACGACGTGGGCCGGGTCGCCGAGGTCGGCAGCGTGCGCGTGACCGACAGTTTCTTCCTCGAATATTACAGCCAGGTCATGCACATCGTGTCGAATGTCGAGGGGCAGCTTGCGCCGCGCTTCGATGCGGTCGATGCACTGATGGCGGGCTTCCCCGCAGGGACCGTGTCGGGCGCGCCAAAGGTGCGGGCGATGGAGATCATCGACGAGCTCGAAGACGAAGCGCGCGGACCCTACGCGGGCTGTGTCGGCTATTTCTCGGCGGACGGCGAGATGGATAGCTGCATCGTGCTGCGCACTTCGGTGGTGAAGGACGGCGTCATGTATGTGCAGGCGGGCGCCGGCGTCGTCGCCGACTCCGTGCCGGAGCGCGAGCAGGCCGAATGCGTGAGCAAGGCGCGCGCCCTATTCAAGGCGGCGGACGAGGCCGTGCGTTTCGCCGCGCGCGCCAAGCGCGGACAATAAGGGAAGGCCGGGGGGATTTTCGATGCTGACTTTAAGCTTGCTGCGCCATGCCAAGTCGAGCTGGAAGAACCCGACGCTTCCCGACCACGATCGCCCGCTTGCCTCGCGCGGCGAGACCGACGCGCCGATGATGGGTCACGCCATGGCCGAGCGCGGCATCGATCCGGACCTCGTGCTGTGCTCCTCGGCGCGCCGCACCCGCGACACGCTCGCGCTCGTGCTGCCTGAGCTCAAGATCGAGCCGAAGGTGACCTACGAGGACGCGCTCTATCACGCGACGCCCGCCGCGATGCTCGACATGCTGCGCGCGGTGCAGCCGGGATCGAGCCGCGTCATGCTGGTGGGCCATAACCCCGAGATCCAGTCTCTCGCGCTGGATCTCATAGGCTCGGGACCGAAGCACTACCGCGACCGCCTGAGGGAGAAATATCCGACCGCCGGACTTGTGGTGATCAACTTCACGAGCGGGCTCTGGTCGAACGTGACGGTGAACAGTGGCGCGCTCGCGCTATTCCTCACCCCGCGGGAGTTGAAGGCCTAGCTCTCTCCTTTATCCCCTCTCCACCTCGTCATAGCCGGGCTTGACCCGGCCATCCACGATTTTGACCGGGCCGCTCGCCCAATCGTGGATGCCCGGCACAAGGCCGGGCATGACGAGCCAATGGTTGGCTCATCCATTCACTGAACGGCCCCCGCAATCCTTGACGGGATGCGCGCGGCAAGCGTAACACCACCCCATGCTGACGCTCATCGATAACTACGACAGCTTCACCTACAACCTCGTGCATTTCCTTGGGGAATTGGGCGCGGCGACCCGCGTCTACCGCAACGACCAGGTCACGGTCGACGAGGTGTTGGCGGAGGCGCCGGAGGCGATCGTGCTGTCGCCCGGGCCTTGCGATCCCGACCGCGCCGGCATCTGCCTCGAGCTGATCGAGCGCGCCGGCGCCACCATCCCGCTGCTCGGCGTCTGCCTCGGCCATCAGGCGATCGGCCAGGTCTATGGCGGGCGCGTGGTGCGGGCCCCGACCCTCATGCACGGCAAGCTGTCCAAGGTGCATCACACCAACAAGGGCGTGTTCGCCGCGCTGCCGCAGGATTTCTCGGCCACGCGCTACCATTCGCTGGTGGTCGAGCGCGAGACGCTGCCTGACGTGCTCGAAATCACCGCCGAGACGCATGACGGCGTGATCATGGGCGTGCAGCATAAGCACTATCCGGTGCACGGCGTGCAGTTCCACCCGGAGAGCATCGCCTCGGAGCACGGCCACCAACTGCTCGCCAATTTCCTCGACCTCGCCCGGGTTGGGTGCGTTCAGCCGCCTGCGCAAAGAGAAGCTGCCGGTGTCCTCTAGCGCCGCGCCTGCCGAGACCGCGAGCCCTGCCGATCTCCGCGGGGCCATCGCCAAGGTCGCGGCGGGCGGCACGCTGACGCAAACCGAGGCGGCAGAGGCCTTCAAACTGATCATGTCCGGCGGCGCGAGCGAGGCCGAGATCGGCGCGCTCTTGATGGGCTTACGCGTGCGCGGCGAGACGGTCGAGGAGATCGCGGGCGCTGCGCGCGCCATGCGGGCGCATGCGCTGCCCGTTCGCGCGCCGGAAGGCGCCATCGACACGTGCGGTACGGGCGGCGACGCCAAGGGCACGCACAATATCTCCACCGCCGCCGCCTTCGTGGTGGCGGGCGCGGGCGTGCCGGTCGCCAAACACGGCAACCGCTCGATCTCCTCACGCTCTGGCTCCGCCGACGTGCTCGCCGCGCTCGGCGTCAATATCGAGTGCGGACCTGAGGCGATTGCGCGCTCGATCGCGGCGTGCGGGCTCGGCTTCATGTTCGCGCCGGCGCATCACGCGGCGATGCGGCACGTGGCGCCGGTGCGCAAGGCGCTCGGCACCCGCACCATCTTCAATCTGCTCGGGCCCCTCGCCAATCCGGCGACCACGAAATATCAAGTCGTGGGCGTGTTCGCGGAGCAATGGGTCGAGCCGATCGCCAACGTGCTTGGCCTGCTCGGCGTGGAGCGCGCCTGGGTGGTGCATGGCTCCGACGGCCTCGACGAGCTGACCACCACCGGGATCAGCCATGTCGCGGCGATCGACCGAGGCCGGGTCTCGACCTTTACCGTCTCGCCGAAGAATGCCGGCCTGCCCGAGGCCAAGCCCGCCGACCTCACCGGCGGCGACGCGGCCGAGAACGCGGCGCATATTCGCGCCATGCTGCAGGGCAATCACGGCCCGTTGCGCGACATCGTGCTGCTCAACGCGGCGGCGGCGCTGCTGGTCGCCGGCAAGGCGCAGAGCTTGCGTGAAGGCGTAGCGCTCGCCGCGGACTCGATTGACGCTGGCCGCGCGCGGAACGTGCTCGAAGCGCTCGTCGCGCTGAGCCATGATAGAGCCTAGCGCCATGGCCGAGGTGCTCGACAGGATCCTTGCCTATAAGCGTGAGGAGGTCGCCGCGGCCAAACAGGCGGTGCCTGAAGCCCAGTTGCGTGACCATGCCGAGAATGCGCCGCCGGTGCGGCCGTTCGCCGACGCCCTGCGCGCGAAGATCGGCGCGGGCGAGTATGCGCTGATCGCCGAGATCAAAAAGGCAAGCCCGTCGAAGGGGCTGATCCGCGCCGATTTCGATCCGCCCGCGCTCGCCCGCGCCTATAGAGAAGGCGGCGTAGCCTGCCTGTCGGTGCTGACCGATGCGCCATCCTTCCAGGGCGCGCCAGAGTTCCTGACCGAAGCGCGTGCGGCGACCCACCTGCCCGCCCTGCGCAAGGACTTTATGATTGATCCCTATCAGGTGCTCGAAGCCCGCGCCTGGAGCGCCGACTGCATCCTCATCATCATGGCCGCGGTCAACGACGCGACGGCGCAGTCGCTTGCGGGCGCGGCCGCCGCGCTCGGCATGGACGTGCTGGCCGAGGTACATGACGAGGCTGAGCTCGAACGGGCTCTCAAGCTCGACACGCCCCTGATCGGCATCAACAACCGCGACCTCAGGAGCTTCGTGACCGACCTTGCCGTCACCGAGCGCCTCGCCCCGTTGGTGCCGCCGGACCGCATCGTCATCGCCGAGAGCGGCATCTTCACCCATGCCGACCTCGCCCGCCTTGCGGAGTGCGGTGTGCGCACCTTCCTGGTGGGCGAAAGCCTGATGCGGCAGGCGGACGTTGCGGCAGCGACACGGACGCTGCTTTCTGGCGTGCCCGCCCCGGCCGGCGCCTAGCGCCGATCCGCGCCCCGCGATTAAGACAGAAGCAACCCGAATCGCGCGATTTCCCGTCGCTGCGCGGCGCATGCCGCATCTAGTAGCTTTCGGCTTGCGGAACACAAACAGAACATATAAACTGTTCATGATTTGTACAGGCGAGGCCGGGTGGCGCGGGACGGTCTGACGACCCTCCTAGAGCGCTCAAAAGGGGACCAGATGCTCACACCGAAGCAGAAAGAGCTTCTCATGTTCATCCATGAGCGGTTGAAGGAGACCGGCGTGCCCCCTTCCTTCGACGAGATGAAGGAGGCGCTCGACCTCAAGTCCAAGTCCGGCATCCACCGCCTCATCACCGCGCTCGAGGAGCGGGGCTTCGTGCGCCGCCTGCCCCATCGCGCGCGCGCCATGGAGATCGTGCGCCTGCCGGAATCCGTGCCCCAGGGGCTCGCCGCGCGCTCGCGCGGCTTCTCGCCGAGCGTCATCGAGGGGAGCCTCGGCCGCGTGCCGCAGATCGCCGAGGGCGAGAGCCTGCCGCAGACAGTGAGCGTGCCGGTCATGGGCCGCATCGCCGCGGGCGTTCCCATCGAGGCGATCCAGACCCGCCTCAACACGATCGAGGTGCCGCCCGAGCTGCTGACCAAGGGCGAGCATTACGCGCTCGAGGTCAAAGGCGACTCGATGATCGATGCGGGTATCCTCGAAGGCGACACGATCATCGTGCGCAAATGCGAGGACGCGAGCAACGGCGACATCGTCGTGGCGCTGGTCGACGACGAGGAGGCCACGCTGAAGCGCCTGCGCCGGCGCGGCGATTCCATAGCGCTCGAAGCCGCTAACTCCGCCTACGAGACGCGCATCTTCGGCCCCGACCGTGTGCGCGTGCAGGGCCGGCTGGTCGGTTTGATCCGGCGCTACTAGCAGCCCTCTCCTATTTCGCCGAACGGTCAGGCACCCAGGGCCGCTTGCCCCGCGCGCCCGCGACCGATTCGGCGCGGATCGACAGGCCTTCGATATAGAGCGCGTGCGCGCCCTCGTTGCGCAGCAGGCGGCGATCGACGATCACCCGCGCGGCGCGGCATTTCTTGCCGACGGTGAAGGGCGCGATGACGATCTGCGCCTTACGGCAATCCTCTTCGAGCGCGGCCGGGTGCCGAACGAGCGCGATCGTCTTGCCTTTCACCGTGCCGATGCAGCCGAGTGCGTCGCAGCGGAACACGGTCTCGTCAGCGGCGCCCCTCACGCTCCGTTCGTCGCCGTCGGCAAGGAGCCAATTGTCGGCGCTGTAGCCTGAAGCGGTAGCGGGCGGGAATACCAGACTGCCCTGCTCCGAGCGCAACGCCGCGGTTGCGCCGTCCCGCTCGATCAGAACGTCCGGGCGGTTCGTTTGTGGCGCGAGCGCAAGGCCCGCCGCAATGACGACCAGACCGAACGCGCGCGTGCGCGTTTGCCAAAGGCAGAGCCACAGCCCGCCGGTCACCATCAGGAGCAACGCAGTTCCGGAAATCGCCGGCATCACTGAGACGGCGCCAGGCAGGTTCGCGACCCATTCGCCGATGCCGACCATCAGCTCGATGCCGAAGCCCATCGCATAAAGCGGCCAGGCTTCGAGGCCGAACGGCATGACGATCAGGGCGATCAGCGCCATCGGCATGATCAGGAGGCTCACCAGCGGCCCCGCCAGCAGATTGGCCAGCAGGCTGTAATGCGCCATGCGGTGGAAGTGGTAGACGGCGAAGGGCGCGATCGCGAGGCTCGCGGCAAGCGTCGTCAGCGAAGCGATCACGAACACTCTCCAGCCCTTGTGCAAGCTGCGCCAAACCGGGCTCACATCGCCGAGAGCCTGGCGATCGCGGCTCGACAGCCACTCATAGAGCGCGACGAGCCCGATCACCGCCGCAAAGGACATCTCGAAACTCGGGTCGAACAGGGACTCGGGCGCCACGACGAGAATGAGCATGGCGGCGAGCGCCACGTTGCGCATGGTGATGGCCGGCCGGTCGAGCATCACCGCGATCAGCACAATGCCCATCATGAGGTAAGCGCGCACCGTGGGGACCGCCGCGCCCGATAGTGCGAGATAGAACGTCGCCGCTGCGAGCGCGCCGGCCGCGGCCCATTTCTTGATCGCGAAGCGCAGCGCGATCGCCGGCACCGTCGCGAGCAAAGCGCGCAACAGCCAGAATACGGTGCCGGCCACGATCGCCATATGCAGGCCGGAGATCGACAGCACGTGGAACAGGCCGGAATCGCGCATGGCCTGGTTGGTCTCCTCGGAGATGCCGCCGCGCACGCCGGTGATCAGCGCCGCCGCGATCTCGCCGGTCTCGCCGGAAAGCACCGCCCTGATGCGCGCATTGATCAGCGCGCGCAGATGGTCGACCGCCGCCCAAGCCTGAAGGTCGAGCGGCGGCGGTGGCGCGTCTGCAAACCGCACGATCTTGCTCGTCGCATAGCCGGTGGCACCCAGCCGATCGAACCAGGCAGCGCGGGCGAAATCGAAACTGCCGGGTGCGATGGGTTCCGGCGGCGGCTGGAGCGTGGCCGTGAGCGTCACCGGCTCGCCGGTCCTGATCGCGGCGGCGTCCTTGGCGGGAAGCGTGACGCGCACGCGATAGGGGCGCTCGGCCGAGGCAAGTTCGCCAACCGAGATGACGCGCACGGTGATGCGCGCCCTGCCCTTGTCGCGCAGCTCGTGCTCCTCGATCCAGCCGGCAAGCTTCACATAGCGCAGCGTTTCGGCAAGCACGGGCGCGCGCACGAGCTCGGTGCGCAGCTTCGCGGTCGTGAAGCCTCCGGCGAAGGCGAGGCACGCGCCGCCGATGGCAAGTCCGAGCGCGGCGTGACGGAAGGTGAAGAAGATGCCGATGGCCGCAAGGATCAGCGCGACGGCAACGCGTGGGCCAGGCTCATGGTCGAGCGCGAAATAGGTGACGATGCCGCCGGCAAACAGCACCGGTAGCCAGAGGAACCAGCGGTCCTGCTCGCGCTCCAGCGCGCGGCTGGCCGCGGCCCAAGCCTGCGCCATGAGGCGCGCACGCTCCGGGCGGAACGGCCTCTCGCCGCGCGAGTCGTCGCCCCAGTCCTGGTCCTCGCTGTCCTGCAATCCCCGCCTCGAGCTTGGGCAGCGCCTCCTCGCCTCCTGCCCTTACCCGCATCCGGCCTTTATGCTACAGCGGCCGCGCGCCTTCATTCCAGCGGCTTGAGGTCCGGCAAACTCAATGAGCGGCAAGGTCATCACGCGGTTCGCGCCCTCCCCCACGGGCTATCTCCATATCGGCGGCGCGCGTACGGCCCTGTTCAACTGGCTTTATGCCAAACACACGGGCGGCACCTTCCTGCTCCGCATCGAGGACACCGACCGCGCGCGCTCGACCGAAGGCGCGATCCTCGCCATTCTCGACGGCCTCCGCTGGCTTGAGCTCGATTGGGACGGCGAGCCGGTCTACCAGTTCGCGCGCGCCGAGCGGCACCGCGAGGCCGCGGAAAAGCTGCTCGCCTCAGGCCACGCCTATCGCTGCTATGCGAGCGCGGAAGAGCTTGCCGCGATGCGCGAAACGGCACGCGCCGAAGGCCGCGCGCCGGGCTATGACGGCACGTGGCGGCATCGCGACCCATCAGACGCGCCGCCAGGCATAGCACCGGCGATCCGATTCAAGGCGCCGCGCGAAGGCGAGACGGTGATCGAGGACCGCGTGCAAGGCCGCGTGACTTTCGCCAACAAGGACCTCGACGATCTCGTCATCCTGCGGAGCGACGGCTCGCCGACCTACAATCTCTCCGTCGTGGTCGACGATCACGACATGGGCATCACCCATGTCATCCGCGGCGATGACCATCTCACCAACGCCGCGCGGCAGAGCCAGATCTACAAGGCGCTCGGCTGGGAGGTTCCGGCCTTCGCGCATGTGCCGCTGATCCATGGACCCGACGGCGCCAAGCTCTCGAAACGTCACGGCGCCCTCGGCGTCGAGGCCTACCGCGCGATGGGCTATCTGCCGTCAGCGCTCCGTAACTATCTCGTCCGTCTCGGCTGGAGCCATGGCGACGACGAGATCATTTCGACCGAACAGATGATCGAGTGGTTCGACCTCGACGCGATCGGCCGCTCGGCCGCGCGCTTCGACTTCGCCAAGCTCGAGAACCTTAACGGCCACTACATCCGCGCGGCACCTAACGCGGAGCTCGTTGCGCGCCTCAAGAGGCTGGTGCCGGAGCTCCCCGACGGCGCCGCGCGCGCGGCTCGCATCGGCAAGGACGGCTGGACCAAGCTCGAGCGCGCCATGCCGGGGCTGAAGGAGCGCGCCAAGACGCTGATCGAGCTGCTCGACAACGCCGACTATCTCTTCACCGAGCGCCCGATCGTGATAGACGCTGCGGCGGCCAAGTTGCTGAACGCCGAAGGGCGCGAGACGCTCGCGCAACTCCTGCCTAAGCTTGAAGCCGTGTCGCCCTGGACGCCGGAAGCGTTGGACGAAGCCGTGCGCGCTTTCGCCGAGGAGACCGGCCGCAAGCTTGGCAAGGTGGCGCAACCATTACGTGCGGCGCTTACCGGCAAGACGACATCCCCAGGAATTTTCGATGTGCTGGATGTGCTCGGCCGCGCGGAATCGCTGGCACGGATCAAGGATCAAACATCCGTCACCGAATCTGCTTAACTTTTGAGCATGTTCGCATGTTGCGCTGCGGAACGTTCGGGGCGATTATGCGGCACCGCAAAACAATCCCGCCGGCGCGTAGAGAGAGACGGAGCCTTATTCGTCCGGTCCGTGCCGCAGGTGAGAGGAGCTTCGAGATGAGCGTCGTGCAGAAATTCGCAAGGCCCGACGATGCCACCGTCCTGATTGATGGCGCCCGCTACGACCTTCCGATCCGCAAGGGCACGACCGGGCCTGACGTGATCGACATCAGCACGCTTTACCAGGACACGGGCTGCTTCACGTACGATCCGGGCTACACCTCGACGGCGAGTTGCGAGTCGAAGATCACCTTCATCGACGGCGACAAGGGCATCTTGCTCTATCGCGGCTATCCGATCGATCAGCTTGCCGAATACGGCAACTTCATCGAGACCTGCTACCTGCTGCTCTACGGCGAACTGCCCACGCGTAGCCAGTACAACGAGTTCGACGCGCGCATCGTGCGGCACACGATGGTGCATGAGCAGATGACGAAGTTCTACACCGGGTTCCGCCGGGACGCGCATCCGATGGCGGTCATGGTGGGCGTGGTCGGCGCGCTGTCGTCCTTCTATCACGACTCGATCGACATCAGGGATCCCCACCAGCGCGAGGTGGCGGCGATCCGCATGATCGCCAAGATGCCCACCCTGGCCGCTCTGGCGTACAAATATTCGATCGGCCAGCCTTTCATCTATCCGCGCAACGAGCTGAAATACTCGGCGAACTTTCTGCATATGTGCTTCGCGGTGCCGTGCGAGGAGTATCGGGTCAACCCGATCCTCGCCCGCGCCATGGACCGCATCTTCATTCTGCATGCGGACCACGAGCAGAACGCCTCGACCTCGACGGTGCGGCTGGCCGGCTCCTCGGGCGCCAATCCGTTCGCCTGCATCTCGGCCGGCATCGCCTGTCTCTGGGGACCGGCGCATGGTGGCGCCAACGAGGCGGCGCTCACGATGCTGCAGGAGATCGGTTCGGTCGAGCGCATCCCCGAGTTCATCGAGCGCGCCAAGGACAAGGACGATCCGTTCCGGCTGATGGGCTTCGGTCATCGCGTCTACAAGAACTACGATCCGCGCGCGAAGATCATGCAGAAGACCTGCCACGAGGTGCTCGACGCGGTCGGCCTTGGCAACGACCCGATCCTGAAGGTCGCGCTCGAGCTCGAGCGCATCGCGCTCTCCGACGACTATTTCATCGAGAAGA
The DNA here is from genome assembly GCA_964634195.1 of uncultured Methyloceanibacter sp. Lineage (GTDB taxonomy): Bacteria > Pseudomonadota > Alphaproteobacteria > Rhizobiales > Methyloligellaceae > Methyloceanibacter. The sequence goes on along the minus strand of CAZWIO010000008.1, from coordinate 34,365 downwards.
AGCTCTATCCGAATATCGACTTCTATTCCGGGATCACGCTGAAGGCGCTCGGCTTCCCCACGGACATGTTCACCGTGCTGTTCGCCATCGCGCGGACGGTCGGCTGGATCGCTCAGTGGAAGGAGATGATCGAGGACCCGATGCAGCGCATCGGCAGGCCACGGCAGCTCTATACCGGTGCGACCGAGCGCGCCTACATTCCGGTCGAAGAGCGTCTAGCCTAAGGCCTAGCCTCCTTCGCCGCGAGACGCGCGCCGAACAGGAACAGCCCGTGGCGGTCGGCCGCCTCGATGACGGCATCCCGTTCGACCATCAGCACCTGACCTGCGGCGAGCGCAATGCCTGCGAGACTTGCCGCCGCCGCGCGGCTCACTGTCTCGGGGCCGATGGTCGGCAGGTCCACGCGCTCTTCCTGGCCCGGTTTGGGTGCTTTCACCAGCACGCCGACCAGCCCGCGCCCGCGCGCGCGGCCGCTGCGGCGAAGCTCGGCGCAGCGATCGAGCATGGCGTCCGTGCCCTCGGCCGCCTCGACCGCCAGGACATAGCCCTTGGCGACGACGGCAGCCTGGCCCACGTCGAGCGCGCCGAGCGCGCGCACCACCTCGAAGCCGAGCGCGATGTCGCCGCGCTCCTCGGCGGACGGCGCGCGTCTGCCGAGCACTCCTTCCCCCGCCAAAAGCTCAGGAGCCACGTCGTCGGCGCCGTGCACCCGATATCCCTTCCCTTCGAGAAAGCGCACGACGCTCGACAGCACGTGATCGTCGCCGCCCATGCCGAGGCTCACCAGGAAGGGCAGGTTCTTGATGGCACCGAGATCGAGCCGCACATTGGCGGCGTCGGGACGTGTCACCGTACCGATAATCACGAGATCGCGGCAGCCATGCTTGTCGAGCGCCGCGAAGAGCTTGCCGACCTCGCCCCATTTGACCCAGGTATGCGGATAGCGCTCGATGGCGTGGCTCGCCTCGCCGCTCATACCGATGATATGCAGAGGCAGCCCGCGCGCCGCCGCCGCGTCTGCCACGATGCAAGGTAGCGCGCCGCCGCCGGCAATGATGCCGAGCGTCCCTGATATCTTCGCCTTTTCCAGCATCGGAAGCGTAGCGCGCTACCGGCTCGGCACTGCGGCGTTGCCCGGCACGCAGAACGAGCGCTCTGACTGGGACTTGATGAAATCGATGATCTGCTTGGCGAGCGGATTGCCCGAGAACATCGCCTCGACGTCCTCGAGCCGCTCCAAGAGCGTGCCTTCGGTCGCGAACAGCATGCGGTAGGCTTGGCGCAATTGGTGGATCTGCTCGCGGGGAAAGCCTTTGCGCTTAAGCCCGACGATGTTCAGCCCGCACAGATTGGCGCGATTCCCCATCGCCATGCCGAACGGAATGAGATCCGCGGCCACGCCCGACATGCCGCCGACAAAGGCATAGGCGCCGATCCGCACATATTGATGCACGGCTGAGAGGCCGCCGATGATGGCGCCCTCGCCAACCGAGACGTGACCGCCGAGCGTCGCACCGTTGACCAGCGTGACGTCGTCGCCGATCTCGCAATCGTGGGCGATATGCGAGCCGATCATCAGGAAGCAGTTCGCGCCGACCTTGGTCTTCATATGTCCGCGGGCCGTGCCGGGATTGATGGTGACGTGCTCGCGGATCAGCGTGCCGGGCCCGACCGTCAAAGTGCTCGGCTCGTCGCCGAACTTGATGTCCTGCGGCGCCAGCCCGAGCGAAGCGAATGGAAAGACCTGGCAGCCCGCGCCAAGCGTGGTGCGGCCGACGACCACCGCCTGCGAATGGACCACGACGCCATCGCCGAGTTCGGCATGCGGGCCAATCACGCAAAAGGGCCCGATCTCGACGCCTGTGCCGAGCTTAGCCTGCGGATCGACCGCCGCGGTCGCATGGATGTTAGCCATGAAGCGCGCGCCCGGTTACGTTTCGACGATGACGGCGCTGACCTCCGCCTCGGCGACGAGCGAGCCGTCGACGAGAGCCTGGGCGCGAAAGCGCCACACGCGCCCGCGATTGCGCATCTTCTGGACGTGGTAGTGGACAGTGTCGCCCGGCACCACCGGGCGCCGGAAGCGCGCTTTGTCGATCGCCATGAAATAGACGAGCGGCGGCTCCTTGAACTCCTCGATGGTGCTCATGCAAAGCGCGCCGGCAGTCTGCGCCATACCTTCGATAAGCAGCACCCCGGGCATCACCGGATTGCCGGGAAAGTGGCCCTGGAAGTACGGCTCGTTGGCGGCGACGTTCTTGATGCCCATGGCGGAATGGTCGCCGTCCATGTCGACGATGCGGTCGACAAGCAGGAACGGATAGCGATGCGGGAGAAGCTTCATAATGTCGGCAGTCTCGAGCGACCTAAGCTTCTTTTTCACGCCGCCTTCATTCATTCGGGCCCGCACTCCATGATCCGGTTTAGTGGCTTTCGCCGCCGTCATCGCCTTGGTCAAGCTTCAAATCCTTGCGCTCGGCAAGCTTGCGCAACAGCGTTAGCTCCCTGAACCACAATCGCATGGGCTTGGCCGGGGTGCCACCCCAGCGTGCCCCGGGCGGCACGTCGCCCCTCACATTACTGCTCGCCGCGATCTGCGCGCCAGCCCCGATCTTGATGTGGCCTAGCGTGCCGACCTGGCCGCCGAGCGCAACGAAATCGCCGAGCTCGGTGCTGCCAGAAATACCCGTCTGGGACACGATGATGCAATGCCTGCCGATCACCACGTTGTGCCCGATTTGAACCAGATTATCAATTTTCGTGCCCTCGCCGACCACCGTGTCGCGCAAGGCGCCCCGGTCTATCGTGGTATTGGCGCCGATCTCCACATGGTCTTGCAGGACCACCCGCCCGATTTGCGGGACCTTGAGGTGGCCGCCCGGACCCATGGCGAAGCCGAAGCCGTCCTGCCCGATCGCGGCGCCCGCATGGATGGTGACGTTGTTGCCGACGAGCGAATGCTGCACCGAGGCGTTCGGCCCGACATAGCAGTCGCGGCCGATATGTACGCGGTAGCCGATCACGCAGCCTGCGGCGAGCGTCGTGCCGCTGCCGATCACCGCCTCGGGGCCGACCACAGCGCCGGGCTCCACGGTGACGCCCGCTTCGAGCTGCGCGCTCGGATCGATGGTCCCGGACCGCTTCAGGACGCCGCCCGGGGCGACCTTGGGCTTGACCGCGTCCGGATAGAAGAGAGCGAGCGCCCTGGCGAAGGCCCGATAAGGCTCAGCCGTCACGAGGCAGACCGTGCCGGGCGGGGCCTTGCCCGCGAACTTCGCGGCGACCAGGCAGGCGCTGGCCCCGGTCGCGGCGAATTGCGGCAAGTAACGCGGATTGTCGAGGAAAGAGAGGTCGCCGCCGGCGGCGCCGTCGAGAGGGCGGACGTCCTTGATCACGAGCTCGGGATCGGCGCCGTCTTGGAGCTTGGCGCCTGTGACCTCTGCGATCCTACGCAAAGGGAACGGGCCCGCGCGCTTGAAGAAACCCGGATGTTCCATCGATTTTCCAGCGTCCAACGCCGCGGCACCGTCCATGACGCGAAGCCATAGACCGAATGGCGTGGCTTTAGAAGTTCGTCGAGGCGCCGAAGCGGAAAATCTCGGTCCTGTCGAAATCGGCCTTGAGCAGGGCTTCGGCGATGTCGGCGCGGAGCGGCCCGAGCGGCGACTGCCAGATGATGCTGAAGCCGGTCGAGAGGCGCACCTGGTCGCTATCGAAAATGAAGCTGCCCTCGCCGCAGGACTTGCCGAGATTCTTGGACGTACAGCCGCCGGGCTGGCGCGGCAGGGTCACGGCCGCGAGCGCCTGCTCGCTCGGGTCCCACAGCGAGCCGGCGTCGACGAATATGGCGCCTTGCATGCCGAGATTCTCGGGGATGAGCGGGAACGGGAAGCGAATCTCGGCCGTGGTCGCCCAGAACATCTTGCCGCCGAGGGAGTCCTGCCGGCAGTTCGAAACGCGCCGGCCGGTCACCGGATCGGTACAGGCGTCGCGTGGGCCATAGCCCGCCCGCTCGAAGCCGCGAATCGTCTCGCCGCCTTTGAAGAACAGGTCGGTCAGGCGCACGTCGCTGTCGTTCCAACCTTCGATCACGCCGCCCTGCGCGCGGCCGACCAGCGTGATCTTGTTGGTGATCGGATAGTAGCCGCGGGCATCGGCCACGGAGCGGATGTAGTTCACGTCGCCGCCGATGCCGGCAAGATCCTGAGAGAACGAGGCGAACACGCCGCTGGTCGGCGATTGCGGCAGGTTGCGGGTGTCGTAGGCGATGGTGTAGCCGATGCTCGAGACATCGACCTCGCCTTCCGCGGCGGCCTGCTGCACGGCAAGCGAAGCGTTCCGCGTCGCGTCGTAGATCTCCTCGCGCTCGAACCGGTAGCGCAAGCCGAGCTGCGTGTTGTTGGCGATCGGGAAGCCGAGACGCAGATTGCCGCCCGTATCGCGCTGCCTAAACGAGGCGACGTCGCGCAGATCGACCTCCTTGTGGAACAGGTCGAAGCCCGCGGCGAGATTGCGGTCGAGGAAGCGCGGCTCGGTGAAGCTGAAATCGACCTGAGCGCGCTCCAGGCTGCCGGAGAAGCCGAGCCTGACATACTGGCCCCGCCCCATCAGGTTGCGCTCGGTGATGCTGATATCGCCGATGATGCCCTCGGTCGTCGAATAGCCGGCGCCGAACGAGAGCTCACCGGTCGGCTGCTCGACCACGTTGACCGTGAGGATAACGCGATCCTGGGTCGAGCCGGGAGTCGTATCGACTTCAACCGACTTGAAAAAGCCCAATGCGCGCAGTCGTTTACGCGCTGCCTCGACCAGCAGCCGATTATAAGCATCGCCTTCGGCCAGCCGGAATTCGCGCCGGATCACGTGATCCTGGGTGCGGAAATTGCCGACGATGTTGATGCGCTCGATATAGAGCCGCGGGCCTTCCTCGATGACATAGGTGATGCCCATGGTCTGGCTCGCGGGGTCGCGGTCGAAACGCGGCCGCACCTGCGCGAACGCGTAGCCTTGCTGCGAGACCTTGATGGTAAGCGCCTCGACCGTCTTTTCCACGCGCTCGGCGTTGAACACGCGCCCGGTGCGGGTCTGGATCCCGCCTCTGATCTCATCGACGTTCAGCGAGGGGAGCGCCGTCTCGATGTCGATTGCGCCGAACCGGTAGCGCGGGCCTTCGTCGATCGTAAAGGTGATGAAGAAGCCGCGGCCGCCTGGATCGAGATCGGCGGTGGCGGACACCACGCGCACATCGGCATAGCCGTTCTTCATGTAGAACTGGCGCAAGAGCTCGCGGTCGTAATTCAGCCGGTCGGGGTCGTAGATGTTGTTGTTCTTGAGGAAGCTCAGCAGCGTGGTCTGCCCCGTCGAGATCACGTAGCGGAGCTGCGAATCGCTGAAGGCCGAGTTGCCGATGAAATTGATGGCCCGGACCTTGGTGGTCGGGCCCTCGGTCACCTCGAACACGACGTCGATGCGATTCGTGTCGAGCTGGATGATCTTTGGCTCGACCTGTGCCGAGTAAAGGCCCTGCCGCCGATAGACGTCGAGGATGCGCTGCGTGTCGGCCTGCACCCGGGCGCGGGTGTAGACGGCGCGCGGCTTGAGCTGGACCTCGGCGGTCAGCGTCTCGTCGTCCACCTCCTTGTTACCCTCGAAGGCGACGCGGTTGACGATCGGATTCTCCACCACGATGACGGCGATGGTCGAGCCTTCGCGCCGGATGCGCACGTCCTGGAACAGGCCGGTGGCGAACAGGGTCTTGAGCGATTCGTCGATCGCCGCCGGGTCGTAGCTGTCGCCCGGACCGAAGGTGAGGTAGGAGCGGACGGTCTCGGGCTCGACGCGCCGATTACCCTCAACCCTGATGGATTGGATAGTGCCTTGAGCTTGTGCGGAAATCTCGCCGAGGCTCGCGCTTATGCCGAGCGAGAGCGGGACGCTACTCACCATTAGGAGGGCCGCAAGCAGCCCCCTCGTCAACGTCCACCGCACCATTACTGGCGTATTCCCCTCAGCCGGGCGCTGACGCGCGCCCTTCCCTCAAAAACGGAGCAGGCCATTGGTTTGTGGCAGTTTTTTGGTCCCGCGCGGTTGTAGACGCGGGGTAACCTCGCGGACCGCCACAGCCCGGCCCCGTTGGCCTCCCCTTACAAAAACTTCAAGTGAATCAAGTCGTTCCAGGTTGCGAAGATCATCAACATGAGCACAAGCGCAAGCCCGATGCGGAACCCGATCTCCTGGGTGTACTCGCTGAGCGGGCGTCCCCTGACCGCCTCAATTCCGTAGAACAGAAGATGACCGCCATCGAGCATGGGTATTGGGAAGAGATTGATTAGCCCAATACTTACGGAAATGATGGCTGCCAAGTTGAGCAGCGCAATAAAGCCAGCGGTCGCGACTTGTCCCGAGACTTGCGCGATACGAATCGGGCCGCCGAGCTGGTCGGCTGCTTCCCGGCCCACGATCACGTCATAGAGATAGGCAAGCGAGCGCGAGATGACAAAATAGGTCTCCTTCACGGCCATGATGAACGCCGTGAACGGGTCGTGCCGCTTCAGCGTCCAATCGTCTGGCGAGGCGCTGCGCTGAATGCCCAGCAGGCCGACGCGCATGGTGTTGCCGAAGCGGTCGGTGATCTCCTTGCGCTCAGGCGTCGCGGTGAGCTCCACCAGCTTGCCGTTGCGCTCGACCACGAACAGAAGCGCCTGGTCGGGGCTCGTGCCCACGATGCGCTGCATCTCGCCGAAGCCTTCGATGGCCTTGCCGTCGATGCTGACGACCCGGTCCCCCGCAACGAAGCCGGCACGCTCGGCGGCACTGCCCGGATTGACCACATCGACCTTGGCGTCGGTCGTGCGTTCGCCGAAAAAGGTGAAGATCGCCGTGAAAATGACGATGGCGAGCAGGAAATTGGCGATTGGCCCCGCGGCGACGATGGCGGCGCGCTGGCCGAGCGACTTGCCCTGGAAGCTCCTCGCCTTCACCTCGGTCGGGAGTTGCTCGAAGTCCTTGCGGGTGCCGGCGCTCGCCACGTTCTCGTCGTCGATGAACTTCACGTAGCCGCCGAGCGGAATCCAGGAGAGCCGCCAGCGCGTACCGTGCCGGTCGTTGAAGCCGAAGATCTCCGGCCCAAACCCGATCGAGAAGGTCTTCACCGCCACGCCGCACCAGCGCGCCACCAGGAAGTGGCCAAGCTCGTGGAAGAAGACCACGACGGTGAGGACGAAGAGGAAGGGGACTATGTAGCCGAGCAGCGTGTCGCCGAGCCCGGCGAGTTGAAAGACGGTATCCATAAGGGCAGAGCTATCCTTGAATCTTGTCGCTTCTTAGCCTGCGGGCGGGCGCGATGCAAACCGGTCGAGCAGGCTTTTCGCGTGGCGCCGTGCCTCCTTGTCCACAACCAGCACGTCGTCGACGGTTGTGGGGCTGACAGCGGCAAGATCGGGGCGCGATTCGAGCGTCGCTTCGACCAGGCTGGCGATGGCGAGAAAGCCGATTCGCTTGGCAAGGAAGGCCTCGACGGCGATCTCGTTCGCCGCGTTGAGCACGGTGCCGGCGCTTCGCCCCGCGAGCAGCGCCGTGCGTGCAAGCTCGAGCGCTGGGAAGCGCGCGCGATCCGGCATCTCGAAGCTGAGCGTGCCGAGGGCCGCGAGATCGAGCCGCTTGGTCGGCGCGTGCATGCGCTCGGGCCAGGCAAGGCTGTAGGCGATCGGCGTGCGCATGTCGGGGCAGCTCATCTGCGCGAGCACCGAGCCGTCGGCCAGCGTGACCAGGCAATGCACGATGGATTGCGGGTGGATCAGCACGTCGAGCTTGTCCGGCGGCAGGCCGAAGAGATGATGCGCCTCGATCAGTTCGAGGCCCTTGTTCATGAGCGTCGCCGAATCGATGGTCACCTTGGGCCCCATCGACCAGTTGGGATGATTGAGCGCCTGCTCGGGCGTGGCGTCGGCCATCTGCTCCCGGCCCCAGGTGCGGAACGGACCGCCTGAGGCGGTGAGGCAGACGCTCTCAATCAGCTCATGCTTGGTCTCGGCCATGACCTGGTGGGCCGCGGAATGCTCCGAATCGACCGGCAGCAGCGTGGCGCCCGCGCGGGCCACTTCCTGCATGAAGAGCGTGCCGGCGGTCACGAGGCATTCCTTGTTGGCGAGCGCGGTCGCTCTGCCTTGGCGCACAGCTTCAAGTGTCGGCTTGAGCCCAGCGGCACCGACGATCGCCGCCATGACCCAGTCGGCAGGGCGGCTCGCGGCTTCGAGCAGCGCCGCCTCCCCTGCTCCGGTCTCGATGTTGGTGCCGGCGAGTGCTGACTTGAGATCCGAATAGCGGTCCGCGTCGGCGATCACGGCAAAGGCGGCGTTGTGCAGCACGGCGAGTGCGGCGAGACGCTTCACGTTGCAGCCGCCGGTGAGGGCCACGACCTCGTAAGCGTCCGGGTTGCGGCCGATCAGGTCGAGCGTGCTCTCGCCGATCGAGCCCGTCGCGCCGAGCACGGAGATGCGGCGCTTGCGCGAAGGCGCCGCGGCGATCTCGACGCCGACCGATGTCAGGGGCGAACGCATGCGCTCCATTCTACCAGATGAGAAGGCCGCTTGCCGGTTGCGATGGATCGCGGAGCAGTGCGATCAGGCCGGCAAGGACGGCGGCAAGCAGAAGGCTGTCGATGCGGTCGAGCAGCCCGCCATGACCCGGAATCAGCGCGCTCGTGTCCTTGGTCCCGAACCGCCGCTTCACCGCGCTCTCGATCAGGTCGCCGAGCTGGCAGGAAAGCGCCAGCACCACGCTGACGATCGCAAGCCGGAGGGGTGAGGTGCCGCCGAGATAGGCCGCGAGGCTAAAGCCGATCAACGCGGGCGTGAGGAGACCCGCCGCAAAGCCGCTCCAGGTCTTGTTGGGGGAGACGCGCGGCGCAAGCTTGGGTCCGCCAACGAGACGCCCGGCGGCGTAGGCGGCCGTGTCGGCGGTCGCGGCCACGGCAAGCAGATAGAGCACCGCGACCGCGCCGAGGCTCGCATCGCCGCGCAACCAGACGAGCGCGGCGGCGGGAAGCGCTGCGTAGAGCAGCCCCGCCAGCGACCAAGAGAGCGCGTGCGCACCGTTCGCCACGGCGATGGCGCCGGCCGTCGCGACGAGCGCTGCGAGTGCGAGACCAGGCCGGCCGGCCGCAATGAGCGCGAGCACCACGGCCACGCCGATCATTTGCAGAATCGCGACGCGGTCGAAGCCCTCTCCGCGGGTGAGCCGTCCCCACTCCCAGGCGATGACGAAGGTCGCCGCGACCGCAAGCAGCAGAAATGTCCAGGGGCTCAACAGCGTCGCGGCAACCGCGGCGGCACCCAGCACCAGCCCGGAGGCGATGCGCGTCGCAAGCTCCGGCATCTCGCCCGTCGTCCGCTCGCTCGCTTTGCCGGGATGCGCGCGCGGGCGTCTCACGCGGTGGATCTCGCCGAGGTCCCGCCGAAGCGGCGGCTCCGCCGCTGATACTCGGCGATCGCGGCTTCGAACACTTCGCGCGAAAAGTCCGGCCAGTAGACGTCGACGAACACGAACTCGCTGTAAGCAAGCTGCCACAGCAGGAAGTTGGACAGACGCCGCTCGCCGCTGGTGCGGATCAACAGGTCCGGGTCGGGCAGGTCGGCGGTGTCGAGATAGGCGGCAAAGCTCTCCGGCGTCACCTCGGACGCGGCGACCGCCCCGCTCGCGACGTCCTCCGCAAGCCGGCGCGCGGCACGGGCGATCTCGTCGCGGGCGCCGTAATTGAAGGCGATCGTGAGATTGAGGCCGGTATTGTTCTTGGTCAGCTCGACCGCGTCGTCGATCAGGCGCAACAGATCGCGTTCGAGCCCGGCGCGTGTGCCGATGACGCGGATGCGGACGTTATTCTTGTGCAGGTCCGCGAGGTCGCGGCGGATGAAGCGCCGCAGCAGTCCGAAGAGATCGGTGATCTCCTGCTTCGGCCGCGACCAGTTCTCCGAGGAGAAGCTGAACAGCGTCAGATGCGTGATGCCGATCTCGCCCGCGGCCTCGACCGTCCGGCGTACCGCCTCGACGCCTTGCCGATGCCCTTCGGTGCGCGGTAGGCCGCGCTCGGCCGCCCAGCGGCCATTGCCGTCCATGATGATGGCGACATGGCGGGCAGCCGGCTTGTCGGCCGCCTGCCAGGCGCGCTTGTCCATCGCTAGGGTCACGTTCCGCCGCTCCGTTCCCGGGCCAGCGCGTGATGTGGGCCGGCCGCGTCCATCTAAACCTGCATGACCTCGGCTTCCTTGGTGGCAAGGGCCTCGTCGATCTCCTTGATGATCTTGTCGGTCAGGTCCTGCACCTTGGTGGCGAGCGAATGATGCTCGTCCTTGCTCATATGCTCGTCCTTCTCGGCGCGCTTCAGGTGCTCCATGCCGTCGCGGCGCACATTGCGCACGGCGACGCGCGCCTGCTCGGCATATTTATGCGCGACCTTGACGATCTCCTGGCGCCGCTCCTCGTTGAGCTCGGGGATCGGCAGGCGGAGCGTCTGGCCCTCGACAACGGGGTTGAGCCCAAGGTCTGACTCCCTGATGGCGCGCTCGACGGCCGCGACATTGCTGCGGTCCCAGACCTGCACGCTGATCATGCGCGGCTCGGGCACGTTGATGGTGGCGAGCTGGTTGAGCGGCATAGCGTTGCCATAGGCCGTGACCGTGAGCGGGTCGAGCAGGCCGGCATTGGCGCGGCCCGTGCGCAGGCCGCCGAACTCCTGCTTCAGGACCGTGAGTGCGCCGCGCATGCGCCGCTCGATCTCTTTAAGGTCGAAGTCAGCCATGATCGCTATCTGCCCCGCGCCTCATCTTCGATGACGGTCGAGGGGCCCCTCCCTTGCAGGACCAGAGCCAGGTTGCCTTGGCTCTTGATGGAAAACACAATTATCGGAATCCGATTGTCTCTCGCAAGCGCGATCGCGGCGCCGTCCATGACCTTGAGGTCTTGCTTAAGGACCTCGCCATAGGTCAGGCGGTCGTAGCGGGCGGCGTCAGGCGTGGTTTTCGGGTCCGCGCTATAGACGCCATCGACCTGCGTGGCCTTGAGCAGGGCCTCGCAGCCCATCTCGGCGGCCCTGAGCGCCGCCGCCGTGTCGGTGGTGAAGAAGGGATTGCCGGTGCCGCCGGCGAAGATCACCACATGGCCCTTTTCCAAGTGGTCGAGGGCCTTGTCGCGGATATAGGGCTCGCAGACGGTGGGCATCGGGATGGCGGACATCACGCGGGCCGACTGGCCTTCGCGCTCGATCGCGGTCTTGAGCGCGAGCGCGTTCATCACCGTGGCGAGCATGCCCATATAGTCGGCGGTGCCGCGGTCCATGCCGCTCTCCGACGCCATCAGCCCGCGGAAGATATTGCCGCCGCCGACCACGAGGCAGATCTCGCCGCCGGCAGCCGCCGCCTTGGCGATGTCCTTGGCGATCGGCGCCACGACGGAAAGGTCGATGCCGTAGCCCTTCGCGCCGCCGAGCGCTTCGCCCGACATCTTCACGAGCACGCGCTTGTAGCGGAGCTTTGCTTGAGCTTGCGGCTTCGCCATCGGCTCGAACCTCCGGCCGCGAGGATGCGCCTCGCGCGCAAACGAAACGGCCAGCGCGGGGCTATAACCGCGTTAGCCTTTAGAGGCTAGCTTCCCGAGGCAGCCGCGGCGACCTCGGCCGCGAAATCGCTGTCGGGACGGTCGATGCCCTCGCCGAGGGCGAAGCGGTGGAACCCAACGATCTTGATCGGCGCGCCGGCATCCTTCTCGGCCGCGGCGAGCGCCTTGGCGACGGTGAGGTCAGGATCGTGCACGAAAGACTGCTCGAGCAGCACGACCTCCTCGTAGAATTTGCGCAGCCGGCCTTCGACCATCTTGGCGATGACCGCGTCGGGCTTGCCGGAGTCCTTGGCCTGCTCGGTGAGCACGGCGCGCTCGCGGTCGATCGTGGCCTTGTCGAGGCTCGACACGTCGACCGCTTGTGGGTTGGCGGCGGCGATATGCATGGCGACCTGCTTGCCGAAAGCCGCGATCTTGTCGGCCGCGCCCTCGGATTCGAGCGCGACGATGACGCCGATCTTGCCGAGGCCCGGCGCGATCTGGTTGTGCATGTAGCTCGCGACGGCGCCCTTAGCGACCGCAAGATGCGCCGCGCGGCGGAGCGTCATGTTCTCGCCGATCGAGCCGATCAATTCCTTGATGGTCTCGGCGACGGTCGCCTTGCCGTCCGCATATTTGGCGTCGCCGAGCTTGGCGACATCGCCTTTGACCTTCAGGGCGGCGGCGGCGATCGCGCTCACCATGTCCTGGAAGGTCTGGTTGCGCGCGACGAAATCCGTCTCGGAATTGACCTCGACCAGCGCCGCCTGCTTCGGCTCGGCCGCGAGCCCGATCAGGCCTTCGGCCGCGACCCGGCCCGCCTTCTTAGCGGCCTTGGCCAGGCCCTTGGCGCGCAGCCAATCGACCGCAGCCTCCATGTCGCCGCCCGTCTCCGCGAGCGCCGCCTTGCAGTCCATCATGCCCGCGCCGGTCTTGTCGCGGAGGGCCTTCACCGTGGCTGCGTCAATCGTCGCCATGTCTCTCTCTTGTCTCTATGGAGCGGAGCCGTGCGCCTTGCGCGCCGGCCTCACCCTTGTTCCGTTTCGGCCGCGCTCGGGGCGTCGGCTTCGCTTGCCGTATCGGCCGTGGCTGCCGCTTCAGCCTTTCCGGCTGCCTCGGCCTTCCCAGCCGCCTCGGCTTTGGGTTTACGCGGCGCGCGACCGCCGCCGGGCCTGCCTCTGCCGTCGCCGCCGCGGCCGGCTGGCTTCGCCGGCTTGCGCCGCTGGCGCTGTTCGGTCTCGCGGCCCTCACCGGAACCCTCTTCGCCCTCGAGGCCGGGTTCCGCGCCGGGCTCGTCAACCGCGCCGATATCGATGCCGATTCCGGATTGTGCGCGCTCCAGCCCGTCGATAGCGGCACGCGCGATCAGGTCGCAATAGAGCGTGATGGCGCGGCCCGCGTCGTCATTGCCGGGGATCGGATGGCTGATGCCGTCCGGATCGCAGTTCGAATCCACCACGGCCACCACCGGCATATTGAGCTTGCGTGCCTCGGCGATGGCGATCGATTCCTTGTTGGTGTCGATCACGAACATCAGGTCGGGCAGCGCGCCCATGTCCTTGATGCCGCCGAGCGAACGCTCCAGCTTGTCCTTCTCGCGGGTGAGCTGAAGCAGTTCCTTCTTGGTCAGGCCGTGCGTCTCGCCGGCCAGCAACTCCTCCAGCGACTTGAGCCGCTTGATCGAGTTGGAGATGGTGCGCCAGTTGGTCAGCGTGCCGCCAAGCCAGCGGTGATTGACGAAATACTGCGCGCAGGAGCGCGCGGCATCGGCAACCGCCTCCGAGGCCTGACGCTTGGTGCCGACGAACAGCACGCGGCCGCCTTTGGCCACCACATCGGAGACCGTGAGCAGCGCCTGGTGCAGCAGCGGTACGGTCTGGGTCAGGTCGATGATATGGATGTTGTTGCGGGAGCCGTAGATGAACGGCGCCATTTTCGGGTTCCAGCGGTGCGTCTGATGGCCGAAATGCACGCCGGCTTCCAGAAGCTGGCGCATAGTGATGTCGGGCAGTGCCATTGGCCTGCTTACTCCTTTTTCCGGTTCTGCCGCCGCGGGGATGGATCTGGGGTTGCCAGATCACCGGAGCGAGCTGCTTGAGGCGCTAGCCTCGCGCGACGCTTGGACCCCGCGTGTGAGATGGGCGGTTTATAGGGATGGGGCCTGCAAATGGCAAGAGCGTGCGGCACCGCTACGGGACCCAACCTCCCCCTCGTGGGGAGGTCCGACGCCGCTTGCGGCGTCGGGGTGGGGGGCGCCCCTCGGAGCACAGGGATAACTCACCCCACCCGTCGCGCCAAGAGGCGCGACTCCCTCCCCATCAAGGGGAGGGTTCGGGTCGTGCCATAGTACGGGTCACAACGCGCTGACGGCGGCGACGCCTTCCACGAGTTTCAAGGCGCTCCGCTGTTTCGGTGTGGCGTCGATGCCGCGCGGCAGGTCGAACTCGACCTCGCGGGCGTCGTCGAGACGGAGCACCAGCCGGAACGGTCCTTGGCCCGCTTCGCCCGCGACCTGCTCGGCAAGCGGGGCCAGCGCGCGAGCGTCGGCGACATAGACCATCATGCCGGCGCGGCGCTGCTCGGCGGCCTGCTCGAGAGAGGCGAGCCTCTGCACGCGCACCTTGACGGTCTCCCCGTCGGCTTCCGCCTCGACCTCGAGCAGCACGGCGGTACCAGGCTCGAGCAGCGCGCGCGAGGCCGCAAGCGTCTCGGAGAAGATCACAGCCTCGAACTGCCCGGTCGGATCGGAGAAGGCGACGAAGGCATAAGTATTGCCGTTCTTGCCCTGGCGCTCGCGCGCCGACAGCACGGTGCCGGCGAGTGTGCCCACCACGCGGCGGAGGCGCGCCTTGGCGGCAAAGGCGAGCCAGCTCTCGGCGCCGAGCCCGTCCAGCACCTCCTTGTAGTCGTCGAGCGGATGGCCCGTGAGAAAGAAGCCGACCGCCTCGAACTCGCGCGATAGCCGGTCGGTCGGGAGCCAAGGCTTGGCGGGCCTGAGCTCAAGCGGCGGCGGCGCGTGCAAGGCACCGGAAAAGAGATCGTTCTGCCCCTCCGCGCTCGTCTCCGTCGCGAGGTTCGCTTCGGCGATGACGCGGTCGACATTGGCGCACGCGGTCGCGCGGTCGATGCCGAGCTCGTCAAGCGCACCGGCGGCGGCCAGCGTCTCGAGCGCGCGCTTGTTGATCATGCGCGGATTGATGCGGCGGGCGAAATCCGACACGTCGCGGAACCGTCCGTCGGCCTCGCGCAGCGCGACGATGTGCTCCACCGCGTGGCGTCCGACATTCTTGAGCGCGGCGAGCGAGTAGCGGATCGCGCCCTCACCCGGCACGAAGCCGACCTCGGAGCGGTTGACCGAGGGCGGCTCGATCTTGAGCCCAAGGCGGCGCGCTTCCTGCACAAAGCTCGCGAGCTTGTCGGCATTGCCCATGTCGAGCGTCATAGACGCCGCCAGGAACTCGATCGGGTGGTTCGCCTTGAGATAGGCGGTCTGGTAGGCGATCAGCGCATAGGCCGCCGCGTGCGATTTGTTGAAGCCGTAGCCCGCGAACTTCGCCACCAGCTCGAAGATGTACTCGGCGCGCGCTTTATCCACGCCGTTGTTGACGGCGCCGTCGACGAAGCGCGACTTCTGGGCCGCCATCTCCTTCTTGATCTTCTTGCCCATGGCCTTGCGCAGCACGTCAGCCTGGCCGAGCGAGAAGCCTGACAGGACCTGCGCGATCTGCATCACCTGCTCCTGATAGATGATGACGCCGTAGGTCTCCGTCAGGATCGGCTCGATCATCGGATGCAGCGACTCGATCGTCTCGCGCCCGTGCTTGCGGTTCACGTAAGAGTCGATGTTGTCCATCGGCCCCGGCCGGTAGAGCGCGACGATGGCGATGATGTCCTCGAACCGGTCGGGCTTCAGCTTGCGGAGCGCGTCGCGCATGCCCTGGCCTTCGAGCTGGAACACGCCGACCGTGTCGCCGCGCTGAAGCAACTCGTAGGTCGCGGGGTCGTCGAGCGGCAGCTTGGCCGGATCGAGGGCGATGCCCTTGCGGGCGATCAGCGCGCGGGCCGTCTCGATCACGGTGAGCGTCTTAAGCCCGAGGAAATCGAACTTCACGAGCCCGGCTTCCTCGGCCCATTTCATGCTGAACTGCGTGGCGGGGAGCTGGGCGCGCGCATCGCGATAGAGCGGCACGAGCTCGATCAGCGGGCGGTCGGCGATGACCACGCCTGCGGCATGCGTCGAGGCGTGGCGGTAGAGCCCTTCCAGACGCTGGCCGATATCGAGCAGCTTGGCGACGATCGGCTCAGCGTCGCGCGCTTCCTGCAGGCGCGGCTCGCCGGCAATGGCCTGGGGCAGCGTGATCGGGTTCGCCGGGTTCACCGGCACCAGCTTGCAGAGCCGGTCGACCTGGCCGTAGGGCATTTGCAGCACGCGCCCGACATCGCGCAACACCGCGCGCGCCTGCAGCTTGCCGAAGGTGATGATGTGCGCCACGCGATGCGCGCCGTAGCGCTCGCGCACATAGGCGATGACCTCGTCGCGCCGGTCCTGGCAGAAATCGATGTCGAAGTCCGGCATCGAGATGCGCTCCGGATTGAGGAAGCGCTCGAACAGCAGGCCGAAGCGGAGCGGGTCGAGATCGGTGATGGTCAGCGCATAGGCGACGAGCGAACCGGCGCCCGAGCCGCGCCCCGGCCCGACCGGGATGCCTTGCGCCTTGGTCCATTTGATGAAGTCCGCGACTATCAGGAAATAGCCCTGGTAATTCATGCGGATGATGACATCGAGCTCGAAGGCGAGCCGCTCGGCGTAAGCGGCGCGGTCCATGCCCGGCGCGAGCCCGTGCTCGGCGAGCCGGCTGGCGAGCCCCTCCTCCGCCTGCCGCCTGAGCTCGGCCGCCTCGGTCTCGGCGAGCGCGTCGGTGCGTGCTGCGCCGTCGCTCAGGAAGGGCGGCAGGATCGGCTCGCGCGCCATCGGCCGGAAGGCGCAGCGCCGCGCGATCTCGCTCGCGGTCTCGATCGCCTCCGGCAGGTCGGCGAACAGCTCGCGCATCTGCTCAGCGGTCTTGAAGAAATGCTCCGGGCTCAGCCGGCGCCGGTCGTCGACCGCGACGTAGCTTCCTTGCGCGATGCAGATCAGCGCGTCATGCGCCTCGAAATCTTCGCGCGTCTCGAAATAGGCCTCGTTGGTCGCGACGATGGGCAGGTCGAGGTCGTAGGCGAATTCGAGCAGTTGCGGCTCGGCGGCGCGCTCCTGCGGCAGGCCGTGGCGCTGCAGCTCCACATAGAGCCGGTCGCCGAACAGCTCGCGCAGCGCTTCCAGCCGTGTGCGGGCAAGCTCGGCATTGCCGTCGGCGAGCGCGCGGTCGATGACGCCTTCAGGGCCGCCAGTCAGCGCGATCAGGCCCGCGGCGTGCGCCGCAAGGCCCGCAAGCGCGGTGACCACCTCGCCCGACTCGGACGCTACGAAATAGGCGTCGGTGGAAAGCCGCATCAGATTGACGTAGCCTTCGGTGTCCTTGGCGAGCAGCGCGATGCGGCCATCCGTGCGCGGCGCATTGAGGTCGCCATTGGCGCCGCGGAGCGGCTCGCGCGTGTCGCCGAAGGCGAGCGACAGAGTCAGCCCGATAATCGGCTGGATGCCGGCCTTGGCCATCTCCTGGGAGAATTCGAGCGCGCCGAACAGATTGTTGGAGTCGGTCAGCGCCAGCGCGGGCGCGTGATCGGCGCGGGCGAGCGCGGCGAGCTTCTGGATAGTCAGCGCGCCTTCGAGCAGCGAATAGGCCGAGTGCACCCGAAGATGCACGAAGGGTTGCTGCTGCTCCGTGTCCTGTGCCGTTCCCATTCCCGCAACGTTGCCGATCCGGCTGAGTCGTTCGAGCGGGGGGACTACTTATCCCCGCTATTTCCGTCATTCGTCATGCCCGGCCTTGTGCCGGGCATCCACGATTTGGAGAGCGGTACAGCCAAAAATCGTGGATGCCGGGCCAAGCCCGGCCATGACGAACTGGCTATGTTCTTAGTATGTTCTTAGTCAACCGCAAGGGCAAGCGCAAGCGGTCCAGTGCAGCGCAAGCGCGATCAGCGGCGGGCGACCTTGACCACCGCGACTTCCTCCTCGACCAGCAGGCCGTCGGCGAGGCGGAGCACACGGTCCATGCGGGCCGCAAGATCGAGGTTGTGGGTCGCGACCACGGCGGCCACCCCCTCCTGCCGCACGAGCTTGAGCAGCTCCTCGAACACCCGCTCGGCGGTGGGCGGATCGAGATTGCCGGTCGGCTCGTCAGCCAGCAGAACCTTCGGTCCGTTGGCGACGGCACGGGAGATCGCCACGCGCTGCTGCTCGCCGCCCGAGAGCTGCGCCGGCCTGTGGTCCCAGCGCTCGGCGAGGCCTAGCGATTCGAGCAGCCCCTTGGCGCGCGCCTCGGCCTCGTCGCGTCCGCGGCCCATGATGAGCTGCGGCAGCACGACGTTCTCGAGCGCCGAGAACTCCGGCAAGAGATGGTGGAACTGGTAGACGAAGCCGACCTCCATGCGCCGCATGCGGGTCTGCTCCTTGTCGGTGAGCTTGATGCAGTCGATGCCGTCGATCAGCACGGCGCCCGCGTCTGGCTTCTCCAGGAGGCCGGCGATATGCAGCAGCGTCGACTTGCCGGCGCCCGAAGGTCCGAGCAGCGCCACGGTCTCGCCCGGAAAGAACGAGGCTGACGCCCCCTGCAACACATCGATGCGGCGCGGCCCCTGAACATAAGCGCGCTCGAGCCGTTCGAGACGCAGCACGGGGACCTTTCCTGGACTGTCCACTTGCGGCCTATTCGTAGCGGAGCGCTTCGACCGGATCGAGACGCGAGGCGCGCCAGGACGGATAGAGCGTGGCGAGGATGGACAGCAGCAGGGCCATGATGACGATGGCGGCGGTCTCGCGCGGGTTCATGTCGGCGGGAAGCTGCGACAGGTAATAGAGCTCGGCCGGGAACAGCTCGGTCCGCGTGATCCAGCCGATGAACTCGCGCAAGCGATCGATGTTGAGACAGACCAGCACGCCGAGCGCGAGCCCCGCAAGCGTACCCACCACGCCGATACTCGTGCCGGTGATGAAGAAGACGCGCATGATGGCGCCGCGCGTCGCGCCCATGGTGCGTAGGATGGCGATGTCGCGGCCCTTGTCCTTCACCAGCATGATAAGCCCGGAGATGATGTTCAGCGCGGCGACCAGCACGATCAGCGCGAGGATCAGGAACATCACGTTGCGCTCGACCTCGAGCGCATTGAAGAAGGTCGCGTTACGCTGCCGCCAGTCAGTGATGTAGATGCTTGCCCCGCCGGCGGTGACGATCTGCGGACCGAGATTCCCGACCTCGTCGGGCGAATCGAGCACGACCTCGAGCACGGTCACCGTATCGGGCTGATTGAAATAGCGCTGCGCCTCGTTGAGCGGCATGAACATGATGCTGGAATCGTATTCCGACATGCCGATCTCGAAGATCGCCGCGACGGGATAGCGCTTCACGCGCGGCGCGGTGCCGAGCGCGGTGGAGGGTCCGCGCGGAGTGAGCAGCGAGACCTCGTCGCCGATCCGCAGGTTCAGATCGTTAGCCATGCGGCTGCCGAGCGCCACGCCCGGCGTCTCGCCGTCGAACCCGTCGAGCGTCCCGTGCCGGATGTTGCCGGAGACCGCGGTCAGGCTTTTCAGGTCGGCCTCGCGCAGGCCGCGCACCAGCGCGCCGGTCTGCGCCGTGGGCGTCGAGACCATCACCTGCCCTTCGACCAGCGGCAGCGCATATTTCACGCCACCGACGCCGCGCACCCGCTCGGCCACCTCGTCATAATCGGTGAAATTGCCAAGGCTGTGCACCACGACATGGCCGTTCAGCCCGAGCATCTTGTTAAACAGCTCCTGGCGGAAGCCGTTCATCACCGCCATCACCACGATCAAGGTGGCGACGCCGAGCACGATGCCGATGAACGAGAACAGCGCGATGACCGAGATGAAGCCCTCTTTGCGGCGCGGGCGCAGGTAGCGGAGCGCGATCAGCCACTCGAAGGGCGCGAAGGCCCGCGTCGTTCCGGCCGCGCTGCTCATGCCGCTTCCTTTCGCGATTCTTCCGCCGAGGCTTTGAGGCGATTCAACGCGGCGTCGAAGGTGAGACTATGGCGGGCGCCGGTTGCGCGCTCCTTCAGCTCGACCTCGCCCGAGGCAAGGCCCTTGGGCCCGACCACCACCTGCCACGGCAGGCCGATCAGGTCCATGGCGGCGAACTTCGCCCCTGCCCTGTCGTCGCGGTCGTCATAGAGCACACTGAGGCCGGCCGCCTCGAGCTTCGCGTAGAGCTCCTCGCAGGCCTTGTCGGTCGCGGCGTCGCCGACCTTCACGTTGATCAGCCCGACATCGAAGGGCGCGACCGCGCGCGGCCAGATGATGCCGGCCTCGTCATGCGAGGCCTCGATGATGGCGCCGACCAGCCGCGAGATACCGACGCCGTAGGAGCCCATCTGCACCGCGACGAGATCGCCGTTGGGCCCTTGCACCTTGCAACCCATGGCCTCGGAATATTTCGTGCCGAAGAAGAAGATATGCCCGACCTCGATGCCGCGCGCGGTCACGCGGTCCTTGGCTGGCACCTCTTTCTCGAAGCGCGCCGCGTCGTGTTTCTCGTCGGTCGAGGCATATTTGCCGGTGAAGGCCTTGATCAGCGGCGTGAGGTCCCCTTCGTAATCGAGATCGGCGCCGGGCGGCTCGAGTGCGAGCAGGTCGCGATGGCAATAGACCTCGCTCTCGCCGGTATCTGCCAGGATGATGAACTCGTGGGAGAGATCGCCGCCGATCGGCCCGGTGTCGGCGGCCATGGGGATCGACTTCAGCCCCATGCGCGCGAAGGTGCGCAGATACGAGACGAACATCTTGTTGTAGGAGCGCCGCGCGCCTTCGAGGTCGAGGTCGAAGGAATAGGAATCCTTCATCAGGAACTCGCGCCCGCGCATCACGCCGAAGCGCGGCCTGATCTCGTCGCGGAACTTCCACTGGATGTGGTAGAGGATGCGCGGCAGCTCCTTGTAGGACTTCACGCCGTCGCGGAAGATCTGCGTGATCAGCTCCTCGTTGGTCGGACCGTAAAGCATCTCGCGCTCATGGCGGTCCTCGATTCGCAGCATCTCCTTGCCGTAATCGTCGTAGCGGCCGCTCTCCTTCCAGATCTCGGCGGGCTGGATGGTAGGCATGAGCAGCTCGAGCGCGCCCGCCCGGTCCTGCTCCTCGCGCACGATCTGCTCGATCTTGCTGAGCACGCGGTGGCCAAGCGGCAGCCAGGAATAGATGCCGGCGCTCGACTGGCGGATCATGCCCGCCCGGAGCATCAGCCGGTGGGAGACGATCTCCGCCTCCTTGGGGTCGTCGCGCAAGAGAGGCAGGAAATAGCGGCTGAGGCGCATTGGCGGCCTTTTCGCGCGGGTTGGGGCGGATAAGAGCCTATCGCCGCCCGTTGACGGGTGGAAATGCTGAACGCGGGGAGCACGTCCCTCGCGGCCCCTGAAGGCGGCTAATAGCTCACTTTCGCAAGGCTAAGCAATCCCGCGAGCGGCTTCGCGCCAGGAACGGCCGACCCACCCGGTTGCGTGTCATCTCGGTTCTACTTTTGGCCCGATCTAGGGCACGCACATGCCGCCGCGTGCGCCACCGCGCATAGAATCTGCGGCGACGCGCCACAATCATGGTGACAATTTGGCGCAAGCGCGCTAGGGTGCCCGGCACAACGTGGAGCGTTCGGGACCTAACGATCTCGGAGTCACGCGTTGAGAGATTGGACCAGGTCCAAGTCTTGGGAGGAAGTACTCCAGGCGCGCTGAACATGCTTGAGCATGGGCGCCGCCGCTCTTAGCCAGCATCTCGATTGTCGAAGCCGACGGGCGAGTCCCGCTGCGCCGAGAGACAAGGAGTCTCGTTACTGAAGCAAGGCCAGCGTGCCTTGCTTTTTTTTGTGCTGTCGCCTGTGCCGCTTGCACGGCCCCCTCCTCTCCCCTGTGGGGAGAGGTCGCGCCGAAGCATGCTTCGGCGCGGGTGAGGGGAACAGCGCTGCGATCTTTGACCCCCCTCACCCTTCCCGCCATGCGACTTGCGCGATGCGGCGCCTGCGCCGCGCGCAAGATCGCGGCAGAAAGCCCTCTCCCCGCAGGGGAGAGGAGATGCGAGCTGCACGCCTCGTAGACGCTAATTCATCCGCTCGTAGCGGGGGAAGAACGGGATGTCGTCGAGCGTGATGATGTGGTGCACGAGGACCGCGTAGACGAGCGCGAAGATGACGCTGGCGATCAGCGTGGTGGCGAGCATCTTGGGCAGGAGCCGCGGCAGCAGCGGCGCGCTGTCGGCGGCGCCGGGCACCGGCTCTTCGCCGGCCTCCTCGGCGGTGCGAACGCCGATCGGCAGCATGGCAAACAGCACGAGCCACCAGATGATGAAATAGATGGCGATGGCGAAGGCGAGGTTCATGGCGCGCGCGGCCCTCCGGCTTACGCCTGTTCGAGCTCGACCAGCGTGCCGCAGAAATCCTTCGGGTGCAGAAACAGCACGGGCTTGCCGTGCGCGCCGATCTTCGGCGCGCCGCCGCCCAGCACGCGCGCGCCTTCAGCGATCAGCTTGTCGCGCGCCGCGATGATGTCCGGCACCTCGTAGCAGAGATGATGAATGCCGCCGTTCGGGTTCCGCTCGAGGAAGCCGGCGATGGGCGAATTCTCGCCGAGGATACCGAGCAGCTCGATCTTGGTGTTGGGTAGCTCGATGAACACGGTGCGGACACCGTGCTCGGGCTGGTCCTCTTCCGCCGAGACCTTGGCGCCGAGCGTGTTGCGATAGACATCTGCCGCGGCCCGCAGGTCTGGCACGACGATGGCGACATGGTTCAAGCGTCCGATCATGCATTGGCTCCTTCGCGCTCTAGATGCGCCGCCGGTTCAGCATTGGCAAGCCTCTCAGGGTGTCATTCCCGCGAATGCGGGAACCCAGTAGGCACCGCCTTCACAGGATGGGCATGGGCCCCCGATTACTGGGTTGCCCGGCCTTCGCCCGGCGAAGCCTAGCGTCACCACGACGTCGCAGAAAAGGCTTCGGCCGGCGCAGCCGGGTCAAGCCGGGCAATGACACGCGGGGAGGACGTTTGTCGCGACTCAAATCACCGTCACCAGCACCTGGCACATCGGCTTCTTGCCCCAGGCTTGGTTGACCGCGGCGCGGACGCCGCGGCGCACCGCCTCGCTGACCAGCGCCTGGTCCTTGCGGCGCGGGCGCGGGATGCTCTCGACCGTGCCGATAGCCGCATCGCGGGCGATGGTGGCGAGCGGCGTGCCTTCGGCATCGGCGGCGGGCAGGCCGGTGAGCGCGACCTCGGGATCGGCAAGCAGCACGCCCTTGTCGGACAAGACCAGCGACACCGAGACGGTGCCCGCGAAGCTCAGCTTGCGCCGCTCGCGCACCTGGCCGTCATCGGCGCGGGTCAGGATCATGCCGTCACGATAGAGGCGCCCGACCGGCACGTCGTCGATGATGGCGGCGGGGCCTGGCGCGAGCCTGATCATGTCGCCGTTCCGCGCGCGGACCACCTCGCTCACGCCAAGCTGTTCGGCAAGCCGCGCATGCGCTTCGAGATGCCGCCCCTCTCCGTGCATCGGGATGGCGATCTTCGGCTTGAGCCAGCCATAAAGCTGCTCGAGCTCGCCGCGGCGCGGATGACCCGAGACATGCACCGGCGCGTCCTGGTCGGTGATGACCTCGACGCCGCGGTCGGCGAGGCCGTTCTGCACGCGCCCCACGGCCTTCTCGTTGCCGGGAATGGTGCGCGAGGAGAAGATCACGCGGTCGCCCGGATCGAGCGAGACGTTCGGGTGCTCATCCTGCGCGATGCGCGCCATGGCGGCGCGGGCTTCGCCCTGGCTGCCGGTGCAGAGCGCCACCACCTTGCGGGGTTTCAGGCTCTCGAAGGCGGTCTCCGCGTGAAAGTCGAGGTCGGGATCGAGATAGCCGGTGATCTGCGCCGCCTCGATGACGCGATGCATGGCGCGGCCGACCACCACTAGCTCGCGGCCGGCAGCGCGCGCCGCCTTCGCCACCGAGCCGATGCGCGCCACATTGGAGGCGAAGGTCGTCACTGCCACGCGGCGCGGCGCTTCGCGGATGAGCTGCTCGAGCACAAGGGCCACGTCGGCCTCCGAGGCCGAGACGCCGTCGCGCACGGCGTTGGTCGAGTCGCAGACGAGCGCCGCGAGACCGTCCTCGCCCAGCGCTTTCAGCCGGGCGATGTCGGTCGGCGCGCTGGTGAGCGGGGTCTCGTCGAGCTTCCAGTCGCCGGTATGCAGCGCGACACCGAGCGGCGTGCGGATCACCACCGCCGACGGCTCGGGGATCGAATGCGACATGCTCACCAGCTCGACATCGAACGGGCCGATCTGGCGATGCGCGCCCATCGGCAGGACTTCGAGGGGGAAGCCGTTGACCAGGCCAATCTCGGCGAGCTTCGACTTGAGCATCTCGGCGGTGAAGGGCGTGGCATAGACCGTGACGCCGGAGAGCAGCGGCCAGAGGTCGATCACCGCGCCGAAATGATCTTCATGCGCATGCGTGAGTAGCAGGCCGACGATGTTATGCCGCTCCTCCTCCAGAAAACGGATGTCGGGCAGGATGACATCGACGCCCGGCTCCTGCTCGCCGCCGAAGGCGACCCCCATGTCGACGATCAGCCATTCGCGCGCGCCGTCGCGCCCGTAGCCGTAGAGATACAGGTTCATGCCGATCTCGCCCACGCCGCCGAGCGGCAGGAACACGAAATCGGCTCCCTTTCCGTTTGTCGTCCGCGTCATATGGTGGTCTGCGGCCTCACCGCGTCGCAAAGAACACGTCGCCGGCGGTGATCCTGCGCTCGCCGTCTGCGGTCTTGAGCCGGAGCGCTCCGTCGGTGTCGAGCCCGGCATAGCTGCCTTCGATCTGCTCGCCGTTGAGGCGCACGGTGAGCGGGCGGCCGAGCGGCCCCGCGCGGTCGAGCCAGGCGCGGCGGATGGCGGGAAAGCCGAACCCCTCCCCCCAGCGCGCGAGCCAGTCATGCGTATGCTTCGCAAGCGACTCAAGCGCATCGGCGGGCGCCACGCTCATGCCATAGGCGTCGAGGCTGACCGCGGGCTGGTCGACATTCTCCGGATAGCTCGCGAGATTGATGCCGGTGCCGATGACCACCACGGACTTGTCGCCGCTCGCGCCGCCGACATTCTCGAGCAGCATGCCGGCGACCTTCTCGCCAGCGAGCAGCACGTCGTTTGGCCATTTCAGCAGGAGCTCTGAGCGGCCTTCATAGGACACGAGCTTGGCGACCGTGTCGTAGGCCGCGACACCCGCGACCAGCGCGAGCTGACCTGCCACAGCCAGCGGCAGGTTCAACCGGACCAGCAGGCTCGCGAACAGATTGCCGTGATGGGAGACCCACTCGCGCCCGGCGCGGCCGCGCCCTTGCGACTGGCGCGCGGACCAGATCCAGAGCGGGCCGGGCTCGCCCGCCTCCGCGCGGCGCTTGGCCTCGGCGTTGGTGCTATCCACCGTCTCCATCTTGAGCAGGCGGTAGCCCTGCGGCAGCTTTGGCGCGTTTGAGGAAAAATAGCTCATCAGAACAATGACTTGGCCGCTGCCCCGGCAAAGGCCACCAGAGGCGCGGGCCACACGAAGTAGAACAGGATGAACGCGCCGGTCACGCCGAGCACGATGGCAAGCGGCGCCGGCATCGGCTCGAAGCGTTCGGCAGGGGCGTCGAAATACATGATCTTGACGATGCGTAGATAGTAATAGGCCCCCACCACGCTCAAGAGCACACCGATGACGGCGAGCGTGTAAAGACCGGCGTGAATGGCGGCGAGGAACACGTAGAACTTGGCGAAGAAGCCCGCAAGGGGCGGAATGCCGGCGAGCGAGAACAACAGCATGGCGAGCAGGAAGGCCATCATCGGGCTGGTGCGGGAGAGCCCGGCAAGCTGGTCGATGTCCTCGACCATGCGGCCGTCGCGGCGCATCGACAGGATCACTGCGAAGGTGCCGAGCGTCATCGCGAGATAGATCGCGAGATAGACGATCAGGCCCTGCACGCCTTCGGGACTGCTGGCCGCGAGCCCGACCAGCGCGAAGCCCATATGGCCGATCGAGCTATAGGCCATCAGTCGCTTGATATTGGTCTGGCCGATGGCGGCGAACGCGCCGAGCGCCATCGAGGCGATGGCGAGGAACACGACGATCTGCTGCCACTGCGTGGTGACGGCCGGAAAGGCGGTGATCAACACGCGCACGGTGAGCGCCATGGCCGCGAGCTTGGGCGCGGCGGCGAAGAAGGCGGTGACGGGGGTCGGCGCGCCTTCATAGACGTCGGGCGTCCACATATGGAAGGGCACGGCTGAGATCTTGAAGGCGAAGCCTGCCATCAGGAACACGAGGCCGAAGATTAGGCCGAGATTGGCGCCCGACGGCTGCACAGCCGCGGCGATCTGGGTGAACTGCGTCGTGCCGGTGAAGCCGTAGATCAGCGAGGCGCCGTAGAGCAGCATGCCCGAGGACAGCGCGCCGAGGACGAAATATTTGAGCCCCGCTTCCGCCGAGCGCGCCGAGTCGCGCTTGAAGGCGGCGACCACGTAGAGCGCGAGGCTCTGCAGCTCGAGCCCGACATAGAGCGCGATGAGATCGTTGGCCGAGATCATCATCATCATGCCGGCGGTGGCGAACAGCACGAGGATCGGGAACTCGAACTTGATGCCGCCCTGCTCGCGCCAGAAATCGAGCGACATGAGGAGCGCCGCGCCGGCACCGATCAAGGTCAGCAGCTTCAGCGCGCGCGCGTAAGGGTCGATGATGAAACTGTCGTTGAACAGCGTGACCGTGCCTTCGCCATGCATCACGGCAACGCCCGCAAGCGCGAGCAGGCCTATTGCGAGCCACAGCACCAGCTCGCCGCGCTCGCGCCGTGCGAACACGCCGAGCATGAGCAGCGCCATGGCGCCGATCGTGAGGATCAGCTCCGGCAGCATGGCTTCAAGGTTGAGCGGCTCGGTCACGTGAGGCGGTTCCTACGGCATGAGCGCGACGCGCGCCTGCTCGGCGGCGGCGAGGCTCTCGTTATAGCCCTTGATCAGCGCGTCGACCGACGTGGCGCAGGCGTCGAGGATCGGCGCGGGATAGAAGCCGAAGAAGATCGTCAGGATCACAAGCGGCGTCATGACGGCGACCTCGCGCCAGGTCAGGTCCTTGATGAAGCGCAGGCTCGGCTTCTCCAGCGCGCCGAAGATCACGCGGCGATAGAGCCAGAGCGCGTAACCGGCGGACAGGATGATTCCGCTGGTGGCGAGGAACGCGACCCAGGTGTTGACGCGGAAGGCGCCGGTCAGGCTCAGGAATTCGCCGACGAAGCCGCTCGTCCCCGGCAGCCCGACATTAGCGAGCGTGAACACCATGAAGCAGAAGGCATAGAGCGGCATGCGGTCGGTGAGCCCACCGAAGGCGGCGATCTCGCGCGTATGCATGCGGTCGTAGATCACGCCGACGCAGAGGAAGAGCGCGGCGGAGACGATGCCGTGCGACAGCATCTGGAAGATGCCGCCCTGCAGTCCCTGCATGGTCAGCGTGAACACGCCGATGGTGACGAAGCCCATATGCGCCACGGATGAGTAGGCGATGAGCTTCTTCATGTCCTCCTGCGCCAGCGCCACGAGCGAGGTGTAGATGATCGCGACCACCGAGAGCGCGAAGATCAGCGGCGCGAACTCGGCCGAGGCCAGCGGGAACATCGGGATCGAGAAGCGCAGGAAACCGTAGCCGCCCATCTTTAGGAGGATGCCGGCGAGGATGACTGAGCCCGCGGTCGGCGCCTCAACATGCGCGTCGGGCAGCCAGGTATGCACCGGCCACATCGGCAGCTTCACCGCGAAGGACGCGAGGAAAGCGAACCACAGCCAGGTCTGCATGTTGGCCGGGAAGTCGTGCGCCAGCAACAGCGGTATGTCGGTGGTGCCCGCCTCCCAATACATCGCCATGATGGCGAGCAGCATCAAGAGCGACCCGGCGAGCGTATAGAGGAAGAACTTGAAGCTCGCATAGACGCGGCGCACGCCGCCCCAGATGCCGATAATGAGGAACATCGGGATCAGGCCGCCCTCGAAGAACAGATAGAACAGCACGAGGTCTAGCGCGGTGAACACGCCGAGCATCAGCGTCTCGAGCACGAGGAAGGCAATCATGTATTCCTTCACGCGCGTGGCGATCGCGTCCCAGCTCGCCAGGATGCAGAGTGGCATGAGGAAGGTGGTGAGCAGCACGAAGGGCAGCGAGATACCGTCAACGCCCATATGGAAGGTGATCGGCCCGAGCCAAGGGCGGATCTCGACGAACTGGAACTGCGCCGTGGTCGGGTCGAAGTCGCGCCACAGGATCAGCGACAGGCCGAAAGTGATCAGCGTGGTCCAGAGCGCGATCCAGCGCGCATTGCCGTAGGCGCTCTCGTCGTTGCCGCGCACTAGCGCGATCAGGAGCGCGCCGAGCAGCGGCAGGAAGGTGACGGTCGAGAGGATCGGCCAGCCGTAGCTCATCGCGCCCCTCCCCCCATCGCGAAGATGAACCAGGTGATGAGCGCCGCCACGCCGACCAGCATGGCGAAGGCGTAGTGATAGATGTAGCCGCTCTGCAGCCGGACCACGCGGTTGGTGATGTCGATCACGCGCGCGGCGACGCCATCGGGGCCGATCCCGTCGATGATACGGCCGTCGCCGGTCTTCCACAGGACGCGGCCGAGCCAGAGCGCGGGCCGCACGAAGAGGCGGTCGTAAAGCGCATCGAAATACCAGGCGTTGAGCAGGAACTGATGCACCCCGCGGAAGCGCTTGGCGAGGCCGAACGGCACCAGCGGGTTCTGGATGTAAAAATACCAGGCGGTGACGAAGCCGAGCACCATGGCGATGGTCGGCGACAGGATCACCCAGAGCGGCACGTCGTGATGGCCGCCTTCATGCACGACCAGCGAGCCGCGCCAGAAGTCCTTGGCGCCCTCGCCGATGAACTGATAGGCGAACAGCCCGCCGAGCAGCAGCGCGCCGAGCGCGAGCAGCGCCAGCGGCAGGCCCATGGTCCAGGGTGGCTCGTGCGCGTGCGCGAGCACCTCTTTCGGCTCGCGGGGCTTGCCCTCGAAGGCGAGGAACATCAGCCGCCAGGAATAGAACGAGGTCAGCACCGCGGCGATCAGGGTCAGCACGAAGGCGTAATTGCCGACCCATGTATGCGCGGCGTAGGTGGACTCGATGATCGCGTCCTTGGACACGAAGCCCGCGGTGAAGGGGAAGCCGGTCAGCGACAGCGTGCCGATCAGCATCATCGCCCAGGTGAAGGGCAGCACCTTGCGGAGCGCGCCCATGCGGCGGAGGTCCTGCTCGTGATGGAGCGCGTGGATCACCGCGCCGGCGCCGAGGAACAAGAGCGCCTTGAAGCTTGCGTGGGTGAAGAGGTGGAACATGCCGGCGCCGTAGGCGCCGACGCCCTCCGCGGCGAACATGTAGCCGAGCTGCGAGCAGGTCGAGTACGCCACCACGCGCTTGATGTCGTTCTGCACGAGCCCGACGGTGGCGGCGAAGAACGCGGTGGTCGCGCCGACGATGGCGACGACCGCTAGCGCGATCGGTGCCAACTCGAATAGAGGTGAGAGCCGCGCGACCATGAACACGCCGGCGGTCACCATGGTCGCGGCGTGGATCAGCGCCGAGACCGGGGTCGGGCCCTCCATCGCGTCGGGCAGCCAGGTATGCAGCAGGAACTGCGCCGACTTGCCCATCGCGCCCATGAACAGCAGCAGGCAGATCAAGGTCAGCGCATCGACCTGCATGGAGAGGAATTCCATGGTCTTGCCGGCTTCGGCGGGCGCCGCGGCGAACACCGTGTCGTAATGCACCGTGCCGAACAGGGTGAAGACCGCGAAGATGCCGAGCGCGAAGCCGAAATCGCCGACGCGATTGACGATGAAGGCTTTCATCGCCGCCGCGTTGGCGGAGGGCTTGTGGTACCAGAAGCCGATCAGCAGATACGACGCGAGGCCGACGCCCTCCCAGCCGAAGAAGAGCTGGAGGAAATCGTCAGCCGTCACCAGCGCCAGCATGGCGAAGGTGAATAGCGAGAGATAGGCGAAGAAGCGCGGGCGGCTGTCGTCGTCGGCCATGTAGCCGATCGAGTAGAGATGCACGAGCGCCGACACCGTGGTCACCACCACCAGCATCACGGCGGTCAGCGTGTCGATGCGGAGCGACCATGCGGTCTTGAGGTCGCCCGAGTCGATCCAGGGCAGCATGGCGATGCGCTCTTCCTGGCCGAGCAACGCCACCTGGTAGAAGGCGAGCCAGGAGAGCAGCATCACGATCATGAGCAGCGTGGTGGTGACGACCTCCGCCAGGCGCGCGCCGACGAGGCGGCCGAAGAAGCCGGCGAAGATCGCGCCGATCAGGGGCAGGAACAGGATCGCCTGATACATCGTGCCCCCTAGCCCTTCAGCAGGTCGATCTCGGCCACGTCGATCGTGCCGCGATTGCGGAAATAAACGACGACGATGGCGAGCCCGATCGCGGCTTCGGCTGCCGCCACCGTGAGCACGATCATGGCGAAGACCTGGCCCACGAGGTCCGCGTGGAAAGCCGAGAACGCGACGAGGTTGAGGTTCACCGCGAGCAGCATCAGCTCGATCGACATCAGAATGACGATCACGTTCTTGCGGTTGAGGAAGATGCCGAAGATGCCGAGCGTGAACAGGATCGCGGCGACGGTGAGATAATGAGTGAGACCGACGGTCATCATCCGAGGCCCCTCCCCGTCTCGACCTCGACCAGCTCGACCGACTCTTCGCGCGTGCGGTTGACCTGCGCCGAGATGGACTGCCGCCGCACGTCGCGCTTGTGGTGGAGCGTCAGCACGATGGCGCCGATCATGGCGACGAGCAGGATGAGCCCCGCCACCTCGAACAGATAGACGTAGCGCGTGTAGAGAATGAGCCCGAGCGCCTCGGTGTTGCTGGCGATTTCAGGCGGCGGCGCGGGCACAGCGGTGTCGATGTCGGGCGCCGTCACCCAGGCGGTGAGCACGAACACCAGCTCGACCAGCAGCAGCAGGCCGATGGTGGCGCCGATCGGCAGATATTTGATGAAACCTGCGCGCAGCTCGGCGAAGTCGATGTCGAGCATCATCACCACGAACAGGAACAGCACGAGCACCGCGCCGACATAGACGACGACCAGGATCATCGCCAGGAACTCGGCGCCGAGCAGCACGAACAAGCCAGCCGCGTTGAAGAAGGCGAGGATCAGGAACAGCACCGCATGCACGGGATTGCGCGCGAACACGACCATGGAGGCCGCGCCGAGCAGGACGGCGGAGAAGAGATAGAAGAAGATCGCGGGTAGCATTATGCGGCGAGGCCTCTGGTTTCACCTCCCCCCTTGAGGGGGAGGTCGACCCGCCTTTGCCCGGAGGGCGAAGGCGTGGTCGGGAGGGGGGTGAGCCGCAAGCTCAGAGCGTGTGTCTTACCCCCCTCCCCAACCCTCCCCCTCAAGGGGGGAGGGAGCATGTCTGCCCCGTTGGCCCCCACCACGCAACCCCTCAGCGGTAAGGCGCGTCGAGCGCCAGGTTCTTGGCGATCTCGCGCTCCCAGCGGTCGCCGTTCGCGAGCAGCCGCTCCTTGTCGTAGCAAAGCTCCTCGCGCGTCTCGGTGGCGAACTCGAAATTCGGCCCCTCGACGATGGCGTCGACCGGGCAGGCCTCCTGGCAGAAGCCGCAATAGATGCATTTCACCATGTCGATGTCGTAGCGCGTCGTGCGCCGCGTGCCGTCGTTGCGGCGCGGCCCCGCCTCGATGGTGATGGCCTGCGCTGGGCAGATCGCCTCGCAGAGCTTGCAGGCGATGCAGCGCTCCTCGCCGTTCGGGTAACGCCGCAATGCATGCTCGCCGCGGAAGCGCGGTGAGAGCGGACCCTTCTCGAACGGGTAGTTCAGCGTCGCCTTGGGCGCGACGAAATATTTCATCCCGAGCCAGAAGGCTTTGACGAACTCCAAGAGCAGGAGCGATTTCGCGGCTTGAGCGAGACGTTTCATGATCGCTCTCCTAGCCCCCCCGCGTGAGTTGCAGGATCGCCGCCACGATCACCACGGCGACAAGCGACAGCGGCAGGAACACCTTCCAGCCGAGCCGCATCAACTGGTCGTAGCGGTAGCGCGGCACGATGGCTTTCACCATCGACACGAGAAAGAACAGGAAGCAGACCTTCAGCACAAACCATAGGACGCCAGGGATCCAGGTGAAGGGTGCGACCGGAAACGGCGGCAGCCAGCCGCCGAGGAACAGCACCGTACCAAGCCCGGCCAAGAGCACGATGGCCACATACTCGCCGAGCATGAACAACATATAGGGCGTCGAGGAGTATTCGACCATGAAGCCCGCGACGAGCTCCGACTCCGCTTCCAGCAGGTCGAAAGGCGGGCGGTTGGTCTCGGCCAGCGAAGAGATGAAGAAGATCACGAACATCGGGAAGAGCGGCAGCCAGTACCAGCCGAACATCCCCCAGGCGCTGTCCTGCGCCTCGACGATCTCGGAGAGGTTGAGCGTATTGGCCAGCAGCAGCACGGTGATGATCACGAAGCCGAGCGAGACCTCGTAGGAGACCATCTGCGCGGCGGAGCGCAGCGCGGCGAGGAAGGCGTATTTCGAGTTCGACGCCCAGCCGGCCATGATCACGCCGTAGACTTGCAGGCTCGAGATGGCGAAGATGAACAGCACGCCGACATTGATGTTGGCGACCGCCCAGCCTTTGTCGACCGGCATCACCGCCCAGGCCGACAGCGCGAGCCCCGCGGTGATCAGCGGCGCCAGCATGAAGATGCCCTTGTTCGCGCCGGCCGGGATGATCGGCTCCTTGAGCGCGAATTTCATGAGGTCGGCGAAGGATTGCAGCAGGCCCCAGGGGCCGACGACGTTCGGGCCGCGCCGCATCTGCACCGCTGCCCAGATCTTGCGGTCGGCGTAGAGCAGGAAGGCAACGATCAGGAGCAGCGTCACCATGATGGCGAGGCTGTGCGCCGCGATCAGCGAGACCGGCAGGCCGTAATCGGTCCAGAACTCAGCCATCGGTGCCGGTCGCCTTGTCGCTCGCGCCTTTATGCATCGCGCTCAGATTCGCCATGATCGCCGAGGCACGCGCGACCGGGTTGGTGAAATAGAAGTCCTCGACCGCGTTGGCAAAGCGCTCGCGGCTCGCTTTCGCGGACTGCTTGGCGAGCCGCGCGACGGCCGTGCTGTCGGCCGGGTCGATCTGGTCCAGCAGCGCGAGATGCGGATGCGCGTCGAACATCGCCGCGCGCAGCGCCTGCAAATTATCGAAGGGCAGTGCCTTGCCGAGCACGCCGGATAGCGCACGGATGATCTTCCAGTCCTCGCGCGCTTCGCCCGGCGGGAAGATGGCGCGTGCCCCCATCTGCGGGCGGCCCTCGGTGTTGACGTAGATCGCGTCTTTTTCGGTATAGGCCGCGCCCGGCAGGATCACATCGGCGCGGTGGGCGCCGGCATCGCCATGGCTGCCCTGATAGATGACGAACGCCTTGCCGAGCCGCGCCATGTCGATCTCGTCGGCGCCGAGCAGGTAGACGGCATCGATCTCGCCGGCGCTCGCGCCATCGAGGATCGCACCAACGTCGCGGCCGCCTTTGCCCGGCACGAAGCCGAGATCGAGCCCGCCCACGCGGGCGGCGGCCGTATGCAGCACGCTGAAGCCGTTCCAGCCGAGCTCAGGCTTGACCGCGCCCATGGCGAGCGCGGCCTTGGCCGCGAGCGCCAGCACAGCGGCGCCGTCGGGCCGGGCGAGAGCCCCCTGCCCCAGAATAAGCATCGGCCGCTCGGCGCCTTCGAACCGCTTCAGGAATTCATGCGAGCCGTCGGCGACTTTGGTGAGCGTCTCGGGGCCGGCGCCGAGATAGTCGTAAGGATAAGTGAGATCGGCCTCGGTCCCGATCAGGCCGACCGGAAGCTTGCCCTGGCATTGGTGGATGCGCTTCAGGATGCGCGCGTTCAGGACCGGTGCCTCGTCGCGCGGATTGGTGCCGACCAGCAGCAAGGCGTCGGCCTGCTCGATGCCTTCGATGGTCGAATTGAACAGATAGCTCGCGCGGCCGAGTGCCGGGTCGAGCTTCGCACCGTCCTGCCGGCAATCGATATTGGGCGAGCCCAGCGCGGCGGCGAGCAGCTTCAGCGCGAACATCTCCTCCGTCGCGCAGAGATCGCCGGCTACGCATGCGAAGCGCGCGCCGTCGAGACCATCGAGCTTTTCGGCGATGACCCGGAAGGCTTCATCCCAGGTTGCGGGCTCGAGCTTGCCGTCGCGCCGCACGTAAGGCCGGTCGAGCCGCTGCGTGCGCAGCCCGTCCCAGACGTGCCGCGTCTTATCGGAGATCCACTCCTCGTTGATGGCGTCGTTCACGCGGGGCAGGATGCGCATGACCTCCTTGCCGCGCGCGTCGACCCGGATCGCGGCGCCCATCGCATCCATTACGTCGACCGACGGCGTCTTGGTGAGCTCCCAGGGCCGCGCCGCGAAGGCATAGGGCTTCGAG
The DNA here is from genome assembly GCA_964634195.1 of uncultured Methyloceanibacter sp. Classification (GTDB taxonomy): domain Bacteria; phylum Pseudomonadota; class Alphaproteobacteria; order Rhizobiales; family Methyloligellaceae; genus Methyloceanibacter. The sequence goes on along the minus strand of CAZWIO010000008.1, from coordinate 146 downwards.
GTCAGCGCGCCGACCGGGCAAAGATCGACCACGTTGCCGGAGAGGTTCGACATCATGCCGCGCTCCAGATACGTGGTGATCTCCATGTCCTCGCCGCGGCCGATGGCGCCGAGCTCTTCGACTCCCGCCACCTCGGTCATGAAGCG
>CAZWIO010000007.1:0-227071 GCA_964634195.1 uncultured Methyloceanibacter sp. | reverse complement strand
CTGCGCAAGGAGGTGGTGCTGGCTGAGAACGCCTCCTGGCTGTTCCGGGTCATCCCCTATCTGATCTTCGCCGCGACCTGGGTTGCCGCCACGCTGGTGCCGACCTTCGCCAGCGGCCTGATGTTCTCCTGGACCGCGGACCTCATCGCCATCATCGCGCTGCTCGGCATGGCGCGGTTCTTCCTCGCGCTCGCCGGTCTCGATGTCGGCACGAGCTTCGGCGGTATCGGCTCGAGCCGCGAGGTGATGATCGCCTCGCTCGCCGAGCCGGCCATGCTGATGATCGTGTTCACATTGGCGCTGCTCGCGGGGTCGACCCAGCTCTCGACCATGGCCGGCTTCCTCGCTTCCGGCGAAGTCGGCTTGAGCGTCTCGCTCGGCCTCGCGCTGATCGCCCTGATCATGGTCGCCATCGCCGAGAACGCGCGCATCCCGGTCGACAATCCGGCGACGCATCTGGAGCTGACCATGGTGCATGAGGCCATGGTGCTGGAATATTCTGGGCGCCACCTCGCGCTGATCGATCTCGCCGCGCAACTCAAGCTGCTGCTCTATGTCTCGCTGATCGCCTGCCTGTTCATGCCCTGGGGCATCGCGCCCGCCGGCGCCGGCGCGGCGGCGCTCCTCATCGGCGTCGCGGCCTATCTCCTGAAACTCGCCGTCGGCGGCGGGCTGCTCGCCTTCTTCGAGACGTCCATCGCCAAGATGCGCGTGTTCCGCGTGCCGGAGTTCCTCGGCGCGGCGCTGATGCTCGGCCTGCTCGGCACGCTGCTGCTGTTCGTCGCGGGGAGCCATTGATGGATACGCTCACCCTCGACATCGCGCATCTGCTGGCGGGCTCGCTCGTGCTGGTGAGCCTGCTGATGCTCTATCAGGATCGGCTCTACGCGCTCCTCAATGTCTACGCGCTGCACTCCGTCGTGCTCGGCCTGTCGGTGGCCTGGCAGGCCTATATCCAGGACGCGCCGCATCTCTACATCACCGCGGCCATCGCGCTCCTGTTCAAGGCGATCGTCATTCCGGTCGCGCTCCATCGCATCATCAAGCAGCTCGGCATTCACCGGGAGATCGAGACCGTAGTCGGCATCGGCCCGACCATGCTGCTCGGCATCGGCCTCGTCGCGCTCTCCATGGTGGTGATCCTGCGCGTCACGCCCGAGGCCGACCCGCTGGCGCGCGAGGACCTCGCCTTCGCGCTGTCGGTCGTGCTGCTCGGGCTTCTGATGATGGCCACGCGGCGCAACGTCGTGAGCCAGGTGGTCGGCTTCATGTCGCTCGAGAACGGGCTGATCCTCGCCGCGACCGGCGCCAAGGGCATGCCGTTCGTGGTCGAGATCAGTGTGGCGTTCTCCATCCTGATCGCTTTCATCGTGATCGGTATTTTCCTGTTCCGCATCCGCGAGCGCTTCGACAGCGTCGACGTGCAGGCGCTCGACAGATTCAGGGGAGAGCGGCTGTGAGCTTCAACGCGGTCGCCGCCGTTCTCGCCATCCCGGCCATCGCCGCTTGCGTGCTGGCGCTCGTGCCGAGCTACAGGCTGTCGGCGCGCCTGAACGTGCTGGCCTCGTTCCTGACTTTCCTCGCGGCGTTCTCGCTGTCCTTCCACCGCCCCGAGACCGGGCCCTACGTGCTGGTGGACGACCTCAACAACGTGTTCATCGTGCTGACCACGTTCGTCGGCTTCACCACCAGCGTGTTCAGCGCGAGCTATATCGAGCACGAGTTGGAGACCGGACGGCTCACGCCAACCTTCCTCCGCTTCTATCACGCCATGTATCAGGTGCTGATGTTCTCGATGAACCTCGCGCTGGTGACCAACAATATCGGCGTGATGTGGGTGGGGATCGAGCTCGCCACGCTGACCACGGTCTTGATGGTCGGCATCTACCGCACGCACGAGGCGCTGGAAGCCGCGTGGAAATATTTCATCCTCGGCAGCGTCGGCATCGCGCTCGCTCTGTTCGGCACCATCCTCGTCTACATGGCCGCGGAGCCGGCCATCGGCAGCGGCACGAACGCCATGGTGTGGACGGATCTCGTGGCGCATGCGGCCGCGTTCGACCCTGCGCTGCTCAATCTAGCCTTCGTGTTCCTGCTGCTCGGCTACGGCACGAAAGTCGGCCTCTTCCCGCTGCATGCCTGGCTGCCCGACGCGCATGCCGAGGGCCCGACGCCGATCTCAGCTGTGCTGTCCGGGCTGCTGCTCAACGTCGCGCTCTATGCGTTGCTCCGTTTCAAGATGCTGCTCGCGGCCAACCCCGACGCACTCGCGCCCGGCCCGCTGATGATCACGCTCGGCCTTGCGTCGCTGCTGTTCGCGGCGTTCATGCTGTACCGGCGTCGCGACATCAAACGCATGTTCGCCTATTCCTCGATCGAGCACATGGGCATCATCACCTTCGCCTTCGGCATGGGCGGACCATTGGCGAACTTCGCGGGGCTGCTGCATATGAGCCTGCACTCGCTGACCAAGTCGGCGATCTTCTTCGCAGTCGGCGGCATCTCGCAGGTGAAGGGCACGCAGAACATGGCCGATATGGGAGGCCTCACCACCACCAATCCCGTGCTCGGCTGGGGGCTCGTGCTCGGCGTCGTCGCGATTGCGGGCCTGCCGCCCCTCGGCATCTTCATGAGCGAGTTCCTGGTGATCAGTTCGACCTTCGCGCGCGAGCCGCTGCTTGCCATTCTGCTCGTGCTCGGCATCCTGATCGGCATCGGCGCGCTGTTCCTGCGCATCAATGCCGTCGCGTTCGGCGAGCCGCGCGGCGAGAACCACAAAGCCACGGGCTCCTACGTGCCGATGGTCGCGCATCTTGCGCTGGTGCTGATCGCCGGCATCTATCTGCCTGCGCCGCTGGTCGAATGGTTCCAGAACGTGGCGAAGCTGCTCGGATAGCGACATGGCCGCACTGACCGACATCGCCAAGACCGGACGCGCCGTTGCGGCGCATGCGCCGTTTCCGCGCACAGTCGTTGCCAAGGACGGCTGGGAGCGTCTGGCGCAGGAGCTGGTCGATGCGCGCGCCACGATGCTCGGACTTTGGGCCGACAAGGGCGCCCTGCATCTCGCGCTGATCGAGGAGCTGACCTCGGAGCCCGCTGTCTTCACCTATGAATGCAAGGCCGGCAAGTTCCCTTCCATCGGTGCGGTGCATCCGCCGGCGATCAGGCTCGAACGCGCCATCGCCGATCTCTACGGCCTAAAGCCGGTTGGCCTGTCCGACACAAGGCCGTGGCTCGATCTCGGCTTTTGGGGCGTGGCGCACCCGCTCGGACGCCGCAAGAAGGCCGGCGCGCACGCGCCCTACGACTTCCTGCCCGTCGAGGGCGAAGGCCTGCATCAGATCCCGGTCGGCCCGGTCCATGCCGGCATCATCGAGCCCGGGCATTTCCGCTTCACCGCCAACGGCGAGGCGGTGGTGCGGCTCGAAGAGCGGCTCGGCTATGTGCATAAGGGCATCGAGGGGCTGATGGCGGGCGCGAAGATCGAGACCGGCGCGAAGCTTGCCGGCCGCACCTCTGGCGACAGCACCGTCGCCTATGCGCTCGCTTACGCCCGGGCCCTCGAGGCCGCCCTTCAGGTCGAGCCGCCGCCCCGCGCGGTCTGGCTGCGCGCGCTGATGGCGGAGCTCGAGCGCATCGCCAACCATCTCGGCGACATCGGCGCGATCTGCAACGATGCGTCCTTCTCTCTGATGTACACCGAATGCGGCATCCTGCGCGAACGCACCTTGCGCGCGGCCAAGGCGTGCTTCGGTCACAGGCTCATGATGGACCGCATCGTGCCAGGCGGCGTCACGTACGATCTCGATGCTGACGGTGTCGGGGCCTTGCGTGGGCTGATTGAGACGATACGGCGGCGCTTCCCGCAGCTCGTCGAGATCTACGACAACACCGCCTCGCTACAGGACCGCACCGTCACCACCGGCTATCTCGCGCCGACCTTGGCGCGGGCCTTCGGCGCCGGCGGCTATGTCGGCCGCGCCTCGGGCCGCGCCTTCGATGCGCGCGCCGGCGTGCCCTACCCACCTTACGACCAGCTCGAGTTCGAGGTGCCGGTGCGCGACGACGGCGACGTCAATGCGCGCGTCTGGATCCGCATTCGCGAGGTCGAGCAAAGCCTCCGCCTGATCGAGCAGATTCTCGACCGGCTGCCGGCTGGCGAGCTGCGCGCGAAGTCAAGCAACCCGCGCGGGCCCGGCGAAGGTCTCGCACTGGCCGAAGCATTCAGGGGCGACGTTCTGGTCGCGATCCGCATCGGCGAGGACGGCGCCATCGAGCGCTGCCACTTGCGCGATCCGTCCTGGTTCCAATGGCCTCTGCTGGAGGCGGTGATCGAGGGCAACATCGTCGCCGACTTCCCGCTCTGCAATAAATCCTTCAACTGCTCCTATTCGGGCCACGACCTCTAGGGCACGCCATGCGCAGACTGCTGTTCACAAATCTGCTGCGCGCTCCCGTCACGGAACCGCCGCCGGCGACCGACGACGCGGAGCTCGCCGAGCTTGCGGCGCGGCTCGACCGCGCGGCGCGGCGGAAGCTTGGGCGCAGTCTCGCGATCCGCGAGGTCGATGCCGGCTCCTGCAACGCGTGCGAGCTGGAAATCCATGCGCTCAACAACGCCTTCTACGACCTCGAACGCTTCGGCCTGCGTTTCGTGGCCTCGCCGCGCCATGCCGACGTGCTGCTGGTGACGGGCCCCGTCACCAAGAACATGCGCGAGGCGCTCGAGCGTACGCACACCGCGACGCCCGACCCGAAATGGGTGGTCGCCGTGGGCGACTGCGCCGCGGGCCGCGGTCTCTTTTCCGAGAGTTATGCCGTGGTCAAAGGCGGCGTGTCGGAGGTCGTTCCCGTCGACCTGCACATCAAGGGCTGCCCGCCCGATCCCACCGCGCTGCTGAAGGGGCTGCTGTCGCTGCTCGAAGGCACGAGCGGCGAGGCGCCCGCGCGCGACTAGCGCAGGAACTGCCGGAAGCGGCGCAGCGAGAAATAAAAGAACACCGCGCCGATCACGAACAGCGCCAGTAGCTGCGGCCAGACCACGTCCAGCCCTGCGCCGCGGAACAGCACCGACTGCGCCAGCGTGACGAAATGCGTGTTGGGCGCGGCCGACATGATCCATTGAATGGTCTCAGGCATGCTCTCGCGCGGGGTCATCGCGCCTGACAGGATCTGTAGCGGCAGCAGCACGAGCATCAGCAGCAGACCGAATTGCGGCATCGAGCCGGCGATGGTCGCGAGGAAGATGCCCATGCAGGTGGTGGCGAAGAGATGCAGCGCCGTGCCCACGGTGAACAGAAGCAGCGAGCCTTCGATCGGCGCCTGAAGCACGCCCCGCACAACGAAGATCAGCGAGACGCTCGACGCGACCAGCACGACGAGCCCCATCGACCAGATCTTGCTGACCATGATCTCGGTCGGCGTCACCGGCATGACTAGCAGATGCTCGATCGTGCCGTGCTCGCGCTCGCGGATCAGCGCCGCGCCGGTCAGGATGATGGCGAGCATGGTGATGTTGTCGATCACCTCCATGATCGCGCCGAACCAGCCGCGGTTGAGCTCCGGGTTGAAGCGCGCCCGCAAGGTCAGCTCGACGGGCGCCTGAGGCACCGCGCGATAATGCTTCAGGAACTCGTCGACCTCGCTCGTGACGATGGCCTGCACATAGCCGCCGCCGGCGAAGGCCTGCGACATCCGGGTCGCGTCGATATTGAGCTGGATGCTGGGGCTCCGGCCAGCGAGCAGATCGCGTTGGAAGTCGGGCGGGATGTCGAGCGCGAAGGTGTCGAGGCCTTCGTCCATGCGGCTGTCCATCTCGAACTGCGAGATGACCTTGGGCATCACGAAGTAAGGCGGATAGAACGCGGTGGTGATGCGGGCGGAGACGGGCGACTGGTCCTCGTCGACGATGGCGATGGCTGCGCGGTTGAGCGTCTCCGGCATCGAGCGCGAGGCCGTATAGATCGCGAAGGTGAAGGCGTAGACGATCAGGACGAGCAGCGCGGGGTCGCGCCAGAGCCCGCGCAGCTCCTTGATGCCGAGTTGGAGGACGTGGCCCGGGCGCATGGCTAGCGTGCCTGCTTCCGGAGGAACGCCGCGCTCAGGCCGAGCAGCACCGGGATCGCAATGAGCAGCGGCACGAACGCGCCGGCGAGATCGGCGAAATCGAGGCCCTTGGAGAAGGTGCCGCGCGAGATCGTCATGAAATAGGTCGTCGGATAGATGCGGCCGATCAGGGCGCCCGCCCCTTCGAGCGACGAAACGGGATCGAGCATGCCGGAATATTGGACCGCGGGAATGATCGTGAGCAGCACCGTGGCGAAGATCGCGGCGATCTGGCTCTTCATGAACGTGGACATCAGCAGGCCGAGCCCCGTGGCAGCGGTCACATAGAGCAGCGCGGCCGCCGTGAAGGTCGCCATGCTGCCGGTGAAGGGCACGCCGAAACCGAAGATCGCGAACGCGGTGAGCAGGACGAAATTCAGCATGGCGAGTGCGATGTATGGGATTTGCTTGCCGATCAGGAATTCGAGCCGGGAGGTCGGCGTGACGTAGAAATTGATGATCGAGCCGAGCTCCTTCTCGCGCACGACCGCGAGCACCGCGAGGATCGCGGGGATCAGCATCAAGAGCAGCGGGATCATCGCCGGCACCATGGCGACCAGGCTCTCGATGCCGGGGTTGTAGCGGTAGCGGATTTCGAGATTGAAATCGCCGGCCGCCGCCGCCGAGCCGTAAAGCTCGCGCGCCTTCTGCATCAGCCAGGTCGCGTGCATGCCCTCGACATAGCCGCGCGCGGTCTCGGCCCGCGACGGCATGGCGCCGTCGATCCAGGCGCCGATCTCTACGGGCCGCCCGCGCGTGACGTCGCGGCCGAAATTCGGCGGGATCTCGATGGCGAGGCTCAGCTCGCCGCTCCGCATGCGCCGGTCGAGATCGGCGTAGTCCTCGATCGGCGGCTGCTCGGTAAAATAGCGGGAGCCGGCGATCTGCAGCGCATAGTCGCGGCTGACGGTCGTGCCGTCGCGGTCGAGCACGGCGAAGGTGAGATGCTCGACGTCGAAATTGATGCCGTAGCCGATGACGAACATCAGGATGAGGCTGCCGATCGTGGCGAGCGTGGCGCGGATCGGGTCGCGGCGAAGCTCGAGCGATTCGCGCCGCGTATAAGCGAACATGCGCCGCCAATCGAAGACGCGGCGCGTCGCCGTTTTCTTGGAAATGCTGGGTTCGGTGCCCGCTGTCTCGGCTGACCAGACCGGCGCCTTGCCGTCGTCGCCGATAGCGTCTTCCAGATAAGCGATGAAGGCTTCGTCGAGGTCGTGGGCGTCTTTGCTTGCAATGATGGCAGCGGGGGTATCGCTGACCAGAACCTTGCCGGCATGCATCAGTGAGATGCGGTCGCAGCGTTCGGCCTCGTTCATGAAATGGGTCGAGACGAAGATCGTCACGCCGTCGTTGCGCGAGAGGTCCGACAGCATCTGCCAGAAGCCGTCGCGCGCGATCGGGTCGACGCCTGAGGTTGGCTCGTCGAGGATCAAAATCTCCGGCGAGTGGATCATGGCCACCGCAAGCGACAGGCGCTGGCGCATGCCGAGCGGGAGCGCAGCCGGCAGCGTGTCGATCACCTCGGTGAGCCCGAAGCGCTCGGCCATCTCGGCGATGCGCGCCGGGATCGCCTCGGCGGCCATGTTGAACAGCCGCGCATGCAGGTCGAGGTTCTGCCGCACGGTCAGCTCGGGGTAGAGCGAGAAGGATTGCGACATGTAGCCGACGCGGCGGCGCACCTCCATGTCGCGCGGATCGAGCTTCTTGCCGAACAGGCGCGCGGTGCCCTCGGTCACCGGCAGAAGACCGGTGAGCATCTTCATGGTGGTGGTCTTGCCGCAGCCGTTCGAACCGAGGAAGCCGAAAATCTCGCCGCGCTCGATGCGGAAGCTGACATTGTCGACCGCGGTGAAATCGCCGAAGCGCTTGGTCAGGTGCTCGGCCTCGATGGCGATCTCGCCCTCGCCGTCCGGCGGCCGCGGCGGGATGACGATCTCGTCGTGGCCGCGCTGCTTATCTTCCGGCAGCAGAGCGATGAAGGCGGCGTCGAGCGTGTCGGTCTTGGTCTGCCTAAGCAGCTCGTCGGGCGTGCCGGTCGCAAGCACGCGCCCTGCGTCCATCGCCACCAGCCAGTCGAAGCGCGCGGCCTCTTCCATATAGGCGGTCGAGACGATCACGCTCATGCCTTCGCGGGCGCGGCGGATCTCATCGATCAGCTCCCAGAACTGGCGGCGCGACAGGGGATCGACGCCGGTGGTCGGCTCGTCGAGGATCAGCAAATCCGGATCGTGGATCAGCGCGCAGCAAAGGCCGAGCTTCTGCTTCATGCCGCCGGAGAGCTTGCCCACGGCACGGTCGGCGAACGGGGCGAGCCCCGTATCCTGCAGCAGCCGCGCGATGCGGCGCTCGCGTTCTTTCCGGTCGTGGCCGAACAGCCGGCCGAAGAAATCCACATTCTCGTAGACCGAAAGCGTCGGATAGAGATTGCGGCCGAGGCCTTGCGGCATATAGGCGATGCGCGGCTGCACGCGGGAGCGGTGCGCGGCGCTTCCGATGTCGCCGCCGAGCACCGCGATGCGGCCCTTCTGCATCTCGCGTGCGCCGGCAATCAGCGAGAGCAGGCTCGACTTGCCGACGCCGTCGGGCCCGATCAAGCCGACGATGCGGCCGGCAGGGATGTCGAAGGTGATGGCCTCGAGCGCGACCGTGCGCCCATAAGAGAGCGCTACATCCTCGACACGCACGACTGGCTCGGCCAGTGGCTCGGCCGGCGGCTCCTTGCCTTTGCGCTTCGGGCGCGCCGTCATTCCACCAGCGGCCCGCGGAGGTTCTCCGGCCATTCCGCGTTCGGATCGAGCCGCACATAGGCGACGCCCGGAAGCCCGGTCTTCACCTGCTTGATGTATTTGCGCAGCAGCTCCGGCGGGATATGCGCCTTGATGCGGAACATGAGCTTCTCGCGCTCCTCCTGCGTCTCGACGGTCTTCGGCGTGAACTGGGCGACGTCGGCCACGAAGGTCGCGGTGGCGGGGACGACGAATTGCGGATAGGCGTCGAGCACGAGGCGCACGTCGGTGCCGATCGCCACGCGTCCGGCCTGCTCGGTCGGCAGGAAGAAAGCCATATAGACGTCGGTCAGGTCGACGAGGTTGAGCACGCGCCCGCCCGCGGCGAGCACCTCGCCGGGCTCGGCCACGCGATATTGCACGCGGCCGTCGCGCGGCGAGACGAGCGTCGAGTCCTTGATGTCGGCGACGATGGTCTCGATGGCGGCCTTCGCCGCCTCGACCGCGGCTTCGGCATCGATCACCTGCGCTTTCGCCGAGCTGATCGCGGCTTCGGAGGCGGCAAGCTGCGCCTGCGCCGCGCCGACCGCGGCCTTGGCGCCTTGCGCCGCCGCGCGGTCGTCGTCGAGCACCTGCTGCGACACGACATTGGTCTTGGCGAGCTGCTCGGATCGCGCGAGCTTGCGCTCAGCCGCATCGAGCTCCGCCTCGCGTTGCGCCACGACCGCGGCGGCGGCGGTACGCTCGGCTTCGCGCTGGGTGACGAGGCTCTTTGCGGTATCGACGCCGATAACGGCGCGGTTCAGTTGCGCCTCCGCCTGGCGGCGCTGCGCTTCGAGCTGCTCGGTGTCCATGCGGGCAACCACCTGGCCTGCGGTGACGAAGTCGCCCTCCCTGACGACGATCTCCTTGATGCGGCCGGGGATCTTGGTCGAGACGTCGATCTCGACGGCCTCGATACGCCCGTTGCCGCTGGCGAAGCCTTCGGGCAGACGGTTCTGCCCGAATTCCTGCCAGCCATAATAGGCCGCCGCGATGGCAGCCAGACCGAGAACAACAATCAGCGCGCGTCTGGCAGCCTGCGTCATCGAGGGAGTCCTTCAGCCAACGGCAAAGTCCGTGGCTTGCATCAATACAGGAAGCGGCGCGGTCCGGCCATCGCGCGGCGGTGCGGCGGCGATGCGCCGTCAGGGCTGCGGCTGATCGGGAGGCTCGTCCTCGAGCGCCCGATAGGACGCGCCTTCGAGGTCCTCGAACTGTCCGGCCCGCAGCGCCCACAGGAACGCGACGAGGCCCAGACCGCCGAGGAGGAGCGTCACGGGAATCAGCCAGGCGAGCGAGGTCATGCGGGCTTTCTCCCGGCAAGCCTGGCCGCGTTGAGCGTCACCGTGATCGAGGAGGTCGACATCACGATTGCGGCGATCAGCGGCGTGACGAAACCGGCCATCGCGAGCGGCACGCAGATGACATTATATACGGCGGCCACGCCGAAATTCTGCAAGGCCATGCTGCGCGCGCGCCGGCCTGTGTCGATCGCCTCGACCACGGGGAAAAGTCTCGCGCCCTGGAACAGGAAGTCGGCCGCACGCTGGCTGATGTCGGCGGCGTTCGCCGGCGACATCGAGGCATGCGCGGCGGCGAGCGCCGGAGCATCGTTGAGGCCGTCGCCGACCATCAGCACTCTCCTTCCCTCCTTCGCGCGCGCTTCGAGCCAGGCGATCTTGTCGTTAGGTTTCAGCGCCGCACGCCAGGTGTCGATGCCGGCGGCGCGGGCGCTGCGTTCGACGACGCCGGCGCGGTCGCCGGAGAGCAGAGCCACGTCGTAGCCGCGGCGCTTCAGTTCAGCGACGGTCTCGGCCGCGTCGGGGCGAACGGCATCCTCGAAGCGGAAGCACAGGGGCGTTTCGCTGCCGCGCCGGTACCAGACTTCGGCGCCCTCCCCGCCTCCGTCCAAATCGCACCACAACGCCGAACCGAGCCGCTCCTCGCCCTCGGGCCCGGTCCGTTTCAATCCTTCGCCCGGACTCTCCTCGACGCCGACGGCGGGCTGCACCGCGCCGAACCGCCGCTCCGCCGCGGCCACCAGAGCGCGCGCATAAGGATGGCGGCTGCCTGCGGCAAGCGCCGCCGCCTGGGTCAGCGCCTCATCGGGCACACGCAGGTCTTCGATCAGTTGCGGCTTGCCGAGCGTCAGCGTGCCGGTCTTGTCGAATACCACCATGTCGATCTCGGCGATGCGCTCCAGCCCATCGGGCGCCTTGACCATGACGCCGCGCTTGAACAGCCGGCTCGCCGCCGCGATCTGCACCGCCGGCACCGCGAGCGCGAGCGCGCACGGGCAGGTGATGATCAGAACGGCGATGGCGTAAGTGAGCGCGATATGCCATCCCGCGCCGAGCAGGAGCCAGAGGATTACCGTTACCAAGCCAAGAATGTGCACCAGCGGCGCATAGATCTCCGCCGCGCGGTCGGCGAGCCGGCGGTAGCGCGCCTTGCCCTGCTCCGCGGCTAGCATCAGGCGGCTGATCTCGGCGAGCAGGGTCGTGTCGTCGGCGGCGGTCACCTCGATCACGAGCGCCCGGCCGAGATTGAGCGTGCCGGCATAGACGATATCGCCGGGCTTGACGGCCACCGGCGCGGTCTCGCCGGTGATGAGGCTCTGATCCACCTGGCCCTCGCCTTCGCGCAGCGTGCCGTCGGCCGCGATGCGCTCGCCCGAGGCGACCAGCACGCGGTCGCCCGGCCGCAAGGCGTGCGCCGCGATCTTCCGCTGCACGCCGTAAGGGTCGATCACCGTGGCGATGCCGGCCTGCAGGCTCAGCAGGTTCTGCGCCTCGCCCCGCGTCCGCACGCGCAACATCTCGTCGAGATAGCGCCCGACCAGCAGGAAAAAGAGCAGCGAGACGGCGGCGTCGAAATAGACCTGCTCATTGTTGAGCATGGTCTGGTAGAGGCTCATGACCGTGGTCAGGATAATGGCGATCGAGATCGGCACGTCCATATTGAGCCGCCAACCTTTGAGCGCGGCGTAGGCCGAGGCGTAGAAGGGCTGGCCGGCATAGACCACCGTCGGCAGCGCGATCAGGGCCGAAAGCCAGCGCAACAGCCCCGCGAGCCCAGGGTCCATGTCGCTCGCCTCGCCTGACCAGACGGCGACCGAGAGCAGCATGACGTTCATGGCGGCGAAGCCTGAGACCGCGACACAGCGCAGGAGATGCTTCAGCCGCGCATCATCGCGGCCCTGTTTGGCTGTGGCGATAGGCGCCGCGGAAAATCCCGCGCGGTCGAGCGCAGCGATCAGATCGGCCTCGCCGGTCTGGGCCGGGTCGTAGGTGACGGTGAGCCGCTTGGCCGCAAGCGAGGCACGAGCGCTGTCGACGCCGGGCGTGGCAAGCGCGGCGCGTTCGACCGAACGTAGGCACCCGCCGCAATGCATCTCGTTCACGGCAAGGACGAGCGTCGCACCCGGAGCTTGACGCGCAAGGTCTACGGCATGCGCGGTCATGGCAGCTCCTTGACGATCAGGCGGCGCTTCAGACGAAACTCCGGGTCGCTCTCGGTCTCGCCGCGGGAGGCCAGCGAAAGGATCCATGCCCCGGGGGGAAGCGCGACGTCCGCCGAGTAGACCCCCGCTTCGCTCTCGGTGAGCTCCAGGGCACGATCTTCCTTGTCGGTGACGGCCCGGCTCAGCGTCGCGTCGAGCTTGAGCCCCGTGATCGGCTCGTTCGCCGCATCGACGAAGCGCAAGGTCAGGCGTTGCGCCGCGTCGTCATAGGCAAGCTCGGTCTGCCAGCCGAGCGCGGCCTGGCGCTCATCGGCGGCGATGGTCTCGTTATAGTTGAGGCCGCTGCGGTAAGGATCGGGCCTGTCGCCGCCGCTGAACGTGCTGACCGCGTAATAGACGAGCGCGGCGTTGGCCAGCGCCATCACGCCGAAGAAGGCGATGAGCGCGAAAAGCACATGGCGTCCCTGGACACCGTTCGCGAACCATCCGTCGGTCTTCATCGCGGCGGCCCCTGGAAGGTCGCGGCCTGGGTCATGGCTTCGCCCGTGGCGATGTCGGTGATCACGAAGTTGAACGGCGTCGCGCTGTGCTCAAGCGCTTGCACCGCCTGCTTGTCCAACGTCACGTGCAGCCGGATGGACTGGAGATTGTCCGGCGGCACGGGCACCACGCCCGCCTCATGGCCGACGATGTCGAGCGTCGCTCCGGGCAGGCCGTCGACGCCGAGTTTCAGCGCGCGCGGCATATAGAGCTTGTTGAGCAGCTTGATGGTGTAGCCGTTGCGCACGCCGCCGTCCGACAGCCGCACATAAAGCGGATTGCGGTCGTGCAGGACGCTCACCTCGAGCTCGGCCCGCAACAGAAGGGCAACCAGCATGATAGCGCCCACCACAGCGATGGCGCCCGCGTACAGGAGCACGCGCGGCCGAAATATCCGGATCGGCTCGGCGCTCGAAACACCTGCATCGAGATTGCGTAGCGTATCGTAGGCGATCAGCCCGTGCGGCCGGCCGACCTTGGTCATGATCTCGTCGCAGGCGTCGATGCAGAGCGCGCATTGGATGCACTCCATCTGCAGGCCGTTGCGGATGTCGATGCCGGCGGGGCAGACGGCGACGCATTGCCGGCAATCGATGCAGTCGCCGCGGTCGTCCCAGGACTGGCCCGCCTTGTGCGCGCCGCGCGGCTCGCCGCGCCAATCGCGGTAGGAGATGAGCAGCGAATCCCGGTCGAACATCGCGCCCTGGATACGCGGCCACGGGCACATATAGTTGCAAACCTGCTCGCGGGCGATGCCGCCGAGCAGATAGGTCGACGCGGTGAACAGCCCGACGAACAGATAGGCCACCATCGGCGCGTCGAAGGTGAGGAACTGATAGGCGAGCGTCGGCGCGTCGGCGAAATAGAAGACCCAGGCGCCGCCCGTTGCTATGGCGATGAGCAGCCAGGAGGTATGCGTCGCGGTCTTCTTCCATAGCGTCTCGAACGCCCACGGATTCTTGTCGAGCTTGAGCCGCGCGTTGCGGTCGCCCTGCCAGAACCGTTCGACCGCGATCATGAGATCGGTCCAGACCGTCTGCGGGCAGGTATAGCCGCACCAGACCCGGCCGGCGACCGACGTGATGAGGAACAGCACGAGCGCCCCCAACACAAGGAGGCCGGTCACGAAGTAGAATTCCTGCGGCCAGATCTCCAGGAAGAAGAAGTAGAAACGCTGCGCGGACAGATCGAGCAGCACGGCCTGGTCGGGAAGATGCGACCCGCGGTCCCAGCGCACCCACGGCAGCAGGTAGTAGATGCCGAGCGTCACGGCCATGACGGTCCACTTGACCGTGCGGAACGTGCCGTGCGCTTCTTTAGGGTAGACTTTCTCGCGCTTGGCATAGAGCTGGATGCTGTCGCCGCGCACGGTCGGCGTGGCGCTCCGCTCAACGCCCGGTGCCGCCTCGCTTACGCGAGCATCCCCGCTAGACTGCCCAACCACGGGAGCACCGATCCTTGCTTCCAGTTCGGCCATGGCTTTTCGCCTAAGCCCGCCGGCTATTCGCCGCCGCCGAGTGCGTGAACGTAGATGGCGAGCTCCTTGATCGTAGCCGCATCGAGACGCCCTTCCCAGGCGGGCATCATGCCGCTGCGGCTCGAAGTGATCGTCTCGACCACCGTCGCCTTGTCCCCCGCATAAAGCCACAGCTCGTCGCCAAGATCGGGCGCGCCGAGCGCCTTGTTGCCTTCGCCTTGCGCACCGTGACAGGCGGCACAGTTCGCGGCGTAAAGCTCCTTGCCCCGGCCGGCCGCCTCGGCGTCCGTCTCGTTGCCGGAAAGCGACAGCACATGCTCCGCGACGTCGTTCACCTGCGCCGGCTTCAGCATGCCGAGCTTGCCGAAGGCCGGCATCATGCTGTTGCGCGTCTTCGGGTGCTCGGCGCGGATGCCGTAGAGGAGCGTATCGTGGATCTCCTCGAGCGAGCCGCCCCACAGCCAGGAATCGTCGCGCAGGTTCGGGTAGCCGAAGGCGCCTTGCGCGCCGCGTCCGTGACACGGTGCGCAATTGTCGCCGAACGCAGCGGCACCGCCCGCAAGCGCGAAGTTCAGAAGCTCGGGATCGGCCTGGATCGCCGCGAAGTCGGCCTCGGCGATCCGGTTCCTGAACGCGGCCTTCTCGTCCTGCGCGGTGGCAAGCTCGCCCGCGACCCGCACGCGCTCGCTATAGCCGAGATAGCCTCTTGTGTAGCTCGAGACGAGCGGCCAGGCTGGGTACATGATCCAGTAGCCGAACGACCAGATGATGGTGATATAGAAGACGTAGAGCCACCATTTCGGCAGCGGCTTGTTCAGCTCCTCGATGCCGTCCCACTCGTGGCCAGTGGTCCCGACCTCCGCTGGCTTGTCGGCTCTCTTGTCCATGGCTCAGCGGTCTTTCTTCTCTTTGCGCCCGTTCTCGTCTTCGGGCGGCTCGGGCGGCCCTTGCTCGAACGGCAACTGGGCCGCTTCCTCGAACTTCTTCTTGTTGCCGGGCCAGAAGGCGTAGATGACGATCCCGACGAACAAGGCGAAGAAGAACAGCAGCGCAGCCACTTGGCTGATCGTGGCGACCTGTTCGTAACTCATGGTGTAATCCTCACCTCAGGTTCGGGCCTGCGGCGTCGAACGTCGCGAAATCGACGAGAGTGCCCAGCATCTGCATATAGGCGATCAGCGCATCGAGCTCGGAGATGTAGCTCGGATCGCCGTCGAAGGCGCGCGCTTGCGCTTTCGGGTAACGCGCGAGGAACCCTTCGAGCGCAGCGGCATCGGCGCCGGCTTGCGCCTTGAGGTCGGCCTGGGCGTTCTTAATCATGTCCTCGGTATAGGGAACGCCGACCTGAGCGTTCGCTTTCAGGTGATCGGCGACGTGGCGATAGTCGAGCTCGCGCGTGGCGAGGAAGGGATAGCCGGGCATGATCGATTCCGGCACGACCGAGCGCGGGTCGACCATGTGCGCCCGGTGCCACTCGTCGGAATATTTGCCGCCGACCCGGGCGAGGTCGGGCCCCGTGCGCTTAGACCCCCACTGGAACGGATGGTCGTACATGCTCTCGGCGGCGAGGCTGTAATGGCCGTAGCGCTCCACCTCGTCCCTGAGCGAGCGGATCATCTGGCTGTGACACGCATAGCAGCCCTCGCGGATATAGATGTCGCGTCCTGCGAGCTCGAGCGGCGTATAGGGCCGCATGCCCTGCACCTTCTCGATGGTCGAGCCGAGCCAGAAGAGCGGCGCGATCTCGATCAGGCCGCCGATCGACACGACGATCAGCGTGCCGATCAGGAGCAGGATCGAGCTCTTTTCGACGAGCTTGTGCTTTTCCCAGACCATTGCCGCCCCTATTCCGCCGGCGCCGTGTATTCGCCGGGCCTGAATTCGGGGGCCGCGGCGACGCGCGGCTGCTCGGTCGCGTCGACCGGCTCGTCGCCGCGCACCGTGCGCCACAGATTATAGGCCATGATCAGCGCACCGAGGAGGAACAGGAAGCCGCCGGTCGCGCGGATCACATAGAAGGGATGCATCGCCTCGACCGACTCGACGAAGGAGTATTCGAGGAAGCCGAGCGAGTCGTAGGCGCGCCACATCAGGCCCTGCAGGATGCCTGACACCCACATGGCGGTGATGTACAGCAGGATGCCGAGCGTCGAGATCCAGAAATGCCACTCGACCAGGCGCTGCGAGTAGAGCGCCTTGCGGTGCCAGAGCCACGGCACGAGGCAGTAGATCGCGCCGAAGGTGATGTAGGCAACCCAGCCGAGGGCGCCGGAATGCACGTGGCCGATGGTCCAGTCGGTGTAGTGCGACAGCGCGTTCACCGACTTGATGCTCATCAGCGGCCCTTCGAAGGTCGCCATGCCGTAGAAGGCGATGGCCACGACGAGCATACGGATAACGGGATCGGTCCTGACCTTGTCCCAGGCGCCCGACAGCGTCATCAGGCCGTTGATCATGCCGCCCCAGGACGGCATCCACAGCATGATCGAGAAGGTCATGCCGAGCGTCTGCGCCCAATCGGGCAGCGCCGTGTAGTGCAGGTGGTGGGGACCGGCCCAGATATAGATGAAGATCAGCGACCAGAAATGCACCACCGACAAGCGGTAGGAATAGATCGGCCGCTCGGCGCGCTTCGGCACGAAGTAGTACATCATGCCGAGGAAGCCCGCGGTCAGGAAGAAGCCGACCGCGTTGTGGCCGTACCACCACTGGGTCATGGCGTCCTGCACGCCGGAGAAAGCCACGTAGCTCTTCGAGCTCGCGAGCGATACCGGCACCGCCAGGTTGTTGACGATGTGCAGCATCGCGATGGTGACGATGAAGGCGAGATAGAACCAGTTGGCGACGTAGATATGCGGCTCGCTCCGTTTCGCGAGCGTGCCGACGAACACCAGGAAATAGACCACCCAGACGAGCGTGAGGAAAATGTCGACGTACCATTCCGGCTCGGCATATTCCTTCGACTGGGTGACGCCGAGCACGTAGCCGGACGCGGCCATCACGATGAAGAGCTGGTAGCCCCAGAACACGAACCAAGGCGACCACCTGCCGGCGAGCCGGGCGCGGCAGGTGCGCTGCACGACATAAAGCGAGGTGGCGATCAGCGCGTTGCCGCCGAAGGCGAAGATCACCGCCGAGGTGTGCACCGGGCGCAGACGGCCGAAATTCGTCCAGGGCAGGTTGAGATTGAGATCGGGATAGGCGAGCTGCCAGGCGATCAGGTCGCCGGCGGTGAAGCCCACGAGCCCCCAGACGACGGTCGCGATGACGCCGGCGCGGATGACGCCGTCGGCATAGCCGTTCGGGTCTTCCTTAGGCTCGGCCTTCTCGATGACCTGCGTCAGGATATAGAGGAAAGCGAGGCCGGCGGCGCCGAGCAGGAGACAGCCGTGAAAGGCAATCACGGCGTCCTTTCCGGCGACGGCAA
This sequence comes from uncultured Methyloceanibacter sp., assembly GCA_964634195.1. Classification (GTDB taxonomy): domain Bacteria; phylum Pseudomonadota; class Alphaproteobacteria; order Rhizobiales; family Methyloligellaceae; genus Methyloceanibacter. The sequence continues at coordinate 209,285 of CAZWIO010000007.1, read as the reverse complement.
GGACAAGTCCGATGAGCGTTGCGACCGCCGCGACGGCAAGCGCCAGAAAATCGGACAGCGCCTTCCACTCGGTTCTTTCGAGCAGCCTTTGCATGAGCCCACCCAGCTAGCGTTCTTTGCCGGGACTTTGGGCGAGCGCGCCCGCGCGAACTTTGACCAAGATCAAACTTCGCGGGAAACTGGCGTCTTTCCTCGGTTTTCTGGGCTTTTTCCCGGGATTTCCGGGACCTGACGGCTCTAGGACGCGTCAGGGGGTCTCGATTGGGCCGAGATCCGCCGGGTCAGGGCGCGCGGCGCCGTTGCGGTCCACCGGCGCGTCGGGCGAGCGCCTGCCCTGCCCGAGAAACGGCGCTTCCGCCGTCGGGGCGAAGACGTTCGGATCGTGCTGGAGCGTTGCGGGGAAGCTCGCGAACCAGGCCGGCGAGAAGTCCTCGCGCGCCGTCTCATCGCCGTTAGGCTCGCGCCCTTCGAGGTGCCCGGAGACATAGAGGTTGCCGCGATAGACATTGCCGCCGGCCGTCTCGTCGACCTCCATCAGCAGCGCTTTCGGGTTCGCGGCCGCCTTGTCGCCGTCGACCTGCAGCCCGAGGATGACGTTGTTGGCGAACTCGTTGCGGTCCGAGTGGCTCGAGAACTGCACGCCGTGGCGGCCCGTGGTGATGAAGAGATTGTGCAAGATCTTGTTCTCGCTCGAGCCGAGCTTCGGATTGTCGGTCTCCTGCCAGAAGCTCACATTGTGCCGGGCCTGCGGGCCGAAGATGTTGTTGCGGACGACGCTGCGCCGGACGCTGGTGAAGTTCGGGCCCGGGCCAAGCCCGTGGTGGAAGTAGTTCGAATCGACGAGCATGTAGTCGCTCGCGCCCTGTCCTCCCTCGCCCTCGCCCGCATAGGCGTCACAGCGGGGATCGGCGAAGGGAATACCGACATCGGCGCAGGTCGAAGCCGGATCGGCGTTGATCTGGAAGTCGCTCGAGACGTTGCCGTAAGTCTCGTTGAACCGCACGATGTTCCAGTCGCTGCCGCCGCTGATATAGATGCCGTGGCCGTCGCCCTCCTTGGCGCCGTAGCCGACGGTCTTCTCGATGACGTTCCAGTCTGACTGGGCGGTCTTGAACGGGTCGCGATCCTGGTCGTGGCCGACGCAGTTCAGAACGGCGATGCCGCGCGAATGCTCGCTCGCCGGAAAGCCGCGGCCGACCGCCCGCACGCCGTAGTCGCCACCGATGAGCTCGAAGCCGTCGACCGCGACGTAATCCGCATCCTCGAAGTTGAAGCAGGTCTTACGTCCGGTCGTGCAGCATTGCATCGTGACACCGAGCGAGCCGTCCTCGTTACGCTCGCCATAGAGCAGGACCGGCTCGTCGTAGCTGCCGCTGTTCTCCTTGGTGAACTCGAAGCAGCCTGTGTAGGCGCCGCGCAGGAAATAGATCTCGGTGCCGGGCCGCGCAGCCGCGACCGCGTCGGCAACCGCCATAGGCGTCTCGCGCGTGGCACCGTCACCGCTGCCGTCGGGGCTCACATATAATGTCTTGGACGGCTTCCAGCTGGGATCGGTGTAGTAGCGGTTGAACCGCTCGGCGAAGCCCATGAAGTCGCCGCCGCGCGCGACAGCAGGCGCCGGCCGCTCGCCGGGTGCGTTGGCTGCCGGTGGCGGCGCTGGCTTAGCTTGCGAGGCAGACGCTTCCGGAACGGGCGGCACGACGGGCGCGGCGCCAGCGCCTTGCAGCTTGAAGAGATAGGCGCGGGCCAGATCCGAGAAGAAGCCCTTCGGATAGTTCTTGATAAAGGCGTTGAAGGCCTCGGCCGTGCCGAGCTCCTTGGCGGCCTCGAAAGCCTCCCTTGCCGACACATCGGTGACGCCACCCGCTGTCTCCTCGTTCGTGGTTTCTTTGGGAGCCGCGCCCACGGGAGCGAGAGGCTCAGCCGGCGGCGTGACCTCCTCTGGCGGCGCGGACTGCGCGGAAGCCGCTTCGCTTTTTTCGGCGACCGGCTGCGTGGGTGCCGGAGACGCGTCGCTCGCGCCATAGGCGCCGAGATCGGTGCCGGGCGGATTGCCCTTGCCGATGGCCGGGCTGCCGGGTTGCAGGCGGAAGTCGCCGTTCGCGGCATCGACAAAGAGCGGGTCAGCCGGCGCGATATTGCCCGCGCCGAAATCGATCTTGATGCTGCCGTCCTCATATTTGGTCTGCACCAGCGAGTGGTCGACGCTCACCTTGATCACGTCGCAACCGCTCGCGCAGCCCGCAGCGAAATCGCCGCCGGGCGCGTTGTCCCAGAAGATCGCGTTGGTGAAGGAGTATGTGTCGGCGGCGTTGCCCTCATAATTGGCCAGCAAGACGCCGTGGCCCGGGCCTTCGCACGCCACGTCAAGCGCGCCGACATTGGTGATGCGGTCGAACTTGGCGACGGTCGGGCCGGAGCCGCCCGCGCCGCCATCGAGCAGGATGTTGCCGCCGCAATTGCCGACATAGACCTCGTGCTCGGCCTCGCAGGTCGCGCCGTCGTCGCAGAAGAAGCCGCCGCCGGAGTTGCCCGCGCGATTGCCGCGATAAATGTTCCAGGCGAGCTTCGCGGTGGTCGGCTGGTTGCCCTCGGTGTAGGCGCCGATAAAGAGCCCGCCGCCCCATTGCGTCACGCGGTTGCCGATGAAGGCGTTGCCGGTGAAGCTGAGCCTGTTGCCGAACACATAGACCCCGCCGCCATGCGCGCTGTCGGGCTCGGTCCCGGCATTGCCCTCGATCAGGTTGTTCTCGATCGCCACCGCATTCTCGTTGAGCGGATCGTTGAGGAAGATCGCCCCGCCACGCCCGCAGGAATTATTGCGGAAGACGTTGCCCTTGATCGTGCCGGACACGTTGACCAGCGCCGCACCCGCGCCGGCCAGCGACGGCTCCGCGCAGCTATTGTCATGGATGAAATTATTGGTGAGGTCGAAACGCTGCGATTCCCAGTAGTCGCGGACGATGGCTTGCGAATAGCCGCTAATGTCAAAGCCGTCGATCGCGGTGAGCTTGTCCTTGCCGGGCGCGCCGCTCTCGTCGGCGCGGAAGAATGAGCCGCCCTGCCCGTCAGCCTTGCTGACATAGCTCGCCGAGTCGCGGACCTTGAACGCGCCGCCGCTCTTGAAGCCGCCTGCGAGCGTCAGGTGCTTCTCGCCGGGCGCAAGCTGCTCGGCATAGCTGCCCTCGGCCACGCAGATGACCGCGCCGGCCTTCGCGGCTTCGACCGCCGCGGCGATGGTCTTGTGTGGCTTTTCGACGGTGCCGTTGCCGCCTTCAGCGGCGCCGGCGTCAACGAACAAGGCGCAGTCTGGGATGGCCGTCGCGCGCGCGACCTGCACGGCGGACGGCACTGGATCAGGGGAAGCGGCCGGGGCGGCAGTGCCAAAGAGGACCGTTGCGGCAGACAGCACGCACAAACGGATGAGCACCTAGCGGTCCTCTTTTATGGGTCTCGGCGGCGGGAAATATAGGGCTCGCGGCGGGCTGGCGTCCAGCGCCGAAGCATTGGCCGAAGCTCCCGCCAAGGGTATGGTCTAGCTCCCAAGGGCGAGGTCCCGCGCCGCGCCCGGCCCCAATGTTTGCCGCTTTTGCTTGCAACAAGGATTGCCCATGTGGTCTCGCCTGCTCGCCCTCGCCCTCGCCCTCGCCTCGACCCTGCTCGTGCTGCCGGCTAGCGCCTCGGCCGACATAAAGAAGAAGGTCGCAGCGCTTGCGCCGTCGGCGCTGGTGCTGGTCATGGACGCCGAGGGCAACGAGCTCGTCGCCCAGAACGCCGACAAGCCCTTCGTCCCGGCCTCGGTCGCCAAGATCGTGACGGCCTGGCTCGCCATGCAGGTGCTGGGCGGCGACTACCGCTTCGAGACGCGCTTCTATCTGGACGACAACCGCGTGCTCTATGTGCGCGGCGGCGGCGATCCGTTCCTGATCTCCGAGGAGCTTGAGCTGCTCGCGCCGCAACTGGTCGCTGCGATCGGCAAGGAGCCACTTTCGGGCATCGTGCTCGATGGGAGTTACTACCCTTCCGACCTCCGCATCCCGGGCATCGAGGACACCGACGAGGCCTATGACGCGCTGAACTCGGCGCTGGCGGTGAACTTCAACACGATCGCCGCGGTGCGTAAGGGCAAGACGGTCCGCTCCGCCGAGAAGCAGACCCCGATCACTCCGCTCGCCGCCAGCCAGTTCCGGGCGCGGGGACCGAATGGCCGCGGCCGCATCAGCCTGACCCAGGACCCTGCCGTTAGCATGCAATATGCCGGCGAGCTGCTCGCCGCGTTCATCGAGAAGGCCGGCGTCAACGTCAAAGGCAAGATCACGACCGGGTCAGTGCCCGAGGGCTTGGAGCCGGTCTACGTGCACCAGCAGTCGCGCCCCCTGTCGGAAGTTCTCACCCAGATGCTTCTTGGCTCGAACAACTACATCACCAACCAGGTCTTCCTGGAGGTCGGCGGTAAGCGCCTGGGCGGGCCCGTCAGCCTCGAGAAGTCGCTACAGGTCGCCAACGAGATCCTCGCGCAGCACGAGCTTGCCGAGGCCATCCATCTCGAGGAAGGGTCGGGCATCAGCCGCGGCAATCACTTCACGGCGCGCGGCCTCGCCAAGCTGCTCCATCTTTTCGAGCCCAATGCCGCTTTGCTGAAAAGCGGCCGCAGCGGCTCTCTCTATAAGACCGGCACCTTTTCCGGCGTCCGCACGCTGGCCGGCTACGCCAACACCGAGAAGCACGGGCGGGTGCGCTTCGTGATCGCGCTCAGAAGCAACGACAGCGCGATGCGCTTCAAGCTGCTGCGCGCCATCGAGGACGCGCTCTAGCAGCCCTCGCCCAAGAGCTGCTCGGCCTCGGCGACGATCCGCGCCACCCGCTCGCCGGCCGGCATGACGGCATCGATGCGATCGACCCCCTGCCCGGCATAGAGCGCCATCGCCTCGAAATCGCCCGTCATCACCCGCGACGGCGAGTCCGTGCTGAAGAGATAGATCGCGCGCCCCTCCTCATCGCCGATGACCTGACGCGCGCCGAACGGATCGCCCCGCTCGCCGCGTGTCGCGCTGTTCTTGATCACGCGCACGGGCGCGCCGATCGGCCAGTTGATGTGGAACATATCGGTCAGGATCGTGTCCTCGGCCTTTGCCTCGACGATCCGCTGCCTGTGATAATCGTGCGCGAATGACTCGGGCGCGGCCGCGAAGGCCGTGCCGATGACGATGCCCTGCGCGCCGAGGCGCAAGGCCTCGACGAGATCGCGTCCGTCGACCATGCCGCCGGCCGCGAGCACCGGGACGGTCGCGGCCGGGACGAGCTCGGATAGCACTTGGCGGAGCGGCGTCGTGCCGCGGACATGACCGCCGGCCTCGACACCTTGCGCGATCAGGACATCCGCGCCGGCAGCCTGCGCGGCTATGCCCTCCTCGGCCGACCCAACATGGCAGACGACGGCGGTCCCGGCATCGCGAAAGCGCTGCACGAGGTCCGGGCGCAGGTCCCAGAACATCGCCACGACCGGAACGCGCAGGTCGATGCAGGTTTGCACCTGGCGCTCGAGCCGGTCTGGCTCGGTCGCGGCCGGGATGATGTTGACGCCGAACGGCTTGGCGGTTCCGCGCCGCATTGCCTCGACCTCGCTGCGGATCAGCTCGGGCGGTTCGCGCACCATACCGAGAAAGCCGAAGCCGCCGGCTTGCGCGACCGCAAGCGCAAGCTCGGACCGCGCGACGCCACCCATGCCGGCGAGAACGATCGGATAATCGCAGCCGAGCAGCTCGCAGACCGGTGTGCGCAAGGCGGATGGCGCGGCGTCGCTCATGCCGCCCGCGTCAGTGTACGCGTTGAGGCTTGTTACGCCCGCGCCCGCCCTGCCGCGGCAGCGCGTCGATATCCGACGCGATCGAGAGCAAAGCCCGTAACGGCGAGCGCGGCTTGACCAGGTCGCGCAACGTGTAGGCGTCGAGCACATCGAAGAAGGCGTCGCAGGCTTCCGTCAAAGCGCGCCGCAGGACGCAGCACGGCCGCACCACGCAGGGCGCGTCGACCGGCTCGAAGCACATGACGAGGGCCATGTCGGGTTCCGTGTGGCGCACGACCTCGCCGAGCCCGATCTCCTCCGCTGGCTTGGCGAGGCGCAAGCCCCCCTGGCGGCCGCGCACCGTCTCGACATAGCCGGCGACGCCGAGCTGATGAACGACCTTCATCAGATGGCTCTTCGAGATCGCATAGCTGTCGGCGATCTCGGCGATGGTCGCGAGCCGGTCGTCCTTGATCGCCAGGTACATCAGCACCCGCAACGCATAGTCGCTGTAGACCGTGAGACGCATGAGCCGCCATCCCTCCGCTGAGCAGAAAAACATCTATTTGGTCTATTGCTTTTCCGCAAGCCGCGACGTAAAGATATATCAAACATATATCTTTACAGGCGTTACCCTCGCGCGCTCACGGCGAAGCGCGCCATGGCTTCGGCAAGCGCGCGGGCGTCCGCCTCGGTTGGAGGTGAGCCCCATGGACCACGCTGTCGAAGCCCACGCCCAAGACCATCACGACATTCCGCGCGGCTGGCGGCGCTGGCTCTACGCGACCAACCACAAAGACATCGGCACGATGTACCTGCTCTTCGCCATCGTCGGCGGGCTGGTAGGCGGCGTGTTCTCGATGGGGATCCGCGCCGAGCTGATGTATCCCGGCATGCAGGTGTTCGGCGACCCTGACGTGTTCAACCTGTTCGTCAGCGCCCACGGCCTGATCATGATCTTCTTCGCCATCATGCCGGCGATGATCGGCGGGTTCGGCAATTGGATGGTGCCGCTGATGATCGGCGCGCCTGACATGGCCTTCCCCCGCATGAACAATATCTCGTTCTGGCTGCTGCCCTTCGCCTTCGCGCTGCTGATGATCGGCCTGTTCATGCCCGGGCCGCCGGCGGCACAGGGCATCAATACGGGCTGGACGCTCTACGCGCCGCTCTCCACCACGGGCACGCCGGGCATCGCCATGGATTTCGTGATCCTCGGGCTGCATATCGCCGGCATTTCGTCGATCCTCGGGGCCATCAATTTCATCACCACGATCTTCAACATGCGGGCGCCTGGCATGAGCCTGCACAAGATGCCGCTCTTCCCCTGGTCGATCCTGGTGACCGCCTTCCTGCTGCTGCTCTCGCTGCCGGTGCTCGCCGGCGCGCTCACCATGCTGCTGACCGACCGGAACTTCCAGACCGCGTTCTTCGACTCGGTGAAGGGCGGCGACCCGGTGCTCTACCAGCATCTGTTCTGGTTCTTCGGCCATCCCGAGGTCTACATCATGATCCTCGGCGGCTTCGGCATGATCAGCCAGATCGTCGCGACCTTCTCGCGGAAGCCCGTGTTCGGCTATCTCGGCATGGTCTACGCCATGATCGCCATCGGGGTGATCGGGTTCGTGGTCTGGGCCCACCACATGTTCGTTGCCGGAATCACCGTGAACACGCAGGCTTATTTCGCCTTCGCCAGCATGGTGATTGCCGTGCCGACCGGCATCAAGGTGTTCTCCTGGATCGCGACCATGTGGGGCGGCTCGCTCTCGTTCCGCGCGCCGCTGCTCTGGGCGATGGCCTTCGTGTTCGTATTCACCATCGGCGGGGTGACGGGCGTGGTGCTTGCCAATGCCGGCGTCGACCGCTCGCTGACCGACACCTATTACGTCGTCGCCCATTTCCACTATGTGCTCTCGCTCGCGGCGGTCTTCGCGATCTTCGGGGCCTGGTATTTCTGGTTCCCGAAAATGACCGGCTACATGTATTCCGAGCCGTTCGCGCAGGCGCATTTCTGGCTCATGTTCATCGGCGCCAACATCGCCTTCTTCCCGATGCATTTCCTGGGCCTCGCCGGCATGCCGCGGCGTATCGCCGATTTTCCGGATGCGTTTGCGCCCTGGAACCTGATCGCTTCGGTCGGATCGTACATGTCCTTCGCGGGGGTGATCGTGTTCCTGGTGGGCATGGCCTATGCGCTTGCGCGCAAAGAGCGCGCGGCGGGAAATCCGTGGGGTGCAGGCGCGACGACGCTCGAATGGACGCTGTCCTCGCCGCCGCCGTTCCACACCTACCAGACGCTGCCGCGCATCACCTAAGCGCGCCGGCCGCTAGGCGCGGGCCGGCATCAGAACGGCGAGTAGCCGTGGGCACCGGCCACGGCGCCGACGATGGTCACCAAGGCAAGGGTGAGCAGCAACGTGTGGCCCCATTGCAGCCAGGCGAAGGCTTCACGCGGCTCCGCGCGCGCCCAGCTATGGAAGCGGCGGCGCAGGACCAGCGGCTCGAACACGAACAGCACACCCATGAACAGCAGCCAGAGGCCGAGCATCGCGTGCATCCACCAATAGTCGGCGGAGGCGAAGCGCGGCCAAAGGTTGAGCCGCTCGACGATATAGAAGCCGGTCGCGCCGACGAGCAGGGCCATGGCGCGCGCGATCCAGATGAACCGGCTCTCGACGGCGTGGAACGCGGCAGGCCAGTCGTCGCCGAACTCGCCGCGCCGGAGCGCCGGCAGGAACACGGTGGTCGCCATGGTCACGCCGCCCATCCAGACGACTACGCCCGCAACATGCAACGCCCGCGCAATAGCGATGTCGTCCATAGTACCCTCCCCTTCGCCGAGGCTCAGGCGCGCACGCGGGCCAGGGCCGCCTCTTCCCGGCGAAAGGTCAACACCAGGACATCGCGGCAGGCTTTGTGCGCGGGGTCGATCGGCGCGATCGGCGTGACGCCGTGGAAGACGCGCCGGTCGTCGAGAAACACCGCATCGAGCGGATCGGTCAGGGTGAATTCGCCGAGCGGACTGCCGTCGGGGCCGAAGATCTGCGTGACGCCGCTCGAAACGTTGGTGCGGTTGACCAGCATGACGCAGACGAAGTCGACGCCGTCGCGATGCGCGCCTTCGGGCGTCGGCAAGCCCGCGCCGTTGGGCGTCGCCTCGATGCGGAATTGGTGCATCTCGACATGCCAGGGCTCGGCGGCGGTCTCAGGCGCCGAGACCGTGTCGAACAAAGTGGTGCAGAGCCCCAGAATGCCGCGGGTGAAGCCGTTGGCGGCAACGCCGTCGGCCACCGGCATGAACCAGCGCTCAACGCCGCCGTTCAGCGGATTGTGGTCGCGGCTCTGATAGTGCGGCTGGTGCGATTTGCGGGTGACGATGCCGTCGCTCGCGCCGAACGCCGCAAAGCGCCGGCGCCGGTAGCGCCCGCCGTCAGCCATATAGACGTCGAGGCCGAGCTCGTTCCAGCTCGCGGCGAAGGCCGGCCACGCGTCGAGCCCGCGCGCACGCAGGATCGCACGCATCTCCTTGCCGCTACGGAAGGCGAAGCCGTCGCGTTCGATATCGCCGCGGATGGATGCGACCGCGCCGGCGACGTCGTGGCGGAGATCGGCCTCGGTCAAGGCAGCAGATGGTGAAACCATTTCGATTACCCTGTGGGCGCAACGTCGGCGCGCGGCCCATCTTCTGTTTCACGGCGGGCGGTGCGGGCCGGCCGCAGGACGCCGCGCTCCGTGACGACGGCATCGAGCGGCACGTCATGCGGAAGCGGATATATGGTCGGCAGCGCCGCGTATGCAAAGCCCACGCCGATCACGAACGGTCGCTTGGCGAGGCTCGCGAGCGTGCGATCGAAATAACCGCCGCCATAGCCGAGCCTGAAGCAGGCATCGTCGAAGCCGACGACCGGCGTGACGACGACATCGGGGATGACGGCCACGCTCTCCGGCGGCTCGGGGATGTTCCAAACGCCTGGAATGAGCTTCACCCCGGGCTCCCACGGGCGGAACACCATCGGCGCCTTCTTCTGGACGATCACTGGCAGCGCGCACTGCCCGCCCGCCTCGGTTATCGACGGCATCAGGCCGCGCAAGTCCGGCTCGGCGCGAATGGGCCAATACAGGCTGACGACGCGGCCATCGAGCGGGCCGAGCAGCGCCAGGATATGGCGCGCGATCTCGCCCGCATGCTCGCGGCGCAGCGAAGACGGCAGGTTGAGGCGCTCGGCGATCAGCCGCTCGCGCATCGCCTTGCGCCAGGCAGGGACCTGCTCGGCCGATGCCGGCTCATGGAGCTCGGCAGCTGCCGCGGCCGCTGCGTCCTTCGCTGTCGCCGTCTCGATCAATTGGTCAACCTCACCACGCGTAGATAAGGCTTAAGCTCGTCCCAGCCTTGAGGGAAGTGCTCCTTTGCCTGCTCATTGCTGAGGCTCGGCACGATGATGACCGGGTCGCCCGGCTGCCAGTTTACCGGCGTCGAGACCTTGCGCCCATCGGTCAGCTGCAAGCTGTCGATGGTCCGCAGGATCTCGGCGAAGTTCCGGCCCGCGCTCGGCGGATAGGTCAGGATCAGCCTGATCTTCTTGGCCGGGTCTATGACGTAAACGCAGCGCACCGTCACGTTGGGGTCGGCATCGGGATGGATCATGCCGTAGAGCGTCGCGACCTTCTTGTCGGGGTCTGCCAGCATCGGGAAGTTGACGGCATGGCCTTGCGTCTCCTCGATGTCCTTCTCCCAGACGTGGTGCGAATCGACCGGATCGACGGAGAGCCCGAGCGGCTTCACGTCGCGCTTCTCCCATTCTGGCTTGAGCCGCGCCACCTCGGCGAGCTCGGTGGTGCAGACCGGCGTGAAGTCGCGCGGGTGGCTGAAGAAGATGCCCCATGAGTCTCCCAGCCATTGGTGGAAGCTGATGACACCTTCCGTCGAATCCTGCTCGAAATCCGGCGCGACCTGGCCAAGCTGCAACGACATTCAATTTTCTCCCTTGGTTCAATCGTTGAAGGCGCGGCCTTCCTTCACCTCGCGCACATAGCCCGCGCGGATGGCGAAGTCGCCGAAATGCTCGCCGGTGGCGCGGTCGCGCGCGTAGTGCCCGAGCACCTTGTCCAGCGCGTCGAGGATCGCGGGCTCGCCGACATTCTCCAGATACATCTTGTTGAGGCGCTCGCCGTGAAAGCCGCCGCCGAGATAGAGGTTGTATTTGCCGGGGGCGCGGCCGGTCAGCCCGATCTCGCCGATATAGGGACGCGCGCAGCCATTCGGGCAGCCGGTCATGCGGATGGTAATCGGGTCCCGCTCGAGCCCGTGCTGCGCGAGGAGGGACTCGATCTTGGTGACGAGCCCCGGCAGATAGCGCTCGGCTTCGGCCATGGCGAGGCCGCAGGTCGGCAGCGCGACGCAGGCCATCGAGTTCAGCCTGAGCGCGCTGTGCTTGGCATGCGGGTCGAGCCCATATTCGGCGAGCAGGCTTTCGATCGCGGGCCGCTCGCCGGGCGCGATGTCCGCGACGATCAGGTTCTGGTTTGGCGTGACGCGGAACGTGCCCTTGTGGACCTCCGCGAGAGCACGCAAGCCATCGAATAGCGGCGCATCGGGCAGGTTCGCGACCCGGCCGTTCTCGATGAACAGCGTGCAGTGCTCCTTGCCGTCCTTGCCGCGCGCCCAGCCATAGGCGTCGCCATTGGTGGTGAAGCGATAGGGCCGCGCGGGCTCGAAAGCGAAGCCCTGGCGCGCCTCGATCTCGCGCTTGATCCAGTCGAGGCCCTTGTCGTCGATCGTATATTTGAAGCGCGCGTGGTTGCGGTCGACGCGGTCGCCATAGTCGCGCTGCACCTCCATGACCGCCTGGATGGCGGCAAAGACCTTGTCGGTTGGCACGTAGCCGATGACGTCGGCAAGCCGCGGATAGGTGTGCGGCGCCTGGTCGGTACGGCCCATGCCGCCGCCGATCGCCACGTTGAAGCCACGCAGGCGCCCGCGCGAGGCAATGGCGATGAAGCCGAGATCCTGCGTATAGACGTCGATGTCGTTGACTGGCGGGATGACGAAGCCGATCTTGAACTTGCGCGGCATGTAGGTCTTGCCGTAAAGCGGCTCTTCCGGCGCGCCGTCGCTCGGCCCCCTCTCCTCCCCGTACCAGATCTCGCGATAGGCGCCGGTCTTCGGGATCGCGTAGTCGCTCGCGGCTTTCGCCAGCGCATAGACCTCGGCGTGCAGGTCGGAGAGATGCGGGTTCACCGAGCACATCACGCCGCGCGAATCGTCGCCGCAGGCCGCCTTGGTATCGAGCAGCACCTCGCGCAGGCCCTGAATCACGGCGCGCAGATTGTGCTTCTTCACGCCGTGGAGCTGGAAGGTCTGGCGCGTCGTCAGCCGCAGCGTCTCGCCGGCAAACTTCCGCGCGAGCGCGTCGAGCTTCAGCCATTGCGCAGGGGTGCAGACGCCGCCAGGAAGCCGAACCCGGACCATGAAGGAGAAATCCGGTTCCAGCCTCTGGCGGCGCCGCTCATCGCGGACGTCCCGATTATCTTGCTGATAAAGGCCATGAAACTTCATCAGCTTCGGGTCGCTGCCGGGTACGGCCGCGGTGATCTCTTCGGCGAGGCCCTCGACGATCGTGCCGCGCAGTTGATCGCTGTCGGCCTTCAACGTCTCGTCGGGCCCGAGCTTGTCGAGCGGTTGGGAGAGGTCGCGGCTGCGGTCGATGGGTGCGCGTGCGTCCATGGCGGGCCTCAGTACACGTCGACCTGGTAGCGCTGCTCACGCTGGAGCGCGGCGAGATAGTCGTCGGCAGCGGCGCGGCTCAGCGCGCCTTCGCTCTCGACGATCTCGTGCAGCGCGGCGTGTATCTCGGGGCCGAGGCTCGCGGCGCCGCAGACATAGATATGCGCGCCTTCCTGGAGCCAGGCATAGACGTCGCGCGCGTGCTCCTTCAGCCGATGCTGAACGTAGACCTTCCGCCCGCTGTCGCGCGAGAAGGCGACCGTCATGCGGCCGAGCACGCCGCTCTTCAGCATGTCCTGCCATTCGGTCTGGTAGAGAAAATCCGTATGGAAATTGCGCTCGCCGAACACGAGCCAGGACTTGCCGGTGGCGCCGCGCGCCTCGCGCTCCTGCAGGAAGGCGCGGTAGGGCGCGATGCCGGTGCCCGCGCCGATCATCAGCATCGGCGCATCGTCGGCGGCGAGCCGGAAGCGCGGATTCGGCTGGACATAGGCGCGCACGGTGTCGTCGAGCGTCGCGCGCTGGGCGAAATAGCCCGAGGTCACGCCGGTGCGCAGCTCGCCGTGCAGCTCATAGCGCAGCGTGGTGATGGTGAGATGCACCTCGTCTTCGAACGCGGCCTGGCTCGAGGCGATGGAATAGAGGCGCGGATTCGCGAGCCGCAGGCCATCGACGAAGGCTTGCGGCTCGATGCCCTTCACCGGGAAGCGGCGCACGAAATCGATGACGTGATGCCCATGCAGAAAGGCGGTCCGCTCTTCCGGCCGGTCCGTTTCGGCCAAGGCCTTGAGCTCGGCCGAGCCGCTGACCGCGGCCCAATGATCGAGGAAGCGCGGGGTCGCGGCGCTGATCTCATACTCGCCGTCGAGCGCCTCGCGGAGCGTGGTGGTTTTGGTCCTTGCGGTGACCGGCGCATCGGGCGGGAGGTCGAGGCCGGCAAGCAACGCTTCGACCAGCGCCGGGTCGTTGCGCGGCAGGATGCCGAGCGCATCGCCGGGTTGGAACCTTATGCCCGAGCCTTCGAGCGACAGCTCGATATGGCGCGTCTCCTTGCTCGACCCACGCCCCGTCAGCGCAAGGTTCTCGATCATGGGCGCGAGGAAGGGATTCTTCCGGCTGAAGCTCGCCGGTGCCGCCGAGGCGGCCATCTGCGCTGCGCCCGAACCCGCCGTCACGGTTGCGGTCGGCGCCGCACGTTGGTCGAGCCTCGCGACGATCTTGGCAATCCACGCGGCGGCCGCGTCGTCGAAATCGACATCGCAATCGACGCGCGGCTCGAGCGCCGTCGCGCCAAGCTCGGCGAGCCGCTTGTCCAGCCATTTCCCGGCGCCGCAATAATGCTCATAGGTGGAGTCGCCGAGCGCGAGCACCGCGTAGCGCAAGGACGGCAGCTTCGGCGCTTTGCGGCTTTCGAGAAACTCGAAGAAGGGCTTCGCCGATTGCGGCGGGTCCCCTTCCCCGTGCGTGCTGGCGATAACGAGAAGGTCCTGCTCGTCCTTCAGCTTCTGCGTCTTGTATTGCGCCACGTCGGCGACGGACGGCGTGAGACCGGCTGCGCGCGCGGCATTGGCCGCCTCGGTCGCAAGCGCCGCGCAATTGCCGGTCTCGCTGGCGAACAGGATCGTGAGCGTGCGGGTGCCGGCAGGCGCGAGCGCCGCTGACAGGACCAGGCCGGCGAGCCCCTCCGGAGGCGGCGCGACCGCCTGGAGCGCGGCGCGCTCGAGCCCCGCGAAATATCCACTGAGCCAGAGGGCCTGCCCGGGCTGCAAACTCCGCGTGAGCTCTTCTATCAGTGCCCGCTGCTCGGGGCTCAGATCCGGTCCGTATTCAAGGCGGCTCATTTCGCGCGGATTCCTTGGACGACAGCGCGGGCAGGCACTCGCAGGACCGGGAGCTTCCAGGTTTGCAGCGAGCACGATGTTAGATGGCACCGGAAATAACAGCAGGCAAACGAATGATATTGCTGGTTTTCAGCACATTTTTTCATATTATCTGGGCATGGACGTTGAACTGGCGCGCACATTCTTGGAGGTGGTCGGCAATGGGAGTTTCGTCGCCGCCGCCGAACGCCTGCATGTCACCCAGACCGCGGTCAGCGCGCGCATCCGCACCTTGGAGGAGCAGCTCGGGCGCCGGCTCTTCGTGCGCAACAAGGCCGGCGCCAAGCTCACCCCCGCGGGCGAGCGGTTTCAGCGCGATGCCCTGACCCTGGTGCAAGTTTGGGAACGCGCGCGCCAGCGTGTCGCCCTGCCGCCCGGGCATGAGAACGTCATCTCGATCGGCGGCGAGCTCGGCCTATGGAGCCCGCTCCTCGCCAACTGGCTGATCTGGATGCGGCACCATCAGCCGGCAATCGCCTTGCGCGCCGCGGTGAACACGCCGCGCCAGATGCTCGACGACATCCACCACGGCGAGCTCGATCTCGCGGTGCTCTACAATCCGCCGGTGCAGACCGACCTCACTGTCGAGCTTCTCACCGAGGAGAAGCTCGTCATGGTGACGTCGTCGCCGAGCGGCGATTTCGATCCCGGCGGCTATATCCATATCGACTGGGGGCCGGCATTCGCCGCGAGCCAGCGCGCGGCCTTTCCCACGCTCGGCAATCCCGCCGTCACCATCTCGTTCGGTCCGCTGGCGATCGCCTTTATTCTGAACGCGGGCGGAAGCGGCTATTTTCGCCTCAGCGTCATCCGGCCCTATCTCGAGGCCGGCCGGCTTTCCCTCGTGTCTCAGGCGCCCGAGTTCTCCTATTCGATCCACGCCGTCTATTCGCTGCATGGCGATGCGGAGCTGATCAATCACGCGCGCGCCGGTCTTCGCGCTTGCGCCGGGCTCCCGCCCCCGAATTGATCCCCGCAGCCGCGCGCAAGACCTGTTGACGCGCTCCGCGTGTGGTACCATGTAAGTGTCATGTCGTTCTGCGCTTTCCATCTGCGCCTTCCCCCCAAGGGGATCGACGCCGCAGGCAGCTAGCCCCGGCGCCGCGCCGCCTTTGCGCGCGCACGGGGACGTTCTTCCTTAGCTCAAACACCAATTGCTGCCGTCGAAACCGGCAGCGCAATCGGCTTTTCAAGTCATGGCACCGCGAATGGGCGCCTGACCAAGCCGCAATGAGGTTTCCATGTCTATGCAACTTGCCACCAACACCCTACCCCGCATCGTCGTCAGCAATGACGAGGAACGGCGGCTCACCGCGATCGCGACCGCAGCGTCGCAGCGCCTCCCCGAGGTCTCGGCGGCGCTGCTCCGCGAATTGGAGCGCGCCGAGATCCTCCCCGACACGGCCATGCCGCGCGATGTGGTGCGCATCGGTTCGACCGTCGCGTTCGAGGTCGATGACGGCCGCCGTCTCGACGTCCAGCTCGTGCTGCCGGAGGACGCCGACATCAATGCCGGCAAGATTTCCGTGCTGACGCCGGTCGGCGCGGCGCTGATCGGCCTGTCGCCGGGCCAGTCCATGGGCTGGTCGGGCAATGACGGACGGGAGCGCCTGCTTACCGTGCTCAGCGTCTCGGCGCCCGCGGACTGACCCAGGCGGTCAATGGCGGCCGACTGCAGCCCACCAATCCTGCAGCGCCGCCATGTCCGCCGGGAGAACTGCCGCGTCCGGCACGAACGCATCCCAGGCGGCGAGATGCTTCGACGAGACCGTGGTCAAGACGGGGATGCCGGCATCGACCGCCGAGGCGAAGGCTGGAAACAGCCCGCCGCCGGCCTCCTCGAGCTTGCCGAACTTGCTGAGCACCAGGACATCGCATGCCTCGATCTGCGCGAGGATCGCGGCGCATGCGCGCTCGGCGCCGTCGGAATCGATGTGGCAGGTCTTTCCCGCCGGCAGCGTCTCCAGATGGATCGAGTAGGTCTCGCCGGTGACGACGTCGCGGAGAAGCCCCGCGCTGCAGACGCGATCCGGCAGGCCGTGGGTCTCCTCGACCAGGCCGGCGACGCGAATGCCCTTGGACCGCCAAAGCTCGATGGCGTGCTGCATCGCCGCCTGAGCATCCGCGCTCGATTGCGTCCGAATGCGCGCAACGTTCTGTCGTGCCAGCGTCACAGCATCGTCCTCGCCACCTTCGCCAAGCCAGTACCATGTCGGGCTTGCATGGACCACCTGGGAACTGTTCCCGAGCTTAAAAGATATATCATCCATATTTCTTTTTGTGGAGCCTCGTCCTAGGATACGCGCAATCGATGCGCGCGCCCGAGAACGCGCTGCTTCAAGGAGGATTCCCATGCGACCCATGCTTGCCGGACTGCCGGCCTTTGCTTGCTTTGCCTTGCTCATCAGCGCGGCGCAGGCGGAAGACGCCGTTTACGTCGCGAAGCTCAAGCCGCTCAACAGCGCGGTGACCGGGAGCGATGCCGGCGGCACCGCAACCTTTACCGTCAAGGGCGACCAGCTCACCATCGCCGTCGATGCGGAAGGGACGCCCGGCGGCATGATGCACCTGCAGCATTTCCACGGGTTCGCCGACGGCAAGGCGGCGTCGTGTCCCGGCGCCGATGCCGATAAGAACGCGGACGGCGTGATCGACCTGATCGAGACCGAGCCGATGGCGGGCACGACCATGGTCCCGTTCCACGACGATCCGGTGAGCATGGAGATTCCCCGGGACACCTATCCCGCGGCGTCTCCGCGCGGCGCCTATCATTACGAGAAGGCGGTCTCGCTGCCCGAGCTGGAGGCGGCCTTCGGCAAGGCGTTCGGCGGGCAGAAGCTCGATCTCGACAAGCGCGTGGTGTTCGTCCACGGCGTGTTCACCAGCGCGAAGCTGCCCGACACGGCGGCGTCGCTCGGCGACATTCCGGCGACGGTCACCCTCCCGGTCGCCTGCGGGGACATCGAGCCCCAGTAGCGCACTTGCCCTGGGTCACCGGTAACATTCGGGAGAGCTTCGGCGTTCGGGCTTGACATTGCGGGCGCCCTTGGGCTTCGCTCACTTCATGCGCGAGGCCTGCATCCATTGGATTCGGCTGTTGATCGTGAGCGCCTTCATATTTGGAGGCGGCGCCGGCGTCGCGCTCGCTCATCCCAGCTCTCCGGGGCCTGCCTATGGGGGCCATGAGCCCGGCATCGCCGTAGGCGAGACGGCGAGCGCGGTGGCGACGGACGATCACGGCTGCGGGCCGCACGGCCATCTCACCGTCTGCTGCACCGATGCGCATTGCTGCGCGTCCGCCGTGCCGTTGTTCGCCGACCGCTTCACGCTTTCCGCGCCGACGCGCGACAGATTTGCCGAGCGGGACGACGCGCTCCGCTACGGCCAACTCTTCTATCCTCTGCTTCGGCCACCGACCGCGACCGCCTAGAGCTGCGCCCGTCCGGACGCAGCCTGCCTGAGCGGCAGCCCATGTCGTGATCGTGTTCGGAGCCGGCTCGTCCGCGCTCCAGGCGTTCGGAGCCAACTTCCGTCTTTCACGTCATGCGCTGCTTCCCATGGTCCATTCGCGATCGCGGGTGTCGAAGCATGCACCGACTTTGCACTATTCCTTTCCTGCTCCTGGTCACGGCCGCGCCTGCTTTGGCCGGGCCCGGCCACGATCACGGGGACGAGGCAGCGCGCGTCTCCATCGAGCACGTCCCGCGGCTCGAGAGCGTCGGCAGCGCGCTCGAGCTCGTTGCCACACCTGACGGGCATACGCTCACCATCCATCTCGACCGGTCCGACACCAACGAGCCGGTCGACGGCGCGACCATCGAGGTCTCCGGCGAGGGTATCCCGTCGGCCACCGCCAAGCCGCTCGGCGACGGGGTCTACGAGATCGAGGCGGACTGGGTCGACGTGCCGGGGACCAAGGCACTGACCTTCGTCGTCACGGCGGGTGAGAGCGTTGACCTGCTTGCCGGTACGCTGGAGATCCCGGAGCCCGCGCGCGAAAGCGAAACCTCGGCGATCGCCTGGACATCCGTGCTGGCGCAGCCCGTGACCTGGGTCCTTGCGGCACTTGCCGCGGCCTTCGGCTTCTTCCTGTCGTTCGCCTTCCGGCCGATCCGTCCGCCGGGGGAAGAGAGACCAGAGCAAACCGAAGCGCTACCCGAGCAAGCCGGCGCGCAGCAGGCGGGCCAGCCGCGTCTGAACGTCGTCGAAGGCAAACGCAAAGCGGTGAAGGCCGTTCTCGTCGCCGGAGCCCTTCTGATGGGGGACGCGACCGGCGCGTTTGCGCATGAGGATCACGATCACGGCGACGCCCCAGCTCAAGCGGCCGGGGGCAACGTCCCGCGCAAGCTGCCTGACGGCGCGGTGTTTCTGCCCAAGCCATCGCAGCGCCTGCTGCGCATTCGCACGGCCGTCACCAGCGAGACCAGCGCACGGCCTGGGACCGAGCTTGTCGGCACCGTGGTCGCCGATCCGTCCTTCGAGGGCCGCGTCCAGGCGCCGATGGACGGAGTGATCGAGTTCACCGGCGACGGCGTGTCGTTTGTCGGCCAGGCGGTCAAGGCCGGCGACGTGCTCGCAAGGGTCGCGCCCTCCATGCCGGTCTACGAGCGCGGCTCGCTCGAGCAGATGGCGGCCGACGTCGAAGGCAAGCTGCGGGTCGCCGAGCAGCGCCTCGCACGCCTCACCGGGGTCGCCAAAGGTTATGTCGCGCAGGGCGCGATCGAGGACGCTGAAGTCGAGGTCGAATCTCTGCGCGAGCAGAAGCGCAAGCTCGAGCCGAAGCCCGCCGAGAAGCTTCCGCTGGCGGCGCCGGTGAGCGGCATCATCTCGGTGGCGAATGTGCGGCCCGGACAGGTGGTCAACGCCCGCGACACGCTGTTCGAGATCGTCGATCCGGCCCGGCTCTGGGTCGAGGCCATCGGCGCCGGCGGGCTCGACGACTATAGCGGGATCAAAACCGCGCAGGCCATCGACGGCAAGGGCGAAACCGTCACGCTCTCTTACGTCGGCCAGGCGCCGACGCTGCGGCAGCACTCGCGCCCGCTTTACTTCAAGGTCGACGATCCACGCCGCACGCTCGCCATAGGCACGACGATGCATGTCACGCTGCAGAGCGGCGACACGGTCGAGGGCATTGTCCTGCCGCGCGCCGCCGTGGTGCGCGGCGCGAACGGCCTGCCGCAGGTCTGGGCCAAGGCCGCGCCTGAGCGGTTCAAGCCGCTTCCGGTGCGGACCGTGCCGCTCGACGGCGAGCAGGTGCTCGTCACCGCGGGGCTCGAGGTGGGCGAGCGCGTCGTCGTCGATGGCGCCGAATTGATCAACCAGGTCCGGTAGGCACGCGATGTTCAACGCCATCATCCGCGCGAGCCTCGCCAACCGCCTCTTCGTGCTGATCGCCGCGGTCGGCGTGATGATCTACGGCCTCTTCACCATCGAGCGGCTGCCCGTCGACGTCTTCCCGGACCTCAATCGGCCGACCGTCACCTTGTTGACCGAGGCCGAAGGGCTCGCCCCGGAAGAGATCGAGCTGCTCGTCACCTTCCCCATCGAGACCGCCATGAACGGCATGGCGGGCGTGACCCGCGTGCGCTCCGTCTCAGGCGTCGGTCTCTCCATCGTCTATGTCGAGTTCGACTGGGCGACTGATATCTATCTCGCACGCCAGCAGGTCGCTGAACGGCTGCAGCTCGTGCGCGGGCAGCTTCCGCCGAACGTGCTCGCGCAGATGGGCCCGATCTCCTCGATCATGGGCGAGATCATGCTGATCGCCATGTCGAGCGAGACCGCCGACGCCATGACCTTGCGCGAGCTGGCGGACTTCACCGTCAGGCCGCAGCTCCTCACCGTGCCGGGCGTCTCGCAGGTCATCCCCATCGGCGGCGAGGTCAGGCAATATCGCGTGGTCCCCGATCCGCGCCGCATGACGATGCTCGATATCGGCTTTCCGGCCATCGAGGCGGCGATCCGCGAGTTCGGCGCCAATACCGGCGGCGGCTTCGTCGAGGACCGGGCGCGCGAATATCTCATCCGCAATATCGGCCGCACCACACGGATCGAAGACCTGCAGAACCTCGTGGTCGCGCATCGCGCCGGCCAGGCAGTGACGCTCAATCAAGTCGCCGAGGTCGATTTTGCCGCGCGCACCAAACGCGGCGAGGCTGGCTTCAACGGCAAGCGCGCTGTGATCCTCGCCGTGCAGAAACAGCCCAACGCCGACACCGTCACCATCACGCGTGACATCGAGGCAATGCTGCCCGAGCTGCAACGCACTATGCCGGAAGGCGTGCGCCTGATCGACGTGCAGTTCCGGCAGGCGACCTTCATCGAAACCTCCATCGCCAATGTGCGAAAGGTTCTGATCGAGGCGCTGCTCGTGGTCGCCGTGGTGCTGTTCCTGTTCCTGCTCAACTGGCAGACCACCTTCATTTCGCTGGCCGCCATCCCGCTCTCGGTGCTGACCACGGTGATCGTGTTCCAGTTCATGGGGCTCTCGATCAACACCATGACCTTGGGCGGGCTCGCCATCGCCATCGGCGTCGTGGTGGACGACGCGGTGGTCGACGTCGAGAACATCTACCGCCGGCTCGGATTGCATCGCGCCGCCATGGGTCACGACCGGCGCAGCGTCGAGGAGGTTGTCGCGTCGGCCTCCATCGAGGTGCGGAGCGGCATTCTCTACGCGACGGCGATCATCGTGCTGGTGTTCATTCCGCTCTTCGCGCTGTCGGGCATCGAAGGGCGCCTGTTCACGCCGCTCGGCATCGCCTTCATCACCGCGATCGTCGCGAGCCTGATCGTCTCGATGACGGTGACGCCCGTTCTCTCCTATTGGCTCTTGCCGCGCATGAAGCATCTCGCCGAGCAGGAGAGCCCGATCGTGCGCGTGCTCAAGCGATGGCAGGAGCGTGGGCTCGAATGGTGCTTCGCCCGGCCGACCTTCGTGGTCGGCCTGCCGGTGGTCGCGGTCGCCGGCGCGATCTTCGCCGCGGCGCTTCTGCCGCGCGCCTTCCTCCCAGCCTTCAACGAGGGCACGGTGCTGGTGAGCGTCATCCTTCAGCCCGGCATCAGCCTCTCCGAAAGCGATCGCATCGGCCGCCTCGCCGAGGAAATCGTGCTCAAGGTCCCCGAGGTGCATTCGGTCGGGCGGCGCACCGGGCGTGCCGAGCTCGACGAGCATGCCGAAGGCGTCCACGTGGGCGAGCTCGACATCGACCTGACCAAGTCCGAGCGGAGCCGCGAAGAGGTGCTGGCGGATATCCGCGCGCGGCTCTCGGTGCTGCCGGCGAGCATTCTGGTCGGGCAGCCTATCGCGCACCGCCTCGACCACATGCTGTCAGGCGTGCGCGCGCAGATCGCGCTCAAGATCTACGGCGACGACTACGACACGCTGCAAGGACTGGCGGCGGAGCTGGAGCGGCGGCTCGCGCCGATCCCCGGCATCGTCGACCTGCAGACCGAGAAGCAGGTCCGCGTGCCTCAGCTCCAGGTGCGCGTCGACTACGACAAGGCCAAAAGCTACGGCCTCAATCCCAGCGCCATCACCGAGACCCTCGAGACGCTGGCGAACGGCCGCGTCGTGTCGCAGGTGATCGACCAATCCAAGCGCTTCGATGTCGTGCTGCGCTTGAGCGACGACGACCGTCGTGGCCGGCGCTTGAGCGAGATGCTCATCGAATCGCCTGCCGGCCGCATCCCGCTCAAGAACGTGGCGGAGGTGGTCGAGACCGACGGGCCGAACCAGATCCTGCGCGAGAACAGCCGCCGGCGCATCGCGGTGCTCGCGAATACCGACGGCTCGGACATGGCGCGCATCGTCGGGCAGATCCGTGCCGAGATCGCCGCCACCGACCTGCCGCAAGGCTATTTCACGCAGCTCGAAGGCCAGTTTCAGGCGCAGGAAGAAGCTTCGTTCCGCATTCTCCTCCTGTCGCTCGTTTCGCTCGGGCTGATCTTCATCGTGCTCTATTCGCGCTACCGGTCGAGCGTGCTCGCGCTGATCATCATGGGCAACGTGCCGCTCGCGCTGATCGGCAGCGTCGCCGCGCTCTGGATCGCGGGCCAGCCGCTTTCGGTGGCGAGCGCCATCGGCTTCATCACGCTGGCCGGCATCGCCACGCGTAACGGCATCCTCAAGATCAGCCATTACATCAACCTTGCGCTGTTCGAGGGCGAGCGCTTTGGGCGCAAGCTGATCATACGCGGCACGCTCGAACGCTTGAGGCCCGTGCTGATGACGGCGCTGGCGGCCGGCATCGCGCTCGTGCCGCTGATGATCAATGCCGACGAACCGGGCAAGGAGCTGCTCAATCCCGTCGCCGTGACGATCTTCGGCGGCCTGATCACGGCGACGCTGCTCGACGCCTTCCTCACGCCGATCCTGTTCTGGCTGCTCGGCCGCGAGCCGCTCGAGCGGCTCGTCTCGGCGGAGGATCGCCTGGCCCACGCCGAAGCCTTCTAACCCGACAAGGAGATGCGCATGCTGAAAGTCATCCTCGCCGCCTCGGTTCTTACGGCAATGCCGGCCGTGGCGCATGAGAGCCACACGAAAGCCGGCGCCCCGGTGGAGTCGAAGCATGGCGGCAAGGTCGTCGAGACGAATGGCCATCATCGGCTCGAGCTCGTGACTAACGGCCGCGCCATCGAGATCTACGTCACTCATGACGACGGCGAGCCGGAGAACGTCAAGGACGCCAAGGCGAGCGCCACCGTGCTCGCAGACGGCAAGACCGAGAAGATCGAGCTCGCACCCGAAGGCGCGAATTTGCTGAAAGGCACGGGCGCCCTGGAGATCGGCCCAGACACCGTCATCGTCGTCACGCTGACCCTGCCCGATCACAAGCCGGAACAGGCTCGGTTCAAGCTCGACTGAGCGAGAGGAGGACGAATGCCCATGCGACCGCTTACCTATGCGCTTGGCGCCGTGCTGCTCTTGCTGACGTTCCCGGCGCAGGCGGCTGCCGAGAATTTCAGATGCGGCAGCTTCCCCCTGCTCGACGATACGATTTCCAAGGAGGAGCGCGCCGACAGGCTGCTCAGGCGCGCGATCGCCTGTGTGCAGGAAGGCAAGCCGATGGAGTCGATCGCAGTGTTCAGCGAACTGATCGGCCTCGATCCCGACAACGAGACCGCCTATCTCAACCGGGGCAACGCCTATATCCAGACCGGCCAGTTCGAGCTCGGCATCGCCGATTACAGCCACGTCATCGCCAAGAACCCGAGCCTCGCCCAGGGCTGGTACAATCGTGGCACCGCTTTCGTCGCCGCGCGCCAATATGAGCGCGCCATCGCCGACCTGACGGAGGCCATCCGCCTGAAGCCCGACGAGGCGCGCGCCTATTGCAACCGCGGCATGAGCTATCTGCGCAAGAGCCATTACGAGCGGGCGCTGGCCGACCTGAACGCCGGGATCGAAAAGGACGGCACCATCGCGCTTTGCTATTACGCGCGCGGCGATCTTTCTCTCCACACCGAGAAATATCAGGACGCGGTCGGCGACCTGACGCGGGGCCTGCGCTTGAAGCCAACCGTCGAAGGCTACATCCAGCGGGCGGCGGCGCATGAGCGGCTCTGCGAGACCGACAACGCGCTGGCCGACTACAAGGAAGCGCTCAGGCTCGACCCGCGCTCCAATGCCGCGCGCGCCGGCGCGCAGCGCTTAAGCGCGCAGGATATTCCGTAGCGCCGCGACCCGTGGGGGCAGCCGCGATGGATCAGATGCGCCCCGCACCCGGTCTCGCCAGGATCGGACCATAGACCACGACAAACAGGGCGAAGGCGCCGCTCCACAGCACACCGCTCGCGATCAGCGTCGTGAGGTAGTCGGCGGGAAGCAGTGGTGCTGCGACGCGCAGCAGCGCCCCAAGTGTGACCAGGGCATAGATGGCCAGCGTCGCGCCGTCGGCTTTGATCTCGCGGCCGGTATGTCCGAGGCTCGCGCGTGTCATGACGGCAAGCGTCATGGTGCCGATCGCGCCCGCCGTCAGCGCGTGCAAGCCCGCAGAGGCCGTGAGCGCGCTCGGCGCCAGTGTCGCGAGTCCCATGAGCGCAAGCGAGACCGCGAGCCAGAGATAGCCGAGATGGAGCACGAGCAGGATCGGCTCCCGCGCCGTCCGCGTGCCGCGCCAACGTGACAGCCGCACGAAATGCATCAGGCTCGCCGCGAGCAGCAAGACTGCGGTCGGCAGAGCGCCAGGCCACGCCATCCAGGCAACGACCGCAACCGCAAGCACCCCGAGCGCCAGCTTGTCGAAGCGGCCGAACGGCTCGGGCAGCGGCTCGAGCTTCGCCTTCGCCATCCAGTTCCGGGTGAAGCTCGGGACGATGCGACCGCCGATCAGCGCGATGAGGAGCGCCGCGATGCCAAGCGCAATGCGCTCGCCATAGCCCTGCAAGCCCGGCCAAAGCCCCGCGCCATGAAATATGAGATTGGCCAGCGCGAACACGGTTATGAGCCCGGCGATCGGCACGTTGTGCAAATTCTTGCCAGCGACGATCTCGCGCCAGATCGCCGCGGCGAGCACAATGAGAAACGCGCCGTCGATCGCGGCCGCCCAGGCGGGCGACGGCAGGAAGGCGCAGGCAATGCGCCCCGCGAGCCAAAGGCCGGCGAGGCCCGCGAGCGGCAAGCCCGACAGCGGCAGCCTGCCGGTCCAGTTCGGAACGGCGGTGAGGGCGAAACCGGCGATGATCGCGCCGAGATAGCCGAAGATCATCTCGTGGATGTGCCAGCGGAAGCCGTCGAACGGGCCGGCGGGCGCAATGCCGGATTGCAGCACGGCCAGCCAGACCGGCACCGCGATCGCGGCAAAGGCGGCGCCGAGCAGGAAGAACGGGCGGAAGCCGTAACTCAGCACCGCCCAGGCAGGCCCGCGCCATTGGATCGAGGTGGTGATGCGCGGTTGGACCATGGCAAATGTAAACCCCCTCGCCGGCCATTGCGGCCGGCGCGCGTTGCTGCTTCGATCCGTCATTATATGGGTGTGCCTGTGCCCCACTCCTTGAGCCGGCACAAACTTTGGCTCGCGCGACCCGATATGGCGGCCGCAAGGCCGGAATCTGCGGGCGGCGCGGCCGCCAGCGTTTCTTGCGAGCCCGCGCCGAGCCGTCTATATACGGGGCTCTTCAGCCAGCCGGAGTGTAGCGCAGCCTGGTAGCGCACCTCGTTCGGGACGAGGGGGTCGCAGGTTCAAATCCTGCCACTCCGACCAGCCTTTTCCGTTGGTTTGACGCTGGCGAGCATATCGTCGCCCTAGATTTGGGCCCGGCAACGGGCCGGGGCCGCCGGCGGATTGGGGCGTGGCCAAGTGGTAAGGCAACGGGTTTTGGTCCCGTGATCCCAGGTTCGAATCCTGGCGCCCCAGCCAACCAGTCTCGGCGTTTTCGTGTCTCTCTCGCACATCGCCGCAGCGTCCCGAAGAAGCCCTGAATTGCGCCACTGGTTCGCGGCGGCTCCCACCGGCTTCGCGCCAGAGACCGCGCCTATCCGAAGAAACGCCGCGTCTTCTCCGGTTTATCTCTACCGGGCATTTTCGGGGTCACACTAGCCGAGTAAAGGTGGTCGTCGCCATCGGTGTGATACGGCAGGTCAACTGCCGTTTATCAGGTTAACAAGACCCTGACGATCGACCAGCCGAAGACTCCGATAGCCGACCGCGATGGCTCCGGTGTCCATCAGGTCGTTGAGAACTCGTTTGAGCGACGAGCGCGACATGCCGATGAGGCGCGCGAGATCTTCCTGCGTCGCGTTCACTTTGCCTGCGGCATCGGCCAGTCGGAGCAGCAGGCGCGCCAACCGCTCCTGGGGCGTTTTCGAAAGCACCTCTGCGAGCGTTGCCACCGCCCGGGCCGCGTTGAGGTGATTGAGTTCGAAGAAGCAGTACCAGAACTGCGGCTCATCCCTGAGGAGAGCCTTCACCGCCGACGCCGGAATGAAGAACACGCGGCTCTTCACGGCCGCGGACAGGGATATGGCCCGCGAGGTGCGGGCAAGGAGCGCCGATTCCCCGATCCAGAAACCGGGTTCGCCGCGGTAGATCGTGACCTGCTCCTCGCCCATCGGAATCTGAGCTTCGAGCATGCCGGAACCGAGACCGTAGAGGCCGTCGGGGTCGTCGCCATACTGGTAGAGCATCCGGCCCTTTTCATAGACGCGCCAGCGGCCGGCGCGCGCCGCCCAGGCGCAAAGCGATTCCGGCTGACCGGAAAGCCAGCCGACCTCCGAGAGGAGGCCAAGGTCTTTCGATCTGGTCGCCAAGTCCGGATGGCTCCCCTGAAAACCCGACAAGGAGCATCGATCACGAAAGGAATTCATAGATTGGTCCAAATCGGTCAATCAGCCCCGAGCCAGATGGTATCTTGCGCCGCATTAACGATGACAGGCAAATCGATAGGCCACGAACCGAGCGGGAGAGAACCAATGGTAACCAGACGAGAGTTCGTGCAGGCGCTTCCTGCAGTCGGAACCGCTTTTGCCGTGGCAGGATATGTCGGGCTGGAGGACAGTCCTGCACGGGCTCAGGGTGCGCCGGCTCCGTTGGCCGGGCATTTCCATCCGAAGGGCAAGGCGCCGTCCGCGCACACCCTGGAGGTGCTGAAGCGGGCGCGGGCCGAATTGCCCTTCGACGACACGAGGGATTTCGATGAGCACAAGCGCGGCCTGATCGCGCAGATGCCAGACAGGCAGATCATGGCGGATGCCGGCCATGTCGCCTGGGACATCGACCTCTTCAACTTCCTGGACCAACAGGACGAATTCGATTCCATCCATCCCTCGCTGCATCGCATCTCGCGGTTCAACAACAACTACGGCCTCTATGAGGTCGTTCCCGGCATCTATCAGGTCCGCGGCCTCGATGCCTCCAACCTCACCCTCGTCCGCGGCAAGACCGGCTGGATCGTGTTCGACCCGCTTATATCCGCCGAGACGGCCCGTGCCGCATGGAAGCTGTTCCAGCAGCATGTCGGAGAAGGACTCCCGGTCTCGGCGGTGATCTATTCGCACACGCACGGCGACCACTGGGGCGGCGTGCGCGGGATCGTGAAAGAGGAAGACGTGCGCTCCGGCAAGGTACCGGTCATCGTGCCGGGGACCGACTTCATGGACTTCACGGTTTCCGAGTTCGTCTTCGCCGGCAACGCGATGAACCGGCGACTGTTCTTCCAGTACGGCATGCTGCTGCCGCCCGCTCCCCATGGCTTTGCCGGACAGGGTCTCTGTCAGACCGTATCGACGGGCAGGATGGGTTTGATCGCTCCGACCCGTGCGGTCACGGAAGCGATCGAGGAGTTCGAAGTCGACGGCGTTCGTATGATCTTCCAGAATACGCCCAACACCGAATCGCCTCGGCAGATGACCACGTACATTCCCGAGTTGAAGGCGTTTTGGTCGGCAGAGATCGTGACCGCGACGCTGCACAACATCTATACCCTGCGCGGAGCACAGGTTCGCGACCCGCTGGCGTGGTCGAAATACATCGCCGATGCGCTTTACCGTTTCGGGCTCGACGCCGAGGTGATGTTCGCATCGCACAACTGGCCGCGCTGGGGCAACGAGCGGGTGCAGGAGGTGCTCCGCGCCCAGCGCGACCTCTACGCCAACATGAACAACCAGGTGCTGCACCTGGCCAATCAGGGCGTCACGATCAACCAGATTCACAACGTCTACGAGGTGCCGAAGGGCTTGCAGCAGAAGTGGTACTGCCGCGGCTATCACGGCTCGCCGGAGCACAATTCCCGCGGCGTGGTCCAACGCTATCTCGGCTTCTGGGATTGCAATCCGACAACGCTGATCCCGCTGTCGCCGTCGGATTCCGCTCCGCTCTACGTCGAGATGATGGGCGGAAGCGCGAAGATCATCAGCCGCGGGCGCGAGTTGCACCAGGCGGGCAAATACCTGCTGGCCAGCGAGATCGTGAACAAACTGGTCCAGGCGGAGCCGGCGAATACGGAGGCGAAGGACCTTCTGGCCGACATCTTCGAGCAGATCGGCTATCAGCAGGAAAACCCGGGCCTGCGGAACAGCTTCCTGGCCGGCGCTTACGAATTGCGGACAGGCATCCCGCAAGGAGAAGCGGTAAAGACCTCAAGCCCCGACGTCATCAGGGCAATGACGACCGAGCAGTTCCTGAATTTCCTCGGCATCCGCATGGACAGCCGCAAGGCTGAGGGCATGCGGTTCACGATCAACCTGGTGACGCCGGACAACGACGAAAAGTTTATCGTCGAACTGGAGAACGCGACCCTCACCAACATCGCCGGCTTCCAGGCCCCGAACCCGGACCTGACGCTCACCATCAACCGCTCCGACCTTGAACAGGTAATGATGGGAGCGAAGACGCTGGACGCCCAGATCGCCGACGGCACCGCCAAGGCCGAGGGCGATGTCGCCTTCCTGGCGCAACTGGCGTCGCTCATGGTCGACTTCGACCCGCGCTTCGAGATCCTGCCGGGCACCAAGGCAGGAGGCGTACAGGCAGCGCATGCCGATCCGTATGAGGCGGTTCTGGCGCCGATCATCGCCGAGTAGCGACGCAGTTGGTTCCGTCCCTGCCGGGAAGAGTTTGTGCTTCCCGGCAGGGACGAGGCGGCCGCAGGCAACGCGGCCGTTCCTCCTGAAGACAGAGAGTGCCTATGTCCACACTCGGCAAAGCCGCGCTCATTGTTGCTGCAGTGACGTTGACTGCGATTCCCCCTGCGGCGAGTGCTGATCTCACGCCTGCCTACTCTGGGCCTCCGGCTGCCAGCGGATGGGAGTTTAGGTTCACCCCTTATGCCTGGGCGGCGAGCATCAATGGTGACATCACGGCGCGCGGACGTACCGCGGACGTCAATGCTGACTTCCTGGAGATAGTTGATAGAAGCAATTCCCTTCTCGCGTGGAGGAGCCTTTTCGAGGCGCGCAAGGGTCGTTTCGCGCTCTTCACCGATCTCTTATGGGCTGATCTCGGATTCCCCGGGCGCTTTGACATCACGAAAAATCCGCGCGGCGGGGTAACACTCGATGTCAAAGGCCAAGCCCAGCTCGACTACAAGGAGACCATCGTCCAATCGGGTGTCGCTTATGAGGTTGCCCGCTGGGAAAGCGCGCCCGGAAGCTTCACAGCCTTGGATCTGATGGGCAGTGCGCGGTATTGGAATATGGAAGTCGATCTGTCGTTAGGTCTGACCGGCACACTGAAGGTCGATTTACAGGAACTCGACCTTCAACTTCAGCGCTCGCGCCGAGTCGCGATCGCGAAGTCGGGTAGTCTGGAATGGGTGGACCCGGTAGTCGGGGCGCGGATCAGGCATCGACTCGTGCCGGGTAGAGAGATCACGCTCGTTGGTGATGTCGGGGGTTTCGGGGCGGGCAGCGAGTTCTCCTGGCAGGCGGTTGCCACCTATGGCTTCGACGTTAATAGCTTCGGCACGCCGCTTCACATGGTGATGGGCTATCGCGCGCTCGCCGTCGATTACCGTGAAAGCGGCCGGTATGGCACGAATGCCGTGGATACTGTGCTGCATGGGCCCGTCTTAGGCGTCACCTTCGATTGGTAGGTGTTAGCCTTGTCGGAAGTCGTCGCGCCCGCCCGCCCGCTCATGCCGAGAAAAACGTTACGTCTTTCCCGGTTTATCGCTTCTGGGCAATTTGGGGGTCACACTTACCAGAAATGTGGTTAGTCCCATGATCGCGTAGCATCATGATGTGCATCGAAGTTCGCATCCGCTCACCAGCCTCGCATCATGATGCATCCCGAACTTCGAATCCGATGCGCCCAGCCAGCCAGTCTCGTATTTTCTAGGTCTTTCCCGCTGTGCATCGAAGCTCGGATCGGCTCATCGGCCGCCCATAGGCAGCCGCTCGCTGATCAGGCGTGAAGCGCGCCTGCCGAATTTCTGGGCTTACCGGATCTCAACGACGATGCGGCCTCGCACTTGGCCGGCGAGTATGCGCTCGGCCACGCCGATCACCTCATCCAAGCCAATCGTCTCGGTCAGTTCACGCAGGAGCGTACGATCAAGATCCTTTGCCAGACGCTGCCAGGCTGCGACACGTTTCTCTTTGGGTGCCATGACGGAATCGATACCGAACAGGGTGATGCCGCGAAGGATGAAGGGCGCCACCGATGTCGGCAGATCGAGTCCCCCCGCCAAACCGCAAGCCGCGACGGCGCCGCCGTATTTTGTCATGGCAAGAGCGTTTGCGAGCGTCGTCGAGCCGACGGCGTCGATCGCGCCAGCCCACCGCTCCTTACCCAGAGGCCGCGGCCTCCCAGAAAGCTCCGAGCGTTCGATGACGTCGCTCGCTCCAAGTCTTTTCAGGTAAGCAGCCTCATGCAGACGGCCGGTCGATGCAACGACATGCCAACCGCGGCTCGCGAGCAGCGCGGTCGCAATCGATCCGACGCCCCCGGCTGCGCCAGTCACCAGCATGGGGCCGTCGTCCGGCCTCAAGCCATGCTGCTCGAGCGCAATCACACACAGCATGGCCGTGTAGCCCGCCGTTCCAATTGCCATGGCTTCGTGCGGGCTCATGCCGTCGGGTAGCGGCACCAGCCAATCGCCGTCGATACGGGACAGTTCCGCATAGCCGCCCAAATGGGTCTCGCCAGTACCCCATCCGTTCAGGATGACGGGGTCGCCGCTCTTGAAATCCGGATGCGACGAGCTTTCCACCGTGCCGGCGAGGTCGATGCCTGGAATCATGGGAAAGCGCCGCACGACGGGCACCCTCCCCGTTATCGCCAGGCCATCCTTGTAATTCACGGTGGAATGCGAAACGCGGACGGTGACGTTCCCGGCCATGAGGTCTCGTTCCGGGAAGTCACGGAGTGCGACGGTCTGCAGGCCGTCGGTCTTTTCAATAACGATCGCTTTCATGCCACGCTCCTACATGAAGCGAAGCGGCAAGCCTACTTCCATAGGCCTGCCGCTTCTATTGGTGCTGGCTTACAGCGCCATCGTAACGGACTTCGTCTCGAGATCGTCCTCGAGCGCCTGAGCGCCGGTTTCTCTGCCTCACGCCATGGCCTCAAGACGCGAGCACATGGTCTCACAACTCCTTGGTGAGGAACTGCGCACGACCGAGGCCAAACGACCAATCTTCATCAGCGTTCGTTACAAAGTTCATCATGACGTCGGACGGCGCAACGCCACAATGTTTCTCGAGCTCCTCAACCATGCGCTTGTAGAATGTTTCTTTCATCTCCCGGGTTCGAGGTCGTGTCGTGATTTGCATCATTACGAACTGGTTGGTGCGGGGTATGCCCAGCCCAGTGTCTTCGGCGATCATTCGTGACGGGCGGTGCTCGTTGACGATCTGGTAGCGATCCCTTTGTGGGACCTTGAATGCCTCCACCATAACGCGGTGTGCAGTATCGAGCAGGGTTTGCAGCTCCTGGTCGCTACGGCCCTGATAGAGATCGAATCGGAGCAATGGCATGTTGTTTTCCTCGCTAACGAAATCCGGTTCTGCTGCGTGGATGAAGCTCGGCGACAAACTCCCGATCGCCACCATCGCTGCCCCAGCAATTGTTTCGCGCCGTGTGAAAAGTTTTCCCGCCATGGAATTCCTCTCAATAGAACCGAGACGGCGCCTGCGCGGCACCAGCGCTGGGTCGCTTCGCAATGGAGGGGGACGGGAATTAAGATGATGCGCCGGCGAGTCCCGCATGCGTGAACGCATCCGGTTGCCAGCTTCTTCAGTTCCAAGTGTGAAGAAGGATATGCCAGTCCTCGCCGTTGCGGCCGAGGACGTTGACCCAGTTGCCGCCGTATTGTTTCGTCGCGCCGTCCTTTCCAGGACCGTTCAGCTGCCATTTTCCGGTAGCTATCGCCGTGTCGCCCCTTTCGATAACGGTGTCGACCACGATCCTGTGGTCGGCAAAACCCTTCGATCGAAGCCCATCGAAGAATTGACCGATTGCAGCGGGGCCCGCGACGGATTCGCCGCCGGCAGGAATGACCACGGCGTCTGAGGCGTAAAACCCACCGAGGCCTGTCGTGTCGCCCCGGTTAAATGCAGCATCCCACTTTGCCGCGTAAGCTTGTGCATTGATCGCCATCGATCTCTCCTCTGGTTTATTGCTTGCCGCTCGGCAAACGCGCCGCCCGATCGGGTGATCCGGAATCCTCCCATCGGCGCCCAGCGGATCGCCGGCCGATCGCAAGACCAATTCCACAATTATAAGATTGAGTAGTTCCGCGACCTATCTTCCAAGACCCTGTCATGGTCCGTTTCTCGATGGGTATGCGAAGGTCCGAAGGAATTCCAATGACAAATGACGCGGATAATTATAAGTTAAACTTATATGAGTCAGCCGGCTAATCTGGGGACGCTAAGAGCCTTCGTCACCGTAGCGCGCGAGGGCAATGTCACGCGTGCCTCCGAGCAACTCCTTCTCACACAGCCCGCCGTCACCCTGCAGCTGAAGCGTCTTGCCGCCAATACCGGCATCACCTTGTTCCGTCGAACGTCCACGGGCCTGGAACTGACCCGCGAGGGAGCCTTGCTGGCTACCAAGGCGGAACTGGTGCTCGCTGCGTTGGTGGACTTCGATCAGACCGCGGGACACCTCGCATCGCGCACGCGCGGGAAGCTGCGGATCGGCACGATAATCGATCCTGAGTTCACACGGCTCGGTGCGTTCCTCAAGGCGTTGATCGAAGTTGGACCGGCCATCGAGACAACGTTGCGCCACGGCATGAGCGGAGATGTGCCGGAAGGGCTCCGGCGAAACGAACTCGATGCTGGCTTCTTCCTGGGCGACCTGCGGGACTTTGACCCCAGCGCCGAACACTCCGACGAAGCTGGGCCGGCGCTATTTTGCAGCAGGGAGCTGACGCAATTGACCTATCGCGTCATCGCGCCGCCTTCTCTCGGGAGTTTCGTGCGCGGCGCCGCGTGGGAGCAACTCGCCTCCCTCCCCTGGATCGGTACGCCACCGGCATCCGTGCACCATCGGCTGCTGACCCGTCTGTTCAAGGACCTTGGCCTTACCCAGAACATCGTCGCCCAGGTCGATCAGGAAGCGTCGATGGTCGCCATGGTTCGCACGGGCGTTGGTTTGAGTCTTTGCCGCGATTCGATCGCTCTCCACGAACAGCAAACGCATGGACTTGTCATTGCCGACGCGGTCCAAGTCTCGACGACGCTGAGCTTCATATGCTTGGAGGCTCGCGCCCATGACCCGACGATCACAGCCGCGTTCGATGCGATCAGACGCGTTTGGGGATAAGCGCTTCAAGTGTTCTGAAGGCTTTACCGGCGAGCATGTAGTCCGACGAGAGCGGGCCAGCCGAGACGCGCGTTCGGCGCAGACTGCCGGCACAGCAGCCAACCTACCGGAACACCGCAAGGGCTCAGTGGATGCGGCCGAGCGTATGGCGGGCGATCATCAATTCCTCGTTGGTCGGGATCACCCATGCCGCCACGCGGCTTGCCGCAGTGCTGATGCGCGGGCCGCCCGCGTCGTTCGCGGCCGCGTCGAGCTCGACGCCGAGCCAGGCCGCCTTCTCGCTCACCGCGGCCCTGACCGGCGCGGCATGCTCGCCGATCCCTGCGGTGAATACCAAGGCGTCGAGCCCGCCCAGCGCCGCCGCGAGCGAGCCGATCTCGCGGCCGATGCGATAGACGAACAGCTCAACGGCAAAGCGCGCGCGGGGGTCGTCGCTCTCGAGCAGCGCGCGCATGTCGCTCGAGAGGCCAGATACGCCGAGCAGGCCCGAGCGCTTATAGAGCACCGCCTCGATTTCCTTGGCGTCCATCTTGAGTGTCTGCATCATGTGCAGCACCACGCCGGGATCGATCGTGCCGCAGCGCGTGCCCATCGGCAATCCGTCGACGGCGGTGAAGCCCATGGTGCTGGCGACGCTCCGGCCCGCATCCAGCGCGCACATGCTGGCGCCGTTGCCGAGATGCAGCACGATGGTGCGCCCTCGCGCCGCCGCCGCGTCGTATTCGGGCAGCACCGAGGCGACATATTCATAAGACAGGCCATGGAAGCCGTAGCGCCGCACGCCATCTCCGGTGATCTCCGGCGGCAGCGCAAAGGCCTGGGCGATCTCGGGCGCCGTCGCGTGGAACGCCGTGTCGAAGCAGGCGATCTGCGGCAGGTCGGGCCTGCGCTTGGCGAGCACCTCGATCGGCAGGAGATTGTGCGGTTGATGCAGCGGCGCGAGCGGGATGAATGTCTCCAAGGTCGCCATGACCTCGTCGTCGATGCGCACCGGCGCGGAATAGGCCGAGCCGCCATGCACGACGCGATGGCCGATACCGACGAGGTTGACCTCCTCGCCGGCAAATTTGCGCAGCCAGTCCAGCAGGAAATCGAGCGCGCCTTCATGGCCCGGCGCGTTGTGCGCCTCGAAGGCGTGCTCGCCGGCGGGCGCGCCGTCCGCGTCCCGCGCGCGAAAGCGCGCCGCGCCGTAAAGCTCCTCGATATTGCCTGAGACGCGCGGGGTAAGCGCCCCGCCCTCGAGGATGAAGCCGGTGAATTTCAGGCTCGACGAGCCCGCGTTGAGGACGAGGATCGCGTCGGCCATGTCACGCCGCCACGGGTGTGGCGATTTTCCGATGATGCGCGACGAGGGTGGCGACGGCGCAAGAGGCGAGCCGGCTCTGCACCGAATCGGCGCGGCTCGTCAGGATGATCGGCACGCGCGCGCCGAGCACGATGCCCGCCGAGTCGGCATCCATCAGGAAGCCGAGGCTCTTGGCCAGCATGTTGCCGGCCTCGAGATCGGGCGTCACCAGAATGTCGGCGTCGCCCGCGACGGGGCCGGCGATACCCTTGATCTTCGCCGCCTCCTTGCTGATCGCGTTGTCGAGCGCGAGCGGGCCATCGAGCAGTCCGCCGGTGATCTGGCCGCGATCCGCCATCTTGCAGAGCGCCGCGGCCTCGACCGTGGTCTGAAGCTTCGGGTTCACCGTCTCCATCGCCGACAGGATGGCGACCTTCGGTTGCTCGATCTTCAGTGCGTGCGCGAGCTCGATCGCGTTCTGGACGATGTCGATCTTCTCCTCGAGCGTCGGGAAGATGTTGATCGCCGCGTCGGTGATCACCAGCACCTTGGGATGATTGGGCACGTCCATGACGAAGCAGTGGCTGAGGCGGCGTCCGGTGCGAAGCCCCGTGTCGCGGCGCACCACGGCGCTGAGCAATTCGTCGGTATGCAGCGAGCCCTTCATCAGCATCTCGGCGCGGCCTTCGCGCACCAGCGCGACGGCCTTCGCGGCCGAGTCCTGGCTATGCTCCGCATCGACCAGCTCGTAGCCGGAAATGTCGAGCTTCTTCTCTGCTGCGAGCGCCGCGATCTTGTTGCGTGGCCCGACCAGGATCGGCTTGATGATACCCATCTTGGCCGCATCGATCGCGCCCTCGAGCGCCGCGCCGCTGCAAGGGTGCGCGACGGCCGTCGGTGTCGGCGGCAGCGCGGCGACGGCCGCGATCAGACGCTCATATTTGGTGCGTTGCGTGTCGGTCATGGAATGTCCTTAAGGGGTTGCACGAGTGCGGAGCCCCGGCGATCACGCCGGCCACGCTCTCAAGCTGGCTGGGCTCAATCGACGATGTGATAGCCGCCGTCGATATAGACGGTGTTGCCGGTGATCAGCCGCGCAGCGTCGGTGGCGAGATAGGCCGTGGCGATGCCGACATCGTCGATGCCGACCAGCGACCTGGCGGGCGCGCGCTCGGCGGCCTTGTTCAGGAGCTCATCGAAATTGGCGATGCCCGAGGCGGCGCGGGTCTGCAGTGGTCCGGGCGAGATCGCATGCACGCGTATACCCTTCGGCCCGAGTTCGGCGGCAAGATAGCGCGCGGTCGCCTCGAGCGCGGCCTTCACCGGCCCCATGATGTTGTAGTTCTCCACCACGCGCTGCGCGCCGAAATAGCTCATGGTGAAGAGCGAGCCGCCGCCGGTCATCAACGGCTCCGAGAGCTTCGCCATGCGGATGAAGGAGTAACAGGATACGTCCATCGCGGTGAGGAAGCCTTCCTTGGAGCAATCCACCACGCGCCCATGCAGATCGTCGCGCGGCGCAAAGGCGATGGAATGCAGCAGGAAGTCGAGCCGGCCCCAATCCTTGGTGACTTTGCGGAACAGCGCGTCGAGCTCACCGTCTTCCAATACGTTCAGAGGCTCGAAGATGGTGGCGTCGAGTTCCTTGGCGATCGGCTCGACAAACCGCTTCGCCTTTTCGTTGTAGTAGGTGATCCCGAGCTCGGCGCCGAGCGCGTGGAAGGCGCGGGCGCAGCCATAAGCGATCGACTGGTCGTTGGCGATGCCGATCACGAGGCCCTTCTTACCCTGGAGCGTGAGCGCGGCAGGATCAAAAGGGAAATGCGTCATGAAAGTCTCCGTCAGTTAAAGCAGTGGCGGTGGGAAGTGTCGGGACGGGCAGGCAGGCGCGCCTTATAGGTGCCAACACGCAGTCATGTCGAGCCTGTGACAAAAACAGGCATGTGAATGAGTTTCATTGTGCCGCTGAATGACATGGAACAGAAAAAGTCTGACCGATGAGCTTGTTTTTATCTGCGCGGGCGCTATTTCTTCCGCGGATGCGCCATAAATATGGCGCGCATCATCAACAGGCCATCAAACAACTTCACACCGTTTTCTGCTCGCACCCGGCGATCCGCGCGGGGTTGCGCTTGGTGTTTTCGAAAGAGGCTAAAGATGTTTTTCACGCCGTGGGACGTTCAGGCCTATTGGGCCGACACCGTGCAGCGCTCGATCTTGTTTCTCGATGTGATGCGGCAGCGGGCCAATCAGTTCATCGAGCATTACGAGGCGGGCAAGCCGCCGGTCCTCGCCTTCGACTACGACGTGGTGATGGACGGCGCGACGCTCGAGCAGCCCTGCAACTACATGCTGCTGCGCATCAAGCCTCCTGCTGACCGGCCGACCGACCCGAAGAAGCGTCCCTTTGTCGTGTTTGATCCGCGCGCCGGCCATGGACCGGGCATCGGCGGATCGAAAGAGGCGAGCCAGGTCGGTGTCGCGCTCGCCGCCGGCCATCCGGTCTATTTCGTTTCGTTCCGGCCCTACCCGGTACCCGGCCAGACGCTGCGCGACGTCGCCCAGGCCGAGAAGCAGTTCCTCGACAAGGTGATCGAGCTTCACCCAGAGGCGGAGTCGAAGCCCGCCATCGTCGGCAATTGCCAGGCAGGCTGGGCGATCATGATGCTGTCGGCCTATGCGCCCGACCAAGCCTCGGTGATCTCGATTGCCGGCGCGCCGCTCTCCTATTGGGCCGGCGTCGAGCGCCAGGATCCTTTGCGCTATTTCGGCGGGCTGATGGGTGGCAACTGGTCGGCGGCGCTGCTCGCCGATCTCGGCGGCGGCCTGTTCGACGGCGCGAACCTCGTGACCAATTTCGAGAACCTCAATCCCGCGAATACGCTGATCGGCAAGCCCTATAATCTCTATTCCAAGGTCGACACCGAGGCGGAGCGCTTCCTCGGCTTCGAGCGCTGGTGGGGCGGCTACTTCCTGCTGACCCGCGACGAGATCATCGAGCTCACCTCCGAGCTGTTCGTCGGCAACAAGCTCGCCGCGGGAAAGATCATCGCTTCGGACGGTACGCCCATCGATCTGCGCGCCATCCGTGCGCCGATCGTGGTCATCGCCAGCAAGGGTGACAACATCACGCCGCCTGCTCAGGCGCTGAACTGGATCCTCGACATTTATGAGGACGAGGACGAGATCAGGGCCAACGAGCAGACGATCGTCTACACCGTCCACGATTCGGTCGGTCATCTCGGCATTTTCGTCTCGGCCAAGGTCGCGGTGAAGGAGCACGCCGAGTTCGTCAATTCGCTCGACCTGATCGAGTCGCTGCCGCCCGGCCTGTTCGAGATGGTGGTCGAGAAGGTTGAAGGCGAGGAAGGCTGCCAGCAATTCACCGTGCGTTTCGAGCGGCGGACGCTCGACGATATCCGCGCCTATGACGACGGCCGCGAAGACGAAGAGCCGTTTCGCGCCGTGGCGCATTTCTCCGAGGTGGCCGAGGGACTGTATTCGACTTTCGTCAGCCCCTGGGTCCGGGCGATGTCCAACGATGTGACCGGCGCGGCGCTCCGCTGGATGAACCTGCAGCGGCAGCGTTACGCCGCCTATGCCGAGCTCAACCCGATGATGTGGGGCGTGCGGGCCGCCGCCGAGTTCGTGCGCGCGAACCGCGTCGCGCTGAGTCCGGACAATCCGTTGCGCGCTGCGGAGGCGGCGATGGTCAAGACGGTCGAGACCGCGCTGCAGAGCGCGACGACCCAGCGCGACCTCGCCATCGAGCGCATGTTCAAGACGATCTGGACCAATCCCTTCCTCATTGCGCTTGCGGGCGGGGCGGCGAGCTTTGCCGATGCGCGGAAGCCCGCCGCCTCACAAGAGCGGGCTTACCGCCAGCTGAAGGACTTGAGGCTCCAGGCACTCGAAGCGCGCGAGGCGCACGGATCGTTCACGCAAGCCATCTTGCGCGTGCTCTATGCCGCGATCGACGAGACCGGCGTTGTCGACTCCCGCGCTTTCGCCGCGGCACGCGAAGCTAAGCTCGCGCATCCGCGCATTCGCGCGCTCGACCGTGCGAGCTTCCTGCGCGACGCGAAGGAAGCGGCGCTGATGGTGGCGCTCGACAAGGACAACGCCCTGGAGCATCTGCCCTATCTCTTGCCGAATAAGGAAGACCGGCGCGAAGCAATCGAGCTTCTGCAGGAGATCATGAAGTGGCGCCCCGACGTGGCGCCGGAAGTGCGCGCCGTTCTCGATCGTGTCGAGCGTATCCTAAAGGGCGAGGTTGCTCTCAAGTCCGGTTCGAATGCCCCGGCGAACGCCAAGCGCGCGAGCCGCTCGCACACGAAAGCTGAACCGGAAGAGTTTCCTGCGCATCCCACGCGGCTCAATTGACGCGCGTGGCGATGAAGGTCGGAGCGCCGTTCGGCTGGTAGAATCTCGCTGAGCTTTACCGCTTCCCGCGCGCGCATCGAATTGCGGGTTGCGCAACCATACCGCCTCCGGCTTATAGTGCGCGCTCGCACGTCGCAGGTTTCGAGCGATGCAGGACACGACCGACTATACGCCGTTATGGGTGCGGATCTGGCACTGGACCGTAGCAGTGCTGTTCGTGATCCTCACCTACACGGGCATCGTGCTGACCTTCTCCGGCCAGCGCTTCGCGCTGATGGACTACGAACTGGCGACGACGATGCACGACATCACGGGCGTCGCCATTTCGATCATCTACGTGCTGTTCATCATCGCCATCATCGCGACGGGCTATTGGCGGAGCTACATCTATCGCTGGCGCGGCCTGCTCGGACGCATGGGACGGCAGGGCAAGCGCACGCTGACCTGGTCGCCGCGCACGCTGAGCGAGACGCCGGTCATGCAGCGCCGCCTCGAGACGACGAAGCCCTTCCTGCTGCTGTTCCAGCAGTTTCTCTACGTGACCAGCATCGTGGTGATCATGCCGCTGCTCATTCTTACCGGCATACCTTATCTCTATCCGGAGACGGCGCCTGAGCAGGTGATGGGCTTCGCGGGGCTTTGGCCGCTCGCCCTGTCGCACTATGTCATCGGCCTATTTGGGGCTATTTTCCTCTTTTTCCACATGTACATAGCGACTGTCGCGGGCTTTCGGCGGATGTTCAAGGGCCGCTAGCCCGACCGGCGCTGGCGCGGTGCGCAACGCCGGCGGGGTGAAGCCGCGCGCCGATATGGCGTCCCGCGCCATGCTGTGGCCCTTGCGCTCGATCTTCGGCTTGGCACGCGAAAAGCGCACCGACGCGCGCAAGCCCGGCTTGTTGTCGTCGAGCACGATGCGCGCGCGATGCAGCCTGACAATGGCGGCGGCAAACGGGATGCCGAGTCCATGTCCCGGCGTTTGCTGCGTGGATTCGGGCCGGAAGAACGGGCGGAACACGTTCTGCCTGTCCTCGGCGCTCAGGCCTGGGCCGTCGTCGGCGATGGTCGCGACAACCTCATCGCCATGCGCGGCAAGGTCGATGCTGATCGTTGTTCCCATCGGGCAATAGAGGATGGCGTTCTCGATCAGATTGTTGAACATCTGAAACAGCAGATTGGAATCGCCGTCGATCATTGCGGGTCCGGGGCCGTCGAGCTTGACCACCAGCCTGTGCCCCCTGTCCTGGATGACGGCCTCGTAGACATCGACCAGCTTCAGCAGCACCGACCTCAGATCGACTTCGGCGAAGCGCGCCCGGAAATCGCCCGC
Organism: uncultured Methyloceanibacter sp.; assembly: GCA_964634195.1. GTDB lineage: Bacteria > Pseudomonadota > Alphaproteobacteria > Rhizobiales > Methyloligellaceae > Methyloceanibacter. The sequence continues at coordinate 168,687 of CAZWIO010000007.1, read as the reverse complement.
CTCGATCTGTGCGATGTCGAGAATCGCCTCGAACATGCCGACCATCGAGTCGATCTCCGAGATCGACGTCTCGACCAGCCGGACGAATTGCGCTTCGTCGAGCGCGGTGTCACGCGCATGCTCCAGATGTTGCCGCAAGCCGATCAGCGGCCGCTTCAGCGTATGGGCGATTTCCGCCGAGGCGTGGTTGAGGCTCTGCGCGAGATTCTGTTGATGGTCGAGCAGCGCGTTGATCTTCGTTGTGACCTCGCCGAGGCCGAAGCCTTCGCGGTCCGTGGGGATGCGGGCATCGAACCGGCCATGACCGACATCGGTCAGCGTTGAGGTGATCTTTCTCAGGCTCTCGCGGTAGCGCGCAAAGAGGCAGATGCCGAGACCCAGCAGAAGCGGGATGCCCAAGAGCAGGGCCAACACGGCGGCGTAAGGAATGGGCCTCGCCATGGTCGAAACGGGCTTCTGCACCACCGCCGCCGGGTCGAGACCGCGAAGTTTCGTGTCGCGACGGGTGATGGGTGGGATGCCACGCGCCAGCCGAGCCGCATCGTGCCGAGGCGCTCCGCCGGCTTCAAGTTGCACGGGGTGCGTGGGTTCGGCCGGGCCGCCAAAACGCAACTGGCGCTGAGGGAACAGCACGCCGTTGCCGCGCGCTTCGACGCCGTCCCGGACACCGCGGAGCTCAAGCCCGAAACCCGCGTCAGGCAGGGCCGCGAGCGCAAGAAAGACGCCGAGCGCCAGGCCATGATCGGAACGGCGCGCCAACATCATCGCGCGTCGATCGAATAGCCGCTGCCGCGGACGGTTCGGATCAGCGGCTTGAGATACGGCTTGTCGATCCTCGCCCGGAGCCGCGAGATATGCGTCTCGACCACGCTCGTCTTCGGCTCGAAATGCAATCCCCACACGCGCTCGAGCAGCATGGCGCGCGTAACGATGCGGCCCTTATTGCGCAACAGCACTTTGAGCAGATGGAACTCGCGCGGCAAGAGCTCGACGCGATCGCCGCCGCGCGTCACCGTATGCGTCGCGATGTTCATCTCGAGATCGCCGGAGCGCAAGATTTCGCCTTCCGAGCGGATCGGCGCGCGCCGCCCAAGTGCATTCACGCGCGCGAGCAGCTCGGAGAACGCGAACGGCTTGACGAGATAGTCGTCGGCGCCCGCATCCAATCCCTGGACGCGATCGTTCACGCAGCCAAGCGCGGTCAAGAAAAGGATCGATGCGTTGCTGCCGCTGGAGCGCAAGGCCTTGGCGACCGACAGGCCATCGAGCGTGGGCAGCATGCGGTCGAGAATCACCACGTCGTACTGTTCCTGGATGCCGAGCAACACGCCGTCTCTGCCGTCTTCGACAGAGTCAACCGTATATCCGGCCTGGGCCAGCCCCCGAACGACGAAAGAGGAGGTCTCTTGGTCGTCCTCGATTACAAGAACACGCATTGGCAATTACGCGTACTGCGCCCCGGAAAAATTCTCTTAAAAACCAGATATGCGGCATTCTCCCGCTGCTACGATTTGCCACCTTACAGAAAATGTAATGCGCCTGCCAAGCGGCTGTAATTCCGCTTTGCCAATGTACCGGTGCCCAACTGTTGAAGGAGGCCCAGCATGGCGCAGCGGCAAGGAGACGTCCTCGGATATCCTGGACCTCAAGAACATATGGGTCGGTTGCACATCGCCGATAGCCCGGCTGCGGGCGCGGCGGAGCGCAACTGGGAAAGACGCTGGGCATTGTTGCTGCTGTGCATCGGCGCAGGAGTGCTCGCAGGGTTCATGCTCCCGGGCTCGGTAGCCGCTGCTTATACTCTCCCGCTGCTGTGCCTCGTCGCGTTTGTGGGCGGTCTTCTGTCCACTTGGTCGCCTTGCGGGTACTCCTCGCTGAGCCTTCTTCGGCCCGCCGAGCCTTACAGCCTTACATCGCTCGCCCAGTGGTTGCCGACGTTCGGCGCACACGCATTGGGATATGTTATTGGCGGCGCCCTGCTCGCGGCGGGCCTCGCCGCCGCCGCCTGGCTGTTGCCGTGGAACGGCTTTTTCGGCGCGACGCTCGTGGCGCTCGGCCTGATCGGCCTGGCCTACGGACTGCATCAGCTCGGCATCGTGCGCATGCCCTACCCGCAGCGCCGCTGCCAGGTCTCGCACGGCGCGCGCCTGCATCTGCCGATGTGGCGGACGGGCCTGCTCTATGGCTGGGACCTCGGGCGCAATTTCGTGACCTATGTGCGCACGCCGATCCTTTATCTCGTCGTCGCGGCCGCCGTTCTCAGCGGCAGCGTGATGACAGCTATCTTATTGATCCTAAGCCTCAATTTCGGGCGGTTCCTGCCGCTCATCGTGAATGCCCTGCCAGTCCAAGACTGGACGGTGCAACGCTGGCTCGCCATCCATGAGCAGGATGCTGTCCGCGTCGATGCGTCAGTCCTGCTGTTCGCGGGCGCTTTGCTGCTGGTTTGGGGCCTTAGGTGATCCAGGTCCTTCCTAATTCGAATCCGGATGATCCAAAGCACAGAGAAGGGATGTACGTCATGAACGAACCCAATTCCTTGACGAGGACCCTGTTCCGCCGCCTCAAGGTCCCGATGGTGGGTATGGCAGCCGCGGCGATCGTCTTCGCTTCCGGATCGGCCTTCGCGCAAGGGGACCAGGCGGACCCCGAGAGCCTCGAGAAGATGCCGGACCTGATTACCCTCGAGCTCACCGACAAGCCGGACTTCGCCAAGGCCCCAGTCCCGGATGCGCGGAGAATGTACGTTCTCGATCCCGCCGCGTTCGAGGTTCTCACCAAGGTCATGCCGGTTGACGGCAATACCGGCGCTTACCTCGGAACGATCGACACGGGGTTGCTGCCCATCCCGCTGCCTTCGCCGAAGGATGGCACGCTCTACATCGTCGACACGAAGTTCGGTCTTTTCAGCCGCTGGGATAAAGACGACTTCATCTCGATCTACGATCCGCAGGAGCTGAAGCCCAAAGAGCAGAAGCTTATCGACATTCCCAACACCCGCTCGGGCGCGATGAGCCATATCGGCGGCTCCAGCATCTCGAACGACGGCAAATACATCTATTCCTACCAGTTCGCGCCGACCAATGCCGTGGTCGTGGTGGACGTCGAGCAGCAGAAGACGCTCAACACCATCGAGGTGTCCGGCTGCTGGTATGTCTATCCCGTCGGCGAAAAGCGCTTCGCATCGCGCTGCCGCGACGGCTCGATCGTGGTCGTGACGCATGACGATGCCGGCAAGGAAACCGCTCGGGTTCAGTCCAAGCAGATCCACGACCCGGTGGAAGAGCCGACCTACAACAGCCCGGCCTATGACCAACTGACCGGCCAGATGTATCTCGTCTCCTACTGGGGCAAGGCGTTCCATGTCGATCTGTCGGGTGCCGAGCCCGTGATCGGCGAGTCCTTCGACCTCACCACGGAAGAAGAGCGCAAGGACAACTGGAACCCCGGCGGCTGGCAGCCGATCGACTTCCACACGCAGAGCGGCCAGCTCTTCGTGCTCATGGACCAGCGCGCCAAGTGGGCGCACACGAGCGAGAGCCGGTTCGTCTGGGTGTACGACGTCAAGACCAAGAAAAAGGTGAAGTCCATCGATCTGTCGCACGAAGCGGCTTGCCTCGCGGTGGATCGGGCCGACGCGCCTTACGTCTACGCGCTGAGCTCCCACGGCCGTACGCTCGACATCTATGACGTCGCGAGCGGCGCCCGGCTCTTCGGCCAGGACCAGCTGGGACGTGAACCGCGCCTGCTCGTGAAGAACTACTCCACGGCAAGCAACTAGGCGAACCTTGAGCTGAAGTGCATCCGCGAGCCGGTACGGTTTCGCAAGTCTACGGAGCAGGTCTAAAGCAATGACGGAAGCAATAGCAGAAGCGTTCACCGTGGCCTTACTCGTCGTGATGTTCTTCGCGGCGGGGGTGAGCAAGCTGCGTGCGCTCGATACCTTCGAAGGCGTCGTGCATAATTTCCGCCTGTTGCCGAACGCGTTGGTACGCCCCGTCGCTTGCGTGCTTCCCGTGATCGAGCTCGCGGTTGCCCTCGCGCTGCTCCTGCCCGCGACCCGTATTTACGGGGCGTGGGCGGCGGCAGGCCTGCTCGCGCTGTTCACCGTCGCGGTGGCGATCAATCTGATCCGCGGCCGGCGCGAGATCGACTGCGGATGTTTCAGTTCCGAGCTCAAGCAGAAGCTGAACTGGTGGATTGTCGTACGTAACGTGGCGTTGGCGGGGCTCGCGCTCTGGCTCGCGGGCTACGCCGGCGTCACGGCCCCGATGAACCTGGTCGCATGGGCGCTTGGCGGTATTACGGCCGCGATTGCGATCATGCTCTACATCGCGGGCTCCAGGCTTACGACCATCGCCGAGGAAGTCGCTATCAGGCGTGCGGCGATCCAGGCGGCGAACCAGCTCGAACTTGAACACCAGCATCAGCACTAGGCGCCGTGTAACGAAGGGATGGACGCGTAATGGAAGGCTTAATCGCATCGAACGTTCTGCTCTGGCTCGTCGTGGCCGGCATGGGGCTCGTGATCGTGGCGCTCAGCCGTCAAGTCGGCGTGCTGCATGAGCGCTCGGCACCGCTCGGCGCCGTCATCGCCGACAAGGGTCCGGAGATCGGGGACGATTCGCCGAAATTCGATCTGAAGGATTTCGACGGGAACCCGGTCACGATCGGCGGCACGCGCCAGGACGGGCTCGACACACTCTTACTGTTCCTCGCTCCGAACTGCCCGATGTGCAACAAGCTGTTGCCCACGGCGCGCAGGATGGCCGCCGACGAGAACCTCAACGTCGTGGTCGTCAGCGACGGCCCGCGCGCGGAGCACGCCGCGTTCCTGCGCACGCACGATCTCGGGGAGATCCCCTACGTCGTGTCGGCTGAAGTCGGTATCCGCATGCAGGTCGGCCGCGTGCCCTACGCCATGCTGATCGACAGTGAGGGCAAGATCCACGCCAAGGGTCTCGTGAACACGCGCGAGCACCTGGAGAGCTTGGTCGAAGCCAAGGCGATGGGCGTGTCGTCGATGCAGGAATATTTGAAGCAACGCAAGAACGGCAGTCATCCCGACGGGGTGGCTGAAATTAAGTCCGAGTCCGACAAGCGGACTTCGGTGGCGCATTGAGCAAGGGAGGGCTTCAGGCCTCAGGAGGTATTGGGATGATCTCTAAAAAGCGATTTGACGATCTCGTTGAAGCCTTCACTCGGACAATTGCGCAGCGCACGTCTCGTAGAAGCTTCCTGGCTCGCTTGGGCGTGATGGTTGGCGGAAGCATGATCTTGCCGCTCCTGCCGGTCGACCGCCGCTTGGGCGGAAGCACCCCGGCCGCGGCAACGCCGAGGACCGGATGGGCGCCCCAGACCATCGACGTCGGGGAGTGCAATTACTGGCGGCACTGCGCGCTCGACGGACAGATCTGCGCCTGTTGCGGCGGCGGCATGACGACCTGCCCTCCCGGCACAACGCTCTCGCCGAGCTCGTGGGTTGCGAGCTGCACCAATCCGGAGGACGGTCAGTCCTACCTGATCGCCTATCGCGACTGCTGCAACAAGAGCATCTGCCCGCGGTGCGGCTGCTACAACACCGAAGGCGTGTTGCCGATGTACCGTCCGGAGTTCTCGAGCGACATCATCTGGTGCTTCGGAACCGAGGGCGCGACCTATCACTGCACGATCCAGCCGATCGTGGGTAAGGCCTGAGGCCGGTCCGGTATGGTTCCTGCGCGGCGTCCGCCCGGCTCCGCGCGTAGAATGAAACCACCCGAGAACGCCGGACCTAAAAAAGGCGTGGCACAGGGGAGACCTCAGGTCGCCCCTGTGTCACGCTGTAAGTATCTCTGGGGCGGTGACGTAGGTCAGACTCGAATGGAGCGTGCGATCAGGAGTTAGGCAATGTGGTTCCCCTATTCGTTGCCGACAGCGTGGAAGGTCGAGGGCGACCGGCAGCGCGTGAACGACTCCCAGGCGGACGACCAGCCGCGTGAATTTCTGGTCGCCGTGCAGCTCCGCAATCCGGTCTTGCGCGAATGGAGCGTCGAGCTCCAATTGGCCGACGCCAAAACCACGACACAAGCGGGACCCGACGGCGACACGATAACGGTCGGCTATTTCCCCGACGAGAACAGCCGGCTCGCCGAGATCACCTGCAAGATGCACGAGACCAACGCGCATGACGCAGCCTGCAAGAGCTATGCGCTGGTCTCCAAGATCCTTTCCACCTGGTCCGCCGAACATGGCAGAGGGTTCGGCATCGGCGGGATGCGCGTCGCCGACCTCAAGCATGGGGCGCGCTGGCGGGCGATGCCGCATTGGCCGAGCGCTCTTGAATTTCGCGCCCCGGTCCTGACCGGGGTGCCTGAGGAATTCTTCCGTGTCGCCGACCTCTATCGCGAGGGCCGCACGAGCGGCAGCGACCGCTATCGCTTCCTGTGCTGTGGGACTATCCTTGAGATGTGGCGGCGGTCCGAACCGCCGTTCGGCCCAAAGGCCAAACGCGCGAAGAAGGCCCCGCCGCAAGACGCCGATCTTAAGGTCACGCAAGAGCTCATGGCGTTGTCCGGACTGCACAACTTCACGCTCGATCTCGAGGGCACGCCCTTCATGGAGCTGCCGGAGCGGCTCAAGCCGTGGCACACGAAGGCTCTCGCCTTCGCGCTGGAAGGGAGCGGCGACGGCGACGTCGAGGACCTGAACGCCACCATGCAATGGGCGGCCGTCGCCAACCTGGTCGATCTCGCGGCCTATCGCGTGCTGTCCCGGGCCATTGCCAAGTGGCGTGAGACAGATGCCGAGCCCAAGGCGCGAACCGCAGCTCACGAGGCCGAAGTGGCCGACCGGATCGGAGTCTGAGCACCGAACAAAAAATTCACTCGGAGGAGATGAGATGGGCAAAACCGAACGTGCGATGAAGAGGATGCGGCCTGTACCGCGCTGGTGCCTGCTCCTTGGGCTGGCTTTATACGTCCTCTATCCGGTTGCTCCCGCGCAGTCCGCGGAGATGGGCGAGCTGATGGATAAGGGCCTTGCGGTCTACAACGGCACCTGCGTGGTCTGCCATCAGCCGACGGGCCTCGGCCTGTCGGGCTCGTTTCCGCCCCTCGTAGCCGGTGCCCCGTTCGAGGCCGACGCCTCCATCACCAAGCCCTTGCAGGACCGCGGTTTCTTCGCGGACGGCAAGATGCTCCTCGGCAAGGCCGAGACGCAGATCGACGTTGTCTTGAACGGCATTCCCGGCACGCGCATGTTCGCCTTCGGCCATGTGCTGTCCGATGAAGATGTTGCCGCGGTCGTCACCTATATCCGGAACGCCTGGGGCAACGACTCGGGCGAGACCATCACGCCGGAACAAGTGAAGCCGCTTCGTCAGCAATAGGAGTCGTCTGACCGGCAGGAGCGCGGGTCCTGGGGACTGGACGGACGTTAACTGCAACCCTGAATGATGAGTCCATCCGGTTCAATTGCCCTGCTCATTGCAGCGATTGCCTTCTCGGCGATCGGCCATGGCGCGTGGGCGCAAGAGCAGAGGCCGTTCTCGCAGCGGCACTCCGACATGCCGTCGGAGACAGACGCCAAGCCGCCGGCCGAGGCCAAGACCGACACCAAGTCGGAGACCGACACCAAGGCTGACGGCAAGACGAAGGATGACGGCAAATCGCCTGCCGACAAGGCGATCGACAAAGCGAGGTCGCACGCCGCGCGGCTGCAGTGCATGGCCTGCCATGTGGGGCCGGAACGGTTCGCCGTCGATCGCGATACGGGCGAGATGATGAGCATCACCATCAGCATGACCAAGTTCAACGATGCCGATCATGCCAAGACCCATTGCCTCGACTGCCACAAGGAAGGCTTCGACCTGTTCCCGCATGTCCGCATGAAGACCTACACCTGCATGGATTGTCATCCACGCGACGCTGTGAAGGACCCGGAAGGCGCCGAGGACGACAAGCCCTACGACTTCGACCGCATCAAGAAGGAGTTCGAGGAGACGGTGCATTTCACCGAGTACCAGCACGAGGACGAGAAATGCTGCGGCACCGCGCACGACAAGACCGAGGCGCAACAGGCCGCGGTCAAGCCGCATCCGATCGAGGCCATCAAGAAGCAGGGCGGCGAAATACCCAAGCAGCGCTTCACCTGCGAGCACTGCCATGACCCGCATTATTTCAAGGCGACCGAGCACACCAAGCTGCCGCATCTCATCCTCGAGAACGACAACGGGCCTTGCCTCCTATGTCACAAGGACGATGCAAACGTGGCGCTCAAGGACCCGGCCGAGCCGAACCTGATCGAGGCGCATCGCTATCTGCCGCATGCCGAGCTGCACCTTGAGGAAACGCGCTGCATCGACTGCCACACGAACGTCTTCACAACGGTCGCCCATGACCTGCCCGAGGGCAAAGCCGCCAATCAGGGCTGCAATTCCTGCCATAGCGTCAACTCGATCCTGACCGACCGGCTTTACCGCTACGTCAACGATCCCGAACGGACGCTCGGCTTCCGCAACGCCAAGATGCTGCCCGACAACTACACGATGGGTGCGCATCGGAACTTTTGGTCCGACTGGGCGACCTACATCCTGGCCGGCCTGACCCTGCTCGCCATCGCCGTGCACGGCGGCCTGCGGCTGTTCTACCGGTGGCGGCAGCGCCGGCGCCGGCATGCCGGCAGCCCCGAGGTCGCGACATGAGACTGCTGCTGCCCCTGATCGCTACGGTAACGATCGCGGCCTTCGCGGCGGCGGCGATGGCGCCTAACGATCTGCGCGATCGGGCAACCCTGATCTTTCGGCCGCTTCCCACCACAGCGCCGGTGATCGACGACAATCCAGCCAACGCCGCGAAGGTCGAGCTCGGCAAGATGCTGTTCTTCGATCCAAGGCTCTCGCGGAGCGGCACGATCAGTTGCAGCACCTGCCATAAGCTCGATGCCGGCGGCGCCGACAACCGCCCGGTGTCGGTCGGTCACGGCGGACAGCTCGGCCGGCGCAACGCGCTAACGGTGTTCAACAGCGTGTTCAACATCGCGCAGTTCTGGGACGGACGCGCGCCCGACCTCCGAACGCAAGCCAAGCAGCCGATGCAGATGGCCGTCGAGATGAACAACACGCCGGCCCGCGTCGAAGAGACGCTGAAAAGCATCCCCGAATATGTCGAGCGGTTCGGCCAGGCCTTTCCGGACGACGAGAGCCCGGTCAATTTCGAGAACGTGGTGCGGTCGATCGAGGTCTTCGAGGCGACCCTGATCACGCCGAACTCGCCCTTCGACCGGTTCCTGCTCGGCGACGATGACGCGATGAGCGAGCAGGAGCAGCGCGGCCTGTATGCCTTCATCTTTAACGGCTGCACGGCCTGCCACAGGGGTATCAATGTCGGCGGCAATGCCTTCTTCCGCTTCGGCATGATGAAGGACCCGAGCGAGGAGCTGCGGCCGCCGCAGGATAGCGGGCGCTCGGAGGTAACGGGCCGCGTCTTGCTTGACGAGTATTATTTCCGCGTCGCGCCGCTGCGCAACGTGGCGCTGACCCCGCCTTATTTTCACAGCGGCCAGGTGTGGAAGCTCGATGAAGCCGTGCGGATCATGGCGCGGACCCAGCTCGACGCCCCCATAACCGACCAGGATGTCGACGATATCGTCGCGTTCCTGAAGTCGCTGACCGGCGAGCCGCCGCAAGTGGCCGTCCCGGAATTGCCGGCGAGCACGGACACCACGCCGAAGCCAGAACCCTAGGCAGCCGCGCGCCTCTCTATCCGCCCTCCCCCCGCCGCACCTCCGAAGGCGTGGCGCTATAGCGGCGCCGAAAGGCGTGGTTGAAATGGGACAGGTCACTGAAGCCGCTCGCATAGGCGATGGCGCCGATCGGCAAATGGGCGTGGCGCGGGTCGAGCAGCAGGCGGTGAGCATGCGCCAGGCGCTCGGCAAGCAAATATTGCGAGAAGGTGGTGCCCTCGTTGTCGAACAGCATATGAATATAGCGGGGCGTGACGCGCTGGCGGAGCGCGACCGCGGCAACCGACAAATCATGCGCCGTCAGGTTGGCGGCGATATCGGCCTTCACCGCCTTGAGCCTTGCCGCGCGCGCGCCGCGCACATTGGCAACCGCCGCGGCGTCGCGCGAGGCCCCGAGCGCCATGGCGAGAAGATCGTGAACATGCGTGGCGGCGAGGCGGCAGAGCGCGGGATCGGCGATGTCGAAATTCTCGCGCCAGGACAGCAGGTATAATCGGAGCAGCCGCAGCGCGTCATTGTCGTCCGTGACGAGGCGCGTGGTGGCTTCCTCGAGATCGGGAACGAGCGGGGCGAGCACCGCGCGCGGCACCATGATGGCAATGTCGTCGAGCTCGCGAAATTCGATGCTGCCGGGCTCTCCGTGAAGGACGCCGATCGCTTCGCCGGGCTGCGCCTCGAGGTCCTGGCCGCGCTGCGACCGCAGCACGGCGCCGGCAAGTGGAATGATCAGCGCGAAGGTGTCGTCGCCGTCCTTGACCAGCTCGGCGGTCCGGCTCCAGCGGGCAGGCATGGTTGAAACGCACCAGCCGACATTCAGACCGGGCAGCGCGAGCAGCGTCACGTCGACATCGAGCGGGCCGTCCGACAGAGGCTCGAATTCGAGGCGGCAGACCTGCCGGGTGAAGACCTCGCGCCAGAAGGATGTGCGTTCGGAATCGGGGATGTCGCGCGTCGAGACGCGCAGGCGAGACACTAAAGGCGACGCCTCCACCATCGGGCGACCCTCCCACTCGATTTCGCACTCTTATTATTAGGGGCTTCCCAGAGGACGGGGAAGCATTCGATTTCCCTCTCAGACAAACTTCTGTTCGCTCCGGCCCAAGACGGGAGGCTGCTTCCAGCCCTAACGTGTCGCCGCCGAGACAATTAAGAGGACCGACCAGGTGCTCCTCCTCCGTGTTTGCGCGCTGCTTGCCGCAACGGTTTTTCTTGGCACTGCCGCTCAGGCCGCTTCTCCAATCTCCCTCGTGCCCGCCGGGTCAATGACCGCGGCTCCGGTCGTGCCGTCAGGTCTGAAGTGTGGCGTGGTCGACGGCAAGCTCGTCTGCGGTCAGACGAAGGGGGGAAAAAAGGACAAGGACGACGAAAAGCATAAGGACGGAGACCACAAGAAGGAAAAGAAGAAGGGTAAGAAGGACTCCGGCCTGACCGAGTGCACGATCCAGGGGCCGAACAGCGGCGGCGGCTGCAAGGGCGGTTTCAAGCGCGTCTGCGAGAAGCTGAAGAGCGGTAAGAAATGTTGCGGCTGCGTGCCCGACGAGACCGCCAAGGCGCCCGAGGAAAAGCTCGAGGATCATCCCTGCTTCAATCATTGCGCAGGCACATGCGGCGGTCCGACCAAGGAAGCGCGCGACGCCTGCATCTTGGACTGCCTCCAGACGACAAGCTGCAGGAAGAACTAGGGTGAGGCTCTTGCGGGCGATGTTCGACCATCGATTCCTGTGCCGCCGCCCTGCCCTCGCGCGGAGCGTCCGCGTTCTAACCATGCTCGATGCATTGCGGGCGGGGGATACCGTCAAGCGCGTCCCCTCGGTACGCGGACTGCTTCGTGCCGTGCTGTGCGCTGCTGGCGTCTGCGCCGGGATCGCCCTCCTCTCCCCCATCGTGCTGGCGCAGCCGGACAAGCCGATCGCGCCGGGCGACACGGCGATGTCGGGCTTTTCCGGAACGGTGCTGCCTGCCGAAAGTCTCGCGCCCGGCGTGGCGCCGATCGACAAGACCGTCATCGACGAGAACGGGGCAGCGCTAGCGGTCTATGACCTTACCGCTTTCGGGCCGTTTGCCGGCGGCGTGTTGGAACCGCCGGTCAAGCTCTCGGTCACGGCGAAGGATATCGGCCAGGTCTTTCCGCTCGCCTTCGATGACGGCAAGGACGGCACGCCTCCCAACCTCTATGCCGGCGCGACGTCCGCCTATGGGCTGAACCTCGTCGCGGAGAAGCCTGACAGCGATGGCGGCCAGGTCCGCCTGAAGGCCGGCGAGCCGGGCGCACGCTTCATGAAGGGGCAGTTCGGCGGTCTGCCCGGCGGCAATCCCGGGACGATCTGGAAGATCGACGGCGCCACCGGCGAAGCGGCCGCGTTCGGCGACACGAGCGTCAAGGGCGTCGCCAATAGCGGGCCAGGACTTGGCAGCCTTGCCTACGATGCCAAGAGCCGCACTATCTACGCGTCGGACCTCGATACCGGGCTGGTGCATCGCTTTCCGCTCGACGGCGCTGCCGGCGATCTCGTGCCGTTCGATCACGGCATGACGGGGCGGCCGGCGCGCGGGCTCGATCCCCTGCCCGACGACGGCAAGCGCGCGGACATCGCCAGTGCGAGCTTCTTGACCGAGGACCCCGCGACCTGGGGCTTCACGCAAGCGGGCCGCCGCGTGCGCGGCCTCACGGTGCATGACGGCCGTCTCTATTACGCGGTCGACGAGGGTCCTGAGATCTGGTCGGTCGGCCTCAACGAGGACGGCAGCTTCGGCGCCGATCCCCGCTCGGAGCTTCTGGTCAAGGCTGAGCGCCCGAGTCCCGTCGCGAGCATCGCCTTCGACGGCGCAGGCAACATGCTGCTCGCGCAGCGCGGCGCGCAGAAAAGCCCTTACGACTATGGCAAGTTCGTCGATGGCGAGGCCGCACAGGTGCTGCGCTATTCGCAGGAGTTGCCGGACGACCTGGCGACGCCCGGCATCTGGCGCCCCGAGCCGGAGGCGTACGCCGCAGGCTTCGCGGCCGGCGGCAAGTCGGCGTCGGGCGGTCTCTCGCTGCAATACGGCTACAATCTCGACGGCACGCTCAACACCGATGCCTGCGGCGCGACGCTCGCACTGACCACCGACGTCACCGCGCTTGACGGCTCGGGCCATGGCGCACAGTTGAACGCGGTCGAGCTCGTGGTGCCTGACAATCTCCCGCCCGAGCAGAGCGGCTTCATCAATTTCGACCAGAAGCAGGCTCGCCTCGATCTGCTCGGGCGCGCCGGCGATGTGAAATCCTACCAGCCTTGCGATGGCGCAACGGTCGCCGGCGGCTTTCCGGGTGTCGGAGGGTTTCCGGGCTTCCCAGGCGGCGGCGGAGGCTTTCCCGGTTTCCCGGGCGGCGGTGGCGGCGGCTTCCCGGGTTTTCCCGCGACATTCCCGCCGATCGTGGGCGGGGAAGCGGGCCCGGGCGGTGGGGGCGTGACATTTCCCCCCGAGGTCGACATCGAGGGAGGCGGTGGCGGCAAGGATGAGGACGAGATCAAGGGCGGCGGCGGCGGCAAGATCACCGTTGGCGCGTTCGAAATCGAGAAGATCGGTGTCTCCAAGGAATGCAACGACACCGATCCGTGCAGCTTCGAGATCAAGATCACCAACACGAGCGGCGCGCCGGTCCCTGGACCGATCACCATCGAGGACACGCTGAGCACAGGCGGCGCATCGCTCGCCAACGCCAAGCTCTCCGGCACGCCGAATGCCCCCTGGACCTGCACCGCCGCCGCGCCGAAATTCACCTGCACCCATCCCGGCCCGATCGAGCCGAACAAGACCGAGACGCTTAGCATCAGCTTCGTGCCCGGCTCGCTCGGCGAAGCGAAAGAGGTGCGGAACTGCGTGATGCTGGGACCGCTCGCTGCTCAACCTGAAGCGCCGCCACCGCCCCCGGATGCGCCGAAGCCGCAGGAGCTCGCCCCCGAGCAAAGGGGCGAGGCGCCGCTGCCCGGCAGGAATGTGCTCGTCAAGCTTGCGAGCCTGCGCACGCCCTTGGACATGCGGCCCGCGCAAAGCCTGGTTCATCGCGTTGGCGGTGCCGGTAACATCGGCGGCGCTAGCAACAAGTGCCTGACGAGGGGCGTGCCGCCATCGTTCGAGATTCGCCAGAACAACGGCTTCACGGTCCGCTTCTTCGATATGCAAACGAACCGGGCTACGGGCAGCGTTACCGGCCGGGCTGCGGCGGTCGGCACAAACCTGACCGGCAGAGTGGGTGGCCTGTATGGCGGCGGCGGCGCGACGATGCTGACCGTTACCTGGGATCAAGGCGGGTTTGGCGAGTACAACTTCAAGATCGACGCTGAGGGAGGGATAACGGGCGACACGCGCGACAAAGGTGTCGGGGCGCCCGTCGGCATCAAGAGCGACTCCCCTTGGCCGTGCAAGCGCAACGAGATTTGCGACAACTACGCGAAGTCCGCGGTCGCGCAGACCGTCGAGTGGCAGAACAAGGACTGCGGTTTGGACCCGCGCGGTTTCTCTCTCGATCCCAACGTGCACCTCGATTGGTGCATGGCGAATTTTCCCAACGCACCGCTGCAAGCCCAAACCGATGCGCGCAATGCCCTGCTGCGTGGCTGCGACGCCGCGTTCGCGAGAGCCGAAAGATGCAAGACGTTCGTCAAAGAGGCGATGGTCGACGTCGCGGAGTTCAAGCGGCTAGAGTGCACCGACGGGCCCGAGATCATCACGGGTGACGAGGCGCGCCAAAGCACGCTGTGCGCGGAGAAGGGGGGAGACGAGCAGTTCATCGCTTCGGCGAAAGAAACCCGCAAATCGGCTCTGGACGCTTGCATCGCCAAGCAGGCGGCCGAGGGTGGCGGCGCTCCCGGCGGCGGACAAGGTCCAGGCGGCGGACAAGGTCCAGCCGGCGGTGGGGCACCGGGCGGCGGGGCGCCGGGCGGTGGTGTGCCGGGCGGCGGTGGCGCAGGCGGTCAGAACCAACCGCAAGCCTGCGCCGTCATTCCTGTCACGCCAAAGGGCGGGCCCGTCGCCCAGCGCGATGGTCTCACGATCCAGAAGGAAGCCGTGACGGAAGATTGCTCGGGGCCGACCGGGTGCGCGTTCAAGATCACGGTCGCAAACACCGGCGACAAGCCCGTAGGCCCGATTACCGTCGTCGATACGGCAACAGGCGACGGCGACCTGGCGATCCCGGAAGACCAAATGTCGGTGCCGCCCGGACCAGGCTGGAGTTGCGCCAAAGGGCTGCCAACGAAATGCACGCATGACGGCCCCATCCCGCCCGGCGGCACGGTGACGCTGAGCATCGGCCACAAGCCGGGTCCCAATGCCACCGCCAAGACTATGCGGAACTGCGCGCTCATCGAGCCGCTCGCCGGGGGAGGAGAAGTGCCGGCCGATCCGAATGCGCCGAAGCCGCAAGAGCTCGCGCCCGAGCAAAGAGGCGAGACGCCGCTCGGCAAGAGCGTGCTCTTCAAGCTCGCGAGCCTCGCGCCTCGGTTCGATTTGCCCCTGCCGCAGACCCTCATCCAGCGCATTGGCGGTGGCGGCAGCATCGGCGGCGTGGGCGGCCCGCGGCAGAGCCAGTGCCTGAAATGGAAAAATGACGGCTTTTCCGTCGACCGCAGCATTGGAGGTTCGACGTCTTTCTTGAATTTGGCCGCGACCCGTGAGGGCAACGTGACGGGTACCGCTCGAAGGATCACCGAAGCCGGGCCCATGACGGGCCGGGTCGAGGGCAAAATCACGGCCTCGAATTTCAGCCTCCTCGTCAAATGGCCCACCGGGGCCAACGATCTCTACGAGGGCACGGTCTCCCCGGATGGCAAGACGAGCGGGCAGATCAGGGCCAGCGGACCCCAAGGTCCGGCCCAAGGTGCCTTCTCACAGTTCACGGGCGTCGCGCCGTTGGTTTGCGTCGAGGATATCGACTGCGCCAACTACGCCGACAAGGCGATTGAGAACGCGACAGCATTTCGCAAGCTGGAATGCGGTCCCTCGGAGACCCGCTGGTCGCTCGACCGGAATCATCACCTCGATTGGTGCATGAGGCAGCCGCCGAACGCCTCTGTCATCGACACCGAGAATGCGGCGCGCGAACAGGGTCTCGCGGCTTGCAAGAACCGTATCCCCGCCTGCCAGGACTTCGCGAAAGAAGGTGTAGCCCAGGGGCAGCAGTTCAAAGCCGAGAATTGCGGAGAGGCCCCGCCCATACTGTCGACGGATTTCGTCGAGCAGAACGACTTATGCCTGAACGCGACCGACCCTCAATTCATGGACTCTGCGAGATTGGCGCGTCAGCAGCATCTCGATGCCTGCCTGGCCAAAAAGGGTGGTGCCGGGGCCGGTGGTCAAGGTCCGGGCGGCGGCGGTCAAGCGCCGGGTGACGGGCAAGCGCCGGGCGGGGAACCCGCGCCCGGTCAGGCTGGCGAAGCACCGGCACAAGCCTGCGCCGTCATCCCGTTGAAGAAGCCGGACACACCCGAGGAACAGGAGCCTGCAGAGGAGCCGGCGCCCTCTATCGCCGGACCGCTATCGCTGACCAAGAGGTCCTTCGGGCAATGTGAAGTCGGCCGCCCCTGCGCCTTCCCGATCAACATCGTGAATACGGGCGACACTGAGTTCAAGGGCCTGATCGAGTTCGACGACGAGGTCACGGGCGATGGCGCGCTATTCGGCGCCACCACGGTCGTCCCGGCGCCGGCACCATGGACCTGCGCAAAGGTCGGGCAGGGCTTCAAATGCTCCGCCGAGCTCACGATGCCGCCCAAGAGCAGGCAGGTGGTAGTGCTGAGGGCGGATCTCGGTCCTGGGATCGGCGAGGTGAAGGAGATCAAGAACTGCGCGACGTTGAAAGGCGCCCCGACCCCGTCCTGCGCTACGGCGGTCATGGTCAAGGCACCGCCGCCCAACCCGAATCTGGTCCTGGCGAAAAACGCCGTTGCGGCGAAATGCTCCGACATTGGCGGCGGCTGTGAGTTCGAGGTGTCCGTCACGAATACCGGCGATACGGAATTTGTCGGGCCGCTCGAGTTCGCCGATGTCATCTCGACGGTGGACGACAAGCCTTTCCAAGAAGCGAAACTCAGCGCCGGACCAATCAACCGACCGCAGGATGTCCTTTTCCCGGGTTCCTGCCAGATGCAGGGAGCAGGACGTCTCCTTTGCACAACCGGGACCAACGCGGCGAAGATCCCGCCGAAGCGCACCATCACCTTCAAGGTAAGCGTTACACCGGGGCCAGGCCAGGAGAACGCTACGGCGGTGAAGAACTGCGCGACGCTCAAGGGCAGCACCGAGCCGGTCTGCCGGACCATTCCGCTGGTCAAAGGCCCGCTGCTCCGCGCGGCAAAGAACACCGCTTCTACGTCTTGCGTACCCGAGTGCGCCTTCGCAATTTCCGTTCGGAACATCGGCAACGCGGATGCGACCGGCCCCTTCACGCTGGATGATACGTTCACGCCGGCGGCGAGCCTCGCCAAGATCGAGAAGATCGACGGGGAGTTCAATTGCGGGCGCGTGCAGGACCGTCTCGTCTGCACGGCGACCAAGAACGTGCTCAAGCCCGGCGAGGCCGCGATCGGCCGCGTGATCGTGACCACCAAGCAAGCGGCGCCCGAATTCAAGAACTGTGTCGAGATGCGTGAGGGGGGGCCCGGCAACTTCCAAGTCGACAAGAACGCCGAGGGCAGCTGCATCACAATTGTCGAGAAGCCGAAACCCACGCTCAAGATCGGCAAGGTGTCGACCAGCAACGGCGTCTGCGAGCTGAAAGGGAGTTGCCCGTTCACCATCGTCGTCACGAATGAAGGGCCTGTGCCATTCGAAGGATTCATCACCATTCGCGACGGGCTGTCGCCCGACCAACCCATACCGGTCGGCATCGAGAACTTCGACCCGGCGACTTGGGACTGCGACAAGGAGAACCCGCGCAAGCTGCTTTGCAAGCAGGTGAAGCAGGGCCTTGCTCCCGGCGAGACCGTGAGGCTGGATGTCTTGATCACGCCTGGTCCGCTCTGGGAGAAGAACAACATCGTGCGGAATTGCGCGGTGGTGATCGATATCGACATTCCCGTTAGCGCCTGCGCCGAGGCGCGGCTCGATCCCTTCGCGCTGGAGATCAAGAAGTCCGGCGGACAGTCCTGCGTGCCGGGAGGCGAGTGCCGCTTCGAGCTCGACATCTTCAATCCGGGGCCGATCCTGCATGACGACCCGGTCACCGTGGTCGACAACCTGACCGGGATCGGTCCGGCCCAGATCGTGTCGCTCACGCAAGTTTCGGGCAACGACCCGTTCCCCTGCCAGCCCGCGCCGAAGCAAATCCCGTTCAGCTGCAGCGGGCACATGAAGCTCGAGATCGGCGAGCGCAATGTCTACGCGATGGTGGTGAAGCTGCCGGCGGGCGCGCCGGCGACCGGCGCGTTCCGGAACTGCGCGTCGCTTGGCGATGCGCCGGGACAGCCGGCGCCGGGACCGGCCGCGACCGGCGGCACGCCGCCGGCCGAGCAATCCTGCCATGAAGTGAGCTTGGCGCCTGCCTGTACCGGCGGCATGGAGCTGACCGCCGCTGGCAAGTGCGCCTGCCCACCCGGCACGTCCTTCGACGGCGCAGCCTGCGCGGCGCCGAAGGATTCCGGCCAAGGCGGGATCAACAAGAGTTCGCAACCCGATGAGCTTAGGCCCCCGGTCCAGCCCAAGCCGCCGGCCGTGCCGCCAAAACCGCCGGCACCGCCGCCGCCAGATCAGAAGAAACCGATAAAGGTCTGTCCGCCAGACCGTCCGGTCGGAAAATTCCCGAACTGCTGCGCGAAGGGCATGGAGTTTCGCTCCGGTTCTTGCCGCTGCCCGAGCGGCCGCACCCTGGTCGAGGGCTTCTGCGTGAAGCTGGGTTCGCCGCCCAAGAAGGAAGTCTGTCCGCCCGACAGGCCGGTCGGTACCTACCCGAACTGCTGCCAGGCGGGCTACCAACCCAGGCTCAATCGGAACACGCGCAAGACCGAATGCCTGCCCGTCAATTGCCCGCCCGGGACCGTCGGCAAACCGCCCGTCTGCCTTCCGCAAAAGCCGAAGGAAGAGAAGCCCAAGGAGAAACCGAAGCCGGACTGCCCGCCCGGCTATCGCACGCTGGAGAAGAAGAACAAATACGGCGCCTATTGCGAGGAGATCGCGCCGAAGAAGTGCCCGCCAGACCGGCCGAACGGCACGCCGCCCAATTGCTGTCCGCCCGGCACGCGCTTCACGCAAGGCTTCTGCTATCCGGAGAAGTGCTCGCCCGGCTGGACCGGTACGCCACCGAACTGCCAGCCGCCGAAGCCCGCGACGCCGCCTCCGCCGCCGCCTCCGCCGAAGACGAAGTGTCCGGCCAACGCAGTCGGAACGCACCCGAATTGCCAGTGCCGAAACGGCTGGCTGTACGTACCGAAGTCCAACACTTGTATCAAAGATGTGTCGTGAGCGAACGTCCGTGACTTCGGCGTCCAAGAGCTTCTGGTGGGCGCCCCTGTTGCTCGCCGTCTGGCTCGTGATGATCGCAACGGGCGGCTTCGCGGTGGCCCGTCCTTCGCCGGTCATGCTGCCGAGCTCCGAGGCGCCGCGCCATGAACCTGTCGGCTGCAAGCTCCAAGGCGCGAACCTCGTATGCGACGGCAAGCTCCTGCAGAACCGGCTCAAGCGGCCGCGGCTGAAGGGCAAGGAGAAGCCGAAAGCGTCCGCCACCAAATCGAAGCCTGCCAAAAGCCAGGCTACGAAGAGCCAGCCTTCTAAGAGCGGCCTCGCCAAGAGCCAAGGTTCGAAGGGCAGCGCGCCCACGGCCAAGTCCAAGGCCGGAACGCCCACGCCAGAGCAGCGGGAGGAAGCGGACGAGAGCCAATCGGCCTCTGCCGAGCCGGAGGAAGATCAAGCTTCGGAGAAGGAAAGCTCTGGGCCAAGCGCCGAGCCCGACGCCAAGGAGGCGGCTAAATCCACAGAGCCGCCGAACGCCGCCGCCCCTCCCGTGCCGACCGCCGCGCCTGCACCCGTCGTCACGACACCGCCGAAAGAACAAGCGCCTGACGCGTCCTCTCAGCCGGCTATGCAGGCCGGGGCATCTGCGCCGCAGGTTGAAACGTGCTGCTCCGCTCGAGCCATCGACCGAGCGAGCGGGCTTCCGCTTTCGGGCGACGGAAACTTCTCTCTCTGCGGCGCGAGCGAGCAAGACGCAAAGGCGATGCTGCCGGCCGTCGCCGATCTGAAGAACTACCTGCTCGCCGGGGACATCGATTGCGCGCCGAAATAAGCGCGTACCCCCTCGCCGTTCGGTCGAGAGCGCGAACAGCCGGTCTTGCGCGTCAAGGGTTGAGCTGCACGACAGTGGCGCAAACCACATAGAGCGTGACAAAATAATAGAGCACGTAGAGCGCGTAGGTCTGGCCGTCGCCGCTATAGACTTTCCGCACGCTGTCGCCGAGCGCCACGGCGGACGTGGCGGTCCCTCTCCAGAAGCGCGTCGCCAAAGGCGGCGTCGCCCAGACGAAGGCCGGCTTGAAATAGGCGTAGAAGCCGAGCGGACGCGTTTCCCCCTGCGCGCGCAAACCATGGCTGCGCATCAGCCACAGTACGCCGAACAGCAGCGCCGAGACGCCGACCGCGGCCAGCATCACCGGTACGGGATCCCAGGTCCCGTAGATCATCTCGAGCGACATGCCTTCCCAGACGAGCGTCGAGGCGAAATAGGGATCGATGGCGGCCGAGATCGGCTCGATCAGGAGCTTGGGCAGGAAGGACATCACGAGAATGCCCAAGATCAGGATCGACTGCGCGACGAGGATTGGCGCGGGCGCCTCGGCGACGCCCTGGCGCGGCTTCGCCGGCCGGTCGAGGAAGATCGCCTGAAGGAAGCGCGCCATATAGAGAAAGCCGACGAAGGTCGCGAGCAGCCCCACGCCGATCACGCCGTACCATTCTTTTTCCATCATCGCGCTCAGCAGCAGCCACTTGCCGCCGAACCCGGCGAGCGGCGGCAGGCCTGACATCGCGACGATGGCGAACGCGGCCGCCGCGAAGGTGAGCTTCATCTGGCGCGCGAGGCCGCCCATGCCGGTGATCTCGCGCGTGCCGGTGCGGAGGATGATCGCCGCGGCGGCCAAGAACAGGATGCCCTTCACCGCGAGATGGTTCGCAGTGAGGTAGAGCGCGGTCACCCAGCCGAGATGGCTCATCAGCGCGATCGCGGTCACGATATAGCCGAGCTGGCTCATGCTCGAATAAGCGAGCAGGCGCTTCACGTCGTCCTGCTGCACCGCGAGCATCACGCCGATCAGCGCCGTCAGCATGCCGATCCAGGCGACCGCGTGCTCGAGGCCGAGGCCGGACTGGGATAGAACCGCCACATAGGTGCCGACCAGCAGACCGAAGATCGCCATCTTGCTCACGACGGCGGAGAGCATCGCCGTCAGATCGTCGTCGGCATTGGCATAGGCACCGGGCAACCAGACATGCACGCCGATCGCGGCGGCCTTGATGAGGAAGCCGGCAGCGAGCAAGACGAACGCGACGCCGCTCGTCGGCCCCGCAATCATCAGCGCATCGAGCGCCGTGCTGCCGGTCGCCGCATAGGCCAGGGCGAAACCGGCAATGAGAAAGAACCCCGACGCGATCGCGAACAGCAGATAGCGGAACGCGTCCGCGCTCGCGTCGGAATGGCGCACGATCAGGAAATACGAAGCGAGCGAGACGAGCTCGAACAGGAAGACGAACTCGAGGCTCGTCGCCGCGCGCGGCAGGGCGCAGAGCGACAACAGCATGACGATCAGGAACGGATAGAAGCCGGGCCGCTTGTCCGTGCGATAGAGGCAGGCGATGGTGAGCGTGAGGCTGCCGGCGAGCAGCAGCGTGGCGAACAGGAAGCCGATGCCGGACAGGCCTTGGACAAGCCAAGTGCCGATCCCAGCCAGCAGCGCGAGGACGATTAAGCATTTGATTCTACCTGATAAATCGTCGAACAGCGCGATCAGAGCTCCCGCGGCGAGAGGCAGGTAGATCCATAGCGGCGCAGCGCCTGCAGCCTTCGCGGCGACGAAACCGCAAGCCAGCAGCAGCAAGGCCGCGCCGAAAATCGGAACCTCGTCTTCCCACGCGCTGCGAGGGTCGCGCATCGCCGGTTCGCGATGGAGACTCTGGCCGAACCATCGGAAAAGATAGGCAACCTCGAACAGCGAGCCGAGCAGGATCAGTCCGATCCAGACGAATGCCTCGCTCTCGGCGAGCGTCAGCATCAATTGCCATTTGGCGAAGAAGCCTGGGAAAGGCGGCAGGCCGGCGAGCGCGCAGAGCAGAATGCCAAAGGCGACGCGCTTGAGATAGGGCCACGCGCGCTGCGACCAGTCCTCGAGGCTCTCCACGCCAACGATGCCCGCGAGCCAGAACAAGCCGGCCTTGGCGAAGAGATGGTTCACGAAGAGGCCGCCGATCACGAGCGGGATCGCCTCTTTCGCGCTCGCCAGATGCAGTAGCGCAAGCGCTGCGGTAAGCAGACCCATCTGCCCGACCGAGGAATAGCCAAGCAGGCGCTGCGCCTTGGTCTGGGTGAGGCCGATGAGGTTGGAGATGACGAATGTCGCGACGCCAAGCACGGCGATCACCGCCGCATAAGGCGCGAACAGCGGGAAGAGATTATAGAGCGCGAAGAACACGCCGGCCGAGATGCCTGACGCGACGATCGCGGCGACCGCGCCCGGCGCCGTCTCGTAGACATCCAAGCCCCAACCATTGGCGGGAAACGGTTTCAGCTCGAGCAGAAGGCAGGCGAGCAGCAGCATCAGCCCGGCAAAGCCGACGGTGCCCGCGATCGTTTCACGTGCGGCGAGGAGAGCGTCGATATTGAGCAGGCCCGTCACCGCGTAGAGCAGCATCGTGCCGAGCAGAAAGAAGGTCGAGGCGATGATGGTCGCCATCAAGAACTTGAACGCGGAGGCCAGCGCCGCGGCCGATCGTCCGAGCGCGAGCAGCCCGTAAGCCGCGATCGAGACGATCTCCAGGAACACGAACAGGTTGAAGAGATCGCGCGTCATCACCATGCCCTGGATGCCCATGACGACGAGCAGATAGAGCAGCAGCACCGGATATTTCTCGCGCAGGAAATAGCGCGCGCCGAGGAGGCCCAGCAGATTGACGCTCGTGGCCGCGAAGGCCTCGGTCAGGCCCATGCGCAGATTGATGGAATAAGGTGGGGTCGATCCACCGGTGAGGATTTCGAATGGTGCCGCGCCCTGGACGAGCTGGATCAGGCAGACCCCGGAAACCGCCGTCATCGCCGCAAGCAATGCGACGAAGAACGCGGACGCCCAGCGCTTGGCGAACGCCGCGACGAGCGGGATCAGGAAGCCGCCGCCCAGCCCCAGAACGAAGATGGCGAGCGGCTGCGTGAGGCTCGCTAC
Source organism: uncultured Methyloceanibacter sp. (assembly GCA_964634195.1). Classification (GTDB taxonomy): domain Bacteria; phylum Pseudomonadota; class Alphaproteobacteria; order Rhizobiales; family Methyloligellaceae; genus Methyloceanibacter. The sequence goes on along the minus strand of CAZWIO010000007.1, from coordinate 145,567 downwards.
CATTTCTCGTCGGTGAAGGCGTCGATCGAGAGCGTCTTCTTGGTCTCGTAGAGCCGGATCGCGTAGGCGAGCAACATGCCGGTGACGGCGAAGCCGATGACGATGGCGGTCACGGCGAGCGCAGACGGTATCGGATCGACCGCGCGCGCGGCAGCCTCGGCGAGCGGCAAGCCGCCGTCGATGATCGGCGCGGTGCCGCCGCGCACATAGCCGATGGCGATGATCACGATGTGGCTGCCGGTGCCCATCAGCGCGAAGCTGATGATGATGCGCATGATGTTGCGATGGGCGAGCAGGCCGCCAATGCCGATCAGCATCAGCGCGAGGCCCGTGGCGAAGACGAGGTTCGAGACTGTCACCTCCGCTCCCCTCCCCGCGCTTAGGTCCTGAACCGCTCGATGATCACGCTGAGCTCGCACCCGACCTTCACGCCGAGTAGAACCGAAAGCACGGGGATCGCGCCGGCGCTGAAGAACGCACCGAACGCGCCGAGCGGCAGCACGCGGTTGTCGAGGAACCCGCTGGCGAACACTACCCCTGCGATGCCGACGAGGACGATGAAGAGCCCGGCCAAAGACTCGAGCACGCTGAGCCGCGCGAGCTTCACGCGGAATTCCGGCTTGGCCAGCACCAGCAGCAGCACGCAGGAGGCCATCACCGCGCCGCCTTGAAAGCTGCCGCCGGGGCCGAGATGACCATGCATGACGATATAGGCCGCGAAGATCGCGATCAGCGGCACGAGGATTTCGGCGCCGTTCCGCACGATCTCGGTCGGCGGCGGCGCCACCCGCTGCCGCCGGCGCGCCGGTTGCCCGGCCTTGGCGGCCTGGGCGTCCTTGGCGCTCAGCAACAGACCGATACCGGCGGCGACCATGAACAGCACCGCGACCTCGCCGAGCGTATCGAAGGCGCGGTAAGTCAGGAGGATGCCGGTGATGACGTTCGGCGCGTTCAGCTCGCGCGGGACCTTCTCGACATAGCTCTCCGCGAGCGGCGGCAAAGCCGTGCGCGCGTCATAGCCGATCGCGGTCGCGGCGAAGATGCCGCCGAGCAGCACGAGAAGCACCACGATGGCGGTCTGCCTCATGCGCTCCTCCCTCAGCCTTCTTCTCGCGTCGACGCAGCGCTGCCACCGAGCAAGCGGTAGGCGGCGCGCGACAGAGCGTGCGAGGAGACCGGGTTCGTCACCAGCACAAAAAACACGATGATCAGCGCCTTCAAGCCCCAGCCCGGGTGGTAGACGGCGATGCCGGCGAGGACCAGGCTGTTGCCGAGCGTCGATGCCTTCGTGCCGGCTTGGATGCGCGTGAACGCGTCCGGCATGCGGAACATGCCGAGCCCGGCCGAGAACAGGAACACGGCGCCGGCCAGAATGATGAGGCTGCCCGCGATCTCCTGCATCACTCTTTCGCCGCCCGCGTTCGGTGGATCGCGTAGAGGAAGATCAGCACCCAAAGCCCTGAGCCGATCGAGGCCTCGGTCATCGCGACGTCGGGCGCGCCGAGAAGCAGATAGCAGACCGCCGCGAACAGGCTCGCGAGCCCGGCGCTCGCCAAGGCCGCAAGCAGGTTCTTGAGCAGCACGGCCAGCAGGCCGCTCACCAGGATGCCGGCGCAGAGCAGCGAGACGAGCAGCTCGAACATGGCGGCTCAGAGACCTCGCTCGAGATAGCGCGCGATGGCGACGACGGCGAGAAAGCTCAGCACGCCATAGACCAGCGCGGCGTCGAGATAGATGAAGCGGTCGGCCACCAGGGCATAGAAGGAGATGGTCGAGATCGAGATGATCGTCAGCATATCTACCGCCGCAACCCGGTCGATGACGGTCGGGCCCAGCACAAGGCGCAGCACGCCGAGGCCAATGCCGGCAACGATGAGGATGGCAGCCGCAAGCAGGATGGTGTCAGCCAAACGTCTTCTCCAGATGGGTCTCGAACGGCCCGGCGAACACTTCGTCGGCCTTGGCGGGATCGATCGCGCGCATGTCGAGGCAGTGAATGACCAGGCCGTCGTCGTCGACATCGAGCACCAGCGATCCCGGCGTCAGGCTGATCGAGTTCGCCAGCGCGAGCCGGCCGATCGGCGATTTCAGCTTGGTGCGGACCTTGACGACGCCGGGCGCGATCGACAGACGCGGCGCCCAGACGTAGCGCATCATGTTCAGGTTGGCGCGGACAAGCTCCACGGCGAGCACGCAGAGATAGACGACGAAATGATAGAGGCGGGACGGCGAGAAGCGGAACCAGCGCCAGATGTCAAAGGCGCTCGCGAACGCATAGGCCAGGACCGCCGAGATCAGCGCGCCGGTTGCAACCGACTCGATGGCAAAAGACGAGCTGATCGCGATCCAGACGAATGTCAAAAGCGCCCATAGCGGGAGGAAGCCCCTCCGCTGCCGCAAGGCCGCTGCCGTGCCGTCGCGCCTCACCGACCTCGCCCCTCGTCGCGTTGCGGCGCATGCTAGGATAGCTGTTCCGCACAATCAATCGGAGGAGCGGCGGCGCTCCAGGGCGTTACTAAGTGTCGTCGAACCGCACTTGCGACCGGGCCTGAGCGCATGCACGCCCGCCGCGACCACCAACGCGCCAACGGCGTGACGAAGCGCGGTGGCCACACCGATCCCGCGCAAGTCTACTCGGCAGCGGTCATGAAGCGCTCGACGGTCGCGGCGAAATGGCCGCACCAATCCTTTGACGCCACCACCGGCCACGCACTCTGGCCGCCGGATTGGGGCATCGGCGGATTGAAGCGGCAGAGCCCGGAATCCTTCCGCGCGGTCTCCTTGGCTTTGGTGTCGAAATACTGGCAATTGCCGCAGGCGCAGGTGGTCATCTCAACCTCCTCGTGCTCGGGCGTGCCGTAAGAGCGGAACGCCCTTCGCGTCGTCCCATCTCAACGCGCAAATTTTAGAACTGTTCCAAGCTGTAGTCAACGTAAGCGCCACCGTTCGAGGGCATTGACCGAGGCTTGGCCCGCCGCCAACCTCCTGGCACCAGTCACATTTTGCGCAAAAACGGGTGGGAAAGTTAAGGTTGCCGGGATGGCAGCACTGCCGCCTCATCCGCGCTCCGCTAGAATGGAGCGCATTCGCTGAAAGACCAACACACAGCCTAAGATCATGTCGGCGGAGCTTGCCTTCAATCGCAGCGTTGACGTCGACTATGGCGTCGCCCAGGAGGTCGCGCCCGGCGTGCGGCGCATCGTGGCCGGCAACGCGGGCCCTTACACCTTCCTCGGCACCAACACCTATATCGTCGGGCAAGGCGCCGTCGCGGTGATCGATCCCGGCCCGCACTGCGATGCGCATCGGGCGGCGATCGCGCGCGCGCTTCGCGGCGAGAGCGTCAGCCACATTTTGATAACGCACAGCCACCGCGACCATTGCGACGGCGCCCGCGCGCTGCAGGAGAGGCTCGGCGGCGAGATCGTGGCGTTCGGTCCGACGTCAGGCCAGCGCGGCGCGGGCACGCCGGGGCTCGGCGATGCCTTCGTCGATACGAGATTCGTGCCCGACCGCAAGGTCGAAGACGCCGAGACGATCAGGGTACAGGGCTTCGCGCTCGACGTGCTGCATATGCCGGGGCATGCACCGGATCATCTCTGCTTCGCGCTGGTCGGCAAGCGCACGGTGTTCACCGGCGATCATGTGATGGGCTGGAACACGACGGTGATCGCGCCGCCCGAAGGCAACATGGCGGACTTCCTCGCCTCGCTCGAACGCATGATGCAGCGCCACGACAAAATGTTCCTGCCGGGGCATGGCGGCCGCATCGAGACGCCGCAGCGCGTGGTCAAGGCCTATATCATGCACCGGCAATGGCGCGAGCAGACCATCCTCGCCTGTCTCGACGAGGGCATCGGCACCATCCCGCGCATCGTGGCCAAGCTTTACGGCGGGCTTGACGCCGACCTCAAGCAAGCCGCAGCTTTGTCGGTGCTGGCCCATCTCGACTATCTGATCGAGCGGGAGATGGCGGGGCGCGACGGCAACGCAGAGCCGCTCAAGGCTGTTTACGCGCGCCTTTCTTAGCGGGCTTGCGCGTCGCCTGCGTGGCGGCGTTGGGCTCTTCCTTCTTGGGCTGGGCCTGCTCGAGCGCAGTCTTCTCGCCCTTCTCGAGCGCGGTAGCGATCTCGGCGAACAGCCCGCGGATACGCTCGGCGTTCCGGCCGAGATCGTGGAAGCCGTAGCGCGAGACCGAACGGGCGTCGATCACGGCATGGGTATCGGCGCCCTTGACCTGCACCATCACGTCCTCGGTAAGGCCCATGATCAGGGTCCGGTCGGTCGCCTCAATGCGGCCGACACCGCTCTCACCGGGCGGCTCGCTCGCCGCTATGGTCCAGCCGAGCCGCTCGACGGCTTCCTGCACGATCGAGAACACCTCGGGCGCCGCGCGCTCCAGCACCATCGGCTCGATGTCGGGATAAGCCTTTTCCTGCAGCGCGGCGTTCGTGCCGTCTGGCACTTTCAGCGGGTTGGCGTCGGGCGGACGCTCATCGTTGAGCGCCTTGAAAATGAGCGGCTCGCCGGGCGTCGTCTCGATGTCGGTGAGCGCCGGCAGGGTGATGGTGTGATGCAGGAAATAGCCCGGAACCGCGAGCCCGAGCAGCGCGATGAAAATGGCGGCGGTCGCCTGAACGGCGCCGGTCTGGCCGCCGAACCAGATGCGCACCAGCGAGAAGATCGCAATGGCGATGGCGAGCAGCAGTCCGGCCATCGACACGGCGATCAGGTTCAGCGCGGCTTGCGTGCCAAGCGTGGCGAAGCGGTGCAGCAGCACGGTCAGGATCAGGAGCTGGACGAAGAACAGCGCGATGCGCCGCGCCCAGGTCGCCTCGCGCGCCTCCTTCACCGAGAATCGCGCCGTCGAATAGCGCGCCACCGAATACGTCACGTCGCTGCCCTCTAGAACCAGCCTCGGCCCTCTGCCCAGGGGCGAAACTATAGCCCGCTGATGGCGGGTTTGTGGTGCGGAAATCGCCGCATGGACCGCCTCAGGGGAAGAGCCGCGTCTTGGTCCAGCGCGCCTTGGGCGAGGTCCGGCGGAAGACGATGCGGTCGTGCAGCCGGAAGGGCTGGCCCATCCAGAACTCGATCTCGAGCGGCACGAGCCGGTAGCCGCGCCAATAGGCCGGGCGCGGCACGGCGCCTTTGCCGAGCTTCCGCGTACACTGCGCGAACGCCTTCTCGAACGCGGCCCGGCTCTTGAGCGGCCGCGACTGCGCGGAGACGCAAGCGCCGATCTGGCTTTCGCGGTGCCGCGTGGCGAAATAGGCGTCGGCCTCCGCGGCGCTCGCCTGCTCGATCTGGCCGCGGATGCGGACCTGCCGGCCGAGGCTTTTCCAGTAGAACAGCAGCGCCGCCTTCGGGTTGGCGGCAAGCTCGAGCCCCTTGGCGCTTTCGCAATTCGTATAGAACACGAAGCCGCGCCGGTCGGCGCCCTTGAGCAGTACCATGCGCAGATTGGGCAGGCCTCGCGAATCAACCGTGGCCAGCGCCATCGCCTCGGGGTCGTTGGGCTCGGAAGCTTCCGCCTCGGCAAGCCAGGCCTCGAACAGCGCCAGGGGCTCGCGGGCTAGCGTGAAATCGGCACGCTTCGCCGGCTTCGAGGCCTTGCGCGCGGTTTTGCTGCGGGATTTTGCGGCGATTTCAGCCATGGAGCGATACGGACCTTCCGGTGATTTTCGGCCTGCGCAGAAAAATTCCCTTCTCGGCACGGGCATTTACGTTTTGCTCACCCTGATAGGGCAGCATGGTCGATGTTGATAGTGGGCGCGGGGGTTGAGTTTCGAGTACCGCGTCGAAGTTTGGGGACGAGTGGTTATGCGTACGTTCCATCGGAACGCTCCTATCATCATTGGGGCGGGCGCTCTTGCAGTTTCGCTCTTTGCGCCCGCCCTTCTCCCGCTCAAGGCGGGGGAGCGCGAGGCCGAAACGGCGACGGCGGCGATCATCGAGCAGAAGCCGAAAAGCGTGAGCCCGGTCAAGCCGGGGCTCAGCCGGAGCGACCGGCAGGCGGCCATGGCAGCGCTGCAGCTTGCCCTCTCGGAACTTGGCGACGGCGTGACACTTATATGGGAGCGGCGCGCGCACGGGCTCAAGGGGCGAATCAAACCGGTCTCGGCTTTCCGCGACGACCGCGGGCGTATCTGCCGGCATGTCGTCTACTGGCTGGCGCAGGGCGACTACGAACGGCGAATCGAAGGCATCGGCTGCCGCGAAGCTGACGGCAGCTGGTCCCTGGCAGGATAAGGAGAGAGCCATGTCCCTGGTTGCACGTTTGCGGTCGGTCAGCGTTCCTCCCGCGCGGCGGCGCAGGAAGCCGAAGGCACAGGCGCTCGGCGCGCGCTATACGCCGCTCCGCTCACGCGGTGCGCCGCTCCAGCCCCGGCCCGACGGCCGGCGCTTTGCGCGCCTGGAAGTCGACGGCCGGGCGCCCGCGCGCGGCTAGCCCCCCGCACGCCTAAGGGGCGCGCGAATTAGCCTCAAGTTCGAGGCGGCGAAAGGCCTTCCCGGCCCCGGCTCCCGGTGTATAAAACCGGGGCCTTTCCGGGAGGGTCCATGGCTGATGCGCCGAAATTGATGGCTGGCAAACGCGGGCTTGTGCTCGGCGTCGCCAACAACCGCTCGATCGCCTGGGGAATCACCAAGGCCGTCACCGACCAGGGCGCCGAGGTCGCGCTCACCTATCAGGGCGAGGCGCTGAAGAAGCGGGTCGAGCCGCTCGCGGCCGACGTCGGCTCGAAGCTCGTGTTCCCCTGCGACGTGACCGACGAGGCCTCGGTCGACGCGGTGTTCGCCGGGCTCGAGAAGGCCTGGGGCTCGCTCGATTTCCTGGTGCATGCGGTCGCCTTCTCCGACAAGGAGCAGCTCGACGGGCGCTATGTCGATACGACCGAAGAGAACTTCACCCAGACGCTTCTGATCTCCTGCTATTCGTTCACGGCGCTCGCCCGCCGGGCTGAGCGGCTGATGCCGAATGGCGGCTCGCTGCTGACACTCACCTATTACGGCGCCGAGAAGGTGATGCCGCATTACAATGTGATGGGCGTGGCCAAGGCGGCGCTCGAAGCCAGCGTGCGCTATCTCGCAGCCGACCTCGGCAAGAGCGGGGTCCGCGTCAACGCCATCTCCGCCGGTCCGATCAAGACACTCGCCGCGAGCGGCATCGCCGACTTCCGCTATATCCTCAAGTGGAACGAGTACAACTCGCCGCTCAGGCGCACGGTTTCGATCGAAGAGGTCGGCGGCGGCGCGCTCTATCTGCTCTCGGACCTCGGGCGCGGGGTGACCGGCGAGATCCTGCATATCGACGCCGGCTACCACGTCGTCGGTATGAAGAACGAGGACGCCCCCGACATCTCCGTGGTGAAGGAATAGCCGGCCAACCACCGGCACGGCCTCATCCCTCCCCTTGATGGGGAGGGAGTCGCGCCTTAGGCGCGACGGGTGGGGTGAGCATTCCAGAGCCTCAGCAATTCCGCACATCTGCCCCCCACCCCGACGCCGCATAGCGGCGTCGGACCTCCCCACAAGGGGGAGGTATGTGGCCGTGCAACGAAAACTTATCCCCGCGCTCGCGGCGCATGCGAGAATGCGCTCACCTCGTTCTTCTGAAGGGGCGTGCTCATGAGGCGTCATGACGCGGGACGGGGTGCGGCGCCCGCGGCCCTCATCGCACCGAGGCACTCGGGCGGAGTCGGGGCTCCCCCCGGACCCACTACGAGGTCCTGCCAGGAGCTGGCTGACGTAGCGTGTTGCGCGCTCGGGCCTTCGAGCCTCGTTGGGCTCCGGTCGAGGCGCGGCATTGCGCGAAAGCGGGGCCCGGCCCGAAAAGACGCCGCAAATGAGCATGCGCATTCAAGCGCATGTGGCGCGCCGAAAGGCGCCCGCCGCGGTCTCGCAAGAGCCGCGGACACTACAAGCTTGCGCTTTTCGGCGCGCCATCCCCCTTCAAGCCCCGGACGCCGTCGCGTCGCGGGAACGGAGGTGCATGCCTGGTACGCCCGGTAATGACAAAGTAGGAACCAGCGCGCATAAGGAGGGCCATGTCGCACAACACGTTCGGCCATCTGTTCCGCGTCACGACCTGGGGCGAAAGCCACGGGCCGGCGATCGGCTGCGTGATCGACGGCTGCCCGCCCGGCATCCCGCTCACCGAGGCCGACATCCAGCCTTACCTCGACAAGCGAAGGCCGGGCACGTCGCGCTTCGTCACGCAGAGGCAGGAGCTCGATCAGGTCCGCATTCTCTCGGGTGTGTTCGTCCGCGATGACGGGACGCAGGTCACGACCGGCACGCCGATCGCGCTCGAGATCGACAATGTCGATGCGCGCTCCAAGGATTACGGGGACATCAAGGACAAGTTCCGCCCCGGCCATGCCGACTACACCTACGCGCAAAAATACGGCGTGCGCGATTGGCGCGGCTCGGGCCGGGCCTCCGCGCGCGAGACGGCGATGCGGGTCGCGGCCGGGGCCATCGCGCGCAAGGTCGTGCCGGGCATGATCGTGCGCGGCGGCGTCATACAGATCGGCGAAAAGAAACTCGGCGAGCATCGCGATTGGGACGAGGTGGAAAGGAATCCGCTCTTTTGTCCCGAGCCAACGGCCTGGGAGGCCTGGGCGGAGTTTCTCGACGGAGTGCGGAAGCGCGGCTCGTCCGTCGGCGCGGTGATCGAGATCGTGGCGGAAGGCGTGCCGCCGGGTCTCGGCGCGCCGGTCTATGCCAAGCTCGACCAGGACATCGCCAGCGGGCTGATGAGCATCAACGCGGTGAAGGGCGTCGAGATCGGCGCCGGCTTCGGCGCGGCTTCCTTGTCCGGCGAAGAGAATGCCGACGAGATGCGCATGCGCGACGACGGCACGCCGGAGTTCCTGTCCAACAAGGCCGGCGGGATTCTCGGCGGCATCTCGACGGGCCAGCCGATCGTGGCGCGTTTCGCGGTCAAGCCGACCTCGTCGATCCTCAGCCCCCGCCGGACGGTGGACGCGGACGGCAACGACACCGAGATCTCGACTAAGGGCCGCCACGATCCGTGCGTCGGCATCCGCGCCGTGCCGATCGGCGAGGCCATGGTCGCTATCGTGCTCGCCGATCACTATCTCCGCCATCGCGCGCAATGCGGATGACGCCGCCGGCATGACCGAAGCCGCCAAACGCGCGCTTGAAGATTTCCCGGCTTATTCCTATCGGGACGACCCCGCCGTCCCGCCCTTCCCCGACGACAAGGCGCTGATCGTGTTCGACGGCGTTTGCGTCCTCTGCAATAGCTTCGCGCGGTTCGTAGCGAAGCGCGACCGTGCGGAACGCTTCCGCTTCGCGCAGGCGCAGTCTGAACTCGGCGGCGCGCTTTACCGTCATTACGGCCTCAGTGACACGGCGTTCGAGACAAACTTGCTGATCGCCGATGGACGCGCTTACGGCCGGCACGAGGCCTTCGCGCAAATCCTCAGCATGCTTGGGGCGCCGTGGTCGGCCGCTCCCGCTCTGCTGCCGCTGCCCCGCTCCCTCCGCGACTGGCTTTATGAGCGGGTCGCGCGCAACCGCTATCGGCTGTACGGCAAATACGAGACTTGTCCGTTGCTGCAAGACCCATCCATCGCCAAGCGGATCGTGGACTGACGGCGGTGACGCCCTTGTTCCACCGCCTCTATGGCGAGGCGCTTACCCGCCTTCCCTCGCCCATCGTAAAGCTGCACGACATCACGGATGCGCGCACCTGGCACGGCGAGGCGTGCGTAAGCCAAGGCAGCTCGCTAGCCGCCCGCTTCCTCTGTTGGCTGCTCGGCTTTCCGCCGGCTGCGGAAGCCGTGCCGCTCACCGTCACAATGGAGCCTGAACGCGGCGGCGAGATGTGGCGCCGCGCATTCGGCGCACATCCCATGACGACGCGCCTCAGGCCCGGCCGCGCGCCGCATACGGTCGAGGAGACCGTCTGGCCGCTCACCGCCATCTCCCGGCTCGAGCCCGACGGCAGCGGCGTGACCCAGGTCCTGGTGGGCTTGCGCCTGCTCGGCATAGCCCCGCCCCGCGCGCTTTGGCCGAAGCTCGCCGTGCGGGAGAGCGCCGAGGGCTCGCGCTACCGCTTCTCGGTCACTGCCGCCTTCCCCTGGGGCGCGCCGATTGGCCATTACGAGGGCTGGCTTGAAACCGAACACACCTAACCCTCATCGTCATGGCCGGGCTTGTCCCGCCTACGCGGGCCGAAGCGTGGTCTGGCACCACCCTCGAAATTTTTGCTTCGGCGGGCGAAGGCCCGGCCATCCACGATTTCGATCGTGCCGCTTGCCAATTCGTGGATGCCCGGCACTTCGGCCGGGCATGACGGGCTATTGGTATTCAGCCCCGAGCAGGAACTCGCGGTTGCCGCTGCCGCCTTCGATGGGCGAGGGGATGACGCCGAGCACGGTCCAGCCGGGCTGCGCCTCCATGAACGCGCGCACCCGGGCGACGGCGCGCTGCCGATCCTCTTCCTTGCGGACCACGCCGCCTTTGCCGACCGCCTCGCGGCCCGCCTCGAACTGCGGCTTGATCAGGGCGACGAGCCAGGCACCCGGCGCGGCCAAGGCCAACGCGGCGGGCAATACCAAGGTCAGGCTGATGAAGCTCACGTCCGCGACGATGGCCGAGACGGGCTCCGGCACGACCGACCGGTCGAGCGCCCGCGCGTCGGTCGCTTCGAGCGGCACGACGCGGGGGTCGGACCGGAGCCTGTGATGGAGTTGTCCCCGGCCGACATCCACGGCGTAAACTCTCGCCGCGCCGCGGGCGAGCAGAAGCTCGGTGAAGCCGCCGGTGGAGGCGCCGAGGTCGAGGGCCACCCTCCCCTCAAGCGTCAGCCCGAAAGCGTCGAGCGCCGCTTTCAGCTTCAGCCCGCCGCGCGACACATAGTCGCCGGCGCCCGGGCTGACCGAGAGCGCCACGTCGCGCCCCACGAGCTGGCCGGGCTTCCCCGCCGCGACACCGCCCACGCGCACCGCGCCGCGGCGGATCAGGTCGGCGGCGCGCGCCCGCGTGTCGGCCAGGCCACAATCCACCAATAAAGTATCGAGCCGCGTTTTTTTGTAGCTGGACACCAGAGCTTCTCATATGCTCGCCGCCGCGTCGGGAATCCTCGCGCGTGGGCGAAGGCCGGAGCGGTCGGCGCCGCCACAACAACATACTGCGAAAGCGCCCCGCTCGGCGCGCACTCGCGGAGGTGTCGTGAGCCAAGAGTCTTCGGCTTACCTTACCGAGAAATGCGAAGTCCAAAATTGTGACGTAGCTGGCGGGAAGTCCGTCGTCGCCCGGTCCGTGATCGAGCCGGGCGAGCTGATCGGCGTGTGGAGCGGCCGGATCGTGCAGAGCTCGGAGCTCGACGCTCTGCCGGAGGAGATCAGGCGCCACACCGCACAGATCGAGGAGGACCTCTACCTGGCTTCGCTCACGCCGGATGAGCCGCCCGATTTCATCAACCACAGCTGCGAGCCGAATGCGGGGCTGGTCGGGCAGATCACCATCGTGGCTCTGCGGCGCATCCTGCCGGGCGAGGAAGTCACCATCGACTACGCGATGTGCGACGGCTCGCCTTACGACGAGTTCGACTGCGCCTGCGGCGCACCGACTTGCCGCGGGCGCGTTACCGGCGACGACTGGCGCAACCCCGCGCTGTGGGAGCGCTATGCCGGACATTTCTCGCCTTACCTGCAGCGCCGCATCGACGCCTTGCGTCGGCCGCGGACGCCTCGACGACGCAAGCGCGTGAGCGCGCTCGCGGCGAGCGAGGCCTAGGCGCGCGACAATCCAGGAGAGACACAATGCTGCTGGTCAGCACCTTCGTAACGCAAAGCCCGATCCAGGGACTGGGCGTATTTGCTGCTGAGTTCATCGCCAAGGGAAGCCTCATCTGGGAGCTTCACCCCAAGTTCGACATCTTCATCGACATTGCCGAGATCGAGGCTCTGCCCGCCCATCTGCAGGTATTCTTCGAGCGCTACACCTACCCGCATCTCGAAATGCCGGGCATGGTCGTGCTCGATGCGGACAACGGCAGGTTCATCAATCACAGCCCGACGCCCAATACGGATTTCCGCATCTTCGACAGGGGCTATGCGCTGGCCGATATCGCCGCCGGCGAAGAGATCACCTGCAACTATTTCGAGTTCGACCCGACCTTCACGGGCTATTTCCCTGATCTCGCCGCGGGAGGAGCCGGACATCAAGAGCTTGGACACTACCCGAACGGCCGCTAGGCGCGCCGGGATCCTGCTCGCGATCTGCCTGCTTGCGGCCGGACCGCCCGCGCAGGCCGAGGACGATCCGGGCTATGTCTGGATGAGCGAGAGCGGCGACGGCAACGCCTCTCTGGTCTATGGCTCGCCGGAGACGGCGGAGGACCTGGTCTTCATCTTGACCTGCCGGAACGGCGAGACGGTCAGCGACCTGACGGTCTATGTCGATATCCCAGACACCGAGGTCGGCGACCCCGTCGAGGTTGCGCTCGTGGCGGGCGAAGCCAAGCTCGCCGTTCCCGGCGCCATTTCGACCGACGAGATGAGCGGCTTCCATTTCGCGGTGGCTGAGAGTTTCGCGGCCAAGCCGATGATTGATCTGCTCAGGCAGAAGGGTGAGGTCACGGTCAAGACCGGTAGTGTCACCACAGCGCTCCCGGAGACAGGGCGCGCGGCGGAGCTTGCCAATTTCACGAAGACTTGCGCGCTCGATTAGCGCGGCGGCGGAACTATTTCGCGAGCCGGATGATCTCGGCGGCGTCGCGGTCCTTGCCGAGCGCCGCGAAGACGGCGGCGACGATACCGCCGGCGTCGAGCCCGGCCTCGGCATACATCGCGGCGGGCTTGTTCTGGTCGATGAAGCGGTCGGGCAGCACGAGCGTACGGACCTTGAGCCCGCGGTCGAGCAGGCCTTCGCCGGCGAGTGCATGCAACACCTGCGCGCCGAAACCGCCGCTCGACCCTTCCTCGATGGTGATCAGCACCTCGTGGTTTTGCGCGAGCTGGCGCAGCAGGTCCATATCGAGCGGCTTGGCGAAGCGCGCATCGGCGACGCTCGCAGAAAGCCCGAAGCCGGCGAGCTGCTCGGCGGCCGCCAAGCATTCCGGAAGCCGCGCGCCGAAGGAAAGGAGCGCGACAGCGGAGCCCTCGCGCACGACGCGTCCCTTGCCGATCGGCAGGACCTCGCCGTGCTTGGGCAGCGCGATACCGGTGCCCTCGCCGCGCGGATAGCGGAAGGCGGACGGCCTGTCGTCGATGGCCGCGGCAGTCGCCACCATATGCACGAGCTCAGCCTCGTCGGCGGCGGCCATGACCACCATGTCGGGCAAGCAGCAGAGATAAGCCACGTCGAAGGCGCCGGCATGGGTCGGCCCGTCGGCGCCGACCAAACCTGCGCGGTCGATGGCGAAGCGCACCGGCAGATGCTGGATCGCGACGTCGTGCACCACCTGGTCGTAAGCGCGCTGCAGGAAGGTCGAATAGATGGCGGCGAAGGGCTTGAAGCCTTCGGCGGCGAGCCCTGCGGCGAAGGTGACCGCATGCTGCTCGGCGATGCCGACATCGAAGCAGCGCTCGGGGAAGGCATCGGCGAACTTATCGAGCCCCGTGCCCGAAGGCATGGCCGCGGTGATGGCGACGATTTTATCGTCACGCTTCGCCTCGTCGATCAGTGCGTTGGCAAACACCTTGGTGTAGCTCGGCGGCCCGGCGGCGGCTGGCTCCTGCGCGCCGGTCACGACATTGAAGCGGCCGACGCCATGGAACTTGTCGGCGGAGATCTCGGCGGGGCCGTAGCCCTTGCCCTTCTGCGTCACGACATGGACCAGCACCGGCCCGTTCTTCATGTTGCGCACATTGCGCAGCACCGGCAGCAGGTGATCGAAATTATGCCCGTCGATCGGGCCGACATAATAGAAGCCGAGCTCCTCGAACAGCGTACCGCCGGTCCAGAAGCCGCGGGTGAATTCCTCGGCGCGGGCCGCGCGGCGTTGCCAGGTCTTGGGCAGCACGCCGTGCGCGATCCGCTTCAAGGCGCGGCGGAAGCTGCGATAGGTGCCGCCGGAGATCAGCTTGGCGAGATAGGCGCTCATGGCGCCGACCGGCGGGGCGATCGACATGTCGTTGTCGTTGAGGATGACGATCAGCCGCTTGTCGCTGGCGCCGGCGTTGTTCATCGCCTCATAGGCCATGCCGGCGCTCATCGCGCCGTCGCCAATCACCGCGACGATATTGTGCTCGCCGCCGGCGAGGTCGCGCGCCACGGCCATGCCGAGCCCGGCCGAGATCGAGGTCGAGGAATGGCCGGCGCCGAATGCGTCGTATTCGCTCTCCGCCCGCTTGCAGAAGCCCGATAGCCCGCCGGCCGCGCGCAGCGTACGGATGCGGTCGCGCCGCCCGGTCAGGATCTTATGCGGATAGGACTGATGGCCGACGTCCCAGATCAGCCGGTCGCGCGGCGTGTCGAACACGTGGTGCAACGCGATGCTCAGCTCGACCACGCCAAGCCCGGCACCGAGATGCCCGCCGGTCACCGAGACAGCATCGATCAGCTCCTGCCTGAGCTCGGCGGCGAGCTGCGGGAGGTCCTTGTCGTCAAGCGCGCGGAGGCCCTCGGGCGTGCCGGCACGGTCGAGCAAGGGCGTGGAACTGCCTGCGCTCATAGCCTCACCTGGCTGGAAACTTGGGAAACGGCGGGAGGGATCAACGGGTTACTGGGCCTTTATCGACGGCGGAGCCTGCTGCAACGGCCTATAGAGGGCGGAGGCGTGTCAGGATCATGGCGGTTCAGGCGACCATAGCGGAGAGACCCGGCCAGCCCAAGACCCGTCTTTAATTCCTCGCTCGCGCTACTCCTCGGCGTCGAGCGGCTCGGTGCCCGTGGGCTGGCCGCTCGGGTTGAGCGAGATCTTCTCCACGCGCGCTTCGGCCTGGCGCAGCAGCCCGTCGCAATGGACCTTGAGCGCCTCGCCGCGCTCGTAGATCAGGATCGAAGCTTCGAGATCGACGTCGCCCCTTTCCAGGCGGTCGACGATCGTTTCGAGCTCCTTGAGCGCCTGCTCGAAGCTCATCGTCTTGATGTCGGAATGATCCGGCTGGTCGGCCATGAACGAGGGCTTAGCCTTTTCCGGCCGCTTCGATCAAGTGGCTCGGGACGCGCTTCAAGCCGCCGTGCCCATCAGCGCCCCGACATGGGTCGCGACCGACCGACCGAGCGCCTCGAGGTCGTAGCCCCCTTCGAGGCAGGAGACGAGCTTGCCGCCGCAATGCTTCTCGGCCTGCTCCATGAGCTTCTCGGTCACCCAGGCATAGTCCGGCTCGACCAGCCTGAGCTGCGCCAGCGGGTCCATGACATGGGCGTCGAAGCCCGCCGAGACGATGATCAGGTCGGGACCGAAATTATGCAGCCCCGGCAGGATGCGTGCGGCGAAGGCGTCGCGGAAATCGTCGCCGTCGTCGCCGGGCTTGAGCGGCGCGTTGAAGATATTGCCGACGCCGGTCTCGCCGAGCTCGCCGGAGCCCGGGAAGAGCGGCATCTGATGGGTCGAGGCATAGAACAGGTTCTTGTGCTTCCAGAACGCGGCCTGCGTGCCGTTGCCGTGATGCACGTCGAAATCGACGACCGCCACCCGCTCGGCGCCGTGCTTGTCGCGCGCATGCAGCGCCGCGACCGCGACGTTGTTGAACAGGCAGAAGCCCATGGCGCGCGCGGGCTCGGCGTGGTGGCCAGGCGGACGCGCGGCGCAGAACGCGTTCTTGGCCTCGCCCGCGATCACGGCGTCGACCGCGCGGAGCGCCGCGCCCGTCGCGCGCAAGGCTGCCTCCCAGCTTCCCGGCGAGACCACGGTGTCCGGGTCGAGGCGGTTATGAAGCTCGCTCGGGATCGCCGCGCGCACCTTGTCGATATAGGCCTTCGGGTGCAGGCGCTCGATGGCGGCAAGATCGGCCTCGGGGGCCTCCTCGCGCTTCAACGCGCCGAACGCCGGCGCCGCGAGGGCATCTTCGACCGCGCGCATGCGGTCGGGCTGCTCGGGATGGCCGTAGCCCGTGTCGTGCTCCAAAAAGGCCTTATGAGTGATGAGCAGCGTGGTCATGACAGCGACTTAGTCTAGCTTGACCCCGTCCTGGTAACACGCGAAATGGCGCCATGCCTATCGTTCCCGCCAGCAATGAGGCTATCGAGGCTGCGGCCGCCGCGCTGCGGGAGGGCGAGATCGTCGCCTTCCCGACCGAGACCCTTTACGGGCTCGGCGCCAATGCGCTCGACGCGGAAGCGGTCGCGAAGGTGTTCCTCGCCAAGGGCCGGCCGAGCGCCAATCCGCTGCTCGTGCTGGTTCCCGATCTCGCCGCGACCGAGGCGCTTGCCGTGGTCGACGAGACGGCGCGGCGCCTCGCGCAAGCCTTCTGGCCTGGAGCCCTGACGCTGGTCCTGCCCAAGCGCGCCGATTGCCCGCTCGCTTCGCGGGTGACCGCGGGGCTCAGCACCGTTGCTGTCAGGGTGCCGGGACATGCGGTCACGCTGGCGCTGCTCGCGCGGTCCGGGCTCCCGATCGTTGCACCAAGCGCCAACCGTTCGGGGCAGGTGAGTCCGACAACCGCGGCGGACGTCGAAAGCGAGCTCGGCGACAGCCCCGCCATGATCCTCGACGGCGGTCCCTCCCCGCTCGGGGTCGCGTCGACCATCGTGAGCCTCGCGGGTCTCGCGCCGACGCTCTTACGGGACGGGGCGGTGCCGCGCGAGGCGATCGAGACCGTGCTCGGCGCGAGCCTCGCCGAAGCGGCCGTGGACGCGCGGACCGCCGCACAGGATCGCTCATGACCCGCGCGCCGCAGCCGCCCTCGCCCGACACACTCGACGCCTTTGCGCGCATCGTTGGCGAGGCGCATGCCATTCGCGACGCCGAGGCTATGGCGCCCTATCTCTCCGAATGGCGCGATCTTTATCGCGGCAAGGCGGCGCTGGTGCTAAAGCCGGGCAAGACCGAAGAGGTCTCGGCGATCCTCGCCCGAGCCAACGAGACGGGCGTGGGCGTCGTGCCGCAAGGCGGCAATACCGGGCTGGTCGGCGGCCAGATCCCGTTCGAGACAGGGCATGAGGTGGTCATAGCGCTCGAGCGGCTCAGCCATGTGCGCGGCATCGACCTTGCCTCCAACACCATGACGGTCGAGGCGGGCCTCGTGCTCGCGGCGGCGCAACAGGTTGCCGACAGCGCCGGCCGCCTGTTCCCCTTGAGCCTCGCCTCTGAAGGGAGCTGCCAGATCGGCGGCGTGCTCGCGACGAACGCGGGCGGCATAAGCGTGCTGGCTTACGGCAATGCGCGCGAGCTCGCGCTCGGTCTCGAAGTCGTGCTGGCGGACGGCAGCGTGTGGAACGGGCTGAAATCGCTGCGCAAGGACAATTCGGGCTACGACCTGAAGGACCTGTTCATCGGCTCCGAAGGCACGCTCGGCATCATCACGGCGGCGGTGCTCAGGCTCCATCCGAAGCCCGTCGAGCGCGTGACGGCGATGGCGGGCTTGAGCCAGCTCGAACGGGCGCCGGCCTTCTTCGCGCGGGCGCTGGGGCACGCCGGCGCCACGCTGACCGCCTTCGAGCTGCTGCCCCGCATCGGCGTCGAGTTCGTGCTGAGGCACGGGCACGGCGCGCGCGATCCGTTCCCCGATCAGCATCCCTGGTATCTGCTGTTCGAGCTGACGAGCCCGCGCGAAGGCGAAGACCTCGCTTCGCTCGCCGAGACGGTGCTCGCACAAGGGCTCGAAGCCGGCGAGATCGACGGCGCGGTCATCGCCGCTTCGCTCGCGCAGGCACAGGACCTCTGGCGCCTGCGCCATCTGATGAGCGAGGTGCAGCGGTCCGAAGGCGGCAGCATCAAGCACGACGTTGCGGTATCCGTCGCGCACGTGCCCGAGCTCATCACACGCGCGAACGACATCGTCGAGCTGATGATCCCGGGCGCGCGGCCCGTGCCGTTCGGCCATCTCGGCGACGGCAACATCCATTACAATGTCAGCCAGCCGCCCGCCATGGACCGCGCCATCTTCCTCTCGCATTGGGAGGCGCTGAACGCCGCGGTGCATGAGATCGTGCTCGATCTCGGCGGCACGATCAGCGCGGAGCACGGCATCGGGCGGCTGAAGCGCGACCTCCTCCCCCACGCCAAGCAAAAGGTGGAGCTCGACCTGATGCGTAAGATCAAGGCCGCGTTCGATCCCAACAACATCCTCAACCCGGGCAAACTGCTATGAGCACGAACTACGAGGCGGTCGATCAGTTCATCGCCGATCATTTCGTCGAGGACGATCCGGTGCTCGAGGCCGCGCTCGAAGCAAGCGCCAAGGCGGGGCTGCCGCCGATCCAGGTGGCGCCGCATCAGGGCAAGCTGCTCATGCTGCTCGGGCAGGCGATCGGCGCGCGGCGCATCCTCGAAGTCGGCACGCTCGGCGGCTATAGCGCGATCTGGATGGCCCGCGCGCTGCCCGAAGACGGCCGTCTCGTCACGCTCGAAGCCGACCCGGCCTTCGCCGAGGTGGCGCGCGCAAACCTCGCCCGCGCGGGCGTCGCGGACAAGGTCGAGATCCGATTGGGGCGTGCGCAGGAGACCATGCCGGCGCTGATCGAAGAAGGCGCTGAGCCGTTCGACCTCATCTTCATCGATGCCGACAAGCCGAACACGCCGGATTATTTCCTTTGGGCGGTGAAGCTCGCGCGGGTGGGCTCCTTGATCGTCATCGACAATGCGGTCCGGGAAGGCCGCGTGATCGATGCATCGAGCGCCAGTCCGACCATCCAGGGTCTTCGCCGCTTCTACGCGCTTGCCGCGACCGACCCGCGCGTGAGCGGCACCGCGCTGCAGACCGTCGGCGCCAAAGGCCATGACGGCTTGGCGATCTTGTTGGTGAGGTGAATAGCTAAACCGTGTCGTCTGTCATTGCCCGGCTTGACCGGGCAACCCAGTAATCGCGAACCTGGCAGAGTCGTGTGAGTACTGCGTGCCCGCTTTCGCGGGCATGACACTGCGAATAGTCAGAACAAAAACTCCTTCTGCCGCGGCTCCTGGATGCCGGGCTCGTTGTGCCGCGCATTGTTGATCTTGGGATCGAGCTCGATCGCCTCGAAGAAGTCGTCGGGCGCAGGGACAAGCAACGCAGCGGCATGCTCGGCGCTCGTTCCCTCCACGTCGAGCCACGCCGCGAAATGCTCCTCGGCCAGAACCACCGGCATGCGGTCGTGCAACGCCCCGACCAGCTCGTTGGCGGGACAGGTCAGGATCGCGACGGTGTCGATCTCACCGTGCCAGCACTCCCAGATGCCGGCAAAGGCGAACAGCCTCCCCTTTCGCGGACGGAGCAGGAAGGGGCGCCGCGCGCGCTTCGGTCCCGTCCATTCATAGAAGCCGTCGGCCGGCACGAGGCAGCGGCGCCGGCGCATAGCGTGGCGGAACGAGGCCTTCTCCAGCGCGTCCTCGGCGCGGGCGTTGATCAGCGTCGGGAAAGTCTTCGGGTCCTTGACGAAATCCGGCAGGAGCCCCCAGCGCATCAGCCTGAAGCGCCGCGCGCCCTCGCGGTCCCGGCAAACAACGGCGACCGGTTGGGTCGGCGCGATGTTCCAGCGCGCCGGGAAGTTCGGCGTGTCGGCGTAGCCGAAATAGGCCTTCACCTCCTCCGGCGACACGGCGAGGCTATAGCGCGAGCACATACGGTAACCCTTTGGCAATCATAATCCTGCAACGTCGCATCTGATAGTCGGCCCAGCTCCCATTCAAACGTTATTGCCTGAACGATGCGGATTCCTGCTCACGAGCCCGCGCTTCGGCCCGCGGAAATCAAGGAAGATGTCAGCCGTGAGGACATCGTCACGGCCTTCCGCTCGGCCATGCTCGGCCATTTCCGCTCGCATGTCCCCGGCACCAATATCAACGAAGCGACGCTGCTCGCGAGCGACTATCTGAATCATTTCCACGAGCTCGTCATGCTGCTCGATGCGGTCGCCTCGGAGCCCCAGGACTTCGCCGACGATCTCATGTCCTGGCACCCGCTGACCTACGAGGAGCATTTCGCGGAATCGGGCTTCCGCGACAAGAGCCTCGCCATCGCCGCCTATCGCCGCGCGCCGCCGCATATCCGCGCGCGGTTCGACGACGCGGTGGCGCGGCTGCACCGCGAGGCGCTGTCGCTCGTCGCGAGCGTTGCTAGCGCGCTTGCCGAGGGCAAGACCGACCTCACCCGGATTTGCGAGGACGCCGCGGCCCGGCTCCGCATGCTGATCGACGACGCCAATGCCATTGCCAACGGCCAGGCCAAGGCCGATACGGTGGACCAGGGCGATACGGGCGGCCAGGCCGCCGTCGACGCGCTGTTCGGCACGCGCTAGGGCCGTTCCACACCACCGCTCCGCCTCGTCATGCCCGGCCTTGAGCCGGGCATCCAGGGCAACCGGCGCGGCGCTCGCCCCTGGACTGCCGGGTCAAGCCCCGCAATGACGTAGTTGGCGGCCGGTTACTTGGCTAGATTTAGCCAAGAATTGGCGCTACTCAGGCAAATGATGGGACGCTGGATAAAAGGTCTGGCTTTGGCCGCCGCGGGGGCGCTTTGGTTTGCGCTCTCCTCGGTGGCTGTCGCGCCGCCGGCGCAAGCCCAGTTCTTCTGGTGGTTCGACCAGCAGCCAAAAAAGGCCAAGCCGAGGGCTGCGAAGCCCAGGCGCCCGGCCGACGACTTGCCGCCCATCGTGCCACGCGAGAGCCTCGCGCCACCGCCGCCTGACGACAGGCCGTACGACCCCAAGCTGATGCGGCTCGCCGAGATCCTGGGCGCGGTCCATTATCTGCGCGAGCTGTGCGGGGCCGACGAGGGGCAGATCTGGCGCGACCAGATGAAGGAGATCCTCAAGAACGAGGGCACGACCTCAGCGCGCCGGGCCAAGCTCGTGAACAGCTTCAACGACGGCTATCGCGGCTATCGCCGCACCTATCGGAGCTGCACCGAGTCGGCCACGCTCGCGACCACGCGGTTCAGCACGGAGGGTGCGAGCATCGCCGCCTCGCTCGCGCAAGGCTCGGTGTTCGCTTCCAAGGGACCGCCTAAGACCAGCGCAGCCGAAGGCGAGGACGCGTCCGCCGCCGAGCCACAGCCTGAGGCCGAGGCTGCAGTGCCTACCGCGCCGCGCGCGGACGAGCCGCCCGACTAACCATAAGCCTTAACCGTCCGCTAACTCTGTCCTGCCCGGCGCCCGGCGGCGGTGTAAGGGTGACATTCCCAATTTGTCGCAAACCTTAGGGAATGTCCGAGCCTTGCGCGCAGCCAGGAAACAATCGCCGCTCGTCGCGCAGCGCGACCCCGAGCACGAAGCCCGGAAGCAGGCGGCGCTCCACTACATTCTCGATGCGTGGGAAGAGGCGCTGCATGACGGCATCGAACCCGAGATGCTTGCCAATGCCGCGCTGTTCGCGGCGCTCGCCGACCTGATCGGCGTCTATGGCGAAGACGCCGTGGCGAACATGACCAACGGCCTGTCGCGTCGCATCCAGCACGGCGAGTTCACGCTGCGCAGGATTGCGCAATAGCCTGCGCGCCCGCGCTCAGCGGAAATAGCGCCAAGCACCGTCGAGCAGCAGCAAAAGGCCGAAGCCGATCAGGACGATTCCGGCGATGCGGTTGATCAGCTTCAGCCGGCTCTCGGTGAGCATGTGCCTGATATGCGAGATCAGCTCCGACAGGCCGAGCCACCAGAGCAGGCTGCCGCACATCACCGACACCACCAAGATCAACGCCTCGAGGTATCCGCCAAGGCCGCCGACTAGCGTGCCGAGGCCACCGACCATCGCCGCCATGCCGAGAATGGCGCCGGGATTGGTGACGGTGAGAAAGAAGGTCTGCGGGATGATCCCCGTGTGCTCGCCGAGATGCGACCTCTGGCCGACCGGGATGGTGAGCTGCGGCTTGGCGAACAGCAAACCTATGCCGAAGGCGATCAGAAGGGCGCCGCCCGCGACCTGGATGTCGCGCTGGTGATTGGTGATGACGTCCGAGATCGCCGTCACGCTGAAGGCCGCGATCGCCGCGAGCATGCCATCGCCGACCACCGCGCCGATGCCGGCCGCGAGCCCGCCCCAGAAGCCACGCTGCAGCGCGCGCTGGATGACAAGCACGTTGACCGGGCCGACCGGCGCCGACATCAAAACGCCGATGCCGAGCCCGGCAAGGACCAGCTGGACGCCGGACAGGACGATTTGCGCGCCCGACTGCAAGGCTGGCCTATTCGCGCGGGAAGCGCATCGGCGGCGCGCGGCGCGCACGCAGCGGCGCGACACGGGCTTGCACACCTGCGCCGATCTGCGACATTGGGCGCGAACTCATCTGGTCACTCATGGAGTGATGCATGCGCCTGCCGAACCTCGTCGCGATTGCCCTCGCCGCATTGGTAGCCGGGGCTGCCGCCCTTGTCCATGCCGAGCAAGGCACGGACAAGAAACCCGCGACGGCTCCGGAAGTTCTCTATGACCTCAACGCGTTGCCGCCTCCGGTCCAGGCCATGATCGAGCAGATCGGCAACGCCGCGGTGACCGGCGAGATCGAGAAGATGCGCCCGGTGCTCGAATCGAACGAGCTGAAGCCGATGGTGGCCACCGCCTATATCGATGATCCGATCGGCCATTGGAAAAGGGAGTCCGTCGACGGGACCGGGCGCGACGTGCTCGCGGCCATGCTCGACGTGCTGTCCTCAGGCTATGTGCTTTCCGGCAAGGGCGACGAGGCGATGTATGTCTGGCCGTATTTCGCCGAGCTCGACCTCGCCGCGCTCACGCCCGCGCAGGAGGTCGAGCTCTATCGGCTGCTGCCTGCCGCCGATGCCGCCGCCATGAAGAAGGCCGGCAAATATTCGGGTCATAAGCTCGGCGTCTCGCCGAGCGGCGTCTGGCATTATTTCTTGAAGTAGACGTTTTTTCCTCTCCCCTTTGGGGAGAGGACGACCGCCGAGCCCGCAGGGCTCAGGCGGGCGCGGTGAGGGGTTTTCTCACATCGCAGATCGGCTCCCCCTCACCCTTGCCGCCATGCGACTTGCAAGCGAGCTTCGCTCGCGCAAGATCGCGGCAGCAAGCCCTCTCCCCAAGGGGAGAGGAGTTACACTTTCGGCAAGCACTCCAAGAAGCGCACCGGGCGGCCGGGCGGCGCGCTCACCTCACCGTCCCACATGGCGATGCGGCCGCGCAGGATGGTGCCGACGGGCCAGCCTTTCACCTTGCGGCCGGCGAATGGCGTCCAGCCGCTCTTGCTGCCGATCCAGTCGTGCTCGATGACGCGCTTGGCCTTGAGATCGACGACCGTGAGGTCCGCATCGTAGCCGACGGCAATGCGCCCTTTACATGCGATGTTGAACACGCGCGCGGGCCCGGCGCTGGTGAGATCGACGAAGCGCGCGAGGCTGAGCCGCCCCGCATTCACATGGTCGAGCATCACCGGCACCAGAGTCTGCACGCCGGGCATGCCCGACGGCGTCGCGGGATACGATTTGCTCTTCTCGTCGCGCGTATGCGGCGCGTGGTCTGAGCCCAGCACATCGACCACGCCCTGATCGAGCGCGCGCCACAGCGCGTCCTGATGCGCGCGGTCGCGGAGCGGCGGGTTCATCTGCGCATGCGTGCCGAGCCCGGCGTAGGCCTCCTCGGCGGTGAGCGTCAGATGCTGCGGCGTGACCTCGACGGTGGCGACATCTTTATGTTGCGCGAGCAGCGCCATCTCTTGCGCCGTCGAGACATGCAGCACATGCACCCGTTTTCCCAGCTCCGACGCGAGCCGCACGAGCCGCGAGGTCGCGAGCAGCGCCGCCTCCGCATCGCGCCATTCGCTATGGCTCGACGCATCGCCTTCGCGCTGGAGATGCGTGCGCGCCTTGAGCCGCGCTTCGTCCTCGGCGTGGAAGGCGGCGCGGCGGCTGATCGCCTTGAGCACGCGCCGCAAGGTCTCCTCTTCGTCGACCAGCAGATCGCCGGTGGACGAGCCCATGAACACCTTGATGCCCGCGGCGCCAGGCAGGCGCTCGAGCGCGGCGAGCTCGCCCACATTGTCGCGCGTCGCGCCGACGAAGAAGGCGAAGTCGCAATGCATGCGCCCGGTCGCGCGCGCGACTTTGTCGGCGAGCGCCGCCTCGCTGGTGGTCGCGGGCTTGGTATTCGGCATCTCGAACACCGCGGTGACACCGCCAAGCACGGCCGACCTGCTGCCCGTGGCAAGGTCTTCCTTGTGCTCCATGCCCGGCTCGCGGAAATGCACCTGGGTGTCGATCACACCCGGCAGGATATGCAGGCCCTTGGCGTCGATGACCTCGCCCGCGCGCTTCTTGGGGATCGCGCCGATCGCAGCGATCCGCCCGTCACGCACGCCGATATCGGCGGCGCCCTCGCCGGCATGGCTGACGACGGTGCCACCTTTCAGCACAAGATCGAAGGTCTCAGGCAAGACAAGCGTCCTTGCGGGTCGCGCCCCGCTCCCATAAATGTCGGACGCCTTGGTAGCAGAAGGGCGCGACATGAGCCATTGCCATGCGGCGTTGCTCGAAGACCGCGGCGTGCTCAGGCTCGCGGGCGAGGACGCGCGCAAATTCCTGCAAGGGCTGATCACCAGCAATATCGATCGCGTGCGCGACGGCGCCGCGATCCATGCCGGGCTGCTGACCCCGCAAGGCAAGATCCTGTTCGATTTCTTCGTGGTGGCCGACGGGGACGATCTGCTGCTCGAATTGGCGCGGGACAAGGCGGCGGAGCTCGCCAAGCGGCTCGGCTTCTACAAGCTCAGGGCCGCGGTGGAGATCGCCGAACAGCCTTCGCTGGCGGTGGCCGCGGTCTGGGGCGATGCCCCTCCCTTGCCCGCCGTTCTCTATGCAGACCCACGCCTGCCCGAGCTCGGCTTCCGCGCGATTCTGCCTGCCGGCAGTGGCGGGCTTGGCTGTACGGAGGCCTCGGCTGACGACTATCACACGCGCCGAATAGGCCTCGGCGTGCCCGAGGGTGGGCGCGACTACGCCTTTGGCGAGACCTTCCCGCACGAGGCCCTTTTCGACCAGCTCGGCGGCGTCGATTTCACCAAAGGCTGCTTCGTCGGCCAGGAGGTGGTCTCGCGCATGGAGCATCGCGGCACGGCGCGCCGCCGCCTCGTGCCCGTCGAAGGCGACGGCCCCCTGCCCGCTCCTGGCACGAGCGTCGAGGCCGGCGGCGCGGCGATCGGCATGCTCGGCTCGGCGAGCGGCACCAGAGGTCTCGCCATGCTGCGGCTCGACCGCGCCGAGGCCGCTCTCGCTGCCGGTACGCCGCTCGCGGCCGGTAGCGTGACGCTCACTTTGCGCCGCCCCACCTTCGCACGTTTCGCGATGCCTGCGTCGGTCTCCACATGAGCGCGGGCGCGGACGCAAAGCGTTGCCCGTGGCCCGGCAACGACCCGCTCTATGTCGCCTATCATGACGAGGAATGGGGCGTACCCGAATGGGACGACCGCGCGCTCTATGAGAAGCTCGTGCTCGACGGCTTCCAGGCCGGGCTCTCCTGGATCACCATTCTGCGCAAGCGCGAGGCGTTCCGCCGCGCCTTCGACGATTTCGTGCCCGAAAGGATCGCCCGCTACACGCCGCGCAAGGTCGAGGCGCTGATGGGAGACGCAGGCATCGTGCGGAACCGCATGAAGATCGAGGGCGCGATCAATTCCGCCCGCGCCTGGCTCGACATGATGGAAGGCGGTCCGGGCTTCAGCGCGTATCTCTGGAAGTTCACCGGCGGGGCGCCGATCGTGAACCGCCACAACACGCTTGCCTCGGTCCCCGCCGAGACGGAGCTGTCGCGTGCGATCTCCAAGGACCTGAAAGCGCGCGGCTTCAAGTTCTGCGGCCCAACCATCGTCTACGCCTTCATGCAGGCGACCGGCATGGTCAACGACCATCTCCTCGCCTGCCCGCGGCATGGGGCTTGCGAGAAACTCGGGCGCGCGCGCCGGACCTAGGACTTACGGCCCGAACGGATTGAAAGAGCCTCCGGACGCGCGCGGCCTGGGCGGTGCCTGTTTTGCCGTGGGCGCGGGCGGCTTCGGGGCCACTCGCTTCGCTGCGGGCTGTTTGGCGCCCGCCGCGGCGCTACTCGGTCCCAACCTGCTCGGGCTGGACGTGCCGCGCGAGGCAGCCTGCGGCGCCGGAGCGGCGGCCGGCTCGCTTCCCGGCGCCGGTGGTGGCGCGGCGGCCTCTGCGCCGGGCGCCGGCGGCGGCTCGGGCGACGCCCTGTAGGGCTCGGTATCGACGGCAATGCCGAAAAGCCGCCAGCGGCCGTTCACCGGCTGATAGATCAGCTCGAAGTTCACACGTTCCGGCTCCGTCGGGAAAAAGCCCATGACCCTGATCAAGCCCTCGGGACTCATTTCCGGCTTTCGGAACAGCTTGGGCTGGAACAGCACAATGGGCGACAAGTCCAAGCCGCGCTGCCGCAGATTGGAGAAGAGCGCGGAGAGCCGCTCGGCGCTGTTCGCCTGCTGAAAGGCCGGCGATGCCAATCCGCGCAGCACCGTGTAGTTGCCGGTGGCGTTGGCCTGGTTCAGCGCAAGGATCGAGGACTGGACCAGCATAAGCAAGACGTCGTCGGCAGGCATCGCCAGCCGCGGACCGATCGGCCCCACCGGACCCGCCTGCTGCTGCGCCGGCCGGGCTTCGGGTTGGGCCTGCCCGTCAGCGGCCTCCGCCTGTTGCGCGAGAGCGAGCAGCGCCGTGGCGATCAGGCCCGCCCGTAAGCCGGCGCGCCAGACCGGCCGTCGCGGGGAAGCGGGCGCCACGGCCTCGGCGAATTGCGCAGCGTGAGATCGAGGCGCGACCGCGGCAGACACCGGTATGAATTGGCCCGCCGGCAAGGGCGTGCCGCGCGTTGCGGGGCTGCGCGTGTCGGCCAAACTCTGAACTCCACACAAAAAGGCCGGCCGAGAACCGGCCGGCCATGATGGTCTTCCTAACCCTTTATTTCAACCGAGACACGCTCGCCTAGTAGGTGCCGTGCTTGCGGCCCCAGGTCCATTGCGCGCCGACGCGGCCGCCCCAGACATCGTCGCCGCGGCCGTCGGACAGGCCGAGGCCGAAGCCGCCAGAGACCGCGACCCTGTCGCCCTTGCTGAAGACGTCGTAGCCGAGCACGCCCATGGCCGACCAGGAGAGCGCGTTGGCGCCTTCGAAGTTGCCCCAGTTCATCGCGACGCCGAAGCGCTCGTTGCCGACGAGATCAGGGTTCTCGATCGAGACCGCGAGCGCCACGCCCGAGCGGTTCTCGTCGATGTCCCTGCCGTGCTGGCGAAGCGTGTGGAAGATCTCGCCGCCGTCGGTGGCCAGGTTGCCTGCCCTATCGGACGTGACGACCTCGAGGGGACCTGACTGGCGCGCCTTGCTCAGATCGGACGTGATGCCCGGCGTCCTGTAAGTCTGCCGCGTCGTGCCGAACACCATCAGATTGTCCTTGTCGGCAACCGCGCCGGTGCCGGTCGAGTCGGTACCGATCGCGGCGGAGCCCGCCCGATTGTCCTGCACGGTCGTGTTGGCGCCGATGGCTGTGCTGTAGGTCGCTCCGGTGCCGACGCGCGCGTTGTAGCCATAGGCCGAGCCTTGGTGCGCGTTCACCGTGGCCAAGGCGCCGACCGCGGTGTCGTTAGGCCCGTGCGCGAAAGCCCGCGTGCCAATCGCGACCGAGTCGCTGCCGGCCCAAGCGCCGGTGCCCATGGCGACCGCGTTGCTCTTGCTGCCGCCATTGCCGGCGCCCGTGCCGATCGAGATGTTGTCGCTGCCGGTCACGTTGTTGCCGGCATTGGTGCCGCTCGCGATATTGCTGTTGCCCGCGACATCGTTGCCTGAGTCTTGGCCGCTCGACTGGTTGCTGAAGCCAGCCACCCTGTTGCCGGCATTGGTGCCGCTGGCCTGGTTGCTGTTGCCTGCGACATCGTTGCCTGAGTCTTGGCCGCTCGACTGGTTGCTGAAGCCAGCCACCCGATTGCCGGTATTGGTGCCGCTCGCGATATTGTTGCCGCCGCTCACCTCGTTGCCGGAGACGAAGCCGGCCGACTGGTTGAAGTCGCCCTCGACGCCATTGCCGGCGCCGACGCCTGAGGCCTGGTTGCCCGTGCCCGCGACGCCATTGCCCGAGCCCGTTCCGGCGGCCTGGTTGATGTCGCCTTCGACGCCGTTGCCGGAGAAGTTGCCGGAGGCCTGGTTGCCGAACCCGGTCACGCCGTTGCCGGAGACGAAGCCGGCCGACTGGTTGAAGTCGCCCACGACCCCATTGCCGGCGCCGACGCCCGAGGCCTGGTTGCCCGTGCCCTCGACGCCATTGCCCGAGCCCGTGCCGGCGGCCTGGTTGATGTCGCCTTCGACGCCGTTGCCGGAGAAATTGCCCGACGCCTGGTTGCCGAACCCGGTCACGCCGTTGCCGGAGACGAAGCCGGCCGACTGGTTGAAGTCGCCCACGACCCCATTGCCGGCGCCGACGCCCGAGGCCTGGTTGCCCGTGCCCTCGACGCCATTGCCCGAGCCTGTGCCGGCGGCCTGGTTGATGTCGCCTTCGACGCCGTTGCCCGAGAAGTTGCCGGAGGCCTGGTTGCCGAACCCGGTCACGCCGTTGCCGGAAACGAAGCCGGCCGACTGATTGGCGTCGCCCTCGACCCCATTGCCGACGCCCACGCCGAAGGCGGAATTGTTGTCGCCAGTGACAGCGTTGCCGGCGGACGAGCCGACCGCGCTGTTGTCATTACCGACGATCTCGTTGCCCGACTCGGTACCGAGGGCCGAGTTGTTGTTACCCACGATCTCGTTGCCGGAAGACACGCCGAACGCGCTGTTGTTGTCGCCCTCGACATCGTTGCCAGAGAGGACGCCGAGCGTGCTGTTCGCATCGCCGAACACCCCGTTTCCGGACAGGGCGCCGATCGCGGTGTTGGCGATGCCGAAGACGCCGTTGCCGACCAAGAAGCCGCTCGCCTGATTGAAGGCGCCAATAACCACGTTACCCGCGAGCGTCCCGCTTGCCTGGTTGCCGACGCCGACCACCACGTTTCCGCTCAAGAGCCCCAGCGCGAGATTGGCAGCGCCCAACACGCCATTCCCCGAGAGATTGCCGATGGCCTGGTTGCCGATGCCGTCGACGGCATTTCCGGAGCCGTTGCCGAGCACGGTATTGAAGCTCGCGCCATCGCCGTACTCGTTGCCGGACCCATCGCCGATCACGATGTTGTCGCTGACATCGTCGCCGGCGTCATTGCCGGAGTCGTTGCCGATGATCGTGTTGTCCTGAAAATCTTCGCCATTCTCGTTGCCCGAGCCGTCGCCGACGATGGTGTTGTCGGCGAAACCGTCTTGGTTCTCCGTGCCCGAGTCGTCGCCGATGATCAGGTTGCCGGTCACGTCGCCGACATTGCTCGAGCCTGAGCCGTTGCCGACGATGAAATTGTTGCTGACGATGGAGGCGGCGTTGGGCGCGTTATCGCTCGCCGAGCCGTCGCCCCAGATGAAATTGTTCGTGACCACAGCACTCGCGGCGCCAGAACTTAAGCCGTTGTTGCTGCCCGAGCCCGCGCCGTTGATGAAGTTGCCAGCCACCGTGGCGCTGCCGGTTCCGTTGGTGCTTGCGCCGTTGCCGCTGCCCGATCCGGCTCCGTTGGGATCGGTATTGGTGATGATGTTGCCGACGATCGTCGCCTCGGCGCCGGTCGTGCCCGAGCCATTATCGCTCGCCGAGTTATTGCCGTTGACGATGTTGCCCGCGATGAACGCGCTCGTGTTGCCATTTGTGGTGGCGGCGTTGTTGCTGCCCGAACCGCCTCCGTTGATCAGATTGCCGCCCAGCGTGGTGCTGGCATTGCCAGCGCCGGTGGTGGCGTTGCCGCTTCCGGAGCCGTCTCCATTGATCAGATTGCCAACCACAAGCGCGTCCGCATCGCCGGCGCCCGATATCAAACTGTTGCCGGTGCCGGAGCCGTCTCCGTAGATGGCGTTGTTGTAGATCGTCGCCGTCGCGTTTCCTGAACCCGTCAGGGCGTTGGCGGAGCCGGAGCCCGCACCGACGATGCTGTTGTTGATGAGCGTTGCGCTGGCTGTGTTGTCGTCTCCGCTGATGACAGATGCGTTCCCGGTACCGGAGAGGTCGCCGACAAACGAATTGTTGATCAGGGTCGCTTCCGCCGTACCCGTGCCGCTGCCGAAAGAACCGTTCAGGCCGCCCGTGAGAGTGCCCGAGAAATAGTTGTCCTGCAGGGTCGCCGAAGCGGTGCCGCCGTCGGAAAAGAAGCTCCCGTTGCCGGCGCCTGCCCCAGTGCCCATGAAGGTATTGCCGGTTATCCGCGCAAAGCCGTCGTCTCCGCCCAAGCCGGCATTCCCATTGAAAGCCCCGGAGCCATCGCCCGCGAAATAGTTGCCGACAAGGATGGCGGTTCCGTCGCCGTCGGCGGCGTCGCCGTTAAAGGACCCCGCCAACGAGCCCTCCTCCACGAAATTCGAGCTGATGAAGGCCAGTGCCGACCCGGTGATGGACCGCCCGTTGCCGGAGAGGGCACCGGCCGCGTTGGGATCGATGATCTGGTTGAACTGGATCAGCGCCACGCCGGGAGTACCCAGCAACGTGATGCCGTTGCCGGTCAGGTTGTTCGTGCCGGCGGCGGCGTTGTCGGTACAAACCAAAAGGTCGGAGCCGTTGTCCAGCCCGGTCGATGGGCTTTGGAAGATGTTGTTGAGTGCAGGGTCGGAATCATCGCAGTCGCCGGCGCGCGCCTGATGCGGCGCGCCCAGGCTCAACGCTGCGGCAATGGCTAGCGCGCTGACGCTTGCCAGCACATGCCGGCGCGATGCTGCCGGACTTCCCGTCGTTATCTTGAATTGGAAACCCCTCGCGGGGCTAATGCCCATGGATGAGGCGAACGTGCGGAGACGCACAGGCTTGCGCGACATGACTACCCCCCTACGCAATACATCAAGCAGTCAACTTGATCCTTTCATCCGCCGCGGGACCAAGCTTCGGCTGCGACTTAAGCATGCGCCCCAAGCACAGCGTTAGTAAAATGCAGGTCGTGAAAGTGGAATCGGCGGCGCTGTTGCCGCGCGGCAACAGAAGGCAGCCGGTAACCGGCAATATCGGCCCGCGCGGAGGAATACCTAGACTGCGCGGGCCAAGCGCCAGGTCCGCCGCAAAGCGCGGTCTGTCGTTCCGATAGGGACTTAGTAAGCCTATGCGTGCTTCAGGCGCGCGGCCCGCGTGGTCAGCCGCGGCCGCGCGGATCGGCGCTGCGCGGATAGGTGCGCTCTTCTTGGATCTTGCCGTTGCGCTTGCGGATGCGCACCGAGCCCCGCCCGCCGACGGCCTTCTCGAGCACGCCGCCCTTGGTGGCCGCCGCCTTGTTCTTGAAGCTCTTGACCTGCTGGCCGGAGCCTTCCGCCTTAAGGTCCCACTTCTTCGTCTTGTCGTTATAGCTGAGCGAATATCGCGGCAGCTTGGCCATGGTGCTCTCCCCAATTCCAGGTTTGAAGGTTGCCTCAAGTCCTGTGAAAATCGCGTAATGAATGCCATCCACAGCGATGCGCGTCCACGCTTTATTGTCGGCCTGCGGAATTTTCTTCACGTGGTTTCGACATCGTCTTTCCGTTTCATGACAAGGCTCGGCTAGAGCATGGCCCGTGCGAGCGGCAAGCAAAGCGCGCGTGCCTGGCAGCGCATGCTGAGCGGACGCAGGCTCGATCTGCTCGACCCTTCGCCGCTCGACATCGAGATCGAGGACATCGCGCACGGGCTCGCGCGCGTCGCGCGCTGGAACGGACAGACGCGCGGCGAGCATGCCTTCTCGGTCGCCGAGCATTGCCTCTTGGTGGAGGCGATCGCCGGCGCGCTCGAGCCCAAGCTCGCCCGACGCATGAAGCTGGCCGCGCTCCTGCACGATGCGCCCGAATATGTGATCGGCGACCTGATCAGCCCATTCAAGGCGGCGCTCGCACTCGACTACCGCGCCTTCGAAGGGAAGCTGCTCGCCGCGATCCATGTCCGGTTCGGCATACCGGTTGAACTTCCGCCGCGCATCGCCACCTTGATCAAGCGGGCCGACAGGATCGCAGCCTTCTACGAGGCGACCGGTCTTGCGGGCTTTTCCCGGGCCGAGGCGCGGCGGTTTTTCGGCCAGCCTCTCGGCTTGAGCCCCGCTTTGGTCGACCGGCTGTCCCACTTAAGCCCGCTTCCTGCGGCAGAGGTGGAGGCCAGGTTCATCAAACGTTTCAATGAGCTTGCCAGATAGGGCGAGACGGCGCAGAAAGAGAATCGCGAAGGCAACGCCAATGGACACGCTGACATCGCCCCTAGAGCGGACGACCGTTCCGCCGGCGCCCACCCCGGAAACCATCTATGTCGCCCCCTTGAGCCTGGTCGAGGCGACCGTGACCCAT
The DNA here is from genome assembly GCA_964634195.1 of uncultured Methyloceanibacter sp. Taxonomy (GTDB): domain Bacteria; phylum Pseudomonadota; class Alphaproteobacteria; order Rhizobiales; family Methyloligellaceae; genus Methyloceanibacter. Next base: position 113,158 of record CAZWIO010000007.1, on the reverse strand, counting down.
GCCCGGGTCAGCCACCTCGTGACCCTGATCAACGGCGAATTGCCCGTCGCGACGCCGGCCAGCATCGGCCCCGACCGGCATCTCAGGCTCTCCATGAACGATATCTGCGAGCCGCAGGACGGCCTCGTGCTCCCGTGCGAGACGCATGTCGAGGACCTCGTCCGCTTCGCGCTCGACTGGGACCGCCAGGCGCCGCTCCTGATCCATTGCTGGGCCGGCATCAGCCGCTCGACCGCCGCCGCCTTCATTTCGCTCTGCGCGCTGAACCCGTCGGCCGACGAGCTCGCGGTCGCGCAGGCCCTCCGCCAGGCCTCGCCGACGGCCTATCCGAACCGGCGGCTCGTGGCGCTTGCCGACCGTACGCTCGGGCGCAGCGGGCGCATGAACCGCGCGGTCGAGCAGATCGGTAGAGGGCGGCTCGCCGAGGAGGCCGAGGTGTTCGCCCTTCCCGCGCTGATCGCCGCCTGACCTCATGGCCGAAGCGCACAGCAAGGCTTCCGCGACCGAAGAGACCCACACCGACGACCCGCAGATCGAGCTCGGGCTCAACGCCGCCATCGTCACGGTGCGCGATCGCCAGCCGCATATCCTCGTGGTGCGGCCGGGCATGATGGGATCGGGCAAGCTCGATGCGCTCCCCTTCGGACCGTTCGCCCCGCGCGCGCATCGCACGCTCGACATCGGTTTGCGCGAATGGGTGAAGCGGCAGACCGGGCTCGGGCTCGGCTATGTCGAGCAGCTTTATACGTTCGGCGATCGCGGACGGCATGCCGAGCCAGGCGGGCAGCACACGCTCTCGGTCGGCTATCTCGCGCTCTCCCGCGGCGCCGGCGAAGAGCTGATGGGGGCGCACTGGTCGCCCTGGTACGCCTATTTCCCTTGGGAGGACTGGCGCGACGGCAAGCCTGAGATCCTCACCAAGGAGATCGAGCCGCGGCTCAAGGAATGGGCCGAGCGTCCGCTCGCGCCAAACGAGCCGGCGCGGCCGCTGAGGCGCGCCGAGCGGCTCAAGATCGGCTTCGGCATCGGCGGCGGCTGGGACGAGGAGAAGGTGCTCGAGCGCTACGAGCTGCTCTATGAGGCGGGCCTCGTGGCCGAGGCGGCACGCGACGGCCGCAGGTCGGCGAAGCAATGGACGGACCTGCCGGAGCTCGGCCGGCCGATGGAGTTCGACCATCGCCGCATCCTCGCGACCGCCATGGGCCGGTTGCGCGGCAAGCTGAAATATCGGCCCGTGGTGTTCGAGCTTCTGCCGCCGGAGTTCACGCTTTACGATCTGCAGAAGACGGTCGAGGCGATCTCCGGCACCTTGCTGCACAAGCAGAACTTTCGCAGGCTCGTCGAGAAGGGCGGGCTGGTCGAGCCGACCGGCAACATCTCCGGCACGACCGGCGGGCGGCCTGCGCGGCTTTACCGCTTCCGCCGCGAGGTGGTGCTTGAGCGCCCAGCCCCGGGCTTGCGGGTCAAGGCAGGCCGCGCCCAAGCTTGAAGCTTGAGACATTGCCTCAACCGGGTAAGCTGAACTTCCGGCGATAAATTGCGTTTTGGCTTGCGAACAACCTTAGGAGGCAGGTGGTGGCGAGAGCGGTCGGCAGGGACGGAAGGTCGTTTTCGCGCGTAGCGGGTCTGGCCTCACGATTTGGTGCGGCCGCCTTGGCGCTGCTGCTCGCGCAAGCCTGCGTTGCCGAGGACCGCGCGATCGACACGAAGGAAGGCGCAATCAAGGTCGAGACCTTCGCCGAGGGCCTGCAATCTCCCTGGGGCGCCGCCTTCCTGCCCGACGGCCGCCTCTTGGTGACGGAGAAGCTGGGCCAAGTCCGCATCGTCGCCAAGGACGGGACGCTGTCGAAGCCGCTCGCCGGCGTGCCGAAGGTGCAGGCACAAGGCCAAGGCGGCCTGCTCGACGTCACGCTCGACCCCGAGTTCGGGGTGAACAACACCATCTATCTCTCCTACGCGGAGCCCGGCGAAGGCGGCGCGGGGACCGCGGTCGCACGCGCGAGGCTCGGCGAGGCCGGCCTCGAGGACGTGAAGGTCATCTTCCGGCAACAACCCAAAGTCTCGGGCAACGGCCATTTCGGCTCGCGTCTCGCTTTCACGCCGGACGGCAAGCTGTTCATCACGCTCGGCGACCGGCAGAAGCTCGACCCGGCGCAAGACCTCGGCAGCCATCTCGGCAAGGTCGTGCGCATCAATCCCGACGGCTCGGTGCCCGAGGACAATCCCTTCGTCAGCCAGAAGGATGCGCTGCCGGAGATCTGGTCGTATGGGCACCGCAATCCGCAAGGCGCTGCGATCCATCCCGCGACCGGTAATCTGTGGGAGACGGAGTTCGGACCGGCGGGCGGCGACGAGCTGAACATCCCGGCGGCGGGCGCGAATTACGGCTGGCCGCTCGTGAGCTGGGGCAAGCATTACAACGGCGAGTCCATCCCGAACCCGCCGACGCAGCCCGAATTCGCCGACGCCATCCATCATTGGACGCCGGTGATCTCGCCGTCGGGCATGACCTTCTACACCGGCGACGCGATCCCAGCCTGGAAGGGCAATCTCCTGATCGGCGGCCTGTCGGCGCAGGGCATCGTGCGGCTCACGCTTGACGGGGAGAAGGTAATCGGCGAAGAGCGCGTGCCCTTGGGCACCCGCATCCGCGACGTGGTGCAGGGGCCGGAGGGCGCGGTCTACGCGCTCGACGAATCGAACGGCAAGATCCTGCGGCTCACTCCCGACAATTCCGGCGGCTAGAGGACCAGCCAGCCCCATGGCGCAGCGTGGATGGTCCCTCGGCTTCTTCGGCCTGTTCGGCCGCTCGCCCGCCTTGCGCGCGTTCGACAAGGCGTTGCGCGCGGCGGACCTGCATCCGAAGCTCGTGCCCGAGGCGGTCAAGCTCGCAGCGCTCAGCCTGATCGACGATCACGGCAGGGGGCGGGAGCCCGGCCCCGACGCGTATGCTGGCGCCGCAGAGATCCTCGCCTACTGCGCGCTCGGCAGCGACCATTATGCGAGCGCGAACGGCGAGGCCGAGGCGGGCCAGGTCGAGCGCCGCATCGAGGATGCGCTCGGTGCGGGCGTGAGCCTCGATGCCCAGCTCGTGCTGCTCGCGCTGCATGCGAAGATCATCCAGCCGAGCGTCGTCGAATCGTTTCAACTGGAAAGCGGCGCGGATTGAGACCTGGGCCGAGCGGCGCCCCATTGTTGCCGGACTGCTGGTCTCATTGAAGCGCCCTGAAGCCCCCTCTCCTGCCCGCCGCTCGCCATGAACCCCATCATCTCGATCAAAGGTCTCTCCAAGACCTACGCCTCCGGGTTCGAGGCGCTGAAGGACATCAATCTCGAGATCAAGAAGGGCGAGATCTTCGCCCTGCTTGGGCCGAACGGCGCGGGCAAGACCACGCTGATCTCGATCATCTGCGGCATCGTTATGCCGAGCGCCGGCCGCGTCACCGTCGACGGCCACGACATCCTCACCGACTATCGCGCGGCGCGGGAGATGATCGGGCTCGTGCCGCAGGAGCTGACCACCGACGCCTTCGAGTCTGTATGGACCACGGTGACCTTCTCACGCGGGCTGTGGGGCAAATGGGACGACCCCGCCTATATAGAGACGCTGCTCAAATCGCTGAGCCTGTGGGACAAGCGCAACGACAAGATCATGACGTTGTCGGGCGGCATGAAGCGCCGCGTGCTGATCGCCAAGGCGCTGTCGCACGAACCGTTGATCCTGTTCCTCGACGAGCCGACCGCCGGCGTCGATGTCGAGCTGCGCAAGGACATGTGGGAGTCGGTGCGCGCGCTCAAGAAGCGCGGCGTGACCGTGATCCTCACCACGCATTACATCCACGAGGCCGAGGACATGGCCGACCGGATCGGCGTGATCGACAAGGGCGAGCTGATGCTGGTCGAGAACAAGCGCGAGCTGATGCGGAAGCTCGGCAAGAAGCAGCTTACGCTCGAGCTCGCCGAGACGCTCGACGCCATCCCGCCCGCGCTCGCCGGCCACCACCTCGAGCTCGCCAATGGCGGCAGCGAGCTGGTCTACACCTACGACACGCAAGGGCAGCGCACCGGCATCACCGGGCTCCTCACCGACCTTGGCGAGGCGGGGATCAGGTTCAAGGACCTCGACACGCGGCAAAGCTCGCTGGAGGACATCTTCGTCGACCTGGTGAGGCGCAAAAGATGAGAGGCCGCTTCACAAGCATCCGTCATCCTGAGGTGCCCGCCATAGGCGGGCCTCGAAGGACGCACAGCCGGAACCGTCGCCCTTCGAGGCTCGCTCCGCTCGCACCTCAGGGTGACGGTTCCAACCGATGGCATGGCAGAACATGAACCTGCCGGCGATCAGGGCGATCTACAAATTCGAGATGGCGCGCTGGGGGCGCACCTTCCTGCAGAGCATCGTCTCGCCGGTGATCGCGACCTCGCTCTATTTCGTGGTGTTCGGCGCGGCGATCGGTGGGCGGATCAGCGAGATCAACGGCATCCCCTACGGCGCCTTCATCGTGCCGGGACTCATTATGCTGACGCTGCTGGCGCAGAGCGTGGCCAATGCCTCGTTCGGCATCTACTTCCCGCGCTTCGCCGGCACCATCTACGAGATCCTGTCGGCGCCGATCTCGCCCATCGAGATCGTGCTCGGCTATGTCGGCGCGGCCGCCACCAAGTCGATCATCCTCGGCCTGATCATCCTCCTGACCGCCGCGTTCTTCGTGCCGATCCAGATCCTGCATCCCGTCTGGATGATCGCCTTCCTGGTGCTGACCGCGGTGACCTTCAGCCTGCTCGGTTTCCTGATCGGCATCTGGGCCGACGGCTTCGAGCGGCTGCAGCTCGTGCCGCTCCTCATCATCACGCCGCTCACCTTCCTCGGCGGCACGTTCTATCCGATCGACGTGCTGCCGCCCTTCTGGCAGACCGTCTCGCTGTTCAATCCGGTGGTCTATCTGGTGAGCGGCTTCCGCTGGAGCTTCTTCGAGAGCGCCGATGTCGGCGTGGGGCTCAGCCTCGCCATGGTGCTGCTGTTCCTCGCGCTCTGCCTCGTCGCCGTCTGGTGGATCTTCAAGACCGGCTACCGGCTCAAGAGCTAATCCCCGGTTTTTCGCGCCCTAAGCGATGAAAAACGGGACAAAAGACGGCGACTCACCTCGTATTTTGCACTGCAGCATGCTATATAAGGCATGTAGTTCCGCGAATTCCTGCCGAACGCACATTTCAGAATTTCTAAGCTGTAAAGGTGAGCAAACTCATGTCCTCGTTCGATTACAAGGCGTCAGCCGATCTTTTCCCTGCGCGGAGCTGGAAGAACGCGCGGCGAGTGACCTACAAGCGGTTCGACAAGGCTGCCGACGCCGTCCGCTACGCCATGGAGGAGCTTCCTCCGCAGCAGCTGCTCGGAACCTATCTCGAGGTGGATGAGGTGCGTTTCGACGGCGACGGCATTCGCCGTCTCTACAACAGCGACGCCTACCCCCTGAAGCGCGCCAAGCCCAAAGCCTCAAAGCAGCACTAGCCGCAAAACGCGGCGCCAGAAACCAACGAGCCGCCCCCGAGGGAGCGGCTCTAAATTCACCAATACCGTTGTCCGTGAGGACTAAGCGGCTTTGATGTTTCCGACTGCGGTCTTGCCGCTGCGGCGGTCGATCTCGGTATCGAACGATACCTTCTGGCCCTCGGTGAGCGAATGCATGCCCGCGCGCTCAAGCGCGGTCGCGTGGACGAAGACGTCCTTGCTGCCATCCTCCGGCTGAATGAAACCGAAGCCGCGTTGGTCGTTGTAGAATTTCACAGTGCCCAAAGTCATTTGGGATAGTCCTTTCGATGATCGTCAGTGCGTTTGTGCTCAAAGCGCGCACCAATGGCGCGGCTCGAAGCGGTTCGTCGATTTTTGGAAGGGTCTGAACGCGCGCCTGGCAATCAGCGAAGGCGAAACGGCCATGTGGTCCGGCCAAATGTCGATGGTCGCCATATACGCGCGAACCGTGGCCATTGCAAGGCTTAAGGGGAATCCCGCTCTCCCCTTGGGGAAGCACGCGCGCCACTTTGGCGCGCGGTGAGAGGGAGCGGACCTGCCGAGAAAGAACCGAGCCCCCTCACCCCTTTCCGCCATGCGACTTGCGCGCATTTTTTGATGCGCTACCACTTCTCTGCTTGAGCGCTGCGCGCAAGATCGCGGCGGAAAGCCCTCTCCCCAACGGGGAGAGAGGAAGCGAGAGGGGCACGGACGTGACCGGAAAGGCCACCGCCAAGAATTCCAATCGCGACAAGGGTGCGGAGCTGCACCGCTCGATCGGGCCGACGCAGATGGCGCTTTACGGGCTCGGCTCGATGCTGGGCGCCGGCATCTACGGATTGATGGGCAAGGTCGCGGGCGAGGTCGGCAACGCGATCTGGCTCGCCTTCCTTGTGGCGCTGGTCGCGGCACTGCTCACCGCGCTCTCCTACGCCTCGCTCGGCTCGCGCCACCCGCGCGCAGCGGGCGCGGCCTATGTGGCCGAGCGCGCCTTCGGGCTGCCGATGCTGAGCTTCGTGCTCGGCCTGGCGCTGGTCTGCTCGGGGCTCACCTCGGTCGCCACGCAATCGCAAGTCTTCGCCGCGAACCTCATCAAGCTGTTCGGGCTCGAGGCGCTGCCCGTGCCGGCGCTCGCGCTCGGTTTCCTCTTGATCCTCACCGGCATCGTGTTCCGCGGCATCCGCGAATCGATGTGGGTCAATGTCACTTGCACGCTGGTCGAGGCCGGCGGGTTGCTGCTGGTCGTCGCGGTCGGCATCTCCTATTGGGGCTCGGTCGATTATTTCGAGCTGCCGCCCGCGCGCGCCGACGACATTGCCACGCTGCTCATCATGCAGGGCGCCGTGCTCGCCTTCTTCGCCTTTATCGGCTTCGAGGACATGTACAACGTGGCGGAAGAGGTGCGCGAGCCCGAGCGCAACGTGCCGCTCGGCCTGATCCTCGCCATGGCCATGGCAGCGATACTTTATATCGCCGTCGCGGTGACCGCCGTGTCGGTCGTGCCGTGGCAGGAGTTGGCGGAAGCGCCAGGGCCGATCACCGAGGTGGTGTCGCGCGCGGCGCCAGCCATCCCGCCTGTCGTATTCACGGCCATCACTCTGTTCGCCGTCGCCAATACCGCGCTCGTCAACTACATCACCTCTTCGCGCCTGATCTACGGCATGGCGCGGCAGGGACTGCTGCCGGAGGCGCTCGGCAATGTGCACGAGGCGCGGCGCACGCCGCATTACGCGATCCTTGCCCTGTTCCTGGTGCTGGCCCCGCTCGCGCTGCTCGGCACCATCGCCGAGCTTGCCGCGGCGACCGTGCTGCTGCTGCTGCTCGTGTTCACGGTGGTGAACGCGGCGCTCTTCGTGCTGAAGCGGCGCAAGGGCGGAAGCAAAGGCCGCTTCGAGGTGCCGCTCTTCGTGCCGGCGGCGGGCGCGCTTGTGTGTCTCACGCTGATCGTGGTGCGGGTCGCAGGCGGCGACTGGCGTGCGCCGGCGATCGCCGGCGGCCTGCTGCTCGGCGCGCTTCTGATCTACGCGGTGACGAGACAAGTGCGCAAGAGCGCCTAGGGTCGGCAAAGGCGCGTGGTTCGAGGCCCGGCCGTCATCCTGAGGTGCGAGGGCGGAGCCCGAGCCTCGAAGGACGGCCGGGCACCTCACCATGACGCGCGCCGTGCCCACCGTGTCGATTTCCGCGTGGGTAACGGCAAGCCGTTGCCTACCCCTACTCAAGCGCCGGGGGCGTCCTGCTTCACGAGCGCAACGTTGATTTGCCGGTCCTCGCCATCGCCCAGCCTATAGCCGAGATCGAAGATACCGGCCGCGAGGCGCAGCCATTTGGCGCGGTCGTCGAGGGGCCAGACGCCATCGGGTTGCGGCAGGAGGTCGACCAGCCCGCGAACGAGACTGTCGATCGCAGCGGGATTTGCTTGCACGCTTGCGTGCTCTTCCGTGGCGCTGGCCTGCTCCGGCTCGACGCTGGCGTTTTCCGCCGGGACGCCGCCGCGATCCGCTTTAAGGCCGAGAAGCCTGTCCTGCAGACCTTCGCGGGGTTGACGCCTACGCAAGTTCATAAAGTCCGTCTTTGCCGCGGCCCCATTGCCGTCGGGCTTGCCGTTGGTCAGTTCCAAGATATCCATGACGCAAACTCCCTACGCTGTACCAAAGGGGGGCGCCTCATTGTCTGTTTTGGTCTGTTTTTGCGCAGAACCACCCCGATCCCTCGCCTCACGGTTGGAGGCGCACGGTGATAATCGCGATGGGCTGTCATAGGTTCCCGGGCCCCGCGCGGGCGGAGACTGCGCGGCTAGAGCCGGGCGTCGTTCAGGCGATGCGGCGGATTGCGTTGGTCGCCGCGCCGGTTGAGCCGGCGCACATAGGTGATCGAGGCTTCGGGCCGCTCGGCCTTCACTTTGAGCGCGGCGATCAGGGCATCCTCGGCCCTCACCACGATGCGGTCGCCGCGGCCCGACACGTTGATGCCAACGGTGAATTGCGATTGCACGGGAGCTCACTCCTTCTTGTGCCGCGCGTCTTGCCGCGCGCGTGCGCCCAGGGGTCACGAGCCTAGCAAAAGAACGCCGCCCGGCCCACGATTATTGAACCTCGTGCAACTATCGCTTTGCGGGCCGCGCTGGTTCCGCGTCAGCCCGCGGCGCTTTGCTGCGGCGTGACGTCAGGGCGCCGAGGAGGCGACGCCGCGCGGCTTCGCGCTCGGCGGCTTGGCCGCCGCCACGGCGGACGGCCGTAGCGTCGACCCGGCGAGCGCCTTGGTGACGATCGTGTCGAGCTTGTAGACGTCGCCGAAAGTCGTGACCTTGCCCTCGCCATCGGCGACCGCGGTGAAATAGGTGGTGTGCACCGGCAGCGGCGACTTCAGCTGGACCGCGGCGTCGTGGCCCTTCGCGAGCAGCTCGTCGACCGCCTTCGTGCTCATCTCCTGGTCCTCTGCCAGTATGACGCCGGCGAACTTGCCGGGATTGGCGACGCGCGGGCAGTGGTGCCCCTCGACGCGCACGGTGCGCTTGAGCAGGTCGCGCTTCAGCGTGTCGTGCATGTAGACGGCGTGCTCGTTGGGATAGAGGAACTTGACCTTGCCGAGCGCGTTCTTCGGGCCCGGCGGCTGGATGAAGGCGATGTTGCCCATGTTCACCTTCCGCCAGTCGATCTTCGCGGGATCGACGGGCTTGCCCTTGTAGCGGACCTTGAGCCGGTGCTGCTTCAGCACTTCGAGATAGGCGGTCTTGCTCTCGAAGGTGCCCGGCTTCTTTCGAAGCTTCGGCAGCAGGTCCTCCTTGATGACGGTCGGCGGCACCGTCCATTCCGGGTTGAAGACGATGCTCTTCATGTCTGCCGAGAAGACGGGCGTGGCATAGACCGGCTTGCCGACCACGACCTTCTCGGCATGGATCTGCTGCCCGTCCTTGACGACATAGGCCATGAACTCCGGCACGTTGATATGCACGTAGCGCGCGCCAAGCTCGGGCGGCATCCAGCGCCAGCGCTCCATATTGGCGATCAGCCGGTCGATCTCGGCCTGCTTGGGCTTGGCACCATCGGCACGCGCCTTGATCAGCGCCTGGCGGAGATTGTGGAACTGCTCGTGCTTCGGATGCAGCGCGCGCAGATAGTCGTCGGCGGCTTGCGCCATGGCGATCTCGGCGAGCACCGTGTTGGGATCGGAGAGCGCGAGCTCCTGGTCGATGATCTTTGAGAGATCCTTCGGCGTGGTGCGGCCGCCTTTGGCCTCGCGCGCATAGCGGAGCACGGCGAGGCTGAGCGCGATCTCGATTGCCGCGAGCTCTTCGAGCGAGGCCATGGAGCCGGGCACGGCGGGAAGGTTCAGCGAGGCGGCCGCGAGCCCCCATTCGTCGGCCTTGCCGAGCTCGTCAATGGCCGCCTGGCCGCCCGGCGAGAGGCCGGTCTCGGTGACCCACAGCGCCGGCGCCGAACGCCCCGTATAGAAGGCATCGAGCGCGGCGAGGTCGTCTTGGTGCGCGCCCTTGCGGAGCGCCGCGTCCTGCAGCTTGGCCCGCACCGCGTCGGGGGACAGTCCGACGGGCGCCGGCGGCTCCGGCTGAGATGTCGCGGCATCAGGCAGGGACGCGGTCTCAACCGGCTCGGGCGGATTGTCGGGGATGGCGATGACCACGCTGGTCGCGAACTTGGCGTCGCCCGGGATGTCGATCACGACGGCGGCAGCGGCGTGGTGCCTGGGCTCGTGCCCGGGGCCGGCGCCGAGCCAAGCGCCGAGCGCGGCGGCGAGCACCACGGCTCCCGCAGTTCCGAGGACCCCGACCGTTACGCGTCTGAGCATCCCTAACCCCGTCCCACGCCCAACGTTAGCTTCGGAGCGCCGGGACGGCCACAAGGAAATGCCCATGGGCCGGGCATGACATGCCAAGCTCGCAAAGCCCCCGGGGGCAGCGCAACCCGGCCTCCGGAGCAAACGCGTGCGCGGCGACACAGTTTTCACAAATGCCGCGACCCCCGTTGAACCCCCGGACAGATCGCCTATACTCATGGTGAGCAAAGGAAGGGGCCGGCCTTGTGCCGGACGTTTTTAGGGCCCATATATGCTCACTGTGAGCATTAAGAGGCCACGGGAGGACAGACCAATGACGGCAATTCAGGGCACGCGCTCGGGCAATGCACGCGAGCAGGCCAAGCTCCGCGCCACGCGTCCCGACGCGAAGCATCCCGGCGCGCTGAACGGCGCCGCGCGTAGCGCGCTCACGCCGGCGGTGCTGCCCGACCTCGCCTATACGCCTGAGGTCGCGCGCGAGACAGCGCATCTCTACGAAAAGGTCTCCCGCGTCATCCCGCCGATCGAGTGGCCGGGCTTCGCGCCCTACATCAAGGCGATCAACGACCTGAAGCGCGCGCGGAACGCCGTGGTGCTCGCGCACAACTACATGACGCCCGAGATCTTCCACACCGTCGCCGACGTGGTCGGCGACTCGCTGCAGCTCGCCCGCGAGGCCTCCAAGAGCGACGCCGACATCATCGTGCAGGGCGGCGTGCATTTCATGGCCGAGACCTCGAAGCTGCTCAATCCCGACAAGATAGTGCTGATCCCCGACCTACGCGCGGGCTGCTCGCTCGCCGCGTCGATCACCGCCGCGGACGTGCGCGCGCTGCGCGAGGCCTATCCGGGCGTGCCGGTCGTCACCTATGTCAACACCTCGGCCGAGGTGAAGGCCGAGTGCGACATCACCTGCACCTCGTCAAACGCGGTGAAGGTGGTCGAGTCGTTGGGCGCGCCGCGCGTGCTGCTGATCCCCGACGAGTATCTCGCCAAATGGGTGGCGACCCAGACCGGCGTCGAGATCATCGCCTGGAAGGGCCATTGCGAGGTGCATGAGCGCTTCTCCGGCGAGGAGCTTCGCGCCTATCGCGAGGCCGATCCTGGCGTCAAGATCATCGCGCATCCGGAATGCGATCAGGACGTGATCGACGAGGCGGACTTCACCGGCTCGACCAGCGGCATGATCAAGTGGGTGCAGGACAACCAGCCGTCGAAGGTGCTGCTCGTCACCGAATGCTCGATGAGCGACAACGTCGCGGTCGAGGCGCCGAATGTCGAGTTCGTGCGGCCCTGCAATCTCTGCCCGCATATGAAGCGCATCACCCTGCCCGCGATCCTCGACTCGCTCGTGTTCCTCAAGAACGAGGTGACGATCGACCCGGCCGTCGCCGGTCCCGCGCGCGCCGCCGTCGAGCGCATGATCAATTTGAATCATTAGCCATGGCCCTCTCCATAAAGAACCACGTCATCGCCGGGCTTGACCCGGCGATCCAGGGCCGCTCGCTCCGTGCCGGTTGCCCCTGGATGCCCGGCTCGAGGCCGGGCATGACGTCAGTGGCGGAGGGGAAGGCGACCGCGAGGCGCGGCGATGCGTAACGTATCTCCAAGTGGTGTGGTCGTGGTCGGCGCGGGGCTGGCAGGCCTCTTCACCGCGCTCAAGCTCGCGCCGATGCCCGTCACGGTGGTCTCGGCCGCGCGGTTCGGTGAAGGCGCGTCGAGCCTCTGGGCGCAAGGCGGCATCGCCGCCGCGATCGCCGAAGGTGACACGCCGGAAGACCACGCCAGCGACACGCTCCGCGCCGGCGCCGGCATCGTCGAACCGAAGATCGCGGCGCTCCTCGCGCGCGACGCGCGGGCGCGCATCGAGGACCTGCTCAGCTACGGCGTGCCGTTCGACAAGGACCTCGAAGGCCGTTTCTCGATGAGCCGCGAGGCGGCACATGGGCGCGGGCGCATTCTGCACGTCAAGGGCGACACCGCCGGCCGCGCCATCATGCAGGCGCTGATCGAGGCGGTGCGTAACACGCCGTCGATCACCGTGCTCGAAGGCTTCGCCGCGCGCGATCTCGTTTTGCGCGACGGCCACGTCACCGGCGTCGAGCTTGTGCCGGTGAACGGCGGTGCGTCCGCGCCTGCCCTCGTGCTGCCTGCGAGCGCCGTGGTGCTCGCGACCGGGGGCGCCGGCCAGGTCTACGCGCTCACTACCAACCCGCGCGAGGCGCGCGGCGAAGGCATCGCCATCGCGGCGCGCGCCGGCGCCGTGATCGCCGACGCCGAGTTCGTGCAGTTCCACCCAACGGCGATCAATGTCGGCCTCGATCCCGCGCCGCTCGCCACCGAGGCTCTGCGCGGCGAAGGTGCGGTGCTGATCAATGCGCGCGGCGAGCGCTTCCTGCGCGCGATCCATGAGGACGCCGAGCTTGGCCCGCGCGACGTGGTGGCCCGCGGCGTGTTCCGCGAGCTCGCGGCCGGGCGCGGCGCGTTCCTAGATTGCCGCGCGTTGGGCGCGAAGCTCGCCGGCCATTTCCCCACCGTCTCAGCGGCTTGCCGCGCGGCAGGCATCGATCCGACGCGCGAGCCCATCCCCGTGGCACCCGCCGCGCATTATCACATGGGCGGCATCCTGACCGACGCGCGCGGCCGCTCGACGGTCGACGGACTTTGGGCCTGCGGCGAGGTGGCCTCAACCGGCGCGCATGGCGCGAACCGGCTCGCCTCGAACTCGCTGCTGGAAGCTGTCGTGTTCGGCGCCCGCGTCGCCGAGGACATTGCCGGCGCCACCCTCCCCGCTCCTTATTTGCAGCGCGAGCCGCCCGCCGCCGTCGCGGAGCGGCATGACGAGACGGCGGCGCAGGCGCTGCGCCGTGCCATGCAGGAGAGCGTCGGCGTGGTGCGCGACGAGACCTCGCTCACCCGCGCGCTCGGCACCATTGCAAGGCTTGAGGAGGAAGCGGCTGCGAGCGACCGCCGCCTCGGCAACATGCTCACCACCGCCAAGCTGATCGCCGCTTCCGCGCTCGCCCGCAAGGAGAGCCGCGGCGCGCAGTTTCGCAGCGACTACCCGGCGTCCGACCCCGCGCTCGCGCAGCGGAGCTTCCTCACGCTCGCGCAGGCCGACGCAATCGCCCGCGAGGCCGCGGACAAACCCCGGCGCGGCGCCCGGCCCGGCACGCTCAGGCTCGCGGCTTCGCGCCGCGCCGCGCTGCATGCATGAACGAGCGCCCCTCCCCTGATCTTCGCCTGCCGCAATCCCTGGTCGCCCGCGCGGTGGAGGCCGCGCTCGCGGAGGATCTCGGCGCCGCCGGCGACATCACCACCGATGCCATCGTGCCGGCCGATGCGCGGGGCGAGGCAGCCATCGTCGCGCGCGAGAAGGGCGTGGTCGCCGGCCTCGATCTCGCCGAGGCCGCCTTCAAGGCGCTCGACCCTGAGGCGCGCTTCGAACGCGTACTGCAGGACGGCAGCCGCGTGGAACCTGGCGGGACTATCGCCCGCGTCTCAGGCAAGACCCGCGCGCTGCTCACCGCCGAGCGCACCGCGCTGAACTATCTCAGCCGACTGAGCGGCATAGCCACTCTGACCTCGGCCTATGTCGACGCGGTCGCCGGCACGCACGCGCGGATCGCCGCCACGCGCAAGACCACGCCGGGGCTCCGCGCGCTCGAGAAATATGGGGTGATGGCCGGGGGCGGCACGCCGCACCGGTTCGGCCTCTACGATGCGGTGCTGGTGAAGGACAACCACATCGCGGCGGCTGGCGGGCTCGGGGTGGCGCTTCAGGCGCTCCGCGCCCGCGTCGGCCATCTCGTCAAGATCGAGGTCGAGGTCGACAGGCTCGATCAGCTCGAAGAGGCGCTGCGCTATCCGATCGACGCCGTGCTGCTCGACAACATGGATGTGCCGGCCTTGCACAAGGCCGTGGCGCTGGTGGGCGGACGCATCGAGACCGAGGCGTCGGGCGGTGTGACGTTGGAGACGGTGCGGGAGATCGCCGAGACCGGCGTCGACGTGATCTCAGTCGGCGCGCTTACTCACTCGCCGCGTAACCTAGACTCATCGCTTGAGTGGGCGCCGGGCTAGCGCCTAGGCCTGCGCTCGCCGAGCTGGCTACGGCCGAGACATTGCTCGCCGCCGCCGAGACATTGGTCGTCACGTTGTTCGCCGCCGCCGATACGAGCGAGAGCGCGGGCGTCAGCGAGAAGAGCGAGGAGCTGCCGTCGTCGGACGATGCGGTCTGCGTGTCCGTGTCGTCGGCCAGAGCCTCGACGACATAGGGCTTCTCGTTGCGCTTCTTGTAGAAGATGTGGCGGCCGATCCTGTCGATCTTGTTCATGCGGCCGGCCCAGCCGGGGCTCACATAGTTCGCGTGGTAGAAGGTCGAGTAGCCGACCTCCGGCAACCACAGCTCGCCGCGCGTGATCTTCCGGGCGAGGCTCTGCGCTTGCGACCACTGCGCGTCGTTGCGCGGGGTGTCGGTCTTGCCGTCGCAGGTGAAGGAGAACTGGCAGCCGGGCTTCAGGTGGCCCTGATAGACCACGCCGCAGATCGTCTCGGGGAAGAGCGGGCTGCGCACGCGGTTCATGATGACCTGGCCGACGGCGACCTGGCCGCGCTCCGGCTCGCCGCGCGCCTCGAAATAGATGGCGACGGCGAGACAACGGCGCTCGCGCTCCTCGAACTCGGCCTGGGTCTCGCCCTGGGAGCGGAAGCCGAGCGCGTCGGGCGACGGGCTGTAGGCGATCTCCTCGGGCGACGGCTTGAAGGCGGCGACGTCGAGGCCGGGGCCGAACATCGAGCCATAGCTCGCGTTCATCAGCAGCGGATTGGCGGCACTGCCGGTCTGCAGCGCGACATCGCTGGTGCGCGGCGTGAGCCGGTCTGCCTTGCGGTCGCGGATGATCTCGGTCCGTTTGCCGAGGGCTGCGGTAAGGTCGGGCTCGCCGCCGAGGCTAGCGGCGACGTGCTGCTTGCCAGCGGTGGTGATCAGGCCCTCGCCGCGATATTGGTCGGCGCGCGGGCCCTTGCCGCGCGCATGGAACAGCGCCGCCGCCTCACGCGGCAGAGCGGGTTGCGCGGCGGCCGCGGTCTTGGTGAGCACGTGGCTCGACCCGTTGCCGGAGAAATAGAGCTCGAGGTTGAGGGCGACCGGGTTGCCAGGCACGAAGGCGAGGCAGGTGAAGCCGATGACGGGCAGCGGCGCCAGCGCAGCCACGCTGTGCCACATCCGACGAGTTGGGCGTCGGCCCATGTTCCCTCCAGGTCCCGTCTGTCCCCAGGAGAACGTCCGACCCGCGCGCCGGTCCGGCATTCCCCCACTCACCCCGCCATGCGCAAGAATACGCACGCATGAAGAGGCTTAACCCCAACAAAACCAGCCAAAGAAGGTGGATGAGCGGCCTCTATCGGCCTTGCTTGGTCTTGTAGTCCCCCACCCGGTTTGGCCCGGATTCCCGTCTAATTGCCCTGAGGCTGCCCAGAAATTTAGGGCAAAATATGGTGAAGGGCAACGACCCCCTATTTCCAGGGGAAAAGCCTAATTATTCCCTACCGCCGGCGAGAGCGGCCTGGGCCGCGGCAAGCCGGGCGATCGGCACCCGGAAGGGCGAGCAAGACACATAGCTGAGACCGATTCGCTCGCAAAACTCGATGGTTGCGGGGTCGCCGCCATGCTCGCCGCAAATGCCGATCTTGAGACCGGGCTTGGCCGCGCGGCCGCGCTCCGTGCCGATTTCCACAAGCTCGGCCACCGATTTGTCGAGGGTCACGAACGGATCGTGCTGGATTATCCCCTTGTCGGCATATTCGCCGAGGAAGCGTCCGGCATCGTCGCGGCTGAGGCCGAAGGTGGTCTGGGTCAGGTCGTTGGTGCCGAAGGAGAAGAAGTCGGCGGACTGGCCGATCTCGCCGGCCATCAGGCAGGCGCGGGGCAACTCCACCATGGTGCCCACCGAATAGGCCACGCTCGTCTCCTGCTCGCTCTCGACGGCCTCGGCAACGCTCGCGATGCGCGCCTTGATCAGGTCGAGCTCTGGCTTCGCGGCGACGAGCGGCACCATGATCTCGGGCATCACACGCGAGTGCAGGGTGTGCCCAGCCTCGATCGCCGCCTCGAAGATGGCGCGGGCCTGCATCTCGACGATCTCAGGGTAGCTGACCAGCAGCCGCGCGCCGCGCTGGCCGAGCATCGGGTTGAACTCGCTTAGAGCGGCGACGCGGCGCCTGAGCTTCGTCACGCTCACCCCCATCGCGGCCGACACCTCGCCGAGGGCGGCATCGCCATGCGGCAGGAATTCGTGCAGCGGCGGATCGAGCAGGCGGATGGTCACCGGCAAGCCGGCCATGATCCTGAACAGCTCGATGAAGTCCTGGCGCTGCGCGGGCAGCAGCTTGGCGAGCGCCGCCTGACGGCCATCCCTATCCTCGGCGAGGATCATCTCGCGCATGGCGAGGATACGGTTCTCCTCGAAGAACATATGCTCGGTGCGGCAGAGCCCGATGCCCTCGGCGCCGAAGGCCCGCGCCTGCTTGGCGTCGGCGGGGGTATCCGCATTGGTCCTGATGCGCATGCGGCGGAAGCCATCGGCCCATTTCATCAGGGTGTTGAAGGCCTGCGAGAGCTCAGGCTGGCGCATCTTCACGCGGCCTTTGATGATCTGCCCGGTCGAGCCGTCGATGGTGATCAGGTCGCCTTTCTTGAGCCGCACCCCGCCGGCCTCGAGCGTCTCGCGCTCGAGATCGATGGTGACCGCGGCGGCGCCGACCACGCATGGCCGCCCCATGCCGCGCGCCACCACAGCGGCGTGGCTCGTCATGCCGCCGCGCGTGGTGAGGATGCCCGACGCAGAATGCATGCCCTGCACGTCCTCGGGCGAGGTCTCGACCCGCGCGAGGATCACCGTATGGCCTTGCGACTTGAGGTGCACCGCCTCGTCGGCATCGAACACGATCTCGCCGGACGCTGCACCTGGCGAGGCTGGCAAGCCCTTGGCCAGCACCTCCATCTCGGCGTTCGGATCGAGCGTCGGATGCAGCAGCTGATCGAGCTGCGCAGCATTGATGCTCTTCACCGCCTCCTCGCGGGTGATCAGCCCTTCATCGGCCATATCGACGGCGATCTTGAGCGCGGCCTGCGTCGAGCGCTTGCCCGCGCGCGTCTGCAGAATGAAAAGCGTGCCTTCCTGCACCGTGAACTCGATGTCCTGGATGTCGCGGAAGCGGGCTTCGAGCCGTTCGCAAGCCGCCTTCAGCTCGGCGAACACGTCCGGCATCAGCTCTTCCAGCGAGGGCTTGCTCGAGGCTGACTGGCGCCGCTCGGCGCGCGTCAGCGGCTGGGGCGTGCGGAGCCCCGCGACCACATCCTCGCCTTGGGCATTGACCAGATATTCGCCGTAAAGCTCCTTGGCCCCGGTCGAGGGGTTGCGAGTGAACACCACCCCCGTCGCGCTCCGGTCGCCCATATTGCCGAACACCATGGCCTGGATGGTGACGGCCGTGCCCCAATCGTCGGGGATGTCGTGCAGGCGGCGATAGGCGATGGCGCGGGCATTCTCCCACGAGCCGAACACCGCGGCGATCGCGCCCCAGAGCTGCTCGTGGAGGTTCTGCGGGAAGGGCTTGCCGAGCTCGGTCTCGACCAGCGTCTTGTAGCGGGCGACGATCTCGGCCCAGTCGTCGGCGTCGAGCTCGGTGTCCAGCTCGAAGCCCTTCAGCCCCTTGTAGTTCTCGAGGATCTCCTCGAACAGCTCGTGGTCGATGCCGAGCACCACGTCCGCATACATCTGGATGAAGCGGCGGTAGGTGTCGTAGGCGAAGCGGCGGTCCGACGAGCGCCGCGCCAGGCCCTCGACCGTCTCGTCGTTCAGGCCAAGATTGAGCACGGTATCCATCATGCCTGGCATCGAGGCGCGCGAGCCCGACCGCACCGAGACGAGCAGCGGGTTCTCGACGTCGCCGAACTTGGCGCCGGCGATCTTGCCCATGACGGCGAGCGCATGATCGACCATCGGCTTGAGCTCGTCCGGCAGCTTGCGGCCAAGCTCGTAATAGGCGGCACAGACCGCGGCGGAGATGGTGAAGCCCGGCGGCACCGGAAGGCCAAGCCGTGACATCTCGGCAAGGAACGCGCCCTTGCCGCCGAGCAGGTCGCGGTCCTCGGCCGAGCCGTCGGCGCCGCCGGCACCGAAGGTGAACACCCATTTCAGCGCGGGACCGCTCTCAGCCGTCGCTTCTGTCGTCGCGTGTACCATTGTCGCTCCGGGTCGCGCTCTTTTAGCGACCAAGCCCATGTCACACAAACATGCGAGCGCGCGAAAGGTTTATCGGCGGACCGGACGCGGGTTGCGCAAGGCCCGGTCGGCGATGAAATCGCCGCTGCCGATCAGCCGGGCGCGCGGCGGATCCATGACCTGATAGGCCCAGGCATCGACGCTGCCGCCGCCTTCGAGCGCCACCTTGACCAGAACGCGCTCGTATTGATGGTCGTGCTTCAGCGGCGGCTCGGGGTCTCCCGGAACGGCGACTCCTTCATATTTGTCGAGATCGGCCAGGAGCCGCGGCGCCGCCAAAGTGAAAACATCGCCGACCACACGGTATTTCTCGTCGGCGGCAAACACCGCGCCGGGATAGCTGCCGAAATCGTAGAGAAGGCCGGGGGTCGTGCCCTTGCCGACATGACGCGCACCCACCCGAAGGCGGTTTGCCATCGGATGCGCGCTCTCCGCGCGCAGCGTGCCGTATACGAAAAGGTGGTCAGCCATTTGGTCCCAGGGAAGCGCGAACCTGCTCGTTATCAGATTCGCGCGCGCGAAACTCCATCACTACGGCGGTTCGACACGTCCATCTTACAGGCGGGCGACATCAATTCAGCGGCTGCCGCTTCACGCCGAGCTTCGCGTCGAAGAACCGCGTTGCGGCAGTGCCGATATGGTCGTGCAGTTTGGCGCGATCGACGCCGGGCGGATCGATGCAGGCTTCGGGATAATTGTCGCGGCCGATATCGTCGCACTCGTTGTTGAAGATCTCGTGCCCGACCTCGCCCGCCAGGATATCCAGCGCGGCACTCGGGATATATTTCGCGGCGAACTCGGCGTTGTCCTTGGGTGGCGTCGTCGTGTCGGCGGCGCCGACAACGATATAGGCCGGGATCGCCATCTGCTTCAGCCCGGCCTCATCCATGCCAAAGCCCTGAATGTCACCCGGCGCCATGGCGAAGGCTGCCTTCACCCGCGGGTCGCGTATATTGGTCGCCGGCTGCCCATCGATCTGCATGTCGTCGCGCAGATATTGCGGCACGACGATATTGCCCTTCCAGCGGCGTTGATAGGCGGCAAACAACTCAGGATCGACCGCGGCACCGCCGATCCAAAGAGAGGTGAACCCGCCTTGCGAATGGCCCGCGACGCCGATGCGGTCCGGGTCGATGCGCCGCCCCCAGACCTTGTCTTCGAGCAGATGCGTGATGTCGAGGCTGATGTCGCGCGGCCGTTGCCACAGCCGGTTGCGCATATAGAGAGCGCTCGTGTCGAAAGTATTGGCACGGTAGTGATAGACCATGGCGACGATATAGCCGCGCTCGGCGAGATATTGGCCGAACCAGGCATAGCCCGAGCCGTTGCCGCCGGCGCCATGCGAGAAGACGACGAGCGGATGCTTCAGGCCGTCGGCGAAGGGCGCATCCTGATAGAGCTCAAGATTTTCGGCGAGGAACAGTTTGACCGGCTTGGCGCCCGGCTCCGGGACCGCCGGATAGATCAGCATGTAATTGAGCGTTCTGCCGTCTTCCGGGCTTACATATTGCACCTGGGTCATGCCGGCCTGATAGCGCGCTTCGGGCAGCTCTTGGGCGGACGCGTAGCTCGACCAGGCCGCGAGGCCGCAAGACAGAACCGCGATCCTCAGAGTGCTGGTGAGCGACCCCATATTGGTCAGCCTTCGATCTTGGAGAAGTCGGCCACGGTGAGCGTGGTCGCGCGGATGCGGTTCAAGAGGCGCAGGCGGTTCTCGCGCAACGCCGGATCATCTGCATTGACAGTCACATTGTCGAAGAAGGCATCGACCGGCGCGCGGAGCTTGGCCATCGCTGCCATGGCGTGCTCGAAGTCCTCCTTGGCGATGGCGGCGGCAGTCTCCTGCTCCACCTGATCGACGGCCTTGGCGAGCGATTTCTCTTCGGCTTGCTTTAGCAGACTCGGGGCGGGCGGCTGATCGTAGCTGCGGCCGTCTTTCTTCTCCTCGATGCGCAGGATGTTGATGGCGCGCTTGGTGCCGGTGAGCAGATTGGCGCCATCTTCGGTGTCGAGGAATTTTCCGAGCGCCTCGACGCGCCGCACGATCATCAAGAGATCGTCGCCACCTAGCGCGAACACCGCATCGACCAGATCGTGACGCGCGCCCTGATCACGCAGATGCACCTTGAGCCGGTCGGCGAAGAAGGCGAGAAGATTGTCCCCCACTCCAGAGTCTCTCTCGTCATCGCCGGGCTTGATCCGGCGATCCAGGGGCCGCTGGCTCCGCGCCGGTTGCCCCTGGATGCCCGGCTCAAGGCCGGGCATGACGAGTTTACGGTTGATGAGGTCTAGCAACGGCAAGCGCACGCCATTCTCCAGCACGATGCGGATGACACCGTTGGCGGCGCGGCGGAGCGCGTAGGGGTCCTTCGAGCCGGTGGGCTTCTCGTCGATGGCCCAGAAGCCGACCAGCGTGTCGAGCTTGTCGGCAAGTGCCGCCGCGATTGCCGTGGGCTCGCGCGGCACGTCGTCAGACGGACCGAGCGGCTTGTAGTGCGCGCCGATGGCGTCGGCGACCACCGGTGTCTCCTTCTGGTCGAGCGCGTAGTAGCGGCCCATCACGCCTTGCAGCTCGGGGAACTCGCCGACCATGCCGCTGACGAGGTCTGCCTTGGCGAGCACCGCGGCGCGCTCGGCGAGGTCGGGGTCGGCACCGACCAGCGGCGCGATCTCGCGCGCGAGCTTAAAGGTGCGATGCACCCGCTCGTACTGGCTGCCGAGCTTCTCGTGGAACACGATGTCCTTCAGCTTCGGCACGCATTCTTCGAGCGAGACCTTGCGATCCTGGTCGAAGAAGAACTTGGCGTCGGCGAGCCGCGCGCGGATCACGCGCTCATTGCCGGCGACGATGGCCTTGCCGCCGTCCTTGGCTTCGAGATTAGCGACGAGGATGAATTTGTTGGCGAGCGCGCCGTTTTGATCGTGCAGCGAGAAGCATTTCTGGTGCGCCTTCATCGAGGTGGTCAGCACCTCTTGCGGCACGTCGAGGAAGTCCTCGTCGAACGTGCCCATCAGCACCACCGGCCATTCGGTGAGCCCGGCATTCTCGGCGAGCAGCGCCTCGTCCTCGACCAGCGAGAGGCCCTTCTTGCTCGCGAGGGCTCGGGTCTTCTTGAGAATCAGTGCGGCGCGTTCCTCGCCATCGAGAATGACGAAGGCCTTGCGCAGTCTCTGGGCATAGTCCTTGAAGTTCTTCACCGCGAAGGGCTTCGGCGCCATGAAGCGGTGGCCGCGCGTCTCCTTGCCGCTCGTGATGCCGTCGATCTCGAACGGCACGACCTTGCCGTCGAGCAGGCAGAGGATGGAATGGAGCGGCCTGACCCAGCGCAGCTTGCCGCTCCCCCAGCGCATCGATTTCGGCCAGGGGAAATTGCGCACGATCTCCGGCACGATCCCGGCGACGACCTCCGCCGTGGGCCGGCCTTTCTTCTCGACGATTGCGACGTAGAAATCGCCCTTCTTGTCGGGGCGCCGCTCGGCCTGATCGACCGAATTCAATCCGGCCGATTTGAGAAAGCCTTGGATCGCGGCGTCGGGAGCGTCGAGGCGCGGGCCCTTGCGCTCCTCGCGCACATCGGGCGAGCGCGCCGGCAAGCCCTCGACGAGGGCAACGAGCCGGCGCGGCGTGGCGTAGGTGCTGAGTTCCGTGAAGGTCAGCCCGGCCGCCTTCAGCGCATCGCCGAGCAGGCGCGCGAGATCGGCGCGGGCGCGGGCCTGCATGCGCGCGGGGATCTCCTCGGAGAAAAGCTCAAGCAGTAGCTCAGCCATGGTCAGCCGATGCGGTTATGGAAGCCGAGATCGTAGTCCGGGATGGCGAATACCAGCCGATCCTTTTCTACGCGATAGGGAACGACGCCGAATATCAAGTCCGAGCTCGCGCCGGCCTGCGGCAGCAAGTTCAGCAGCACATTGCCGGACGGCGTGTCGAGGAAATCGTAGAACCGCGCATAGGTCTTGTTGCCGCGCTCGACATTGAACGCGCCGACGGCCCACGGGAGCGGCAGCCGGTTCTCGTCGCCGTGGTCCAGATAAAGCCTGAAGCTCGCGATCTCGGCGGCGAAGGGCGAGAGCGCCTTGCGGAGCGGCGCGTCCTCGATCTCCGCCACGCTGATGCTCGCGTCGAGCTTGAGCATGAGTTGGTAGCCTTGCGGGTGCCAGCGCCACACGCGGCCGGTCCAGGAGCGGAGCTTCGGCTTGAGCGCGGGCGCCTTGGCGTCGGGCGGGGCGTCGCCGCTATAGGCCTTAAGCATTGGCGCCGGCGCCGCCCGCCTCGGTCTTGAGCCACGCGGTGCAGCAGGCCTTGGTCAGCTCGCGCACGCGCAGGATATAGGCCTGGCGCTCGGTCACCGAGATCACGCCGCGCGCGTCGAGCAGATTGAAGATGTGCGAGGCCTTGATCGCCTGGTCGTAGGCGGGCAGCGCGAGCTGGTGCTTGCCGCCGGTCTCGCCCTTGGCGAGGAGCGATTTGCACTCGGCTTCCGCGTCGCGGAAATGCTCGAGCAGCTTCGCGGTGTCGGCCGCCTCGAAATTGTAGCGCGAATATTCCTGCTCGGCCTGCAGGAACACGTCGCCATAGGTGACCTTGTCCTTGCCCGCGCCGCCGTTGAAGTCGAGGTCGAACACGTTGTCGACGCCCTGCACGTACATGGCGAGGCGCTCGAGCCCGTAGGTCAATTCGCCCGAGACCGGATCGCAGTCGAAGCCGCCGACCTGCTGGAAGTAGGTGAACTGCGACACCTCCATGCCGTCGAGCCAGACCTCCCAGCCGAGGCCCCAGGCGCCGAGCGTCGGGCTCTCCCAGTCGTCCTCGACGAAGCGGATGTCATGGTTCTTGGGGTCGATGCCGATCGCGTAGAGGCTGTCGAGATAGAAATCCTGGATGTCGGGCGGCGAAGGCTTCAGGATCACCTGGAACTGATAGTAATGCTGCAACCGGTTGGGGTTCTCGCCATAGCGCCCGTCTTTCGGCCGGCGCGAGGGCTGCACATAGGCCGCGCGCCAGGGCTTAGGCCCGAGCGAGCGGAGCGTGGTCGCCGGGTGAAACGTGCCGGCGCCCATCTCCATGTCGTAAGGCTGGAGGATGACGCAAGCCCGGTCCGCCCAGAAGCGCTCGAGCTTCAGGATCAGGTCCTGGAGGGACAGCGGGTTCGGTTTTTCGCGCTTCGGTGCCGCGTTCATGACCACCTTCAATAGCGGTGTTATTGCCCGGCTTGGCCGGGCAACCCAGTACTCCTTGGCATCGGTGATTACTGGATTCCCGCTTGCGCGGGAATGACAATCGGACGGGCTAATGCCGCGTCGTGTTCTCGGGCTTGGCGACGTGCCGCGGCCGGTAGACGCCGGTCGAAGGGTCGCGCTCGAGCGGCACGGGCTCCTCGGCGCGCTTCTTCAGCGCCTCGTCGGCGGCGCGGAGCTCCGCCTGGGCGCGGCGCTGCATGTCGCGGAACCAGCGGCCAGCCAGGATGAGGCCGGCGCCGGCGGCAACCAGGATCAGGACTTGGGGCATGGTGTCAGAACCCGAAGCGCGACCAAAGCGCGCGCGCTTCGACCGCCGAGATGAGATCGTCGGCGAGCCCGCCCGGCCCAAAGCCGAAATCGAACCCGCCGCTCTCTGCAAATATACCTCTCTTGCGGCGAAACCAAGAGGTCGACGGCGCGACGAGCTTCAGCCGCACCTCGTCGCCGTAGAGCTGGCGCATCTTGCTGCGGACGTCCGAGAGCCCGTCGATCAGGCCGAGCTCGAGCGCCTTCCGGCCTGACCAGAACGCGCCGGTGAACAGCTCCTCGCCGGCTTTGAGCCGGTCGCCGCGCCGCTCCTTGACGAGGTCCATGAAGGCGTCATGCACGTCGCGCTGGATCGCCTTGATGCGCTCGACGTCGCCCGGCTTCTCGGGGAGGAACGGGTCGAGCGTGTCCTTGTCCTTGCCAGCGGTGATGACGCGGCGCTCGATGCCGAAGCGGTTGATAAACTCGTGCAGGCCGAAGCTCGCGGTGATCACGCCGATCGAGCCGACGATCGAGCTCGGGTCGGCGTAGATCTCGTCGCCCGCAAGTGCGAGCAGATAGCCGCCCGAGGCCGCGACATCCTCGGCGAACACATAGACCTTGAGGTCCTTCTCCGCGGCGAGCGCCCGGATGCGCTTATAGATCAGCGTCGACTGGACGGCAGAGCCGCCGGGCGAGTTGATCTGGATGGCGACGGCCTTGGCGCCGCGCATGGAGAAGGCCTTCTCGATCGCCGAGGCGCTGGTGGAAAGCGTGAGGCCCGGCCGAAGCGGCGTCACCACGCCGATCGGTCCGCTGAAGCGGAGCACCGGCACGACAGGTCCGGTCTGGGTGAGAAAGGCCGGGAGGTAGGATTTCCACCCTTCGCTTGCCGGGCGGTCGATTTCGTCGAGCATGTTGGTCATGCGCCTAGCCTATAGGGGAGATTGGGCAAATCAAAGCGCAGCCAATACCTTGCCGGCCGATAAGCGCCACGGCGCGGGCCCGGCGAACGCGCCATTAACGCAAAGCCGAGCGGTGTCATCGGGCGCCCACGAAATCTTTGCTATACTTGGCGCGAAGCCAGCGCGTACGCTCCTGCCGAGCGCGCCGCTCGTATCTCGGGAGACCTGCATGAACAAGCTTGCGACGTTTCTGCTTGCGGTGGGCGCGCTGGCGCTTGTCCTCGTCACGCTTGCGCCGAGCACGGCCGATGCCGGCTGGCGCAAGAAGCGCTGGGGCTACGGTCCCGGCGTCAGAGTCTATGTCGCGCCGAACCCCGGCTGGTACGCCCCGCGCTGGGGCTATTACGGCTACAACCGGCCCTATCGCTATTCTCGCGGCTACCCTTACGCCTATTACCCCTATTGGCGTACGCGCCACTGGCGCGGCTGGTACTAGACACGCGTGTCAAGGCACGCGTGCCGAGGCACACGCACCGCCAAAGCTTCTAGAGAGGGCCGTTTCCGAAAGGGAGCGGCCCTTCTGCTTTTGGGCGAAAAGGCGGCGGGCAACTGAACGGCGGATGAACGGCGGCCTCAGGCTCGGTTCAGCGCGGCCTGGCTAGCATCGCAGATGTTAAGTCAGGGTCCGCACCTCCTCTCGGACCCTCGCGAGCCCGAGCCAGCTCCTCTCGGGCACTACGAGCCCGAGCTTGCTCCTCTCGGGCACTACGAGCCCGAGCTTGCTCCTCTCGGGCGCTTCGAGGGCCGCCGCGTCCCCCCATGCGGCGGCCCTCTTTCTATGCGCCGCGAAGCTTAAGCGGCTCGCCGCCGCGCAGCACGGCCTCTGCATCTTCCGTGTAGCGCCCGTCAGCGTCGTGCAGGACGAGGCCCGGCAGAATCTTGAGTCCCGCTTTGCTGCCTTTGCGCCCCTGCAGGAGGATGCGCACCGCCGGCTGCCCGAGCTTCGGAAAGAGCGGAAAGACTGCGAGATCGCCGAAGCGGCCATCCAGAAGCCCGAGCAGTTCGCCAAGCGAGTCCGGCCGGTGGATCAAGGTGAGCTGCCCTTTCGGCGCTGCCATGGTGGTGAGGAAACGCACCCAGGCGGCGAGACCCCCTGCCCGCATCACATGCGCCGTGGCTTTCGCCGCGTCGGGCGTCTTGCGCACCGCGCCTTCGGCGTGAAACGGCGGGTTGGCCATCACTTGGCTATAACCCTCGCGCACGAGGCCAGCTTCGCGCAGCTTGGCCGCCGGCCAGGCGATATCGGCGTTCACCACGGTGAAGCGTTCCGCGAAGCCGTTCCGCGCGGCGTTCTGTTCGGCGAGCGCGCAGAGCTCTCCGTCGATCTCGGCGGCGGTCACCGTGACGCCGGGAACACGCGCGGCAAGGCATAGACCCGCAGCGCCGGTGCCCGCGCCCGCATCGAGCACGCGGTCGCGCGCGCGCGCAGTCACGGCGGCGGCGAGGAACACCGCATCGCTGCCGGCCCTGTGACCGCCGCGCGGCTGCAACACGCTGATGCGGCCACCGAGAAAATCGTCGGCGCTGACCGCGTTTCTCTCCGCGCTAGACTTGCTGGTCAGGCGCAAGGACATTGCCGATGCCGGCCTCGGTCAGGATGGTTCGGGCCTGGGAGAGCCGCTCGCTGTCGACCAGCACGCGCCGCGGCAGCGCGCCGATCGAGCCCTCCATCACGCTCATATTCGTATCGGCGACCATGAAGTCGATATCCGCGCCTTCGAGCAGCGCGCTGACATAGGACAGAAGCACTGGATCGTTGGATCGCAATAACTCTTGCATGGACACGCCTTCAGCTTTTTGCGCGCGGCTCGGTCGCACCGCCTTGACCTTGGCGCTTCAGCGCCGACAATATCCCCCGAACGCCCTGTCGACCGCTTTGAGGAGGCCTGTTTTGGGAGTTGTGGTCAAGCTTGCCGGCGCGCGCGATCCGAAAGCGAGGCTCGCGCCGCTCGTCGCGCTTGTCGAGGAGGATATGGTCCATGTCAACCGGATCATCCTCGACCGCGCGCGCTCCAATGTCGATCTGATCCCGGAGCTGGCGCGGCACCTGATCGATTCCGGCGGCAAGCGCTTGCGGCCCATGCTCACGCTTGCCGCGGCCAAGCTCTGCAACTATGGCGGCGACGGCCATGTGCGTCTGGCGGCGTCCGTCGAGTTCATGCACACCGCGACCCTGCTGCACGACGACGTGGTTGACGAGAGCAACCTGCGCCGCGGCAAGACGGCGGCGCGCCTCTTGTGGGGCAACGAGGCGAGCGTGCTGGTCGGCGATTTCCTGCTCGGCCAGGCCTTCAAGATGATGGTGGACGTCGGCTCGCTCGGCGCGTTGCGCATCCTGTCGGATGCGGCCGCCGTGATCGCTGAGGGCGAGGTGATGCAGCTCATCACCGCCAAGAACACCGACACCACCGAGGACGACTATCTCGCGGTGATCGACGCCAAAACTGCCGCCCTCTTCGCCGCGGCGGCCGAGGTCGGCGCCGCCGTCGCCGAGCGGCCGAAATCGGAGGCCGCCGCGCTCAGGTCTTACGGCCGCAATCTCGGCCTTGCCTTCCAGCTCGTCGACGACGCGCTCGACTATTCCGGCGAGCCGTCGATGCTCGGCAAGAGCGTCGGCGACGATTTCCGCGAGGGCAAGATCACCCTACCGGTGGTGCTGTGCTACCGGCGCGGCACGTCTGACGAGCGCGCCTTCTGGCAGCGCACGCTGAAGGAGGGCGAGATCGGCGACGACGATCTCGCCGAGGCGATGCGCCTGATGACGCGCCACAACGCGCTGCACGACACCATGGAGCGCGCGCGCCATTACGGCTCGATCGCCCGCGACGCGCTTGCGATCTTCCCCGAGAGCGAGCCGAAGGACGCATTGCTCGAGGCCATCGAGTTCTGCGTCGACCGCCCGTTCTAGGTGGGCCAGCCGTTGGCCTCAGCCGCAAACCTCCCCCTCGTGGGGAGGTCGGAGTTCGCCCCCGGCGAACTCCGGGTGGGGGGTTCGAGGGCCGCCCGTCATCCTGAGGTGCTCGGGCAAAGCCCGAGCCTCGAATGACGGGCGGCCACCTCACCATGACGTGCTCAGGGATACTCACCCCACCCGCCGCGCGCGAAGGCGCGCGACTCCCTCCCCATCAAGGGGAGGGATGAAGCCGTGCCGTTAGCTAGGGCGCCGTGCCTGTCAGGGCGCCGAGGCGCCGAGCGACGAAGCGACAACCCACCAATCGGGGTGCGTCTCGGTCAGCGTTGCCGCGGCGCGGTGGGCGTGGTCCTCGCTGGCGAACAGCGCGAAGCAGGTCGGGCCGCTGCCCGAGAGCCGCGCGAGGCGGACGCCTTGCAAGCCGCTCAGAGCCGCGAGCACATCGCTGACCACCGGCGCGAGCCGCGCTGCGGCGGCTTCGAGGTCGTTGCCCCGCGCGAGCGCGTAGGCCAGAAGCGCCTCGAAATCGCCGCGGAAGTCGGGCGGCGCGGTGCTCTCCCCTTGCGCGGCGAGAGCCGGCGCGTCGAGCGCGGCATAGACCGAGGCGGTGGAAAGCGGCACACGCGGATTGGCCAGCACCAGCCCGCATGGCGGAAAGCCTGCGACCGGCCGCACGATCTCGCCGCGCCCCGAAATCAACGCCGGCCGGCTTGCAAGGCACACCGTCACGTCAGAGCCGAGCCGTGCGGCGATCTCGTCAAGAGCAGCGTCGGACAGAGCATCGGGGTTGGCGCGAGCGATCAGCCGCAAGGCGGCGGCGGCATCCGCCGAGCCGCCCCCCAGCCCCGCGGCGACCGGCAGATGCTTTTCCAGGCGGAATTGCCCGAGCTGCGAATCCGGGTTCGCGTGCTCAGCCGCCTCGGCCGCGCGCAGGACGAGATTGTCAGGCCCGAGCCCGCTAACGAACGGGCCATCGATGTGCAGGGACAGACCCTCGCCCGGCGCAAGCTCGACGATGTCGTGGGTCTCGGCGAAGGCGACGAGGCTCTCGAGCGCATGGAAGCCGTCGGCGCGGCGGCCGAGCACGCGAAGCGTGAGATTGATCTTGGCCTGCGCACGCTCGCGGATGGAGCTCATCCGCGCGCTCCTCGAAAAGCGCTACTGCATCTTCTGGTCGGCAGTCTTGGCCTCGGCCTTGGCCTCGGCTGCGGCCTTGGTTTCGGGCGCGTCGGTCAATCCGGTGACGAGCTTCTGCTTGATCGTCGTGATCAGGTCGGCCTCGGGCTTCAGGGTGAGCGACTGCTGCCACTGATATTTCGCCTCAAGCGTCCGGCCGACGCGCCAATAGGCGTCGCCCAGATGATCGTTGATGATCGGATCGTCGGGCTTGAGCTCGACGGCGCGCTCCAGGTGCTCGACCGCCGCAGGCATGTTGCCGAGCCGGTAATAGGCCCAGCCGAGACTGTCGACATAGTAGCCGTCGTCGGGCTTCAACTTCACGGCCTTGCGGATGTACTCCATGGCCTGCTTGAGGTTGCGGCCCTGGTCGACCCAGGAATAGCCGAGATAGTTGAGCACCAGCGACTCGTCGGGCGCGAGCTCCAGCGCCTGCTTGAAATCTTCCTCGGCCTCGGGCCAATTCTTGAGCCGCTCGTTGCAGACGCCGCGCGAATAGAACAGCGCCCAGTTGTCCTTCTTGGGCTTGCCGACCAGCTCGATGGCCTTCGCGTAATAGTCGCGGGCTTCGGCGTAGCGCTCATGCGCGCGGAGGATGTTGCCGAGCGCATCGAGCGGGCGGACGTCCTTCGGATCGGCGGCAACCAATTTGTCGAGCACGGCCTTGGCGTCGTCGATGCGCTCCAGCGAGTTCAGCGCGAACGCCTTCTGGATCTGCACGTTCAGCCAAAGTGGCGAGTCCTTGGTGATCTTGTCCAAGGCTTGCATTTCGAGATCGTATTTCTTGGCGCCGTCATAGGCCTCGGCGAGCGCGACATAAGCCAGCGGGAAGTCTGGCTTAATGTGCAGCGCGAACTGCAGGAAGATGATGCCCATGTCGAGCCCGCCCTCACCGGCCAGCGCATCGCCGATGCCGTAGAACACCTCGGCGAGGCCGTCCTTGGACGAGGCGACCAAGAGCGGCGGCGTCTTGCCGTCATTGAGCTCGGCAAGCAACATCTCCGACAGGGGATGGGTGTTGGTCTTGTCGATATGCGACTTGAGCGTCTGGATCGCGAGCTTGCGGTTCTTGTTGTTCACCGCGTGACGCGCATAGGCCTCCGCCACCCTGAGCGTGGTCGGGTTCTTCTTGAAGGCCTGCGCGTAGGCCTGGCGGGCCAGCTCGTGGCGGCTGGAAAGATCGGCGATCAGCGCGCGGTGATAGCGCTGATAGAACTGCGCCCAATCGGCGTTGCTCAGGCTGTCGAGCGTGGCGAGGGCCTTGTCGGGCTTGCCGTCGGCCTGCTGCACCCAGGCGCGGGCGAGCGTCGAGGTCAGGTCCGCGATCGGGCCCTGACGGGCCGCGGCGAAATGCTCGTCGGCCTCGGCGTAGTTGCCCTTCTTGAAGGCGTCGCTGCCGAGCAGGAAGCGGGCGACACGGTGCGACGGCTCGACCTTGATGAGATCGGCGGCGAGCTTGGTGGCGCGGTCCCAATTGGCTGATGCCGCTTCGAGCAGGAAGGCCTGCTCGAGGATGACCTCGTTGCCGGGATCGCCGGACAGCGCCTTGGAGTAGAACCCTGCCGCGGCCTGCGTGTCGTGATCGCCGCGCGCCATGCGTCCGGACAGATAGCTGCCGAGCAGCGAACGGGCCGGCTTGACCTCGACGGGCTTCTGCACGACCTCCGAATAGGCTGCCGGCGCGGCAAAGATGGCCGCAATAAGCAGGGACGTCCGCACCCATTTGCGCGGACCGGCGCTCACGGCATTCGTCATATCGCTTCGGCTGTTCGCCGCCCCAAACTGCGCTGCTCCGGGATAATACCTAAGTCAGGTTAAGCGGTTTTGCGCTCCCGCTGCAAATCCAAAAGCACCCTTCGCGCCTAATCGCGGCGCGGTTATGGCCGGTACATTACTACATGTTCACGTAGTTCGGCCCGTCGCCCCCCTCGGGCGGCACCCAGTTGATGTTCTGCGCCGGGTCCTTCACGTCGCAGGTCTTACAGTGCACGCAGTTCTGCGAATTGATCTGGAAGCGGAGCTTGCCGTCGCCCTCCTCTACAACCTCATAGACGAAGGCCGGACAGTAGCGCTGCGCGGGCTCGGCGAACTCGGGCAGGTTCCGCTCGATGGGGATCGACGGGTCGGTGAGCTTGAGATGCACCGGCTGGTTCTCGGCGTGATTGGTCCCCGACAGGAAGACCGAGGAGAGAATGTCGAAGGTGAGCACGCCGTCGGGCTTCTCGTATTCGATGGGCTTCACGTCCTTGGCCCTGCGCAGGCTGGCATAGTCGGCCTTCAAGTGTTTGAGAGTGTGCCCGAGGAACGGAAACAATGTGTTGAGCCACATGTCGATGCCGCCGAGCGCCACGCCGATCCGGGTTCCGAAGCGCGACCAGAGCGGCTTGACGTTGCGGACCTTGCGCAGCTCCTTGGTCATCGCGCTCGCCGCGACAGCTTCAGGGTAGGCCTCGAGCGTGTCGCGCGCGCGGCCGGCCTCGATCGCCGCGAAGGCGGCTTCGGCGGCCATGATCCCCGACAGCATGGCGTTGTGCGAGCCCTTGATGCGCGGGACATTCATGAAGCCCGCGGCGCAGCCGATCAGCGCGCCGCCCGGGAAGGCGAGCTTCGGGATCGCCTGGATGCCGCCCTCGGTCAGCGCGCGGGCGCCATAGGCGATGCGCTTGCCGCCTTCGAGGTACTCGCGGATGCGCGGATGCGTCTTGGCGCGCTGGAATTCCTTGAACGGGTTCAGATAGGGATTGTCGTAGTCGAGATGCACGACGAAGCCGACCGACACCAGGTTCTCGCCGAAATGATAGAGGAACGAGCCGCCGCCGATATTGTCAGGCAGCGGCCAGCCCATGGTGTGCTGCACGAGGCCAGGCTTGTGCTTCTCGGCCGGGATCTCCCATAGCTCCTTCAGGCCGATGCCGTATTTCTGCGGGCCGCTGTCCTTGTCGAGGCCGAGCTTGCGGATCAGCTTCTTCGACAGCGAGCCGCGCGCACCTTCGGCTATCAGCGTGTACTTGCCGGTGAGGGCCATGCCCGGCGTGTAACTGTCCTTATGCGTACCGTCGCGCGCGACACCCATGTCGCCGGTGAGCACGCCTTCGATCTCACCGTTCGGACCGAAGATGGCCTCGGTCACCGAGATGCCGGGATAGATGTCGACGCCGAGCGCCTCGGCTTGCTCGGCGAGCCACTTGGTCAGCGCGCCGAGACTGCCGGCATAGCAGCCGTGATTGCTCATCAGCGGCGGCATGAAGACATTCGGGAAGCCGACGCCGCCATCCTTCCAGAGATAATAAAAGCGGTCCTCGCTGACCTCTGTCTTGAGCGGCGGATCCTTCTCGCGCCAATCCGGGATCAGCGTATCGAGACCGACCGGATCGATCACCGCACCCGACAGGATATGCGCGCCGACCTCGGAGCCCTTCTCCAGCACGACCACCGACAGATCGCTGCCCTTCTCGGCGGCAAGCTGCTTGAGCCTGACCGCCGCGGCAAGCCCGGCAGGTCCCGCGCCAACGATCACCACGTCGAACTCCATGGTTTCCCGTTCGACGGGCTCGGTCTCGGTCGCTGCATTCTCGGTGGCTTCGCTCAAGACATAAGCTCCGTATTCGTAGGGTGGGCAAAGGCGCACGTGCGCCGTGCCCACCATTGCGGCTTCGCGTGGGCAACGGACAAGCCGTTGCCCACCCTACGGGCTCCGCCTTTTTGCTGTTGCCCAGACGCTTGTCATGCCCGCGAAGGCGGGCACCCAGTATTCACCGCTCTTAACCGATGAAAACGCTTGGGGATACTGGATTGCCCGGTCAAGCCGGGCAATGACAATATGGGGCCATGGGAGCCACGAAAGAACCGTCGCCGCAAGCGGACGCCGAGGCGCTGCTCGACTGGTACCGCGCCATGGGCGTGGACGAAGCCATCGGCGACGCGCCGGTCGATTGCTTCGCCGCTGACGCGCCACCGCCCTCCCAACGGAAGGTGGCGGCCGTGAGCCCCACTCGCGCGGCGACCCTGCCGGCGGGGAATCCGATCGCGGCGGCGGCGACCCTGGCCGAGCTCGAGGCGCTGGTCGCCGGCTTCGAGGGCTGCGTGCTGAAGCGCACCGCCAAGAACCTCTGCTTCGCGCGCGGCAATCCGCAGGCGCGTCTCATGCTGATCGGCGAGGCGCCGGGCCGCGACGAGGACCTGCAGGGCAAGCCCTTCGTCGGCCGCGCAGGCAAGCTGCTCGACCGCATGCTTGCCGCGATCGATCTCTCCGAAGATCAGGTCTACATCACCAACACGGTCTATTGGCGCCCGCCCGGCAACCGCACGCCGACGCCTGAGGAGATCGCGGCCTGCGCGCCATTCCTCGCGCGGCAGATCGAGCTGATCGACCCCGCGGTGCTCGTGCTGCTCGGCGGCGCGGCGGCGAAGAGCTTTCTCGGCACGAGCGAAGGCATCATGCGGCTGCGCGGCAAGTGGCTGACTTACCATTGCGCCGGCCGTGACATCCCGACACTCGCCACGCTGCATCCGGCCTATCTGCTGCGCAGCCCGGAAGCAAAGCGGCTCGCCTGGCGCGACTTGCTGATGGTGAAGCAGGCTCTGGCCTAGCGTGAAGGTGTCATTCCCGCGAAGGCGGGAACCCAGTAATCGCAGCGCTGCGCAATTCTGCTGAGGCCCGCGACTACTGGGTTGCCCGGCCAAGCCGGGCAATGACAATGCGTGGTTCGAAGCAAGCGCCGTCATCCTGAGGTGCGAGCGAAGCGAGCCTCGAAGGACGGCGCTTGCACCTCACCATGACGGAGATTGTCAGACGGCTGAGGTTCGCTAGCCGTAGCGGCGCGCGAGCGCGCGTGCGGGCGCGGCAAGGAAATGCAGCAGCGCATGGCCCGCATTGCGCAAGCCGCCGGCGAAATATCCGTCGCGCCGATAGCGCTCGCCGCTCGCGAGCCCACGCGACTCGAGCGTCACGATCTCGCTCCGCTTCAGTCCGCGGCGCCCCAGCCGCTCATAGTGCTGACGCGCGATGAGAATGCCCTGGTCGCGGTGAGGCCGCGCCACCAAAACGCCGCGCAGCCGCACGAGCCGCTCGACAAGGCGCGCGCCGAAGCCGTCCTCGTCGAGGGCGAAGCGGAAGCAGGCCGCGCCTTGCCGGCGCCTGCCGCTCTCGACGCGCTCCATGAAGCTGCGCGCCTCCTCGGCCCAACCCGGCTCGAGCGCCGTGCCGGCGGGCAGGAACAGCAGCCAGTCGCCCTTCGCCAGCGCGGCGCCGGCCCGAAGCTGCGTCGCCCGCCCGCGCGGGGCATCGATAAGCTGCGCGCCTGCGGCGTCAGCAATGACGCGCGTGTCGTCGGTCGAGCCGCCATCGGCCAGGATCGCCTCCTGCACCAGGCCGTCGACCACGGCGGGCACCAGCGCGGCCAAAGTGG
This sequence comes from uncultured Methyloceanibacter sp., assembly GCA_964634195.1. Classification (GTDB taxonomy): domain Bacteria; phylum Pseudomonadota; class Alphaproteobacteria; order Rhizobiales; family Methyloligellaceae; genus Methyloceanibacter. The sequence continues at coordinate 78,626 of CAZWIO010000007.1, read as the reverse complement.
GCACCAGGCTCCGCTCGTCGTTAAGGGTGGGGATAACCACGGAAATCATCGCCTTGGACTTATAGCCTGCGGGCGCAAGCGAGCAACCGAATGCTGGGGATAAGTCACAAATGTTCTTGCTTTGTTCTTTCTGCTCGCTTATATGAGGGCCATGTCGGTTGCGTTGCGCAAACCTCTTGAGACGGAGAGCCTGGCGCTCGAGGCGGGAGGCATCGCGGCTTCGCGCAGGAACGGCAGGGGCGCAGTCAGCAACCGCTCCGGGCGCTATGAGCCGATTGCCTATGAGCCGGTCGATGACGGCTGGGAGTCGCTCGCCGAGCTCGAGGCGCTTGCCACCGAGGTGCAAGAGGTCCCGGCGCGGCGCATCATCACCCGCAACGAGTCGCCCGATATCGGCTTCGACCGCTCGATCAATCCCTATCGCGGCTGCGAGCATGGCTGCATCTATTGCTTCGCCCGGCCGACGCATGCCTTTCTCGGCCTGTCGCCCGGGCTCGATTTCGAGACGAGGCTGTTCGCCAAGACCAATGCCGCGGAGGCGCTGGCGCGCGAATTAGCGGAGCCGAACTACAGTGTCCGGACCATCGCCATCGGCACCAACACCGATCCCTATCAGCCGATCGAGAAGCGCTACCGCATCATGCGGCGCATTCTCGAAGTGCTCAGCGAGACCAACCACCCCGTTGGCATCGTCACCAAGTCGGCGCTCATCCTGCGCGATCTCGATATCTTAAGCTCGATGGCGAAGCGCGGGCTGGTGCGCGTGGCCCTGTCGGTCACCACGCTCGACCGGAGGCTCGCCCGCGCCATGGAGCCGCGCGCCAGCACGCCGGACAAGCGGATCGAGACCTTGGCGCAGCTCACCGAGGCCGGCGTGCCGACCGCCGTGATGGTCGCGCCGGTGATCCCCGGCCTCACCGACATGGAGATGGAGCGCATTCTCGAACGCGCGTCCGCGGTTGGCGTGAAGCAGGCGGGCTATGTGCTGCTGCGTCTGCCGCTCGAGATCGCCGACCTGTTCACCGAATGGCTCAAGTCGAACTGCCCCGACCGCGCGGGCCGCGTGCTGTCGCTGATGCGCTCGACGCGGGGCGGCAAGCTCTACGAGGCGAAATTCGGCGAGCGCATGAGGGGCGACGGACCTTATGCCTGGATGATCGGCCGCCGCTTCGAGATGGCGGCGGAGCGGCTCGGCTTCAACCAGGACGAGGTCTCGCTGCGCAAGGATCTGTTCACGCCGCCCGCGCGCCCGGGCCAGCAGCTGAAGTTGTTCTGACCACCCAGAAATTTGTCATTGCCCGGCTTGACCGGGCAACCCAGTACTCACCGTGCGCGGTCGTTGCTTACTGGTTGCCCGCTTTCGCGGGCATGACAAGCGGAGGGTCGGGAGCTTTTCCACAGCGCGTCAGTACCTCCCGGCCGAAGGGTTGCGCGAGCCGCGGCGTTTGCGCCAGAGTTCGGTCATGGGACTTCCCGCCGAGTCGCTGCCGCCGCGCCCATCGCCGAGCTTCGAGTTCGAGGCCGCGGCGATGGACCAATACGGCCTGCCCGTCGCCGGCATTGACGAGGCGGGGCGCGGTCCGTGGGCCGGGCCTGTGGTGGTCGCCGCGGTGGTGCTCAATCCCAACCGCATTCCCGAGGGACTCAACGACTCGAAGCTGCTCACCCCGGAAGCGCGCGAGGACCGCTACGCGGAGATCGTCGCCACGTCCTGCGTATCCATCGTCATCGGCCCGGTGCGGCGCATCGACCGCGACAACATCCTGCAAGCGAGCCTCTGGGGCATGCGCATGGCCTATCGCGGCTTGGGCCTGCCACGCGGCTGCGCCCTGATCGACGGCAATATCGTGCCGAAGCGCTTCCCGGCGCCCGCGCGCGCCATCGTCGGCGGCGACGGGCTGTCGCTCTCGGTGGCGGCCGCCTCGATCGTCGCCAAGGTCACGCGCGACCGGCTGATGGTGAAGCTCGCGCGCCGCTATCGCCGCTATGGCTGGGAGAGCAACAAGGGCTACGGCACGCCCGAGCATGCGCTCGCCGTGAAGAAGCACGGCGTCTGCACGCATCACCGCCGCTCCTTCGCGCCGGTCGAGCGCGCGCTACGCCTGCTCGAAGCGCGCGGCGCGCGCCTGGCCGCAGCGCTCGAGGACTAGGCTGACAGCCACGCGGCGATGCGGCCCGCGGTCTCTTCCGCGCCAGGCTCCAAGATAAACATGTGGCCGCGGCCTTCGAGCGCCCAGAACGGCGCATCGGGATAGCCTCTCGCCGTCTCGCGCGCGGTCTCGAGCGAGACGATGCGGTCGTCGGTGCCGGCGAGACAGAGCACCGGGCAGCGGATCGCTCCCGTATCGACCACGGTCGCGTCGCTATCGTCGAACATCCAGACGAACAGCTCGAACAGCGCCCTGCCCGACTCGGGACCGAATTTGTCGAACACCACGCGCTGCTCATGCTCCGGCAGGCGGTTGAGCGTATAGATCTTGGCGAGATCGAAGATCGGATCGAGCACCTTCTCCTCGAGATCGGCGACCGACATCAGGACGCGCCCGAGCTTCTTCTCAGGTGCGGTCTGCGGCAGGACGCCGGCATGCGGCGCCGGCGCCGCCAGCACCAGAGCGCTTGCCAGTCCTTGCGCGGCGAGAAGCTGCGCGATCACCGCGCCCATCGAATGGCCGAGCAGGATCGGCGGGGCGGAGAACTGCCCCACGAACGCGGCCATCTCGGCGGCGTAATCGGCGATGCCGATGCCCTTGAGGACCGTCGCGGCGTCCGCCTTGTGCTTGCCGTGGCCGACCAGGTCCGGCGTGTGGCAGGTGAAGCCCTGGCCCTCGAACACCGGTCGGAATGTGTCGAAGCACCAGCCGCCGACATTGGCGCCGTGCAGCATGACGATGTCCTTGCTCATGACCGGCTCCCAGCCCAAGGCTCCCGCCCGTAGTTAAGCCCACCTTTACCCGGCTCCGCCAGCATGCGGGTCCGTTTCAGTATCGCGTAGCGGGATGGGCATGGGCGTGGGGGACAAGCGGGGAGCGCAGCTCCCCCTCGACAGCATCCTTGTCGGCGACTGCATCGAGCAGCTCGCGGCGCTGCCGGAGCGGAGCGTCGATCTCGTGTTCGCCGATCCGCCCTATAATCTTCAGCTCGCGAACGAGCTTTACCGGCCCGACAACAGCCGGGTCGATGCGGTCGACGACGACTGGGACAAATTCGCGAGCTTCGAGGCCTACGACCAGTTCACCCGCGCCTGGCTCGCCGCCTGCCGCCGCGTGTTGAAGCCGGACGGCAGCCTCTGGGTGATCGGCAGCTATCACAACATCTTCCGCGTCGGCACGGCGCTGCAGGATCTCGGCTTCTGGGTCCTGAACGACGTGATCTGGCGGAAGACCAACCCAATGCCGAATTTCCGCGGCCGCCGTTTCACCAACGCGCATGAGACGCTGATCTGGGCCTCGACGGGTGCGAAGGCGCGCTACACCTTCAACTACGAAGCGATGAAGGCGCTGAACGACGAATTGCAGATGCGCTCCGACTGGCTGTTCCCGATCTGCTCGGGCGCCGAGCGACTCAAGCAGGATTGCGGGAAGAAGACCCACCCGACGCAGAAGCCCGAGGCGCTGCTCCACCGCATCATTCTCGCCGCGAGCGAGGCCGGCGGCGTGGTGCTCGACCCGTTCCTCGGATCGGGCACGACCGCCGTCGTCGCCAAGCGACTCGGGCGGCATTTCATCGGCATCGAGCGTGACGCCTCTTATGCGAAGGCTGCAACAACGCGGCTCGAAGCGACCGCACCGCTCGATCACGATGCGCTCAAGGTCGCCAAGGGGAAGCGCGCCGAGACGCGCGTTCCGTTCGGCGCGCTGGTCGAGCTCGGGCTGATCTCGCCGGGCACCGTGCTCTACGATCCGGCCGCACGGCACGAGGCGAAAGTCCGCGCCGACGGCTCGATCGCCTGCGCCGGTGCCGAAGGCTCGATCCACAAGATCGGCGCGCATGTACAGGGCGCGCTCGCCTGCAACGGCTGGACCTTCTGGCACTACGAAGCGGACGGCGCGCTCAAGCCGATCGACGCCTTGCGCGCGGCTGCGCGGGCGAAGCTGGAACCGCAGGCTTAGTCGCTTTCAATAAAGAGAGACACTCGTCATGGCCGGGCTCGTCCCGGCCATGACGATTTTTGCCGCGCCGGTTGCCCAATCGTGGATGCCCGGCACAAGGCCGGGCATGACGAGGCTTAGGGGATTGGAAAAAATAGCCGGGTCAAGCCCGGCAATGACGAGCACTATATTTTGAGTGCGTGCGCGATCACTTTCCGCATCAGTGACGGCAGCGCGGCGTCCGCAAGATCGCGGCGATGCACCCAGCGGCAACGTTCCGGATGCGCGGTGCGTTTCGGCGCCGCGTCGCGCCCGACCTCGGCGCTGAACACCGCAAGCTCTAAATGGAAATGCGTGAAGGTATGCTCGACAAGTCCGAGCGTCTTCTTCCAGTTGGCGGCAAGAGGCGCGTGGCGTTGATCGGACTCTTTCTTGCGTTCGCCCTCCACCCAGGGCGATGACGGCACTTCCAGCATGCCGCCAAGCAGGCCTTTGAGCGGACGCTCGCGCAGCAGCACCGCTCCGTCCTGGCGCAGCGCCACGAACGCCGTGCCCCGTCGCACCGGCCGCGCGGTCTTCTCCTCGCGATAGGGAAGAACCTCGGCGAGCCCCTGCGCAAAGCCAGAGCAATCGGGCCGCACCGGACAGAGACCGCAAGCCGGCCGGCGCGGTGTGCAGATGGTGGCGCCGAGATCCATCATCGCTTGCGCGAAATCGCCGGCACGCCGATCGGGCGTGAGGCTTTCGGCGAGCGTCCTGATCTCGGCCTTCGCCTCAGGCAACGGCGTCGTCACGGCGAACAGCCGCGCCACCACGCGCTCGATATTGCCGTCGACCGGCGTCGCGCGCGCGCCGAAGGCGATGGCCGCGATCGCCGCCGCGGTATAGGCGCCGACACCCGGCAGCTTGCGCAATTCGGCCTCGGTCGCGGGGAAGCGTCCGCCATGCTGCTCAACGACCACGCGCGCGCAGTCATGCAGGTTGCGGGCGCGCGCGTAATAGCCGAGCCCGGCCCAGGCCGCGAGCACCTCGCCGAGCTCCGCGCGCGCAAGCGCCACCACGTCAGGCCAGCGCCGCAGGAAATCCGCATAACGCGGCGTCACCGCCTTCACCGTGGTCTGTTGCAGCATGATCTCGCTCAGCCAGACGCGATAGGGATCGGGGCGCTCGCCGGGCGCCGCGCGCCAAGGCAGATGCCGCCGCTCGCGGCCGTACCAGGCGAGCAGCGCGTCGCTCGGGCGCGGGCCCACATCCTCAACACGCACCGCCTGCCGCCCTTGCATAAGTCCAACTCCGCCCGCGCGCCGTTGCCGGCCATGGTGTAGACTCGGCAAAGGCGAGGCAAGCTCGCGGGCCTTGTCATCCACCGTTCACTCGGAGCGACGCATGAGCGACGGCACGCGCAAGACGGGCATGAGATTCGCAGGGAGCAGCGCGCGCCCCGTCGGCGCCTTTGTCGCCCGCGCGCTCGACCCTGCCGCCCGCGCGCGCGGCTTCGCCACCACGGCGCTCCTGGCCGATTGGCCGGCAATCGTCGGCGCCGAGCTGGCCGCCTTCACCATGCCCGACCGGGTGGTCTGGCCGCGGCGGCGCGACGAGGCCGAGACCCCCGCGCCGAAGACCCGGCGCGGCGAAGGTGCCGTGCTCGTGCTCAGGGTCTCGGGCCCGCGGGCGGTCGAGGTGCAGCACCGCGCGGGGCCGATCCTCGAGCGGGTCAACGGTTATTTCGGCTATCGTGCCATCACCGAGATGCGCATCCTGCAGGCCCCGGTCGCGCGCGCCGCGAAGCGCCCTACCCCGCCCGCGCCTCCGCCAGAGGACGGCACCCTCCCCGCCACGGCCGCCATTGAGGACAGGAGACTGCGCCTCGCTTTGGCGCGGCTCGGCCAGGCGACGCGCGCCCGGGCTCACGAGAGGTTGAGAGGGCACGCCCTTCGTCGGGCTTGCCAGACCCCCTGTCTTTCAACGAAATAGCGCCCAACAACTGCGCACAGACAGCATCATTGGGAGTAGCGAGAGTGGCAAAACCCGAGAAGAAGGCGTCAGGCAAGGCTGCCGCCACGACAGAGCCCGCCAAGAGCGGCCAGCCGGCGCTGTGGATCGTCGCCGCCTGCATCGCCGCGGCCATTATAGGCGGCATCATCTATTCGCAGAGCCGGCAGTCCGCGCCGCCGCCGAAGGGCGACGTCGCCGTGTCGGAGCTGATGATGAAGGGCCCGCTCGATGACGTCGTGCTCGGCAAGGAGGACGCGCCGAGCACCATCGTCGAATACGCCTCGATGACCTGCGGCCATTGCGCGGGCTTCCACACTAACGTCTTTCCGGAGCTGAAGGAGAAATATATCGACACCGGCAAGGCGAAGTTCATCCTGCGCGAATTCCCGCTCGACTCGCTCGCGCTGGCGGCCTTCATGGTCGCGCGCTGCGCCGGGCCGGACCGCTACTACCCGATGACCGGCGCGCTGTTCGACACGCAGAAGAGCTGGGCCGTGCCTGGGGCCGAAGGTCAGGACAAGCTGCTCAACATCGCGCGGCAGGCAGGCTTCTCCAAGGAGGCCTTCGACAAATGCCTCGCCGACACGGAGCTGCAGGACAAGATCGTCGAGGTGCGCAAGCGCGCGCATGAGACGTTCGGCGTCGATTCGACACCGACCTTCTTCATCGACGGCAAGCGGCTCCGCGGCGGCCAGAACATCAAGGACTTCGAGACCATCCTTGCCGGCGGCGAGGTCTCGGAGACCGAGGGCGACGACGGGCACGGCCACTAGGGGCCGCGTCCGATGCGGTTGAAGCCGGCCAGCCTGATCCCGATCGCCGTCGCGATCGCCCTGGCGGGCTTCGGCCCCGCGCCGTTCACGCCGTCCGCGCCGGGCAAGGTTGGCCCGCCGCCGACGCGCGAGGAGTTGGCGCGCCCGGGCCCGCTCGGCGACCGCGCGATCGGCAATCCGAACGCGCCGGTGACCATCATCGAGTACGCCTCGCTCACCTGCCCGCATTGCCGCAAGTACCACGCCGAGGTGTTTCCCAAGCTGAAGCGCGCCTATATCGACACCGGCAAGGTGCGCTACATCGTGCGAGAGTTCGCCATCGGCCGCACCGCCGGGACCGCGGCCATCGTCAATCGCTGCGCGCCGCCGGAGAAATATTTCGCGCTGCTCGACGCGTTCCTCTCCCGCCAGGCTGAATGGGTCAGCCAGGAGATCCGGCGCGACGCCATTTACGGGGTCGCCAAATCCATCGGGATGAGCCGCGAGACGTTTGACAAATGCCTATCGAATCAAACCATTATCGACGGCCTGATCGAGGCCAAGCAGCGGGGGCGGCAATTCGGCGTGGTCGGCACGCCGACCTTCTTCGTCAACGGGAAGAAGGCGCAAGGGGCGATCACCTTCGAGGAGATGAAGGCCCTGATCGAGCAGCGGGCGTCGTGACAAGATTATGCGTCATTGCCGGGCGAAGGCCCGGCAGTCCAGTAGTTCCGGGTCTTGCCGATTAAGTTGTGCCGCGCTTGCTGGATTCCCGCGTTCGCGGGAATGACAACGAGGAATTTAAGGACCATCGCGCCGTGCAGATCACCAGACTCCGCCTTCTCGGCTTCAAGTCCTTCGTTGAGCCGACCGAGCTCCTGATCGAGCCGGGCCTGACCGGCGTGGTCGGGCCCAATGGCTGCGGCAAATCGAACCTGCTCGAGGCGCTGCGCTGGGCCATGGGCGAGACCTCGTACAAGAGCATGCGCGGCGCGGCGATGGAGGACGTGATCTTCGCCGGCAGCGAGGATCGCCCGTCGCGCAACAGCGCCGAGGTCACGCTGTTCGTCGACAATACCGACCGGACGGCGCCGGCCGAGTTCAACGACGCCGACATGGTGGAAGTGACGCGGCGCATCGAGCGTGAGGCGGGCTCGGCCTATAAGGTCAACGGCAAGGATGCGCGCGCGCGCGACGTGCGCTTGCTGTTCGAGGACGCCGCGACCGGCGCGCGCTCGCCGGCGCTGGTGCGCCAGGGGCGGATCGGCGAGATCGTCAATTCACAGCCGCAGGAGCGCCGCCGCGTGCTCGAAGATGCGGCTGGCATCGCCGGGTTGCATAGCCGGCGGCACGAGGCTGAGCTACGGCTGAAAGCCACCGAAGCCAATCTCGCCCGGCTGTCGGACCTGATCGGTCAGCTGTCCTCGCAATTGCAGGCGCTGAAGCGGCAGGCGCGGCAGGCGCAGCGTTATCGCGAGATCACCGGCAAGATCCGCGAGGTCGAGGCCCTGCAGCATCATCTGCATTGGGTCGCGGCTTGCGCGCTGGTCGAACACGAGGAGACCGCGTTCCAGGCTGCGCTCGCCGCTATGGCGCAGGAGACCAAGGCCGAGGGCGAGGCGCTGCGCCAGCAGGCCGAGGCCGCCGAGAGGCTGCAGCCTCTGCGCGATGCCGAGGCCCAGCGCGCGGCGGCGCTGCATCGTCTCAATGTCGAGCGCGACACGCTGGAAGAAGAAGAGGCGCGCGCCATGGCGCGTCAGTCGGAGCTCGAGACGCGTCTGGCGCAGGCCTCGCGCGACCTCGCCCGCGAGGAGGAGCATATCGCCGAGGCCGAGGGCATGCTGCGCCGGCTCGAGGAGGAGGCGCGCAAGCTCGAAGCGCAAAGCTCGCGGGATCACGAGGAGCCGCAGCTTCGTGCCGCTGCCGCCAATGCCGCCGCGACGCTTCAGACCGCCGAGCAGGCGCTGAGGCTCGCGACCACGGAGCTGGTCGAGGCGCACGCCGCGCGCGGCCGGCTTGAGAGCGAGCAGGCCAAGACCGCCGAGCGCATCGGCGTGCTGCAGCAGCAGGTGGCCGACCTCGAGCAGGAGCTTGCCGCCCACGAGGCCGGCGCCAGCGCGACGCGGCTCGCCGAGCTGCATGCTTCGCTCGCCGAGCTGGTGGCTTCCGCCGGGACCATCGAGGCCGAGCTTACGACGGCCGAGGCCGATGAAGAGGCGGTGCGCGCCAACGAGGCGCAGGCCCGCGCGGCGGAAGCCGCTTCGCGGCTCGCGCGCCAGGAACTGGAAACCGAGCTTGCGACGCTGACCAAGGTGCTGCAGCCGGCGCATGACTGGGCGCCGATCGTCGAGCAGATCGAGATTGCCGCGGGCTACGAGCAGGCGCTTGGCGCGGCCCTCGGCGACGACCTCGACGCGGCGGGCGATGAGGCGGCGGCCGCGCATTGGCGGAACACCGGCGGGCCCGCGAGCGATGCCGCGCTGCCCGACGGCGCGATCGCGCTCAGCAATTTCGTCAGCGGACCGCAAGTGCTGGCGCGGCGGCTCGCGCAGATCGGCGTGGTGGACGCCGCGCAAGGACGTGAATTGCAGGCGCAGCTCGCGCCCGGTCAGCGGCTGGTCTCCCAAGACGGCGACCTCTGGCGCTGGGACGGCTATTCGGTCGCGGCCGGCACCGCGACGGCCGCCGGCGCGCGGCTGGTCGAGCGCAGCCGGCTTGCCGCGCTCAAGCTCGAGGCCGCCGACGCTTCGGCCAAGGCGAGCGACGCGCTCGCTGCGCTCAACGACGCCGTGGCGCGCTCGGAAGCCGCCGCGCAGAACACTAAGGCATTGCGGCAGCAAGCCAAGGAGGCGCATGCCGAGCTCGACCGCACGCGCGACCAGATCGCCGCCGCCGAGCACGAGGCGCAAGCCGCGAGCAAGCAGCTCGGCGCGCTCGCCGAGGCGTTGGTGCGCACCCGCGCCGCGCTGCACGAGACCGAGGAGCAAGGCTCGAGCGCCGCCACCGGGCTGCTCGCCCTCGCCCCGCTTGCCGCGTTGGAAGCCGCGCTCGAAACGGCGCAAGGCCAGGCGGTGACCACCCGCGCGGCGGCCGCCCGCGCCGACGCCGCGCTCGAAGGCTTCGAGCGCGAGGTCAGGATCAGGCAGGAGCGCATCGAGGCGATCGCCGCCGAGCAGGCGCTTTGGCGGAAGCGCATCGAGAACGCGCGCGAGCAGATCGAGACCCTGCGCGCCCGCGAGGAAGAGACCAGCGCCGACCTCGCGGCGCTCGCCAATCTGCCCGCCGAGATCGAGCAGCGCCGCCTCAAGCTGCTTGACGCCATCGCCGCCGCCGAGCGCGAGCGCTCCAAGGCCGCCGACGAGCTTGCCATCGCCGAGACCGCGCTCAAGGCGCAGGAGAAATTGTTGCGCGAGGTACAGGAGCGCCTGTCGACCGCGCGCGAGGAGAAAGCGCGCACCGAGGCGCGGCTCGAATCCGCGCGCGAGCGTCGCGGCGATTGCGCCCGCGCCGTCCGCGATCAGCTCGACTGCGCGCCGGAGGGCTGCCTCGCGCTCGCCAATGTGAAACCCGATGCCGCGCTGCCGCCGGTGTTCGAGGTGGAGGCGCGCCTCTTGAAGCTCCGCGCCGACCGCGAACGTCTCGGTGGCGTGAACCTCAGGGCCGAGGAGGAGGAGAGCGATCTCGCCTTCCAGCTTTCCGAGATGGAGCGCGAGAAGGCCGACGTCGAACAGGCCATCGCCCGGCTCCGCCAGGGCATCGCCAATCTCAACCGCGAAGGCCGCAAGCGCCTGCTCGAAGCCTTCGACACGGTGAACGCGCATTTCGGGCGGCTGTTCAAGACGCTGTTCGGCGGCGGCAGCGCCGAGCTCAAGCTGGTCGATTCCGACGACCCGCTCGAATCCGGGCTCGAGATCGTTGCGACCCCGCCAGGCAAGCGCGCCCAGGTGCTGACGCTGCTCTCGGGCGGCGAGAAGGCCCTCACCGCGCTCGCGCTGATCTTCGCCGTGTTCCTGACCAACCCCTCGCCGATCTGCGTACTCGACGAGGTGGACGCGCCGCTCGACGACGCGAACGTGGAGCGCTTCTGCCGCATGATGGAGGAGATGGCGCGCGAGACCGATACGCGGTTCCTCATCATCACCCACCACCCGCTGACCATGGCGCGCATGAGCCGGCTATTCGGCGTCACCATGGCCGAGCGCGGCGTGAGCCAGCTCGTCTCGGTCGACCTCGAAACTGCCGCGCGGCTCCGCGACGCGAGCTAGCCATTTCGTTTCGGAAGTCGCTTGCGCCAGCTTTGCGGACGCCGTTGCAAGTGGGACACGGCCACTATGAGAATTTCGTCACCTTCGGCCGTATAGACCAAGCCGTATGGAAACTTGCCTACACGGTACCGTCGCAATTCCGACTCGACCTCCTGCCAGGCGCTCGGGAACTCGGCAATCCGAGGGATCGCGGCAGTGATTTCAAGCAGGAAATCAGCACCGAGTCCCGGAACTTGCGACTCATACCAATGAACGGCGTCGCGCAACTCAGCTTGGGCAATCTTTAGGAAGCGTATTCTCACCGCTTCGTGAGGCTCGCTAGGACTTCCTCTAGCGTAACAGCCTCGATTTCTCCTCGGCGATACGCGGCGAGCCGGTCGCTTGCTTCTTCTGCCCAGAGCCTGTCGATCTCAGGATCGGTCGGCTCAAGGCTATCCAGCAAGTTCTCGATAAGCTCAATCCGCTCCTCGGGCGTGAGCCGGCGCGCTTCCTCGATCAGGGCCTTGGTCTTGGCATTCATGGATCGCTCCTAGACCGTCAATTCTAGCACAGACACCAAACTATGTAGCCCCGCTCCAATTCGGTTATAACCGTCCCTGGGGAAAGACCTAGGGGACGGGGCGTTCACGGCAATGCTCAGATTGATTGCGGCTTTGCTCGTGCTTGCTTGCGCGCAGCCGGCAATGTCCCAACAAGTCTTGGGACAGGCCGGCGGCATCGCGCGGCACGGCAATATCGACCGGCCAGACAATCAGGGCGCGGGTCATGCCATCGACCAGCAGGCGGACGCGGCTGAGGCCGCGACGGGTGGCGCCTGCGTCTGGAGTGACGGCATCGCCGGCCTCCCGTCTTATCTCTCCTGCCAGGCCGGCCTTGGCGATCTCCTCGGCAATGTCTCCGGCGCGCTTGCGCTGCTCGCCGGCCTGCTCGCCGCCCTTCTGCTGCTGTTCTGGTTCTATCTGCACCGCGCGGCTTCGGCTGCGCGCAAGGCCGCGAACCACATCTCAACCGCCGAGCGCGCTTATGTGTTCGGCGGGCCGACCGACCTCGACCTCCTGCCGCATCGCGCCACCGTCAAGCTCGCCATGGAGAATTACGGCAAGACCCCCGCCATGCTGAAAGAGTGGCTAGTCGACTTCACGGGGGTCGAGCCGCAGGGCAATCGCCCGGTCTATGACGCGACGAAACGTGTCACCACCTCAGAGATCCTCGAGCCCGACCGGCTATTCAGTCCGCCCATGGTGTTCCGGGCCGACATCCCGGCGCCGTTCTTCGTCGTGGGCTACATTGCCTATGCCGATGTCTTCGACCAGCTCCACACCACAAGGTTCTGCGTCGCCGTGGCGCCTGACGGCAAGGCCGTCACGGCGGGCCCCACGGCCTGGAATGGCAACGACTAAAGCCCTGGTTTTCTCCCGTTTTTCCGGCTTCCCGATAAGCGCTTGGAGTTCCTTGACAGGGCGGCACGGCCAACTAAAGTGCCGCCAGCTTGGGGACCAGCCGGTCCTGGGGGCTCTCCCGGAAGTTGAGCAATTTCAATGGCCGGAGCCGAAAAGAACGCGCGCCGCACTCAAGGCGGACGCGACGGGGACGACATTCGGCGGCGGCTCGATACTCTCGGAGACGAGCTCGCTTCGGCGCAGGCGCGTCACGCGCCGCCGCCCGATCCGGATGTCTCCGGGCGCGCGCGGGCGATGGGCCAGGCGCTCAGGCTCGCGACGGAGCTCGTCGCGGGCGTAGTGGTTGGAGGCTTTATCGGCTGGGCGCTCGATCGCTGGCTCGAGACGACGCCCGTGCTGATGGTGGTGTTCTTGCTGTTGGGCGCCGCCGCGGGGATTATGAACGTGATCAGGACCGCCAAGGCGATGCAGCAAGGCGTGCCGCCGGGCGAGGACCTGAAGGACGATGACGACGATGACTAGGGGCGACCGGTCGTGATCAGCACAGCTTACGCCGCAGACGATGGGCACGGTGGCGCGGGCGGCCTGCCCGACCCGATGCACCAGTTCGAGATCCAGCGCATCTTCGAGCTAGAGCTGTTCGGGGTAGACGCCTCCTTCACCAACTCCGCGCTCTACATGGTGATCGCGGCCTGCCTGATCACCCTCTTTACCGTCTATGCCATGCGCCGCGGCTCGCTCGTGCCGTCCAGGCTGCAGTCGGTCGCCGAGGTCTCCTACGAATTCGTCGCCAACATGGTGCGCGACAATGTGGGCACCGACGGGATGAAATATTTCCCGTTCGTCTTCACACTGTTCATGTTCGTGCTGGTGCTGAACATGCTCGGCATGTTCCCTTACTCCTTCACCGTCACGAGCCACATCATCGTCACCTTCGCGCTCGCCGCCTTCATCTTCCTCGGCGTGACGCTGATCGGCTTCTGGAAGCACGGGGTGAAGTTCCTCAAATTCTTCGTGCCGTCTGGCGTGCCGTTCGTGATGCTGCCGCTGCTGGTGGTGATCGAGGTGATCTCCTATCTCACGCGGCCGATCTCGCTCTCGGTGCGGCTGTTCGCCAACATGATGGCCGGCCACACCATGCTGAAAGTGTTCGGCTCGTTCGTGGTGGCGCTCGGGTTTCTCGGCGGCTGGGCCGCGCTCGCCTTCATGGTGGCGTTCACCGGGCTCGAAATCCTGGTGGCGTTCCTGCAGGCCTATGTGTTCGCCATCCTGACTTGCATCTATCTCAACGACGCGCTTCACATGCACCACTAGGACTGAACTTTAGCGAAGGAATTCTCACATGGAGGGAGGAATGGGACCAGAAGCAGCTAAGTTGATCGGCGCAGGGCTTGCCTCGATCGCGCTTGTCGGCGCGGGCGTCGGCATCGGCACGATCTTCGGCAATTATCTGCAAGGCGCGCTGCGCAATCCGTCGGCCGCACCCGGCCAGTTCGCGAACCTCTTGCTCGGCTTCGCGCTTGCCGAGGCGACCGGCCTGTTCGGCCTCGTCGTGGCGCTGATCATCCTGTTCGTGTTCTAGGCCAAAGCTCGCGCAAGGAGCGCATCCATGCCGCAGCTTGTCGCCGAGGACTGGGCGCCGCAGCTCATCTGGTTGGCTGTAACCTTCGGCATTCTTTATCTGCTGATGGTCACGATCGCCTTGCCGCGCATCGGCAAGGTGATCGACGCGCGCGCAGGTCATATCGCCAAGGACCTCGCCGAGGCCGAGGCGTTCAGGCGCCAGACCGAGGAAGCGATCGCGGCGTATGAGCAGGCGCTCGCCGACGCGAAGCAGAAGGCGCACGCCATCATCGAGGAAGGCCGCGCCAAGCTTAAGGCCGAGACCGACGCCGAGCGCGCGAAGCTCGACAAGGAGCTCGCGGCCAAGAGCGCCGAAGCCGAGGCGCGCATCGAGAAGGCCAAGAACGCGGCGATGAAGGACGTGAGCGCGGTGGCGAGCGATGTCGCTGCCGACATCGTGCGCCAGTTGATCGGCACGGCGCCGCCCAAGGCCGAGATCGAGAAAGCGGTCGAAGCCGCGCGGAAGGCTTGAGGTCATGGACATTCTCGCCACCGCCGAATTCTGGGTCGCCGCCTCGTTCGTTCTGTTCTTGGGCGTCGTCTGGTATTTCGGCGTGCACAAGAAGCTCGGCGCGGCGCTCGACGCGCGTGCCGAGCGCATCAAGAAAGAGCTCGACGAGGCGCGGCGGCTGCGCGACGAGGCGGAGGCGGTGCTCGCCGACTATAAGCGCAAGCAGAAGGACGCGGTGAAGGAGACCAAGGCGATCGTGGCGCAGGCCTCCAAGGAGGCCGAGCTTATTGCCGCCGAGACGCGCCGCGCCATGAACGAGCATTTCGAGCGGCGCATGAAGCTCGCCGAGGACAAGATCGCCCGCGCCGAGGCCGACGCCTTGCGCGACGTGCGTGCTGCAGCCGCGGACGCTGCGGTGGCCGCGGCGCAAAGCGTGATCGCCGCGCAACTCACGCCGGACGTCGCCGGGAAGCTCGTCACGCAGGGCATCGACGCGCTCAAGAACAAGCTGAACTAGCGCGCGCGGTCCCCGCTCCCGCGGCGAGGCAATCCCCGTCCGATCGATCGGCTATCCCCGCGGCGGTCAAGCTCCGTACCGGCAGGCGGGCGCCGCGTACGGCCGGCCTGGATCGGCCGGTCATGCCCGAGCACGCGCAAGCATAAACCGGCATAGCCAAGCATAGGCCGTCTGGCGCCGGCTCGGTTGGGCTGCAAACGGCTTGAATCGCGCAAAAAACACGCCTCCCGCCTGCTAGTCAAAACTTCCCGATTTTGTCTGGGACGATTATCCTTGTCAGCGGGATGTCAGGCAGGGGCGCCTAATACGTCCCGATTGGCCCGCTCGAGCAGCAACGAGAAGGCGGGCAAAAGGGGGGCGTTTTGCTGCTGGGGACGCGTTCGTTTCGCAGGCTCGTTGCCGGTCTTTGCGCGCTCGGTGCGGCCGTTTTCGTGTTTACTGCCAAAGCCTTAGCCGAGTTCGAGATCCCGCAGGTCGACCTCGAGCGCATCGAGATCGAGTATCGCGGCGCCTCCCACCAGGGCCTGCCCAAGCCCAACGAGGACGGCGAGATCGAGGTGCTCCGGCAGAGCCACGAGCTCGAGCTTCAATACGCCTTCACCGACTTCTGGGCGGTCCGCCTCACCCCCAGCGTCGAGGAGCCCGCCGAGGGCACCCTCGAGCTCGCCACCATCGGGTTCGAGACCCAGGTCGTCCTTGTGCCGCGCAAAGGCGGCGCGTTCGGTCTCGCAGTCATGGCCGGCTATGCGCCAGGATCATGGTTCGTGGACCTTGAAAACGCGGACGAATTCGAGTTCGGGCCGATCATGGAGGTCGCCAGTCATGACTGGCTGCTGACCCTGAATCCGCGCCTCGTCGATCAGGTCGGCAGATATTCCGAGACCGGCAATCTCGGCTTCGAATACGCGGCCCAGCTCGAATATCGCTTCGCCGAGCGCTGGTCGGTCGCCGCGCTCGCTTTCGGCGAGATCGAGGATCTTGGCGCAACGGGCCCGTTCGAAAGCCAAGTCCATCTGCTCGGGCCGAGCCTTTATCTCTATTCGCCCGACGACGACGACGACCGCCCGCGCAACCGCGGTAGTCTCACGCCAGACGAATGGAGCCTCTGCGCAGGTGTATTGTTCGGCCTGACAGAGGCGTCCGCCGACGCTACGGTCCGCGTCATGTTCTCCGTTGAATATTGAGCAAGCCGCAGGCGCCGCAGACGCTAGCCCTGCCCGCGCGCCTGGTCGAAGGCCACGAAGACCTTGTAGTCCTCGGGCCGCGCGCCAACCATGATCGGGAAGGCAATTTCCCGCACCATCGAGAAATAGCCAGCTGGATTGTCGTAGGGAATCGTCGCTGTAACCACCATGCGGTCGGTGGCAAGCGTCCGTTGATCGGCGCCGGCGACACGGACATTCATCGGGAAGCTTACCCTGCCCGGCGAGCCCTTGGGCCCGAGCAGCACGCGGCCGGCAACACCATAGCGCACTACGACGCGCCCGGCATAAAACTGGCACTCGCGCGACAGCTTGGTGATCTCGCCGCGATGGATGACGGCCTTCGCATCGCCGGTATTGCCGCCCTGGTAGACAGTGACAAGCCGGTCGCGCGGCCAGGCCACGACCTGCGGGCAATGGGTCCCAGGGCCCTCCTGATTGGCGACCGGCGTGGGCGCCGACGTGATCTGGCTGAGTTGATCGGACGCGGCGTAGTCAGGCAGCTTGTCGGGGTTCTCCGCGCCCGCCCCGTAAAGCCGCGGCGTACTCGAAGTGCCACAGCCCCCCACAAGCAGCGGCAAGACGAGCAGCGCCGGGAGCCATACCGCGCGCAAACAACGAAGAAGATCGGAACGCTTCAACTCACCCCTCGGCTTGACAGGCCAGCGATCCGCGCCTGATATGCCGGCTCGATGCCCAAATGATGTCGCGGGCTGCCATTTTCCGGATTTGGCGCGCAAAACTATCCGCCTCGCGCGGGCGCGACAAGGCCGGACTTGAGCGCCCTCCGGTGCCCCGATGACCGCCACGCCAGGACCCAACGGACGAGAGCGCGAGCGCCCGCCGCTCATGCTCTATCTCGCCGCGCCGCGTGGCTTCTGTGCCGGCGTCGACCGCGCCATCCAGATCGTCGAGTTTGCGCTCGCCAAATACGGCGCGCCCGTCTATGTGCGCCATGCCATCGTCCATAACCGCTACGTGGTCGAGAGCCTTGAGGCCAAGGGCGCCATCTTCGTCGAGGAATTGGACGAAATCCCGGACACCGACGCGCCTGTGGTGTTTTCGGCGCATGGCGTACCGAAGGCCGTACCCGAGGCAGCCGGCCAGCGCCGCATGTTCGTGCTGGACGCTACCTGCCCGCTCGTGTCCAAGGTCCATATCGAGGCCGAGCGCAGATTCGATGCTGACTTTGAGATCCTGTTGATCGGGCACGCCGGCCACCCGGAGGTCGTCGGCACGATGGGCCAGCTTCCGGTAGGCGCCGTGCATCTGATCGAGACACTGGACGATGCGCGGGCCTTCGTGCCACGCGACCCTTCGCGGCTCGCGGTTATCACTCAGACGACCCTTTCGGTGGACGACACCAAGGAGATCGTCGCGGCGCTCAAGGAGCGCTTCCCGATGCTGGCCGTGCCCCGCAAGGACGATATCTGTTACGCGACCACCAATCGCCAGGATGCCGTGAAGCAGATCGCCGCGAAATGCGACCGGCTGATCGTGGTGGGCTCACCCAACAGCTCCAACTCGCTGCGCCTGGTCGAGGTGGCCGAGCGCGCCGGCTGCCCGCGCGCCATGCTGATCGAGCGCGCGGCGGATATCGACTGGCGCGTGTTCGACGGGATCGGCAGTCTCGGCGTGACGGCAGGTGCCTCGGCACCCGAGGTGCTGGTCGACGAGATCATCGACGCGTTCAGGGCGCGCTTCGCCGTCCAGGTCGAGGCCGTTACCACGGCACAAGAGAGCATCGCCTTCAAGCTGCCGCGCGAGCTTAGAGAAATGCCGGCGCTCTAGATGGCCGTCTACACCGACGTCTCAGACGAAGAGCTCGAAGCCTTCATCGCCACCTATGACATCGGCGCGCTGACCTCGTTCAAGGGCATCGCCGAGGGCGTCGAGAACTCGAACTATCTCGTCCACACCGAGGGCGGGCCCTATATCCTGACGCTCTACGAGAAGCGGGTGCGGCGCGAGGACCTGCCCTATTTCCTTGCGCTAATGGAGCATCTCGCAGCGCGCGGGATTTCCTGCCCGCTGCCGGTCAAGGACCGCGAGGGCCAGGCGCTGAAAGAGCTTGCAGGGCGCCCCGCGGCGCTGATCAGCTTCCTCGAAGGCTTGTGGGTGCGCAGGCCCGGCATCGAGCACTGCGCGGGGCTCGGCCAAGCTCTCGCGCGTTTCCATCTCGCCGGCGAAGACTTCCCC
Source organism: uncultured Methyloceanibacter sp. (assembly GCA_964634195.1). GTDB lineage: Bacteria > Pseudomonadota > Alphaproteobacteria > Rhizobiales > Methyloligellaceae > Methyloceanibacter. The sequence continues at coordinate 60,134 of CAZWIO010000007.1, read as the reverse complement.
ATGAGCCGGGCGAACAGTCTTTCGCTTGCGGGCTGGCGCGCGCTTTATGGTGCGATCGGGGAGGAGGCGAACCGGGTGACGCCGACGCTCTCTGCCGAGATCGAGCAGGAGCTTTCCTTTCTCGATCAGCACTGGCCGGACGGCTTGCCGAAGGGTGTGATCCATGCCGACCTCTTCCCGGATAACGTATTCTTCCTCGGCGACAAGGTCTCGGGCCTGATCGATTTCTATTTCGCCTGCAACGACCTCATAGCCTACGACGTCGCCATCTGCCTCAACGCCTGGTGCTTCGAGGCTGACGCCTCCTTCAACATCACCAAGGCGCGCGCGCTGCTGCAGGCCTATGAGCGGGAGCGCAAGCTTGGCCCAGACGAGTTGGACGCGCTGCCCCTGCTCGCCCGCGGCGCGGCGCTGCGCTTCCTGCTGACCCGGACCTACGACCTGATCAACACCGACGCGAATGCGCTGGTGCGCACCAAGGACCCCAACGAATATCTGCGGAAGCTGCGCTTCCATCAGCGCGTCAAGTCCTATCGCGACTACGGTCTCGGCGAGGCTTGAGCATGGCGGGAGCACGTCCCAAGGTCGTGATCCACACCGATGGCGCCTGCTCGGGCAATCCCGGGCCTGGCGGCTGGGGCGCGATCCTCGAATCAGGTCGGCATCGCAAGGAGCTGAAGGGCGGCGAAGCGCTCACCACCAACAATCGCATGGAGATGACGGCGGCGATCGAAGCCCTCGAGGCACTGAAGGCCCCGTCGGATGTCGAGCTCTATACCGACTCGAACTATCTCCGCGACGGCATCACCAAATGGATCCGCAAATGGAAGACCAATGGCTGGCGCACGGCGGACAGGAAGCCGGTGCGGAACGCCGAGCTATGGCAGCGGCTCGAGGAGGCTTGCGCGCGCCATGACGTGCGCTGGCACTGGGTGCGCGGCCACGCCGGCCACGACGAGAACGAGCGCGCCGACGAGCTCGCCCGCGAGGGCATGGCACCCTTTCTCGCTGCGCGGCGCGAGACCTAGAGGCTTTCGAGCATCTTCGCGGCGGTGCTCTCATGCGCCACGCCGGGCGAATCCTCGACCTTGAGGGCCTTCACTACGCCGTCCTCGACCAGCATGGCGTAGCGCTTGGAGCGCGTGCCGAGCCCGATGCCGCTGCCGTCGAAATCCATGCCGATGGCCCTGGTGAACTCGGCATTGCCGTCGGACAGGAACAGTACCTTGCCCTTCGCGCCGGAGGCGTCAGCCCAGGCGCCCAGCACGAAGGGGTCGTTGACCGCCACGCAGGCCACCGTGTCGACGCCCTCTTTCTTGAACTCCTCGGCGCTCTCGACGAAGCCCGGCAGGTGCTTGATGTGGCAGGTCGGCGTGAAGGCGCCGGGCACTGCGAATAGCACTACCTTCTTGCCGCCGAAGACCTCGCTCGCGCCGATGGTCTCGATCCCGTCGGGACCGAGTACCCGGAAAGTGGCCTCCGGCAGCTGGTCTCCTACAGCGATGGTCATGTCGTGCTCCTTAAGCGTTGGTGTTTGGGCGGCACCTTAGCGGCTCGGCAAGAGACGGCCAAGGCGGCTCTTGGACGGAACCGGCGTCGCTTGGCCACGTTCCATACGCAAGCTAGACCTTGCGGGGGATTGGAAATGAGAGGGATCGCCATTATCGCCGTCATTGCGCTCGCAGCCGGAAGCATCGGTTGCACAACAACCCAGAAACGCGTCAGCGGTGCCGCTGCCGGCGGTGCTACCGGCGCTCTGGTCGGTGGCCCGATCGGCGCCGGCGTCGGGGCGGTAGCGGGTGCCGTGGTTACGCCGCACGTGGTCCGCTAGAGCCCAGCGGCCTGCTTCCAGACAGTCTCGGTGGAGCCGCGGTCGGAGACGAGCGTCAAGGTCAGTGGTTTGCCCTTGATGGCTTCGGCTTCGCCTGCAGTCTTGAAGCTGACCGCAAACCTTTGCTTGCCGCCTTCGAGCGGACCGAGCAGCTTAGGCACCGGCACGAACGCATCGCCGGCCTCGACGAAAAGATCGGTGTCCTCGGCGGCGGCTGCGAACTCCGCTTCAACCACGAGCTCGGGTGCCGTGCCGTCTAGCTTCGCCTCGACCGAGACAACGCGCGGCAATGTGTCGGCTGCTGCCGGTCCAGGCACGCTTGCAAGCGCGCTCTCGATCAGAAGGGCATCACCGCGCGTCCCGTCGGGCGGAAGCGCGAGCGCCAGGAACAGCGTATTCGGAATGCAAAGATCCATGCAGATGCCGAAGTCCAGGGCAAGCTTGAGCTCGACCGGCTCGCCCGGGTGCTCGGCCACGACCTTGACCGGGAACACCACGTCTTGCGTGTAGCCGATCGCCGTGCTGTTGCCGTCGGCGAAGCGGTGCGGCGCTGGGAACAGCACCTCGGCATGTTTCAGGTTCTTCGAGCCCGACCAGTCGAAGCTGGGCGGCACACCGGAATCGCCGGGCGTACGCCAATAGGTCTTCCAACCTTGATCCATGCGGAGTTGAACGCCGGCCACGAGAGCCGGTGCGCCGCCGACGTCGACCGTTCCGCTTACGAGCCGCGCCTTCGCATTGGCGGCGGCAACCCATGGCGAGGCGCTTGGCGGCGCCGCGGCGGCAGAGAGGATCGCAGCGGCCAGGGCTATGAACAGAGCGGCGCCGCCCACGAGCGGCAAGGCGCGGACAATGCGGAACATTCGATCAGGCGGGGTCATAGTCAATTCGCGAACTGGTTGTGGCGGGAATTTAGCGATGCGGAATGGGTAAAGCGACTTCAAGCAGCCCAACCTAGTCTCACTCTTTCGTGAGTCGTGCGGCGAAAATGCACCGGGCAGCGTTAATCGGCGGTTGGCCCTTTCCTAGCCACAGAACTTCTATACTCTAATCGCATGCAGGCTCGCAGGTCACATCGCCGGGCCGAGCGCGACGGCTATCTCGACGGCCAGCTCCTCATCGCCATGCCGGCCATGGGCGACCCGCGTTTCGCGCGCTCGGTCATCTATATGTGCGCGCATTCGCCGGAAGGCGCGATGGGCATCATCATCAATCAGCGCGCGCCGAATATCAGCTTCACCGAGTTGCTCGCGCAGCTCAACATTGTCCCGCAGGAGGATCGCATCAGCCTGCCGGCCGGGCTGCATGCCATGGCCGTGCATCTCGGCGGTCCGGTCGAGACGGGGCGCGGTTTCGTGCTGCACAGCGCCGACTATTTCAAAGCCGAAAGCACACTGCCGATCGACGAGAGCGTGTGCCTTACCGCGACCATCGACATCCTGCGCGACATCGCCAAGGGCACGGGCCCCGATAAGGCGCTGCTGGCGCTGGGCTACGCGGGTTGGGCGCCGGGTCAGCTGGAAAGCGAGATCCACGCTAATGGCTGGCTGAATTGTCCGGCGGACTCCGACCTGATCTTCGACGCCGATGTGGACCGCAAATATTTGCGTGCACTGAGCCGGCTCGGGATCGACCCGCTGCGCCTTGTCAACGATTCAGGTCACGCTTAGCGAATCTTTGGTGCGCTACCGCGCTTCGCGCTACTTGAGATGTAGGGTGGGCAAAGCGAAGCGTGCCCACCATTGCTCCGCGTGGGCAACGGCAGGCCGTTTCCCACCCTACGGCACTCCGGAGCAGCTAGGACGAAGCGACCGTGCCTGGGCCGGTGAGCGCGGGAACGGCAGCAGGCCCGGCAACCTGCACTTCGAGCCCGGTAGGCGCCACAGGTTCTGCGGGTGCCGCGCGAGCGCGCTCGCGCATCTTGCGCTTTCGGTGGCTCGCGAGCGCGGTGAGCAGCGTCTTCACGTCCTTGGCGGTCATCGGCTCACCGTAATAATAACCCTGCCCGTATTCGCAGCCGATCGACCGCAGATAGCTCGCGTCCGCCGCGGTCTCGACCCCCTCCGCCACCACCTCTTTGCCGAGCTCATGCGCGAGCGCGATGATCGAGCGCAGGATCAGCGGGGTCGAACCGTTCAGTCCGCTGTCGCGCACCAGAGATTTGTCGACCTTGATCGTGTCGCAGGGGAAGCGGTGCAGATAGCTTAAGGAGGAATAGCCGGTGCCGAAATCGTCGAGGGCGAGGCTTGCGCCATAAGTCTTGAGCCAGGTCAGAATCTCAACGGCGCGCTCGGGATTTTCCATGACCAGAGACTCGGTGATCTCGAGCTTGAGCGTGCCCTTTGGCACCGCCTCGCGCGCGAGCATCAACCTGATCTCCTGCACCATGTCCTGGCGGAAGAGCTGCCGGCTCGACACGTTCACGCTGACGAAGAGCGGGTCGCGGTCGCGGGGCAGCACCTTGTGCCAGCGTACCGCCTCCTCGAGCGCCTGGCCGAGCACGTAGCTGCCGAGCTCGACGATCAGGCCCGTATCCTCGGCGAGCGGAATGAAATCTTCGGGTCCGAGCCGGCCGCGCGTGGGGTGATCCCAGCGCAGCAGCGCCTCGAAGCCGGCAAGCTGGTTCGAGGCAAGCCGCGTGATCGGCTGATACAGCACCGAGATCTGCTGGCGTTCGAGCGCAAGCCTGAGATCGCTTTCGAGCGGCAGCTTGCTCTCGTCCTCGCCGCGCATCTCCGGCGTGAAAATCTCGATGCGGTCGGCACCGCCGCGTTTGGCGCGCAGCATGGCGATCTCGCCCTCGCGCAGCAGGTCCTCGGCGGCCGACTGCGTGCCGTCATGCACGACGATGCCGATCGAGGCGGTCAGCACGATCTCCTTGGCGCTGATCTTCATCGGCGTTCTGAGTGCGCGGCGCACGCGCTCGGCGAGCGTCGCCACGTGATGCGGCTCGGTCTCGGAGATGAGCAGGATGGCAAACTGATCGCCGCCGAGGCGCGCGAGCGTGTCCTGCGGATTGAGATGCCGCCCGAGCCTGCGCGCCAGCGTCAGCAGCATGCTGTCGCCGATGACGAGGCCGAAGCTCTTGTTCACGTTCTTGAAGCGGTCGATGTCGATGAAGAGCAGCGTCGGCCGGTTGGCCTGGCCCTCACGCGCGCGGGTGATGGCGCCGGCGAGGCGGTCCATGAACAGCTCACGGTTGGGCAGCCCGGTCAGGCTGTCATGCACCGAATCGTGTAGCAGGCGCTCCTGCGAGCGCTTGAGGCTCGTCACGTCGCGCAACAGCCCGACGCAGCGCAGGAGTCGCGCATTCTCGCTCGGCGCCGCGTGCGCACGGAGATCGAACCAGAGATAGGTGCCGTCGTGGCGCCTGAGCCGGAAGTCGGTCTGCAGATCGCCGCCGCCCTTCTCCTGCAGCGACCAGAGCATGAGCTTGAACCGCTCTCGGTCGGCGTTGTGCATGTGCTGGAGAAAGTCGTCGAGCGTGGCGTTGAGCGCGCCTGGGTCTAGCGCGAGTTCCTGCTCGACATCGTTCGAAACGGTGATCTGATCGTTGCCGGCGTTCCATTGAAACACATGGGCGCCTGAACCGTCGACGGCGAGAGACTTCATCTGCACGAGGCTGGGCGGCCCCAGTTGCAGCGGCCCCGTGCCGCCGGAGCTGAAGGCGTATTGCGTCACGGTAAAGCCGAGCAAGACAAGAATGAGCACGAGTCCCGCGACGAGACCCGACACGACGATATCGCCCGACAGCTTGCCGAGCACGATCATCGCCGCGCCGAGCAACCACACCAGCAGCAGCATCCAGCTCGGGATCAACGACAAAGCGCGGTCCTGGCCGCGCAGCGCGAGATAGGCGATGAGCCCGGTGCCGACGCCTGCGATCGCCAAGGTCGAGGCGCGCGCCAATCCCGAGGCGAGCGCGGGATCGATGATGGCGACGATGATCAGGCTGAACTGCGCCCCGATCCAGAACCAGAACAGCGTCCTGATCCAATTGTGCCAAAGGCCGATGCGGAGGAACGTGTAGAGGAACAGCACGAGGCTTGCCGCGAGCGCCGACTCCGCCGCCGCGCGATAGAGCGCGCTGCGGTCCGGACCGACCGGGAACAGCTTGTTCCAATAGCCAAAATCGACGCAGAAATAGGCGAGCGCAGCCCAGGCGACGAGCGCGGTCGCCGGGAAGATCGCCCGGTGGTTCGCGGCGAAGATCGCCGTGAGGAAGATGGCGAGAAGGCCGGTGATGCCGAGCAGCACGCCGTTGAACAGCATGCGGTCCTGCTGCTTGGCCTGGTAGACGTTTGGATCCCACAGCGTGAGCCGCGGCACTTGGGGCGAAGCGAGCTCGGCGGCGAAAGTGACGGTCTGGCCAGGCTCGAGATTGAGCCTGAACATATCGGCGCGGTCGCTCTTCAGCGGCTCGGGCCGGAAGCCGAGCGAGGGCGTGACGGCCGAGATGCGCGGTGCGTCGAGCTCGGGCCAGACCACGCGCGAATTGACCAGCGTGTAACGCGGCGCGACCAGCCAGCGCACGATGCGTTCAGAGGTCGGGTTGGAGAGCGCGAAGACAAGCCAGCCGGGATTGGTGCCGGGCGTCGAAGCCTGCACCGCCATGCGCCCAATGAAACCATCGGGGCCGGGCGCCGTCTCGATCTGCAGCCTATCGCCCCTGCCCTCGTAGAGCTCGCCCTTGGCAGTGATGTCGATCTTTTCCTGGTCGGGCTCGACCGGAATGGCTTCGATGGCGGTGGCGACGCCCGCGGGAAGCAGGAAGAGCACGCCAAGCAGAATGCGGAGCAACACGGACGCTGCGACGCCGCGGCGCGGCTGCCCGGAAGGCGTCCCGTCGTCCCGCACCGAGGCGTTCAACTCCGCCATCCTTTCCCCGTTCCTACGATGCTCCAGCGGCCCACGCGTCAGACGCGCGGATCGCTGTCGAGCACGGCATAGAGCAGGTGGTCCTGCCAGACACCGTTGATCCGCAAATAACGGCGCGCGAGGCCCTCGCGCTTGAATCCCGTTTTCTCAAGCAGCCTTGTCGACGCCAGATTGGTCGGCAGACAGGCCGCCTCCAGCCGGTGCAATTCGAGCGAATCGAACACGAAAGGGATAACAGCCCTGACCGCGGCCGTCATGTAGCCCTGCCGCGCGTAGCGGGCGCCGATCCAGTAGCCGAGTGTGCAGGACTGGGTCACGCCGCGGCGCACATTGCAGAGTGTCAGCCCGCCGACCAGGGCCCCGCTCGAGGCCGAGAAGATGAACAGCGCATAGCCTACGTCCTCGCGCAGATCGCGGAGATAGTGGCGCACACGGCGGCGGAACGAGGCGCGGGACAATTCGTCGGTGGCCCAGAGCGGCTCCCAGGGCGTGAGGAAATCCCGGCTTGCCGCCCGAAGCTCTGCCCAAGCGGGATAGTCGGACATTTGCGGGGTTCGCAGCACCACGCGGCCGGTCTCGAGAACAGGACCAAGGTCGCTCGGTGAGGCGGCTCGCAACAACGCCATGCTCGGAAAACCCCTCTCTAGGCGGCTTTGCTCGGCTGATTTGCGAACTTTTCCGCCACCGCATCGAATCTTGCAACATGAAGAATGGGCCCCACCGTGGCAAGACTGGGTGGGGAAGAAAGCAACCGCTCAACCAGAGCTTGCAGGTCGGCCGCCTCGACGCGCTCGACCCGCTCGATCAGCTCCTCGGTCGAGAGAATGCGTCCATGGATGAGGATCTGCCGGGCGAGCTGCTCGGCGCGGGCGCTCGAGCTTTCGAGCCCGGTCAAGAGGCCCATCTTGAGCTGCGCCTTGACCCGCGCGATCTCGTCCTCGGCGAAGCCGCTCTCGGCGGCCCGCACCAGCTCGTCGCGGATGACCGCGAAGAGGTCATGTGCGCGATCGGGGCTGCCGGCCGCGTGCACGGCGAACAGGCCGCTGTCGGTCAGCCCGCTCGAAAAGGCGTAGATCGCGTAGCAGAGGCCGCGCTTCTCGCGCACCTCCTGGAAGAGCCGCGAGGACATACCGCCGCCTAGTGCGCCGGCGCAGATCTGCGCGGTGAAATAATCCGCGTGGCGATAGGCGGGAGCCTCGAAGGCGAGCACGATATGGGTCTGCTCGAAGGACCGGCCACCGCGCTTGATTCCGCCAGCATAGACGGCTGAGCTCGGCGCCGGCGTGCCGCTCGGGTCTAGCCCTGCGAGGCGGCGCTCGGCTTCCGCAAGCAGTGCGGCGTGATCGACAGCGCCCGCCGCGGCAAGCACCATGTTCGGGCCGTGATAATGCGCGACGAGATAGCCGCCGAGATGATCGCGCTCGAAGCCGGTCACGCTCTCGGCCGTGCCGAGGATCGGTCGCCCGACCGGCTGATCGGGGAAGGCAGCCTCTTGCACGAGGTCGAACACCGTGTCGTCGGGCGAATCTATCGAAGCCGCGATCTCCTGCAGGATCACGTCGCGCTCGCGGGCAAGCTCGGTGCCGTCGAAGCGCGGGGCCATGATGATGTCGCTCAGGATGTCGAGCGCGAGGCCGAGATCCTTGCGCAGCACGCGCGCATAATAGGCGGTCGAGTCGACACCGGTCGCAGCGTTGAGCTCGCCGCCGACCGCCTCGATCTCCTCGGCGATATCGCGGGCGCTGCGGCGCGCCGTACCTTTGAAGGCCATGTGCTCGAGGAAATGGGCCACGCCGTGCTCGGCGAGGGCTTCGCTCCGGCTACCGGCGCCGACCCAAAGTCCGAGCGACACCGTCTCAACCCCCGGCATGGCGTGGCTGACAACGGTCAGGCCGTTCTTCAGTTCTGAACGCTCGATGCTCACGCGCCCGCCCCTACGCGCGCACGCGCGGACTTGCCCGGCGCCCCGGCTTGGCCCGCGATGAAATCGGCGACCGCGGCGTAGTCATTAGGCAGCACCGTACATCTCTCGTGCTGGCCGAGCCTGAGCTTGAGCCGTTCAGGCTGCTCCGGCGCGCGGCCCGTGGCACGCTCGATGGCGCCCGCGAACTTGGCGGGATGCGCCGTCGAGAGCACGACCATGGGGGTCGCACCGAGTCCGGTTTCCTGTCGCGCCGCTGCCACGCCGACCGCTGTGTGCGGATCAATCATCGTGCCGGTCTCAGCTAACAGGCTGGCGATAGTGGTCTCGGTCTCCTGCTCGCCAACCGAATGGGCACCGAACAGCGCACGCAAGGTGGCGAGCTCGGCCTCGTTGAGCCGGAAGGCGCCCTGCTCGCGCAGTCCATGCATAAGTGCGTTCACGCGGCGCACGTCGCGGCCCGCGAGCTCGAACAGGAGGCGCTCGAAATTGCTCGCAAGCTGGATGTCCATGCTCGGGCTTGACGTGGCGATGACGTGCCCCGGCTCAAAGACCCCCGAGCCGAGAACACGAGGCAAACTGTCGTTGAGGTTCGTGGCGATAACGAGGCGCGCGACCGGCAGGCCCATCGCGCGGGCCGCGTAACCCGCGAAAATATCACCGAAATTTCCGGTCGGCACGGTGAAGGCGACCGATCGGGCGGGCGCTCCGAGCGCGACCGAAGCGGTGAAATAATAGGGTATCTGTGCGAGTATCCGCGCGAAGTTGATCGAGTTGACGCCAGTCAGCTCGTGGTCGCGCAAGCGCGCATCGCCGAACAGCGTCTTCACGATCTTCTGGCAGTCGTCGAAGGTCCCTTCCACCGCGATGTTGTGCACGTTCGGCTCGCTCGCGGTCGTCATCTGGCGGCGCTGCACGTCACTGACGCGGCCCTTCGGATGCAGGATGAAAATGTCGATCGCCTCGAGCCCGCGAAACGCCTCGATGGCCGAGGCGCCGGTGTCGCCTGAGGTCGCGCCGATGACCGTGGCGCGGCTGCCTTTGCGGATCAGCGCGCGGTTCATCAACCGCGCCACGACCTGCATGGCGAGATCCTTGAAGGCGAGCGTCGGCCCGTGGAACAGCTCGAGGATGAACGTATTGGGCGCGATCTGGCGCAAGGGCGCGACCGCCGGGTGATGGAAGCTGCCATAGGCCTCATCCAGCACGGCTTCGAGATCGCCGAGGCAGGGATCGCCCTCGAGATAAGGCCGCATCACCCTGAAGGCCGCATCGGCATAATCGAGGCCGGCGAGGCCCGCGATCTCGTGTTCCGAAAGACGCGGCCACGCCTCGGGCATATAGAGGCCGCCGTCACTTGCGAGCGCAGCCAGAAGCGCACCCTCGAAGGAGAGCGCCGGCGCCTCACCGCGCGTCGAGACGAACTTCACCTAGGACCTCTTGGGCTTAAGGGGGACAAGGGGCTTGAACCTAGCGTTCGCGGCGCTGCGCCGCAACAACGGCCCGTGCCCTAGGATAGCGCCAACCAACCCATCCTCCGTCATGCCCGGCCTTGTGCCGAGCATCCACGATTGGGCAAACGGCACGACCGAAATCGTGGATGGCCGGGCCCCCCGGATCAAGTCCGGGGGCAGGCCTTGCGCTTCGCGCAAGCCCGGCCATGACGAGGCTGAGGGTTGGTCGATTTAATCGAGATCACGATGGTTTACTGGGTGCCCGCCTTCGCGGGCATGACAATCATCGAGGGCCGCGGCGAAAATGGCTCCAAACATAGGCCACATAGACGGCGAGCAGGCAGACAGCGAGCGCGAACCAGGTCAACGCATATTGCAGGTGATTGTTGGCGATCACGAGCCGGGTCTGGCCGCCTTGCGGCCAACCGCCGGGCACGTCGCTCCTCTCGGCCTCGACGTAGAACGGCGCGACCTCGACCGCATCTGAAGGGAACATCGACGCCGACATGGCTTGAAGATCGCGCCAGAACCAGCGATTGGCGGCGGGCTCGTTGTCGGGGATGAAGACGCCTTGCCGTTCCGGCAGACGCACGAGCCCGGTCAGTTCGACGACCTGCTCGACCTGGCCCGGTTGGCGCGAGGCAGGTTCCTTGAGCTCGTCGGGTACGAAGCCGCGGTCGATCAGCACCATCTCGCCGTTCGACATTTCGAGCGGCGTTATCACATGCCAGCCCTGTTGCCCGTCAGCCGTGGCGTAGAGATAGCGTTCGCGCCCGTGATGAAACCGACCTTCGACGCGCACACGCAAATAGCTCGGATCGCGTCCCCTGCCCAGAAGCGCCTCGGCATCCTCGAGCGCGACCGGCGCGGCCGTCGCGCGCGCCTCGATCTGGGCGATCAGCCCTTCTTTCCACTTGAGCCGGTCAAGCTGCCAGACCCCGAGCCCGATCAGGAGCGCGAGCGCAGCCAGCACGCAGACGGTGAGCCCGACAAGCCCTTTGCCGCGCATCGCCCGTCCGCTCATTCCGAGGCGAGCTTGCCCTCTTCAGCCCTGTGCCTGAACTGGAGCGCGATCAGCACGCCCTTGAAGGACCGAAGCAGGACGAGCGGCACGATGACGGCGGCAGTTCCCCACAGCAGCGCATGCACCCAGAATGGAGGCGTGTAGAAGATTTCCACGATGAGCGCGCCACCCACGATCAGAAACCCCGCGACCAGAATGACGAACACAGCCGGACCGTCCCCGGAATCGGCGAAGTTGTAGTCGAGGCCGCAGGAGTCACAGCGCGGCGCGAGCGTGAGATAGCCGGAAAACAGCTTGCCCTTGCCGCAGGATGGGCAGTGCCCAACGATGCCGCGCCACAGCGTGGCGCCCAGCGAGGGAACCTGATCAGCCTGAACTCCGCTCATCGCTTCCACCGGTCAAAAAGCAAATGGGGCGGCCGCGCGGGCCGCCCCGTCAAGATGGCATAGTAGCCGGCCTAATGCGTCGGATAGTTGCTACCCGCTCCCCACACGTAGATAAACGTGAAGAGGAACAGCCAGACCACGTCGACGAAATGCCAATACCAAGCCGCGGCCTCGAAGCCGAAATGCTGCTTCGGCGTGAAGTCGCCGCCCACGGCGCGGAACAGGCACACGGCCAGGAAGATGGTTCCGACAATGACATGGAAGCCGTGAAAGCCGGTCGCCATGAAAAAGGTCGAGCCGTAAATGTGGTTGGCGAAGCCGAACCCTGCGTGGGCGTACTCATAGACCTGCAGGATGGTGAACAGTAGGCCGAGCACCACCGTCAGCGCGAGCCCGAACACCAGCCCTTCGCGATTGCCTTTGAGCAGCGAGTGATGCGCGTAGGTCACCGTCGTGCCCGAGGTGAGCAGGATCAGCGTGTTGACGAGCGGCAGACCCCAAGGATCGAAGGTGTGGCCGAAAAAGCCGAGGCCGGGAACGCCGGTGTCGGCGCTCGGGATCGGAGGCCATTCCCCGCCGAGCGCCTTGGTGCGCGCATAGGTGATCGCGCTGTCGGGATAGAGCGCCGCGTCAAAATAGGCCCAGAACCACGCTACGAAGAACATCACCTCGGAGGCGATGAACAGGATCATGCCGTAGCGCAGATGGAGCTGGACGACCGGCGTCTCGAAGCCCTCATGCGCTTCCTTGATGACGTCGCGCCACCAGCCAAACATGGTGAGAATGACGAGCACGATCCCGGGCAGCACGTACCAGAGATTGGGATCGCCCGCCTTCTTCGACATGAAATAGAGCAGGACGCCGATGGCGAGGACGAAGGCGCCGATCGAGCCGACGACCGGCCACGGGCTCGGATTGACGAGATGATAGTCGTGCTGCTTTTCGTGGGCGTGCGCGTGGGCTTGAGCCATCGTATTCTCCCGTTCCTCCCCAATCGAGGCGGCGCCGCGCCTCAAAGTCCCTTCAAGTTCACGACCCCGACTTGGCCGCGGCCGGCGCTTCAGCCACGCCGGGTCTGTCGTCGGGGTAGAAAGTGTATGACAGCGTAATCTCGGAAATGTCCTTGGTGTCGTCGTCGCTGGCAAGCGCCGGGTCGATGAAAAAGCTCACGGGCATTTCCATGCTCTGGCCTGCGGCAAGCGTCTGCTGTTTGAAGCAGAAGCATTCGATCTTGGCAAAGTAGATCCCGGCCTGCTCGGGTACGACGTTGAACACGGCAGTGCCCGCGGCCGGCGCGTTGGAAGTGTTGGTCGCCTTGAAAAAGGCGAGGGCTTGCTCGCCGATCTTCACCTCGATGACGCGCTCGACCGGCTTGAAGGTCCAGGGCAGGCCGTTGCCGACATGCGAGTCGAAGCGGATGCGGATGGTCTGATCGAGCACCGTATCGGGCGCGGCTTCGGCGCGCTGCGGCGTCCCGCCGTAACCTGTCACCTGGCAGAACATGCGGTAGAGCGGCACGGCGGCAAAGGACAAGCCCACCATGGCTGCCACCAGGCCGGCGCAAGACAGGGCCACGACGTTGTGACGGCGGCCTTGCCGGGGTTGCGCGTTGTCGTCCTTAGGCGCGGTCATGGGGTGTACCGAGGCTCACATCGCCCGGTTGGCGACGTTGCCGCCAAGCCTGACAATGGTGACGATAAAGAACAGCACCGCGAGCGCAACGAGGATCCACGCGATGGCGATGTTTCGCATGCGTTGGCGGCGCTTTCGTTCCTGTTCAGCATCGCTCATTACGACGTCCAAAGAAGCGGCAGCGTGCTGCCGTCCATACCGAAGCCGTGCTCGACGAGCAGCACGGCGAACAGCAAGAAAAGATAGAGCACCGAATAGGCGAAGAGGTGCTTGGCGGCGCGGTCGGCTTCCTCACCCTCGCACTTACGGTAACAGTCGATCGCCATTACCACGAACAGCGAGCCGAGCACCGAGGCCGCAACCGTGTAGAGCAGGCCGCCAGTTCCGATGATCGCCGGAACCATGCCGAGCGGCGCAAGCAGGATGGAGTAGACGAGGATCTGCGTCCGGGTCGCGTCGGCACCATGGGTGACGGGCAGCATCGGCACGCCGGCACGGGCGTAATCCTTGGTGCGGAGCAGCGCGAGCGCCCAGAAATGCGGCGGCGTCCACATGAAGATGATGAGGAAGAGGACGAAGGGCTCGAAGGTGACCTCACCGGTCGCCGCGGCCCAGCCGATCATCGGTGGTATGGCGCCCGCCGCGCCGCCGATCACGATGTTCTGCGGCGTCCAGCGCTTGAGCCACATCGTATAGACGAACACGTAGAAGGCGATCGTTCCGGCAAGCAGCGCGGCCGAGAGCCAGTTCACCATCAGCCCGAGGCAGATCACCGAGCCAGCACCGATCACGGCGCCGAAGTCGCGCGCTTCTTCGGGACTAACCATGCCCCTCGGGATCGGACGCGAGGCCGTGCGCGCCATCACGCCGTCAATGTCGGCGTCGAACCACATATTGAGTGCACCCGCTGCACCGGCGCCCGCCGCGATGCAGACGAGCGCGGCGATGGCGAGCACGGGATGCATGGTTCCGGGAGCCGCGACCAGCCCGACCAGTGCCGTGAACACCACGAGGAACATCACCCGCGGTTTCATCAGCGCGAAATAGTCGGCGACATCGCCGCCGGCGGCGACGTCGAACTCTGGCCTAATGGCCTCGACCGTGGCGTTTGACATCGGCCGGCTCATTCAGTGTCCACGGTCTTCAGCAAGGTCCCGGTCCCGTTATTTGATCCGCGGCAGCGTTTCGTAGCTGTGGAACGGCGGCGGCGATGACAGCGTCCATTCGAGCGTGGTCGCGCCGGCGCCCCACGGATTGGCGCCCGCATGCTCCTTACGCGAGAAGGCCTGGGCGATGCCGAACAGGAACACGATCAACCCGGCGAAGGAGAGATAGGAGCCGAGCGAGGCGATCAGGTTCCAGGGCGCGAAAGCATCCGGATAATCGGCGATACGCCGCGGCATGCCGGCAAGACCCAGGAAGTGCATCGGGAAGAAGGTGAGGTTCGCACCGATGAACATCAGCCAGAAATGCAGCTTGCCGACGGCTTCGGAATACATGTAGCCGGTCATCTTCGGGAACCAGTAGTACCAGCCGCCGAAAATGGCGAACACGGCGCCGAGCGACAGCACGTAATGGAAATGCGCCACGACGTAATAAGTGTCGTGCAGCGCGCGGTCGACGCCGGCATTGGCGAGCACGACGCCCGTCACGCCGCCGAGGGTGAACAGGAAGATGAAGCCGAGCGCCCAGACCATGGGCGTCTTGAACGACAGCGACCCGCCCCACATGGTGGCGATCCAGGAGAAGATCTTCACGCCCGTTGGCACCGCGATCACCATCGTGGCGAACACGAAATAGGCTTGCGTGTTCACGCTGATGCCGGCCGCGTACATGTGGTGCGCCCACACCACGAAGCCGATCACGCCGATCGCGACCATGGCGTAGGCCATGCCGAGATAGCCGAACACCGGCTTGCGCGAGAAGGTCGAGACGATGTGGCTGACCATGCCGAAGCCCGGCAGGATCAGAATGTACACCTCGGGATGGCCGAAGAACCAGAACAGGTGCTGCCACAGCAGCGGATCGCCGCCATGGGCGCTGTCGAAGAACGCCGTGCCGAAATTGCGATCGGTCAGCAGCATGGTGATGCCGCCGGCCAGAACGGGCAGCGACAGCAGCAGCAAGAAGGCCGTCACCAGCACCGACCAGACGAAGAGCGGCATCTTATGCAGCGTCATGCCCGGCGCGCGCATGTTGAAGATCGTGGTGATGAAGTTGATGGCGCCGAGGATCGAGGACGCGCCGGCGAGATGCAGCGACAGGATGGCGAAATCCATGGCGATGCCGGGCGAGCCCTTGGTGGTGAGCGGCGCATAGAGCGTCCAGCCGCCACCCACGCCGTCTGAACCCGGCATCCCGGGCATGAACAGCGAGATGAGCAGAAGCGCGAAGGAGAACGGCAACAGCCAGAACGAAATGTTGTTCATGCGCGGGAAGGCCATGTCCGGCGCGCCGATCATGAGCGGCACCATCCAGTTGCCGAAGCCGCCGATCATGGCCGGCATCACCATGAAGAACACCATGGTGAGGCCGTGCGCCGTCACATAGACGTTGAACATCTCCGCATCGCCGAAGATCTGCATGCCCGGGTCCATGAGCTCGAGCCGCATGGCGATTGAGAGCACGCCGCCGATGATGCCGCCGCACAAAGCAAAGATCAGGTACATCGTCCCGATGTCTTTGTGGTTGGTCGAGTAAAGCCAGCGCCGCCAACCGGTCGGGTGGTCTTCGTGATGCGCTTCTGCGGCGTGGGCGTGATCAGCCATGGCGATGTTCCTTGAAAATCCTGATCGTGCGGTTGTTCGTGCTGTTATTCTGAGCGTGCTGTTAGTCCTGGGCCGACGCGACCTTGCCGGTGTCAGCGGGCGCTTGCGCCTGCTTGGTGCTGGCCAGCCAGTCGTTGAACTCCTGCTCGGAGACGACGCGGACAGCGATCGGCATGAAAGCGTGATTGCGGCCGCAGAGCTCGGAGCACTGGCCGTAATACCAGCCCTCGCGCTCTGCCTTGAACCAAGTGGTCTGCAAGCGGCCTGGCACGGCGTCGAGCTTTATCCCGAACGAGGGGACGGCCCAGTCGTGGATGACGTCGTTCGCCCTGACATTCACCTGGACGTTCTTGCCCACGGGCACCACGACCTCCTTGGTGACCGCGAGAAGCCGCGGCTGGCCGGGCTTCAGGTCGGCGTCCTGCACCATCAGCGAATCGAAGGTGATGTCATGGTCCGGATATTCGTAGGTCCAGTACCACTGGCTGCCGATCGCGGTGATGGTCACGTCGGGCTTCGGAAACGTGTACTGCGCGAACAAGAGCCGGAACGAGGGGATGGCAATGGCGACCAGAATAAGGATCGGAATCACCGTCCAGGCGATCTCGAGCAGCGTGTTGTGCGAGGTGCGGGAGGGATGCGGATTGCGGGTCTCGTTGAACCGCGCCATCACATAGATCATCAGCCCGAGCACGAAGAAGGCGATCACCGTGATGATGATGGTGACGTAGGTATGGAAATCGGTGATCTGATGCATGATCGGCGTGACGGCCGTCTGCAGACCCATCTGCCAGGGCGCGGGCTGTCCGTCCTGGGCAAGAGCAGCGGCAGGCATCAGCCACGTCGCCGCAGCAACCACAATCAGCATTCGTTTGAGGATCGCCATCCCTTCACTCCTAAAGCCTGCTCCCTTGATCCCAAGCCGGTCCCGGGACTGGGCAGCGGGGATCGACGTAGCGTAGGACGAGATTGGAATCGTCCCACGCCGCTTGGCCAAGGCAAGGGTGGCGCAAAAAGCTCGCGAAAAGCTAGTGTCGCGTAGACGGCGTCGCCCCCACCTTCGTTCTATTGCCCAGATCCCCGCGCCGCGGGGCTGGAGGCTCTTTTCTCGTGTTCAAATCATAAAGGCTATAGCTTGGCAACACTCATGATTCCACGCTGCGCTGCGGCATATGCACGCCTCCCGCGTATCCCATTCTCGCTTGGCAGAACTTCCCGCGATACACGCCACGCCGAAATTTGGCCCCAATACTCGGCGAAGGCGGTCTTCTATGCCGCGCCTTCTTCTTTTCATCCGCAGCGCCTCGCAATTTAATCTTTCACCGACATGATTCGCGCCCGAATGCGCGCGCATGATCCCGCCCCGATTGCCATGGTTCACCGGTCGCGAATACTGGCCTGCATCAGCACCGCGCGGAGATTCGCGACGCTCGCGCTTATGCTTGCGGCCGCGCTGTCATTCGCGGACGGAGCATCAGCACAGAGCGACCAGCCGGATCCTTCCGCAACCGGACCCGGCAGCGTGGTGAAGGAGACTCACGGCGCCTGGCAGTTGAGCTGCCGCACGCCGCCCGGTGCCAAGGAAGAAAAATGTGCGCTGGTGCAGAGCGTCACCGCCGAGGACAGGCCGAATGTCGGACTGACCGTCGTGTTCTACAAAGCGATCGGCGAGGACAAGAAGCTGTTGCGCGTGGTGGTGCCGCTCGGCGTGCTGCTGCCGACCGGGCTCGGACTGAAGATCGACAATCAGGATGTCGGCAACGCGCCCTTCCTGAAATGCGGCAAGCGCGGCTGCGTGGCCGAGGTCGTGCTGCAGAACGAAGTGATCGACAAGCTGAAGAAGGGCTCGAACGCGATGTTCATCATCTTCGACACGCCCGAAGCCGGCATCGGCATACCGGTCAGCTTGCAAGGCTTCGGCAACGCGCTCGCCGGGCTGAAATAGCGCTCGCATAAGCGCAAAAAAAATCGGCGGCAGAAAAGGAGAAATCTGCCGCCGAGAACATCCGTCTTGGGGGACGGACTAACGTCCCTTCCGTGCAGGGTTTGGCGGAAGGAACGGTTACTTACCCCGCAATATGGTTAGCGGCTTTGGCGTTTCAAGCAGCTCGCTCGTAGGGTGGGCAAAGCGAAGCGTGCCCACCGCCGACACGTGGGCAACGCGAGCGTTGCCCGCCCTACCGCGTCCTAAAGCACGGCGGTCGAGAACACCTTATCGATGTCGCCGTGCCACGCGCCGCGATAATCGGCAAGCAGGCGGTCTGCGGCGGAGCGGCCGGTCTCGACGATCTCGGCGAGCGGCTCGAGATACTTGCCCTCGTCCTTGCCGAAAAGATCGCGCTGTGCGCGGCGCACGAGTCCCGCTCGCGCCAAGGCCACGACCTCGCGTGCGATATCGCGCACGCTGCCGCCGCGGAACGGAGCCTTGAGTCCGAGGCGCGGCACCTCAGCGCGCAAAGCCTGACGCTCCTCTTCGGTCCAATCCGCGATCAAGGCGTAGGCGCCGTCGAGAGCCTCACTGTCATAGAGCAGGCCGACCCAGAGCGCGGGCAGCGCGAGGAGCTGCGGAAAGGATCCGGCGTCCGCGCCGCGCATCTCGAGGAAGCGCTTCAGCCTCACATCCGGGAAGAGCGTGGTGAGGTGGTCGATCCAATCGTCGAGCGTGGCGCGTTCGCCCGGCAGCGCCGCGAGCCGCCCGCGCATGAAGTCCCGGAACGAGGCGCCGGCGACGTCGATATAGCGGCGGTGGCGGTAGACGAAATACATCGGCACATCGAGTGCGTAGTCCACATAGCGCTCGAAGCCCATGCCCGGCTCGAAGGCGAAGGGAAGCATGCCGGTGCGGTCGGGGTCGGTGTCGCGCCAGATCTCGGCGCGGTAGGACTGGAAGCCGTTCGGCTTTCCGTCGGTGAAGGGTGAGTTTGCGAAGAGCGCGGTGGCGATCGGCTGCAGAGCGAGACCAACGCGCAGCTTGCGCACCATGTCAGCCTCCCCGCCGAAATCGAGATTCACCTGCACGGTCGCGGTGCGGAACATCATGTCGAGGCCGCGCTTGCCGCGCGTCGGCATGTAATCGCGCATGATGCGGTAGCGCTCTTTCGGCATGACCGGCGTCTCGGCAAGGGTCCATTTCGGCGAGAAGCCGAGCCCGAGAAAGCCGAGGCCGAGCGCATCAGCCGTCTCGCGAACCTCGCCGAAATGCTGCTGCACCTCCTCCGTCGTCTCGTGCACCGTCTTGAGCGGCGCGCCGGAAAGCTCGAGCTGCCCGCCGGGCTCGAGGCTGATCAGTCCGCCCTTCGGGCAGTTGAGGCGCCTGAGCCCGATGATGTTGCCCTTCTCGGTGATCGCGTCCCAGCCGAACCGGGTCTTGATCGCGGTGAGCAATGCCCCGATGCCCCGCTCGCCCTCATAGGGGACCGGCGTCAGATCGTCCTTGTTGAAGCCAAACTTCTCGTGCTCGGTGCCGATGCGCCAGTCGCTCTCGGGCTTCGACCCCGCTTCGAGATAAGCCACGAGCTCATCGCGCGAGGTGATGATGGGGCTTACCGGCCCTGCCACCTTTGTCGACATCGAGGAGCTCCGAGAAGAGGCTGCGGAGGCAATTCGCCCGGCGGCCGAGGGGGGCGTCTTTATGGCGCTCGTACAACGGGCCTGGCAAGGAGATTAGCGCCAGTCGCCGAGCGCCGCGTTCACCAAAGCGAGAGCGGCGACGGCTGCCGTGTCAGCGCGCATCACCCTTGGTCCGAGCGAGATAGGAACGACGAACGGCTTGGCCAAGAGGGCTGCGCGTTCTTCGGGGTCGAAGCCGCCCTCAGGCCCGATCAACACTGCCAGAGGCCCCTGCCCGCGTGTGGCCAGCGCTGCCAGCGGCGACGCGCTGGGCGCCACCTCGTCGGCGAAGATCAGCAGCCGGCTCGCGTCCCAGCCGTCGAGCACCTTGCCGAACGGCTCCGGCTCCCACACCTCCGGCACGCGCAAGATGCCGCATTGCTCGGCCGCCTCGACCGCGTTGGCGAGCAGCCGCTCCCGTTTCACCCGCTCCGCAACCGTGCGGCGCGTGATCACCGGCCGCAGCACGCTCGCGCCCATCTCTGTCGCCTTTTGCGCCATGTAATCGAGACGGGCGCGCTTGAGCGGCGCGAAGAGATAATGCAGATCGGGACCGCTCTCCTGCGGGCGTGTCTGGTGCGAGACGCGTGCCTCGACTTTCTTCTTGCCGGCCTCGGTGAGCGCCGCGAGCCATTCGCCGTCAACACCGTTGAACAGCAGCACCTCGTCGCCATGTTTCAGCCGCAGCACGTTGCGGAGATAATGGGCCTGCTCGGGCTCGAGCACGATCTCTGTGCCCGCATGCAGCTTGGACTTGACGAACAGGCGTTGAAGTTGAGAGGGCATAGGCGAGGTTCCGCCCGATCAGAGCTCCGCGAGACATGCCACGTCCGCTTCCACAAGGCAAAGCCGCCACGATCGCCGATGCTTCGGCCGGCAATCTGGTCGACCGCTACGCGCCGGACGCGATCGTGCCCTATCTTCGTCTCGCGCGCGTAGACCGGCCGATTGGATTCTTCCTGCTTGCCTTTCCGTGCTTCTGGTCGGTGGCTCTCGCGGGGCGCACGCTGGGCGAAGCCTATCCCGATCTCTGGCTGCTCCTGCTGTTCGCCGTCGGCGCCGTCGTGATGCGCGCCGCCGGTTGCGTCTATAACGACATCGTCGATCGCGATATCGACGCGCGCGTCGCGCGCACGCGTTCCCGCCCGCTGCCGAGCGGACAGGTGTCGCCACGAGCGGCGATGATCTTCATGGTGGCGCTGAGTCTCGTTGGTCTCGCGGTGCTGCTCAGCTTCAACGGCTTCACCATTTTGCTGGGCTTGGGCGTTCTGCCGATCGTCGCGCTCTACCCGTTCGTGAAGCGCGTGAGCGACTGGCCGCAAGCCGTGCTCGGGCTCGCCTTCAATTGGGGGGCGCTGATGGGCTGGGCCGCGGTGCTTGGCCGGCTCGATTGGGCGCCCGCGGTGCTCTACGCGGCTGCGGTCGCCTGGACGATCGGCTACGACACGATCTACGCGCACCAGGACCGCGAGGACGACGGGGTTCTCGGCCTGCGCTCGACCGCGCTGAAATTCGGCCGCGCTACCAAGCCCGCGCTCGCCTTGCTCTATCTGCTCGCCTGGGCGGGGATCACGGCCGCCGGCATCCTCGCCAATGCGGGACTGGTGTTCCTGCTCGGCATGGCTCTCGCGGGCGCGCAGCTCGCCTGGCAGGTCGTGACGCTCGACATCGACGATCAGGAGAACTGCCTCGCCCGCTTCCAGTCGAATCGCGATTTCGCGGTCATCGTGTTCGGCGCCATCGTGCTCGATATGGCGCTGGCCGCATGGCTGTGACAATCGGCCTCAAGCGGGCCTGCGGCCTGAAATTATTTGGGCCCCGGAGCGTTGCTCCGAGGCCCCCAAACTGACGCCCTGCTGTTAGCTTCACTTTATGGCGTTGACGCCTTGCTGTTAGCTTCCCCCCGCGGGCCGTGTGCAGCCCTTTATTGCCACGATCTTGCCATAGAAGCTTGCGGATCCGCTTAACGGACGTGCTTAACGTCTGGTAGCAGTTGCCTAGTTCGCACCATGGTTTAGAGAGTCTTCCGCAAGATCGATGACAGCACTAGAGCCCCAACAAAGACCGTCGTCCGCGCCCACGCTCGCCGAGGATTACGCGCTGCTTAGACAAGCGGTGCGCGACGCGGGCGAGCTCGCGCTCACCTATTTCCACAAGCAGCTGCTCGCCAAGCGGAAGCCCGATGGCTCCGAAGTGAGCGAGGCGGACCTCGCCGTCGACGAAGCGCTGCATCGCGACCTCATGACCAACCGGCCCGACTATGGCTGGCTCTCGGAGGAGAGCGAGGACAATCCGAAACGGCTGCAATGCGGGCGCGTGTGGATGGTCGACCCGATCGACGGCACCAACGCCTTCCTGCGCCACGTTCCGGAATGGACGGTGTCGGCGGGGCTGGTTGCCGGCTGCGAGCCGGTGATCGGCATCGTGTTCAATCCCGCCACGCAAGAGTTCTTTCACGCCATCAAAGGCCAGGGCGCGTTCCTCAACGACGAGCCGATCAGCGCGAGCGACCTCGATACGCTCGACGGCGCGCGGCTGATCGCGAGTGGCGGCCTCTTCAAGAAGAAGATCTGGAAGGACCCTTGGCCCGAGGTGAAGACGCGCTGGGTCAACTCCGTGGCCTACCGGCTTGCGCTCGTCGCGTCCGGGCTTGCCGACGCCACCATCTCACTCTCGGCGAAGAGCGAATGGGACCTTGCCGCGGCCGCCCTGATCGTGGAGGAGGCCGGCGGCGTCATCACCGATCATCACGGGCAGGCGCATAGGTATAACCAGATGCCGCCGCGCTTCCCGAGTCTCGTGGCGGCCGGCGCCAAGCTGCATCCGCTCGTCATCGAGCGCACAAGCCGCGTGGACCTATAGAGGCATGGCGGCCAAGGGGGCAAAGGGCGGCGAGCGGCAATTGCTGCATCTCGTGTTCGGGGGAGAGCTGACCACGCTCGACGGGATCGAGTTCGGTGACCTCAAGGCGCTCGACATCGTCGGCATCTACCCGAACTACGCCCAAGCCTACGACGCCTGGAAGGACGCCGCCCAGCGCACCGTCGATGACGCGCACATGCGCTATTTCATCGTGCATCTGCACCGGCTGCTCGACCCGGAAACCGAGGGTCGCCGCGGCTAGCCTACTAGCGCGGCCGGCGTTTTCGCCTTAAAGGCCGGCGCTCTCGCATGCTAGAAGGGACGCGAGCGGCAAGGCTTGCCGGTCCGCGCGCGAACGGGGAAACGCTTGAAGGACCACCTCTTCAGAGACGCGAGCACGATCAGCCGGGGCGCCGACCAGCTCGACGTCCACTACACGACCGGCGACATCGTCAAGCGCATCTGGCGGGAGCATCTGCGCCCCCGTTTCGGGCTGCTCGTGATCGCTTCGATCGCCATGCTGCTCACCGCGGCGACCACCGGCGCCATCCCCTTCCTCATCCAACGCACCGCCGACGATGTGTTCACCGCCAAGAACGCGGACGCGATCTACTGGATCACGGCCGCCATCCTTATCGTAACCGTGGTCAAGGCGGTTTCCGAGTATGTCGCCGACGTCACCGTGGCCTA
The DNA here is from genome assembly GCA_964634195.1 of uncultured Methyloceanibacter sp. Lineage (GTDB taxonomy): Bacteria > Pseudomonadota > Alphaproteobacteria > Rhizobiales > Methyloligellaceae > Methyloceanibacter. The sequence goes on along the minus strand of CAZWIO010000007.1, from coordinate 37,079 downwards.
TCTCGGCCACCGCTTCATCGCCGATCTGCGCATGCAGATGTTCTCCAAGCTTGCGCATGCCGACCTGAACTTCATCCAGACCGTGCATTCGGGGCGCCTGCTCTCGAGCTTCCTCAACGACGCGACCCTGATCCGCACCGCGGCGAGCCGCTCGCTCGTCACGCTCGGCGAGAATTATCTCAAGGTCCTCATCCTGATCGGCACCATGTTCTACATGGGTCCGCGGCTCACCTTGCTGATCCTGCTGTTCATGCCGTTCGCCTGGTACATGCTCTCGCGCCAGGGCCGCCGGATGCGCAAATCGACCGGCAAGTCGCTGCAGGAGACGGGCGACCTCTCGGCACTGATCACCCAGACGCTGCGCGGCATGCGCGTCGTGCGCGCTTATGGCCAGGAGGAACGCGAGGAAAAGCGCGCCGCGTCCGCCATACACCGCGCTCTCGAATTCACCATGCGCGGCATGCGCGCCCGCGCGCTGTCCAGCCCCTCGATGGAGCTGCTCACCGGGTTCGGCTTCGCCGCCGCCGTCTATTACGCGGGTACGCGCGGCATCCGCGGCGACTACACGCTCGGCTATTTCATGGGCTTCATGACCGCGGCGCTCTTGATCTACGGCCCCCTGAAGAGCTTAGCGACACTCCAGACGCAACTGCAGGAAGGCATGGCGGCCGCGAGCCGCGTGTTCGGCATCGTCGACCTCGACGTCCAGCTGAAAGAGGCCCCCGACGCCAAGCCGCTGAAGATCGACAACGGCGAGATCGACTTCAAGAACGTCTCGTTCTCCTACGAAGTCGAGAACCGCGTGCTCAAGGGCGTGAGCCTCACCGTGCCGCCCGGCAAGACGGTGGCCCTGGTCGGGCCGTCCGGTTCGGGCAAGAGCACGCTCGTCAACCTGACGCTCCGTTTCTTCGATCCCCAGCGCGGCAAGGTCGAGATCGACGGACAGGACATCTCCCACGTCACCATCCAATCGCTGCGTGACGCGATCGCGCTCGTGACACAGGATCCCGTGCTGTTCGACGATACGATCCGCGCCAACATCGCCTATGGCTCAAAACCCGTCGACGAGGAGCAGGTGGTCGCCGCCGCCAAGGCCGCGGCAGCGCACGATTTCATCGTCGGCCTGCCGCGCGGCTACGACACGCGCGTCGGCGAGGCGGGCGGCCTGCTTTCCGGCGGCGAGCGGCAGCGCATCGCCATCGCACGCGCGATCTACAAGGACGCGCCGATCCTCCTGCTCGACGAGCCGACCAGCTCGCTCGATTCCGAAGCCGAGGCCAAGGTGCAGGCCGCGCTCGAGCAATTGATGCGCGGGCGCACCGTGCTGATGATCGCGCACCGCCTCTCCACGGTGAAGAAGGCCGATCTCATCTGCGTGCTCGATCAGGGGCGCATCGTCGAGAGCGGCCGGCATGACGAGCTCGTCGCCAAAGGCGGCCTCTATACCAGGCTGCATCGCACGCAGCTCGGCATCGGCGGGGCGCCACAAGCCGCGCCGTCCGCCCCCGAAGACGCGGGCCGGGAGGCTGTCGCGGTGGCCGGCAAGTAGCGGCGCCGTGCCATGGTGAAGCGTCTGCTAGCATCCGAGCCCGCCGTCGCGGCGCTCAGCGCGGTCGCCGCAGGCTATATCCGCCTCGTCTACGCCACGAGCCGCATCAAGCGCGACCCCGAAGACACCGTGGCCAAGCTGTTCGACCAGCATCCGCAGATCCTTGCCATGTGGCACGGACAGTTCATGCTGCTGCCCAAGCTCAAACCGACGCGGCCGGCCGAGGTCTACGCCATGGTGTCGCGTCACGGCGACGCGGCACTGATCGGCGCGGTACTCGAGCGCTTCGGCATGAAGCTGATCAGAGGCGCCGGCGCCGGCAAGCGGAAGCGTGACCGTGGCGGTGCGACCGCGATGCGCGAGGCGCTCCGCCACATCGCCGACGGCGCCACGGTGGCGATGACCGCCGACGTGCCGCCGGGCCCCGCACGCCGCACCGGCGAAGGGATCGCCACGCTTGCCTCGCTTTCGGGGCGGCCTGTGGTGCCGTTCGCCATCGCCACGCGCGCTTTCGTGCCGCTGCCGACCTGGAGCGCGTTCACCGTCAATCTGCCGTTCTCGACGCTCGCCATCGTGATCGGCGACCCGGTCCGGGTGCCTCCGAGCAGCGACACTGACGACATCGAGGCGGCGCGGCTCGCTATCGAAGGCGCGCTCGCCGAGACCACCGCGCGCGCCTATACGCTGGTCGGCGGGCGCGATCCCCTGAACCGGGCCGACGCAACGCGGCCTGGGTTCCTGCTCAAGTCCTATCGCTTGCTGACCAGGCTCGCCGCGCCGATCGCGCCGCTGATGCTTGCCTGGCGCACGCGGAAGGGGAAGGAGGAGCCCGCGCGGCGGCCGGAGCGCTACGGCCTACCCAGCGCGGCGCGGCCGCCGGGGTTCCTCGTCTGGTTCCATGCGGCGAGCGTCGGCGAGGTCAACGCGGCTCTTCCCGTGATGGAGGCGATCGCGGCGGCACGGCCCGATCTGCGCCTGTTGCTCACGACCGGCACCGTCACCTCGGCGGGGCTCGCGCGCGGACGTCTGCCAAAGGGCGCGCTGCATCAATATGTGCCGCTCGACAACCAGGCCTATGTCCAGCGCTTCCTGCGCCATTGGCAGCCCGATCTCGTGGTGCTGGTCGAATCGGAGATCTGGCCGAACCTCGTGCTCGAGACGAGGGCGCACGACATCCCGCTGCTCCTGATCAACGGGCGCATGTCGACCTCGTCCTATCGCGCCTGGCGCAGGCGTCCCGGCATGAGCCGGCCGATCTTCTCGGCCTTCGACCTCGTGCTCGCCCAGAACGATGCGCTCGCCGAGCGCTTCGCCCAACTTGGGGCGCCCCGCGCACTCGGCGTGGGCAATCTCAAGGCGGACGCCCCGCCCCCGCCGATCGATGCGGATGAGCGGCGGAGGCTCGCTGCGGCGCTTGCCGGGCGCACAGTGTGGCTCGCCGCGAGCACGCATCAGGGCGAGGACGAGATCGCGGGCGAGGCGCACAAGATCATGCGGCAGACCCTGCCGGGCCTTCTCACCATCATCGCGCCGCGCCATCCGGAGCGCGGTCCTTCTATCGCCGAGACGTTGCGCGGCGCGGGGCTGAACGTGGCGCTTCGTTCCGAGGGCAAGCTGCCCGATCCGACGACCGACATCTATGTCGCCGACACGATAGGCGAGCTTGGGCTGTTCTATGTGCTCGCGCCGGTGGCATTCGTGGGCGGCTCGCTCGTACCGCATGGCGGCCAGAACCCGGTCGAGCCGGTCAAGCTCGGCGCCGCGGTGCTGACCGGGCCGACCTGGAAGAACTTCGCCGACTCCTACGGCGCCCTCATCAAGGCAGGCGGCGCGCGTGAGGTCACCGACGCGGCAAGCCTCGCGCAAGCCGTGCGCGACCTGCTCGGCGATCCGGGTGCGCGGACCGAGATGACCAAACGCGCGGAGGCCGTCATTGCCGCGATGAGCGGGGCACTGCCCCGCACGCTCGATGCGCTCGAGCCTTACCTCCCGCCCAAGGCCACGCTGAAACATGCCTCTTGAAGCTGCCTGGTGGTATCGCGAGGGAAGCGCATTCGGCGGGCTGCTCGAGCCTCTGGGTGCGCTCTACGGGCGTATGGTCGAGGCTCGCACGGCGAAGGCGACCCCCTATCGCTCTCGCCTTCCGGTGATCTGCATCGGCAACTTTACCGCCGGCGGTGCCGGCAAGACGCCGACCGCCATCGCGGTGGCAAAGCTGCTCGCGGCGGGCGGTGCGCGGCCCTATTTTCTCACGCGCGGCTATGGCGGCTCCAACAAGGGCCCCGTGCGCGTTGCCGAGGGCATGGATGCGCGCGCGGTCGGCGACGAGCCGCTGCTTCTCGCCGAAATTGCCCCGACCATGGTTTCCGCCGACCGCGTGGCTGGCGCCAAGGCCATAGAGGCGACGGACGCCAGCGTGATCGTGATGGATGACGGGTTTCAGAACCCGACACTGGCCAAGGATCTGTCGCTGATCGTCGTGGATGCCGCCGTTGGCATCGGCAATGGCCGCATCATGCCGGCAGGACCGTTACGTGCGCCGCTCGATGCACAGATCGCCCGCGCCGATGCCCTGCTGGTGATCGGCGATGGCGGCAAGGCGGCGTCTCTGGCCGAGGCGTTCGCGCGCGCAGGCAAGCCAGTGCTCAAGGCGCGGATCGTGCCGGATTGCGATTCACGCTGGCTCAGTATCCTGCCGGTGATTGCCTTCGCCGGGATCGGGCGCCCCGAAAAGGCGTTCGCGACGCTGCGCAACAACGGCGCACGGATCATCGCGACGCACGCCTTCGGCGACCACCACCGTTACACCGAGCGCGAGGCGCGGAAGCTGCTCGATGAGGCCGAGGCAAAGAAGGCGATGCTGGTCACTACGGCGAAGGACTGGGCGCGCCTTTCCGGCACGGAGGGCACGGCGCTTGCCGAGCTCAAGCATCGCTCACGCCCCTGCCCTGTCGCCCTCAAATTCGACGATGAGGCGGCGATAACGGCGCTGCTAGCGACCGCCTTCGGACGCTGACTCACCAGTAGCAGGCGTGGCGGCGGTTGGGTGCATCTCGCGAAAGCGCTTCAGCGAGGTGGCAGCGTCGGCGTAAGGCTCCTGCAGCTCGACGCTCCAATAGCGCAGTTCGTCGAGCGGGATGGTGCGGCCGGTGACCGCGCAGCGCACGAAGTCGCCGGGCGTCAGCACTTGCACCTCGCCGTCGAGATATTTGAGCCTGGCCTCGCCCTTGAAGCCGAGATTGCGTTCGAAGCGGTTCATCAAAGCGTTAGTGGTCCGGTCTTGTCGTTGTCGTTGGTGCCGATCACCATAGACTCAAGCCGCAACGAAAGACCAGCGTTCTAGAAGAGCTTGCCCTGCTTTTCATTCACGCTCCGGCGCGGCGCCTCGCGCGCTGCTTCCGTCTTGCGCTCGCGCGGATCGGCATGCGCGCCGACCGTGCCGTCGGCGAACTCGATGGAGAGAGCGGCGTTCGGTCTCACATCGGCAGCCCGGCGTAGCATGGTGCCGTCGGCGGCGCGCACCAGCGTGAAGCCTCGCGCGAGCACGTTGTGATAGCCGAGGCTCGTGAGCAGCTTGCCGCAGCCGTCGAGCCTCTGTTGCGCGCGGGCAAACGAGGCCTTGAACGCCCGCAACCGCGCGCGGTCGAGCCGCGTGAGCCGGTCGCGTCCCGCGGCCGCGAGACCCGCCACGAGATGCGGCCGGAGGCGTGTGCCGCAGCGTTCGAGCGCCGTGCGATGCGCGGCGGCATTGGCGTGAAGCGCGCGGGGCAGGCGCGCGGCGGCGCTGTCGAAGCGCTGGCGCGGCAGGCTCAAGATGTCGGCCCGGCGCGGCAGACCGCGTGCGAGCCCCGCGAAGCGCTGCCGCCCGCCTTCGATCCGGCGCCTGAGCGACGTCGCGACCCGCAAGCCGTGACCGCGCACGGTGATGACGAGATCGGCGCGCACGGGAACGGCGCGCTCGGCAGCGGCGGTCGGCGTCGGCGCGCGGAAGTCGGCGACGAAATCGATCATGGTCCAGTCGGTCTCATGCCCGACGGCAGAGATCAGCGGGATGGTGCTCGCAGCCGCGGCGCGCGCCACGATCTCCTCGTTGAAGCCCCACAGGTCCTCGAGACTGCCGCCGCCCCGCGCAACGATCAGCAGGTCGGGCCGCTGCACGGATATGGCGAGCGTGTTGAAGCCCGAGATGGCCGCGGCCACCTCGACGGCGCAGGTCTCACCCTGCACGCGCACCGGCCAGACCAGCACATGCGAGGGGAAGCGGTCGGAGAGCCGATGCAGGATGTCGCGGATCACCGCGCCCGTGGGCGAGGTCACGACGCCGATCACGCGCGGCAGGAAGGGCAGCGGCCTCTTGCGCGCCGCATCGAACAGGCCCTCCTCGGCGAGCTTCTTCTTGCGCTGCTCCAGCAGCGCCATCAAGGCGCCCGCGCCCGCAGGCTCGAGCTCGTCGATGACGATCTGGTATTTCGACCGGTCGAGATAGGTGGTGATCCGGCCGCGCGCGATGACCTCGAGCCCCGGCTCCGGCTTGAACTTCAGCCGCTGAAACGTACTCCGCCAGATCACCGCCTCGATGGCGGCACGCTCGTCCTTCAGCGTGAAATAGCAATGGCCCGAGTTGTGCGGGCCCTTGTAGCCCGAGATCTCGCCCCGCAGGCGCACCAGGCCATAGGCGTCCTCGACCGTCCGCTTGAGCGCGAAGGCAAGCTCGGAGACGGTGTATTCGACAAGATTGCTCGCCGCTTCCGCGGCCCGGTCAGCCATAGAGCTTCAACTTCCTCGATACGCCGGCTCATGCAATACAGGCCCCGGTGACGGCGAACAAGCAGGGCGACGCGGGCATGAATGTGCTGTTGATCGGGGGCGGCGGGCGCGAGCACGCGCTGGCGTGGAAGCTTGCGCAAAGCCCCCTGCTCGACCGGCTCTATTGCGCGCCGGGCAATGCCGGGATCGCTGCGGCAGCCGAATGCGTGGCGCTCGACATTGACGATCACGAAGGCGTTGCGCGCTTCTGCAAGGAGAAGGACATCGGGCTCGTGGTGATCGGCCCCGAGGCGCCACTGGTGGCGGGGCTCGCCGACGATCTCGAAGCGGCGGGCATCAAGGTGTTCGGGCCGTCGCGCGCTGCGGCGGCGCTGGAAGGCTCCAAAGGCTTCACCAAGGACCTCTGCGCCCGCAACGGCATCCCGACCGCCCGCTACAAGCGTTTCACCCAGCCGGACCCCGCCTTGTTCTATGTCATGGGCCAAGAGCTGCCGATCGTGATCAAGGCCGATGGGCTCGCCGCGGGCAAGGGCGTGATCATCGCCGAGACAACCGAGCAGGCTTCGAAGGCAATCGACGACAGCTTCCTTGGCGTGTTCGGCAGCGCCGGCAAGGAAATCGTCATCGAAGAATTTCTCGACGGGGAGGAAGCGAGCTTCTTCGCGCTGGTCGATGGCGAGACTGCCCTCCCACTCGCCACGGCGCAGGACCACAAGCGCGCCTTCGACGGAGACCAAGGCCCGAATACCGGCGGCATGGGCGCCTATTCGCCGGCACCGATCATGACGCCGGAGCTCTCAGCGCAAGTCATGGAGAAGATCGTCGAGCCCACGGTGCGCGCCATGGCCGAACGTGGCACGCCGTTCAAGGGCGTGCTCTATGCCGGGCTGATGATCAAGGACGGCGTGGCCAAGCTGATCGAATACAATGTCCGCTTCGGCGACCCCGAGGCGCAGGTGCTGATGATGCGCCTCAAGTCCGACCTGCTCCCCGCTTTGCTCGGCGTGGCCGAGGGCCGCCTCGCCGACACCGCGCTCGACTGGCATGACAACCCGGCTCTCTGCGTGGTCATGGCGGCAAACGGCTACCCCGGCGCCTACGAGAAAGGTACCGAGATCAAGGGGCTCGACGAGGCCGGCGCGGACCCGCAGGTGCAGATCTTCCATGCCGGCACGCGGCGCGAGGGCAACCGCATCCTCGCCGACGGGGGCCGGGTGCTCGGCGTCACCGCGCGTGGCCATGACGTCCGCGAGGCGCAAGCCCGCGCCTATGCGGCGGTCGACAAGATCGACTGGCCGGGCGGCTTCTGCCGCCGCGACATCGGTTGGCGCGCCCTTTCCTAGGCTGCGGCCATTGTGCTGCCGCATGTGCGTGACTACTTTAGCGTGGCCGCCGACTCGGCAGCGCATGGGGAGACCAGATGGCAGGGATTGCAGCATGTTCGGCGAAGCTCGCGCTCGGCGCGTTGCTCGGTTTTTCTCTGCTCGGCCTTTCGGCAGCGGCCAGCGCAGCGCCCCTCTCGGCGCCGGGCCTCAATGCCGATCACGCCTCTCCCGTCGAGCAGGCTAAGATTTTCCAGCGCGGGCGTCCGCCGATCTACCCTTACTACTATAAGCGGGCCCGGCCGGGAGGTTGGGACACCTATATCGGTTTCGTACCCTATGCGAAGGGCGATTACGGCACCCAGGCGCTCCAGCGGTCGCAATACCCGCAGGACATCGAATGGCCCGAGGATATGCGCGCCTATGGCCCGGTCCCGAACAAACGCGCCGCCAAGCGCTATCGGCGCTACTAGGTCCGGCCCATCCAGCCATGCCCGCGCGCTCATAGAGAAAGCCTGAGAAGGCCGCACGCGCGACCGCACCGCTCCCATGACTATGCTCCGTCTCTATGGCCGCGTGCTCGGCCTGCTCGGCCCTCAGGCTTGGCTCGCTGCCCTGCTCGCGGTCGCCAATGTCGCGCTCGCTGCCGCCGCGCTTGCCGAGCCGGTTTTGTTCGGCCGGATCATCGATGCGCTGGTCGGCGTGCAGGCGGCGGGTGGCGCGCCGCCCTGGAGCACGCTCGGGCCGCTGGTCGCCGCCTGGGTCGGGTTCGGCCTGTTCCTCATCGTTTGCGGCGCGCTGGTCTCGCTCTATGCCGATCGCCTCGCGCATCGCCGCAGGCAGGCTGTGCTCTCGGACTACTTCGAACACGTGCTGCAGCTTCCGCTCAGCTTCCACGGCGGTGTGCATTCCGGCCGGCTGATGAAGGTGATGCTGTCCGGCACCGACACGCTGTGGTGGCTCTGGCTCGGCTTCTTCCGCCAGCATCTCGCGGCTCTGGTCTCGATCATGGTGCTGCTGCCACTTGCGATCTATCTCAACTGGCGGCTCGGGCTGTTGCTGGTCGGCCTGTCGCTGCTGTTCGCGGGACTCACGGTGTTCATCCTGCGCAAGACCGAGGCCATGCAGAAATCGGTCGAGCGCTATTACTCGGACCTTGCCGAGCGCGCCTCCGATACGATCGGCAACGTTGCGGTGGTGCAGAGCTTCACCCGCGTCGAGGCCGAGGTGAACGGCCTGCGCCAGGTGATCGAGCGCCTGCTCGGCGCGCAGATGCCGGTGCTGTCCTGGTGGGCGCTCGTCTCAACGCTCACTAAGGCGTCGACCACGCTGACCATGCTGGCGATCCTCGTGCTCGGCCTCTACCTGTTCGCCCGCGGCCAGACCACGATCGGCGGCATCGTCATGTTCATGAGCTTCGCCGCCATGCTGATCCAGCGGCTCGAGCAGGCGGCGAGCTTCATCAACCGCATCTTCATGGACGTGCCGAAGCTCGAGCAGTTCTTCGACGTGCTCGACACCACGTCAGCGGTAAAGGACCGCAAGGGCGCGGTCGCCTTGAACGACGTGCGCGGCGAGGTCGCCTTCGACCGCGTGAGCTTTTCCTATGACGGCAAGACCGAGGCCGTCACCGATCTCAGCTTCACGGCCAAGCCGGGCGAGACGATTGCGCTGGTGGGCGCGACCGGCGCCGGCAAATCCACCGCGCTCGCTTTGCTCTATCGCGTCTACGACCCGCGCGCCGGCAAGATCGCGATCGACGGCCACGACATTCGCGACATCACGCTCGCCAGCCTGCGCCGAAATGTCGGCGTGATCTTTCAAGAGCCACTGCTGTTCAACCGCTCGATCGCCGACAATCTTCGGGTCGGCAATCCCGATGCAACCGACGAAGAGCTGATGCGCGCCTGCGAGCGGGCACAGGCGCTCGATTTCGTCGGGCGGCATGACGGCGGGCTCGCGGCAATCGTCGGCGAGCGAGGCCGGGCGCTGTCGGGCGGCGAGCGGCAAAGGCTGTCGATTGCGCGCGCGCTGTTGAAGGACCCGCGCATCCTTATCCTCGACGAAGCGACCAGCGCGCTTGACGCCGCGACGGAAGCCAAGGTTACCGCCGCGCTGGACGAGGTGATGAAGGGCCGCACCACCTTCGTGATCGCGCACCGGCTCGCCACGGTGCGTAACGCCGACTGCATCTTGGTGTTCGACAAAGGCCGGATCGTCGAGAGCGGGACATTCGACGAGCTCGTCCGCGCGGGTGGGGTGCTCGCCGGGCTCGCCAAGGCTCAGCTCATCGCCGCCTAGCGGCGCGCGGCGAAGAAATCCTTGAGCAGCGCCGCAGCGCGGGTCTCATCGAGCCCGCCGATCACCTCAGGCGCATGATGACAAGTCGGCTGCTGAAAAAACCTCGGCCCGTGCTCGACCGCCCCGCCTTTCGGGTCCGGCGCGCCGAAATAGAGCCGGCGGATGCGCGCGAAGGAGATCGCCGCAGCGCACATGGCGCAGGGCTCGAGCGTGACATAGAGGTCGCAACCCGTCAGCCGCTCGCTGCCGAGCTTGACGCAGGCTTCGCGGATCGCCAGCAGCTCGGCATGCGCGGTCGGATCGTGCAGCGCGAGCGTGCGATTGCCGGCAGCCGCCAGCACCTCGCCGTCCCCGCTCACCACCACCGCGCCGATTGGCACCTCGCCGCGGTCCCGGGCCGCTTCGGCCTCTAGAAGCGCAAGCGCCATTGGCTTTGCCGCTTTGGGCTTTGCCGCCTTGCCTCTTGCCGCGCCTTCTGCAAGCTTCGCCGTCATGGGCGGCAAAGTGGGCGCGAAGGACAAGCCGGGTCAAGAACCTATGCGCGTCGCCAAGGCGATCGCCGCAGCCGGGCTCTGCTCGCGCCGGGACGCCGAGCGCCTGATCGAGGCAGGCCGTGTCGCGGTCAACGGTAAGCGGCTCGCCACGCCGGCACATGTCGTGACCGTGGCCGACAAAATCACCGTCGATGGCAAGCCCTTGCCGCAGAAACAGGCGCCGCGGCTCTGGCGCTACAACAAGCCGCGCGGGCTCGTGGTGAGCCACAAGGACCCGCAAGGCCGGAAGACCGTGTTCGAGGCGCTGCCCCCCGGCCTGCCGCGCGTCCTCTCGGTGGGGCGGCTCGACCTTAACACCGAGGGACTCCTGCTGCTCACAACCGACGGGGCGCTGGCGCGGCATCTCGAGCTACCGAGCACGGGCTGGCTCCGGCGCTATCGGGTGCGCGTGCATGGTCGCCTGGCGCAGGAGGCGCTCGATGCGTTGCGCGAGGGGGTGACTATCGACGGCGTGCGCTACGGCCCGGTCGAGGGGCGTATCGACAGGGCGCAGGGCTCCAATCTCTGGCTGACGGTTGCGCTACGCGAGGGCAAGAACCGCGAGGTGAAGCGCATCGCCGAGCATCTGGGCTTGACCGTCAACCGGCTAATCCGCACCTCGTTTGGGCCGTTCGCGCTCGGGGAGCTCGCGCCAGGCGCGGTCGAGGAGGTCAAGACGCGCGTGCTCGCAGACCAGCTCGGGCCGAAGCTTGCCGCGGCGTTCGGTTTGCGCGACGAGGCCAAGGAGCGCCGCCAGGCACGGCCACGCCGATGAACCAGCGATGCGCATCGTAGCCGGCAAGTTCAGGGGCGCATCGCTGGTGGCACCCAAGGGGCTTGCCACGCGCCCGACCTCGGACCGGGTGCGGCAGGCTCTGTTCAATGTGCTGGAGCATGGTGCGCCGGCTTTCGCCTTCGAGGGCGCCCGCGTGCTCGACGTGTTCGCGGGCTCGGGTGCGCTCGGGCTAGAGGCTCTGTCGCGCGGCGCGCGGTTCGCACTGTTCATCGAGGACGACGCGGGCGCCCGCGGCGCCATCCGCCGCAATGTCGAGGCGCTTGGACTGACCGGCGCCAGCAAGATCTGGCGGCGCGACGCGACCAGGCTCGGTGAGGCCGGCACGCTCGCGCCGTTCGATCTCGTGTTCTCCGACCCGCCTTACGGCAAGAGCTTCGGCGAGCGCGCACTTCAAGCGGCAGCCGAAGGCGGCTGGCTCGCGCCTGGTGCCCTCGCGGTGCTGGAGGAGCGCGCGGATGCAGAGATCGCCTGGCCTGCGGGGTTCAGCGAGATCGACCGGCGCCGCTATGGCGACACGCAGATCGCCATCGCCAGATTCGGCGAGGACTAGCGGCGGGAGAACAGCTTCTCGATGTCGGCGAGCTTGAGCTCGACATAGGTCGGGCGGCCGTGATTGCACTGCCCGCTGAGCGGCGTGCGCTCCATGTCGCGGAGGAGCGCGTTCATCTCTTCCGGTGAGAGCCTGCGTCCCGCGCGCACGCTGCCGTGGCAGGCCATGGTCGAGAGCACATGGTCGAGCCGCGCTGCAACGAGCCGCTTCTCCTCGCCCTCCTCCTCGGCTGAGAGCGCGTCGGCGAGGTCCTTGAGCAGGCCTTTGATGTCGCAGGTGCCGAGCAAAGACGGCACCTCGCGCACGACGATGGCACTAGCGCCGAACGGCTCGATCACGAGCCCGAACCGCTCAAGCTCGTCGGACGCGCCGAGCAAGAGTGTGGCCGCGTCAGCATCGAGCTCGACCACCTCGGGGATCAGCAGCAATTGCCGCGCAACGCCGCCATTGGCGAAGGACTTCTTAAGCCGCTCATAGACCAGCCGCTCGTGCGCGGCGTGCTGATCGACGATGACGAGCGCGTCGCCGGTCTCGGCGATGATGAAGGTGTCGTGGAGCTGCGCGCGCGCCGCGCCAAGCGGGAAGCTCGTGCCGAGCGCCGCCTCGTCAGCCGAGGGGCTGCCGCGCGTATCGCCGCTCGGCGGTAGGGCCGGGTCGAGCGGCGCCTGGGCATGGTCGGACAAGCCGTAGGGGCGCTGGCCCGTGGCCAACGCGACGCCCTGCCCCGAACGCAACACACGGGCTAGCGCCACCTGAGATAAGGACGCGGTGGCGCGATGGCCGGCGGTTTCGAGCGCCTGCTTGAGCGCCGAGATGATCAGCCCGCGCACCCCGTTCGGGTCGCGGAAGCGGAGCTCGGTCTTGGCCGGATGCACATTCACGTCAACCTCGTCCGGCGGCAAGTCGAGGAACAGCGCGAGCATCGGGTAGCGGCCCTGCGGCACGAGATCGCCGTAGGCGGCGCGGACAGTGCCGACCAGGAGCTTGTCGCGCACCGGCCGCCCGTTGACCACGAGATAAAGCTGGAGCGCATTCGGCCGGTGCAGGGTCGGTAGCCCGGCGAAGCCTTCGAGCGTCACGCCGCCGCGCTCGGCGCGCAAGGGCAGCGCATCGGCGGCAAACTCCTCGCCAAGAATGCGGGCAAGCCTCGCCAGCGCATGGTCGATCAGCCCGGGCGGACAGGCTTCGAGCCGCAACGAGGTACGCTCAGGGCTCCCCAGGCTGAAGGCGATCTCGGGCTCGGCGAGCGCAAGCCGCTTGACCACGTCAGAAATGGCAGCCGCCTCGGCGCGCTCGGATTTCATGAATTTCAGCCGCGCCGGCGTCGCGTAGAACAGGTCGCGCACCTCGACGCGCGTGCCGCCGGCAAGCGCCGCAGGCTTCAGCGCCGACTTGCGCCCGGCATCGACGGCGATCTCGTAGGCCTCGCCCGCGCCGGCCGCGCGGCTGGCGATCGACAGCCGGGCGACCGCGCCGATCGAGGGCAAGGCCTCGCCGCGGAAGCCCAGCGTGACGATACGCTCGAGATCGTTGCCCGACAGCTTCGAGGTGGCGTGACGCTCGACCGCAAGCGCGAGATCGCCGGCGTCCATGCCCACGCCGTCGTCGGTAACGCGGATCAGGCCAAGACCCCCGCCATCCGTGACGACATCGATGCGGCGGGCGCCGGCATCGATCGCGTTCTCGATCAGCTCCTTGACGACGCTGGCCGGCCGCTCGACCACCTCGCCCGCGGCGATGCGGTTGACGAGATTGGGCGGCAATTGGCGTATCGGCATTCCGGCCTCACGCGCCGGTGAGATACCGGCGGGTCAGCACTTTACCCGATTCTACCGCCGGCTGGTCGAACGGGTCGACGCCGAGAAGATGCGCGGCGAGGATGGTCTCGAGCATGAAATGCAGCATCAGCGCACCGAGGGTCGCCTCGTCCAGCCGTTCGAGGTCGATCACGCGCACCGGGCGCCCCGCCTCGATCAGCGCCTCAGGGATGGCGCGCTGCTGCGCCGCCACCAGGTCGCCGGGGGTTCGGCCGGCGAGGTAATCCGCGCCGGCAAGATCGGCGAGATCGGCGGCAAGGCGAGGGCCCAAGCCCTCGTTCGGCGCACGGACGACGGTGACGAGATGTTGCGGCGCGCCGTCGAGATAGAGCTGGAGCTGGCTGTGCTGGTCGACCGGGCCAAGCGCGGCGACGGGCGTGGTCCCCTTGCCGTCCTTACCGAGGCTCTCGCCCCAAAGCTGCACGTACCAGGCGGCGAAGCGCGCGAGCCGGTCGGCGTAAGGTAGCATGACATTGGCGCGCACACCGCGTTCCTTGGCGAGGCCGATAGCGATGGCGGCGCCGACCGCCGGCGCGAACGCGGACGCGGGGCGCCCGTCGAGCAACGCGGCCAGCACGCTCTGCGCACCCTCGCGCAGCGCCTCGACGTCGAGGCCGCGGGCGAGGGCCGGCAAGAGTCCGACATTGGTGAGAGCGGAGAAGCGCCCGCCCACGCCCGGATCGTGGTCGAGCACGGGGATGCCGAAATGCTCGCAGAGCGCGCGGAGGCCGTTGGCCTTGCCGCTCGTCGCAGGCTCGGTCAGTCCGAGGAACAAGTCGGGGATGCGGTCGGCAAGTCCTGCCTCGCGCACGGCGTCGAGCGCGGCGATCATCTGCACCAGGGTCTCAGGCGTGCCGCCGGATTTCGAGGTGACCACGAAACGCGTGGTCTTGAGATCGAGTCCGCCAAGCGCAAGCGCGAGCGTCGCCGCATCGAGATTGTCGTAGAAGCGCAGTCTCGGCCGCGCCTCGCTGCCATGCTTGTCGTCGCCCTGGATACCCCAGCCGGAGAGTTGCGCCAGCGTCTGGCCGCCGAGGCTCGACCCGCCGGTGCCGAAGAACACCAGCGTGCGCGCGCCATGGCTCAACCGCTGCAGCGCCGCCCGCGCGGGCGCAATGTCGTCGCGCCGCTCCGGTACGCGCAGCAGAGGCAGCGCACCGTCGGCATGCGCCTTGCGCAGCGAGGCAAGCCGCGGCTCAAGCTTGGCGAGATTGGCGTCGAGCGAAGCTTGCGGCAGCCCGTGCGCGCCGATGCGCTCTTCGAGGCAGCCGCCAATGGATTGGGTGAAATGCATTGGCCGGATTTTCTATCCCCCTACCGCATCGTCTGCCCGGCCGAAGTGCCGGGTATCCACGAATTGGGCAAGCGGCACAACAACAGACGTGGATGGCCGGGACAAGCCCGGCCATGACGAATTTTTTGCTGAGGTGAGGCCGAGACGCTAACCCGGCGCGCCGGGCCCTGCCGCCGCGGCAGGCGTGACAGGCTTGCCGACGATGGTGGTGATCAGCCGGTCGGCCTCGATCAGCCGTTTCGCCACGCGCTTGATGTCGTCCATGCTTATAGCGTCGACCAGCATATTGCGGCGGTTCACGTAGTCGATGCCGAGATCCTCGATCTGGATCCAGAGCAGCTGGCTGGCGATGCTCGATGAGGTCTCGAAGCGTAGCGCGTAGGCGCCGGTCAGGTAGCTCTTGGCGCTGTCCAGCTCCTCGTCGCTCGGGCCCTGCTCGGCGAGGCGCTTGAGCTCGTCCTCGATCACCTGCAGCGACTGGCCAACCGCTTCGTTCTTGGTCGCGACATTGCCGACGAACACGGCGCCGTGCTCGTACGGGTAGAGGTTCGAGTAGACCGAATAAGCGAGCCCACGCTTCTCGCGCACCTCTTCCATCAGCCGCGAGGAGAAGCCTCCGCCGCCGATGATGTAGTTCAGCACATAGGCCGGGATGAAATCGTCGTCCTTACGGCCGATGCCTCTATGGCCGAACTGCGCCACCGATTGCGGTACGTCCATCTCGATGACCTCGCGCGTCGGCCCGAACGGCGGCGTGGCTTCGGCCACCGGCGTTAGCTCCGACTTGGCGGGCAAGCCGCCGAACATGCGGTCGAGCTCCTTGCCGAGCGTCGCGGGGTCGATATCGCCGACTGCGGAGATCACGAGCTTGTCGCGCGCGAAGACGCGCCTGACGTAATCCTCGAGGTCGGCGCGGGTGATCGCAGCGATCGACTCCTTGGTGCCCTTGATCGGCCTGCCGTAAGGATGGTTGGGGAAGGCAAGCTGATCCCAGGCAAGCGAAGCGACGGTCTCGGGATCGTGCTCGTCGAATTTCAGGCTGGCGAGAATCTGCGCGCGCACGCGCTCGATCGCGTCCTCGTCGAAGCGCGGCTCGGTCAGGACCAGCCGCATCAGGTCGAACACCTCGTCCTTGTTCTCGGAAAGCGTCTGCAGGCTACCGAGCATGACGTCGCGGCTCGCGTCGAAGTCCATGCGCATGGCGAGCTCTTCGGCGCGCTCCTGGAACTTCACCGAGTCGAGCGGCCCCGCGCCCTCGTCCATCATGGCCGAGACGAAATAGGCGAGGCCTTCCTTGCCGGGTGGGTCCTGCGAAGCGCCGCCGCGAAAGGCGAAGCGCATGGCGATGAGCGGATTGGCGTGGCTCTCGACCAGCCAAGCCTCGATACCGCCTGGGCTCGTGACGCGCTCGATCTTCATGGTGCCGACCTCGGCGGCCTGGGCGGCCGTAAACAGCATGGTGGCGGCCGCGAGCGACAAGCCATGCCGCAACACGACGCGTGGAAGCAAGGAGGAAAGCGCCATGGGCTTAGGTGCCTTTGCGCGGCTCTGGCGCCGGCGCTCCGTCGACACCCGTCGTCTGCTGCGGCGCCGGCAGCAGATAGCCGGTGACCGAGTTCTTCTCGACGAGATATTTGCGGGCCGCATCGCGCACGTCCTCGACCGTGACGCGCTTCAGGCGCTCGGGCCAGTCCTCGACGTCAGCGACGGATTGGCCGGTGGCGAGCCGCCAGCCGTAATGACGCGTCATGCGCGACTGGCTGTCGGCGGTGTAGACGAAATCGGCGAGAAAGGTGTTGCGTGCGCGGTCGAGCTCTTCCTGGGTTACGCCCGACTCGATCAGCTCGGAGATGACGCCGTCGATCGCCTGCTCGAGTTCCTCGGCGGTGACCTTCTCGGCGGCAATGGCGTAGAAGCCGAGCCGGCCCGCGTCGACGCCCGTGTCGGAGAACCAGCCGCCGGCATTGGCGGCCTTCTTCTGCTCGATCACGAGGCGCTTATACATGCGGCTGGTCGGGCCTGAGGCGGCGATCTTCATGAAGAGGTCGAGCGCCTCCGCTTCTCCGGGCGCCGCGGTCGAATAGCTTGGGGAAAGGTAATAGCACTGCACGGTGGTGCGGCCCGCACGCGGGTCTTCGAGCGTCACCTTGACCGGGGCATAATGCGGCGGCTCCTTCGGCCGGTCGCGGCTCTCGACCTTGCCGTGCGCCGGGATCTTGCCGAAGGTGTTCTCGGCGAGAGCCTTTACCTCGTCCGGCTTGACGTCGCCGGCGATGATCAGGATGGCATTCTCCGGCGCATAGAAGCGGCGATAGAAGGCGAAGGCATCCTCGCGGTCGAGGGCCGCGATCTCATGCTCCCAGCCGATGATCGGCACGCCGTAAGGGTGGTTCGAATAGAGCGCCGCCATCATCTGCTCCTGCAGGATGGAGCCTGGATCGTTGTCGACGCGGCTCCGGCGCTCCTCCAGGATCACGTCGCGCTCGGTCCTGACATCGTCCTCGGTGAGGCGCAGATTGACCATGCGGTCGGCTTCCATCTCCATGATGGTGGGGAGCCGGTCCTTGGCCACGCGCTGGAAGTAGGCGGTAACGTCGTGATTGGTGAAGGCGTTATCCTCGCCGCCATTCTTGGCGATGATCTTCGAGAATGCGCCAGTCGGGATCTTCTCCGTCCCCTTGAACATCAGATGCTCGAGGAAATGGGCGATGCCCGAGGCGCCCGGCGGCTCGTCAGCGGCGCCGACCTTGTACCAGATCATCTGAGTCACGACCGGCGCGCGGTGGTCGGGAATGACTACGACTTGCAGGCCGTTAGAGAGCCTAAACTCATGCACGCGCGTCGTTGGGGCAGCCCTATCCATGGCTGACGCGACCGCGACCGAAGCGAGGCTCGCGCAAACAAGGACCAGGCCGGCGCGCGCATCCAAGAGCGCCGCGAGTTGATCGAACATCCACATCACCATCGAGCGGACCAAGGGCCTGAAACGATTGGAAGCTTGCGGCCGAAGCCTAACGGTCAAGCGGCCGACGGTCCACATTTCAGGGTTGGCCGCCCCTTTTTCAAGTTAAATCCAGGCAAAGTTCGGCCCGGGCCAAAATCGCCGCGCAATGCTCAGTATATGCTGGCAGGATTGGTGTAGCTGTCGGGCGCGGCTGGTGTGGTCTTGAACGTGTCGTGCTGCACCGGAGTGTCCGCCTGGTGCGGCTTGAGGCCGCGCTGCGCACTCGTCGTGCCGTCCTGCGGCGGAGGCGCCGCGGAAGGATCGGGTTCGGGAACGTCTGCAATCGGCTCGACCTGGTCCTTCGAGCGGGTGAACCATTTGTCGAGCAGCGTCGGCTTGCCGGCATAGGCGTTGAGTGGATCGGCCTTCGCCTTCGCCTCATCCACCTTCGCCTTCTTCTCCGCGGCAACCTGCTTGCGCACACGCTCTGGATCGCTCGGCCAGTCTTGGCGAGCGGTCGCCATACCGCCCTGACCCGGCGGAGGAAGTCTCTTGGTGTCTGGCGGGAGGAGCAGCGGCGGGCGATCCGTCATGTGGACATCAGCCTGCTGACGGTCGCCGGAGAGGCCAACGTAATCGAACACTTTGCCCTCGAACTCCACGCCGCCGCAGCCGCCAAGCGCGAACGTCATGGCGAGCGCGCCCGCTAGGCGGAGCGCCCGGTCGAAGCCGGATATCGCGGTTACGTGCCCCAATGCTCCCTCAAGCCTCCGGGAATCCCGGATTGCCTACATTTTGGTGGGGTTTCCGGCCTTTTTGTGGCCCCTGAACAGCAAGTCATACAGGAGTCCCACCACCCCGGCAACGATGGCGGCGTCGGCGATATTGAACACGTACCACTGGAAGCCGAAGGCGTGGAGCGAGAAGAAATCCGCCACCGCCCCGTAGAGGACGCGGTCGATGGCATTGCCGATGGCGCCGCCGATGATGAGCCCAATCGAGACGGCCATGAGCTTCGTCTCAACCCGCGCGAGCCAGGCAGCTAGCCCGAGGCTTGCGGCAATCGCGAAGGCAATCAGGCCGAAACGTCCGAGCGCGCTTTCCTGCGGGAACAGCCCGTAGCTGATGCCCCGGTTCCATACCAGCACCAGGTCGAAGAAGGACGCGATCCTCACGATGCCCCGCCCGGCGATGTCGTAGACGTAGAGCATCCAGGCTTTGTTGGCCTGGTCGATCAGCGCGGTGACCGCCGCCACGGAGAGCCCAAGCGGCGAAAGCGGTCCCCAGAACCAACGCTTCAGCATGGGCTCACTCCACCGCGACCTTGCGGCTGTCGAACTGGCGCACGGCTTCCGCATCGCGCGGGGAAAGCTCGGGGAACTCGGGATCGGAGCCGACCTCGGCGAGGATCTTCCAAGATCGCGCGCATTTCTTGCCTTCGGCGCGCGCGAAGACCACGGCGACGCCCGGTACGTCGTCGAGCCGGAACGCATCCTTGGGCCCCGCGCCCGAGAGGAGCTCCGCACCGCTCGTGATCGAAATCTCGGCGAGGTCGAGGCCTGCAAGCGCCGCGAGCAAGTCTTCGTCGGAGATGTAGATCTTGGGCGCGGCTTCGAGGCTGGAGCCGATGCGCCCTTCCTTGCGCTCGATCTCGAGCGCGCCCGTTACCACGCGGCGCACGGCGCGTACCTTGCGCCATTTCTCGGCGAGATCCTCGTCGCGCCATTGGTCGGGAACATCAGGGAACTGGCGGAGATGCACCGAGCCCTTGTCGTCGGGGAAGCGGTTGAGCCAAGCCTCCTCCATGGTGAAGGCGAGCATCGGCGCCAGCCAGGCCGTGAGCGCGGCGAAGAGCCGGTCGAGCACGGTGAGCGCCGCGCGGCGCGTCATGCTGTCGAACGGGTCGCAATAGAGTGCGTCCTTGCGGATGTCGAAATAGAAGGCCGACAGATCGTTGACGCAGAAATTGAACAGCGCATGGAAGATGCGCTTGAAGTCGAACGCGTTGTAACCCTCGCGCACGATCTCATCGAGCTCGCCGAGGCGCGTGAGCATGTAGCGCTCGAGCTCGGGCATGTCTTCATAGGCGACGCTAAGGCTCTGCCGGTAATGGGCAAGATTGCCGAGCAGAAAGCGCAGCGTGTTCCTGAGCTTGCGGTAGGACTCGACATTGGCCTTGATGATGTCGGGGCCGATGCGGAGGTCCTCGGCATAGTCCGAGCTCATGGCCCAGAGCCGCAGGATCTCGGCGCCGGACTGGCGGATCACGTCTTGCGGCGCGACCACATTGCCGATCGATTTCGACATCTTGCGCCCGGCTTCGTCGACGACAAAGCCGTGCGTGACGACCGCGTCGTAGGGCGCGCGACCGCGCGTCCCGCAAGCTTCGAGCAGCGAGGACTGGAACCAGCCGCGATGCTGGTCCGAGCCTTCGAGATAAAGGTCGGCCGGCCATTTGAGGTCAGAACGCTGCTCGAGCACGAAGGCATGGGTCGAGCCTGAGTCGAACCAGACATCGAGGATGTCGTCGACCTTCTCCCAGTCTGCGGGATTGCCGATGATGCCCGCAAGGAACCGCTCCGTGGCGCCCTGCTTGAACCAAGCGTCCGCGCCCTCTTCGCGGAAGGCCGCGACGATACGGTCGATCAGCTCTTGCGAACGGTCGAAGCCGGCGCGCGGGATGACGTCGCCCGTCTCCTTGTGCACGAACACGGTGATCGGCACGCCCCAGGCACGCTGGCGCGACACCACCCAGTCGGGCCGCGTCTCGACCATGCCCTTGATGCGGTTCTCGCCTTGCGCTGGCACCCAGCGCGTTTCGCCGATGGCTTTGAGCGCGCGGTCACGCAGCGTGGGCTCCCCCTCACCCATCGCCTTGTCGATGGCGATGAACCATTGCGGGGTGGCGCGGAAGATCACCGGCTTCTTCGAGCGCCAGGAATGGGGATAGTCGTGCTTGTGGCGCGCGCGGGCGAGCAGCGCGTCCGCCTCGATCAGTGCGCCGATGACTGCCTCGTTGGCATCGCCGAACCGGCCCTTGTCGTCGACCACGCGCTTGCCTTCGAAGCCCGGCGCGTCCTTGGTGAAAAAGCCGGCTTCGTCGACGGTGAAGGGGATCTTGGTGTCGATGCGCGCCGCCGCGAGTTTGCTGCGGTTTTCGTCCCAGATTTCAAAGTCTTCCGTTCCGTGGCCGGGTGCCGTGTGGACGAAGCCCGTACCGGTGTCGGCGGTCACATGCTCGCCGGCGAGGAGCGGCACCTCGAAGCCGTAGCCCGCCCCGGCGAGCGGGTGCGCGGCGCGGATGCTGGCGAGCTCGGCGTTGGAAACCGGCGCAATCTTGCGGAAATTGGTGACCCGCGCCGCCGCCATGACCTCTTCGGCGAGGGCGTCGGCGAGGACCAGCTTGTCGTCGCGCCTGGCCCAGTTGCCCTCGGGCGCCTCGCGCACCTCGTAGAGGCCGTAAGTGATTGACGGCGAAAAGGAAATCGCGCGGTTGCCCGGCAAGGTCCAGGGCGTCGTGGTCCAGATGACGATGAAGGCGTCCTTGAGCTTGAGGTAGCTCTCGCGTGCCACGTCGCCGAGCGCGGCCGAAGCCTCGACCGCGCCGTCGGTCCAACCTATTGCACCGCCTGCGGAATATCGCACCGGGAACTTCACGTAGATCGAGGGGCTCTCGATCTCGGCGTATTCCACCTCGGCCTCGGCGAGCGCGGTACGCTCGACCACCGACCACATCACGGGCTTCGATCCGCGGTAAAGCAGCCCGTTCATGGCGAATTTTGTCAGTTCATGGGCGATTATAGCCTCTGCATCGAAGCTCATCGTGGTGTAGGGCCGCGCAAAATCGCCTATCACCCCTAACCGCTTGAACTCCTCGCGCTGCACCGAGAGCCAGTGCTCGGCATAGGCGCGGCACTCGGCGCGGAAGGCGATCATCGCCTCGCTGTCGCTGAGGTCGGGCTTCGACCTGCCCTTGGCGCGATAGTTCTCCTCCTCGACCTTCCACTCGATCGGCAGGCCGTGGCAGTCCCAGCCCGGAACGTAGTTCGCATCCTTGCCCATCATCGACTGCGAGCGGACGATCACGTCCTTCAGGATCTTGTTCAGCCCGGTGCCGATATGGATCGAGCCGTTGGCGTAAGGCGGACCATCATGCAGCACGAATTTCGGGCGGCCCTTCCCCTCCTCGCGCAGCCGCTCATAGAGACCGAGCCGCGACCAGCGCTCGAGCAGTTGCGGCTCGCGCTCGGGCAGCCCGGCCTTCATCGGGAAGTCGGTCTTAGGCAGGAACAGGGTCTCGCTCCAATCGCGTCCGATCTGCGGCTCGGGCGCTAAGGCGTCGATCCGCTCCACAAGCGATTGCGGCTCGGGCGGCAGCGCTTCGATCCTTGCGACCAGCGATTGCGGCTTCGTGGGTTTCTTTCGGGCAGGCTTGGCAGATGCGGCCTTGCGCTTCGGCTTGGCAACCTGACGCGGCTTCGCCTTGGCGACCAGCTTCGCCTTCAGCTTGGCGGCCGGCTTGGGTTTTGCCTGCGGCTTGGTCTTGGGTTTGACCTTCGGCTTCGCAGTGGCGCGCGCTTTGGCGGTCGCCTTCGGCCTAGCCGTTGACCGAGCCGTCTTGGCCTTCGCCGCCGAAGCGCGCTTCGGCGCGGCCCGCGCGGTCTTCTGCTTGGCCGGCTTCGACGCCTTGGCCGGCTTCCGCTTCGGCGCGGGCTTAGCTTTGCGCGAAGCCTTCGTCGCCGAGGCCGGCTTGGCCTTGCCGGCGCGCTTCTTCTGTGTCGCCATGATCTTGCTTTCCGAAGGCCGCCGCCTCGAATCCCCGCGCGGGTTCTACCAACCGGCTTCAGGACAATCCAGTCCGCTTGCCAGTCTGCTTGCCGCCCTGCTCAGCCAGAGCGCGGCCGAGCGGAAAGCGGCGCATCGGATCGTCTTCGTCGATCCGCCGCAACACGGTGCGCGCGGCCGCACAGTCCTTCTCCATCTGCACGGCAAGCGAAGCGCCGTCGTCGAAGACCTGGTCGGGCCGGAGAAAGGCGATGAACTCGGCCTCGATCTCGGCGCCGTAGAGGTCGCCTTCGAAGTCGAGCAGATAGGCTTCGAGCACGGGCGCGCCCTCCCCGAAGGTCGGCCGCGCGCCGACATAGCCCGCGGCGTCGTGGCGGCCGCCGTCATGATGCACGCGCATGGCATAGATGCCGTGCCGCACGTCCTGGCCGGGGCTAAGCGGAAAATTCACGGTGGGAAAGCCGAGCCCCTTGCCGCGGCCGGCGCCCTTCTCGACCCGCCCGCGCACACGCCACCAATAGCCGAGCTGCTCGGCCGCCTCCCGCACCTCGCCAGCGCGCAGCTCATCGCGGATGCGGCTCGAGGAGAAGATCCCCTCGCCCGCGCCCACCGGATCCACCACGTCGACGCCGAAGCCGAGCACCCGGCCGAGCGTGGCAAGCTCGGCGGTCGAGCCAGTACGCCCCTTGCCGTAGGTGAAATCGTGGCCGACCACGAGATGGCTCGCGCCGAGCCCCCGGCCCACCACCTCGGTGGCGAAGGCCTCGGCGCTCAGCGCGGCAAGCTCGGGCTCGAAATCGATGACAAACACCTGGTCGAGCCCGAGCTCCTCGAGCAGCTCCAGCTTGAGCGGCAGCGGCGTCAGCCGGAAGAACGGCTTCTCAGGCTCGAAGAACTCGCGCGGATGCGGCTCGAACAGCACGGCGCCGGAGCTCAGGCCCTCGGCCTCGGCGATGCGCCGCGCCTCACCGAACACCGCCTGATGCCCGCGATGGACGCCGTCGAAATTGCCGATGGCCAGGACCGCGCCCTTGAGGGATTGCGGCACGTCCCGCCAGATGCGGACAACGTCCATTGCATCATCCTTTAAGGGCTTGCCGCGCGCCTATTGGCGGGCAGTGCGGCGGTCGACCATCATCACTGCTTCGCCTTCGAGCACGGTCTTGCCATTGACGGTGCAGTCGCAAGCGAGCGTCGCGCGGGCTTTCTCGGTGTCGACCGCGGTGACCCGGCAGGTCGCCACCACCTCGTCGCCGATATAGACCGGCGCGCGGAACTTCAAGTTCTGCGACAGGTAGATGCAGCCAGGCCCCGGAAGCTTGGTGCCGAGCACGGTCGAGAACAGGCTACCCGTCAGGAAGCCGTGGGCGATGCGCCGCTTGAAGACGGTGCCGGCGGCGAAATCGTCGTCGAGATGCACAGGGTTCACGTCGCCCGACAGGGCGGCGAAGACCCGGACGTCGTCATTGGTGATGGTCTTGGCGACGCTCGCTTCCATGCCGACGGCGAGGTCCTCCAAATAGTGGCCGTGGCCGAGGCCCGCGGCGCCGTTCCCGTTGCTGGTCATCGTTGACGATCCCCTGGTCCTTTTGGCGTTGCGGGCGAAAATAGCGAAGCCCTTGCTGCACTGCAATAAGACTTGGGTACGGGCACGAGCCCCGCCAGCGGTGCGTCTGGCGGTTGAACTTAACCGTCCATTCACGGCCCGCGCTTAGTCTCGCCGCATGGGTCTGCCCGGGGGAGGGCCGGCGCCTCGCCAGGGCATTCAATCTCACGCCAGCGCCAGACGGAACGCCCGGCCGCGCGTGAGGAGCGGAGGAGTTGATGGCAGTCGACCATTCCATGCCGGTGCTCGTCGTCGATGACTACAAGACGATGATCCGGATCATTCGCAATCTCCTGAAGCAACTCGGCTTCGTCCATGTCGACGAGGCGGCGGACGGCACGGCCGCGCTCGAGCTGATGCGGCAGAAGCAATACGGGCTCATCATCTCCGACTGGAACATGGAGCCTATGACGGGCTACGAGCTGCTGCGCGAGGTACGCGCGGACGGCAGGCTCTCGCAGACGCCGTTCATCATGGTCACCGCCGAGTCGAAGACCGACAACGTCATGGCGGCGAAGAATGCCGGCGTGAGCAACTATATCGTCAAGCCGTTCAACGCCGTGACGCTCAAGTCGAAGATCGACGCAGTGTTCGGGGACTGAGCGCGAAACGCGCTGGGGGGCGCGGTTTCATGCCACGACATATCGCAAGCAGGACCAAGCTTCCGGGCGCCGATGGCGGCCGCCCGGTGTCACAAGAGATCGCCGCGCTGATGACCACGCTGCGCGAGCTTGCCGCGATCCGCAGCACGGCGGAGGACGCGGCGGCCCGCATCCTCGATTCAGCGGAAGGTCTGCTCGCCTTCGCCGACAAGGAAGAAGCCGCCAAGGCCGAGGAAGCGATCCTGTCGATCATGACGGCCTGCGGCTTCCACGACCTGGTCGGCCAGCGCGTCACCAAGATCACCAAGACGCTCGATGCGGTGATCGCCACGCGCCTCAAGGACACGGGCCGTAGAACCCGCGGGGCTGGCGCGGCGCGCGTGCAAAGGGCATCGCCGGGGCTATCGCTCGACGGGCCGAGCCTGGGCGCCGACGCTCATGTGCAAGCCCGCATCGACGCGTTGTTCGGCCGCGCCTAGAGAGCGTCATTCCGGCGCAAGCCGGAATCCAGAACACCGCAACGAGCATCCGATCCTGGATACCGGCTTTCGCCGGTATGACGAATTGCGCTGCTACCAGGCAAGCGCGCGCATGGCCGCGACTGGCCGCGCCTTGCTCTTGGCAAAGAGCGGGGCGACCTCGGCGGCATTGAGGCTCGCGGGCCCGACGCCCGGGACGTGCAAACCGCTCGCCACGAACACTGCATCGATCCCCATTCCCGCGGCGCCTTCGATGTCGGTCTGGATGCCGTCGCCGATGGCGAGGATCTGATCCTTCGGCACGGCGCCGCCCGCAAGCTCGGGGACGGTCTCGAACGCGAGCTTGTAGATCGGCGCATAGGGCTTGCCGGCATAGACCACGCTGCCGCCGAGCTTCTCGTAAGCCTTGGCGAGCGCGCCAGCGCACCAGATGAGCTTGCCGCCGCGCTCGACGCGGGTGTCGGGATTGGCGCAGATCATCGGCAGCTTGCGCGCGGCGAGCTTTTCCAGCATGGCCGCATAATCTTCGGGCGTCTCGGTGTCGTCATCGAACAGCCCCGAGCAGACGATCAACTGAGCTTCGTCGCGGGGGACGAGCCTGACGTCGACGCCGTCGAAGATCGGCAGGTCGCGCGCCGGCCCGAGATGGAACACGAGCGCGCCTTTGTGCTTCTCGAGCTCGTGGCGGGTGAGGTCGCCTGAGGTCACCGTCGCGTCGTAGGCGTCGTAGGGCACGCCGAGATCGCGAAGCTGATCCTGCACGGCGATGCTCGGGCGCGGCGAATTGGACAAGAGCACGACGACGCCGCCCGAGGCGCGGAAGGCGCGCGTTGAGGCGACCGCCCGGAGATAGGCGCGGCGCCCGTTATGCATCACGCCCCAGATGTCGACGAGCCAGACGCGATAGCGGGGCCCGAGCTCCTTGAGCGAGGCGATGATGGGGATGGCGGGGGCGCCGGGCGCGGTCTCGGTCATGACGGTGCGGTAGAGCTTCGGCCTGACACGGTCAAGACGGGAAGCCTTCCGAGGCCACCCCGCTCGCTCCATCTCTCCCCTTGATGGGAAGGGCAGCTCGCCGCAATGCGGCGAGCGGGTGGGGTGAATATCCCTGCTGCGCAGAACTCCCCCCACCCGGCTTGCTGCGCAAGCCGACCTCCCCACGAGGGGGAGGTATGCCCCGTGCCACGTGTGACGACCCTCACAATGGTCTCAGCCCACACGGAACAAATAAGGGCTTGGTTCAATTAACTCGATTGGCATAAAATTTATGCCCTATCGGTAAACAACCGGAGAACCCCTATGCTGAAGCCAGCCAGCCGCACCCTCGTCACTTTCCTGCTCGACCGCACGGGCTCCATGCAACAGATCCGCGACGACACGATCGGCGCCTTCAACGCCTATCTCGAAGGCCTGCAGAAGGGAGGTGCCGCGATCGACTTCACCTTCATCCAGTTCGACTCGATGAGCATCGATAAGATTTGCGTGCAGACGCCGGTCGGCCAGGTGCCGCAGCTCACGCGCGAGACCTACGAGCCGCGCGCCTCGACGCCGCTGATCGACGCCGCCTACAAGACCGTCAAGGCCGTCGAGGAATCGCTCGCCGGCGATACCGAGACCAAGGTCGTAATCTGCTTCCACACCGACGGCGAGGAGAACTCGTCGACCGAGCATAGCTGGGACGAGCTCAACGCGCTGATCAAGGAGAAGGGCAAGCTCGGCTGGCAGTTCAACTTCATGGGCGTGGGGCTCGACGCCTACGACCAGGGCGCGCGCATGGGCATCTCGCCGCAAGCGACCGTCGCCTACGACCATCGCGACGCGGAAGCCACCCGCATGGCGTTCGGCGGCGTGGCCGATAACGCCTGCAGCTATGCCCGCGCGGAAACGCCCACGACCGCCTTCCGCCCTGTGCAGAAGGAGGCGGCCGGCGACAAGTTCTTCGACAGCGTGGAGAAGAAGATCAAGCGCGTGTTGAAGAAGCCGATCGTTGACGATATCAAGCTCTAGTGGGGCGCCGCTCGAGATACGCAAGTCCATTCGGAGCCTCGGTGAGCGTTGCGCTCGCCGAGGCCCGCATGACCCAGACCGAGCTCGCCGCCAAGACCGGCCGCTCGACGGCCTATGTCAACCAGCTCATCACCGGACATAAGAAGCCGTCGCCCGAATGGGTCGAGCTGATCGCCGACACGCTCAACCTCTCGCCCGAGCAGCGGCGCGAATTGCATGTGGCGGCCGCGCGGCAGCACGGCTTCAAGCTCGACCTCACCAAGAAATAGCCTTGGGCCGGGGGCACGGCGCACGGCTTGGCGTGGACTTTTCGGACTGGGTCCGCTACGCTTCGCCTACTCTCCATTGTACATCTGGAGGCACGAGCATGCGTCTACACTCCATCACAACTCTTGCCGCACTCGCCGCCCTTAGCGGTCTCGCCTTCGCCGTTCCGGCAGAGGCTTGCCCCATGCAGCAGCAGAACGTCGAGAACAACTCGCCCGTCCGCATCGCGGCCGACATGGACCGCGACGCCGTCAAGCAGAGCCCGCGTCCCGACGCGAACGATCAGACCGGTGCGGTCGAGAACAAGGCCGACCAGAAGGACGTGACGCCGGACACCGCGCCTGCCGCCGAGTAGGCGCGTAGCTTAAGACTGTCAGGAGTGGCGTCATCTCGACGCCGGCTGTGCTCTACCCGCACGCGGCCGGACGGAACCCCTCATCTGCCCGCCGGTTAGGTCTCTCTATCCGTTACACGCATGAACTGCGCCCAACCTATTTGCGGGCGCCAGGAGATTTCGCCATGTGGCATCGTTATGTCGTGACAAGCGCAGCCTGTGCCGTGCTGCTCGGCTTTGCCTACACGCCTCCCGTTGCGGCCGCCGATCTGGAGACCAGGGCCGTCTGGAAAAACCTGCGCCCCAATCTCACGCCCCCCTTCACCAAGAAGAAGACGGCGAAAACGACCAGGTCGCAGAAGCAGAAGAAGAAATACGGGGCTAAGGATACGGGCTCGAAGCAGCGCTAGGTCTAGGCCCTAGCGTCTACGCACTAGCCTAGGCGGCGTCGGCGTCTTCGAGCTCCCGAACGGTGGCCGGGCTCATGAGCTTCGGCTCGCCGAACAGGCGGCCTTGCGCGAGATCGATGCCATAGTCGAGCAGCCGCGCCACCGAGCCCTCGTCTTCGACCTTCTCGACGATCAGCTTGAGGTCGAAATCCTCGACATAGGCCTTCATCTCGGAGGCGGGCAGTACCGCGCCGCGCGCCTCGATGTCGTCGAGGAAGAGCGGCGCCGCGATCTTGACGAAGCGGAAATGCCGCTCGCGCAATGTGGCGAAATCGACGTCGAGATCCTCGACATGGTCGAGCGAGAAGCCGTAGCCGAGCGCGCCGAGCGTATCGAGCGCGGCAAGCTCGCCGCGCGAAAGCCCGTCCATCGCCTTCTGGCTGACCTCGAACACGAGGCTCTCGCTGAGCCCCGCGTTCTCTTCCATGAACTCGACGAGCTCGGGGAAATAATCCGGATCGAGCAGAGACTTCATCGAGATGTTGCAGAAGATGCCCTTGAGCCGCGACTGAGGCTTGAGCCGGCGCAGCACCTGCACGCTCTTGACGAGCAGCACGTTGTCGATGAGCGGCACCACGCCGGCGTCCTCGGCGACGGGGATGTAGGCGCCGGGCAGCACGAGCTCGTCGGCCGCGTTCCTGATGCGGGTGTAGCCCTCGTAGTAGCGGAGCTTACGCTCGGGCAGCGTGACAGTCGGCTGCAGGTAGAGATCGATGCGGCTGCCTTCGATCGCCTGGCGCAGCGTTTCGCGCATGCCCGGCTCCGCAGTCGCGGCGGTTACGGCTGCGGCCTCTTCCGCGGGGGTGTCGGCGACCGTCGCTTCCGTCACCTCCGCGACGAGGTCGATCTCCTCGGCATCAGAGTCGGCGGCGTCCTCGGCAAGCTCCAGAGCTTCTTCCGCCACTTCCACCGGTTCGACCTTGGGCGTCTCTGACGCTGCGGACCCCACACCCGCGATCTCGTCATAGGAAAAGTCGGCGGCGAAATCCTCCTCCTTCAGCGCCACGGCAAGCTTCGGCGGCGGCGACGGCTCGGAAAGCTCGAGCGGCTCGGCTGCGGAAATCTTCGGCGCGGGCTTCGGCTCTTCGAGCGATTCCTCGAGCGCGGCCTTGACTTCGGCCGCAAACGGCGCGGGCGAGCGGCTCTGTGCCGCCGCCGGCGCGGCCGACGCGGCGGCCGGCGCCGGTATCGGCGCGGCGCGGGCGGTGAGCTCGCCGGCAAGCTTCACGATCAGCGATTCGAGCTGCCGCAAATCCCGCGAGATCTTTTCGCGCTGGCTGCGGGTCTCGCTCTGGAGATCGGCGCGCAGCGATTCGATCTTGGTATGCACGTCTTCGAGGTCGGCGGTGAGCTGCTGAGGTTGAGCGCTCTCCTGCACCGCGCCGAGCGGCGGCCGCTCGCTAAGCGCGCGGTCGAGCTGGTCGACGCGCTCGCTGAGAAGGCCAACCCTGCCGAGCTCGTCCTCGACCCGGTCGATCCGCTGCAGGTCTCCGTCGATGACCTCGAGCGCCTGCTCGATCTCGTGCAGCCGCTCCGTACCGCCCTCGGCGGCGCGGCCCGAGCCGCGCCCAAGCGTCAGGTAGGACGCGGCCATGACCATGTAGAGAGCGGTCGCGGCGATGATGGCCGGGATGGTGGCGATGCCGGTTTGAACGATCAGCCCCGCGGCGACGGCGGCCGCGGTGATAGCCATGGCGATCAGCACAACGGTATCGAGGAAGCCCGGCCCGGATGAAGCGGCCCGCTTGGACGTCATGGCGACGGCCTCCTGCATCTTTTGCATGAATCCCCTTTAATTCGCGATGATGGGCGACAGGCCTCTGAAAGGCAACAGCAATTTGGCTCAAATCGCGACGCTGCGGCGGGGAACGCGCGTCCACCGCCGGCAAACTTCCACGCATTTCGGCCACGCCTATCGCCGCGAATTTGGCATAAACATGCATCGCGCATGTTGGTTTTTTCGCTATGCTAGTGTCGCTGGATTTCGCATCCGCGCTGGGCATCGGTTGAGACGAGGTTCCTCCCATGGGCAAGCATACGGGCAAGCAAGCGACGATTGCATTTCTTAGCCTTATCCTCTTCGGCGGCACCGCACCGGGCGCGGTGGCCGCGGATACGACGACACCGGTCGAGTTGGTCGATGCGCTGAACGGGGTGTTCGGCAAGCATCCGGGCATGCGCGGGAGCCATGCCAAAGGCTTCTGCGTGAGCGGCAAGTTCACGCCGGCGCCCGACGCCGCCTCGCTCTCCAAGGCGCCGCAATTCGCAAAGCCGGTGCCGCTGCTCGGCCGCTTCTCGATGGGCGGCGGCAATCCGAAAGCGGCCGACAACTCGAAAGGCGGACGCGGCCTTGCCCTCAGATTCGATCTCGGCGACGGCGCGACGAGCGACTTCGTTATGCTGTCGGTCCCGATCTTCTTCGCCAAGACGCCGGCGCAAGTGGTCGAGTTCCTAAAAGTGCGGACGCCGGCCGAAGGGGCCGAGAAGCCCGATCCTGCCGCGATCGAAGCCTTCAGCAAGGCGAACCCCGAGACCACGCGTCAGGCCGCCTGGGCGAAGGAGCATCCCGTGCCGGCGAGCTATGCCGATGCGAGCTATTTCGGCATCCACGCCTTCACCCTCACCAACGCGGCGGGCGAGAAGAAGCTCGTGAAGCTCAAGGTGGCGCCGAGCGACGGCGATAAGGGGCTGAGCGACGAGGAAGCGACCGCCAAGGGTGCCGATTTCTACGAGGCCGAGTTCACGGAGCGTCTCGGCAAAGGCCCCGCCAAGTTCGAGTTCGTGGCGGTGCTCGGCAAGGAGGGCGACCAGACGAGCGACCCTACCCTCCGCTGGGACGGCGAGGACGAGAGGCCGACCGCGCCGCTCGGCACGATCGAGATCGAGGCGATCGCACCGAACGAGAAATGCGACGCGATCACCTTCCTGCCGGCCAACCTGCCTGACGGGATCGCGGGGCCTGCGGACGACCCGATCTTCGCCGCCCGCTCCGGCGCCTATGCCGTGTCGCTGTCACGCCGTCTGGCGCCGCAGCCCTCGGAATAGCAACGCCAAGACGCGCCATCCGTGTCGTCATTCCGGCGCAAGCCGGAATCCAGTGCGGCAGGCCCGGATCGCTCAATCTGGATACCGACTGTCGCCGGTATGACGACACCGCCCGAACCTTGACAGGGCCGAGACCCGACAGTATCTCCTGCCGGATCGCTCTGGCACTCCGTTCGCGCGAGTGCCAAGCGGCGCAAATTTCCTTCCAGGCGGAGAAAATCATATGAAATTCAAACCCTTGCACGACCGCGTGGTGGTCCAGCGGCTCGAGGAGGAGCAGAAGACCAAAGGCGGCATCATCATCCCGGACACGGCGGCGGAGAAGCCGCAGACCGGCAAGGTGATCGCGGTTGGGCCCGGCGCCCGCGGCGAGGACGGCAAGCTGCAGCCCATGGGCGTGAAGGCCGGCGACAAGGTGCTGTTCGGCAAATGGTCGGGCACCGAGGTCAAGATCGACGGCGAGGAACTCCTCATCATGAAGGAGTCCGACATCATGGGCATTCTCGGCTAACGCAAAACGCAAAGCGGCAAGTAACGGAGCAATTCAGATGGCAGCTAAAGATGTGAAATTCGCAGCCGAGGCACGCGAGCGCATGTTGCGCGGCGTGGACGTGCTGGCCAATGCGGTGAAGGTCACGCTCGGCCCCAAGGGCCGCAACGTGATCCTCGAGAAGTCGTTCGGCGCACCGCGCTCGACCAAGGACGGCGTGACGGTCGCGAAGGAGATCGAGCTCGAGGACAAGTTCGAGAACATGGGCGCGCAGATGCTGAAAGAGGTCGCGTCCAAGACCAACGACACCGCCGGCGACGGCACCACCACCGCGACCGTGCTGGCGCAGTCGATCGTGCGCGAGGGCCTGAAGGCCGTCGCCGCCGGCATGAACCCGATGGACCTGAAGCGCGGCATCGACAAGGCCGTGATCGAGGTCGTCGAGGAGATCAAGAAGCGCTCCAAGAAGGTGTCTGGCTCCGAGGAGATCGCGCAGGTCGGCACCATCTCGGCAAATGGCGAGAAGGCGATCGGCGACATGATCGCCAAGGCCATGCAGAAGGTCGGCAATGAGGGCGTGATCACGGTCGAGGAAGCCAAGAGCCTCGACAGCGAGCTCGAAGTGGTCGAGGGCATGCAGTTCGACCGCGGCTATATCTCGCCCTACTTCATCACCAATGCCGAGAAGATGGTGGCCGAGCTCGAGAGCCCGTACATCCTCATCTACGAGAAGAAGCTGTCAGGCCTGCAGGCCATGCTGCCGCTGCTCGAGTCGGTGGTGCAGTCGGGCCGTCCGCTGCTCGTGATCGCCGAGGACGTGGAGGGCGAGGCGCTTGCTACGCTGGTGGTCAACAAGCTGCGCGGCGGCTTGAAGGTCGCGGCGGTGAAGGCGCCGGGCTTCGGCGATCGCCGCAAGGCCATGCTGCAGGACATCGCGGTCTTGACCGGCGGCGAGCTGATCTCCGAGGATCTCGGCATCAAGCTCGAGAACGTCACGATCAACATGCTCGGCAAGGCGAAGAAGGTGTCGATCACCAAGGATGACACCACCATCGTCGATGGCTCCGGCAAGAAGGCCGACATCCAGGCCCGCATCGCCCAGATCAAGCAGCAGATCGAGGATACGACGTCAGACTACGACCGCGAGAAGCTGCAGGAGCGGCTGGCGAAGCTCGCCGGCGGCGTTGCGGTGATCAAGGTCGGCGGCGCGACCGAGGTCGAGGTCAAGGAGAAGAAGGACCGCGTGGACGATGCGCTGAACGCGACGCGGGCCGCAGTCGAGGAAGGCATCGTGCCGGGCGGCGGCGTGGCTCTGCTCTGGGCGTCCAAGGCGATCAAGGCGAAGGGCGACAACGACGACCAGGAAGCGGGCATCAATATCGTGCGCCGCGCGCTGCAGTCGCCGATCCGCCAGATCGCCGAGAATGCCGGCGTCGAAGGCTCGATCGTGGTCGGCAAGATCATCGACCAGAAGTCGCCGTCCTACGGCTACGACGCGCAGAACAACGAGTACGGCGACCTGCTCGCCAAGGGCATCATTGACCCCGCCAAGGTCGTGCGCACGGCGCTGCAGGATGCGGCCTCGGTCGCAGGCCTGCTTGTCACCACCGAAGCCGGTGTGGCCGAGGCGCCGAAGAAGGCGAGCGAGGGTCATGCGCACATGCCGGGCGGCGGCATGGGCGGCATGGACATGATGTAGTCTAACGCTCGTTGCAGAAAGTCGAAGGGCCGCTCTCTCCGGAGCGGCCCTTTTTTATTTCTTAGCGCGTGGCATGCCCGCGAAGGCGAGCAATGACACTTTACTGAGAGGTAAGGCGCGCGATGATCGCATCGCGGAGCGCTTTCGCGTCGCGCGTCCAATCCGCGGCGCGCGCGGCGATCAGGTGTGACTGCGAGCGCAGGATCAGCCCGTCGTCCAGCACCTTCAGATGATTGGCGCGGAGCGTCGTGCCGGTCGTGGTGATGTCGACGATCAGCTCGGCCGTGCCGGACGCAGGCGTCGCCTCGGTGGCGCCAGCACTCTCGACGATGCGGTAGCCCGCGACACCGTGCTCGGCGAAGAAGCGGCGCGTGAGGTTCATATATTTGGTGGCGACGCGGAGCCTGCGGCCATGCGTGCGCGCGAACTGCGCCGCGACGTCTTCGAGGTCCGCCATGCGCGCGACGTCGATCCAGCAATCGGGCACGGCGACCACCACGTCGGCGCGGCCGATGCCGAGCGGCACGAGGAACTCGACCGCTCCATCGACATCGGCAAGCGTCTCGCGGACCAGGTCCTCGCCTGTGATGCCAAGATGCGCGCGCCCGGCCTTCAAGAGATGCACGATGTCGGCCGCCGAGGCGAACTCGACCTCGACGCCGTCGAGCCCAGCGAGCGCGCCGCGATAGAGGCGTTCATGCCCGGTCTTACGCAAGGGCGCGCCCGCGCGCTCGAGCAACTCGGCCACCTGGTCCTTGAGCCGGCCCTTGGAGGGCACGGCGATGGTGAGTGTGCCCGCCATCACGAAGCCCCCTGCACGGCGGCGAGCAGGCGCTCGGTGTGCACGGCGGCGCCGACCGCGGGCACGGGGCGCGGCGCGCCAAGCGCTTCGAGCAGTCCGTCATAGCGTCCGCCGCCCGCGATCTGCTCGCCGTTCGCGGCGCCCTCCGCCTCGATCTGGAACACGAGGCCCGAATAATATTCGAGATCGCGGCCGAACTCGGTGGCGAAGGTCGCGCCCGTCAAGTCGATGCCGCTCTCTTGCAGCCGGTCGAAGCGCCGCGCCGTGGTGTCGAGTGCGGCGCCGAGCTCGAGCCCCGCGCCCTTGGCAATCATGGCGACCCGCTCGACGGCCTCCTGCGGTGCGCCGGACACCGCGAGGTAATAGTCGATCACGGTCGCCACCTCCTTCGGCAGCGGCTCGGCGCTCAGGTCAGCGGCGTGGTCGCGCAGGCGTGCGGCGATCTCGCCGAGCGTGCGGTTGCCGGCGAGCGGCAGGCCTTGCGCATCGAGATGCGCAGCGACCAGCTCCTCGGCCTGGTCCTGCGATTTGCCGGCAAGCGTCGCGGCAAGCGCAGACGCTGGTCCGTCGCCGTTCGCGCGCTCGCCGCGAGCGAGCTGGCCAAGCAAGGTGTGGAAGGCAGGCGGCCGCCAGAAATAATGACGAAGCTTGAGCCGCCAGCGTTCCGGGAGGCCGAGCGCGTCGATCAGCGCATAGAACAGCGCGATGTCGCCGAAGCGCAGCGAGAAACGCTTAAGCCCCGCGGCGCGCACGGCCTCGACCGCGAGCCGCACGATCTCGGCGTCGGCGGCCTCGCGGTCCTCGACGCCGAAGCACTCGATGCCGGCCTGGCGGAACTCGCGCTGGCTCTTCGGCCGGTGGGGCTGGAAGCGGAAGGCCGGGCCGTTATAGCAATAACGCGCGGCAGCGTCGGCGCGCGGGTGCCGCTCGAGATAAAGCCGCGACACCGGCACAGTCAGGTCTGGCCGCAGGCACAATTCGTCGCCCGCGAGATCGCTGAACATATAAGTGAGGCTCCGCACCTGCTCGCCGATCCGGTCGAGGAACACGTCGGCCGGCTGCAGGATCGAAGGCGCAACCTGCTCGTAACCCGCCCGCTTGAACAGATCGAGCAGGGTCGTCGCCTGGGCTTCGAGAGCCTCGAACTCTTTCGCCGATTCAGCGGCCATGGTGGGTTTACTCGGACAACATCAAGAGCGTGTCATTGCCCGGCTCGACCGGGCAACCCAGTAATCACAGTCGGTGGTGGTTACTGGATTCCCGCCTACGCGGGAATGACAAAGTCGTGGATTGCCGGGTCAAGCCCGGCAATGACGTGGGTGCGGGTGTTCATGACGCGAATTGCTTTAGGCTTCGTGACGGGAAAGGACTTCGTGGACTTTCTCGACGAGCTGCGACTCGGGCACGGCGAACTGCGCCTCGGCCTGCTTCTTTAAATACTCTTCGCGATCCTCGATCGCGGTGAGCGTGGCGCCGAGGATCAGGTCCTTGATCTGCACCTCGCCCTTGGCCTTCTCGTCGCCGCCCTGGATGACGACGCACGGGCTCTTGCGCCGGTCGGCATATTTCATCTGCGCCTTCATGCCGGACTCGCCGAGATAGACTTCGGCGCGGATGCCGGCGGCGCGCAAAGTCTGCGCCATCTTCTGGTAATCGGCGATGCGGTCACGGTCGAGGACCAGCACGACCACAGGCCCCCGCACAGCGCTCTCTTTATATGTGCCGAGCAGTTTGAGCCCGAACAGCAGGCGCGACACGCCGATGGAGATGCCGGTCGCCGGCACCTTCTCGCCGGTGAAGCGCTCGACCAGCCCATCGTAGCGCCCGCCGCTCACCACCGAGCCGAGCCTGATCGGCTGGCCGCGCTCGTCCTTGATCGGCGAGAGCAGCTCAGCCTCGAATACCGGGCCGGTGTAATATTCGAGCCCGCGCACGACGGACAGATCGACTTTGATGCGGTCAGCGTAGCCCGCCTGCTCGACCAGAGCGCCGATCTCGGCGACTTCCTTGAGCCCCTCCCCGCCGATCCCGCTCGAGGCGGACGCAAAGTCGGTGGCGTTGAGTTGCTCGGACTCGATCAACTTGAGAATTGGCGCAGCCTGCTCGGCGGTCAGCTCGGCGCCTTTCGTATAGTCGCCAGACTCGTCCTTGCGGCCTTTGCCCAACAGCGCGCGCACGCCTTCGACACCAAGGCGGTCGAGCTTGTCGATGGCGCGCAACACGGCGAGGCGTTTATTCGCCTTGCCCTCAAGACCGACCGAGTCCAGCACGCCATCCAGCACTTTGCGGTTGTTGACCTTGATCACATATTGCCCGCGCGGGACGCCGAGCGCTTCGAGCGTGTCAGCGGCGAGCATGCAGAGCTCGGCATCCGCCGCGACCGACGACGCGCCGACGGTATCGGCGTCGAACTGCATGAACTGGCGGAAGCGCCCAGGCCCCGGCTTCTCGTTACGCCACACAGGGCCGACCTGATAGCGGCGGAAGGGCTTCGGCAGATGCTGGAAGTTCTCGGCGACATAGCGGGCGAGCGGCGCGGTCAGGTCGTAGCGGAGCGACAGCCACTGCTCGTCGTCATCCTTGAAGGAGAACACGCCCTCGTTCGGCCGGTCCTGGTCGGGCAGGAACTTGCCGAGCGCGT